>NZ_JAKKFD010000023.1 GCF_022229005.1 Micromonospora trifolii
GTTCGAGCACGATCTTGGCGCGGGGCGCGGGGCGCGGGACGCGGGGCGCGGGGCGCGGTGTCCGTTGTCAAGATCCGCGCAAGATCAGGGATGTTGCTGTCTCTCGCGCCTCGGAGGCGGCAACATCCGGGAAGTTGCGGAGATCTTGGGGCGTGGGGGTGGGCGGCGGGCGGGCTCGCGGGAGCCCACCCGCCCAGACCGGCGGTCAGCAGTTGCGCAGTTCGGGGGACTGGTTGAGCAGTTGGCCACGGGTCGACACGAAGCGGCGGTAGCGCTCGCTGTCCACGGCCGATGGGCGGAACGCGGCGACGCGGTGGCAGTTCTGGAAGGCCAGGCGTACGCCGAAGTGCCGCTCCAGGCCGGCGCGGATCGCGTCGCTCGCCAGCGCGCGGAGCAGTTGACCCCGGTCGGCGTCGGTGGGCGGCGGGACGACGTTGTCGGCCAGGTCGGCGTCGCCGGCCTCCAGTTCGGCGACCACCCGGCTGACGGTGGCCCAGGCGTACGGCAGCGAGTCACGGACGCAGGCGATGAACGCCTCGTCGTCGACGGGGCCGCGTTCGGCGGCGTCGAGCAGGGCGGGCGGGACGGTGAGTGACATGGTTCTCCTCCGCTTCAGCTAATGATTACCGTTTTCAACAACGGCGTCGACTGAGCAGACCACGTCCCATGGACGACGTCAACGATGTCCCGGCGCGCCACGCCGCGAGAGCGCGTGCGGACGAACAGCGGCGGCGTCAGGGCCGGCGCGGGTGGCCCTTGAGGTGCCGGCCCAACTCGCGGGCGATCTCCCGGTTGGCGTCGCGCTCGGCCAGCGTCTGCCGCTTGTCGTAGGAGCGCTTGCCCTTGGCGAGGGCCAGTTCGACCTTGGCGTAGCCGTTCTCGAAGTACATCGACAGCGGGACGAGGGTCACCCCGCCCTCGCGGACCTTGTCCAGGATCCGGTCGATCTCGGCGCGGTGCAGCAGCAGCTTGCGGTTGCGGCGCGGGGCGTGGTTGGTCCACGTGCCGTAGGTGTACTCGGCGATGTGCAGGCCGTACAGCACGATCTCGCCGTCGCGCTCGTGCGCGAACGCGTCCACCAGCGAGGCCCGCCCCTCGCGTAGCGACTTCACCTCGGTGCCGACCAGCACGATGCCCGCCTCGTACGTGCGCAGCACCGTGTACTCGTGCTGGGCCTTCTTGTTCGAGGCGATCAACCGGCGGGCGGGTGGAGTGGACGGGGTCACCAGGCGACGATATCCGGCCGCCTGAGCAGTAGTACCGACCGGCTCAGTCGCGTGCCGGGTGCTCGGGGCGCAGTCGCGCGCTCAGGTCCCGTACCGCGTCCCCGAATGCCTCCTGCGACTCACACGGCCAGTGTCCGAGGATCGGTGGGGGGACGCTGTCGCTGGGCGCCGGCACCACGTCCTGGGGGTCGGTCAACCGCCGGTCCACGGTCGCCGGCGGCCCGGTCAACGTCTCGGCCTCCCCGGGACGGTGCGAGGCGAAGATCCAGCCGCCGATCGGGTCGGTGTCGCGCCACAGGTTGATCCAGCGCCAGCCGATCCGTTCGCCGATCTCCCGCAGCGCCGGCTCGTCGGCGTACGCCGGGAAGAGCCTTGAGTACAGCCGGCCCAGCGGTGACCCGTAGGTCAGCAGGGCGACCCGTTCGGTGATCCGGGTGGGCAGTTGCAGAACAGTGGCGGCGAGCAGCACCGAGCCGTGGCTGTGTCCGGCCAGCAGCACACCCTGCCCCTGTTCCACCAGGTAGGTGATCCGCTTGGCCAACTCCGGCACGGCCCGCTCGGCGTAGCAGGGCGGCGCGAACGGGTGCGCCGCCCGGGGCCAGAAGGTGCCCAGATCCCAGAGCACCCCCACGTACCGACGGAACTGCGCCGTCCGGTACGCGAAGATGCCGCCCACCACCAGACCGAGCAGGATCGCGGCGATCACGTAGCTACCCGACCCGATCAGGAAGTTGACCATGCCTTCCGGCACTCCGAGGTAGCGCTGCGCCACGTCGCCGGGTAGGAGCTGGAGCAGGCCGAGCACGCTGGTGGCCAGTCCGAGCGCCGCCAGGCCGGCGTACACCACGGAGAGCGGTTCCAACCGTTCGGTGAAGCGGGCCCGGGCCACCGCCTGCTCGACCCGCCGCAGCCGGGCCGCCGCCTGCGGCGGCGCGTCCGGGAAGTCGGCGGCCACGATCGCCCGCGCGGCCCGCCGTCGCCCGCGCCGGGTCAGCCTGGTGACCAGGCCGGCCACCAGCAGCGCGGTCACCACGGCCAGGAAAAACCCGAAGATCGCCCACTTGTACGCGAGGGGAGGGCTGGTCTCCAGGCCGTCCGCTGTCGTCCCCTCGCGATCGAGCAGGTCCGCCACCCGGTAGACCAGCTCGGCCGAGAACGCCACGGCCAGCCCGGCCGAGATCGTCATGAAGACCGGCGCTCCCAACGCGCGTATGGGTGACCCGCTCTGCCCGCCACCCCGCCGCCAGATCACCAGCGCGGCGAGCACGGCCACCAGCACGGTCTGGCTGACGAACAACCAGGCCACGATCGCGCCGTAACCGGGCAACGCACCGCCTTGTGGCCACGGCGCCGGGCTGATGACGACGTGCACGATCACCAGCATCGTCAGACCGCAGGCGATGGTGCGCAGCCCGCGGAAGACGCCGTCCACCCGGGGCGACGGGTCGGTGCGGTCGATGCTCGGCACCACGCTGACCAGGACCAGGCAGGCCAGCAGAACCGCCGCGGTGGCCGTCAGCAGGATCGCCATCACCCACGAGCGGTGCTGGCTGGCTCGCGCGGCCAGCAGACTGCCGTTCAGCGTGGCGAACGCCGCCGCGACGTGGACCGAGCGCAGCCGGCCCACCAGCGGCTCGCCGTCCCACTGCCCGACCGCGCTCAACTGGTGCTTCGACGTCAGCGTCGACGGCGTCCGGAACGCGTCGAACGAATGGCCCGGGCGGGCGCCCAACCACCAGACGAGCCCGATGGCGGCGACCGGCACGAGCGCCAGCACACCCAGGCGCAGCCCGGTCGGGCGCCCGCCGAGCCAGGACAGCCAGCTCCGGCCGGTCAGGCACGACGGGGTGTCCATGCAGCGCCAGGCGATCAGGTCCAGCGCCACCCCGACGATGGAGAGCACGTACAGCACTGTGAGAGTGAGGGCGAGCACCCGGCACAGCGCCATGAAGCCGCGCTGCGAGACGGTGTTCGCCGGGCGCATCCAGAGCGCCACGTTGCAGAGCATGAACGGCAGCAGGAAGACCAGCGACAGCGTCCGCACGGCCGTGCCGGACGGCAGGTCACTCCAGCGGTACGCCTCCAGCGTCACCCCGTCCGTCCCGGTGGAGTCCGGGTAGCCGGGGCGCGGCCGGTAGAAACCCCCGCTGCGGTCCCCGGCGACCTGGTGCACGTACGGCCGGTCCAACACCTGGTCCGCGCCCGCGCCGGAGACACCGTGCACCCGCAGCTCCACGATCCCGCCCGACGTCGTCGGTCCGGTCGGTGTCGCGTCCGCCATGGGCCCCCCGAGGTGTGCGCGGCAACCGGGCGGGTCGTCGATGTCCGGTCACCCACGCGGCTCCCCGGCTTACCCGTTCCCGAAGCGGCCAACCGTGCGCCGGCCCCCGGCGATGGTGCGGTCGACCCTCGACAGGTGATTTCATGGCGCCATGGCGAACCCGGTGATCCTGACCGTCGACGACGACCCCGTGGTGTCCCGGGCGGTGGCCCGGGACATCCGGCGCCGCTACGGCGACCGCTACCGGGTGTTGCGGGCGTCCTCCGGGCCGGAGGCGCTGGACGCGCTGCGCGAGGTCAAGCTGCGCGGCGAACAGGTGGCGCTGCTGCTGGCCGACCACCGGATGCCGGAGATGACCGGTGTCGAGTTCCTGGAAGCGGCGATGGACATCTTCCCGGCCGCCCGCCGGGTGCTGCTCACCGCGTACGCGGACACCGACGCCGCGATCGAGGCCATCAACGTGGTCGACCTGGACCACTACCTGCTCAAGCCCTGGCACCCGCCGGAGGAGAAGCTGTACCCGGTGGTCGACGGGCTGCTGGAGGCGTGGGCGGTCACCCCGGACGCGGCCAGCGCGGAGATCCGGGTCGTCGGGCACCGCTGGTCGGCCCCGTCGTTCAAGGTCCGCGACTTCCTGGCCCGCAACCTGGTGCCGTACCGGTGGCTGTTGTCCGACGATCCGGAGGGCGTCCGGTTGCTCGACGCGGCCGGGGCCACCGAGGCGGACGTACCCCTGGTGGTGACGCCCGAGGGCAAGGCGTTGGTCGCCCCGAGCGAGGCCGAGCTGGCCGCGCTGGCCGGGTTGACTGTGGTGCCGGCGTGTGACTTCTACGACCTGGTGGTGATCGGCGGCGGGCCCGCCGGTCTCGGCTCGGCGGTGTACGGCGCGTCGGAGGGGCTGCGCACCGTGCTCGTGGAGCGTCGGGCGACCGGCGGTCAGGCCGGGCAGAGCAGTCGCATCGAGAATTACCTGGGCTTTCCCGACGGTGTCTCCGGCGCGCAGTTGACCGATCGCGCCCGGCGGCAGGCGGTCAAGTTCGGCGCCGAGCTGCTCAGCGCCCGGGAGGTGGTCGGTCTCAGCGAGGCCGGCGGAGCCCGGCTGCTGCGATTCGGCGACGGCAGCGAGATCGCCGCGCACACAGTGGTGCTGGCCACCGGTGTGTCGTACCGGGTGCTCGACGCCCCGGGGCTGGCCGACTTCACCGGGCGGGGGGTGTTCTACGGCGCCGCCGCCACCGAGGCGCCGAGCTGCGTCGAGCAGGACGTCTACATCGTCGGCGGGGCCAACTCCGCCGGCCAGGCGGCGGTCCACTTCTCCCGGTACGCGTCGAGGGTGCACCTGCTCATCCGTGGTGCGGACCTGACCGCCTCGATGTCGAGGTACCTGATCGACCAGTTGGAGCGGATCGACCGGATCACCGTGCACCCGCACACCGCCGTGGTCGGCGGGGCGGGGGACGGTCACCTGGAACGGCTCACCCTCTGCGACACCCGTACCGGGGAGGCCCGCTCGGTCGACACCTCCTGGCTGTTCATCTTCATCGGCGCGGAGCCCCGCACCGACTGGCTGGACGGGGTGCTGGTCCGCGATGGGCGTGGTTTCATCGTGACCGGTCCGGATCTGCTCGCCGGGGGGCGGCGTCCGGCCGGCTGGTCGCTGTCGCGCGACCCTTACCACCTGGAGACCAGCGTGCCGGGCGTGTTCGCCGCCGGGGACGTGCGGGCCGAGTCGGTCAAGCGGGTCGCGTCGGCCGTCGGCGAGGGTGCGATGGCGGTGTCCCTGGTGCACCGCTACCTGGAGGCCCAATGAGCCGGTGTTGCGAGCCCCGCAGTCGCGAGCGAAGGAGTCCCAGTGACCACCGAGTCTGACCGGCTGACACCGGCACAGTTGCGCACCCTGTTCCTGTTCGAGTCCCTCGACGAGGGGCAACTCGAGTGGCTGGCCGAGCGGGGCCGGATCGAGCAACGTGCGGGTGGCACCCTGGTGTATGCCGAGGGGGAGCCCGGGACCTGCTTCTTCGTGCTGGTGCGCGGCGCGGTGGTGCTGAGCCGGCAGGTGCGCGGTGACGACGTCGAGGTCAGTCGGACCGATCAGCGCGGGGTGTACGGCGGTGCCGTCCAGGCGTACCTGGGTGACCAGGTCGACCAGATCTACCGCAACAGCATGCGGGCGGTGGTCGACTCGGACTTCTTCGTGCTGCCGGCGGAGGACTTCGCGTACGCCCTGCGGTCCTGGTTCCCGATGCCCATGCATCTGTTGGAGGGGCTGTTTCTCGGCCTGCGGAACAGCCAGGTCATCGTGGGCGAACGGGAGCGGCTGTTGGCCCTCGGTTCGCTCTCGGCGGGGCTGACCCACGAGCTGAACAATCCGGCCGCCGCGGCGGTGCGGGCCACGTCGGTGCTGCGGGACCGGGTCGCCGGGATGCGACACAAGCTCGCCATGATCGCCGACGGGCGGCTCGACGGCAGAGCCCTGCACGGCCTGGTCGCGTTGCAGGAGGAGGCGGTCGCCCGGGTGGCCACCGCGCCGAAGTTGACCCCGATGGCCACCGCCGACGCCGAGGACACCCTCACCGACTGGCTGGAGGACCATGGCGTCGGCGGGGCCTGGGACCTGGCCCCGATCCTGGTCGGCGGTGGGCTCGACGCGGCCTGGCTGGCGCAGGTCAAGGCCGCGGTCGGCGCCGCGGACCTGGAGGCGGCGGTGCGCTGGCTCACCTACACCGTCGACACCGAACTGCTGATGCGCGAGATCGGCGACGCGGTCACCCGGATCTCCGGGCTCGTGGACGCCGCCAAGCAGTACTCGCAGCTGGACCGCGCGCCGCACCGGGTGGTGGACGTGCACGACCTGCTCGACGCCACGCTGGTGATGTTCAAGGGCAAGATCCCCGCCGAGGTCAAGCTGGTCCGCGAGTACGACCGGGACCTCCCACCGGTCCCGGCGTACGCGGCCGAGCTGAACCAGGTGTGGACCAACCTGATCGACAACGCGTTGGGCGCGATGGGGGAGAAGGGTGTGCTGACCGTCCGCACCGGACGGATCGGCGACCAGCTGACGGTAGAGGTCACCGACACCGGGCCGGGCATCCCGCCGGAGGTGCGCCCGCGCATCTTCGAGCCGTTCTTCACCACCAAGCCGGTCGGCGCGGGCACCGGTCTGGGGCTGGACATCTCGTACCGGATCGTGGTGCACAAACACCACGGCGACATCCGGGTGGAGACCGAGCCCGGCCGCACCACCTTCCGGGTCCTCCTACCGATCACCGAGGGCGCACCGGACTGATGTCCGCGCGTCCGCCGCGCCGATCTTGCAGTTTCGGTTGTCGATATGCGTGGTGCGCCCCTTGTGCCGGGACAGTAAGTGCAAGATCGCGGGGCGGGGCGGGGCGGGGCGGGGTGGGGGGTTAGGCGGGGTGGTTGGGGGTTAGGAAGTCGGCTAGTGCCTGGGTGTGGGTGGAGAACGCCAGCTCGACCGGGTCGGTGAGCACCAGCCACTCGGTCGCCTCCTCGGTCGGCGCCGACGGTGGCAGGTCCTCGGCCGCCTGCTCGGGCAGCACTCCGAAGACCATCATCGTGCCGCCCGCCGGCGCCCCGTGCACCGCGAACAGGCGGGCGTCCTCGGCCGCCGCGATCAGGCCGGTTTCCTCCCGCAGCTCACGGACGAGTGCGTCGGACCACTCCTCGCCGTACTCGATGAAGCCGCCGGGCAGCGCGAGCAGGCCGCGGGCCGGCTCGATGTCCCGGCGGACCACCACCACACCCAGGCCCTCGGCGGTGCGGACCGGCAGCACCGCGACCGCCACCGGCAGCGGGTTGCGCCAGACGGTCTCGCCGCAGACCGCGCAGACTCGCGGCCATCCGGCGGCCGGCGGGTAGGCGGCGCCGCAGTAGGAGCAGTGCGAGTACGGCGTGCCGGTCATGCCGCAGCACGTTACTCCGATCCCCGGTCCAGACCGCCGCGCCGCCGTCCCATCCCGCGCTCGGCCTGCCGCGCCGCCGCCTCGTCCCGCGCTCAGGCTGCCGGGTCGCCCGTGTAGAAGGCGGTGGTGCGTTCGGCGGCGGCCTTCGCCTCGTCGGCGTCGGTGCCGGCGGCGATGCTCGCTTCGCACCACAGCTGGCTGCTCAACTCCATGGCCCGTCGTCCCTGGGCGGAGGCGGTCCACTCGGCACCCTGTTCCGGGGTGATCCCGCTGCCGTCGGCGGCCAGGTGCGAGGCGAGGCCGAGCAGCCCGAGGTCCCAGCCGACACCGACCGCGCCCGGCCCGAACTGGGCCCACCGGTCCTGGTCGACGTGCGCGATGTGGTCCAGGTCGAGGCGGGAACGCTCGTCGCCGACCGGGGTGACCCGCACCTCGATCCAGCTCACCTCGCCGCCCATTTCCCAGGTGGCGGTGAAGCGGTGCGGCGGCTCGCAGCTTTCGACGGTGCCGTGGGCGTTGCCCTGGAGCTGGTACGTGCCGCCCAGCCGCAGGTCGCCGGAGATCGGCAGGAACCAGCGCGGGATGCGCTCGGCGCTGGTGCAGGCGTCCCACAGATCCTCGGCCGTCGCCTGGTAGGTCTGGCTGATCGTGGTGACCCGCGCCTCACCGGCTTCCAGGGTGCGGCTGCCGACCTTCCGCTGAACCGCGTTGATCTGCTCGGTGGCGTCGAACATCAGGTGTTCCTCTCATCGGGTGGATCGGCGGGCCCGCGCAGTCGACGCTCACGTCGGCCGCGGGCCAGCTCGGTGGCGAGTGCCGCCAGGGGTGGGGCCCAGAACCGGCGGAAGTGCTCCAGCCAGCCGTCGACCTCGCGCAGTGGGCGTGGGTCGACCGCGTAGAGCCGTCGGGTGCCCTCCGGCCGCACTGTGGCGAAGCCGTTGTCGCGCAACACCTTGAGGTGCTGGGACACGGCGGGCTGGGAGATGCCGAACTCCTCGCGGATGACCGCGCTGACCGCACCGGCGGTCTGCTCGCCGTCGGCGAGCAGCTCCAGGATGCGGCGCCGGACCGGATCGCCCAGCACGTCGAAGGCGTGCACGACGACAGTTGTATCACTGATGGCTTATTTAAGCCAAGCCTGATACTCCGATGAGCTTGTCCAGCCGGATCGGCAGTTCCCGGATCCGTACGCCGGTCGCGTGGTGCACGGCGTTGGCGACCGCCGCCGCGGCGCCGACGATGCCGATCTCACCGACGCCCTTCACCCCGGCCGGGTTCAGCTCGTCGTCTCGCTCGTCCAACCAGTACGCCTCGATGGACTCCACGTCCGCGCAGCCGGTGATGTGGTAGGTGGCCAGGTCGTGGTTGACCCAGTCGCCGTACCGCTCGTCGAGCAGGCCCTCCTCGTGCAGCGCCATCGACAACCCCATCGTCATGCCGCCGATGAGCTGGCTGCGCGCCGTCGTCGGGTTCACCACCCGCCCCGCCGCGAAGACCCCGAGCATCCGGTTCAGCCGTACCTCGCCGGTGTCCGCGTCGACCCGTACCTCGATGAACTGCGCCCCGTACGCGTACCGGGGGACCGCGGGCTGCCCGCCCACCTCCTCGGTGGTGTCCGCCTCGGCGGTCACCTCGCCGGTCGGTGGCCCGCCGTCGCGTAGCTTCTCGCGCAGCGTCTGCGCGGCGCGTATCACCGCCCAGCTCCAGCTGGCGGTCCCCATCGAGCCGCCGGCCAGCGGCGCCGTCGGCAGCGCGCTGTCCCCGATCCGGATCTCCACCCGCTCCGGCGGCACCCCGAGCGCGTCGGCGGCCACCTGCCAGATCGCGGTCCGGGCGCCGGTGCCGATGTCGGTGGCGTTGATCTGGACCAGGAAGGTCCCGTCGGGCCGGGCGGTGGCCGTCGCCGTGGACGGCCGCGCCCGGGCGGGGTAGCTCGACCCGGCCACGCCCGTCCCGATCAGCCAGCGCCCGTCGCGCCGGGACCGGGGCGACGGATCACGGCCGGCCCAGCCGAACCGCTGTGCGCCCTCGCGTAGGCAGGCCACCAGGTTGCGGCTGGTGAACGGGCGCCCCTGGTCGGGGTCGACGTCGGTGTCGTTGCGGATGCGCAGCTCCACCGGGTCCATGCCGAGGGCGATGGCCAGCTCGTCCACCGCGGACTCCAGGGCGTACGCGCCGGGGCACTCGCCCGGGGCGCGCATCCAGAACGGCGTGGGCACGTCGAGGCGGACCAGCCGGTGCGTGGTGCGGCGGTGCGGTGCGGCGTACATGCTGCGGGTGTAGACGGCGGTCTGCTCGGCGAACTCCCGGATGGTGGAGGTCTGGCTGATCGCGTCGTGGCAGATGGCGGTGAGCCGGCCGTCGGTGTCGGCGGCGAGGCGGACCCGCTGGATGGTGGGGGTGCGGTAGCCGACCGGCCCGAACAGTTGCTGGCGGGTCAGCGCCAGTTTGACCGGACGGTCCACGTGCCGGGCGGCGAGGGCGGCCAGCACCACCGACGCCTTGGCGTATCCCTTGCTGCCGAAGCCGCCGCCGACGTGTTCGGCGACGACGCGGATCGACTCCGGAGGCAGCTCGAACAGCTCGGCGAGGGTGGCGCGTACCGGCGTCGCGCCCTGGGTGGAGTCCTGCACCAGGAGCTGACCGTCGTGCCACTGCGCTGTGGTGGCGTGCGGTTCCATCGGGTTGTTGTGGTACGCCGGCGTGCGGTAGGTGACGTCCACCCGCACCGGGGCGGCCGCGTACCCGGCGTCGAAGTCGCCTTCGGCGGTGTCCGTCGGGTAGCTGGGGTTGACCTGGTCCGGCTTGTACAGGCCGGGATGGTCGTCGGTGAGCACTGTGCTGTGCGGGCCGGTGTCGTAGTCGATCCGGACCAGTCGGGCGCCCTCGCGGGCCGCCTCCAGACTGGTGGCCACCACCACGGCGACGTACTGCCCCCGGTAGTGCACCGCCGGCTCCTGCAACAGCCGCAGCTCCGGCTGCGGGCCGGGCGCCATCCGGGGCGCGTTGCCGTGGTGCACCACTGCCAGCACGCCGGGCGACGCCAGCGCCTCCGTCGTGTCGATCCGGGTGATCCGGCCCCGCACCACCGCCGACGGCACCGCCCAGCCGTAGGTGACCCCGTCCACCGGGTACTCCACCGCGTACCGGGCCGTGCCGGTGACCTTCGCCGGGCCCTCCAGTCGGGGGTACGCCCGCCCGACCGCCCCGGTGCTCACGACGACGCCAGTTCGGTGAGCGCCCGCACGGTGATGGCCCGGGTCAGTGGCAGCTTGAAGCCGTTGTGCCGTAACGGGCGCGCCTCGGCCAGCTCGGCGTCGGCGGCCCGTGCCGCCAGCTCCGGGCTGAACGGACGACCGCGCAGCTCCTCCTCGGCCCGGTACGCCCGCCACGGCCGGTGCGCCACCGCCCCGTACGCCAGCCGCACGTCGCGAACCACGTCCCCGTCGAGGTCCAGCATCGCGGCCACCGAGCCGGCGGCGAAGGCGAACGAGGCCCGGTCACGCACCTTGAGGTACGTCGAGCGGCGCGCGGCAGGTAGTGGCGGTAGCCGGACGGCGGTGATCAGCGCTCCCCGGGCCAGTGTGGTCTCCCGCTCGGGGTGGGTGCCGGGGGAGCGGTAGAACTCGGCGATCGGGATGTCTCGGGGGCCGTCGGCGTCGTGCACCTCCACCACGGTGTCGAGGGCGGCCAGCGCGACGGCCAGATCGGACGGGTGGGTGGCCACGCACTGCTCGGACCAGTCCAGCACCGCCAGGTCGCGGTTCTGCCCGTGCAGGGCGGCGCAACCGCTGCCCGGCTCCCGTTTGTTGCACGCCTTGCTCGTGTCCTGGTAGTAGACGCAGCGGGTGCGCTGCAACAGGTTGCCGCCGGTGGTGGCCATGTTGCGCAGCTGCCCGGAGGCGGCGGCGAGCAGGGCGCGGGCCAGCACCGGGTAGTCGCGGCGTACCGCCGGGTGGGCCGCGAGGTCGCTGTTGCGGACCGTCGCGCCGATCCGCAGCCCACCGTCGGGCAGTTCCTCGACGGTGTCCAGCGGCAGCCGGGTCACGTCCACCAGCACGTCGGGGCGCTGCACCCCGAGCTTCATGAGGTCCACCAGGTTGGTTCCGCCGCCCAGGTAGGCGGCCTGCGGTTCGGCCGCCAGCACGGCGACCGCCTCGGCCACGTCGGCGGGCCGGTGGTAGCGGAACGCCTTCACGAGGACGCCGCCGTCTCGCGCACGGCCGCGACGATGTGCGGGTACGCGGCGCAGCGGCACAGGTTGCCGGCCATTCGCTCGCGGATCTCCGCGTCGGTCAGCTCGACGGGCGTGTTCAGGTCGCCGGTGACAGCGCTGGGCCAACCCCGGGACACCTCGTCGAGCATGCCGCGGGCGGAGCAGAGCTGCCCGGGGGTGCAGTATCCGCACTGGAACGCGTCGTGCGCGATGAAGGCGGCCTGCAACGGGGACAGCTCGTCCGGCCCGGCCAGCCCTTCGACGGTCACCACCGACCGGCCGTCCACGGTGACCGCGAAGACCAGGCAGCTCTTCACCCGGCGGCCGTCGAGCAGCACCGTGCAGGAGCCGCACTGGCCGTGGTCGCAGCCCTTCTTCGCCCCGGTCAGGTCGAGGTGCTCGCGCAGCGCGTCGAGCAGGGTGGTGCGGTTGTCCAGGGCCACCTCGCGGGACGCGCCGTTGACCTCGACCGTCACCCGGGACGAGTGGCGTTCGTCGATCGTCGTCGCGTTCTCCGGTCCGCCCTGCACCGGCCCAGACTAGCTTTGTCAACATATCTCAGGGCGAATAACGCAAAGCCCTTCGTACGGGAGGTGACGACGGTGACCGCAGGACTGCTGCTCGCCGCCGGCGCCGGGCGGCGCTACGGGCGGCCGAAGGCGCTGGTCGAGCTGGACGGCGAGCCGCTGGTGCGGCGCGCGATCCGGCTGCTCCGCGACGGCGGCTGCGACCCCGTGCACGTGGTGCTCGGCGCGGGCGCCGATGAGATGCCCGACCTGCCCGGCGCGGTGCCGGTCCGACACGATCGCTGGTCCGACGGGCTGGGCTCGTCGCTGCTGCGGGGCCTGGCCTCGCTGCCGGCCGACGTGCCGGCCACCGTCGTGGTCCTCGTCGACCAGCCTCTGCTCAGCCCGGTCGCGGTCCGCCGGGTGCGGGCCGCATACGCCGGCGGTGCGCTCGTCGCTGTCGCCACCTACGCCGGTCGGCCGGGGCACCCGGTGCTCCTGGCTCGGGAGACCTGGCCGCTGCTGGACCGGTACGCCGTCGGTGACCGGGGTGCCCGTGACCTACTGCGCGACCGTCCGGACCTGGTGGTCGAGGTGCCCTGCGACGACGTCGGCGCACCGCTCGACGTGGACACCCCGGCCGACCTGCTGCGGCTGCGCGCCCTCAGCGACGGGTGAGCCAGCGGGGCAACCCCTCGCTGGTCACCGCGTGATAGGTGATCATGACGATGACGCCGATCAGGCCCAGCAGCGGGCTGACGAACCAGCCGAGCAGACCGCTGAGCCCGTACAGGATCAGGCCGGTGACCGGTCGCAGCCGCTGCGTTCGCACGTACTCGGGGCTGACCCGGCGCTCCAGCAGCGCCGGGTGGCGGTGCAGGTAGCCGAAGAACACCAGCCAGGGGGCCGACATCAGGGCCGCGGCCAGCGCGTACAGAGCGACGGCAGCGCGTTGGTCGTCGGTGTCGCCGTGGGTGAACGCGGACGCCAGCACCGCTGTGGGGAAGGGGATGATCACCGCGCCGAAGAGGACGCCAAGGTTGATCCAGCTCAGCGTGAGCGTGGTGCCACGGATCAGCCGCAGCAGCGCGTGGTGGTTGAGCCAGAGCACCCCGATGTAGACGAAGGACACCACGAAGGCCAGGTAGGAGGCGCCCTCGCCGAGCAGGCCGGTGAGCAGCTCGCCCTCGTGGTACTCGGGCACCCGCAACTCGATGACCAGCAGCGTGATGACGATGGCGAAGACGCCGTCGCTGAAGGCGGTCATCCGGTCGGTCGCGGACAGTCGACCCTTGGGGTCGGGCTGCTCGACCTCGTCGGGTGCTGCGGACATTGCCGCAGGCTAGCCACTCGGCAAGGCGGTTGGTGGCGGTTTCGTCTGATCCGGACGGGAACGGCCGCCCGGGGTCGACACCCCGGGCGGCCGCTCGCACCGCCCCCGTTCAGGCCACCGGCGTCGCGGTGCCGGTGGTGCGGGCGAGCTGCTGGTGGGCCCGGATCAACTCGGCGTAGCGCAGACCGCTGGCCTTCACCGTCCGGCGCTGGGTGGCGTAGTCGACGTGCACCAGACCGAAGCGCTTGTCGTAGCCGTACGCCCACTCGAAGTTGTCCAGCAACGACCAGACGAAGTAGCCGTCCAGGGGAACCCCTCGGGCAACCGCCGACGCGCACGCGGCCAGGTGCTGCTCCAGGTGGTCGGTGCGTTCCTTGTCCTCCACACTGCCGTCCGGGGTCACCTCGTCCGGCCACGCCGAGCCACTCTCGGTGACGATGATCCGGCCCGGCCGGTATTCCTCGTGCACGTCGACGAGCAGCCGCTCCAGGCCCGCCGGGTACATCTCCCAGCCCATCGCGGTCTCCACCGAGCCGGGCACCGGCACCTGCCGGGCGTACGGGGCCGCGCCGCTCGGGTCGTCGACAACCAACTGACGGAAGTAGTAGTTCACCCCGAGGAAGTCCGTCGGCGTGGCGATCACCGCCAGGTCGCCGTCGCGCACCGGCGGCTCGACCCCGTAGGTGGCGATCATGTCGGCCGGGTAGCCGCGCCCGTGGATCGGGTCCAGCCACCACCTGTTGACGTGCCCGTCGGCCCGGCGGGCCGCCGCGACGTCCTCGGGTCGATCGGTCGCCGCCTCGATCGGGCTGAGGTTGACCACCAGACCCACCGAGGCCGGCCGGGCCGCGTTGGCGCGGATCGCCTGGGTGGCCAGACCGTGGCCGAGCAGCACGTGGTGCGAGGCGTGCACCGCGCGGGTGAGGTCCCGCTCGCCGGGGGCCATGTTGCCGTCCAGGTGCCCGATCCAGCACACGCAGAGCGGCTCGTTGACGGTGCACCAGTCGCCCACCCGGTCACCGAGGCGGGCGGCGACCACCGCCGCGTAGTCGGCGAACGCCTCGGCGGTGGCGCGCTCCGGCCACCCGCCCCGGTCCTGGAGAACCTGCGGCAGATCCCAGTGGTAGAGCGTGACGAACGGCCGGATCCCGTCGGCGAGCAGCGTGTCGACGAGCCGGTCGTAGAAGTCCAGCCCGGCGGCGTTGACCCGCCCGACACCGTCGGGCATCACCCGGGGCCAGGCCACCGAGAAACGGTACGCGTCCACGCCGAGTCGACGCACCAGCGCCAGGTCCTCCGGCCACCGGTGGTAGTGGTCGCAGGCCACCGCGCCGGTGTCGCCGTTGTCGACCTTGCCGGGGGTCGCCGAGAAGGTGTCCCAGATGGACGGCGCCCGGCCGTCGACGTCGACGGCCCCCTCGATCTGGTACGCCGCCGTGGCGACACCCCAGAGGAAGTCGGGTGGCAGCTTGGACAGGTCGGGCACGGGACGGTTCTCCTCTGGGGTTGGATGACTCACTTGACCGCGCCGGCGGTGAGGCCGGCGACGAAGTACCGCTGTAGGGCCAGGAACCCGACGACGACCGGGATGCTGACCACCAGCGAGGCGGCCATGATCTGGTTCCAGTAGACGTTGAACTGGGTGGAGTAGCCCTGCAGGCCGACGGCCAGGGTGCGGCTGCCCTCGTCGGTCATCACCGAGGCGAAGAGCACCTCACCCCACGCGGTCATGAACGCGTACACGGTGACCGCGACGACGCCGGGCACGGCGGCCGGCAGGATGACCTGGAACAGGGTGCGCAGCGGACCGGCGCCGTCGACCTGCGCCGCCTCGTCCAGACCCCGGGGGATCGAGTCGAAGTAGCCGACCAGCATCCAGATCGAGAACGGCAGCGAGAAGGTCAGGTACGTGATGATCAGGCCGGTACGGCTGGCGTACAGCTCGATGCCGGTGGCGTTGCCCAGGTTGACGTAGATGAGGAACAGCGGCAGCAGGAACAGGATGCCGGGGAACATCTGCGTGGACAGCACCGTCACCGAGAAGACACCCCGACCGCGGAACCGGTACCGGCTCACCGCGAACGCGGCGAAGATGGCCACCGCCACCGAGCAGACCGCGGCGATGCTGGACACCACAAGGCTGTTCACCAGGTACCGGGCCAGCGGCACGGTGCTCCACATGTCGATGAACGGTTGCAGGGTGGGCCGACTGGGCCACCAGGTGAAGCCGTTCTGCACGTCCTGCAACGGCTTCGCCGCCGAGGTGACCATCACGTAGAGCGGGATGACGACGAAGAGGGTGAGCAGGGTCAGCACGATGCGCCGGCCCCAGCGTTCACCGGCGGTCTCACGCATGGTCGTCCCTCCGACGGTTGGTGATCAGCAGGTACGCGGCCGAGACGACCAGCAGGAACAGCAGCAGCGCCACCGACATCGCCGACCCGGAGCCGAAGTCCCAGGTCTTGAAGGAGCTGCGGTAGATGTGGATGGAAATCAGGTCGGCCTGCTCCGGCGCGGAGCCGCCGAACAGCACGAACGGGGTGTTGAAGTCGTTGAACGTCCACAGGAACAGCACCAGCAGCAGCACCAGGTTGACCGGCCGCAGCATCGGCAGGGTGACCGAGCGCAGCCGACGCCAGAACCCGGCGCCGTCGATCGCGGCGGCCTCGTACAGCTCGCCGGGCACGTTCTGCAACCCGGCCATCAGGCACAGGAACGCGAACGGCCAGTTGCGCCAGACCGACACCACCAGCAGCGACCAGAAGCTGTTGTCGCCGATCAACCAGAACGGCCGTTCGTTCATCAGCCCGAGCTGGTCGACGAGCACGTGGTTGACCAGGCCGGTGTCGCGTTGCAGCAGGAAGCTCCAGGTGATCACGGCGGCGTAGACCGGCAGCGCGTACGGGGTGAGGAACAGCGCCCGCAGGATCGCGCGTCCACGGAACGGTCGTTGCAGGACGACCGCCGCCGAGATGCCGAGCAGCCAGGCGAACCCGACCGAGAGCAGGCTGTAGGCCAGGGTGATCCAGAAGGAGTGCAGGAGTTCCTTGCCGGCGGCGCTGTTGAGGTCGAGCGTCGCCCGGTAGTTCTCCAGCCCGATGAAGGGCGCGGTGGACCAGTCGCGGATGTGGAACTGGGTCAGCTCCAGCAGGCTCATCCAGACCCCGACGACCATCGGGATCACGTGGATGGCGAGTTCCAGCACGACGGCCGGTGCGAGCAGCAGGTACGGCAGGAGCGAGCGGCGGGGGCCGCGGGGCCGGCGGGTCGGCCGCCGGGCCGGCGACCCGGCCCGGGGTTCGCGCCGGTCGGCGTCCGGCGCGGTGGTGCTGGTTGCCATCGGGGTCCTCTCGGAGGTGGTGGCCGTGGCCGGGCTCAGCGCCCGACCACGGCCACCGGTGACGCCTGGGTCAGCGCATCTTCTGCTGCGCGTCGGTCAGCTTGGCCTTCACCGACGCCTCGGTGACCGGCTTGCCGCTGGCCGCGTCGGCGAACAGCTCCTTCATCGCGGTGCCGACCAGGGTCTCGAAGGTGCTCTCGTCGGGCACCTGCGGCAGCGGGGCCGCGGTCGTGACCAGGGTCTCCTGGATGGTCTTCTGCTCGGTGGCGCTGAACGCCGGGTCGGAGGCCGCGGTCTTCACCGCAGGCAGCGAGCCGTACGTCTTGTTGAGGATCGTCTGCTCTTCGTCGCTGGTCATGAACTTGACGAAGCTCAGCGCGCCGTCCTTGTTCTTGGTGTGCTTGAAGACCGCCATGTTGATCCCGGCGACCATGCTGTTGACCTTCTTGCCACCAGCCGGCGGGCTGGCCAGGAACGGCACCGGGGCCACCCCGTACGCGTCGGCGGGCATGTTCTGCGTCTTCAGGTTCGACCCGGCGGACTGCCACAGCAGCATGGCGGCCTTGCCGTTGGCGAAGTCGGAGACCGACTGGTTCTGCGCGTACTCGGCGTTGCTCGGGTTGGTGATCTTGTCGGCGGCCATGAAGTCGATGTACCGCTTGATCGCCGAGACGTTCTGCGGGGTGTCGAAGGTCGGCTTGCCGGCCGAGTCGAACCACTCGCCGCCGTACTGCTGGCTGAACGTGAAGGCGTGGTGGGCGTTCTCCGACGGGTTGGCACCCTCGATCGCCAGGCCCCACTTGCCGCCGGTGCTCAGCTTCTTGCCGTGCTCGGCGAGCTGCTCCCACGTGGTCGGCGGTGCGGTGATGCCGGCGTCGGCGAACGACTTCTTGTTGTAGTACAGGCTGTACGCCATGCTGTAGAGCGGCACGGCGGCCGGCGGCTTGCCGGGGGCGCCTGCGGCGGCGAGCGCGGCGGGCACGATCCGGTCCTTGCCGCCGACGGCCTGCAGGGTGGCGTCGTCGAACTCGACCAGCGCGCCGGTGGCCTGCAACGACGCCGACCAGGTGTTGCCGATGTTGACGACGTCCGGGCCCTTGCCGGAGGCGGCGGCGGCCAGCAGGCGGTTGAGCAGATCCGACCAGGGGACCACCTCGACGGTGACCTTGATCCCGGTCTGCTTCTCGAACTTGTCCAGTTCCGGCTGGAGGGTGGTCTTGTCGGCCTCCAGGCTGGCGCCCTGGTTGCTGGCCCAGTAGGTGAGCGTCTTCGGCGACGCGGCGGAGTCGTCGCCGGAGCCTCCGCAGGCGGTCAGCGAGGCGGCCGCCAGTACGGCGGCGGTGAATATCCCGAGGTGTCGTCTCGACACGGGTCAGCCCTTCCGGTGCGTGGTGGGGGTCCGCCGGCCTTCGTCACCGATAGGGGTCGGGTGACGGGGGCCGGCTGCGGACAGGGTTCGGGGGTGCGCCGTCGGGGTCCGTCGGCGTTTCCCGGGAGTTACATCACGGCTTAATTTATGTCGTCATTAAAGTTGCTGGCCGGTGGGTCGTCAAGCACGAGGCGGTTACAGTCGCCTCGAACGGCCGACGGGAACGAGGTGACGAGTGGAGCTGGCGCGTGCCACCAACCGCAGCGTGCGGTTGCGCAACCGGTCCGCCCTGCTGACCAAGCTCTTCCTGGACGGCCCGCTCACCCGGCAGGACCTGGTGCGCAGCACCGGGCTGAGCCAACCCGCGGTCAGCAACGTGGTGGCCGACATGATCGACGAAGGGCTGGTCGCCGAGGCCGGCGCCGCCGAGTCCGACGGCGGTCGGCCCAGCATGCTGCTACGGATCGCGCCCCGCTTCGCCTTCGTGATCGGCGTGGACGTCGGCGAGACCCGGGTCCGGGTGGAGCTGTTCGACTTCGCGATGACCCTGTTGGCCAGCGTCGAGTACCCGCTCGACCCGGCCCGTACCGAGCCCGACCTGGTGGCCGGGCACGTGCTGGCCGGCATCGGCGCGGTCACCGGCCAGGCCGGGGTGACCCCCGGCGACGTGCTCGGCGTCGGCATCGGCGTCTCCGGCGTGGTCGAGCAGGGCACCGAGGCCGTCGTGCACGCCCAGGCCCTCGGCTGGGACCGCGTGCCACTGGAGCGTCTGATCGGCGCCGGCACCGACCTGCCGCTGCACATCGACAACGGTGCGAAGACCCTCGGCCAGGCCGAGATGTGGTTCGGCGCCGGCCGGGGCGCCCGGCACGCCGTCTTCGCGCTTGTCGGCTCCGGGGTGGGTGCGTCGGTGGTGACCAACGGCGCCACCTACCGGGGCGCGTCCAGCAGCGCGGGGGAGTGGGGGCACACCACACTGGTGTACGGCGGCCGGGTCTGCCGGTGCGGCGCGCGCGGTTGTCTGGAGGCGTACGTCGGGGCCGAGGCGATCATCGACCGCTACCGGGAGGCGCGCCGGGGTCGACCGGTGCCGGGCGAGGACGAGGAGTCCCAGATCGCCGCGCTGGTCGCCGCCGCCGAGACCTCGGCCACCGCCCGACGGGTGCTGGAGGACACCGCCGGCTACCTCGGCGCCGGGGTGGCCAACCTGATCAACCTGTTCAACCCGGAGCGCGTGGTGCTCGGCGGCTGGGCGGCGATGGCCCTCGGCGACCTGCTGCCGGCCGTACGCGAGGCCGCCGGCCGGCAGGCGTTGCGCCAGCCGTACGAGCAGGCGTCGATCGAGCTCTGCCGGCTCGGGGTGGACGCTGTGGCGTTGGGCGCGGCTACCCTCCCGATCGCCCGCTTTCTCACCGAGGGTGGCGTCCGCCGCTGAGCGGGGGCGACGTCGACGCCGCCGGCAAATTACGCAAAAAAGATCCTCGGGATAAATAACGAAGTTATAGATCGATGTCTTGACGCCGTCGCAATCTCGCCGCAACACTCCTACGAGAGCGCTCTCCCTCCCGCGACGCCGCATCGGCGGCACCACCCACGGCGCCACGGGGCGAGCCGATCCCATCCGCGCGGCACCCCCCGTACCCCCTATCGACAGGCGATGTCATGACATCTCGTGCAACATCCGTACGCCCGCGTCCTCGACGCGTCGTCCGGCACCTGCTGGTCGGGCTCACAGTGGCCCTGGTCGCGGCGCTCACCCCGACCGGCGCCGCCACGCCCGCGCAGGCCGCCCCCACCCTGCTGTCCCAGGGCCGCCCCGCCACCGCCTCGTCCACCGAGAACGCCGGCACCCCGGCCTCCGCGGCCGTGGACGGCAACACCGGCACCCGCTGGGCCAGCACGTTCAGCGACCCCCAGTGGCTCCAGGTCGACCTGGGCACCCGGGCCACCATCAGCCAGGTGAACCTGCTCTGGGAGGGCGCCTACGGCCGGGCCTTCCAGCTACAGACCTCCGACGACGGCGCCACCTGGACGACGATCTACTCGACCACGACCGGCACCGGCGGCACCCAGAACCTCACCGTCACCGGCGCCGGCCGCTACGTACGGATGAACGGCACCGCCCGGGGCACCGGCTACGGCTACTCGCTCTGGGAGTTCCAGGTGTACGGCGAGACCGGCGGCAGCACGCCGACCTGCGGTAGCACCAACGTCGCGCAGGGCAGCCCGGCAACCGCCTCGTCCAGCCAGGACGCCGGCCTCGCGGCATCCGCGGCGGTCGACGGCAACCCGGGCACCCGCTGGGCCAGCGCCGCCAGCGACCCGCAGTGGCTGCGCGTCGACCTCGGCAGCACCCGCACCATCTGCCGGGTGGTGCTCACCTGGGAGGCCGCGTACGCCCGGGCCTTCCAGCTCCAGACCTCGGCCGACGGGGCCACCTGGACGACGATCTACTCCACCACCACGGCCACCGGCGGCACGCAGTCCCTCACCGTCACCGGCAGTGGACGCTACCTGCGGATGTACGGCACCGCCCGGGGCACCGCCTACGGCTACTCGCTCTGGGAGCTGGCGGTGAACACCACCGGCGGCACCAGCGAGCCACCGGTCGGCACCACCGACCCGTACAACCCCAACCTCGGGCCGAACACGTTCGTCTTCGACCCGAGCACCCCGACGTCGACCATCCAGAATCGACTGAACACCCTCTTCACCCAGCAGGAGACCAACCAGTTCGGCCCGCAGCGCTACGCGGTGCTGTTCAAGCCGGGCACCTACACCGCCGACGTCAACCTCGGCTTCTTCACCCAGGTCGCCGGCCTCGGCATGAGCCCCGACGACGTCAACCTCAACGGCCACGTCCGCACCGAGGCGTTCTGGTTCGGCGGCAACGCCACCCAGAACTTCTGGCGGGCCGCCGAGAACCTGTCGGTCACCCTGCCCGCCGGGCAGACAGTGGAGCGCTGGGCGGTGTCCCAGGCGGCGCCGTACCGGCGGATGCACCTGCGCGGCGCGCAGAACCAGATCCAGCTCTGGAACGGCGGCGACGGCTGGTCCAGCGGTGGCCTGATGGCCGACACCCGCATCGACGGCCTGGTCGTCTCCGGCTCGCAGCAGCAGTGGTACTCCCGCAACAGCGAGTTCGGCAACGGCTGGACCGGCTCGGTCTGGAACATGGTCTTCCAGGGTGTCAACGGCGCTCCCGCGCCGAGCTTCCCCAACCCGTCGCACACCGTCATCGCGCAGACCCCGCAGGTGCGGGAGAAGCCGTTCCTGTACGTCGACGGCACCGGTGAGTACCGGGTCTTCGTGCCCGCGCTGCGCACCAACTCCACCGGCACCAGCTGGTACAACAAGACCCCGGCCGGCTCGTCCATCTCGCTGTCGCAGTTCTACGTGGTCCAGCCGGGCACCAGCGCCGCCACCATCAACGCGGCCCTCGCCCAGGGGCGGCACCTGCTCTTCACCCCGGGCGTGCACCACGTCACCGAGCCGATCCAGGTCAACCGGGCCGACACTGTCGTCCTCGGTCTCGGCCTGGCCACCATTCAGGCCGACAACGGCGCGGTGGGAATGCGGGTGGCCGATGTGGACGGCGTGAAGGTGGCCGGCCTCATGTTCGAGGCCGGTACGACGAACTCGCCGGTGCTGATGGAGGTCGGGCCGTCCGGCTCGTCCGCGAACCACGCCACGAACCCGACCTCGCTGCACGACGTGTTCTTCCGCATCGGCGGCCCGCACGTCGGCAAGGCCACCAACACGTTGACTGTCAACAGCGACAACGTGATCGGCGACCACATGTGGCTGTGGCGGGCCGACCACGCCGCCAGCGGCGTTCCGACCGGGTGGACGCTGAACACCGCCGACACCGGGCTCACCGTCAACGGCGACAACGTCACCATGTACGGCCTCTTCGTCGAGCACTACCAGAAGTACCAGACCATCTGGAACGGCAACGGCGGGCGGACGTACTTCTACCAGAACGAACTGCCCTACGACCCGCCCAACCAGGCAGCCTGGATGAACGGGTCGACTCGGGGCTACGCCGCGTACAAGGTGGCCGATTCGGTGACCAGTCACCAGGCGTTCGGGCTGGGTAGCTACAGCTACTTCAACGTCAACCCCGCGGTGGTCGAGGAGCGGTCCTTCGAGGTGCCCACCAACCCGAACGTCCGCTTCACCAACATGGTCACCGTCTCGCTCGGAGGCGTCGGCACCATCAACCGGGTGATCAACAACGCCGGTGGCACCGCGAACGCGGCCAACCAGCAGGTGTACCTGACCACCTACCCCTGACCGGGGCGCCCGCGCCGGCCCGGTCCACTGTGACCGGGTCAGCCGGGTAGCACCCAGGGCCGTGGCCGGCCCGGTCCCGCCGAGACCGGGCCGGCCGCGGTCGTGCCGCTCAACCGGTGAGCACCTCGGCCGCCGCCCGTTCACCGGCGCGCACCGCGCCCTCCAGGTAGCCACTCCAGCGGGTGGCCGTCTCGGTGCCCGCCCAGTACACGCGTCCCACCGGCGCCCGCAGGTGCGGGCCGTACGTCCGCCACGTGCCCGGGGTGAGCGCACCGGAGAAGCAGCCACGGGTCCACTCGTCGGCCGACCAGTCGTGCTCGACGAGATCCACCGGATCCTCGGCGCGCGGCCCGACCACGCCGGCGAACGCCTCCAGCAGGCATCGCCGACGCCGCGCGGGGGACATGCGACGCAACGTGGCGGCGTCTGCCGAGTAGCTGAAGCCGGTCAGCACCCCGAGCGGCGAGGTCGGGGTGGAGTTGTCGACCGTCTCGGTGAGCGGACCGGCGTTGCTGGTGGCCACCCCGGAACGCCCGTCGGCGCGCCAGAACGGCTCCGGGTAGACGGCGTGCACCTTCAACGCCGAACCCATCGGCATGCGCTGAGTGAGCCCGTCGCGCAGCGGGGGCAGCGGCGGGTCGTACCGGATCCGGCCGGCCAGTGCCGGGGCCAGCGCGACCACCACGGCGTCGCCGTCGACGCGCCCGGTGTCGGTCCACGCCGTCGCTCCGTCGACTGTCTGTTCGATGGCCCGCACGGGCGCGGCCAGCGTGAGCGCGCCCGGCGGCAGGGCGGTGGCCATCCGTTCGGCCAGCGCCGGTGGCCCGCCCACGATCCGGTCCTGCTGCGCGCCGCCGGCCATCCCCAGCAACGGCCCGGTTCCGCCGGCGCTGCGCAGGTAGAACAGCAGGTGCAACAGGGACAGCTCGTCCGCGCCGGTGGCCAGCAGCCCGCCGGCGAGCAGCCGCCCCAGGTAGTCGGCGGTGTCGTCCTCCCCGGCCGTGGTGGCGAGCCACCCGCCGAGGGTCGTCCGGTCCCACAGTGCGGCCTCCGGCGTCGCCCAGGGTGCGGCCGGGTCCAGACGTGCGGCGTACTCGTCGAGCAGGCCGAGCACCCGGCCCACCCGCTCCGGCGGTTCGGCCCGGCGCGCACCGGCCCAGAGCAGTGTGGGCGCGCCGACCGATGCCGAGGCGAAGGTGGCCAGCCCGTGCTCGGCGACCAGCGCGTACATCCGGTCCTGGGTCGGGCCGATCCACTGCGCCCCGAGGTCGAGTTGGGTGAGCTCGGGCAGCCACCGGGTCAGCACCCGACCGCCCACCCGGTCGCGGGCCTCCAACAATCGCACCTGGGCGCCGGCACGGGTGAGCGCCAGCGCGGCCGCGAGACCGGAGAAGCCGGCGCCGACCACCACCACCCGCAAGCCGTCGACCACACCGGGGTCTACCCACAACCGTCGCGGGCATGACTACCGGCTCCGTCGCGGCACCGGCGGACGTATCCCGTCCTTCGTCCTTTGCTCTGCACCCGCCGGCGCGCCACCGGCCGACGCGCCACCCGGGCCTGGGCACTGTCGCATTGGCGGGTGCAGAGCAAAGAGCACGCCAACACCGGGGTCGGGTCGGCCGCCGAGAACTTTCTTGCAGCGGCCTGTCGATTCGAGCGGCGGCCGATCGTGTGGAGGATGAGAGGTCGGCGACGGGCCGGCCGCCCGGGAGGAGGAACGATGACGCGCTACCTGCTCAGCATCCATCAGCCGCAGGGTGAGTTGCCGGAGCCGGAGTTCCTGGCGGGGGTGATGCGTCAGCTTGGCGAGCTGCGCGACGAGCTGGCGTCCACCGGGTCGTGGGTCTTCGGGCAGGGGCTGCACGGCCCGGAGACCGCCACCGTGCTGCGTCCCCGCGACGGCGAGGTGCTCATCACCGACGGACCGTTCGTGGAGGGCAAGGAGTACCTGGGCGGCATCACCATCATCGACGTGCCGGACCTGGACGCCGCCCTGCACTGGGGTCGCCGCTACGCGCTGGCCACCACCCTGCCGATCGAGGTGCGCCCCTTCCAGGGTGGGGCTGGGAACTGACCGTGCCGGACGTGGAGGCGGTGTTCCGCGCGGAGTACGGCCGCGCGGTCGCCGTCCTGGTCCGTCTCCTCGGCGACATCGACCTCGCCGAGGAGGCCGTCCAGGAGGCCTTCGTCATCGCGGTGCGACGCTGGCCGCGCAGCGGCCCGCCGCCCAGCCCGGCCGGCTGGATCATCACCACCGCCCGCAACCGGGCCATCGACCGGCTGCGGCGGGAGGCCTCCCGGGCCGACCGGCACGCCCAGGCGGCCCTGCTGTACGCCGCCGACCCACCCGCGGAGGAGGGACCGGTGCGCGACGACCGACTACGGCTGATCTTCACCTGCTGCCATCCGGCGCTCGCCCCGAGCACCCGCGTCGCCCTCACCCTGCGCCTGCTCGGCGGCCTGAGCACCGCCGAGATCGCCCGAGCCTTCCTGGTGCCGGAGCCGACGATGGCGCAGCGGCTGGTCCGCGCCAAGTCGAAGATCCGCAACGCGCGGATCCCGTACCGGGTGCCCCGCGACGCCGACCTGCCCGACCGGCTGCACGGCGTCCTCGCGGTGCTCTACCTGATCTTCAACGAGGGGTACACGGCCAGCGCCGGCCCGCACCTGCTCCGCGCCGAGCTGTGCGTCGAGGCGATCCGGTTGACCCGGCTGCTGGTGGAGCTGATGCCGGACGAACCGGAGGCGCTCGGTCTGCTTGGCCTGATGCTCCTGACCGAAGCCCGCCGGGCGGCGCGGACCACCGCCGACGGCGACCTCGTGCCGCTGGCCGAGCAGGACCGGCGCCGGTGGGACACCACACTGATCGCCGAAGGGCAGGCGCTGGTCCGCCGCTGCCTGCGCCGCGACCGGCCCGGCCCGTACCAGATCCAGGCCGCGATCGCCGCCGTGCACAGCGCCGCGCGGGACGCCGCCGACACCGACTGGTCCCAGATCCTCCAGCTGTACGACCAGCTGACAGTGGTCGCCCCCGGCCCGGTGGTGGCGCTGAACCGGGCCGTCGCGCTCGCCGAGCTGTCCGGTGCGGCGGCTGCGCTGACCGAGGTGGACCGCCTCGACCTGGTCGGCTTCCACGTCTACCACGTGGTCCGCGCCGACCTGCTGGCCCGACTCGGCCGGGGCGAGGAGGCCGTCGACGCGTACCGGACGGCCGTCGCCCTGACGGACAACGCGGCCGAACGGGCCTTTCTCACCTCACGCGCGACGGCCCTGGCGGCGCCCTGAGCGCGCGTTTGCCGCAGGGGCGGCCCGGGAACCCGAGGCACCGCCGCAGCAGGGGATGGGGAGGGGCCATGGCGTACCGCCCGACCGTCGTCGACACCGCACCCGACCTGTCCACCCTCACGCTCGGCGTGGAGGAGGAGTACCTGCTGCTCGACCCGGAGAGCGGTCGGAACCTGCCGGTCGCCGACCAGGTGCTCGCCGCGCTGCGCGGCCCCGCCCGTGACCAGAGCCGCCAGGAGTTCCGGCACAGCATGGTGGAGATGGTCACCCCGGTCTGCGCCGACCTCACCGAACTGCGCGCGCACCTGGTGGCGCTGCGCCGTTCCGCCGCCGAGGCCGCCACGGCGGCCGGGGCCCGGCTGGTGGCGGTCGGCGCCACCCCGGTGGCCGAGCCGCACCGGACGGTCCCCGACGAACCGCGCTACCACGCGATGTCGCGCCGGTACGGGCCGGTGGCGCACGACCCGGCGGTGTGCGGCTGCCACGTGCACGTCGGGCTGCCCGACCGCGAACTGGCGGTGCAGGTCTGCAACCACCTGCGGGTGTGGCTGCCGGTGGTACAGGCGATCACCACCAACTCGCCACTGCACGACGGGTACGACACCGGGCACGCCAGCTGGCGCTCGATGCAGTTGGAACGCTGGCCCAGCATCGGACCGACGCCGTACTTCGACTCCGCAGCCGACTACGACCGCACTGTCGACGAGCTGATCGCCGCCGGCATCATGCTCGACGCGGCGATGGTCTACTGGTACGCCCGGCCGTCGTCGACATACCCGACGGTGGAGGTGCGGGTCGGTGACGTCTGCACCGACGTGGACGACGCGGTGCTGGTCGCCGCGCTGGTCCGGTCCCTCGTGGCCACCCTCGCCGACGACGTACGCGCCGGGGTGAGCGCCCCGAACGTCCGGGACTGCCTGGTCGCCGCGGCGCACTGGCGGGCCGCCCACGACGGTCTCGGCGGCGAGTTGATCGACCTGCGTGCCGGTGGCACCCGCCCCGCCTGGGCACTCGTCGACGAGCTGATGGCGGTGATCGCCCCGGCCCTGCTGCGCCACGGCGACCTCGGGTACGTGTTGGCGCAGCTCGCCCGGCTGCGCCGCGACGGCACCGGCGCCACCCGGCAGCGGCGGGTGCTGGAGCGCGCCGGGGACCTGCACGCGGTCCTCGGTGACCTGGTCGCCCGCACCGCCGCCGCCTGACACACCCGTTACGACGCACCGGGTATCAGCGGATGTCGTGGGTTTGTAGCCACAGCTCCAGCAGACCGAGTTGCCACAGCTTGTTGCTGCCAGCCGCGGCCTCCGCCCGGTCCGGCTCGGCGAGCAGGTGTGCCACGTACTCCGGGCGGAACAGCCCCCGCTCGCGCGCGGCCGGCGCCTGCAACGCCTCGGCGACCAGCTCGCGCACCGGACCGTCCACGTTGCGCAGCGCCGGCACCGGGAAGTAGCCCTTCGGCCGGTCGATCACCTCGGCGGGCAGCACCTCCCGGGCGACCTCCTTGAGTACGCCCTTGCCGCCCTGGGCGACCTTGTGCTCCGGCGGGCAGTGCGCGGCCAGGGTGACCAGGTCCTGGTCGAGGAAGGGCGTACGCACCTCCAGACCCCACGCCATGCTCATGCTGTCCACCCGCTTGACCGGGTCGTCGGGGAGCATCAGGTGGGTGTCCAGGCGCAGCACGGCGTCCAGCGCGGTCTGCGCCCCGGGCGCGGCGAGGTGCCCGGCGAGCAGATCCCGGCTGGCGTCGTGCTCCAGCGCGTACGCCGGGCCGACGATGCGGCGCAGCTCGTCGTGGCCGCGGTCGAAGAACGCGGCGGCGAACGTCTCGGCGGCGCCGTGCCGGGGGGCCTCGACCAGTGGCTGGTGGTAGCCGTAGCCGGCGAACACCTCGTCGGCGCCCTGCCCCGACTGGGCCACCTTCACGTGCTGCGCCACCTGCTCGGAGAGTAGGTGGAAGGCAACCACGTCGTGGCTGCCCATCGGCTCGGTCATCGCCAGCACGGCCCGTCGGACGGCGGGCACCAGGTCGTCGTCGGCCAGTCGGATCCGGTGGTGGTCGGTGTCGTACGCGCGGGCCACCAGGTCCGAGTAGTGGAACTCGTCGCCGGACTCGCCGTCGCGGCTGTCGAAGCCGATGCTGAACGTCCGCAGGTGTTGCTGGCCGGCCTCGGCGAGCAGCGCCACGATCAGGCTGGAGTCCAGTCCGCCGGAGAGCAGCACCCCCACCGGCACGTCGGCGACCAGCCGTCGGCGTACCGCCGCGCGCAGCGCGTCGCCGATCGCGGCCCGCCAGTCGGCGGCGTCCATTCCCGCGTCGGCGGGCTCGCGCACGTAGTCGGGTCGCCAGTAGACCTCCTCGCGGCTGCGCCCGTCCGCCTCGATCACCCGCAGGGTGGCCGGCGGCAGCTTGCGCACGCCACGCAGTACCGTCCGCGGCGCGGGCACGATAGAGTGCCAGGACAGGTAGTGGTGCAGCGCCACCGGGTCGATGCCGGTGTCGACGTCACCGGCCCGCAACAGTGCGGGCAGTGTGGAGGCGAACCGCAGCCGTCCCGGTGTCTCGGCGAGGTAGAGCGGTTTGATGCCGAGCCGGTCGCGGGCCAGGATAAGCCGCTGCCGGACCCGGTCGACGAGCCCGATCGCGAACATGCCGACCAGGTGGTCGACGAAACGCTCACCCCAGTGCGCGTACGCCACCAGGATCACCTCGGTGTCGCTGGTGGAGTGGAAGGTGTACCCGGCTCGGCGCAACTCCTCGCGCAGCTCCGGGTAGTTGTAGATGCAGCCGTTGAAGACCAGGGCCAGGCCCAGGTCGTCGCGGACCATCGGCTGTCCGCCCGCGTCGGACAGGTCGATGATGGTCAGCCGGCGGTGCCCCAGTGTCACCCAACCGTCGGCGAACAGGCCCTCGTCGTCCGGGCCGCGTGAGCGCATCGCGTCGGTCATCCGGGTGACAGCTGCCGCGTCGGGCGTGCGGCCGTCGAATCGCGCCTCCCCGCTGATCCCGCACATCAGCCGGGCCTCCCGTCACCTCGCCCCCGACCGGTGCCGGCCGGTCCCGCCGACCGGACGGGGCCGCTGGCTACCCGTGCCGGCGGCGGGCAAACCCGTCAGCCGCGCAGGGTGCGCAGGATGCGGACCAGCTCGGCGCGGTCGGTGTCGTTGAGGTGACCGAAGAAGCGGTCGGCCTCGGCCCGGCGGGCGGCCCGGATGGCGGTGCTGACGCGGTCACCCTCCTCGGTGAGCGCGACCAGTGTCGCCCGGCGGTCGGCCGGGTCGGGTCGGCGCTCGACCAGCCCCCGGGTCTGGAGGTCGTCGACGACCTCGGTCGCCGAGCGGGGCGCGATGCGCAGGTGCTCGGCGAGGGTGCCGGGGCGTACCTCGCCGTGCCTGGCCAGGACGCCGAGGGCCCGGGACTGGCTGGGCGTGACGTCCCAGGGCGCCAGTGAGTCCCGGGTCTGCCGGCGCAGACGGGACGCCACAGCCCAGAACGTCTCCGCCAGGCTCTCGTCGTCGGCGCTGTCGACGGTGTGCTCGGTCACCGGAATACGGTAGCAGGAGACGTGGTTGTTCCCTCATGATGAGGTAACCTCAGCAATTACCGACGAAAGGTAGTCCCCCTTGGAACCCACCCCGAAGGGCCGCGACCGCGGCCACCGCACCCTCAGCGCCGAAGAGAAGGCGCAGGCCCGTCAGGTGTCGCTGCGCCGCATCGGCCGCCTGTTCACCCCCCACCGGCCCGCGTTGGCCGCCGTCACCGCGATCATCGTGGTCTCCTCGATCATCGCGATGGCCACCCCGTTCCTGCTGCGTGCCGTGATCGACCGGGCCCTGCCGCAGGGCGACGTGACGCTGCTGGTCTGGTTGGTCCTCGGGATGGTCGCCGTCGCGGCGGTGACCTCCGCCCTGGGCGTCGTGCAGACCTGGATCTCCACCCAGGTCGGCCAGCGGGTCATGCACCGGCTGCGCACCGACGTCTTCAGCCACCTCCAGCGCCAGTCGCTCGGCTTCTTCACCCGCACCCGCACCGGCGAGGTGCAGTCCCGCATCACCAACGACATCGGCGGCATGCAGTCGGTGGTCACCTCCACCGCCACCGCCGTCGCCGCCAACCTCACGACAGTGGTCGCCACGACTGTCGCCATGGTCGCGCTCTCCTGGCAGCTCTCCCTGGTCTCGCTCGTGGTGCTGCCGCCGGCCATCTGGCTGACCCGCCGCGTCGCCCGGATGCGCCGCGAGATCACCGCCCAGCGGCAACGCGAACTCGCCGACCTCAACGTCACAGTCGAGGAGGGGCTCTCGATCAGTGGCATACAGCTGGCCAAGACCCTCGGCACCGGCCCCGCGCTGATCGACCGGTTCACCGCCTCCTCGGCCCGCCTGGTCGACCTGGAACTGCGCAGTGAGCTGGCCGGCCGCTGGCGGATGGCCTCGATGAGCATCATCTTCGCCGCCGTACCGGCGGTCATCTACCTCGCCGCCGGCCTCCCCGGCACCGCCGGCACGCTGAGCATCGGCACCCTGGTCGCCTTCACGGCCCTGCAGGGCGGCCTGTTCCGGCCGCTGATGGGGCTGCTCAACGTAGGTGTCTCACTCACCGCGTCGCTGGCGCTCTTCGCCCGGATCTTCGAATACCTGGACCTGCCGGTCGACGTTGACGACCCTGCCGAGCCGGTCCGCCTCGACCCCGCCCGGGTACGCGGCCACCTGCGCCTGGAGGACGTCACCTTCGGCTACCCGGGCAGCGACACCGCCGCCCTCGCCGGGATCACGCTCGACGTGCCCGCCGGCACCAGCCTCGCCCTGGTCGGCGAGACCGGCTCCGGCAAGAGCACCCTCGCCGGGCTGGTCAGCCGGCTGCACGACCCGACCGCCGGCCGGATCACCGTCGACGGCGTCGACCTGCGCGACCTGCGCCTGGCCGACCTGGCCGCGATCGTCGGCGTGGTCAGCCAGGAGACGTACCTGCTGCACACCACCGTCCGGGAGAACCTGCGCTACGCCCGGCCGGAGGCCACCGACACCGAGATCGAGGACGCCGCCCGCGCCGCCCAGATCCACGACCTGATCGCCGGGCTGCCCGACGGGTACGACACCATGGTCGGCTCACGCGGCCACCGGTTCTCCGGCGGTGAGAAGCAGCGCCTCGCCATCGCCCGGACGCTGCTGCGCGACCCGCGCATCCTGGTCCTCGACGAGGCCACCAGCGCGCTGGACACCGAGACCGAACGCGCCGTGCAGCGGGCCTTCGACGTGCTCGCCCAGGGGCGCACCACGATCACCATCGCGCACCGGCTCTCCACGGTCCGCGACGCCGACCAGATCGCGGTGCTCGACCACGGTCGGATCGTCGAGGCCGGCACCCACGACAGCCTGCTGGACCGCAACGGCCGCTACGCCACGCTGGCGGCCTGAACCCCGGATCACAACCGTCTCGAAACCGTCCCGAAACTGTCTCGTTATGGCGCGGTCAGGTGGCGGTAGACGGTGGCCCGCGAGACACCCAGCGCGGCCGCGATGGCGTCCACCGAGTGGGTGCCCGCCGCGTGCATCCGCCGGGCCGCCTCGACCTGCTCCCGGGTCAGCGCGGGCGGCCGTCCCGGCCGCCGACGCCGGCTCGCCGCTTCCGCCGGGGTCGCGCTCCCCGGTGTCACGTCCGTGTGCGTCCCGAGTACGGCGTCCGTGTGCGTCCCGGCTGCGGCGTCTGTGGGCGGACCGGCCGCGACGTCGATGCGCGGACCGGTCGCGACGGCGGCGGGCAGTGGGGCCAGCAGTCGGCGTACGCCGTCGAGCATGTCGGCGCGCAGCACCTCGTCGGACACGTCGGTGAAGAAGACGACCGGATCGCTGCACGCGCCCACCGCCTGCACCGCGAGGACCCGCTCGCGACGTCCCGCGTTCGGCCCGGCGATGAGGTCGTTGGCCCGCATCGCGACCTCCATCAGGCGGTGGTAGGTGTCGCCCCGACCGATCAGCGCGATGTCGTGGAAGAGCATGCCGAGCGGCCGGCGATGGGCGAGCATGACGTCCAGCCAGCCCTCCAGCACCGTCCACCGGGCGCGTTCGGTGGGCTGTGTCCGAGCCGAGTCGAGCAGCGCCTCCAGATCCGCCACCAACGGCTCGACCAGGGCGGCGAGCAGGTGCTCCTTGGCCGGAAAGTGGTACAGGATCGCGGTCTTGGTGAGCCGCAGCCGTTCGCCGATCTGGCGCAGCGAGGTCCGCTGGTAGCCGTGTTCGGCGAACAGGTCGAGCGCGGCGCGCAGGATCCGGGTGCGGGTGTCGTCCGCGGGATCGGCGGTCATGCCGGCCAGCCTAGCGACGTCCTGACCGGTGGGCACGATCACCGTTGATTCGACTGACCAGCGGTCAGTACAGTGGTGACTGTCGACCCAGCCAACGGCAGGAGGGGCCCCATGCCCGTCATCTCGATCGGCAATCTGGTCAAGACGTTCGGCGCCATCCGGGCACTCGACGGGCTGGACCTGCACGTCGAGCAGGGAGAGGTGCACGGCTTCCTCGGGCCCAACGGCTCCGGAAAGTCCACCACCATCCGGATCCTGCTCGGGTTGCTCCGCCGCGACTCCGGCGACGCCCAGGTGCTCGGCGCCGACCCGTGGCGCGACGCGGTCCGCCTGCACCGCCGGCTGGCGTACGTGCCGGGCGACGTCAGCCTCTGGCCCAACCTCACCGGCGGCGAAGCCATCGACCTGCTCGGCCAACTGCGCGGAGGCCTCGACCGGCGTCGCCGCGACGAGCTGCTGCACCGCTTCGACCTGGACCCGACCCGCCGCTGCCGCACCTACTCCAAGGGCAACCGGCAGAAGGTGGCCATCGTCGCCGCCTTCTCCTCCCCGGTGGAGCTGTACGTGCTCGACGAGCCGACCTCCGGCCTCGACCCCCTGATGGAGGCGGTGTTCCAGGACGAGGTCCGGCGGGTCAAGCAGGCCGGCGCCACAGTGCTGCTCTCCAGCCACGTGCTCGCCGAGGTCGAGGCGCTCTGCGACCGGGTCAGCATCATCCGCGAGGGCCGCACCGTCGAATCCGGCACCCTCACCGAGCTGCGCCACCTCACCCGCACGGCGGTGACCGTCGAGACCGCCCGCCCGGTCACCGGCCTGGACGCGCTGCCCGGCGTGCACGACGTGCACGAGGTCGACGGCCGTACCCACCTGGAGGTCGAGCCCGCCCACCTCGACGAACTGCTCGGCCAGCTCATCCGCTTCGGCGTGCGCGCGCTGACCAGCACGCCGCCCACACTGGAGCAGCTCTTCCTACGCCACTACGGCGACGACCCGGCCGCTACAGCCACGGGCGCTGCCGCCGTCCCTGCTTCACCTGGCCCTGCCACCGTTGGCGCCTCGGACGTCGATGCGCAGGCTGACGCGCCGCGGGGCGGTGCCCGGTGAGCGCCCTCACCGGTACGACCCTGCTGGCCCGGCTCGTGCTGCGCCGCGACCGGATCCGCCTCGCCATCTGGGTCCTCGGCACGCCCCTGCTCGGCTACGCCCTCGCCGGCAGCGTCGCCGGCATCTACCCGGACCAGGAAACCCGGCAGGGCTACGCCACCACCTCGGCGTCCAGCCTGGTCGCCCGCGCCTTCAACGGCCCCATCCACGGCACCGACCTCGGTGCCGTGGTGGTCGCCGAGACGTACGTGACGCTGGCCCTGATCGTCGCGCTGCTGAGCACCTTCGCGGTGACCCGGCACACCCGTCAGAACGAGGAAACCGGGCGGGCCGAACTGCTCGGCGCCAACGTCGTCGGCCGGTACGCGCCACTCACCGCAGCGCTGCTCGTCATCGTCGGGGCGAACACAGTGGCCGCCGTGCTGCTCACGGTCGCGCTGGCCGGCGCCGGTCTGCCGCTCGCCGGCTCCGTCGCGGCAGCGGCCGCGATCGGGGGCGTCGGTGTCGCCTTCACCGCGATCGCCGCGGTCACCGCCCAGCTCTCCGTCACCGCACGTGGCGCCAACGCGCTCGCCGCCGCCACCGTCGGGCTCTCCTTCGTGCTGCGCGCCGCCGGAGACGTACTCGGCGAACAGAGCGCCGACGGCACCCGCGTGCGGAGCGCCTGGCCATCGTGGATCTCCCCCCTCGGCTGGGGCAACCAGGTACGAGCCTTCGACGGTGAACGCTGGTGGGTGCTCGCCCTGCCCGTTGCGCTGCTGCTCGCCGGCGTGGCGTTGGCGTACGCCCTCGCCGAGCGACGCGACCAGGGCGCCGGGCTGATCGCCCCCCGACGCGGCCCGGCCACCGCCGCGCCACGGCTGCTCAGCCCCACCGGGTTGGCCTGGCGGATGCAGCGCGGCACGCTGCTCGGCTGGGCGGTCGGCGTGGCCGTGCTCGGCCTCTCCATGGGCGTCGCCGCCGACGAGTTCGACGACATGATCGACGCGAATCCAGCTGCTGCCGAGGCGATCAACGCGATGGGCGGCGGAGCCGACCTGATCAACGCGTACCTGGCCGCGATGCTCGGCCTCTTCGCCCTGACCATCGGCGCGTACGTCGTGCAGGCCCTGCTGCGCGTACGCGGCGACGAAGCCGACGGGGTGCTGGAGGCCGCTCTCGCCACGGCGGTCAGCCGCACCCGCTGGCTCGGCACCCAGGTGCTCGCCGCGACACTCGGCGCGATCGCCCTGCTGCTCCTCGCCGGCGTGACCACCGGCCTCGGCTACGGCATCGTCACCGGAGACCCGCTCGGCCAAGCCGTCGAGCTGGGCGGCGCCGCGCTGCTGCGCCTGCCCGCCCTGCTCGTGATCGCCGGGGTGGTGACCGCGATCTTCGGGCTGCTGCCCCGCTGGTCGGTGGCGCTGTCCTGGACGGCGTTGCTGGTCTTCCTGCTCCTCGGGCAGCTCGGTGCGGTGCTGGAGTTGCCGCAAGCCGCGCTCAACGTCTCGCCGTACACCCATGTGCCGGCCGTGCCCGCTGTCGACCCGGCGGCGCTTCCCCTGGTGGTGCTGGCGGCGGTCGCCGCGGCCCTGCTCGCCGTCGGCGTGGCCGCCTTCCGGCACCGCGACGTCCCGTCCTGACCCGTTGTCCTGCTCGCCTTGATCGTTGTCAGATAAACAGGGCTTCCCTCGGCGTGTCGCCCTGCTGAGCTGCCAACGATTACTGCGGCTGTAGCAGAAAGCCCATGGGGGCGGGGCATCGTCCACAGATCGGGTGCTGTCCACAAAGGGCTGGGTGACGTGGTTGCGGGGGTTGGGGTGATGCTTCACGGTCCGTGGTGTGAACTCGGTGCTTCGGGATCTGGTGGAGCTTGGCGGGGGGATGGTGACGCTCGGGGCGTGTCGGCAGGAGGTGCCGCAGTGGGCGCTGCAGCAGGCGTGCCGCAACGGTGAGCTGGTGCGGGTGCTTCCCGAGGTGTTCGTGGCGACGCACCTCGTCGACGGTCGACCCGGCGCCCCTGCACTGAGTCGACTCGGCCCTGCTCTGGGTCAGCGGGCGGCTCTCGCCCGGGCGGGGGGCTGCGGCGCAATCAGTCACCTCAGCGCGCTCGCTGCATGGGGTTGCGACCGCAGGCGGTCGGTGATCTGGTGCACCTGAGTACACCGGCGAGGGCCAGCCTGCGCACCCGACCCGGGCTGGTCGTGCATCGACGGCGCGAGTTTGCCGTCGAGCCGCCGCAGGTGGTGATCCGGCGAGGCCTGACGGTCACCCGACTTGAGCAGGCACTCGTCGACTCGTGGCCGATGTTGCCGCCCGTCGAACGACGGGCACCGGCGATCCGGGCAGTCAACGAATGGCTTACCACGCCCGAGAGGCTGGCGGTGGCCCTGGCCGGTGCCCCGAAGCTGATTGACCGGGCGGCGCTCCGAACACTGGTGGCCAGGCTCGCCGACGGCTGCCGCAGCCCGCTCGAGATCTGGGGGCACGAGCACGTCTTGACCGGTCCGGGCATGCCGGCGTTCCGTCGACAGGTGCCGGTCCGGGTCGGGCGGCGCATGGTGTACCTCGACATGTTCGCCGAGCGGGAACGGGTCAACATCGAACTCGACGGGGCCACCACCCACGGCAGCCCAGGCCAGCGCGAGATCGACCTGCGCCGTGATGCCCTACTGGCGGCCGTCGGGATACTAGTCGTCCGCTTCGCGCACCGTCGCCTCGTGCACGACGTCGACGAAGTACGCCGGGAAACCCTCGCCATCCTGGCGACCCGCCGAACCTGACGCGGTGGGTCGGGGCGGACGGGGTTGCCCGGGGCTGGCAGCCTCGACCGCGTGAGCGACCTCCTGACGCAGCTTCCGGCGCTCCTCGGCGTCCTGGTTGGCACCCTGGGCACGATCCTCGCCACCTCCCTCGCCGACCGCGCCCGCTGGCGGCGAAGCCAGAGCGTCCGCTGGGACGAGCGACGGCTCGACGCGTACGTCGACTACGCGCACGCCCTCAAGGAGAGTCACGCGGTGGCGCTGCGACTGACGGCCGAGCACCGACCGGGATCGCGGAGCCACCCCATCGATCGCGAGGAGGGGCTTGTCCGACTGGCTGAGGCGGACGCTCGGCGCACCATCGTCTGGGAAAACCTGCTGCTGCTCGGCGACGAGCCGACCGTTGTCGCCGCCGCAAACTGGCGGGACGCGATCTGGCAGGTCGAACGGCTCGCCCGGGGAATCGTCGAGCCGCCGTCGGACGTGGCGGGAATGCTGACCCGCGTCGACGAGGCCCGCGACGGGTACTACCGGGCGGCCCGGCACAGTCTCGGGGTGCGTGGGGGGTCGGTGGAGCAGTCCGCGACGCTGCGGAAGGCGTTGGTCGACCGGACCACAGCAGCGTCTGAGGTGCCCGCCGCCTGAGTGCGGCGGTGCCGGGGGCGCTCCCCTGTGGGGCGCCGACTGACGGGTGCCGGACACCATCGACGGCCGTGCAGGGGCTTGTCGCACGCTACCGCGACACTGAGGCTTCCTCGACCGGGGAGGTGGCTCGTGCCGTATGTCAGGTCACACACCAGGAAGGGTGGCGCGCGGGTTCGGGCGCACTACCGAAGGCGGCGCACGGGTAGCGTTCGGCGCCGATCGACGGTCCGCCGCGTGGCCGGTGGCGGCAGATCTGCCAACGGCTGGGCTCTGGCGCTGTGTGCCGTCGTCGTTTTCGTGCTCCTCCGCATGGTCATCGATTTCGTGCAGCGGCATCCATACTGGTCCGCTCTCCTGGTGAGTCTCGTCGTCATGGCGGCGACCACGGTGGGTCTTGTCGTGTCGAAGCAGCGGGCCCGCGAACGGGCCGAGCAGGCCCAGCGGGACAGACTGATCGCGGTGACCGACACGATGAGCGGACCCGAGTTCGAGCAGTGGTTCGCCCGGATCCTGGTCGCGTCCGGTTTTCGGAACGTGACGGTGTGCGGTGGCTCAGGCGACCGGGGAGCGGACGTCCTGGCGATCGCCCCCGACGGCCGACGCGTCGTGGTGCAGTGCAAGCGGCAGAGCATCAGCAATCGGGTAGGGAGTGCCGCGATCCAGCGGTTCGCCGGCACCTGCCGAGACATCCACGGTGGCGAGATCTGCATGCTCGTGACCAACAGCTTCTTCACCGCGGGCGACGGTATCCAGATGGCCCGGCAGCTCAACATCACGCTCGTCGACCGGAACGCGCTGGAAATGTGGGCCTGGACGGGGAGACCAGCGCTGGGGTCCATCGCGGGAGGCGGATCGCATTGATGCGCCCGAGACGGGGCCGATTTCCCGACAGCGTCCGCAGTCCCAACGGCGTACCGTCCCGGGTCAAGCATGGGAGGAGTCGGATGAGTTTCCTGCAGCAGGCAGAACAGTCACCGGACACCGAGCGGATGTTCGATACGGACACACAGGCGATGGGATACCTGCCCAACTACACCAGGTTGTTCACCCACAACCCGGCGGCGTACGTGGCATGGCAGCAGCTCAATGGTGCGGTGAAGGCCGGGATGGAGCTGCGCCGCTACGAGTTGGCGACTCTCGCCGCCGCCCGGGCTCTGAAATCCTCCTACTGCGGCCTGGCACACGGAAAGGTCCTGCGCGACAAGTTCTTCGACGCGCCGACCGTCGCCGCCATCGCTACGGACCACGGCAGCGCCGGTCTCTCCGCGCAGGAGGTCGCGGTCGTCAACTTCGCCGGAAAGGTCGCGGCCGATGCGAACTCCGTCACCGAGGCCGACGTCGCGGGCCTGCGTGGCCACGGTCTCGATGACGCGGATATCTTCAGCGTGATTCTCGCCGTTGGCGCCAGATGCTTCTTCAGCACCGTCCTCAGCGCTGCCGGGGCTGAGCCCGATCCGCAGTACAACGAGAGCCTGGACGTGGATCTGCGGCAGGCGCTGAGCTTCGGCGGTTAGCCCCGGAGAGAACGCACCGACCACGCTGTCCCAGGGCCAGCGGGCGTGCGCCGACCTGTTGAGAAGGTAGCGTTCGGCGGTCGCAACGCCCGTGCGCGGCATCTTCGCCTTCGGTAAGCCCTGGGACGGAATCGCCCAAGCGCTTGTCGGCATCGGGACTGCAGGATCGTTTCGGCCACGTCCATCGCCCCACCAGCAGGGTGTCCGTCCTGGCGCCACCTGTGGCACAGCGGCTGACCCGTGTCCAGGGCGGATGCCCATTCGACGGAGATCGCTGGCGGATCGTCGCGGTAGCGCCGCCCGTTGTCGGGAGCCGAACCGCACGTCCCCATGCAAGCCTTTACTTTCACGAACTTCGATGTCCCGGTCTCGGCTCGACGCGGAGCCGCCATGCACCGTGGACGGTGATGTGAGGAGGCTTCATGCGCGGACGCAGATGGGCGACCCTGGTGACGGTGGCGGCGCTGGCGCTGGGCGGATTGGTCGGGTTGAGCGCTGCTCCGGCTGCGGCGGATCCACCGGGCGGCACGCTGCGCAACGTCTACTCCGACGGTCAGTTCTGCAACAGCTATGGCAGTGAGGGTGTTCGGGCCGGCCTCTGGAGTCGGTACTACTGCGAGTACCGCCAGTACGGCCCCAACGCCCCCGGCTTCTACTTCCTCTGGACCTTCACCTCCTAGCGCCTACCTGATCGGACGGGCGCTCTCGGACCCGATTGGCCGCCGCCGGGTCGACCAGACCGGCGGCGGCCAATCGCCATGGGTAGGTGGCTGCCCAGCTGGCCTGGCTATCCGACGGGACGTGCTCCGCGTGGCGCCGCCGTGGACACTCCAGGGCGCGTGCCGGGCCGGCCGAGTGGTCCGGGTTCTGCCGGAGGTCTACGTCGATAGAGGGCTCGTCCGGGATGCCGACCCTGATCTGCCACCTCTCGCGCGGATCGAGCCGGAGTTGGCTCGTCGCGCCGCGCTGGCGTATGCGGGAGGGCGCGGGGCGCTCAGTCGTCTGGGCGCGCTCGACGTGTGGGGCGTACGGCGTCAGTCGCCGGGTGTCCGGGAATGCCGAGGTTCACCCGGCAGGCGCTGGTACGGGTCGGTGCCCGCACGATCTACCTCGACATGTTCGCCGAGGCGGAACGCGTCAACATCGAGCTGGACGGCGCGACCAGCCATGGCCATCTGGCCATCCTCGACAGCCTCTAACAACTACTCGCTATCAAGTGATCTTGAAGAGGCTTGTGGGGGGACTCTGGGCGTGAGCGGCGACTCTGGGGGGTGTTCGCCGTGTTGGTGCAGGAGTTCGGCGATCCAGCGCGCGGCTTCTCGTTGCGCGGTGAGCATGTGGTCGCGGGCGTCGGCCAGCTCCTGGTCGTTCGCGTGATCATCCAGGATCGTCGCCCACTGGCGGCTGAGCTCCTCGGCGTACCGGGCCTTTCGGATCTGCTCGTCGAACTGGTATTCCAGTTTGACCAGGCGGTCGACGTGCGGCTGGAGTGCCGGCATGATCCGCTCGTCGAGTCGTACGGCGGCGTCGGGGCGGCAGGTGAGCGTGACATCGCCCCGTTGGTAGTGCCACAGGGGATCCTCGGCGAGCGCCCGCAGCAACGCCACCTCCAGGTCACCCGCCCGGTGTGGGGGCAGGTCACGGGCGGCGTCGGCGGCGAGCCGGGTCAGCCGCTGGATCGCGTTCGGTTGGAAGTACTGCACGTACCAGCTCAGCACCTCGGACCGCAGGCTGGCCGGTGACGACCAGGCGAACGTGGCGCGGATGTAGAACGAGTACACGTACCCGCGTGCCGGGACCGCGATCAGCCGGGGTGCGTCGCGTTGTTCGACGAGGGGACCGGACGGTGACGGCGCGGCAGCGGAGCCGACGGGCGCCTCGTCCTGGAGTGCGGCGACCAGCCGATCCCAGCTTCGCGCCCACCACCGCCAGCCGCGCACACCGGCGTCGCGGGCGATGGTCAACCCTCGTACGCCCCGGTGTCGCCACTGGTCCGCGGGCCTCGGCCTCCCGTCGGGGGCGTCGGTCATGGCACCCCTCCACTGTCACGGATCCGCGTTTCACGCTAACAACCGGTGACCGATATGTCCGCCGCCACGCCGGCAGCGAGTCTGGGTCAGCATCGGCATGCTCGCGTTGCTCCCGGTGGGTGACTGCGGTCGGGAAGCACGAGGTGCGATGAGCGTGATGACTGTGCGGCATCACGATGACTGTGTGGCATCACGCTCAGGAGAATCACGGCCTCGGCCGCGCTGTGCTGGTGCTCAGTTCCCGACAGTGGCGGCAGCATCGGGCGACGGTGACGGTTGCGGTGACGCTCGGGTGACGGGGCCTTCGCGATCCTCGTGCCGGGCCGGGCACTGTGCACCGGCGCGGGCAGCGGGGAGGCCGTGCGGTGGACTTCGTCGACGGGGTGCTGGTGCGGTTGGCCGATCCGGGCACCCGCGCCGCGCTCTTCGATGACGCGTCGCTGGCGCACCTGGTCGAGGCCGCGTACGACACCGAGGCGATGCCGGTCGGGCCGCCGTACGCCGCGGTCTTCGACGAGCTGACCCTCGGCTTCGCCGCCGCGCCGGTCACCGTGGCCGAGGGGGAGTGGCTGGGCTCCGGCGGCACCACCCGTACCGAACTACGCGTACGCCTGCACGGCCTCGGCGGCTCGGCGCTGCGCATCGACGCCCTGTGGCGGGGCAGCCTGGTGGTGCGGACCAGCGCCGCCCGGGACCGGGTCGAGGACCTCGACGTGGCGGCGCCCGCCTTCGACGTGGACCCGCAGATCGTCGCTGACCTGGGCGCGCTGCCGGTCGATCCGACCCAGCTGGAGGCCGAACGGCGCACCCGGCTGGTGACCCGGCTCCGGGCCGGGCTGCACCAGCCGGCCGCCTTCACCGACGCCCACCTGGACCGGCTGCTCGCCGGTGTCGGCGCCGCGAACGCCGGCGACCTGGTGACCCGGATGCGCGGGCAGGCCGCCGGGGCAACAGTGAAGCTGCGCTACGCCGCGCCGCCGGCCGCACCGCCGACTCCACGCCCGCTGCCGTTCGCCGCCGCCGTGCTGATCCGCGACCGGGGCTTCTCCCTGGCCGACCTGCTGGTCGAGACCCGCCTGGTGCGGGCCCGCGCGGAGGAGCTCGGTCTGGACGTGCCGGCGCCGGACGACGTGCGACGGCGGCACCGGGTGGTCGCCGTGTGGGTGGTCCCCATCGAGACGTTCGACGACGACGGCTGGCCCGGCGGTGACACCGGCACCGACGCGCAGAAGCGGGCCGCCCGGTTCGCCCGGGCCGGCCAGTGGCTCGCCCGCAGCGGGATAGGGCTGGCCGCTCTGAACTCCTGAGCCGCACAACGACCGCGGCGGCGGGGAGCCGCCTGAAGACCCCAGCAGCAACTTCGTCCGGGAGGACCCGTGGCACCGACAGCAGCATTCCCGTACATCGAGGTTCGGATCGTGCCGCCACCGGCGCCGCTGGCCCAGCGCTCGCCGGGCGTCATCGCGGTCGTGGGCAAGGCACCGGCCACTGCCGACGGCGGTTCCGCGCCGGCGAACACCCCGGTGCGGATCGAGACCCTCGACGACGCGGTCACCAACTTCGCCCGCCGACAGGCCGGCAACGTGGTCCGCAACGCCCTCTACAACTCCCTTGAGCTGGCGTTCCTTCAGGATCCGCGCCCGGCGAAGGTGTACGGGGTCAAGGTCGCCGGCGACGACTACGCGGCCGCCCTGAGCGGCCTGGAGGCGGCCGACGACGTGACGATGGTGTCGCTGGCCAACGAGTCGGGTGTCGGCAACCCGGCCGGCGCCGGCGCGCCCACCGGGCTGCACGCGCTCAAGGCGCACGTGGAGACGATGTCCGCGGCCGGCCAGCGGCGGATCGGCTTCGCCATGGTCAACCCGGCCACCGAGAAGGGCCCCACCTACGTCGCGGACATCACCACGGCCGCGAACCCGCTCAAGAGCAGCACCAGCCGGATGGTGATGATCGCCGCCCGGGGCGCGGACGGGGACACGGCCACCGCCGCGATGGCCGCAGTGGCCGGGCTGCCGGTGCACCACAGCATCGTGCTGAAGAAGATCCGCGGGGTCGCCATCCCGGTGGCCAAGCAGTACAGCCCGGCGGAGATCAAGGGGCTCTCGGAGGCCAACCTGACGCCGATCATCGACCCGACATTGATCACCGGGGAGAGCCTGCACTTCGCCGACGGGCGGCTGTTCACCTCCGACGCGAGCCTGCTGCACGTCGACCTGGTGCGCACCCTCGACCAGATCGAGTTCATGCTGCGCGCCGGCCTGATCGGCCTGGTCGGTGACGCACGGATCACCAAGCCGGGCATGACGCTGCTGAAGACCCAGGTCGACGGCATCCTCGGCCCGCTCAAGCGGCAGGCGGTGATCGACGACTACCGCATCGAGATCCCGGTGCTGGACATCCTCGCCATCCCCGAGGTCGCGCGTACCGCCACCGACACCTCGATCGTCACCGCCGCCCGGGCCGACCGCACCGTCGACCTGGTCGTCACCGTCACCTACGGCCCGGCCGTGAGCCGCCTGCTGGTCACGCTCGTGGCCAAGTTCTGACCCGGAGGAACCAGACCATGGAGTGGAAGACCCGCCTCGCGGTGCAGTACACAAAGGGCACCGAGACGGTGCTGATCAGCCCGATCGACTCGTTCAGCCCGTCCTTCTCGCTCAACATCGAGGCGCTGCACTCGTGCGAGGTGACCCACCTGGGCGCCATCCACGCGCCGGTCTCGATGAACTTCACGATGACAGTCAAGGCGATCGGGGACGTCGCCGGCCGGCTCACCAAGCTGGCCCTGGACGGCGAGCTGTTCGACATCGCGCTGCTCGAGCACACCGGCGACGACTGGTCGTTCTCGTCGTTCGTGCTGCGGGACTGCCTGATCACCAGCGCCACACCGACCACCGCCACCATCTCCGGCGCACCGGCGGCGACCTTCAGCGGCTTCAGCCTGGCTGCCTCGGTCGACCCGAAGACCGGCGACCCGTCCGTCCTGCCCTGACCCGACGACGACTGACCGGAGGTAGCAGATGGCGACCGGTGCTGGCCGTGCCGCCCGGGTCACCCGTACCGGGCTGGCCCTGGTGCATGCGGGTGAGGTGGTGCTGCCGGCGGCCGGTAGCGAGGCGGAGGCCGAGCAGGTGGCCGAGGACGACCGCGCGGTCATCGCGTACCACTTCCCGGTGGAGATCGAGGTGGTCGCGGTCGGCGGCGCGGTCGACGCCGACGCGCTCGCCGACCTCGCGCTGGCCCGTCTCGCCGAGCATCTGGACGGGCGGTTCTGACGGTGGCCATCTCGGTGCACGTTCCGGTGCGGATCCGGGTGGACGCCCGGTCGCTGGCCGAACGCCCGGAGGCGGTGACCGACGCGCTCGGCGCGGCGCTGGCCCGCGCCCTGGAACGCTCCCGCCGCGAGGTCGTCGCGCCCCACGGCGGCTACCTGGAGGTACGCCCCAACGCGCCGACCTTCCTCTGGACCGGTGCGGACGGAGCGCGGGTGTCCCCGGACGACCGGCGGGCCGTCGAGGCCCGGCTGCGCCGGCGAATCGACGAGGTGGTGACCGTCGCGCGGCTGGACCCGGGGCTGCCGCCCGGGGTCGCCGTGCCGCTGAGCCAGCCGGCGGAGGAGCTGTTCGACAGGCAGCGGATGCGCCACCTGCTGGCCGTCTACCGGGTGCCGTCCTACGACGACGGTGGGGACGCCGCCGAGGTGCCGGTGGACAGCGACGAGCCGCCCCCGGTCACCCACCAGTGGCTGCTGCGGCCGGTCACCTACCTTGTCGGCCACTTCGCCGAACTGGCCCGGGAGGCGGTACGCCAGCACGGCGGCCTGCCGTCGGGCACCCCGCAGGGGGTCATCGCCCGGGTCATCGACCCCACCGGCCGGCAGGTGTGGCTGGTCATGGTGACCACCACACCGCTGTCGTACCTGACCTTCGACACGTTCGGCGAGACGGTGTTCCGGGCCACCCCGCAGCCGCACTTCGAGGTGGAGGCGCGGGTGCCCAGCCCGCAGCCCGGGACTGTGGAGCGTCGGCCGGTCACCGACCGGGCCGGGCTGGTGGCCATGGTGGACGGTGAGCTCGGCGACGACATTCGGCAGCGGCTGCGGACCGCCCAGCCGCGCGGCGAGACGACGAGCGTCGAGGAGTACCGCACGCAGATCGAGCGGGCGGTCGACGTGGAGGTGACCCGGCGGGTCGACGGGATCCTCGCCTCGGTGGGCGGGGCGCTGCCGACCAGCCTGGTCGTGGTCCGCGTCGGCGGGGTGTCGCTGCTGCTGGTGGGCACCGAGGAGACCGACGCCACGCTGCACTGGACCGGTACTGCCAACCTGTTGCCGATCAGCGTCGAGCAGCGCCCGGCGACGGCACCGGACCCGAACGCGCCACCCGGCGGTGGCATCGGTACCGGCACTGGCAGCGGCGCGGGCGGCGGGTCGGGCCCGGGCAGCGGGTCGGGCGGTGGCACCGGCAGTGGGCCGGGCGGCACCGGCGTCGGCGGCCCGGGCGCCGGTGGTGACGCCGGTGGCAGCGGCGGGGACGGCACCGGGAGCGCCCGGCGGGGCGGGTTCGTCTTCGACCCGAGCAGCCCCAGCGCCCCGCCCGGCGTGGAGGGTCGACGGTTTCCCGCCGTCGCCGGCGAGCACTCCGAGCTGCGGGCCTGCGCGCCGTTCAACGGCGAGCCGGAGCTGGCCGCGCTCGGCCCGGACGGCGACGAGTTGCGCCGGCTGATGGACGACATCGCGTTCCGGTTGCAGATGGGCGATCCGTGCCGCTACCCGGCGAACTTCTGCCTCCAGGCCGCCGCCATGCTGCGCGGCCGGGCCGCGGCGATCAGCCTGCTGGTGGGCTCCACCGAGCGGGAGGCGTTCACCCGACCCGTGCCGGAGGGCAGCGGCCGGCTCGGTCCGCTGGACTTCCGGCCGGTCGCCTCACCCGCCGTGCAGTTCCTGCGGCACCTGGCCGGGGTGGTGCCCCGACTGGACCGCCTCGCCCAGTTGGTGATGGACCGCTACAGCCGGCCCGAGCACTTCGCCCGGATCCAGGGTGGCTGGATCGACACGTCCGCGTCCTGGAACCTGCACTTCGTCCAGGCGTTCAGCCCCGCCGTCAAGGGCGCCGTCGGGCAGCTGTTCATGGTCGGCAACCAGGCCATGCTGGTGCAGCTGCTGCTCAGCTCGCGGGCCGGCATCGACGCGCGGATCGCCCACTTCGACAGGTACGCGCCGATCTTCGAGCGGCTGATCGTCTCCCAGCTCACCGACTACGCCGAGCTTCAGGGGCTGCGCGAGCGGTTGCGCCGCCACGAGGCCGCCCGCTGGGTGTCCGCACACACCGACATCGGGGGCGGCACCCTCGCCACTGTGAGCATGGCCAACCCGTCCACCGCCTGGTACGGGGCCGCCCGGGCCATCTCCAGCGCCTTCCTCGCCACCGAGGCCGCCCTGAGCAGCCCCGGCGCGGCCGGCGAGATCGTCGAACAGGACGGCACCACCCGGATCCGCGACTCGCACGCCGTGCTCTGGACCCTCGCCGAGATCGAACAGGCGCTGGTCATCCAACGCGGCGAGGCCGAGGGCATCGACCCGCTGGTCAAGCAGATCACCGACCTGCCCGACATGCTGGCCCGCTTCGCCGGCAACCGATCGGCGATTCGCGACGAGCTGTGGCGGGTGTTGCAGGACATGCGGCGCAACAACACCGAGATGCTCGGCCGCGCCCGCACCGACGCCCGGTTCGCCTTCCGGTCCAGCCGGATCAGCGAGCACATCCCGTCGGCGACCATCCCCCGTGGACGCTTCGCGCTCCAGGGCATCCATCTGGTCACCCACCAGCAGATCGGTGAGTTCTTCGGCGGCAACCTCTACTACGCCACAGGTATCGACGACCTGTTCGGCACCGAGCTGGGCCGCGAGGCGCTCAGCGCGTTCGCCGTCATGGTGGGAATCATCGCGCTGTCGCTGCTCTGCCCGCCGCTGGGCTTCGTGGTCGGGGTCGCCGTCGCCGCCGTGGACGTGGCACACGCCCACCAGCGCGAGCGCCTGTACGCCTCGATGCTCGACCCGGAGCTGGTGCTCACCCGTACCGAGGTCGAGGTCGAGCTGTTCGCCGCGTACCTCGGGTTGGCATTGTCGCTGATCCCGGAGGCCGGCACCATCGGCGGCGCGGCCGTGCGCGGCGGTCGGGTCGCGCTGCGCTTCGGCGTCCGCGCCGGGCTGCGCGCCGCCCGGGGGTACGTGGTGCGACGCGTCACCCGGCAGATCATCGAGGCCGCGTCCCGTGACCTGCTCCAGGGGTTCCTCACCGAGATCCTCCTCAACGAGGTGCTGGAACGGGTCGTGCAGAAGCTAATGGAGCCGGTGCTCGCGTACGTGGAGCGCGAGGCGATGCTCAGCGGCGCGGTCGGTGGCCCGGAAGGCGCCCGGTTCATCCTCATGGTGCTCGACTCCCCGGCCGGTGGCGCCGCCGGCCCGCGCGTCCCGGTGGTGCGGCAGTGACCGGGCCGCGCCGGTTCCGCGCCGGCCGGTTCCTCGACGCCGCCGCCGTACACGCGGCCGCCGACGCCAACCCGCGGCTGCGGCAGTTCATCCGGACCGTGGCCGCGCACAGCGAGGCCGGCGAGGTGCGCTCGCGGCGGCTGCTGGAACATCTCATCCGCCGCGTCGTCGACGACGTCGGCGACCTGCACCTGGGCAACGCGCTGAACCGTCTGGAACGCATCGCCGTGCTGCGGGACAACATCGCCGCGATCCTGGACCACGTGCTGGAGGGCGGCACCCTGCCCGAGGGCGTGCGGGTGGCCACCCTCGGCGAGTACTTCGACCAGCTGAACACCGAGATGCGTGAGCTGAGCCGACCCCGCGACGGCATCGTGGGAGACGCGCCGCTGCGGCTGGCCGACGACTCCGCCGCGTACGCCGACTCGCTGCTGCGCGAGTTCGACGCCGGCGGCGGAGCGGCCGGCCGGCACGTCGAGCCCGCCGCGATCGTCGGCGACGCGTTCCGGGCCATGCCGGCGGACCGGCAGGCCGCGTTGCGCCGCGCCGCCGAGCTGGAACCGGCCGCGCTCTGGCGCGCGGTGGCCGCCGAGAGCGAGGGCGGCAAGCGGGCCGCCGTCGCCGACCTGGAGACCCGCCTCGGTGGCCGGCTCAGCCCCGACGAGGTGACCCGGCTGCGCGCCGCCGTCGACGACCTGGGTCGGGCCCGCTCCCGCGGTCTGCAGATGAGCGAGGCCCGGCTCGCCGACGCCCTCGCCCGGATCGGCGACCCGGACCTGCGGGCGGTGGTGGCCGGCGGCGACGTCTGGCTCACCCAACAGCTCGCCGTGCACAACCCGGAGGCCCTGACCACCCTGTGGCGGCGCTTCCGCGACCGGGGCGGACGCGCCGACGACGGCCCCGGCTTCCGTGCCTACCTGCGCCACGACATGGTCACCTACGGGCGGGGCGTGCTCGGCGAGTACAGCGCGGCGTTCTCGGTGAGCAGCATCGAGCTGTTCCTGAAGGGACCGGACGCCAACGTCAAGGTCGCCGGCACCGACCTGGTCGGCATCGGACACGACGGCTGGGTGTGGCTGATCGACGACAAGTCGCACCGGGCCGCCAGCGTCGGCGGGGTCAGCGCGCTCACCGACAACCTGGTGACCAACCTGCGCCGCGACGCGGCTGACTTCCGCGACGCCATCGCCCGGCTGCACCGCGACGACCCCGGCTTCACCCCCGACCCGCGCATCCTCGACGCCATCTCCCGGATGGAGGACGCCGCCGCCGAGATCGAGCGGATCAACCGGCGCGGCTCCGCGGCCACCCGGCCCGCGCGGATCAGCGCCGCACTGGAGGCCCGCCGCCTGCGGCTGCGGGTCTCCAGCGCCGCCGGCGAGGTCCGCGAGATCACCCAGGCACTGCGCGACCTGGGCCTGGCCGTCGAATCCACCGGTACGCCGGTGCCGCTGCCACCCACCGGAGGGCGCTGAGCATGGCCATCACCAGCAGCTTCATGCGGTACGGCACTGTGCCGTCCGCGATCATCAGCGACGGGATCCTGCCCATCCCGCTCTGGGCGGTCACCGCCATCTCGCTGACCGAGACGTACCACCTGCCGCCGATCGGCTCCACCGCGCACAAGGCGATCGTGGCCACCCACGACGACACCATCACCCTGACCGGGGTGCTGGTCGGCGCGGAGCGCTACGCGTGGAAGTTCGCCCTGGAGACGATGGCCGAGGCGAGCAAACGCGGCACCGCTCTCGCGGCGTACTCCGGGGGGAAGTTCGGCGGGCTGATCCTGGTCACCTCGATGACCATCCGCACCGACATGCAGGTGCAGTCGTTGACCTTCAACGCCTCGGCCGCCCGTCGCGATGTCCTGGACACCACCATCACCCTCGTCCACGTGCCCCGTCCCAGCCTGCTCGGCAAGCTGCTCGACGTGGCCAGCATCGGAGTCGGCGCCCTCGCCGACGGGTTGGGAAACTGATGCCGCCGTTCCCGATCGATCGTTACCTGCTGCCGGAGACACCCGTCGAGGTGCCCGACGGGTTCACCGAGGTGCGGCAGAGCCTCACCGCCGGTCTCCCGCACCGCGTCGAGTTGGGCGCCGGTGTGCACGCGGTGCTCATCCTGCCGACCGGCCTGGCCCGGCAGTGGCTGCACACCGACCCCCTCGCAGTGGTCAGCACCTCCGCCGACGACCTGGCGCCCCGGCCCGCGCCTCCGGCCACTCCCCGGCCACCCGTCCTGGTCGGCCGGGTGCCGCTGCGCCTCGTCGTCCGCCAGGGCACCCGGATCCTCGGCTCGGTGCCGCTCGCCGCCGGTCTGCGTCGGGTCTGCCCGGACGCGGGTCCATCGTCCGACGCCGGGGTCGGAGCCCCGGTCGCCGTGGAGTTGCTGGTGCTGACCTGGCTGCTGCACGCCGGCACGGTCCGCGGCTCCGGCGACTACGGCTCGTCCATCGCGCTGGCCTGGCGTCGGGCCGACCGCGCCGTGGACCAGTTCGGGCCACCGCCGATCAACGAGTTCGTCTGGCGTCGCCGCCCACCCGCGCAGCGCGTCGAGTCCGAGCTGGGCCCCGCCCGGCTGCGCTACCGCTACCTGCTCGACAAGAAGCTGCGGAGGGTGCTGCGATGACGCTCACGCCGTTCCAGACCGGCCAGGTACGCCAGGGCGCGGTCGGCAACGACGCCGGCTGGACCGTGACGTTCCATCGGGAGACCCCGACCGGGCTCAGCCAGGACGCCACGCTCACCCTGTCCAGCGCCGACTACTACGCGGCCATCGACGCCGCGCTGCCCGACGGGTTGGGTCCCGGCGCGTACACGATCACCGTGCAGGGGCTGATCGACGAGCACTTCGCCGCGCTGCGCACCGCCGAGGGGCAACCGCCGCTGGTGGCGAAGCTGCACCTGTACTGGCGCGACGCGAACACCTCGGTCGGCGCGTTCTTCACCAACCTGGTCGGCGTCAACGCCGGCCCGACTCCGGCCGAGCTGACCCAGGCGCTGGTCGCCGTGCTGCGGGTGACCAAGGTGCGTCGGCTCACCGGGGAGCGGACCTACGACACCGAGTTGACGCTCGTCGAGCAGGCGTACGCCCGCCTCGGTCAGCGGGTCGCGGAGCGGTTCGAGGCGGCCACCTTCACCGCCGCCATCCGGGCCGTCGCCGAACGAACCAGTGTGGACATCGCGACCTGGGGCGGCAACCCGGACGGCACGATGACCCGGGGGTCCAGCGAGGCGGCCGGCGACGAGCGGGTGGCCTTCGGCGCGGGCCTGCTCTACCGCGCCGCCTTGGAGCGGATCGGCGGCGCGTTGCAGCAGTCGCTCAACGCGTACGGGCGGGGGATGCTGCTGATCCGCGACGGCACCGTGCACGTCGGCAAGCGGCCAATCCCGTACCCGGAGGGGGAGCCGAAGCCGCTGACCCTCGCCACCGGCCTGCTGGCCTGCACCGAGAACGGCAGCCAGGACACCGATCCGTACGCGGCCACCGAGTCCGGCGGCACCGTGGCACCGCGCCGTCGGGCGTGGGCGCTGACCCTCAAGGGCCGCCCCGACCTGAAGCCCGGCGACCTGGTGTGCTTCGACCCGCCGGCGGTGGACGAGGCCACCACGCTGGGCAGCGTCGGCGCGGCGCTGCTCGGCTCGTTCGCGGCGCCGTTCGCCCCGTCGACCGGGGAGTTGGGAGCGGGAGCGAAGCTGCTCTACCTCAGCGCCGCCCGGCACACCCTGTCGCGTACCGCCGGTTTCGTCACTGTGGTGCAGGGCGTCGAGGTCACCTCTGGCGCCCAGGCGTGGGACAGCTGGAGCGACGCCTCCGGCGTGGGCACCGCCGAGCCGGCCGCCCCGGCGTCGTCGCCCGGGGTGGCCGCCGCCGAGGCGGTGCGGCGGGCGGCCCGCGCCGCCCGGGGTGAGACGCGTGGCCTGGAGATCGGCGAGGTACGCGCGGCAGCCACCAACGCCACTGGCGCGGTCGAGCCACCGGCGCAGACCGAGACGGTGTGGGAGGGGCTGGCCCGCCCGGACGGTCGCCCTAACGGCGCCCGCCGCCTGCCGGTACGCCGGGAGCAGCCCGCGCCACTGCCCGGGGTGACCTACCTGACCCCGTTCGCCTGGGGCGGTTGCGGGCTCATCCTGCCCCGCTACCCGGGCACCCGGGTGGCGCTGGCCTACCGCAACGGCGCGCCCGACGACCCGGTGGAGGTGGGCGCGCTCTGGCCGACCGGGCACGCCCCGGTGTCGCAGCCGGGGGACTGGTGGCTGTCCCTGCCGGTCGGGGTTGCCAGCAACAGCCGCTCGTCGATCGGCGACACGGTGGTGCCCGCCGACCACGACGGCAAGGTGGCGCACGACCTGACCGACGGCGACGGCAACCGGGTCATCGAGCTGGGCGAGTTGACAGTGCGGGTGGGCCGGGCCCAGTTGCAGGGTCGCGGTCAGCGCCCGGCCCGCGCGGAGGAAGCCGACAGCATCACCATCGAGCACGCCGCCGGTGGCTCGTCGATCGTGATGAAGCAGGACGGCTCGATCACCATCACCGCCAACCGGATCGACCTGGACGCGGGCAACGGCGCGGTGAACATCAGCGGCGGCACCGTCAACATCGCCGCCGACGACGTCGACGTCCAGGTCGACAACGCGATGAACGTCCACTGAGGAGCAGCTGACATGGCTTTCGTGCTCACCACGTCGAGCGACGTGCACTGCCCCAACCAGGGGAAGGTCACCCCGGCCGGGCAGAGCAAGCTGACCGTCGACGACGTCGCGGTGACCCGCCCGGACGGGATCAGCGGCAAGTCGGTGGCCGGGTGCACCATCACCACCAGCAACTCCACCAAGCAGTGCAGCACGGTGACCACGGCGACCGGTGCCGCCAGCAAGCTCACTGTCGGCGGGTCCGGGGTGGCCCTGGACTCGCTCAGCGGCGCCACCGACGGCTCCAGCCCCGGGCTGTCCGCCAGTGCCGGGCAGAGCAAGCTGAAGGCGGTCTGAGGTGGACCGGACCGAGCGTGAACGGCAGGCCGCCCAGCGCCGCTACCTCGGCTGGGGCCTCGCCTTCGAAAGCACAATGCCGGGCGTGGACCTGGCCCGCGACGTCGTCTTCGACGACGGCCCGAACGGCCGGGTGCTGGCCGTCGTCGCCGGCACCGAGAACGTGGCCCAGAGCCTCGCGGTGGCGCTGACCACGCTGCGCGGCTCGAACGTCTTCGACGCCACGTTCGGCTTCGACGGCCTCAACGCCCTCGCCGAGCAGATCGAGCCGAACCTGATCCGCGAACAGGTGCGCATCGGCATCATCACCCTGCTCGACCGCGACCCCCGGGTCCGCAAGATCGTCGACGTCAACCTCGACGACGGGCGACTGGGCGTCGGTGCGACCGGCGCCGACGACGCCGCCGGGGCGGCGCTGCGCTCGTCTCGCACCCTCCAGGTGCAGGTCCAGTTCGAAACCATCACCGACGACCGGCTCTCGGTGCATCTCGGGGAGCTGCCCAGTGTCTGATCCCACCCTCCCGGCCGAGCTGGCCGACGTCCTGGCCGTCGACGCCGCCGCGCTGCGGGCCACCGGCTCGACCGGCTTCGGCATCGTCGAGACCGGCTTCGTGCCGAAGTCCTTCGCCCGGCTGCTCGCCGAGAAGCTGGCCACCGCCCGGCTGCTCTTCGGCGACGACATCGACCTCACCAGCGGCGCCGTGCTGCGCAAGGTCCTCGAACTGGCCGCACTGGAGGACGCCCGGCTGTGGGCGGCGCTCGGCGCGGTCTACGACAACTCGTACGTCGTGTCGGCGACCGCCGACGCGCTGACCCGCCTCGGCGAGGAACTCGGCATCCCCCGGCCCCATCTGTCGGCCCGGGGGACCGTGAAGCTGAAGCTGAAGGCGGCGCTACCCACCGGTCGCACCCAGCTCACACTGCCCCGGGGCGCCCGACTGTCCACACCGGGCGGGCACCACGTGGCCCTGGACGAGACCGTGGTGCTCTCCGCCGCCGTCGGCGAACGGGTGCCGGCCGTCGCCGCGTTCTATCCCGGCGCGGCGCACAACCTCGACCCGACCCAGGCCAGCCAGAAGATCGACAGGTGGAACCGGGCCGACACCCTGCTGGCCGACCTGGACGACGCCGAGCAGGCCGCCGGCACCGAGTTGGTGGAGATCACCCACACCGTCGCGCTGACCGGGGGCGAACAGCAGGTCTCCGACGCCCGTTACCGGCAGTTGCTGCTGGCCGCCCCCCGCTCGATCTGGACCGCCGAGGCGATCGGCCTGGCCGTGGCGACAGTGCCCGGCGTACGCCAGGTGCAGGTCTTCGACGGTCGGGGCGGGTTGGACCTCAACCAGTCCATCTTCGGCAACTTCAACTTCATCGAACGGGTCTTCAGCACCGAACGCGACCTGGGCAGCCCGTACTACGTCACGGTGCTGGTGGCGCCCACCGCCGCGGCCATCTGGGACGGCCCGGACGGGTTGCACGCCGCCGTCGAGTCGGTCATCGAGGACCTGCGCCCGGTGGGCATCTTCGCCTCGGTGGACCGGGCCGACGAGGTGGGCATCGGTGTCGAGGCCGACCTGGTGATCCGGGGCCTGCCGTTGCCCACCGGCTCCCGGGAGACGGTGAACGCCTCCACCGCCGCCACCGAGCTGCGGGCCCGGCTGCACGCCCGACTGCGCCGCTACGTCGACGAACTGCCCTTCGGCGAGCCGGTCCGCGCCGCCGAGGTGATCTGGACGCTGATGAACGAGCCGGGCGTCGCGGACGTCCGCGACCTGCGGCTGGTCCGCTTCCCGGCCGACTCGGCGGTGGTGGTGACCGGCAGCGCGCCCACCGGCGACGGGGTGCAGCGGCTGCCGGTCGGCGACAACGCGGTGCTCGCCGCGAACCAGGTGCCCGTCTACGTCGACCGGGACGACCCCCGGCCGTTCCGGATCGTCTGAGCGGGGGCATGGTGACCGACATCCGTGTGCCGGTGGACGGGGCCGACCCGTCCGTCGAACGTAACCTCGTCGACCAGTTGGAGGGCCCGTACCCGGGCACCGTCCGGCGGGTGGTGGTGCCGGTCGCCGCCAGCGGTGCGGCGGCGGTGGACTGGACCAGCAGGCACCCCCTGCTCACCGTGGTGCTGCGCCGGGACCTGGCCGAGGAGACCGTGCGGGTGACGGTCACCGTCGACCCGGGCGGGACCGGCGAGCGGGTGCTGCCGCCGGTGTTCTTCGCGCCCTGGTCGCCCGCCGGGGCGTCGGTGCCCGCGTACGTGCCGGACACCGCCGACGAGCCGCTGGTCGCGTCGTTCCCGGTCACCGTGGCGGCCGAGCGGTCCATCGACGGCGCCGCCGCCACGGCGGTCACCGGTGCGGCGCTCCCCGCGCTGGTCGAGCTGGCAGTGCTGGAGGGCAACCTGGGCCGGTTGCTCTACCTGGTGTCGTACGAGAAGCACCGGCTGCGTCGCGCGGCCCGGGAGGTGCACGCGTACCGGACCCTCGCGCACGCCCGGCGCGACGCGCTGGACCGGATCGGCGCGGACGTGGGGGTGGCCCGCTTCGTCGACGAGTTGGTGCACGAGCCGGCAAACGGCGAGGTGTACGCGCGCCGCCTTGCTCCGCCGGCCCGTGAGCCGGACGCCGCGTACGCGCACCGGCTCGGGCTCTACCGGCGGTTCCTGCTGCCCACCCCGGACGCGGTACGTCACCTGCTCAACGGCCCCGGCGCGGACACCGACCCGAACGCCGGGCTCTTCGCCGACCTGCCCGGCGGCGCCCGGTTCACAGTGCGCGAGGACGACGACCGGTTCGCTGTGGCGATCCGGCTGGTCGCCGTCGGTGATCCGCAGCACCGCACGAACTTCCTCGCCCAACTGCGCCGCGACCGCCTGGTGCTGCCCGCCAACACCCCGCCGAACAACACCACGCACGCCGGCCGGGCGTTGCCGGCCAGCCGGTTGACCGAGGTGACGGCCCTGCGGGCCAGCCTGCGTCAGTCGTACACCTTCGACAGCGCCCACGGCGTCGCGCCGCCGCTGGCCGCCGCCCTGGACCGCGCCGGGCGGGTCTGCCGGGCGCTCGGCTCGACGATCGTGTGGCAGGTGACCCGGGCCCAGGATGACGCCGGTGGCAGCCGCTACGAGCTGGGGCTCGGCGTCGACGTCAGCTGGCCGACCCCCGCACAGGCCACCGATCTGCGCAACCGGGTGCTGGACACCGGCCGGGCACCCACCGGCGACCGGACCGCCGAGGCGTTGATCGCGGCGGCCCGCGCCGCCGGTGTGCCCACTGTGGCCGCCGACGGCGAGCTGGCCTGGCTGTGGCGGGTGTGCGGGCTGCCGACAGTGCACCGGATCAGCACCACCCGGATGTACCTGTCCCACCTGCCGACCCGAGGGTTGGCGGTGACCGCGCCGCTGAACGCGGCCCTCGGCGCGGACACGGCGGTCGAGGCGCAGTTCTACGCACCTGGTGACCCGGCCGGCAACGCGCTGCTGCTGGCCGGTCTGTCCGCCGCCGCGCGGGCCTGGACCGACGCCGGGGAGCCGGCGTGGGCGCCGCTGACCGACGCGGTGGCCCGGACCCGGTGGGCGGCGGTGCCGACCCGGCCGGCCGGACAGCCGGTGGACCAGGTGCTGGCCGCCGCCGGTCTGCCGGCGGTGCGGGATCCGGCACCGGTGGTGGCAGCCCTGAACCGGCTCCCCGACGAACTGGTCGAGACCATCGAGCTGCCGGCCGCGTTGGCCGGCGCCCTGATCGCCGGTCAGCCGGCCGCCGGCGACCGACTGGCCCGGCTGGTCCGGTTGCTGCGCGATGAGCACCTCGCCGCCGCGCTGCCGCTGGTCGAGACGGGCAACCGGGTGCTGCTGGTGTGCAGTGTGATCGGCCTGCCCCAGGCCGGGCTGAACCTCAGCGAGCGCCGGGCCACCGGCTTCCGCTGGTACACGGTCGGGCTCGGCGGCGGCACGGCGGAGATCAAGGCGGTCGGCGCGCGGACCACGCTGCGACCCACCCACGCCGGGTTGGTCGCCGTGGTGGCGCTGTCCTACGTGCGCACCGGCCTGACCGACCCGTACGAGTTCCGGGTGGAGCTGCCCGACGGGGTGACGTTGACACTGGCGCAGTACGAGCGGCTGATGAACGCGCTGACGAGGGTCTGTCCGCTCGGGGTGGAGATCAACACGTTCGGCATCCGGCGCGACCACGTCGACCTCGACGACGACGGCACTGCCGAGCCGCTGCCTCCGGCGGTGGCCCGTACCTTCCGTACCTTCCAGCAGCGCCGGCACCGCGGCGTGTACGACCAGCTCTGAGAGGGAACCGCCATGGCGAGCGAGATCAATTACGACGGGGTGACAGTCACCGAGCTGTACGAGGCGTTCACCAAACACGGCATTCCGGCCTCGGACGCCAGCGTGCTGGTCTCGTCCTGGATCTACGAGAACGTGGGTACGGCGAAGCGGACGTTCAGCTACGCCGAGGCGTTCCCCGCGGTGGAGCCGGGCTGCGCGCCGCCGCCGTTCGCCCGCACCTTCGCCCACAGCGACTGGGTCGACGGTGAGGACGTGGTGCAGGCCGGGCAGACCCCGGGGGAGCAGGGCTTCAACGAACGGTTCCACCGCATCGAGCACGACCTGGACCACCTCGGCACCGACCTGGCCAAGGCGTTCTCCTGCATGGCGGCGATGCGGGTGAGTCTGCGGCGGCTGCTCGACGAGATCCGCGCGGAGATCAACCGACTGCACTCAACGGTCCACGAGAACAAGGTGACCCTCGGCCCGCACGCCATCGAGCAGATTCCCAACTACATCGGCGCGCTGGACTTCGGCAAGTACATGGGCACCACGATGTTCATGGACAAGAAGGTCAGCATCTGGCAGACCAAGGCCGGCACGATCGTGCTGCCCGCCGTGGAAACCCTCGGTGTCGACGTGGTCGTCGGGCCGAAGGTCCGGGGCGCCGCCTATCTGGAGCGCTACGCGGCCGAGAACGGCGACGTCCGGCAGCGCTTCCCGCGCGAGGTGAAGCTGGTGGAGTTCATCCGCGCCTTCGGCGACGACGAGCTGGCCGACGGCCGGACGGTCCGCGACGTGCTCAAGGTGCTGCCGGCCGAGACCGCCTACCAGAGTGTGGACGCGATGTTCGGTGAGGTGAGCGAGCGGGAGGCAGTGATCGTCCGGACCACTGTCGGCGCGCAGTCGGCGGTCGCCGCCGCGCTCGGCATCGAGGCTGAGCTGGAGAACGTCGCCGACGCCGACATCGCCATGCTCGCCGGGGTGCCGACCAAGGCCCGGGCGGCGCTGACCCGCGCCGGGATCAGCACCCTCGGCAAGCTCGCCGACGCCCAGCCCGAGCAGGTGCTCGGCATCATGAAGGAGGCCGGGGTGCGCGCCGAGGTCGGCGACGCCGCCGAGTGGACGGCGTACGCCCGGACGCTGAGCAAGCTGCGCTGAACGGCCGGGACCGAGTCCGGCGAACGGTTGACCTACACCGTTCCCCGGGTCGGTGAGACGACACTGCGCTGGCGCGTCGACCATCCACACCCGAGCGTGGAACTGCCACGGGGCGATCGGGTGCGAAAGGCGCAAGCATGGCTGTGCACGAGGTAACGCAGGACCTTCGCACCCGGGCAACCGAGACCGACGCGGGGCAGCCCGGCCGGTACGCGTTGCGGCTGCTCGGTGGATTCGGGTTGGAACGCGACGGGCGGGCGGTGGCGGTGCCGCAGGGCGCCCGCCGACTGCTGGCCTACCTCGGCGTACGCCAGCGGTGTGCCCGGTCCGAGGCGGCCGGCACGCTCTGGCCCGGCTCGCACGAGGAGCGGGCCCGAGCCAACCTGCGAACCATGCTCTGGCGGCTGCACCGGGTCACCCCCGAGCCGCTCGTGGAGGAGGACGACCGGCTGTCCCTTGCCGCCGGTGTGACCAGCGACGTGGCCACCCTGGGCGCGGCGGCCACCGCACTGCTGGCCGGGGGTGCGCCGGTGGCTGTCGGCCCCGGCGTGCCGGCCTTGGCGACCGGTGAGCTGCTGCCCGGCTGGTACGACGACTGGGTGCTGACCGAGCGGGAGCGGCTGCGCCAGACCCAGCTGTACGCGCTGGAGACGCTCGCCGAGTGGCTCACCACGCGGCGTCGGTTCGGCGAGGCGGTGCAGGTGGCGTTGACCGCCGTGCAGTTGGAGCCGCTGCGGGAGAGCGCCACCCGCGCGTTGATCGCCGTGCACCTGGCGGAGCGCAACATCAACGAGGCGGTACGACGCTTCGAGCTGTTCCGCGCCGACCTGGACCGGGAGCTCGGTGTCGCCCCGACACCCTGGCTGGAGCACCTCGTGCAGGCCGGCAGGTCCGGCTCCGCGCTCCCGTACCCCTGAGGGGCCGCACCACCATCCCGCCGTCCCGCCCCGCGCGCCGGTTCCGACCGACCCCCAGGGTCTCCCGCGCACGGGGCGGGTTGGCCGCGACCGGCGGTGCGGGTGGCACCCGCACCGCCGGTCAGCCGGGTCAGTGCGTCGCGGGCGGGATGCTCTGCTCGTACTGGAAGACGTTGTGCGGGTCGTACTTCGCCTTGATCTTGCGCAGCCGGGGGAAGTTGCGCCCCCAGTAGGCCTTCTCCCACTCGGCCATGCCGATGTTCGGCACGTTCACGTAGGCGCCGTCCACGTAGGGCCGCAGCGCCTGGCTGAACTCGGCGATCCAGGTCTGGGCGATCGGGGTGACGGCGTCGTCGCTGTCGGGCTCGCCGCGGGTGCCCCAACCCGCGCCGGGCTCGGAGTAGAAGAGCGCGTCGCGGTGCGGGAACGCCGCGCCGCCGAATGGCTCCTGTCGTTGCGCCCCCCGGCCGAAGGCCTGGGTGAAGAAGTTGCTGTCGGGCGAGGGCGCCTTCTCCATGAACTCACGGACGATGCTGACGGCCTTCTCCGGGAACGGCTCGCGGGTGAACTGGGAGAAGAACTTCCAGTTCGCCGGGTCGTCCTCGTTCGGCGTCTGGAAGCCGGCGTAGACGTCGCCCCAGTTGCCGGTCTGCACTGTGACGGTGGGGTTGCCGATCGACAGGATCGGCGCCAGCAGCTTCCTGGCCTCCGCCTCGGATCCGTCCGCCAGCACCGCGAAGAACAGGATCTCCTCCGGGTGGACCTCGAGCTGGCTGCCGAGGCGCGGGTCGGTGAAGGGTGCGACGCGCTGCCAGGTGTCGAAGACCTCGTGCAGGTCGTCGAGACCGGGCCAGGTCACCTGCAGGTACGCGACGCTGGTGAGCGGAGCGACCTGGTAGGTCAGGGAGGTGACGATCCCGAAGTTGCCGTTGCCCGCTCCGCGCAGCGCCCACAGCAGGTCCGGGTAGTTCCACGGGTCCACCTCGAGCACCTTCGCCCCGTCGGCGCCCGCCGCCACGACGATCTCCGCGCCGATCAGGCTGTCGCAGGCCATCCCGAGGTAGCGGGTGAGGAAGCCGAGGCCGCCGCCGAGGGTGGCGCCGGAGAGGCCCACGGTCCCCTCCGTGCCCGTCGTCGCCGCGAGGTCGTGCTCGCCGAGGGCGGTCACCGCCTCCGACTGGGTGAGCCCCGCGCCGACCTTCGCCACGCGAGCGGTGGTGTCGATGTGGACGTCCTTCAACTCGCTGACGTCGATCACGATGCCGTTGTCGACGTTCGACCAGCCTTCCAGGTTGTGCCGGCCACTGCGGACCCGCAGCGCGACGTTGTGCTGCCGCGCCCAGGTGAGTGCGTTGACCACGTCCTGGGTCTCCTGGGCGAAGACGATGACCAGCGGATAGTGCACGAACAGCTCGTCCCAGCCGAGGCTGGCCTCCGCGTAGTTGGGGCTCTGCGGGCGGACGATCCGGCCGGTCAGCTGCGCCGGCGGGAACTTCATGTCGGAGGGCCACCCCGGACCGTCGGCCGCGATGGCCGAGCTGCCGGCGATCACGCTTGGGATGGCGACCGCTCCGGCGCCGACGGCCGTCGCCCTGAGCAGATCACGACGGGACAGGTCGCGCATGGTCCGAATCCTCTCGATTGGTGACACGCCCGAAAGATGAACCGAGAGGGAACTTTCCTCTCATCTGGCGCAAACCAACCGTAATGCCCGAGGCTCCCGGACAGATCTGAGAACTTGTCACGGAACCCGGTCGGGTGATCCGGAACGGGTCAGTTCGGGGCGGGCTGGTCCAGGATGGCGCTGAACCGCTCCTCGGCGAGGTCCAGCTGGCCGAAGATGTGCCGCTTCACTTCGGGCGACAACGGGGTGTCCGGCCGGCCGATCAGGTCCCGGAACAGCGGCACCAGCGGTCGGTACTTCCGGGCCGACGAGATCACCTTCGGCCCGACCGTGTGGATCACGCCCACCCCGTTGTCGGTGAAGTCCGACACCTTGATCACCCGGGCCCAGGGCTCCCGGTCCAGACTGACCGCCAGATGCTCCCGGTACTGTGCGTTGCGGTCCCGCTCGGGGTCGTACACCGGATTGGTGACAGCGGCGACCAGGGTGGCCACCCGCGACCCGAACCGCGCGGCGAGCGCGGCCAGCGCGGCCCCGGTCGGGTCGGTGCCCGGGTCGCCGTCGGCCAGCTCGACCGGATGGTCCTCGACGGCGTCGTGCAGCAGGCCGGCGACGATCACGTCCACGTCCCGCACCTGATAGTGGTGCATCAACCGGATCGCCACCCGCAGCAGGTGGTTCAGGTACGGCTCGCGGACGCGTCGATCGTCGCGGTGCAGTTCGGCGGCGAGGTCGAGCGCCGCGGTCAACCGCGCCCGGGCGGCGTCGTCGAACTGCTGGACCTCCAACCGGAAACGTTCCAGCAGGCCCGGTTCGCCGTGGATCTCGGTGATCGCGTGCATCGGCATGCTGCCCAGGTGCGGCGGGAAGTCCATGCGTCACTTATAGCCGATCTTCACCACATCGATGAGCCCGTACGTCGCCGACCCGACCCGTCATCTCAGATCGGCAGGCGGTCGGCGCCGGCTAGCGGGTGCACCAGGAGGGGGACCAGCGGCGCCGGCAGGACGGGGTCGCGGCGCAGGGTGGGCGTCCAGCCCGCGTCCGCCCCCAGGTCGGGGTCATGGCTCGCGTTGTACGCCGCCAGGAGGTCGACCGGTCGGGCCGCGCCGCCGCCCTGGCGGACCCAGGAGCCGCGCTCGGTCAACGCGGTGCCGCCCCAGTCGTAGAGCAGGTCCGCCGGGTCGACCGCCGCGTCCAGTGTGAAGAAGTTGTTCTGCGCGTAGATCGCCGACTGGACACCGACGCCGAGCGCGTACTGGAAGTCGCCGCCACCGAGTCGGTAGTGGTTGTTGTAGACGTCGACCTGACCGAAACGCACCCGGGGCAGCCGTTGCAGGACACCGTCGAAGAGGTTGTGGTGCACTGTGACCCTCAGTCGGCCCACGTCCGGACCGACGGTGTTTGACGAGCCGATCAACATCAGCTTGTCCCGACCCGTGAAGCGGTTCCAGGAGGCGGTGACCAGGCTGGCGGTGTGCGTCACGTCCAGCGACCCGTCGTGCACCTGGTACGGCCGACCGAAGTACACCGGCTGGGCGCTGTCCGGGTTGTCGCCGTCGGTGAAGGTGTTGTGGTCGACCCAGACGTTCTCGCTGCGGCGCACGGAGATCTGGTCGTACTGGCTGTTCCAGTTGCCGGCCTCGCCGTCGGTCGGCGACCAGGCGGGGAAGCAGTCCCGGGCGTCGACGAGGGTCAGATTGCGGACGATGACGTTCGACGCGCGGTCGATCATGAGGGTGAGCCCGGTCAGTCGAGCGCCGCGCAGCCCGACGACAGTGGTGTTCGGCCCGACGTTGATCTGGGTCTGCCGGGTCTGGTTGGTCACCGAGCGCACCCGGGCCTCCTCCAGCGGCCCACTCGGTGGCACCCGTCCCCACACCGCCGGGTCGTACGCGGCCAGGTAGGCGTCCAACCGGTAGCCCGGGTCGGCCAGCTCGGCGCAGCTCAGCGGCGTGCCGTCGGGCCCTTCGAAGCCGTCGATGGCACCGTCGACGTAGATGAGCTTCGGGGTGGCGTCGGTGGCGTTGCCGGCGTTGTCGCCGCCCAGCGCGGCGACCAGCTCGGCCCGGTCGTGGACCACCCGGGTCCGCTCGGGGGTGGCCGCCGAGCCGCCGGTGGTGCCGGGGCCGTCGGCCGCCCAACCGTCGCGCTCGGGCAGCGTCTGCCGGCCGAGGTGGTCGGCCAACCAGGAGAGCCGGTCGGCGGACGGTGCGTCCGGACGAGCAGCGGCGGCGGCCGGGGTGGCACCCAGGGTGGCGCCCAGGAGAAGGGCGACCACTGTGGCGCCGCCGAGGATTCTGCGCATCGACTCGCTCCATTCGTTTGTGGTGTGGCTGTCCGTCCCAGGTGGTGTCTGCCGCTATCCGGCCAGCTCGGCGCGGTACGCGCCGGACGCCCACGGCACCCCCAGCTCGCTCGGCAGCGCCCCCCGCTCGGCCGCCCGGCGCAACACCTCGACGACGCCGCGCAGGTGGCGGACCCGCTCCCCGCCCTCGCCGAGGATGGTCACCAACTCGCCGTCGAGCAGCCGGGGTTCCGGCGCGGGCCGCAACGCGTCCAGCAGCGCGGTGAACGGCGCGGTACGGGCCAGCGGCGCGATCAGTGGCACGCCCGACGGGTTCGCCCGGTGGGCGAGCAGGTTCTCCAGCAGCCCCAGCCGCCCCGGCACCCGGCGGGTCACCACGTCCCCGGGCAGCCGCAACCGGTCGGTCGGGTACTCCAACACCGCCTGGCCCGCCGTACCGGTCACCACCACCTCGCCCGCCACGAACTCCTCGGCGGCCAGGGTCACCGCCACCAGCACCGGCGGCCCGGCGCGGAACCGGACCCGCAGCACCGCGGTGTCCTCCACCTCGATCGGCCGGACCCGGTAACGCTCCACCTCGATCGCGACCGGCCAGGGCGTCGCCCCGGCGAGCGCCTCGGCGATCGCCAGGCACTGCATCACCGCATGCGCGAGCGGGTTGGCGAGCGCGCCGTCCAGCACCGGCCGACCGTCCAGACTCCGCCGACCGGCCCAGGGGGAGCGGACGTAGTAGGCGTCCGGCCGTTGCCACGCGGCGATGGTGGAGATACCGGTGACAGTGCCCAGCCGACCGGCGGCCAGCGCGTCGGTCAGCGCGGTGAGGGCCGCCGAGCCGAGCGCCTGGAAACCGACCTGGGCCACCCGACCGGCGGCGGTGAGGGCCCAGGTCAACTCCTCGTGCTCGGCCAACGACAGCACCGGCGGCTTCTCCAGCAGCAGATCCGCGCCGGTGGCCAGGGCGTCGCGGGCGATCGCCAGGTGGGTGTGCGGCGGCGTGCAGATCACCACCACATCCGGTCGGGTGGCGGCGAGCATCGCCCGGTGGTCGGTGAAGACCGCCACCCCGGGCGGCACCGGGGCGGCCGGGTCGTCCTCCACCGGTCGGACGTCGACCAGGGCGACCAACCGCAGTCGACCGGCGGCGTGCAGGGGCGCGATCACCCGCCGGTGCCAGCGACCGTGCCCGTTCGCCCCGATCACCGCCACCCGGGGCGGCGGGGCGGCCCCGCTCACCACCCACCGGTCCGGGTCAACCCGGTCACCGGGCACCGGCCAGAGTGGCCTCGACGCCGTGCCGCTCCAACGCGGTCAGCCAGGCGATCACGTCGGCGCGGACCTCGTCGTCCTCGGCCACCTCCATCGGGATGACGTCGCGCAACGCGAAGACCGCGTCGACAGCACCCGCCGGGCTCTGCGCCCCGGCGTCCAGCGCGGCCCGGATCGGCCCGGCCAGTGGGTCCTGGAACGGCAACGGCCGGCCGTCGTCGGCGTACCCCAGCGCGAAGCGCAACCAGGACGCCACGACCAGCGCGCCCCAGCGCGCGGACCGCCCGCCCGCGCGCAGGTCGGCGATGGTGTGCAGGACGCGCTGCGGCAGCTTCTGGGAGCCGTCGATCGCCACCTGGAGGGTGCGGTGGTGGATCGCCGGGTTACCGAAGCGGGCAAGGGCCTGCTCGCCGTAGTCGACCACCCGGACCCCGTCCGGCGGGGTGAAGCTGGCCGCCACGTCCTCGGCGATCAGCCGGCGCAGCACGTCGCGCAGGTGCGGGATCTCCAGCGCGTCGGCGATCGTCTCCCGACCGGCCAACGCTCCGAGGTACGCGATGGCGGAGTGCACCCCGTTGAGGGCGCGCAGCTTCAACCGCTCCCACGGGCCGGCGTCGTCGGTGAGCACCGCCCCGGCGAACTCCCAACCGGGCCGGCCGCCGGGGAAATCGTCCTCGATCACCCACTGCGCGTACGGCTCGGCGGCCACCGCGGCCAGGTCGGTCACGCCGAGCGCGCGGCGGGCCGCCTCGATCGTCTCCGGGGTGCTGGCCGGCACGATCCGGTCCACCATGGTGCCCGGGCAGGTGACGTTGCCGGCCACCCACTCGACCAGCCCGGTGGGCACCCCGCCGGCCCGGCCGACCGCCTGGTCGAGCATGCCGCGCAGTCGTCGACCGTTGGCCGGCAGGTTGTCGCAGCTCACCAGGGCCACCGGCCCGGCGTCCGCGGCGGCCCGGGCGGCCAGCCCGCGCAGCAGCAGCCCCGGCACCGTGCTGGGCGGACCGCCTCCGGCCAGGTCCGCGGCGAGCGCCGAGTCCGGGGACAGCCGGCCGGTCACCGGGTCGAGTTGGTACGCCTTCTCGGTGACGGTCAGGGTCACCACGCGGATCGCCGGGTCGGCGAGCAGCGCCACCACGGCGTCCGGGTCGCTGGGCGCGTGTCGGACGCCGCTCAGGGCGCCGACCACCCGCGTGGAGCTGCCGGCGGCGGAGAGGGCGCTGACGCTGAACAGGTTGTCCTGCGCGGCGATCGCCTCGACCACTGCGGTGCTGCGCGGGGCGACGGCCACGATGCCCCAGTCACCGCCGGCCGCGCCGACCGCCGCCTCGGTGAAGACGGCCTGGTGGGCCCGGTGGAACGCGCCCAACCCCAGGTGTACGACGCCGGTCGGCACCGTGCCCGGCCGGATCAGCGGGCGGGCCTCGGCGGGCAGACGGCGCAGCATGCCCAGGCCGAGCCGGGAGGCACCGACGGTCACCGCCATGCCGGGCCGTCCGGGAAGCGGAACTCCGCGATCGACGCGGGCTTCATGGTGGCGCTGTAACCGGGCCGCTCGGGCAGCAGGTAGCGGCCACCGCGGGTCCGCACCGGATCGACGAAGTGTTCGTGCAGGTGGTCGACGTACTCGATCATCCGACCGTCCAGCCCGGTGCCCACCCGCAGGTAGTCGAAGATCGCCAGGTGCTGGACGTACTCGCAGAGGCCCACGCCGCCGGCGTGCGGGCAGACCGGCACGCCGAACTTCGCCGCCAGCAGCAGCTCGGCCAGGACCTCGTTGACGCCGCCGACGCGGCAGGCGTCGATCTGCATCACCCCGATCGCCTCGGCCTGGAGCAGCTGCTTGAAGATCACCCGGTTGGCGGCCACCTCACCGGTGGCCACCCGGCAGCGGCCGGCGGTCAACTCGGCCACCGCGCGGGCGATCCGGGCGTGCCCGAGGATGTCGTCGGCATGGGTGGGCTCCTCGATCCAGTACGGGTCCACCTCGGCCAGCGCCGCCATCGCGGTGATCGCCTCGTCGACGTCCCAGACCTGGTTGGCGTCCATCATCAGCAGCGCGTCCGGGCCGATCTCCTCCCGGATGATCCGGGCCCGCCGCAGATCGTCGGCGAGCGGGCCGCCGACCTTCATCTTCATCGCCCGCCAGCCGTCGGCGTACGCCTGCCGGGTCAGCGCCCGCACCTTGTCGTCGGGGTAGCCGAGCCACCCGACCGAGGTGGTGTACGACGGGAAACCGTCACGTTCGAGGGTGGCCAACCGGTCGGCCAGCCCGTCGCGCCCCTTGTCGAGGATGGCCGCCGCCTCGTCCGGGGTGAGCGCGTCGGTGATGTGCCGGAAGTCGACGCTGGCCACCAGCTCGTCGGTGGGCAGGTCGGCGAGGAAGCGCCACATCGGCTTGCCGGCCAGTGTGGCCCGCAGGTCCCAGACCGCGTTGACCAGCGCGCCGGTCGCCATGTGGATGACGCCCTTCTCCGGGCCCAGCCAGCGCAGCTGCACGTCGGCACTGAGCGAGCGCCAGAACGCCACCGGCTCGGCCGTGATCTCCTCGATGGTGCGTCCCCGCACGTGGTGGGCCAGGGCGCGCACCGCCGCGCAGGTGATCTCGTTGCCCCGGCCGTTGGTGAAGGTGAACCCGGCGCCGGTCGGGCCGGCGTCGGTGCCCAGCTCCACGTACGTCGCCGAGTAGTCACCCCTGTTGATCGCGTCGGAGCCGTCGCCCCTGGCGGCGGTGGGGAACCGCACGTCGTGCACCTCGACGGAGGTGATGGTGACGGTCATTGAGCCTGTCCTCCGAAGTTGAAGACCCGCTTGGGCAGCCGGTACGCCAGGTCGACGATGGTCTCGGCGGCTTCGTCCATCGGCAGCCGGTGTTCGGCGACGAGCCGGGCCAGGAAGCCGGCGTCCACCCGGCGGGCCACGTCGTGGCGTACCGGGATGGAGCAGAACGCCCGGGTGTCGTCGACGAACCCTGTGGTGTTGTAGAAGCCGGCGCTCTCGGTGACCGTCTCCCGGAAGCGGCGCAGCACCTCCGGGGAGTCCAGGAACCACCAGGGCGCGCCGAGCAGCAGCGCGGCGTACCCGCCCGCGAGGGGCGCCAGTTCGCGGGTGAAGGTGTCCTCGTCGAGGGTGTAGAGCACCAGCCGCAGCCGGGGGTCGTTGCCGTAGCGCTCCAGCAGCGGGGCGAGCGCGTGCACGTACTCGGTGGCCTGCGGGATGTCGCCGCCGACGTCGCGGCCGTGCCGGGCGTGCAACCACCGGTTGTGGTTGCGCACCGCGCCGGGGTGCAGCTGCATGACAAGGCCGTCGTCGAGCGACATCCGGGCGAACTCCACGAGCATGTGCGCCCGGAACGCCTCCGCGTCGGCGGCGTCGGCCTCGCCTCGCCGGCCCCGGTCGTAGAGCCGTTCGGCCTCGGCCGGGGTGAGGTCCAGGGTGCGGGCGGTGGGGTGGCCGTGGTCGGAGGAGGTAGCGCCGGCGGCGATGAACGCGGCGCGTCGGGTCCGCAGGGCGCTCAGGTAGCCGGCGTACGTGCCGGTGTCCTCACCGGCCCGGTCCCCGAGGCGGTCCACATTGGTCGACCAGCCCTCGAACTCCATGTCCACCACGTCGTCCGGGCGGAACGTGGTGACCACCCGGCCGCCCGGCCCGCCCCACCCGTCGGCGGCGAGCTTGGCGTGCTGCGCGAGGTCGTCCAGCGGCGACTCGGTGGTGGCGAGCACCTCGATGTTGAACCGTTCGAACAGTGCACGGGGCCGGAAGTCCGGCTCGGCGAGCCGGGCCGCGATCTCGTCGTAGAGGGCGTCGGCGGTGTTCGGGCCGAGCGGGGTGTGCACACCGAACACGGTGCGGAAGGTCTGCTCCAGCCAGAGTCGCGACGGGGTGCCCCGGAACAGGTGCCAGTGCGCGGCGAAGCGTCGCCAGATCACCCGGCCGTCGGTCTCCACCGGGCTGCCGTCGCGGGTGGGCACCCCCAGATCCGCCGGGGGTACGCCCTGACTGAGCAGCATCCGGGTCAGGTAGTGGTCGGGCACGATGAGCAGCTGCGCCGGGTCCGGGAAGGGGCGGTCCTCGGCGAGCAGGGCCGGGTCGACGTGCCCGTGCGGCGAGATGATGGGTTGCTCCGCCGCCAGGGCGTACAGCTCCCGGGCCAGCGCGCGCTGGCCCGGTTCGGGCGGCAGGAGCAGGTCGGTGTTGTCGAACGTGGGCACGGGGTGGGGCTCCTCGTCTCCTGTGTCAGCGGGGGGTGAGCAGGTCGGCGACCCGGACGGGTTGGCCGGTCTCGAAGGACCGGTTGGCGGCCAAGCCGGTGAGCAGGGCCAACGCGCCGTCGTCGGCGGTCGCGGCGCGGCCCAGCGGGTCGGGTTGCCCGCCGAGGAGCACCCCGGTCATCCGGGCGTCCGCGCCGCCGTGCCCGTGCCGACTGCGGCCCTCCACCGGGATCTGCCGGGGCGGGGCCCAGAACGGGCGCAGGGTCAGCGTCGCACCACCGCCCTCGGCCGGCGCCTCGGTGCCGTGCAGGGCGGCGCCCTTGACCGCGCCGGCGGTGCCCCGGTCGACGTGGTCGTTCTCGGCCACGTCCAGCTCCAGTCGGCCCCGGCTGCCGTTGACCATCACCCGGTAGCCCTCCCAGGGCGCGTACGCGGTGAGGTGGTAGGTCATGGTGGCGCCGGTGGAGTAGCGGGCCAGCACCGCCATGTCGTCCTCGATGCTCACCCCGGGCGCGAAGACGTTGCGGTCGCGCTGGTAGCCGTCCTCGGCCTCGGCGTCGAGGTACAGCTCGCGCAGCCGGGGGTGGGCGTCCAGCCGCAGCGCGAACGGGTCGCCGGCGGCTGCGGGGGAGCCGTGCGCCCGGTCGTAGTCGCGGGCGTAGCCGTGCCGGCGACCGTCCTCGCCGTAGAAGAAGAGCCGGCCGGCCGCGTACACCTCGACGGGTGTGGCGGCCAGCCACCAGTTGACCAGGTCGAAGTGGTGGCTGGCCTTGTGCACCATCAGTCCACCGGAGGTGGCCTTGTCGCGGTGCCAGCGGCGGAAGTAGTCGGCGCCGTGGCGGACGTCGAGCAGCCACTCGAAGTGCACCGAGCCGATCTCGCCGACCGCGCCCTCGGCGAGCAGCCGGCGAACCTGTTCGTGCAGCGGGTTGTAGCGGTAGTTGAACGCGACGGTCACCCGACCACCGGTCTCGGTCACCGTGTCCAGGATGCGCCGGCAGCGTGCCACGTCCACTGTCATCGGTTTCTCGGTGACGACCTCGCGGCCGGCGCGCAGTGCGGCCACCACGTACTCGTCGTGGGTGACGTCCACGCTGGTGACCAGGACGACGTCGACACGCTCTTTGTCCAGCATGGTCGCGAAGTCGCCGGCCGGGTACGTGGGCACCGGGCGGTGTCCCAGCTCGCCCAGCCAGCGGTTGTGCGCGTCCATCCGGGCCTGGTTGACGTCGGCGAAGGCGACCAGCTCGGTGGTGTCGGCGTGGTCGAGCACCAGTGCCCGGACGAACATCTCGGCCCGCGCGCCGGTGCCCACGACGGCGTACCGGACCCGTCCGGCGGCTCTCGGTGACATGCGGTCGCCTCCCGTGGTGCTGCAAAGGTTTGCAATGAAGTAATCACGATCGATCCGTTCGCGTCAACGACGACGGCGGGATCGGCGTCATTTGTCAGTGTTTGAGGGGCAGTCGGTCACCAAGGGGAGTGCGGGTGCAACAAAGCCGTAACCATTGACCGTTGACAGTGGCGCAACCGTTTGCATTAATGGGCCACACCTGCGTGACCGCCACCACATCGGACGAAGGGGCCGCCGTGCCAGTCACCATCCGGGACGTCGCCCGAGCGTCCGGTGTGCACATCTCCACCGTGTCCCGCACCTTCTCCGCTCCACACCTGGTCAACCCGGAGACCCGGGTCCGGGTGCTGGCCTGCGCGGAGGATCTGGGCTACCGGCCCAACCGTGCCGCCCGAGCCCTGATCACCGGGCGGACGCACAACATCGGGCTGATCATCGCGGACATCGCGAACCCGTTCTTCCCGCCGCTGATCAAGGCGGCGGAGAGTCAGGCCCGGCACCGCGACTACCACGTCTTCGTGGCCGACACCAACGAGGACCCGACCGCCGAGGAAGAGCTGGTCCACGCGCTGGCCAAGCAGGTGGACGGGGTGCTGCTGTGCAGCCCACGGATGAGCAACAGCCTGATCGAGCAGCTCAGCCGCGAGGTGCCACTGGTCGTGGTGAACCGCCAGGTGACCGGCCTGCCCTGCGTACTGATGGACGTCGGGCAGGGCGCCCGCTCGGCGATCGAGCACCTGGTCGGCCTGGGGCACCGCAGCATCGCGCTGCTCGGTGGCCCACGCAGCTCGTGGACCAACCGGGAGATGCGCCGTGCCGCCGGCGCGGCCGCCCGAGCCGGCGGCGCGGAGCTGACAGTGCTCGGCCCCAACGCGCCCACCGAGGTCGGCGGCTCCGCCGTCGCCGAGCAGGTGCGACGCAGCGGCGTGTCGGCAGTGCTCGCCTACAACGACCTGATGGCGATCGGCCTGATCGAGGGGCTGGACGCGCTCGGGGTCCGGGTGCCGCAGGAGGTGAGCGTCGTCGGGGTCGACGACATCACCCTGAGCCGGCTGACCCGCCCCAAACTGACGACGGTGGCCACACCCACCGGGGCCGCCGGCCGGACGGCCGTCGACATGCTGCTGCAACAGGACATCGAGTCACCGCGCGGTGCGCGGGGGTCCGGTGCCGGAACGGCGATCGGCGTCCGTCGTACCACCGCACAGGTAATGCTCCAGACCGACCTGGTCATCCGCGACTCGACCGGCCCGGGCCCGTACGCCCGACCGGCACGTCCCCTGGCCGCACCGCGTGGCCCGGACCCGCATTGCCCTGCGGGCCCGGGCATCCCGACCGCGGCCACCGGTGACGCCGTCGCCTCCTAATGCCGAGGAGTGAGCGCACATGCACCCCGCAACGCCCCCCACCACTAACGCGCCTGCCGGGCGCAATCACCGTACCGCGCTGCCTCGGCGGCGCCTGCTGCGCGGCCTGCTCGCCGTGACGGTCGCCGCGCCGCTGATGTTCGGGGCCGCTGCCTGCGGAGACGACGACGGCGGCGCCGCCGACCCGAACGCCCCGGTCAAGCTCTCCATCTTCTGGTGGGGCGGCGACGCCCGGGCCAAGCTGACCGAGGATGCCCTCGCGCTCTACACCAAGAAGCACCCGAACGTGACCTTCGAGAAGACCTGGCAGGCCAATCAGGGCTACTTCGACAAGCTGGCCACCCTCACCGCCGGCGGCAACCCGCCGGACCTGTTCCAGATCGACGACAACTACCTGGCCGAGTACGCGGCCCGCAACACCACGCTCGACCTGACCTCGTACCAGAAGTCCGGGAAGCTGGACACGTCCAAGTTCCCCGAGAGCCTCTGGCAGTACGGCGTGGTCGACGGCAAGCTCGCCGGTCTGGCCGCCGGGGAGAACACCCAGGGCCTGGTCTACAACAAGACGCTGCTGACCAAGCACAACCTGCCCGAGCCGACCACCGGTATGTCGTGGGAGGAGCACATCGCCTGGGCCGAGCAGGTCACCGCCAAGACCAAGGTGCCCGGCACCCAGGACCCGAGCGCCGACTACAAGGCGTTCTGGGTCTGGCTGCGCCAGCAGGGCAAGGACCTCTACAAGGGCAAGGAGCTGGGCTTCACCGCCGAGGACGTGACCAAGTGGTTCGACCTGTGGAAGGGCGCCCGGGACCGCAAGGCCACCCCGACCGCCGACGTCATCCACGAGGGCAACGCCACCGACATCACCAAGCAGCTGGTGGTCACCGGCAAGGCGGGCACCAGTTGGGTCTGGGCCAACCAGATGCCGGATCTGAAGAAGAACACCAAGGACGAGCTGGGCGTGATCGCCTACCCCGGTGACCCCAGCGCGCAGTGGGCCCGGGCCTCGATGTACTGGTCGGTGTTCAAGGGCAGCAAGAACAAGGACGTCGCGATCGATGTGATCAACTTCCTGAACAACGACGTGGAGGCGGTCAAGCTGCTCGGCACCGACCGCGGCCTGCCGTCCAACCTGGACCTGCGCCGGGTCGTCAGCGACGACACCACCGACCCGGCCATGAAGCAGTCGATCGCCGTCGAGGCCGAGCTGACCCAGAAGTTCGGCGCGTCGCCGCAGGTGCCGATCAAGGGGCACAGCAAGGTGAAGTCCGAGCTGATCAAGGCCGCCGAGAACGCGCAGTACGGCCGGGCCACCCCCGCCGAGGCCGCCGCCCAGTTCATCGAGGCGTGCAAGTCCGCCATCGCCTGACCGCCCGCGAGGAGAGGAGTTGTTCGTGGCGTTGACCACGGCGCCCGACCCGACCCGACGCGGCCCCGGATCCGACCGGGCCCACGCTGAGAGGCGTGGGCCCGGACGCTTCCGGAACAGCGAAGGTCTGGCGGGGTACGTCTTCCTGTCGCCGTGGCTCATCGGCCTGATGGGCATCACGGCAGTCCCCATGCTGCTGTCGCTCTACCTGAGCTTCACCAACTACGACATCCTCACCCCCTTCTCCGAGGTGCAGTGGGTGGGCCTGGCCAACTACGAACGGATGTTCACCGCCGACCCGTCGTACTGGCACGCGGTGCGGGTCACACTGACCTTCGCGCTGATCGCCGTACCGCTGAAACTGGCCGCGGCGCTCGGCGTGGCGCTGCTGCTCAACCGCGCCTGGCGCGGCGTCGGGGTGTTCCGCGGGTTGTTCTACCTGCCGTCCCTGCTCGGCGGCAGCGTCGCGCTGGCCATCGTCTGGGTCAACATGTTCAACCGCGACGGCGCGTTCAACTCGCTGTTGAGCCTCTTCGGCATCACCGGCAAGCCGTGGGTCAACGACCCGGACTGGGCCCTCGAAACACTGATGGTGCTGGCCATCTGGCAGTTCGGCGCGCCGATGGTGATCTTCCTGGCCGGGCTCAAGCAGGTGCCCACCGAGCTGTACGAGGCCGCCTCTGTCGACGGGGCCGGCCGGTTCCGCCAGTTCCGCAACGTCACACTGCCGATGCTCTCCCCGGTCATCTTCTTCAACCTGGTGCTGGAGACCATCAACGGCTTCCAGGGCTTCACCGCGGCGTTCGTGCTCAGCAACGGCACCGGCGGCCCGGTCGACTCCACACTGATGTACACGCTGAACCTCTACATCACCGGCTTCACCGACCTCAACATGGGCTACGCCTCGGCGATGGCCTGGGTGTTCCTGCTCGCCATCGCGGTCATCACCGCGATCTTCTTCAGCACCGGACGGTTCTGGGTGCACTACTCCGACGGGGAGGACCGGTGATGGTGACCGTGACCCCGACGACCGCAGCGCCGACCACAGCGCCGCCGAACGCGCGCCGACGACAGGGCGGACGGCCCGTGCTGCGACTGCTGATCCTGGTGGCGATCGTCGCCGTGGTGCTCTACCCGCTGATCTGGATGGTGGGCACCTCGCTGAAGTCCCAGGAGGAGATCGTCAACAACGTCGGGCTGCTACCCGAGCGGTTCACCCCGGGCAACTACACCGCCGGGTGGTCCAACTTCGACGTCAGCTTCGGCCGGTTCTTCCTCAACAGCGCGATGGTCAGCCTGCTCACCGTCATCGGCAACGGGCTGTCCTGCCTACTGGCCGCGTACGCCTTCGCCCGGCTGCGGTTCCGGCTACGCGGCATGTGGTTCGCCGTCATGATCGGCACGCTGCTGCTGCCCCAGCACGTGCTGATCGTGCCGCAGTACATCCTGTTCCGCACGCTCGGCCTGGTCGGCGGCGACTGGCCGTACCTGCCGCTGCTCATCCCGCAGTTCCTGGCCACCGAGGCGTTCTTCGTCTTCCTCATGGTGCAGTTCATGCGCGGCGTCCCCCGGGAGCTGGACGAGGCGGCCCGCATCGACGGCGCCGGCCCGTTCGGCATCTTCCGGCACATCATCCTGCCGCTGAGCCGCCCGGCGCTGGTCACCACGGCGATCTTCTCGTTCATCTGGACCTGGAACGACTTCTTCCGCCAACTGGTCTTCCTGTCCCAACTGGAGGACTACACAGTCCCGGTCGCGCTGACCCTGTTCATCGACTCGACCAGCCAGAGCGCGGTCGGCCCGATGTTCGCCATGTCGGTGCTGTCGCTGCTGCCGGTCTTCCTGTTCTTCGTCGCGTTCCAGCGGATGCTCGTCGAGGGGATCAACACCAGTGGCATCAAGGGCTGAACCAGCATCAAGGGCTGAAGCCGTCGACACCGGCGGGAGGCGGGACTGGCGCGACGTCGCCCGCGACGCCGCCGACCTTGCGTTGCTGGGCATCCTCCTGACCCTCGCGGCGGTGCCCCTGCTCACCGCCGCCGCGGCGGCGGGCACGGCCAGCGCGGCGGTGCACGACTGGACACGCACCGGCAGTTGGCCGTCGGCGCGCACGACAGTGCGTCGGTTCGGTCGCGCGGTGCTGCCCGGTGTGCCGGCCAGCCTGTTCGCGTTCGCCGTCGCCGCGCTGCTCGCCGCCGACCTGGCGGCGCTGGCCACCGGTCGGGTGCCGGGCGGCCCGGCGGCGCTGCTGGTGACGGCGCTGATCGCGGCCGGCCTGGCCGGGTACGCCGGACTGGTCGTCGTCGAGGTGGGCGGCAACGGGGGCGGGCGGTGGCGGGCCTCGGCCCGGTCCGCCGCCCGCGCCTGCCTCGACTCGCCCACCCGTTGGGCCGCGCTCACCGGGGTCGTCGCGCTGGCCGGGCTGCTCACCGTCCTGGTCACCCCGGTCGCGGTGCCGATCCTCGCCGGCTACACGGTGGCCGCCCTGCACGCCGTCACCGTCCGCCGGCCGGTCCCCGCAGCGGTTCTCGGCCGCCGGGAGCTGCGGTGAGCGGGGAGCCGGTGCGGCTGACGGTCGGGGCCACGGAGGTGGCCGAGTACGTGCTCGACCCGGCGCTGGACGCGCGGCACGGGCCCCGACCGTACCTGCACCCGGTACGCACCCTCGGCGGCACCGTTGTCACCGACGCGCTCCCCGCCGACCACGTGTGGCACCTCGGCGCGTCCCTCGCGGTGCAGGACGTCGACGGCAGCAACCTCTGGGGCGGGCGCACCTACGTCCGCGACGTCGGCTACACGTGGCGGGACGATCACGGCGTCATCGCGCACACCGGCGACGTCGAACGCTCCCCGGGCCGGTACGCGCACGATCTCCAGTGGCGCGACCGCGCCGGCGGGGTGCTGCTGACCGAGCGGAGGTGGCTCACCGCGTCAATGGTCGCGCCGGGCGCCTGGCGGCTCGAGCTGGAGTCCGTCCTCGTCGCCCCGGACGACAGGGAGATCCGACTGGGCAGCCCGGCCACCAACGGCCGCCCGGGCGGGGCCGGCTACGGCGGGTTCTTCTGGCGGGCCGCCGCCGACGGCGAACCGGCGGTGTTCACCGCCGACGCGGCCGGGGAGGAGACGGTCAACGGCAGTGCGGCGCCGTGGCTCGCGCTGACCGGCGCCGGGTCGGGCGGTGGGGCGTACACACTGGTCTTCACGGGTCTCGGCCGCGACGACCGGTGGTTCGTGCGGACCGGGATGTATCCGGGGGTCTGCGTGGCGTTCGCGTTCGACAGCCCGGCGCTGGTGCCGGCCGGCGGGAGTCGGCACGGCCGGTACCGGGTGTGGGTGGCCGACGGGACCCTCGACCGGGACGGTGTCGGAGCCCTGGTCACGACGGTGCCGTGAACCCCACGCCGCCCCGGGGGTCAGCCGGAGCGGTCGGTCAGCTCACGGATTGCCACCTGGTACGCGGCCTGGGTGTGGTACGGCCAGTGTCCTTCGATCGGCGGCGGCACGGTGTCCGCCGGGTCGATGGTCAGGCTGCGGGGATCACGCAGTCGAATGTCGACGTCGATGCCGGGCGGTGTTCCGTGCGGGCCCGGAGGAAAGATCGGCCCGCCGATCGGGTCGGTGTCGCGCCACAGGTTGCGCCACCGCCACCCGATCCGCCCGCCCAGGTCGCGCAGGGTCCGCGGCCCGAGGTACGCCGGGTAGAGCCGCGAATAGGTGCGTTGCAGGGGCGAGCCGTAGGTCAACAGGGAGACCCGGGCCAGCACGGACGGCGGTAGTTGCAGGATGGTGGCCGCGGCGAGCACCGACCCGTGGCTGTGCCCGGAGATGACCACCGGCCCCCGCGCGGTGAGCCCGGTGACCCGTTTCGCCAGCTCCGGAACGGCGCGGGCGGCGTAGCAGGGCGGCGCGAACGGGTGGACCGTCCGGGGCCAGAACGTGCCGAGGTCCCACAGCACCGCCACCACCCGCCGGGTCTGGGCCGACCGGTACGCGCGGAAACCGAGGATCATGAGGCAGATCACCAGCAGGCTGATCACCCAGACCCCGGCGTCGGTGACGTACGCGGCGAGTACGGCGGCCGCGCCACCGTGCCCGCCCAGGCGGTCCGCGAGCTGGGTGGGACCGACCCCGATCACGTCGAAGGCGACGGTGGCCAGCCCGAGCGACGCGATCAGCAGGAACGCGACAAGCACCGGGCCCAACTCCTCGGTGATCCGGGACCGGGCGATGGTCTCCCGGACCAGGCGCAGCCGGTGCGCGTCCTCGGCCGGCACGTCCGGGTAGTCCCGCTCGATGATCCCCGCCGCCAGCCTCCGTCGCCGTCGCCGGGTCAGCAGGAGGGTCGCCGAGGTCACCGCCGCGCCGATCAGCAGCGCGGCGAGCCCGGCGAGCGCGGCCCACCAGTAGGCCACCGGCGGCTCCAGCGGGCCGACGATCGGCGGGTTGGGCCGGATCGGATCGGGGATGTCGCCGTGGTCGAGGGCGTCCGCGACGCGGTAGACCAGGGTCGCGGTGAAGGCCGCGCCGACGCTCACCGCCGCGGCCGCCACGATCGGGGTGCCGAGCCCGCGCAGGAAGGGACGTTCGTCGTCGCGGGCGGCACGCTGGCGGGTGTACGTGACGAGCATGAGCACGACCAGCAGGAGGCCCTGCGCGGCGACCACCCCGGCGGCGGCGCCCTCGTACCCGGGCAGCTTGCCCGACCCGGACGGTTCCCCGTCCGCGAGCGCGGCCGAGCCGAGGCAGCACACGGTCACCACCACGGTGGCCAGCCAGAGGGGGCGGAGGAACCGTCGGGCCCTCGCCGGGCTGGCCGGCACGGGCACGGCGAGGAGGGCCACCGCGATGACGAGCAGCCCGACGGCGACCCCGAACAGCGCGCCGTGACCGGGCGCGCCCACGCCACCCGGTGAGATGCCGGCGAGCAGGGCGACGTCCAGCGTCCCGATGCCGAGCACCACGTGGAGCTGCCGCAGCCAACTCGTCGTCTGCTCGTCCTGCCAGAAGCCGGGGTCGGTGAGGCTCCCGGCCGGTTCACCGGACAGGCGTTGCGCCGACGACGGGCCGAACCCCTCGAAGGCCCGCGCCGACCGGGTGCCGATGGCCCAGACGACCCGCAGCGCCAGCAGGGGAACGATCGACAGCAGGGCCAGCCGGGGCCCGGCCGGGACGTTGTGCAGCCACGCCAGGTAGGGGCGGCTGGCCCGGCACCCGGGGTACGGCACGCACTGCCAGCCGACCAGGTCCAGTGTGACGCCCACCGCCGCCAGCATGAACGTGGCAGTGAGGGTGCCGGCGAGCAACCGGCACAGCACGCCGAGCAGCCCCCACCGGTCGTGCCCCGGTGGCCGGAGCCAGATCGCCAGGTTGCTCAACATGAAGGGCAGCAGCAGCAACATCGAGGCCGTCCGTACCGCCGCGCCGGCGGTCAGCGAACCCCAGCGGTACGCCTCGACGGCGACCCCGTCGGTGGCCCCGCCGGCGGTGCCGCTGCCCGGCCGGGGCCGGAAGAAGCCCGCATGCGTGTTCCCGGCGACCCGGGTCACGATCGGGTGGTCGAGGATCCGTTCGGCGGTGACGCCGGAGATGCCGTGCACCCGCAGCTCCACGGCGTCGCGCCCCGGCGTCTCGTCCACGCCGTCAGGGTCACAGACAATCCACCCGGGCGCTGCCGATACCGCAAACGTCAACGGGTCGGTAGCGCGGCGGTGACGCGGATGGCCTTGACGATCGCCGGGATGGAGCCGATCAACAGCACCAGCCCCCAGATGATCGCGATGATCGCGAAGACCAGCGCCGCCACGTCGTCGACGATGCTGACCAGGATCACCGGCACCAGGTTGTGCAGGAACTCCAGCACGACGGTGCACAGCAGTGTGGTGAGGATCAGCAGGACGAGACCCTTGTTCTGCAGGAAGCGTGGCTGGGCCAGCACCAGCATCCCGGCCCACACCAGCTTGAGCAGCAGCACCAGCCCGAGCAGCACCGCCGCCTCGCCGACCGGGAAGAACCCCCACAGCGCCAGGTACGCCAGGGTGCCGAACGGAACGGCCAGGAACAGCGACACCATGATGGACAGCTCCACGAACGCGATGACCAGCGCGATCAGCCCGACGATGATCAGGATGATCGAGAAGATCAGGCTGGCGACGCCCTGCACCCGACCCTGTACGCGCTCGGGCAGCAGCAGGCCCAGGCAGAACAGCCCCGTGCTCCAGACCGCCACCGCGTCGATCAACGCCAGGTAGCCGGTGCCCCGGCCGGACGGTTCGCTGACCCCGGACACGTCGTCGATCTCCACGTCCAGCGCGCCGGCGCTGTCCGCGAGGGCCGCACCGGCGTCGGCGCCGCCGAGCAGCAGCCCGGCGCCGAGTTCCACCCCGATCGCCAGGACGATGGCGAGCATGGCCATCAGCAGGAACGGCTTGCGCAGGTCACCCACGGCGGCACCTTCCTCTCGGTCCAGGTCGGGTCAGGACGTGGCCACGACGACAACGCAGCCGCCCAGGCCGGGGCAGACCAGACCCACCTCGGTGGCCTGGTCGACGGCGATCTTCGCCACCGCGCCGGTGCCGTCCGCCGTCGGCTCGACCTCGTCGCGGATGGTGAGGTCGGCGTCGCCGGGCGCCGGGGCGACGACGGTGAACCGGGCCGCGCTGCGCAGCACCAGGGTGCGCAGCCCGCCGGGGTCCGCGACCCGCACCACGCAACTGCCGGAGAACTCCAGCCGGCCCGCCTCGTCGGCGCATTCGGCGCTGACAGTCGCCGGATCCACCGAGGAACGCTCGCCGCCGAGGGCGCCCAACCGGTCGACGAACCCGTGCCGGGCCCCCGGATCACCCCGGTCGTCACTGCCCGCGCCGACCGCGACCACGAAGAGCGCCACCAGCACGGCGGCGAGCAGCCCCAGCAGCGCCTTCTGCCGACCACTCATCGGGCCACGGCCTGCGCCACGATCTCGGTGAACCGGATCTCGTCGACGCCAGCGAAGTAGCGGTTGGTGCCCTGCGTCTTGCCGACCACCAGCAGCGTCACCTGGTGTGGGCCCTTGGCGAGCTGCACCGTGCCGACGTCCAGGAACTCAGTCTTTCGCACCGTCGGCGTGAAGCCGAGGAACGTGCCGCCGACCTGGTTGCCGTCGATGGCGAAGACGGTGTTGGCGTAGTCGAGGGAGGTGGTGCGTACCGCGGCGAAACGCCAGGTGCCGTCGGCCGGGATCTGCACCGTCACCGTGACCTTGTCGCCGATGGCCAGCCCCTGGAAGAACAACTGCTTGTCGCCGGACCAGGTCACCCCGCAGCAGTTGGGTTGCGCCTCCACCTTCGCCCCGTTCTTCGCCGGGGAGTCCACCACCGCGCCCGGCACCAGGCTCTCCGCCTCGACGGTGACCACCCGCGGCTCGCCGGGGGTCGGCTCGCCGTCGCGGGTCAGCAACACCACCCCCACGGCGACCACCACCAGCACCAACGCCGCCGCGGCGGCGATCCACAACCACGGGGTACGCCGTGGCGGCGCGACCGCCCGCACCTCGTACGTGACCCGGCCGCTGGAGCGCGAACTCTCCTCCGGCGCGGTGTTCGCCGAGTACGCGAACCCGGTCATGTCGTAGCGCCGGGGCGCGGTGCCGGCCGGCACCGCGAGCTTGACCAGGAACGACACCGAGCCCTGCCCGGGTACCACCCGTTGGGGTTCGGCGACGGTGAACCACGCCCGCTGGGAGCCGTCACCGGGCGCCACGTCGAACACCACGGTGTCCGGCGCGTTGCCCGGGTTGGAGACGGTGAAGGTCAGCTCGCCGCTGTTGCGCGGGTCGACTGTGAACTGCTCGGCGGCGGCGACGACCGCCCATTCGGTGGTCATGACGACTCCTCTTCCAGGACGATCTCGACAGTGGCCGAGGCGGGTTTCTCCGCCTCGACGATGCGGGTGATCACGGCGAGCTGACCGGCGGCGGCGACCGGCACCCGCACCACGACGTGGAACGGCTGGTCGGCCGGTTCGTCCAAAGCGAAACCACTCAACCCGGTAGCCACCTCGAGAGCTCTTCGCATCCCGTACGGGGTGCCGCGCCACCGGGCCAGCAGGGCGGCGTTGGCCACCAGGTCGCGCAGCCGCCCCACCGGCAGCGGCAGTGGGGTGTCCGGCCGGGGCGAGGCCACCACGTGGTCCATCGCCACCCAGCGGGTCAACCGCACGACCAGCCCGTCCGGCGCCCGGTACGGGTCGAACAGCGCGTCCACCTCGGCGAGGATCGCCTCGTCCGGGGCGTGCAGCCCCTCCATCACGTCCAGCAGCGCCCAGAGCACGCTGCCCGGCACGCAGGCCCGCTGGTAGGCGGCGGGCAGCAGCCGTTCAATCGCCGAGCGTCGCATCCTGGCGCACCACCTCGATGTCGTGCTCGCCGGAGCAGAGCAGCCAGGTATCGGGAACTGTCACCGCGTCGGCGGTGGCCTGGTTGGCGCTGGGCGTCCAGGTGACGGCGTCGGCGCTGCGGTGCACGCCGCGCTCGCCGCTGGCCAGGATCAACCGCTCCGCCGCGACGGTGCCGCCGGTTGTCGCGCCGCCGGTTGCCGCGCTGCCGGCTGTCGGGCCGCTCACCGCGATGGCGTCGACCGGGACGAACCGGGTCCGGTCCCGCAACGGCAAGCCGCAGTTGACCGACACGGACTGCCACTGCGGCTGGGCGGCGAGGCTGTCCAGCCGCAGCACCCCGCCGCTCTGCGTGGCAGCCACCGCCTGCTGGCCGGCGAACGCGAGGTCCCGGCAGGTGCCGCCGACCCACCCGGCCTGCATCGACTGCCACTTCACGTCGGACTCGAACAGCCTGGTGCGGTGGCAGCCCTGGCCGGGCTTCCTCGGATCCGGCTCGCCGGCGCCGCTCCACAGCAGGGTGGCCGGGCCGTCGTACTGCACGGCGAGGACCCGGTTGTCCACGTTGGCCAGACCGACGTGGCTGAAGCTGCCGGGTCGGCCGCCGCTGGTCGACAGGTACACCCCGAAGCTGGCCTGCGCCGCCACCGCCACCCCCGGCGCGCCCCGCTCGGAGACGAACGTGCGGACCGCGTAGAAGCCCCGGTCGGCGTCGGTAGGGTCGACCAGGATCTGCAACGGCACCGCCCCGGGCAGCAGCGACACCTCGTACAGGCCGGTGTCGGTGGCCACCAGCAGCGCGCCCGCGCCGTCGCGGTCCAGCCAGGCAAGGTCGGAGATCCGCGAGTCCAGGTCGGTGAGCAGCGACCACGTCTCGCCCAGGTCGGTGCTCAGGTGCACCCGGGAGCCGCCCGAGGCGCGCAGCGTCACCACCGCCACCGAGCCGGCACGCGCGACGATGCCGGGCCGCACCGGCGCGGGCGCCGGCGCCACCCGCAGCACCGTCTCGTCGTCGTCGAAGCGACCTGCCGGTTCCCAACCCGCGCCGCCGTTGCTGGAGCGGAACAACACCGAGCCGCGCCCCGCGTACCAGGTGCGTGGCTGGTACTGGTCCACGGCGAGGGCGCGGACGTTCGCGTCGGGGGCCTCGTCGACCACGAACCGCACCGACTCGACGTAGCGCACCCCCGGCTCGGCGTGCTCCAGCAGCCGGTACACGTTGGACGCCCGCAGTGGCTCGCCGAACGGCCAGCCGGTCGGGTTGAGCGCGGTGGGCAGCGGGCTCAACGTCTGGTGCAGCCGGTCGTGGATGCGGCGCCGGACCGCGTCCACGTCCTCCTCGCGGCGGACCACCACCCGGGCCCGCACGGACACCGCCTTGAACCGCGCCCAGGTGGCCCGGGAGCGGATGCCGAGCATCCGGCGTTCCTCCAGGTCCGCCTCGACCCGGTGCCGCGCCTCGGGTACCTCGTGCTCACGCAGCACCGCCACCGGCAGCCGACCGCCCGGTCGGGCCGCCTCCGGCACGTACGGCACCAGCACCACCTCGACCTCGCCCGGCCGGGCGAAGCTGTACACCGCCGCGCGGGTGAACGCCCGCGCCCGCGCCACTGCGCCGGAGCTGGTCGCGAGGACCTCGAAGTCGCGGGCGGTGACCGCCCGCTGCTGGGCGAAGAACTCGTACGGGCCGCGCAGCAGCACCGACTCCAGCGCCTCCATCTCCCGGCCGCCGGCCGCCGGGGCGGGGTTGTCCACGCGTACCCCGGGTAGCGGGTCGCGCAGGCTGGTCAGCGTGCCCGCCGCCACGTTGCCGGTGGGTCCGCCACCGGCGCGGTACCAGAGCCGGATCTGCCGTCCGGCCGGCGGGACCGCCGCGACGGTCACCGGCGGCACGGTGCTCGTCGGTGCTGTCGCGTCGGCCGTGACCTCACCGGGCGGGGTCGCCCCGGCGGGGGGTCGCAGGTCGAGGGCCGGGGCGAAGATGACGGTGCCGGAGCAGCGGTCGACCAGGTACGCCTTGGCCTGCGGGCCGAGCCCGGCGAAGCTGTCCACCGGCTGCCAGATCTCGAACGTGCGACCGTCGTGTTCGCGGGCCGCAGCACCCAACTCGACAGTGCCGGCCGGCACCTCCACCCCGAGCAGCAGGTCCAGCGACTCGGCGGTGTGCGTCAGTGGCGCGTGCGCCGCGCGCAGCACCTGCCCCGGCTGGCCGGTGCCCACTCCGAGCAGTTCCGCCTCGACCGGTTCGCAGTGGTGCATCCGTACGGTCACCGACGTCTCGTCGGCGGGCAGCAGCGTGGGCTCGGTGGTGACGAACAGGACCGGCCGGGGGTCCGCGCCCCGGGCCGCCGCGACCCGCAGCCCGGCCGGGATCCGGACCGCGCCGCGGTCGGTGCCGGTACGGGTGAACCGGACGTCCGCCCAGGCCGCTGTCGGCGCGTGCCGGGTGACCCCGAGCAGGTTCAGGAACGAGACGTACGCCTTCTCCGGCAACTGGTTCAACCGGTAGATCATCACCTCGGTGAGGTGCGCGAACGTCTCCACCAGCGCCATGCCGGGGTCGTGCGCCGACAGGTCGGTCCAGGCCGGGCAGGACTGCCGGATCCGTTCCCGGGCCTCGGTGACCAGGTCGAGGAAGCCGCGATCGTCCAGGTGCGGCACGGGCAGCGTCATGACGCTCCTCCCTGGGCGGGTTCGTCGACCGGGAGCAGGTCCACGGAGAAGACCAGTTGCCCGGGTGTCAGGCTGGCCCGCACCCGGTAGTCCAACCGGATCACCAGCCGCCACGCGTCGTCCGGGTCCGGCCCGGCGTCCACGTCGATCACCTCGACCCGGGGCTCCCAACGGGCGATGGCCTGCCGGACGTAGTGGATGGCCAGGCCGGCGGTGGTGTCGTCGTTGGGCGCGAAGACCAACCGGTGCAGCCGGGAGCCGTACCCGGGTCGCATCAGCCGCTCGCCCGGCGTCGTCGACAGGAGCAGGAACAGCGCCTGCCGTACGCTCTCGTCGCCCTCGGTCATTGCCAGGCCGCCGGCCGCGGTGAGCGCCAACCCGCCGGTGCGGCCGGCGTCGAAGCCGGCGCCGACGAAGCGGAAGGCCCTCATCGGTCCGCCCCCAGGAACCCCTGAGCGGGGTCGCGCACCGTGTGCTTGACCAACCCCGGCGGTGTGCCGTTGGTGAACCCCTCCAGGTGCGACAGCACCACCCGGTGCCCGTCGACGCGGACCCAGTCGCTGTAGCCGACCCGGACGGTCAGCGTCGTCGTGCACGGCTTGATGGTCGGGCCGTAGTTCGGGCAGGCGATGATGGTGCGTCCCTCCGGGTCGTCGTCGACGAGCACGGGTACACCGGTGACGGTCACCCACTGCCGCGAGGGTCGGTTCTCGACCCGGCCGTCGTGATCGCAGGTGATCACGGAGTCACTGTGGATCCAGCGCATCAGCCGCCTCCTTTGTGGTGGGCGCGGGCGAGCGAACGGGCCTGCTCCGCCGCGGTGGTCGGGTCCTCGGTCGAGTCGGCGTGCAGGAAGTCCACGCTGCGGGCGCGCACCACAATGGCCCGGCCGGGTGCGGAGATCACCAGGTCGGACGCCGCGTGCAGGGTGGCCAGGTCGGGGGTCAACTCCAGGAAGCTGCCGCCCTCGGTGCCCAGCCGCAGGCTGCGCCGCACGTCGTCGACGACGATCGACTGCCCGCCGGCGGTGCGCATCGTCCAGCGGCGGGCCTTTCCGTCGTCGATGCCCGCGTCGTACGGCTCGACGGCGCCGAACAGCGAACCGAGCACGATGCCCGAGGCCGGCTCGCCGCCGGGCAGCACCACCAGCACTGTGTCGCCCGGATCGGGCAGCGCCACCAGGCCCTTGCCCGGCCCGGCGCCGGGGCAGAGCACGGCGAGCCAGCCGGCGTCCAGGTCCCCGTACGCCGGCAGGGTCAACCGCACCCGGCCCAGCCCGTCCGGGTCGGCGACGTCGGTGACGCTGCCGAGGGTGACCGCCGCGCCGCCGGTCGGCGTCGCCGGGGTGGCCGGTGGCACAGTGGAGAAACGGGTCAGGTGACCGTTGCCGTCCACCGTGTGCACCACCTCGGTCAGCACGTACGTCCCGGCGACCGGGTCGGGCACCCCGCGGAGGTCGACGCGGCGGCCCGGCCGAAGCGCCGGGTCGCCCTCGGCCATCCCCTCGGCCGTGACCAGCGTCGCCGCCCGGGTGTCCAGGCGGGCCTGGGCCAGCGCCGCCAGCTCGTCGTCGCTGCGGCCGGGCTGGTCCACGGCGGTGCGAACGCCGTCGGCGCCCACGTCGGCCGGGTCCGGCCGGTCGTCGGCGGGTCGCCCGCAGCGCGCCTCGTCGACCTGCTGGCTGATCACCTCGGCCCGCTGCGGGTGCCAGCCCAGGGCCGCGCTGGCACCGCTGGCCTGGTCGGTGTTCGTGGACAACCGCACTGTGTGCACCCCCGCGCCGAGCGTCAACGCGACCGGCTCCCCGTAGCCGGCGAGGGTGACCAGCCGGACGCCGTCAGCGTCGGCGGCCAGGTGCAGCCCGGCCCGGCCGGTCACCTCGCGCAGCAGCTCCAGATCGCTGTGCCGGTGCTGGAGAAGCCGCTCCAACCGAGGGCCGTCGACCTCGGCGGTCACCGCCAGCCCCACCGCGCCGCACAGCTCCCGGGCCAGCTCGACGGCGGTCACCGAGGTGAAGACCCGCAACCCCTGCCGCTTGCGCAGCCGGTGCAGCGGGTCGTACGCCCGCAGCCGCAGCACCGCCGCCCCGTCGGCGGCGTACTCCACCTCCACGCAGGTGACCTCACCGGTGAACAGGGTGTCCGCGTGGTCGGCGAGCCGAACGTCGAGCACCGTGCCGGGGCGTACCGGCGGGTCGAACGCACCGGTCCCGGCGGTGGTGGCGAGCACCAACTCGGCCTGGGTGGGCTGGTCGAGGCGGGCCGCCACCCGTAGCGAGCGGACCCGCTGACGAGCCGCGGCGACCAACTCGGTGCCGTCCAGGAGGACGATTAACGCCCGGGGCGCGACGCTGGTCATGGCGTACCCCCGGGGTTGCCCAACGGGCTCGGAGCCGGGACGGTCGGGCCGGTCGCCGCGTTCCACGGCGCGCCGGCGACCGAGGTACCCAGGTACGACGCTCCCGCGCCTACCGCACCGGCCACCGCCTGCGCCAACCCGGCCACCGCACCGGTGCCGACGGTCGGTGGGACGGCGAGGGTGGTGCCGGCCGGCACCGCGAGAGGATCGGTGATCCGGTTGTGTTCGGCCAGCAGCCGCCAGCGCAGTGGCGAGCCCAGCGCGTCGTTGGCCAGCAGGTCGAAACGCACGCCGGAGCGACCCGGCTCGGCCGCGCCGTCACCGGCGGCGATCACCGCGCTGCCCGGCGCGGCGGTCGGGGTGCTCGCGGCGGCCAACTCCTCGGCGAAGCCGGCCTCGGCCTGATCGGCCGTCTCGGCGGCGCGGACCAGCTTCAGCCGCAACCAGGACCGTCGCGGCGACCCGGTGCCGGTGAACGCGTCGAACCGTTCCGCCACCGCGATGATCACACCGGGCACGTTCCAGGTCTTGCCCCAGACCAACCGGACCAACGGCGGTCGCAGCCAACCATGCTCGGCGGTGGAGTTCTCCGCCAGCATCCACAGCGGACGGGTGAGCACCCGGACGTCGGCCGGACGCAGCTGCGCCTCCACGAAGTCGACGTCGAAGAGCAGGTCCAGCACCAGCTCGGTACGACCCCCGCCGGTGAAGACCAGCGGATCGTCGGCCAGACCGGACCCGGTGAGCTGCCCGCCGCCGGCACCCCGCTGGCGTACGCCAGCGAGCCGGGTCACCTGCACGGTCTCCGGGTTGAGCAGGCAGTCCACCCGCTCGCCGGAGGAGTCGATGAGGAAGGCGACGCGTTCCATCAGTCACCCGCCTGTTCCCGGTCCAGCCGGGTCAGCTGGACGGTGTCCACCGCCGCGCCGGCGACCGACCACAAGGCGGTGTCGTCGGGCAGCGCCGGCCACGGGTCGACGCTGCGCGCCGCCGTGCTGGCCGGCGGCCCGTCGATTCCGGTCGCTCGTCCGCCGCCGGCCGTTCCCGTCCCGCCGTCGCGCAGCGCGACCGGGCGACCGGGCGGTGCCGGTTCGCCGGGCAGTGCCAGCCAGGGTCCACCGTCCACGAGGCGATCCAGGTCGCCGCGCGCAGAGGTCGACGGGGTTCCGGCGCTCGTCGCCGTCGAGCCGGCCCAGGACGCGCCGACCCCGCCCCGGCTCGGCCCGTCCGGAGAGCGCTGCCCCACCGCCACTGTGTCCACTCGCGACGTCCGGGCCGCGCCCGGTGCGTCACCACGCGAGTGCCCGCCGTGGTTCTGTCCAGGCCGGGCCTGGCCATCCGCCGAGTCACCCCGGAACCCGTCGCGACCACCCGAGAGCCGGTCGCCCGTGCGGCCTACGGGGGACGACTCCGGGGATCGCCAGTGGTCGACCTCGCCGGAGCGCAGTGCGTCCCGGGGTGGCCGTGAGGTGGCATCGGCCTCCGCCCGGTGCGGGCGGCCACTCGGCGAACTGTGCGGCCCGAAGACCATGGAGCGGACCGGCTCCCGGGACCCATCCGCCCGGGGCAGCCCGCCCGCGTCGAGGGCTGTGGTGTCGAGGGCTGTCGTGTCGACGGTCGTGGTGTTAGGGGCCGTGGTGTCGCCCCGGGCCGCCCGCCGTACCGGAGGCACCGCAGGCCCCGTGGGCCGGGTCGAGCCGGTTGGTGGGGTCGACGCCTCCGGCCAGGTGGTTCCGGCCGGCGGGGTGGTCAGGTCCGAGCGGGACGAAGGCGTGCCGTCGCCGGATGGGCCGACGGTACGGGTCCCCGTACCGTCGGGCCGGTCACCGATCCGCGACGGGCGGCCCGGCCCGCCGGTCCGACTCTCGGCACGCGACCTCGTCGGTCCCTCGTCCCCGCTCGCACCGGGGCTGCCCACGTCGGCCTCGCTGTCGAACCTGCCGAGCCCGGCGGACCTGTCGAACCTGTCGAACCTGTCGGACCTGCCGGACCTGGCGAGCCTGGCGGGACCGGCGTCCGCGCCGTCGACCCGACCGGCCAACTCGCCCTGCCCGTCGCTGCGGGCTCCGCCCTCGGCGTTGCCGGCCGGGGACGGGTCGAGGTCCAGATCGTGCAGCAGGCCGGGCGCGTGGGCGGCGACCAGGTCCAGCCAGTGCTGCGGAGGCTCCCCGAACCGGCGTGGTGTCGCCGCGGGCGTCTGCGGCGGCGGAAGGTGGTCGGCGGGCTCGAACCGCCCGGCGAGGCGCTGCACCGCCCCGGCGGCCGAGCGCAGCCGGCCGGCCAGCCAGCTACCCGGGCGTCGGCGCGGTGGCACCGCCGGTCTCCAGCTCCAGGCCCTCGTAGCGCAGGGTCAGCGAGGCGATGGCGATCTCGTGGCTGAGCGTGTTGAGGTGCATCCCGCGCCACCGGGTGGGCCAGCAGTCGATCAGGTTCCAGCGCAGCACCTCGGCCGTCCCCACCGAGTCCAGCAGCACCACCGAGACGTTGCGACGGTTGAGGGTGCCCTGGGCGGTGGCGTTCACCCAGTCCCACAGCTCCCGGGAGGCGGTGATGCCGAAGTGCAACGTCACCGGCTCGTACTCGGCCTGGCCGGGCACCATCCGCATCCGACCCAGGCCGTGCTCCCGGTACGGCTGCCCGGGGATGTTCACCTCCAACCCGGTCATCTCGGTGAAGTGGCCGTTGGTGACGCCGTTGATGAGAAGTCGGAAGTTGTACGCCCGGTACGGGTCGACCGGGGCCCCGGGTTGCGGGGTGGCGGTGGTGGGCATGTCAGCCTCCGATCGTCTCGGTCTCGGTGCCGCCGGCCCACTGGCTCAGCTTGAACACCACGAATTCGGCGGGCTTGACGACCGCGATGCCGATGTGGGCGATCACCATGCCCGCGTCGCGGACGTCCACCGGGTTGGTCTCCTCGTCGCACTTGACGAAGAACGCCTCCTCCGGGCTGCGCCCCAGCAGCGCGCCGTCGCGCCACACCCGGGTGAGGAACGCCCCGATGTCGCGCCGGATCGAACGCCAGAGGGTGAAGTCGTTGGGCTCGAACACCATCCACCGGGTGCCGTTGGCGATGGCCTGCTCGATGGCGATGCTGAGGCGTCGGACGTTGAGGTAGCGCCACTCGCTGGCCTCGGCGGCGAGCGTACGGGCGCCCCAGACACGGATCCCCTCGCCGGCGAAGTAGCGGATCACGTTGACGCCCTTGGGGTTGAGCACGTCGTGTTCCGGCCGGGTGACCAGGTAGCCCAGGTCGACTGCGCCGCGCACCGGCTCGTTGGCCGGGGCCTTGTGCACCCCGCGCAGGGCGTCGGTGCGGGCCCAGATGCCGGCCAGGTGCCCGCTCGGCGGGGTGAGTTCCAACTCGCCGCTGATCGGGTCGCGGACCCGCAGCCAGGGGTAGTAGAAGGCACCGAACTCGGACTGTCGCGGCCGGTAGGCGGCCCCCTCGTGGCCGCCGGAGCCGCCCGGTTGGCCCGGACCGCCGCCGGGACCGCCGGCCGCGCTGCCGCCCGTACCCTCGGCGGGCTTGGGGGGTTTGCCGGAGGACGGCGTGGCGACCCGGGTCAACGCGGAGATGTCGTCGATGTCCGGTGCCGGGTCGCAGATCGCGACCATGGTGCGGGTGCGCTCGGCCATGCTCAGCAGCGCCTCGTGGGACACCACGTCGTGGAAGCCGGGCGCGGCGATGATGGAGATCTCGTCGACGGCCTCCAGCAGTTGCAGACCGCCGCGCCGCTGCCCGGAGCCGGTGATCGCGCCACCCTCACCGACGTTGACCACCCAGCAGCGGGCGCCCCCGTTGTCCAGGAAGCCGAAGACCGCGCGGGCCAGCGGGGTGCTCTCCACCCGCTCCCCACCGGCGAAGAGCCGCAGGAACTCCGTCCAGTTGTTGACCGGTACCGCCTTGCCCAGGTGGGCGGAGCGATCCGGGGCGACGCCGACGAAGGCCGCGATGCTGGTGCTCGCCGGCCCGATCGGTCGGGCGCCGCTGGGGACCTCCTCGACATAGATGCCGGGGGAGAAGTAACTGGGCATCGGTCCTCCTGTGCCTGTGGGTGTCAGTGGGTCGGTGGCGCGCAGACGATGACGATGTCGTCCTCGGCCGGGTCGACGTCGGCGCTGAGGACGAGCCCGCGTCCGGTCAGCCGCAGCCGGACCGGGCTCGGGTGCTCGGGGTCGTGCGGGACGCCGACGATCAGGAAGCGGCCCTCGCTGTCGGTGCGGGTGGCGGACCCGATGCCGGGCAGCTCGACCCGCATCGCGGCCAGTGGCTGCTCCTGGGGGCCGACCACCCGCCCACTGAGGCTGCGCACGTCGAGTTGCCGCAACCGCAGCGGTTGCAGCACCGGCGGCGCGGCCGGAGTCGGGTGGTCCACCTGCGCCGCGACGTCGATCAGCAGCGCCGGCCGGGGTGCCGTACCGAATGCCGTCCACAGTGGTGGGTCGCCGGCCTCCAGCACGACCGGGTAGGTGCCGTCGCTGGTCGCGGCGGTGAGCACCCGGTCCAGCCGGGGCAACCCGGCCGGCCCGGTGACGCAGAGCAGGTGGCGGACCGTGAACCGGTACGGTTCGCGGACAGCGCCGCTGGAGCGGGTCTGCCGGGCCGGGCGCAGCTCCATCGGCCAGAGCGTGAGCCCGTCGGCGTCGTCACACGGACGGGGCGGGCCGACCGGGACCGGTTCCCCCGCCGCTCTGGTCACCCAGGCGACCAGCTCGGCGGTGGCGGTCTCGATCGGTCCGCGCCCGTGGGTGGTCATCGCGGCGGCGTCCCCTGGATCCGGTACGCGATGGCCTCGTTCCACACGTGTGGGTAGACGCCGATCTCGAAGTACCGGGTGAAGCGGTTGATCGGCGCGTTGGTGTGGTCGTGGTAGAGCAGCCACACCGGCGCGATGGTGAACAGGACGTAGTTGGCCAGGACGAGGGGGATGTAGAGCGGCCCGAGCAGGCGACCCTGGAAGATGTGCACGTCCTCGTGCCGTTGGATGCCCGAGCTGGAGCCGGCGCAGACGGTGCCGATGGTGGTGGCGTAGCGGGGTGAGACCCCCTCCACCACGCTGACCCGACCGCTGTTGAGCGACGTGGGCCGGTCCAGCGAGTGCCCGAAGATCAGGTGCACGGTCAGGTAGATGGCGCCGACGACAGTGTTGAGCAGACTCCAGGTGTGGTCGACGACGAAGAGGAAGATGCCGCGGGCGTCCGAGGCGTACACCCCGGCGGAGGCCACCGACCAGCCGAAGACCGCGCCGATCACCAGGCCCACGACGGCGCCGATCAGCAGCCCGATCGGGCCACCGGCGAGGAAGCCGAGCAGGGCGGCGAAGCCGACCTGGATGGCTGCGCTGAGAATTCCGAAGACCATGACGGCACCCCTCAGACCCAGGAACGGAAGACTCGGGGCTCACGACCGCTCGCGACCTGGGTCGGCGTCGCCTGTCGGTTGCCGGGCGGGAACTGGTTGACGCCGAGCGCGGCGGAGAAGATGACCAGCGCGTTGAAGAACGCGATGACCCACTTCTCGCCGCCGGCGTCGTCGGCGAACGCCGCTGTCACGTAGGACAGCAGCAGCGCGATGGCGATGGCGATCCACTTGCGGAGCTTGTCGCCGCTCGGGCCGATCAGCCCGCCGATGACGTTGGTGGCCAGCAGGGTGGCGGCGCTCGCGCCGGCGATGCTCCCCAGGGCTGCCCAGGTGAAGAGATCGTTCATGACGATCCCCCTTCTGCGATGGTGCGACCGGGATGTGGTGGTGGTGAGGTCCGGTGCCCTCACGGGGGCACCGGGGCCGGTCGCCGTCGTTTCGGGGGCGGCCGGGGCCGGGCGTGGCCGGCTGAGCCGGCCACCAGATGGATCAGCCGGGCCCCGGTGCGCCGGCGGGCGGGCCCGGCGGCGGGGTCGGACCGGGCGCAGCCGGCGCCGCGGAGTGACGGCGGACCAGGAGTACGCCCACAGCGGCGAGCAGCAGCAGGAGGAGGACACCGCCGACGACCAGCAGCCAGGGGAATCCGCCGTCGTCCTCCTCGCCGGCGGCAACCGGCGAGGTGGACGGTCGAGGTGGCGCCTCGGCCACGGCCCGCAGCTCGGCCGGCTTCTCCTGGTTGGGATCGACCTTCCAACTGACCGAGCGGCCGTTGACGGTGCCATTACTGTCGATCACCCGGCCGGGAAATGTCACCGAGATCTCGAACGACATGAGCTTGAGGAACGCCTGTTGGTTTTGCGGATTCTGCTCCGCAACCTTTCCGCCATATTTCTTGGGATCGAGCGGCAGCGTGAAGCGGTAGAGATCTCGGTCCCGGACCAGTTTCACGCTCTCGGTGTCGAAACCGGCCAGCGGCGCCTTGCGGTAACTGATCTGGGAGCCGTAGAAAGTGTCGTCCTGGTAAAGAGTCTCCTCGCCCGCCGGTAGGGCGGGGATGTTCTGCCGCAGCTCCGCGAAGGCGACCGGGAGGTTCTTGTTGCGGCCGCTCAGCACGGACTTCTGGGCCGTCAGCAGGAGCTGCCCGTCGACCGTGTCGTCGGCGTTGACGGTCAAGCCCATGTTGAGTTGCATGCAGCCGCTCAGCGCGGCGAGAAGGAGGAGGCACACCGCGACGCGGAGTGCCCTACCGCGGTTGACTCTCCTGTTCATGGGCTCAGTGTGTGTGATCGCTTTCACCATCAGCAGTCAGCGATCGGTCACAACGAAGTCGCCGATTGTACCGGCGCGCTGTCGTCTTTGATTAGCTCCGACGGCGACCCGGTTGACTATTCTGGAGCTTTGGGGCCACGACGGTTCCTCGTCGGCCGTAGTCTGGTCCGATGAGAATTGTCGCGTGCGTCCTGCTGATAGATCCCGACGGGCAGTTGCTGTTGCAACTGCGCGACGGCGACGCGACGCACCACCCGAACGTGTGGGGGCTGCCCGGCGGTCACGGCGAGCCGGGGGAGACGCCGGAGCAGACCGCCGAGCGGGAGCTGTTGGAGGAGACCGGCCTGCGGGCCGACGGGCGACTGCACCCGGTAGCCGTGCAAACGCTGCCCGAGCTGGATCGGGTGAAGCACTACTTCCTCGGCAGCACCAGGGCCCGGCAGGAGGACGTGGTGCTCGGCGAGGGCGCGGCCATGCTCTTCGTCCCCGGTGCCGAGGTGCTCGACGGTCGTCCGTGGACGCCGGGCACCGTGGAGGTGTTGACCGAGTTCCTCGCCTCGGCGGAGTACGCCGCCCTGGCCACCGGCCGGATCGCCGGGCCGGCTCAGCCCGCCGGCGGTCGCCAGTCGGCGTAGCGGGCCATGCTGCGCAGGGCGACCCGGCCCGGGGTGACCCGCAACGCGACGGTCCGCATCGCGACGGCGATCGGGTTGTGCAGCTGCTGTCCGAACCGCCCAGCGACGTAGGAGGCGCGGGCAACGGACTGACTGCGTGGGCGACGCTGCTCGTCGTACGCGGCCAGGGCGGCGGGCACTCCCTCGGCGCCGGCGGCGCAGACCGCGCCGAGCACCACAGCGTCCTCGATCGCCTGCCCGGCGCCCTGCCCGAGGTTGGGGGTCATCGGATGCGCGGCGTCGCCGAGCAGCGCCACCCGCCCCCGCACGTACGAGGGCAGCGGCTCGGTCAGGTGGTGGATGTCGTTGCGCAGCACGACGTCGGGTGGGGTCGCCGCGAGAAGCGCCGGGATGGGGTCGTGCCAGTCGCCGAAGCGCTCCCGCACGGCCGCCAGCTCGTCGGGGGCGTGGCCGCCGGGCGGGGCGTTCACCGCGCCGTACCAGTAGAGCTGGCCGTCACCGATCGGCACCATGCCGAACTCGGCTCCCGGCCCCCACGTGATGGCGGCCGGGATCGGATCGGGAAACGCGATGGCCGCCCGCCACGTCGTCGATCCCGCGTACACCGGGCCGGGGTGGTGCGGCCAGAGCTGGGCGCGGACCCGGCTGCGCAGGCCGTCGGCGCCGACCACCAGATCGGCGCTGAGGGTGTGCGCGCCGTCCGGCCCCTGATAGCGCACCTCGGCACGGTCCGGGCCCGACTCGACGTGCCGCACTGTGGCGTTGGTCTGCAGAGACGAGGCCGGCAGGGCCTCGCGCAGGGTGCGGTGCAGCGTGGCCCGGTGCACGCCGAGCGCAGTGGTGCCCAGCTGCCTGATCATCTCCGAGGCGTCCACCCGGGACAACCACCGCCCGTGCCGGTTGCGGATCCCGCCGGGTGCCTCACCGTGTCCGCCCCGGCGCAGGGCCGGGCCGAGGCCGAGGGCGTCCACAGCACGCACGGCGTTGGCCATCAGGCTCAGACCGGCGCCGACCTCGCGCATTTCGGGGGCGCGCTCCAGCACTGTGACCCTCCATCCGTGCCGGTGCAGGGCGAGCGCCGCGCTCAACCCGCCGATGCCGGCGCCCACCACCACCGCGTGTGAGTCGTCCATGTCGATCCTCCTTCTACACCTGTAGAAGAGTGATACTACCTGGGGACCCCGGAAAGGAGGAGTGCCATGACGGCGCGGGCGAACCGGATCGCGACGCTGACCGACGCGGCCATCGAACTGATCGCCGACGGTGGCATGCGAGCCCTGACCCACCGGGCGGTCGACGGCCGCGCCGGAATGCCGCCGGGCACCACCTCCGCGTACCTGCGGACCCGACAGGCGCTGATCGAGGCGGTCGTCGGACGGCTCGCCGAACGGGACCGGGCCGACCTGGCCGCGTACGACCTGCCGACCGGCCCGCCGCCCCCGACCCCTGCCCCCCGGCTCGACAGCGGCGACCTCGACGCGCTCGCCACCGGCGTCGCCGAGGTGCTCGACCGCTGGTTGAGCACCGGACGCAGCCGGAGCCTCGCCCGCTACGCGTGCCTGCTGGAGGCGGTGCACCGGCCCGAACTGCGCGGCATCCTGCACCACGGCACCGGCCTGCGGGTGCAGGCCCGGGACCTGCTGGCCAGGGCCGGGGCCACCGACCCCGACCGGCAGGGCGATCAGTTCGTCGCGTTCGTGGACGGGCTGCTCTTCGACCGACTGGCCGGCGCGGGCGCGCTCACCGCCCCACCGCCCGGCACCACGGCCAGCCGCGCCGACCTGAGCGCCGCCGTCCGTACGCTGCTGCGAGCCCTCACCGGAAGCTGACCCGGTCGCCGAGCGTCTCGCCGGGCCTGCTGGCGTCCGGGCCTGGTCGGGTGCGGGCCTGCTGGCGTGCGGGCCTGCTGGCGCGTGGGCACCCGGGCCGGGGCGTGGCGCAGCCCGGTGCTCAGGTCCGGCGCGTGATGGGAGACGATCGCCTCGGGAGGCCGTGACCCACCGGTCTGGTGCCGTGGGCGGGCCCTTTCGAGCTGAATCGTTTACGACATCGCGCCTGATTCGTTTGCGGCATCAGCTCCAAAGGGGGGAGCGGACGGCATGCTGCGGTGAGCCGGCGGTGCGATGTCGCGCGTTGGCGGTGCGCCGTCGTGAGCTGGCAGCACGGTGTCGGACCGGAGTGCGGCAGCGCGGCGGGAGAGGTTGGGCGATGGTGCGGTTCAGCGGTCTGCGGACTGCCGGCGGGCGATTGCGGCACGGCTGGCGGCCGGTGCTGGAGGCGACCGTCGCGGCGACAGTGGCCTGGCTGCTGGCCACCCGGCTGCTCGGGCACCCGCAGCCCTTCTTCGCGCCGGCCGCCGCGCTGATCGTCCTCGGGCAGGCCCGGGGGCAGCGCATCCGCCGGGCCGTCGAGGTCATCCTCGGGGTCGCCGCCGGGGTGCTCGTCGCGGACCTGGTGGTGCAGGCGCTCGGCCCGGGCAGCACCTGGACGGTTGTCACCGTCATCCTGTTCACCGTCCTCCTCGCGGTGGCCTTCGGGGCCACCGGCGTGACGCTGGTGCAGGCGGCGGTCTCCGCGCTCTACCTGGTGGTGGTCGCACCGCCGGACGGCTCGTTGGTGCCGTTCCGCTTCGTCGACGCGCTGGTCGGCGGCGCGGTCGCCCTCGCGGCCAGCCTGCTTGTCGACGCCCGGCATCCCCTCGCCCCGCTGGTCGCGGAGGTGCGGCGGACCTTCGACGGGTTGGCCGGGCTGCTGGGCGGGATCGCCGACGCGTTGGACGACAGCGACGAGCCGGCGGCGGTCGCCGCGCTCAGGCAGGCGCGGGGGATGGACGCCCGGGTGGACGGGCTGCGCGACGGTGTGCTGGCCGCCGGTGAGGCCCTGCGGCTCAACGTCCGTCGACGTCGGCACATCGGTCGGCTGCGCTCGGTGGACGAGTCGATCCGCCAGATCGACTACGCGGTCCGTAACGTCCGGGTGCTGGCCCGTGCGGGCGTGACCCTCAGCCGGCTGCACACCCCGGCCCCGCCCGAACTGGGCGCCGCGCTGCGGTCACTGGCCGAGGCGGTCCGTCAGGCCGGCGCGGCCCTCGCCGCCGACCTGAACGGGCAGGAGGAAACCGCCGACCGGCACGCGACCCTGGCCGACGAGTCGGCGTTGGCCGCGGTGCACGCCGCCGGGCAGCTCTTCGGTCCCACGCAGACCCTCCCGCTAGCGATGATCATCGGTCAGGTCAGGGCCACTGCCATCGACCTGCTGCGCGGCGTCAACCCGGAGGACGACGCCGCCGTCCTCGCCCGCGTCGACGACGCCCTCGGCCTCCCGCCGGTCTGACGTCCGCACTGCTCAATGGTGGTTTCCTGCCCGTGGGGGATGGGCGGTGAGCCAGGCGATGGCAAAATCGCGGATCGGGGCGGGGATGTCGTGGCCGCCGGGGAACTCCTGGTAGGTCACGTCGTAGCCGAGGTCGTGCAGGTGGGGGACGAGGCGGCGGCTGCACACGTCGATGGGCAGCACCCGGTCGTCGACGCCGTGCGAGATGAAGATCCGTGGCCGGCCATGGGTGACCGGTGGCGCGGCGAAACCGGGGGAGAAGGCCAGCACCGCGTCGACCAGATCCCCGTTCGCCAGGCCCAGCGACAGCGCGTACGAGGCGCCGTCGGAGAAGCCACCGACAGTCACGTCGGACACCGGGTAGGTGTCGAAGACGGTGGCCAAGAGCCCGTCGATGCGCCCCACGTCCGCCCCGAAGCCGCCGGCGATCAGGTCCCAACTGGCCGCCGACGAGTCCGGGGCGACAAGCAGCAGGTGTTGCGCGTCAGCGACCGGCAACAGCAGGTCCAGCCCCTGACGCGCCGAACCGCCCGCACCGTGCAGGAGCAGCACCAACCGGTACGCCGAACCGTCGGTCGCCGGCTCCGGGGCGTACATGAGGGCCAGCCGGTCACCGTCGGGGCCGGTCATCGGCACCAGCCCGGGGCGGCCTGGCCCCACCGGCGGGTGGCGGCGGGCGGTCAACCGGCCGTCCCGAGGGCTCGGCGCCGGGTCCCAGTGCGACGGCGCGGAGTCGGACACGGGTCGGCGCTCCTCGCTGTGGACGAAAGGTCCGATGCGGTTACCCGGCCCGTACGGGGTTAACCGTCAGTGCGCTCGACCGGGCGCCGACTCAGGCGCTGGCCCGCGCCACCAGGGCGGAAGGGAAGAGGGTCACCGGGGCCGCCGGGCGTCCGTCCAGCAGGGCGGTGGCCGCGGCGACGGCGATTCGGCCCACCGGGTGACTCGCGGTGGTCAACGCCGGGGCGGTCATCCCGGCCAACGGAATGTCGTCGAAGCCGGCCACCGCGACGTCACCGGGCACCCGCGCACCGGCGTCCCGCAGGCCGGCGATCACCCCGAGCGCGGTGTCGTCGCTGATCGCGTAGATCGCGTCGATGTCCGGCCAGCGGCGCAGCGCCTCGCCGGCCGCCGTCCGGCCGCGCGCCGCCCTGAAGTCCCCGGGGAGAATCCGCTCCGGTAGGCCGGCCTCGGCCATGAGTCGGCGGTACGTCTGCACCGGGCGCTGCGCGCAGGGCAGCCACCGGGGGCCGGTCACCATGGCGATCCGGCGGCGACCCGAGGCGTACAGGTGGCGCAGCACCTCCTCGGAGCCGGCGGCGTTGTCGACGTCGAACGACGGCACGGTCGCCGAGCCGACACCGATCGAGACCACCCGACCGCGTAGCGACCGGGGCACCGCCGCCAGCAGATGCTCGGTGGTGTTGACCAGGATCACCCCGCACACGCTGCGATCCCCGTCGAGTTGGTCGAGGCTGCGGGGGTCGCCGAACGGCAGCCGGTACAGCGCCACCCCGACACCGGCGGGCGTGCACACCCGGGCGGCGGCACCGACCACCTGGTGCACGTACGGGTCGTCCAGCACCGCGGCGCTGGTGCCCAGAACGGCCACGACCAGGCGTACGCCGCCACCGCGGACCAGCGCTCGGGCGGCCGGGTTGGGCACGTAGCCGAGCTGGTCGACGGCTGCCGTGACCTGTTTCCGGGCGGCCGGCGAGGCGAACCCCGTGCCGGCGATCACGCGCGACGCCGTGGACCGGGACACCCCGGCGACCCGGGCCACGTCCTCGAGAGTGGCCGGTCGGTGTGCCGCTGTCGTCATCGTCGCCTCCTGCGGCGGCCCGTCCGGTCGGACCAACGCCTGCTCACATCATGCCCCGGCCAGACCAGCAGCGGTAAGGGGCGGTTGCCGGTTGTGGTGGTAGCGCTCTCAGGTGTGCGATCGTGCCAGCAGATCACCCCGAGAAAGAGGACCCACCCTCGTGAGCGCCCCCACCAGTCGACCCGTAGCCCCGGACATCGCATCGCCGACCCTGCGGACGGTGCGGCTCGCCCGCAACGGCGTCGCTGTCACCTTCATCCTCAACGGGCTGGCCGTCGGCAGTTGGTTCTCCCGAGTCCCGGCGGTCCGGGAGGCGTTGGACATCTCCGCCGGCCGACTCGGCTTGCTGCTGCTGGCGATGAGCGTCGGCGCGCTGCTCGCCATGCCCACGTCCGGCCTGCTCGCCCAGCGGTTCGGTGCGGCCCGCACCGTCACGATGGCCATGGTGCTGGCCGCGGTCGGCCTGACCGTGGCGGGGCTGGGCGCCACGATGACCGGGTCGTTCGCCATCGTCGCCCTGGGACTGATCGCCTTCGGCTTCGGCTCCGGCGCCTGCGACGTGGCGATGAACGTCGAGGGCGCGGCGGTGGAACGGCGGCTGGGCCATACGATCATGCCCCGTTTCCACGCCGGGTGGAGCCTCGGTTCGGTGGCCGGCGCGGCGCTCGGCGCAGGGGCCGCCCGGTTCGACGTGTCGGTCGGCGCGCATCTCGTCGCGGTGGCGGTGGTCGTGTCGACCGGCACCGCGCTCGCGGCCCGGATGTTCCTGCCCGTGGGCAGCGATCACACCGGCGACCCGGCGGACGCCACCCCGGCCGCCCGTCGCCGGGCGCAACTCGCCGCCTGGCGGGAGCCGCACACCCTGCTGATCGGGCTGTTCGTGCTGGTGGCGGCGTTCACCGAGGGCGCCGCCAACGACTGGTTGGCCGTGGCGTTCATCGATGGACGGGATTTGAGCGAGGCCGCCGGGGCGGCGGTCTTCGCGGTGTTCGTGGTGGGCATGACCGTCGGACGCACCGTCGGCACCATCGCGCTGGACCGGTGGGGTCGGGTGCCGGTGCTCAGCGGCGCCATCGGCCTGGCCGTGGTCGGCGCTGGCCTGGCCGTGCTGGCGGGCTCCGGGCCGGTGGCCGTCGTCGGCGTCGCGCTGTGGGGCCTGGGTGCGTCGCTGGGCTTCCCGGTCGGGATGAGCGCGGCTGCCGACGACGAGGCGCACGCGGCGGTGCGGGTGAGCGTGGTCGCGGTGATCGGCTACACCGCGTTCCTCGGTGGCCCGCCGTTGCTGGGGCTGGTCGGCGACGAGGTCGGCACCCTCCGCGCGCTGCTGGCGGTGCCGTTGCTGCTGCTGCCGACCCTGCTGCTGGTGCCGGTCCTGCGCCCGCCGCACTCAGCTGACACTGCTCCGTCGGTAGGTAAAAACTAACCCACCTCGCCGCCGGGCGGTATCGGGTGCGCGGCCGACTGCGCCGCGCACCCGCACTGGTTACGGTCGCCCGATGCCAACCGACGAGATCACCGCCGCCGCGGCGGGCACCTGGACCCTGGGCGACCGCACAGTGCACCGGATGGGCTTCGGCTCCATGCGGATCACCGCGAACCCCGACAGTGACCGGGCCGTCGCCCTGCTGCACCGCGCCGTGGAGCTGGGCGTCAACCACATCGACACGGCCGCGTTCTACGTCTCACCCGGGGGCACCCTGCGCGTCGGCACCGGCCCGGCCCGCTACGCCACCGAGCTGATCCGCGCGGCGCTCGCCCCGTACCCGGAGGACCTGGTGATCGCCACCAAGGTCGGTTTCGGGTACGACCCGGACGCGGGCTTCACCGAGGCGTTCACCCCGGCGCAGTTGCGGGCCCAGGTGGAGGAGAACCTTCGCCGGCTCGGCCGCGACCAGCTCGACGTGGTGAACCTGCGCCTCGGTCGGGGGCCGGGTGCGGTGCCGGTGGCCGATCGGTTCGGCGCGCTCGCCGAGTTGCGGGCCGCCGGGCTGATCCGGCACCTGGGGCTCTCCAACGCGCGGCCGCACCATCTGGACGAGGTGGCGGGCATCGCCCCGGTGGTCTGCGTGCAGAACAACTACGGGGTGGACGCCTACCGGGAGCAGGACGCGTTCGTCCGGCTCTGTGGTGAGCGGGGCATCGCCTTCGTGCCGTTCTTCGCGCTGGCCGGCACCGGGCGGGAGGCGGGCGCGAGCACCGCGCAGGGCGAGGCCGTGGAGGCGGTCGCCCGCGCCCACGGCGTCACCCCGCAGCAGGTACGCCTCGCCTGGACCCTGCACCAGGGCGCCCACGTGCTCGCCATCCCCGGCACCGCGGACCCGGACCACCTGGCGCAGAACATCGCCGCCGGAGCCCTACGCCTGACCCCGGAGGACCTGACCCGTCTTCATTGATCGTCCGCGCGGCGTCACCGCTCAGGCCCGTACGACGTGCACGACGATCTCCTGACCGTCGCCCACGGTGCCGGAGAACCCCTCCGACAACGCGTCCACGACGGTCAGTTGGAGTGCGAGGGTCTCGTGCGCGATGAGCTTCTGATGCGCGGAGATCGCCGCCGCGACTTCCGCGGGCGCGGCGATCGACACAGTGATCCGGTCGGCGACCTCGAAGTCAGCGTCACGGCGGGCCTGCTGGATGATGCGGACGACGTCGCGTGCGACGCCCTCGGCTGCCAGTTCGGGGGTGATCTCGGTGTCCAACGCGATCGTCGCGCCACGCTGGGACTCCACTACCCAACCGGTGCGCGGCACCTCCGTGATCAGGATGTCGTCCAGGCCCACCTCGACCCGGGCACCGTCGACCGACAGCGGGTACGTCCCGTACGCCCGGACGCCCTCGACCAGCTCCCGGGGGGCCACGCCGGCGATGGCCTTCGCGACGTGCTGGGTGCGGTTGCCGAACCGGCGGCCCAGGGCCCGGAAGTTCGCTTTGACCTGCACGTCGATCACACCGCCCTGGGGATCGAGCGGCTGGAGGACCTTGACGTTCAACTCGTCGCCGATGTCGTCCAGCAACGCCTGCGGGAGAACGGTGCCGGCCGGCAGCCCCACGAGCGCGCGGCTCAACGGCTGCCGGATCCGCAGACTGCTCGTCTTCCGCGCGGACCGGCCCGCCTCGGCCAGCGCCCGCGCCGTGGCCACCTGGGCCGACAACTCGGTGCTGATCAGTGTGGTGTCGGGCGTGGGCCAGGTTGCCAGGTGCACCGACTCCGGGGCCGACGCGACCCCCCGCCGGACGACCTGCTGCCACACCTCCTCCGTGACGAAGGGAACGAACGGCGCGAGCAGCCGCGTGAGGATGTCGAGGCATTCGTACAGGGTGGTGAGCGCGTCGGGGTCGCCCTCCCAGAAACGCTGCCGCGAGCGCCGCACGTACCAGTTCGACAGGTCGTCGATGAAGTCGGCGAGCAGTCGGCCGGCGCGCGCCGTGTCGTAGTTCTGGAGTCGTTCGTCGACGGCGGCCGCGAGAGCGTGGACCTCGCCGACGATCCACCGGTCCAGCACCGGTCGCTGGGCGACCGGCTGGGCCAGGTGCGGGGACCACGTCGAGTTCGCCGCGTAGAGGGAGAAGAACGCCGCGGTGTTCCAGTAGGTCATCAACACCTTGCGGACGATCTCGTCGAGTGGGCCGGGCCCGATCCGGCGCGGCGACCACGGTGAGCCGGAGCAGGCCATGAACCAGCGCACCGCGTCGGCGCCGTGCGTGTCCATCAACGGGATCGGCAGCAGGATGTTGCCCAGGTGTTTGCTCATCTTGCGGCCGTCCTCGGCCAGGATGTGCCCGAGGCAGACGACGTTCTCGTACGGGGACCTGTCGAAGACCAGCGTGCCCACCGCCATCAGCGTGTAGAACCACCCCCGCGTCTGGTCGATCGCCTCGCAGATGTACTGGGCCGGGTAGGTGCGCTCGAAGACCTCCCTGCTACCCGGCACGTGGGGGTAGCCCAACGACGCGAACGGCATCGCTCCGGAGTCGTACCAGGCGTCGATCACCTCGGGGACCCGGGTGGCGATCCGGCCGCAGTCCGGGCAGGCGAAGGTGATCTCGTCCACGTACGGGCGGTGCGGATCCAGCTCGGACAGGTCGGCGCCGGCCAGCTCTCCCAACTCCGTACGGGAACCGACAGCTGTCACGTGGTTGTCCGGGCATCGCCACAGCGGCAGCGGGGTCCCCCAGTACCGGGAGCGGGACACCGCCCAGTCGATGTTGTTCTTCAGCCAGTCGCCGTAGCGGCCGTGCTTGATGTGCTCCGGGAACCAGTTGGTGTTCTCGTTCTCCCGCGTCAGCTCGTCGCGGACCTCGGTCGTCCGGATGTACCAGGATGGCTGCGCGTAGTACATCAGCGGGGTGTGGCACCGCCAGCAGTGCGGATAGGGGTGCTCGAACGGTTCGTGCCGGAACAACCGGCCAGACGTCCGGAGACTGTCGATGAGCAGCGCGTCGGCGTCCTTGAAGAACACCCCACCGACCAGGTCGATGCCGTCGTTGAACCGCCCGTTCGGGGCGACCGGGTTGACCAGCGGCAACCCGTAGGCGCGGCAGACGGCGAGGTCGTCCGCGCCGAAGGCCGGCGCCTGGTGCACCAGGCCGGTGCCGTCCTCGGTCGTGACGTACTCGGCGAGGACCACCCGGTGCGCGTCCGGGATGTCCACCAGGTCGAACGGCCGCTCGTACCGCAAACCCTCCAGGGCCGACCCCGGTACGGTCGCCAGGATCTCCGCCCCGTCGCCGAGGACCCGCCGGGTCAGCGGTTCGGCGACGACGAACGTGCCCTGCTCGGTGCGGGCGAGGGAGTACGTGACAGTGGGGTGTACGGCGACGGCGGTGTTGGACACCAGGGTCCACGGGGTGGTGGTCCAGATCAGCAGGTCGACGCCGCTGTGGCCGGCTATCTCCCCGCGCAACGGAAACCGCACGTACACGGAGGGGTCGGTGACGGTCTCGTACCCCTGCGCCACCTCGTGGTCGGAGAGGGTCGTGCCGTCGCGGGTGCAGTACGGCGCGACCCGGAAGTCCTCCACCAGGCGCCCACCGTCGTGGATCTGCTTCAGTGACCACCAGACGCTGTCCACGTACTCCGGGGACATGGTCTGGTACGGATGCTCCAGGTCGATCCAGTAACCCATGCGTTCGCTGAGCTGGACGAACTCGTCCACGTGCCGCAGCACCGAGGTGCGGCACAGGGCGTTGAACTCCGCGACGCCCATCTTCTCGATGTCGGGCTTGCCGCTGAGCCCCAGTTCCTTCTCCACCGCGAGCTCGACCGGCAGGCCGTGGCAGTCCCACCCGGCACGGCGTGGCACCGAGAAGCCCCGCATCGTCCGGTACCGGGGAAAGAGGTCCTTGAAGACCCTCGCCTCGATGTGGTGGGTGCCCGGCGTGCCGTTGGCGGTCGGCGGCCCCTCGTAGAACACCCACGGAGGACCGTCGGCCGTCTGCTCCAGACTCCGGTTGAACACGTTGTTGGCCTGCCACCACTCGATGACCGCACGGTCCATCCCACCAAGGTCGATCTTGGTGGGCAGTGGCACGAATGGCGACTTCGATGGTCCGTCCGGCACCGACGTTCTCCCTACACTCCACATCCGCTCGCGCGGGCATCAGCTCACTGCCCACGCGGGGACGAAGCGCCAGGCGTATGGCCAGGACCCCGCGGTACCACCCCGCTTGCGCCTCGATGGTGCGGGCGCCGCTCCATTTCGCGACGTGACGTGCCGCGACGTCCGGTTCTACTGGGGCGGCCGAGCTGCCCGTTCTTCCGGAGGCTCCCCGGTGATGGCCGGATCGGTGCCGATGCCGCCCAGCATAGCTGTCCGTGCGCGGAGCCAGTGGCCGGAGCGCTAGGCGCGCAGCCAGACGCGGAGGGGGCCGGTGGTGGTGAAGCCGGCGGAGAGCGCCGGCGTGAGGTCCGGTGTGGTTTCGTAGCCGACCAGCGGCGCGTCGGGCACTGTGGCGCACACCGCCCGCCAGATGTCCCGGGGGTCGTCGGTGCTGGTGAACAGGTTGGAGACGCCGTACGGGCCGTCGCCGCTGAGCACCGCCCCGCCGATGACCACACCCCGGTCGTCGTGACGGGCGAGCACCCGTACCCGGGGGTCGGCCAGGAGCGCGGGCCGGAACAGCTTCCCACCGCCGTGGGCCGCCGCCCAGGCCGCCAACCCGTCGGGTGTGGTGACCGGGGCCAGCGGTGTGCCGACAGGCGGTGCCGACGGTGGCCGGTGGATCCACTGCGCGTCGAAGAGCACCCGGAAGCCGTACCCGGACAGGTCGAGGTCGGCGAAGCTGTCCTTCACCGACGCGCCGGGCCCCGCGTCGATCCGGGCCAGCAGGGCCTCGGCGTCGACGCCCGGCCGCACTGTGACCGCGTCCGGGTACCACTGTGGCGAACGGTCGGGGACCGACCAGGCGTCGGCGTCGGTACGGCCGGCCAGCCCGTGGCTGCCACAGACGATGTCGCACCACTCGGCGTTGTTGCGGGCCGCCGCCATCAGCGCGTCCTTCAGCACATCGGGCAGCCTAGCCAGGGTCAGCGGAGTCGAGTGAGCAGGATCCGGCCGCCTTCGTAGACGCCGCCGTCGATGGCGATGACTCTGTCGTCGGCGTACCGCAGTGCGACTGTGACGTCCTGCGGTGCCACGCCGAAGTGCTTGGTGAGGGTGCTGTGGCCGTGGACGAGCACGTCGCCCCCGAGCGTGCGCAGCATCAGCGACACCGGATCGTCGGGGTTCGCCTGCACGGCGTCACGAAAGGCGCCCCGATCGCTCATCCGGCCACAGAAGTCCAGCCACGCAGCGGGGTCACTGGAGCCGAGAGCCGCTGTGACTGCCGTGTTCACGGTGGCCACACTCGATCCAAGTTCCAGGTACCGGGCGGTGTCGGAGTGCACGAGCAGGAACCCGTCGACGACCGCGACCGCGGGCAGACGCGTCATCCACTCGACATGCTGTGGCGTCAGCTGGTGCAGGTCCTTCTCACGTCCGCCGAATCGGGCCCAGCCACCGCGAAACCCGCCCGGCTCGTCCCATCCGGCTACGGACCTGGTACCAAACCGGTGCGCGGCGAGCAACTGCACCTCGTGGTTGCCCAACAGTGCCCCGACGTGGCCGCCCGCTGCCCTCGCGGAGACGGCGAGCCGCCGGATGTCATCGATGACGCCGACACCGTCCGGGCCCCGATCGACGTAGTCGCCGAGCAGCCACAACCGCGCGTCACCCCCGGACCAGTGCCCCGTGTGGTCGACGAGCCCGGCCTCGCGAAGTGACTCCCCGAACTCGGTCCGGTGACCGTGAATGTCCGCCGCCACGTACAGCGGCGTCATGCCGCTGCCGCCAGCTCACCCACGTGGATCGCCGCATGCCAGTACGGCTCATGGCCTGGGACGGTCATGACAGCTCCTCCTCGGTCCGATCCGCGGTCCGGTCCATCAGCACGTTGCGATCCCCGGGAAGCTGAAAGGTGATCGACACGACCACACCCTAAGCGGCGGTGGTGGTGCGGACATGCCAGGACCTCGCGTTCCCGCATTGCTCGAGGTGATCGCTGAGACCGGGGTGGCTCAGGGGGCGTAGACCAGGTCCATCGTGTCGGTGTGGCCGGACCAGCGCAGGTCGAGGCGCCAGCAACCGGCCTGCGGCAGGTCGATGATCGACGGACCGGGTCCGCCGGCGACCTCCCGGATCACCCGGGTGTCGGTGCCGTCCCGGCGCGCGGTGATCACCAGGGTTGCCGGTGCCGTCGGGTCGGGCGAGGTCGTGGCGGCGCGGGCCACCCAGAGGATCTTGTTGTTCGACCCGTCCGTCCGGACCTGCCGCAGGGGATGGGCGAACAGCACCGCCACGATGTCACCCTTCGCGCCGAAGACGTGCGGAACGCGCGCGTCCCCGCTGAACCCGGCGTCCGCCCAGTCGGGCAGCGATCCCGTCTCGACCCGCGCCGCGCAGGCGGTCGCGGCGCTCGCTGTGGTGGCCGAACCCGCCGTCGGCGCCGCGCCGCTGGTCGTGGGCGTGCACCCCGCCAGCAGGACCACCGAGGACGCCAGCATCAACCTGCCCCAGGAACCCATCTCGCCCCTTTCCGGTACGCGCCGAGGACTCATCGCACCTTTCCGACACCGCCCAGGCCCGCAGGGTTCCTAGTGACCGGGAATGTCCACCCGGCTGGCGGGGCCAGAGGGGAATCACGGGCGCATGTGAGGATGCCTACGTGGAACAGACACTGGGTCGGCAGGCGGCCTCGGACGCGGTCAGCGACCAGGGATGGCGGTATCTGCTGGGCGCGTTGCGTACGTCGGTCCGTGTCGGCTCACTGGTCCAGGCAACCGAGGTGGCGGCGCGTGTGGTGGCGCTGTGCGGTAGCGACGCCGATGGCCACCTACGCGCTGATATCCGGCCAGACCGGGTCGTCTTGACCCTGCAGTCGGTGGATCAGGCGGCGCTCACCGCTTGCGATATCGACCTTGCGCGTCGGCTTTCCGCCGCCATGCGGGACGTCGGGCTACGGACCGAGCCGGAGGTTGGTACGGGAGCGCCGCGGTCGGTCCAGCTCGTGGAGATCGCTGTGGACGCGCTCGACATCGCAGCGGTCCGGCCGTTCTGGAAGGCCGTGCTGGGCTACACGGACGAGGCGGGAGCCGACGGTCCCAAGGATCCGATCGTCGACCCGGTCGGGCAGGGTCCGGCGATGTGGTTTCAGCAGATGGATCAGCCACGCCCGGACCGGAATCGCGTCCACTTCGACATCTGTGTCCCGCACGACGAGGCACCACGGCGGATCGAAGCCGCCCTGACGGCCGGTGGCCGACTCGTATCCGCGGCCCATGCTCCCGCCTTCTGGGTTCTCGCTGATATCGAGGGCAACGAGGCTTGTGTGACGACCTGGCAGGGCCGAGACGACTCGTAGACCGGGCTGACCGGCCAGGAACTACTGCTGCCCTGAGGCGTAACGCGTTCGTCCGACAAATTCGCTGTCCGGTGGCCGGAGCGTAGTGATACACAACCGAAGTGCAGAACATTGTGGATTTCCCCGAGGTCCTACGGCTGATCGACGACCGCTCGGCCGCGTTCCGTGCCGCGATCGCGTCCGCCCCCGACCTTGACGTCCAGGTCCCGACCTGCCCGGACTGGACGCTGCGCGAACTGGCGCAGCACCTCGGCGACGGCCGCCGCCGCCAGGCCGCCATCATCGCGGCGGGCCCGGACGCTGAGCCCCCGGCGAGGACGGACCCGAAGGGCGCCCTGACCGCGCCCCGCGACCGCGAAGCCCTGGACGCCTGGCTCGCCGAGTCGACCGCGCTCATGCTCGACGCGATGCGCGAGGCCGGTTCGGACCGCGGCTGCTGGACCTGGTGGGGGCGCTCGCAGGCCCCGCAGACCAGCGGAGCCGTGGCCCGACACCAGATCCAGGAGTTGGCGGTCCACACCTACGACGCCCAGCTCACCCAGGGGGCCGCACAGCCGCTGCCGACGGACGTCGCGGTCGAGGGCGTCGACGAGTTCCTGACGACCGTCGCGGCGACGACAGTCCCCTGGCCGTTCAAGCCGGCGACCATCGACCTGCACACGATCGAAGGCCGCTCCTGGCGCCTGACCCTCAACGCCGACGGCGTCCGCTGCGACGACCTGGCCGCCGACGCGGAGCCAGGCGACATGGCGATGCGAGGCGCAGCGAGCGAGATGGTCCTCTACTTCTACCAGCGAGTCCCGCTCGACGGCCTGGAGACCACCGGCGACATCCAGCCGATGGAGCAGCTCGCGGAATGGGACCCGAACGCGTACTAGCCCAGTGAGCGCGCGATCTCGATCGCCTCGGCCTTGGTGAGGCTGCCCTCCAGCCGGTAGCTCACGTCGTTGTCCTGCCAGATCAGGGTCGAGCCGGCAAGCCGGGCGGTCTCCCTGCGGATCTCGCCCGCCCGGTCCACGTAGGACAACGCGTGTGGGCCGTCGACCCAGACGGCGAAGTCCCCGTTGACCTGGACCCAGTTCGCGCCCGGCGGGGTGACCTCCTTGTGGAAGGCCAGGTCGAGGTGACCGTCGAACGCGTCGACGCGCAGCGCGCCCCCGTCGTAGAGCAGCGTCGCCACCCGGTACCGGCCCGTGGCGTCCGGGTCGGCGACCAGCACCTGCTCCGGCGGGCCCAGCATCGCCGGCAGGCGGATCGGAAACCGCACCGCCCGTTGCGCCTCGTCCAGGACGACGGCCCGCTGCCCGGGCAACGGCGCCGCGGTGCCGCCGGGCGGCGTCGGCGTCGGGGCGGTTGAGGTGGCGATGCTGACCCCGGCGAAGCGCAGCAGCCCTGTGACGACGTCGGCGATGGCGGCCCGCGTCGGCGGCAACACCGCCACCAGCAGGGTGACGAGCGCCACCGCGGCGAGCGACCGCCACCGGCGCCGCCGGGGCGCCGGCGTGCCGAGTCGTACGCGGACCCGGGCGGTCACGTCGGGCGGATCGGGGGTGTCCAGCCAGGCGGACAGGTCGCGCAGTTCCCGTTCGAGGTCACCCATGCCGGACCTCCGCACTGTCGAGCAGGCCGCGAAGCTTCGCCAACGCCCGGGACGTGCGCGACTTCACAGTGCCCCGGGGCCAGCCCAGAGCCGACACCGTCTCCTCCTCGGTGAGATCGAGAAAGAACCGGCAGACGATCACCTCGCGGTCCCGTACCGGCAGTTGCCGTAGCGCCTGCACCAGCGACGCCCGACGCTCCCCGGCGAGGACCGCGCCGACCGCGTCGTCCTCGGCGACCTCGGACGTCGGGTCCGCTGCCGCGGCCCGCAGGACGAGCCCGTCGCGCCGACCCCGGGAGCGGTGCAGGTTGCGGGTCTCGTTGGCGACGATCGCGAGCAGCCACGACCGGAAGGACGCGTCGCCCCGGTAACGGGACAGCTTCCGGTACGCCTTCACAAACGCCTCCTGGATGACGTCCTCGGAGTCCGAGCCGGCGCCGAGCAGCACCGCGGTCCGGTACGCGGATGCGGTGTGCCGGGCGACCAGGAGGTTGTACGCCTCCAGGTCACCTGCCCGAGCGCGGGTGACGAGTGCCTCGTCGTCCAGGGGAGCCTCCGTTCGGATCACACTCATGACACCGCCCACCCGCCACGGGTTCCACAGGGATCCCGACGCGGGTCAGCTCTCTCCCATCCGGCGTGCAGCGTATTGCCAGGAACCGGTGCTGCACTGGAGGGGCGTCGACGAGAGGGGCGGGGCATGAGCTGGTTCAATCGGCGGTCACGGGGTGCCGAGGCGACCCCGACGAAGCTGGACCGGGAGGCGACCCGCGACGACCTCGCGGCGCTGGAGGCGTTCATCGCCACCCGACGCGGGGTGGAGTTCTACCTGGAGCCGGAGACGACCGCGACGGACACCACAGTGGTGGCGATCGCCCACGACGGCGAGTGGATCCGCCGCCGTACCGGAACGCCCCGCGCGGCCGGGGCCATCGCCCGCAAGCACGCGGTGCCGCTGTACGAGGCGGCGCGCACCGGCTACCCGGAGCGGATGCGAACCTGGAGCCGAGCCCACCCGGAACGCCACGCCCGCTGATCGGAGCGTCGACCGGTGTCGGTTGTCGCGCGTGGCGTGTTTGGTCCCGGGCGTGTGTCGTCCGGCGCCTTCGGAGCTGAATCGTTGACGGCATCGCCGTACGTCCGGACCGGAAGCCGAGGAGCGGGCCGGAAGCCGAGGCGGCTGAATCGTCTACGACATCAGCTCCAAAGGGTCCGCGTGACCAGTCCGCCCCCTGGCCCGGGGCCAGTCCGCGAGGCCGATCAACCAGTTCTCCCAGCCCGCCATCGCGGCGAGAGGCAACCCCCGTGCGCCGATATCTCCGCAGGTCAATGTGGTGAGCGTGGCCGTGTGGCGGTGGGGTCCGCGTTGACCGGCGGCGCGGCGGTGTGGCAGCATTCGCGGCCTGACGGCAGTGAAGGAAGTCGGTGCGAATCCGACGCGGTCCCGCCACTGTCACCGGGGAGCGATCCCCCCTCGTGAGTCACGGCCGTGTGTCTGCGGTTGGAAGGCCGGGGGAGAGCGTCGATCCGGAAGCCAGGATACTTCGGCCGTCGGGATGTACCCCAGGGCGTGGACACCCGAGGAGGACCCGATGACGCACGGCGTCTCATTCATCGACAATCATCGTCGTATTGCGCTCCAGGCAGCGCGCTCCCAGGACACCGGCCACCGGCACCGCTGAGCTGATCGCCCGGCGCTGATCGGCCCCGACGCCTGCGTCGGTGCGCCGTTCGCGCGAGCCGTCGTACCGGCTGACGCCGCACCCACCCGCATCGCCCCGGTTGCCCCCGCGAGGGCCCAGGGCGTCACTTTCCGGAGCCTGCCGTGCGCATCCTGCTGCTGTCCACCGCCGACACCGACCTGCTGGCCGCCCGCGCCAGCGGCGCCGACTACCGGTTGGCCAACCCCGCCCGGGTCGCCGCCGAGGAGGTGCCCGCCCTGCTCGACGGGGTCGCCCTCGTCGTCGTACGCCTGCTCGGCGGTCGGCAGGCGTGGCCGGACGGCCTCGCCGCAGTGCTCGCCACCGGCGTGCCGACGGTCGTGCTCGGCGGCGAGGCGCTGCCCGACGCGGAGCTGATGGCGATCTCCACAGTGCCGTCCGGGGTCGTCACCCAGGCGCTGGCGTACCTGGTGGAGGGCGGCCCGGACAACCTGGGGCAGCTGGCCCGGTTCCTCTCCGACACGGTGCTGCTCACCGGCGAGGGGTTCGCCCCGCCCGCGCCCACCCCGGCGTACGGCGTGCACGGCGAACACCCCGCCGACCCGGACCGGCCCACAGTGGGAATCGTGTTCTACCGGGCGCACGCCCTCGCCGGCAACACCGACTTCGTCGACGTCCTCGCGGACGCGGTCCACGACGCCGGCGGCAACCCGCTGCCGATCTTCTGCGGCTCGCTGCGCGGACTGACCGCAGGTGCCGGCCCGCTCGGGCTCTTCGCCCGCTGTGACGCGCTGCTGGTCACGGTGCTCGCGGCCGGCGGCGCGGTCGCCGCGGACGCCTCCGGTGGTGGCGACGAGGACGCCTGGGACGTCGGTGCCCTGGCCGCCCTGGACGTGCCGGTCATCCAGGCGCTCTGCCTCACCAGCACCCGCGCGCAGTGGGCCGACAGCGACGCCGGGCTGTCCCCGTTGGACGCCGCCATGCAGGTGGCCATCCCCGAGTTCGACGGTCGGATCGTCACAGTGCCGTTCTCGTTCAAGCAGATCGACGCCGATGGGCTCTCGGTCTACGCCGCCGACGCCGAGCGCGCCGCCCGGGTCGCCGGGATCGCGGTACGTCACGCCCGGCTGCGGTACGTGCCGCACGCCGACAAGCGGGTCGCAGTGGTGCTCAGCTCGTATCCCACCAAGCACTCCCGGGTCGGTAACGCCGTCGGGTTGGACACCCCGGCCTCGGCGGTCCGGCTGTTCGCCGCGCTGGCCGAGGCCGGCTACGACCTGGGTGACGCGTCACCGCCCGACGACGGCGACGCGCTGATCCACGCGCTGATCGCCGCCGGTGGTCACGACGTGGAGTGGCTCACCCCGGAGCAGTTGGCCGCCGCCGAGGCCCGTATTCCGGGGTCGACGTACCGGCGGTGGTTCGACCAGGTCCCGGCCGAGCTGCGCGAGCGGATGCGGGAGCACTGGGGTGAGCCGCCGGGTGAGCTGTACACCGAGGGCGGCGACATCGTGCTCGCCGGGCTGCGCTTCGGCAACGTGGTGCTGTTGATCCAGCCGCCCCGCGGCTTCGGGGAGAACCCGATCGCCATCTACCACGACCCGGACCTGCCGCCCAGCCACCACTACTTGGCCGCGTACCGCTGGTTGACAGCGCCCGTCGCGGACGGCGGCTTCGGCGCGGACGCCGTGGTGCACCTGGGCAAGCACGGCACCCTGGAGTGGCTGCCCGGCAAGGGCCTCGGTCTGGCCGCCGACTGCGCGCCCGACGCGGTCCTCGGCGACCTGCCGCTGGTGTACCCGTTCATCGTCAACGACCCCGGCGAGGGCACCCAGGCCAAGCGGCGGGCGCACGCCGTGGTCGTCGACCACCTGGTCCCGCCGATGGCCCGCGCCGAGACCTATGGCGACCTGGCCAAACTGGAGCAACTGCTCGACGAGTACGCGACAGTGCAGGCCCTCGACCCGGCCAAGGTGCCCACCGTGCGGGCCCAGATCTGGGACCTCGTGCGCGCCGCCGAGCTGCACCACGACCTGCACGCCGAGGCGATGCCCGACGCGGACGACTTCGACGACTTCGTGCTGCACCTCGACGGTTACCTGTGCGAGGTCAAGGACGTGCAGATCCGCGACGGGCTGCACATCCTCGCCGACGCGCCCACCGGCGAACCACGGGTCAACCTCGTCCTCGCGGTGCTGCGCGCCCCGCAGATCTGGGGCGGCGCCCGCGCCCTGCCCGGCCTGCGACAGGCCCTCGCCGTCGCGTACTCCCTCGACGAGCAGGAGCTGCTCGCGTCGCCGGGACAGCGACTGGCGCTGCCCGCGGCGCTGACCGACGTGGTGGACGGGCCGGCCGGCACCGCCGCCGACGCGATCGACCTCATCGAGGCCCTCGCACGGCGGCTGGTCATCGGCATGGAAACCCTGGACTGGGCCGTGGACGCTGTCGACGCCGTGGTGGCGGAGGTGACCGGCCAGTCCATCCCGGACGTCGCCGCGGTGCTGCACTTCGCCGCCACCGAGCTGGTGCCCCGACTGGACCGGACCACCGACGAGCTGACCAACACCCTCGGTGCGCTGGACGGCAGGTTCGTGCCGCCCGGCCCGTCCGGCTCACCCACCCGGGGCCTGGTCAACGTGCTGCCCACCGGCCGCAACTTCTACTCCGTCGACCCGAAGGCCATCCCCAGCCGCAACGCCTGGGACGTCGGGGTGGCCCTCGCCGACTCGCTGCTGGCCCGGCACCTCGCCGACACCGGCGCGTACCCCCGCTCGGTGGGGTTGACCGTGTGGGGCACCAGCGCGATGCGGACCCAGGGCGACGACATCGCCGAGGTTCTCGCGTTGCTGGGCTGCCGACCGGTCTGGGACGACAGGTCCCGGCGGGTCACCGGCATCGAGGTGGTGCCGACCGCCGAGCTGGGCCGCCCGCGCGTCGACGTCACAGTGCGCATCTCCGGCTTCTTCCGCGACGCGTTCCCCCACGTGGTGGCGCTGCTCGACGACGCCGTCCGGCGGGTCGCCGCGCTGGACGAGCCGGACGAGGAGAACTACCTGCGGGCGCACGTCACCGCCGACCTCGCCGAGCACGGCGACGAGCGGCGGGCCACCTCCCGGATCTTCGGCTCCAAGCCCGGCGCGTACGGGGCGGGCCTGCTGCCCCTGATCGACGCCCGGACCTGGCGCAGCGATGCCGACCTGGCCGAGGTGTACGCGGTGTGGGGCGGTTACGCGTACGGCCGGGGCCTGGACGGGCGGGAGGCGCGCGCCGACATGGAGCGCTCGTTCGCCCGGATCGCGGTGGCGGTGAAGAACCAGGACACCCGCGAGCACGACATCGTCGACTCCGACGACTACTTCCAATACCACGGCGGAATGGTGGCGATGGTCCGCCACCTCACCGGCACGTCGCCGCAGGCGTACGTGGGTGACTCGGCGATGCCGCACGACGTGCGCACCCGCTCCCTGGGCGAGGAAACCAGACGGGTGTTCCGGGCCCGGGTGGTCAACCCGAAGTGGATCGCCGCGATGCGCCGGCACGGCTACAAGGGTGCGTTCGAGCTGGCGGCCACTGTGGACTACCTGTTCGGCTACGACGCCACCGCCGGTGTGGTCGACGACTGGATGTACGAACACCTTGCCGCCGCGTACCTCTTCGACGAGACCACCCGGGAGTTTCTGGAGCAGTCCAACCCGTGGGCGCTGCGCGGCATCACCGAGCGGCTGTTGGAGGCCGCCGACCGGGGTCTGTGGGCCAAGCCGGAGCCGGCCACCCTCGACCGGCTGCGGGACACGTACCTGGCCAGTGAGGGCGATCTGGAGGACCGGGCATGACCGTGACCTACCCGTTCAGTGCGGTGCTCGGCATGGCCGACATGCGGTTGGCGTTGCTGCTCAACGCGGTCTCCCCGGCGATCGGCGGGGTGCTGGTCCGGGGTGAGAAGGGGACCGCCAAGTCCACCGCCGTGCGGGCTCTCGCCGCGCTGCTGCCTCCGGTGCGGCGGGTGGCGGGCTGCCGTTTCGGCTGTGACCCGGCCGAGCCCGACCCGGCCTGCCCGGACGGCCCGCACCCGACCGGCTCCGCCGCCGAGACCCGTCCGGCCCGTCTCGTCGAGCTGCCGGTGGGCGCCGCCGAGGACCGGGTGGTCGGCGCACTGGACCTGGAGAAGGCGATCGGTGAGGGGGTACGCGCCTTCGAGCCGGGCCTGCTCGCCGCCGCGCACCGGGGCGTGCTCTACGTCGACGAGGTCAACCTGCTGCACGACCACCTCGTCGACCTGCTGCTCGACGCTGCGGCGATGGGCCGCAGCCACGTCGAGCGGGAGGGCGTCTCGGTCAGCCACGCGGCCCGGTTCCTGCTGGTGGGCACGATGAACCCGGAGGAGGGGGAGTTGCGTCCGCAGCTGCTCGACCGCTTCGGGCTCACAGTGGAGGTGGGCGCCAGCCGCGACCCGGAGATTCGGGTCGAGGTGGTCCGCCGCCGACTGGCCGCCGACGCGGACCCGGCGGGCTTCGCCGCCCGCTGGGCCGACGCCGACGCGGAGATCGCCAACCAGGTGGCCGCCGCCCGCCGCCGGCTTCCCGGGGTACGCCTGCCGGACGCCGCGTTGCGGCAGATCGCCGAGGTGTGCGCGGCGTTCGACGTGGACGGGATGCGCGCCGACATCGTCACCGCCCGGACCGCCCTCGCCCACGCCGCCTGGCTCGGCCGGGACCGGGTCACCATCGACGACGTCCGGGTGGCCGCCCGGCTGGCCCTGCCGCACCGCCGCCGCCGCGATCCGTTCGACACCCCGGGGCTGGACGAGAAGCGCCTCGACGAGGCGTTGCAGCGCGCCCAGGACGCCCACCCCGACGACCCGGACGACGCCGGGCCGGACGACCGCGGGCCGGACGACAGTGGCCCGGACGACGCCGGCCCGCAGGGCGGTGGCCCGGCCGGTGGCGGCGGCCCGAACGGGGCCGGCCCGAGTGGCGGCGGACCGCAGGGCGGCGACGGCGTCGACCACTCTGAGCACGGGTCGACGGAGCACTCTGCGGCGCGGAGCGGCGCTGGCCCCGACGGGCGCACCGACGGCCCGGACGGCACCGACGGCTGGCCGCAGCGCCAGCCGGGCGACCGGGGCGACGACGACGGCTGGCCGCAGCACCAGCAGGGCGGCGACGGCCAGAACCCCCGCCCGCGCGGTGGCCGGCAATCGGCGACCGGTGCCGACGACCCGACCGGCGGCGGGGAGTCCCAGCCGGTGGCCGTACCCAAGGGTGGGCTGAAGGCGCGGGTGCTCACCGCGCCCGGCCTGGGTGACGGGGTGCCGGGCCGACGGTCGCGGGCCCGCACCGGGCGGGGCCGCACCACCGGCGCCCGGGTGCCGACGGGTCGGGTGGGCGCGCTGCACCTGCCGGCCACGATCCGCGCCGCCGCGCCGCACCAGGCGGCCCGGGGCCGGGTCACCGGTCCGCTGCGACTGCGCCGCGACGACCTGCGCGAGGCGGTTCGTGAGGGGCGCGAGGGCAACCTGGTGCTGTTCGTGGTGGACGCGAGCGGCTCGATGGGCGCCCGACAGCGGATGACCACTGTGAAGGACGCGGTGCTCGCCCTGCTCACCGACGCGTACCAGCGGCGGGACAAGGTCGCGGTGATCGCGTTCCGGGGTGGCGGCGCCCGGACCCTGCTCCCGGCGACCTCGTCGGTGCTGGCCGCCTCGACCCGGCTGGCCGAGCTGCCCACCGGCGGGCGCACGCCGTTGGCCGAGGGGCTGCTCGCCGCCGCTGACCTGTTGCGGGTGGAGCGCCTGCGCGACCCGAAGCGCCGCCCACTGGTCCTCATCGTCACCGACGGGAGAGCCACCGCCGGTCACCGTCCGCTGGACAGGGCGGCAGCAGCGGCAGCGGTGCTGGTGGCGACGGGTGCCAACTGCGTGGTCGTCGACTGCGAGTCCGGCCCCGTCCGCCTCAACCTGGCGACCCGCCTGGCCACTCAGCTCAATGCGCCCCGAACCCCCCTGGAAGCCCTCACCCACCCCCACTCCCGCGATCTTGCACTTCCTGTCGCGGCATAACGGGGCGAAGCACGCAAATGACCGACAGAAACCGCAAGATCGCGGAAGAGGCGGGCGCGGGAGTGCCCGCGGGACGGGGGACGGGCTGATGCCGCAGGGACAGCCGACTTCGGTGCCTCTTGACGGGTTGACGACCCGGCAGCGGCGGCACCGGCCACTGTTGATCGTCCATACCGGACAGATGAAGGGGAAGTCGACGGCGGCCTTCGGGCTGGCGTTGCGGGCCTGGACCGCCGGTCTGCCGGTCGGGGTGTTCCAGTTCGTCAAGAGCGCCAAGTGGCGGGTGGGGGAGGAGAACGCCTTCCGGGCGCTCGGCGAGGTGCACGAGCGCACCGGCCAGGGCGCGCCGGTGGCCTGGCACAAGATGGGCGAGGGCTGGTCCTGGATCCAGCGCGGCGGCGACGCCGACCACGCCGCCGACGCCCTGGAGGGCTGGCGGCAGATCCAGCGCGACCTGGCCGCCGAGCGCTACGGGCTGTACGTGCTGGACGAGTTCACCTACCCGATGAAGTGGGGGTGGGTGGACGTCGACGAGGTGGTCGCCACACTGGCCGACCGCCCCGGCTTCCAACACGTCGTGATCACCGGCCGGGACGCCGACCCGCGCCTGGTCGCCGCCGCCGACCTGGTCGCCGAGCTGACCAAGGTCAAGCACCCGATGGACGCCGGCCAGAAGGGCCAGAAGGGCATCGAGTGGTGAGCGCGCACTGGGCACTGCCCCGGGTGGTCGTCGCCGCGCCGGCCAGCGGTCACGGCAAGACGACAGTGGCCACCGGGCTGCTCGCCGCGCTGCGCCGACGGGGCCTGACGGTCAGCCCGCACAAGGTCGGCCCCGACTACATCGACCCCGGCTACCACGCCCTCGCCGCCGGGCGACCCGGGCGCAACCTCGACCCGTTCCTGGTCGGGGCCGACCGGATCGCCGCCCTGCTGCGCCACGGCGCGTGCGTCCCGACGCCCGCCGACATCGCCGTGGTCGAGGGTGTCATGGGCCTGCACGACGGCGCTGTGGGCCGCCGCGACTACGCCTCCACAGCGCACGTCGCCCGGCTGATCGAGGCACCGGTGCTGCTGGTGTTGGACACCACAGCGCAGGGCCGGTCGGCCGCCGCGCTCACCCTCGGCATGGCCGCGTTCGATCCGGCGGTACGGATCGGCGGGGTGATCCTCAACCGGGTCGGCTCGCCCCGACACGAGACGCTGCTGCGCGACGCCCTCGCCGAGGTGGACGTACCGGTGCTCGGGGCGGTGACCCGCGCCGCCGAGGTGGCCGCGCCGGCCCGGCACCTCGGGTTGGTGCCGGTCGCCGAGCGGGCACCCGAATCCGTCGCTATCGTCACCGCGCTCGCCGAGCTGGTCGAGGCCACCGTGGACCTCGACGCCGTGCTCGACCTGGCCCGGAGCGCCCCACCGCTGACCGTCCCGGCGTGGGACCCGGTCGCCGCCGTCGGCGGGCCGGCCGGCGTCGAGCGGCCACGGGTCGCCCTCGCCGGTGGTCCGGCTTTCACCTTCTCGTACGCGGAGACCGCCGAGCTGCTCGCCGCGGCCGGCGCGGACGTCGTCACCGTCGACCCGCTACGCGACCCGGCACTGCCCACCGGCACCCGGGCGGTGGTGATCGGTGGCGGCTTCCCCGAGGCGTACGCCCAGACGTTGGCCGACAACACAGCGCTCCGCGCCGAGCTGGCCGACTTCGACGGGCCGATCGTGGCCGAGTGCGCCGGGCTGCTCTACCTCGGGCGGTCCCTGGACGGGGTGCCGATGTGCGGCCGACTGGACCTGACGGCCCGGATGACCGACCGGCTCACCCTCGGCTACCGGGAGGCTCTGGCCGTCACCGACTCGCCGGTGGCGCGCGCCGGCGAGCCGGTACGCGGCCACGAGTTCCACCGCACCACCACCGACCCGGGCCACGGCGACGCTCCGGCGTGGCGCTGGAACGACACCGAGCACGGCTTCGTCGCCGGCCGGGTGCATGCGTCCTACCTGCACACCCACTGGGCCGGTCACCCGGACGCGGCCCGTCGACTGGTCGAGGCGTGCCGATGAGCGCCGACGCCACGCTCACCGGGGTGGGCGTCGGCCCGGGCGACCCGGAACTGCTCACCGTCAAGGCGGTGCGGCTGCTGCGCGAGGCCGACCTGGTCTTCGTACCCGTGATGGCGGACCGGATCGCGCCCACAGCGACCGCCGGTCCGACGCCGGCGGGCGCGGACGGGCGGGCCGAGGCGACAGTCCGGGAGTACGTCGCGGCGGACCGGCTGCGCCGGCTGCCGTTCGCGCTGGACGACCGGGGCGGGGTCACCGCGCGCCGGGCGGCCGCCTGGGACGACGCCGCCCGCGTGGTGGTCGAGGCGATCGACGCGGGCGCGCGGTCTCTCGCGTTCGCCACCATCGGCGACCCCAACGTCTACTCCACCTTCGGTTACCTGGCCCAGAGTGTCCGTGCGCTGCGCCCGGCGGTGCGGGTGGCGACAGTGCCCGGCGTCACCGCCATGCAGGAGCTGGCGGCCCGCAGCGGCACCCCGCTCTGTGAGGGACGCGAACCGCTCACCCTGCTGCCGGCCACCGCGGGCCTGGCGCTCTTCGCCGACGCCCTCGCCGGGCCGGGCACCGTCGTGGCCTACAAGGGATGGCGGCGGCACCCGGAGTTGCTCGCCGAACTGCGCCGGCAGGGCCGCCTCGCCGACGCCGTGCTCGGGCGCAGCCTGGGGCTGCCCGGTGAACGCATCGGGCCGGTCGACGACACCGAGCACGAACTGCCGTACCTGTCGACGCTGCTGGTTCCGGCCCGCCGCGAGCACCGAGGAGGAAAGCTGTGACCAGCGACGGCACTGTGTGGTTCGTCGGAGCCGGCCCGGGTGCGGCGGACCTGCTGACACTGCGGGCCGCCCGGGTCATCGCCGAGGCGGACATCGTGATCTGGGCGGCCAGCCTGGTGCACGCCGACGTCCTCGACCACGCCCGCCCCGGCGCGGAGATCGTCGACTCGTCGCAACTGCCCATCGAGGGTGTGCTGCCGCTCTACCAGCGTGCCGCCGAGCAGGGGTTGACAGTGGCCCGGATCCACTCCGGAGACCCGGCGCTGTGGGGCGCGGTGCAGGAGCAACTGGACGTGTGCCGGGCACTCGACCTGGCCGTCGAGATCGTGCCCGGGGTGTCCTCGTTCACCGCCGTCGCGGCGATCGTCGGACGGGAGCTGACAGTGCCCGAGGTGGCCCAGTCGGTCATCCTCACCCGCCTCGAAGGCGGCAAGACCCCGATGCCGCCCGGCGAGCGGGTCCGCGACTTCGCCCGGCACGGCACCACGATGGCGCTGTTCCTCTCCGCCGCCCGCTCCGGGCAGGTGCAGGCCGAACTGCTGGCCGGCGGCTACCCGGAGGACACCCCGGCCGTGGTGGCGTACCAGGCGACCTGGCCCGACGAACTGGTGGTGCGCTGCACTGTCGGCACCCTGGAGGAGACTGTCAAGCAGCACAAGCTGTGGAAGCACACCCTCTTCCTGGTCGGGCCGGCCCTCGCCGCCGAGGGCACCCGCTCGCACCTCTACCACCCCGGGCACTTCCACACCTTCCGGCGGGCCGAGCCGGCCGCCCGCGCCGAGCTGCGCCGCCAGGCCAGCGCCCGCACCGGGGGGACAGCCACACCGGGGCACACACCATGACGTACGCCGAGCCGCCGCTGCGCGAGCCGGACCTGCCGCGTACCGCGAAGGTCCGGCCCACAGCGCTGCGCACCGGCTGGACCACCGGCGCGTGCGCGACGGCGGCGGCCAAGGCCGCTGTCACCGCACTGGTCACCGGCACCACCCAGCAGGAGGTGGAGATCGGCCTGCCCGCCGGACGCCGGGTGCGCTTCCCGGTCGAGCGCTGCGAGGTGACCGGCACCCCACCGGTCCGCGCCGAAGCGGTGGTGGTCAAGGACGCCGGGGACGACCCGGATGTCACCCACGGCGCCGAGCTGACCGCCACAGTGAACTGGACCGACGCCCCCGGCCTGCGGCTGGCCGGCGGTGCCGGCGTCGGCACTGTCACCAAACCCGGCCTCGGGCTCGCGGTCGGCGGCCCGGCGATCAACGACACCCCCCGCCGGATGATCGGCGAGGCGGTGGCCGAGGTGGTCGACCTCAGCGAGGTCGGAGTCCGGGTGGTGATCAGCGTGCCGCGGGGCGAGATCATGGCCCGCAAGACCACCAACCGTCGGCTCGGCATCCTCGGCGGCATCTCGATCCTCGGCACCACCGGGATCGTCCGCCCGTTCTCCACCGCGTCGTGGCGGGCCAGCGTCGTGCAGGCCGTGCACGTGATGGCCGCCCAGGGTGAACCGACAGTGGTGCTCTGCACCGGCGGGCGTACCGAGCGGGCCGCCCGCGCGCTCCTGCCCGACCTGCCCGAGGTCTGCTTCGTCGAGGTCGGCGACTTCACCGGGGCCGCGGTGACCGCCGCCGTGGGTGACGCGATGACCGGTGTGGTCTTCGTCGGCATGGCCGGCAAGCTCGCCAAACTCGCGGCCGGAATCCTGATGACCCACTACACCCGCTCCACTGTGGACCTCTCCCTGCTCGGCGCCGTGACCGCCGAGGCCGGCGGCGACCCGTCGCTCGTCGCCGCCGTGACCGAGGCGAACACCGGGCGCCACGCGTACGAGCTGTGGGAGGCAGCCGGGCTGCTCGCCCCGGCCGGCGACCTGCTCTGCCAGCGGGTCCGCCAGGTGCTGCGGCGCTTCGCCGGGCCGACGGTCACAGTGGACGTGGCGATGGTCGACTTCGCCGGAGCACACGTCGTCGCCTCGTCCGGCCGGTGGCCCCGGTGACCGCCGTGACAGTGGTCGGCCTGGACGCGGCGGGCGCACCGCCGCACCCCGCGCTCGCACCGGTGCTGGCCACCGCCGGGCTGGTGGTCGGGGCCGCACGGCACCTGGCCGTGGTGCCCGTACCGGCCGACGCGGACACCATCACCCTCGGGCCGCTCGCCCCCGCTCTGCGCCGCCTCGCCGAGGCCGTCGACGCCGGGGTGCCGGCCGTGGTGCTGGCCAGCGGCGACCCCGGCCTGTTCGGCATCGTCCGGCGGCTGCGCGCGGCCGGGCTGCCGCTGCGGGTGGTGCCGGCGGTGTCCAGTGTGGCCGCCGCGTTCGCCAGTGCCGGGCTGCCCTGGGACGGCGCCGCAGTGGTCACCGCGCACGGGCGCGACCCCCGAGCCGCAGTGAACGCCTGCCGGGCGCTGCCACTGGTCGCTGTGCTCACCGCGCCCGGCGCCGGCGCGGCCGAGCTGGGCGCCGGCCTGGTCGGCTGGTCCCGCCGCCTGCTGGTCGCCGAGCACCTGGGCACCGCCGCCGAACGGATCCGCGCGGTCACCCCCGAGCAGGCCGCCGCCGAGACCTGGGCCGATCCGCACGTCCTGCTCAGCCTCGCCGACCCCGTACCCGCCGACCCCGCGCCCGCCGGCACCGTGCCCGATCAGGGCACGGCTGGGATGCGCGCCGACAACCAGCCCGCCGCCGCGCCGGCCGGCGGCTGGGCGCTGCCGGAGAACCGGTACGCCCACCGCGACTCCATGATCACGAAGTCGGAGGTGCGCGCCCTCGTCGTCGCCCGACTGCGCCCCCGACTGGGCCGGCTGATCTGGGACGTCGGGGCGGGCAGCGGCTCGGTCGGCATCGAGTGCGCGCTGCTCGGCGCGGCGGTGCTCGCCGTCGAACAGGACCCCGAGGCCGGTGCCACCATCCGGGCCAACGCCGCCGCGCACGCCGTGCACGTCCGGCTGGTTACCGGACGTGCCCCGGCAGCGCTGGCCGACCTCCCCGAGCCCGATGCGGTGTTCCTCGGCGGTGGCGGTGTCGACGTCCTCACCGCCGTGGTGGCCCGCCAACCCGAGCGGGTGGTGCTCACCCTGGCCGCACTGGACCGGGTCGCGCCGGCCGTGGGTCTGCTGCGCGCCGCCGGCTACACGGTCGAGGGCAGCCAGCTCTCCGCCGCCCGCCTCGCCGACCTGCCCGGCGGGTCGATCCGCCTCGCGGCCACCAACCCGGTGGTCGTCCTCACCGGGGAGCGCCAGTGACCGACCAGAACCCGCCCGCCCGGATCGGCCTGGTGGCGGCCACCGCCGCCGGCCGCCGGCACGCCGACACCCTGACCGCCGCCTGGCCGCACGCCCGGCTGGTCGAGGGGGAGACCGTCGCCCACGCGCTGCGGACCGCCTGGGCTGGCTGTGACGCGGTGATCGCGTTCCTGGCCGCCGGGGCGGTGGTGCGGATCGTCGCGCCGCTGCTCGACGACAAGCGCACCGACCCGGCGGTGGTGGTCGTCGACGAGGCGGCCCGCCACGCCGTGGCGCTGCTCGGCGGGCACGCCGGCGGGGGCAACGCCCTCGCCGAGCAGGTCGGCGCCCTGCTGGACGCCCGACCGGTGATCACCACCGCCACCGACGCTGTCGACCTGCCGGGGCTTGACACGCTCGGCTGGCCCGTTCAGGGCGCTGTCGCCGCGGTGTCCCGGGCCATCCTGGACGGTGAGCCGGTCCAGCTGATCGCCGACGCCGACTGGCCGCTGCCCGCCCTGCCCCCGAACGTGCGCGCCGCCGACGAGGACCCGACCTCCGTCGGGTACCGGTTGTTGGTCACCGACCGGGTGGTGTCACCCGACGAGCGGACGGCAGTGCTGCGGCCGCCGTCGCTGGTCGCCGGCGTGGGCGCGAGCCGCGGCGTACCCGCCGCCGAGGTGGCGGAGCTGCTGCACCGGGTGCTGGCCGAGGCAGGCCTCGACCCGGCGAGCCTGCGCTGCCTGGCCACCGCCGACATCAAGGCCGACGAGGCGGGCATCCGCAGCACCGCCGACGCGCTCGGCGTACCCCTGGTGACCTGGCCGGCGACGCGGCTGGCGGCGGTCGACGTGCCGCACCCCAGCGAGGTGGTCCGCGCCGCGGTCGGCACGCCGAGCGTGGCGGAGGCCGCGGCCCTGCTCGGGCCGGACGGTCGGGCCGACGACGCGGCGCTGCTGGTGGGGAAGACCGCGACGGCGATGGCCACCGTCGCGGTGGCCCGGCACGCGCCACGCGGCCGGCTGGCCGTCGTCGGCCTCGGGCCGGGCGCCGCCGACCTGCGCACCCCCCGCGCGGTGGCCGAGCTACGTCGTGCCGCAGTGGTGGTCGGCCTCGACCAGTACCTGGAGCAGGTCCGCGACGTGCTCCGCCCCGGCACCCGGGTGCTCTCCAGCGGGCTGGGCGCGGAGGAGGCGCGGGCGCGCGCCGCCGTCGCCGAGGCCGCCGCCGGCCGGGCGGTCGCGCTGATCGGCTCCGGCGACGCCGGGGTGTACGCGATGGCCAGCCCCGCCCTGGAGTACGCCGACGAGCGCATCGACGTGGTGGGCGTGCCCGGTGTCACCGCCGCCCTCGCCGCCGGGGCGCTGCTCGGCGCGCCGCTCGGCCACGACCACGCCTACGTGAGCCTGTCCGATCTGCACACCCCGTGGGAGGTCATCGAGCGGCGGGTGACCGCCGCCGCCGAGGGTGACTTCGTGACGCTCTTCTACAACCCGCGCAGCCGGGCCCGCGACTGGCAGCTCGGCAAGGCGCTCGGCATCCTCGCCGCGCACCGGCCACCGGACACCCCGGTGGGCGTGGTCCGCAACGCCAGCCGCCCCGGCGAACAGGTGCACCTCGCAACCCTGGCCACGCTCGACCCGGCCATCGTCGACATGTACAGCGTCGTGGTCGTCGGCAGCAGCGACACGCGCCTGGTCGCCGGCCGGATGGTCACACCCCGGGGGTACCGGTGGCGTTCGTGACGATCGACGCCTGCCAGGGCTGCGGCGCCTGCCTGCTCACCTGCCCCACGCACGCGATCCGACCGGTCGCCGGTGGCCTCACGGTCCGCGCCGACCGGTGCACCGGCTGCCTGGAGTGCCTGGAGATCTGCCCGGTCGACGCGATCCGCGTCGTCGAGCCCGACCCCGTTGAAGGAGCCCGATGAGCCGGGTGGTGCACCCCATCGAGGCCGAGTCGTACCGCATTCTGCGCGAGCGCGTCGACCTGTCGCACCTGCCACCGCTGAGCCGCGCGGTGACCGAGCGGGTGGTGCACGCCAGCGCCGACCTCGCGTACGTCGATGAGCTGGTCTGCGACGAGGCCGCCCTGGAGTCGGGGCTGGCGGCCCTGCGCGCCGGGGCGTCAGTGGTCACCGACGTGGCGATGGTCGCGGCCGGCATCACCCGGGCCGGCCTGGAACTGGTCTGCCCGGTCGCCGAGCCGGCCGCAGCAGCCCTGGGCCGCTCGGCCGGCATCACCCGCTCGGCGGCGGCCGTCCGGATCGCAGTGGAGCGGGTCGGTCCGGGCGCGGTGTGGGTGGTCGGCTGCGCGCCCACCGCGCTCGTCGAACTGCTCACAGTGGACGCCGCGCCCGCGCTCGTCGTCGGCCTGCCGGTCGGCTTCGTCGGTGCCGCCGAGTCGAAGGCGGCGCTGCGGGCCAGCGGCCTGCCCGCCGTGTCCAACGTGGGGGAGAAGGGTGGCTCGGCGGTCGCCGCCGCTGCCCTCAACGCCCTGCTCTACGTCGAGGAGAAGTCATGACCGGGTTGGTCATCGTCGGGCACGGCACGCGCAGCGCGGCCGGGGTCGACCAGTTCGCCGCTCTCGTCGAGCGGGTCCGTCGTCGCGGCGACGTCGGTGACGTCGAGGGCGGCTTCATCGAGCTGTCCCGTCCACCGCTGACCGACGCGGTCGGCGCGCTCGTCGCCCGCGGGCACCGGGCGCTGGTGGCGCTGCCGCTGGTGCTCACCGGCGCCGGGCACGGCAAGGGCGACATCCCCGCCGCGATGGCCCGGGAACAGCAGCGCCACAGCGGGCTCAGCTACCGCTACGGCCGCCCGCTCGGCCCCCACCCGCTGCTGCACGAAGCCCTCGAACAGCGCATCGACGCCGCACTGGCCGGTGCCGACCGGGCCGACACGGGGCTGGCTGGTGCCGACCGGGCCGACACGGAGCTGGCCGGCGCCGACCGGGCCGACACGTGGGTGGCGTTGATCGGGCGGGGGTCCACCGACCCGGACGCCAACGCCGAGGTCGCCAAGGTCGCCCGGCTGCTCTGGGAGGGGCGTGGCTACGCGGGTGTGGAGCCGGGGTTCATCTCCCTGGCGCAGCCGTCGGTGCCGGCCGTGCTGGAGCGGCTGCGCCGCCTCGGCGCGCGGCGGATCGTGGTGGCGCCGTACTTCCTGTTCGCCGGGGTGCTGCCGGACCGGATCGTCGCCCAGTCGGCGGAGTTCGCCGCCGCCCACCCCGAGCTGGACGTCCGCGTGGCCGAGGTGATCGGCGACTGTGACGCCCTCGCCGACCTCGTCCTGGAGCGGTACGCCGAGGCGCTGGGCGGGGACATCCGGATGAACTGCGACACCTGCGCGTACCGGGTGTTGATGCCCGGCTTCGCGGACAAGGTGGGTCGCCCGCAACGCCCGCACGACCACCCCGACGACCCGGTTGGCCACCACCATCACCATGACGGGCACGACCACCACGGGCACGCACACCACGACCACGACCACGGTTCGGTCGCCGTGGTCGGCGGCGGTCCGGGGCCCGACGACCTGATCACGGTACGCGCAAAGGCGCTGCTCGACGCGGCGGACGTCGTGGTGGTCGACCGCCTCGCCCCGCAGGGGCTGCTCGCCGGGCTGCGCCCCGACGTGCTGGTGGTCGACGCCGCCAAGATGCCCCGTGGCCCGTCGATGGCCCAGGAGGCGATCAACGAGGCACTGGTGTCGCACGCGCGTGCCGGTCGCCGGGTGGTCCGGCTCAAGGGTGGTGACCCGTACGTCTTCGGGCGCGGCCACGAGGAGGTGCAGGCGTGCGTGGCGGCCGGCGTGCCGGTCACCGTGGTCCCCGGGGTGAGCAGCGCGCTCGCCGCACCGGCCCTCGCCGGCGTGCCGGTCACGCACCGGGGCGTGGCACACGACGTCACAGTCGTGTCGGGGCACCTGCCGCCCGGGCACCCCGACTCGCTCGTCGACTGGGCGGCGCTGGCCCGGGCCCGGGGCACCGTCGTGCTGCTGATGGCCGTCGACACCATCGCCAAGATCGCAACCGTGCTGATCGAGCACGGTCGCGCCCCGCAGACCCCGGTGCTGGCCGTGCAGGACGCCGGGCTCCCGGACCAGCGGTCGGTGCCCGCCCGGCTGGACGAGATCGGCGCTGTCGCCGCCCGGGAGGGCGTCGGCCCACCCGCCGTCTTCGTCCTCGGCCCGGTGGTGGCCCTCACCACCACCGGGCCGACGGGATGACGACTACTCGCTGCGGCCGGTCTCCGGCCCGGTGATGCGTTCCAGCAGCGGCAGGGTGGAGGCGATGACGCCGAGGCAGGCTGCCAACCCGACCACGACGATCACGTAGAAGCCCGGCTGCGGCGCGACGAGGGTGTAGTCCATCTGCGCCCGGAGGAACAGGTGGGCGGCGAGGAGGCCCATACCGATGGCGACGGCGGCGACGGCGAGCATCGGCACGGCGCTCTCCAACGCCACCACCCGCCGCAGGACCCGCACCGGGGCGCCGCTGAGGCGCAGCAGGCTGAACGGACGTCGGCGTTCGGTGAGACCGCCGATGACGCTGACCGCGAGGCTGCACCCACCGAGCGCGAGGCTGGCGATGATGACGACGTTGGCCAGCTGCTCCCAGCCGCGCAGCGTGTTCGCGAACTCCGACTCGAAGTCCCCGGGCACGTTCGGTGCCACCCGGGAGGCCGGGAAGGCGGCCTCGAGGACGGTGCGTGTGCGTTCGACGGTGGCTGCGGATCCGTCCGTGTCGACGATGATCGACATCACCGGCAGCTGTTGGAGATCGCCGACCGAAACCGAGGCGGAGGGCCAGATCCTGGCAGACGACGCCGATTCCCGGAAGGGGACGAGGCCCGTCGCCACCTCTGCGACTGTGGTGCCCTCGGCACACCGGCCGTACGCGTTCGGAATGTCGGTGCACGCGATCAGGCCGGGCTCGCTGGCGGTCATCCAGTCCGGGTTCTCGCGAACCGCGGCCGCGGACGACACACCGGTGAGCGAGCGCAGCTCGGTGAAGAGCGTGTCAGGCACCGCCGGCGCATCCTCGGGAAGGTAGAGAGACACCTGTCCCGCCTCGGCAGACCCGACCGGTGCCGGACCGCGCTCGGCGACGATGGTGGTGATCACGCCGACGGACACGCTCGTGACGAAGAGCGCGAGCATGATGCCGCTGATCGCCCGGAAGCCGGCCTTCGGGTTGTCGGCGAGGCGTCGCGCGGCGATGAGCGTGGCTGGGCGGTTGGCGTACCGGGCCAGGATCCGGGCGCCGACCATCGTCAACCACGGGCCGGCGAGGACCAGGCCGGCCATGATGAGCAGCAGGGCGGGCAGGAAGACCGCGGCCTGGCCGTCGGACGTCGGAGGCCGGAAGCCGATGGCGAAGAACAGCACCGCGACGCCGAGCAGGATCGGGATCAGCCGGTACGCGCGCGGCGCCCGAGGGGTGACCCGCCGGGTGACGCCCAGCGGCGAGATCCGTACCCGGCGAAGCGAGACCTGGGCCGCCACCGCCGCACCAGCCGGAACGCCGAGCGCCACCAGCAGGATGTCCAGCACGCCCAGGGACATGTCGCTGGGGAAGAACGGCATGCCGGTGAACGGGATGCCCGCCATCGAACCGCGCAACGCGTAGAACAGTGCGAAGCCGACAGCGGTGCCGGCGGCGGCCGCGACGGCCGCCTCCACGGCCGCGACCAGCGAGATCTGCCTCGGTGTGGCGCCGACCAGACGCATCGCGGCGAAGCGCTGCTCCCGGCGGGCGGCGCTGAGCCGGGTGGCGGTGCCAATGAAGATCAGCACCGGGAACAGCAACCCACCGGCGATCACGCTCAGGATGAGGTTCATCGTCGTCTCGGGCAGCGCGGGAGTGTCACCGACGGTGGTGAGCTGCATGGCGAGGGGCACCTTGGCCACCTCGTCGGGGGTGCCGCCCCGGATGACGAGCAGGGCGTCCGGTGAGGTCAATCCGGCCGGACCGACGGTGCCGACGTCGCGCCCCGGGTAGCGGTCACCCAGTTGTTCGGCCGGGTGGGCGGCCAGCAGCTTCCGAAACGCCGGCGAGGCGTAGTACTCCCCGGGCCCTGGCGTGCTCGGGACACCGGTCGGGGTGGGCGCGTCCGGACCGGTCGCGGCGACGTCGATCCGGATGATCTGCTTGCCGTGGAAGTAGTCCTCGCGCGTCGACCACCACAGGGGATCGGCGTCGCCGCCCGTCGAGGCGTTGGGATAGATCGACGCGTACCGGGTGAGCTGGGCGTTCACCGCGTTGACCCCGGCGAGGGTGGTCAGCAGCAGCCCGCTGCCGACCGCGACGGCGGCGGCGATGACGATCAGGCGGGTGAGTGCCTCACGGCCACCGGCCACGGCGAGGCGGAGCCCGAAGCGGATCACGAGGCGATCCGATCCGGCGCGTTGACACGCCCGTCGCGGACCATGACCTCGCGGTCGGCGTACGCCGCGATCCTCGGCTCATGGGTCACCAGGATGACTGTGGTGCCCTGCTCGCGGGCGGCGCCGACCAGCAGGTCCATCACCTCCTCACCGGTGAGCGAGTCGAGCGCGCCGGTCGGCTCGTCGGCGAAGAGCACCTGCGGCTCGGCGACCAGGCCGCGAGCCAGGGCCACCCGTTGCGCCTGCCCACCGGAGAGCTCACCCGAGCGCCGCTGCTCCAGGCCGTCCAGCCCGAGGCGCGCGAACCAGGCTTGCGCCCTGGGAAGCGCCTGCTTGCGGTGTACGCCGCTGAGCAGCAGCGGCAGCGCGACGTTCTCCACAGCTGTCAGCTCGGGGACGAGTTGACCGAACTGGAACACGAAACCGAACCGGTCCCGACGCAGGCTGCTGCGTTCGGTCTCGGCCATGGCGTGCACCCGGGCCCCGTCGAAGAGGATCTCGCCGGAGTCGGGCACCAGGATGCCGGCCAGGCAGTGCAACAGTGTGGACTTGCCCGAGCCGCTCGGGCCCATGACGGCGACGATCTCGCCGGCCTCCACTGCGACGCTGGCGCCGCGCAGGGCGGGGGTCTGACCGAAGGAGAACTCCACGTCACGCGCTTCGATCACGGCGCTCACGGCCGCACCTCTTTCCGCAGGGCGTCCAGTCGGGCGCCGGTCATCTCGATCCATCGGAGGTCCGCCTCCAGGTGGTAGAGGCCGTGGTCGGCCAGCAGCGCGTCGACCAGGCTGCCGGCGCGCTTGATCTCGGTCAGCTCCCGCATCCGGTGCAGGTGCGCGCTGCGCTGGGTGTCGAGGTACTCGGCGGCCGGGCGGTCCAGCATCAGCGCGAGCACGACCTTGGCGAAGAGCACCGTCTGCAGGTGCGGCTCCGGGTCGACCGGCTGGGTCAGCCACTGCTCGACCTCGGTCGCGCCGACGTCGGTGATGATGTAGCGCTTGCGGTCGGGGCCGGAGCCGGGGGCGACGTCGCTGATCACCACCTTGCCGTCGCGGGCCAGTCGGCTGAGGGTGGAGTAGACCTGGCCGAACGGCAGTGGCTTGCCCCGGCCGAAGAAGGCGTCGTAGTCGCGCTTCAGGTCGTAACCGTGGCTGGGTTCGCGTTCGAGGAGGCCGAGAAGGGTCAGTGGCACGCTCATGCCAGCAGACTACACCCAGGGTATACCTCGCGGATATACCCTCGGTGTGTTGTGAGTCGGCCCTGGTCAGGGTGTTGGCGGGGATGGAATCGGGCATGGCGCGGATGGTGCCCGGTCAGCCGATCAGGGTGCGGGCCACCGCGTAGCCGGCGGTGGCGGCGGCGAGCCCGGCGGCCACGCTGCCGAGCACGTTGGCCAGCGCGAGGAGCCGATGACCGCCAGTGCTCAGCCGCAGCGTCTCGTAGCTGAAGGTGGAGTAGGTGGTCAGCGCACCGCAGAACCCGGTGCCGAGCAACGCGCTGACCGCCGGGCCGGCCGGCCACCCGACCAGGACGCCGAGCAGCAGCGACCCGACGACGTTGACGAGCAACGTGCCCCAGGGGAACGCCGAGCCGCGCCGGGACTGCACGGCCCGGTCGGTGAGGTAGCGCAACGGCGCGCCGACGGCCGCGCCGAGGGCGATGAGCAGGACGGTCATCGGGCCGCCCGGCGCAGCAGCCCGGCGGTGACGGCGTCGCCCAGGGCGACCGCGACGAGCGCCCCGAGCAGCGTCGCGGCGAGGTACGCCAGCGCGGTGCCCGGTGTGCCCGCGACGATCGCCTGCTGAACGTCGACCGCGTAGGTGGAGAAGGTGGTGAACCCGCCGAGCACCCCCACCCCGAGGAACGGGCGAGCCAGCGGGGGTCCACCGTCGAGGTGCCCGAGCACCGCCATCAGTACGCCGATCAGCAGGCACCCGGACGTGTTGATGGTGAACGTGGCCCAACCGAAGCCGGTGGGTGGGTGCGGAACGGCGTGTTGCAGGCCGGCTCGGGCCAGCGCGCCGAGCACCCCGCCGGCCGCGATCGCGGCGAGGACCGTCGCGGGGCGCGTAGTCAGCTCGCTGCGGTCGGCGGGGACGCCCAGGTCGACGTCGGGATCGGTACGCGGCTCGAACGGCTCTGGCACGACTCCTCAGCGTAGTGCCGGCGACAGCGGCGTCAGCACACTGCCGGCGACAGCGGCGTCAGCGCACCGCCGCGACGGCGGCGTCCGGGCCGCCTCGCCAGACCGTGCCGACCTCGCTGAAGCCGGCCGCGGTGAGCGCGGCCAGGTGCCAGGAGACCGGGGGGACCCACTCGGGGCTGTGCCCGGTCGGGTAGATGGCGTGTCGCTGGGCGACCAGCGGGGCGAGCGCCGGGTCGGCGCCGGCCCGCTCCCACCAGTCCGACCAGGACAGCATCGAGCCGGCGGCGTACCGGGCGTTGCGCCGGTCCCGTGCCCGGTCCATCAGCCGCTTGGTCAGCTCCGGCACTGTGTCGTCGGGCATGTGATCGGCGTTGACGAAGACGCCGCCCGGCCGCAGCACGTCGCGCAGCTCGGCGTAGAGCTGCCCGAGCCGGTCGGCCGGCAGCCAGTGCAGGGCGGTGGCGGTGAGCACTGCGTCGTACTCCTGGTGCGGCAGCGTGGAGCGCCACTCGGGGGTGCCGAGGTCGGCCGTGATGATGGTGGCCCGGTCGGCCAGCGAGGCGTCGGCGATGGCGAGCAGCGCCGGGTCGAGGTCGACCAGTGTGGTCTCGGCGGCGGGGAAGCGCGCCAGCGTTCGCAGCGAGATGGTGCCGGTGCCGCCGGCCAGGTCGAGCACGCGCGGCGGCCGGCCGTCGAGGACCGCGTCGACGGTGTCGAGCATGGCGGTGAAGCGCTGCTCCCGGTCTGGGAGGTAGGCCTCCTGCTGGCGGTCCCAGCTCTCCTGCCAGGCCCAGGGATCCACAATGTAAGGACTCATAGCGATCAGGCTAGTTACGGCAGGGGCGCGCTGTCCAGACCTTGTTGCACATCTTTTGCAATTGCGAGAAGATGGCAGAGCGATGATCAGAGCGACGCCGGGTCGGGCATCCGCCCGGCCCGGCGTCCTCCTCCCGGCGAGGTCAGACAGGGGCGTCCACCAGGCTCGCGTCGGCCTGGGCCGGCTCGTCGCGGCGCGCCAACCGCAGCGCTGCGAGGAGTACGCCCAGACCGATGAGGGTCAGTGCGGCGCCGGCCCAGATCGGCGAGGTGTAGCCGAGTCCGGCGGCGATGGTCACCCCGCCGATCCACGCGCCCAACGCGTTGCCGAGGTTGAACGCGGCGATGTTCGCCCCGGACGCCAGGGTCGGCGCCTGATGGGCGTACCGCATGATCCGCATTTGCAGGGGCGGCACCGTGGCGAAGCCGAAGCCACCCATCAGCACCAGCGCGACGATGGTCAGCACCGGGTTCGTGGCGGTCAGCGCGAAGCCGACGAGCACCACTGTGAGCACCGCCAGGACGGTGACCAGCGTGCGCGACAGTGACCTGTCCGCCGCCCGGCCGCCGAGCAGGTTGCCCGCGAAGAGCCCCACGCCGAAGAGGACGAGCAGCCACGGCACGGTGCTGGTGGCGAAGCCGCTGACCTCGGTCAACGTGTAGGCGATGTAGGTGAACGCGCCGAACATCCCGCCGAAGCCCAGGACGGTGATCACCAGGGAGAGCCAGACCTGCGGGCTGGTGAAGGCGCGCAACTCGCCGCGCAGCCCACCGGCCGGGCGGTCGGCGTTGGCGGTGTCGCCCGCCGGAATCAGCAGGGCCAGCCCGATCAGAGCGACGACCCCGATGGCGGTGATCGCCCAGAACGTCGACCGCCAGCCGAAGTGCTGCCCGAGGAAGGTGCCGAACGGCACGCCGAGCACGTTGGCGATGGTCAGGCCGGCGAACATCATGGCGATGGCGCCCGCCCGGCGGGCCGGTGCGACAAGGCCGGCGGCGACCACGGCGCCGATGCCGAAGAACGCGCCATGGCAGAGCGCGGCGACGATCCGGCCGGCCATCATCACTGTGTAGTCGCCGGCGACGGCGGAGAGCAGGTTGCCGATGATGAAGAGCACCATCAGGCCGAGCAGCACGGGTTTGCGCGGCAGGCGGGTGACCGCCGCGGTGAGGGCGACCCCGCCGACGGCAACGCTGAGCGCGTAGCCGGAGATCAGCCAGCCGGCCACCGGTTCGCTGACCGCGAAGTCGGCGGCCACCTCGGGCAACAGCCCCATGATCACGAATTCGGTGAGCCCGATGCCGAAGGCGCCGATGGCCAGCGCGATCAGGCCGGGCGGCAGGGACTTGTGGCGTACGGACATGGTCTTCCCATCCGGAGAGGTCAGATATGCGGCGCGTGCAACTACACGCGCCGGCAACGAAATACTTGCACGCGCTTTATATCGGCGCAAGCGTGGTAGTCTGGGGTCCGTTCAGATCACACCCAGGAGGCCGGCATGGGCATCGCCGACGACGCGGTCGAGATCCGCGCGCAGGGCTGGCGCACCCTCGCCGCCCTGCACGGGCTGATCGAGACATCCCTGGAGCGGGCCCTGCAGGCCGACCACGACCTCTCCGTCGTCGAATACACGGTGCTCGACGCGCTCTCCCGGCAGGACGGCTGGCACATGCGGATGAGCCAGCTCGCCCGCGCCGCCGCGCTCTCCGGCAGCGCCACCACCCGGCTGGTCACCCGCCTCGAACAGCGGGGGCTGCTCACCCGCATCCTCTGCGCCGACGACCGGCGCGGCATCTACACCGAGCTGACCCCGGCCGGCTCCGAGCTGCTCGCGCAGACCCGACCCACCCACGACCGGGTGCTCACCGACGCGCTCGCCCAGGCGGAGGCCACCCCCGAGCTGGCGCCGCTGGTCGACGCCCTGCACCGGCTGCCGGCCACCCGCTGACCGCCCCGCCGGCCCCGGCGACAGCGGGCGTACGGTACCCGCAGCCCCACCGGGACCGCCGCGCCAAGGAGGCAGCCGATGCAGGACCGCACCCCTCGTCCGGAGGAGCTGGAGCCGATCGAGCGCGCCGGCATCGACGAGCTGCGCGCCCTGCAACGTGACCGACTGCGCTGGTCGTTGCGGCACGCGTACGACAACGTGCCGCACTACCGCCGGGCGTTCGACGCGGCCGGCGTGCACCCCGACGACTGCCGGGATCTCGACGACCTGGCGCGCTTCCCGTTCACCGGGAAGGCGGAGCTGCGGGAGAACTACCCGTTCGGCATGTTCGCCGTACCCCGGGAGCGGGTCGCCCGCCTGCACGCCTCCTCCGGCACCACCGGCCGGCCGACAGTTGTCGGCTACACCCGCGACGACCTGCGCACCTGGACGCGGCTGATGGCCCGCTCGATCCGCGCCTCCGGCGGCCGTCCCGGCGACCGGGTGCACGTCGCGTACGGCTACGGGCTCTTCACCGGCGGCCTGGGCGCGCACTACGGGGCCGAGGAGCTGGGCTGCACTGTCATCCCCGTCTCCGGGGGCATGACCGAGCGTCAGGTCATGCTGATCCGCGACTTCGAGCCCGAGGTCATCATGGTCACGCCCAGCTACCTGCTGGCCATCGTCGACGAGATGCGCCGCCAGGGCGTCGACCCGCGCGCCACCTCACTGCAGGTGGGCATCTTCGGCGCCGAGCCGTGGACCGAGGACATGCGCCGCGAGATCGAGCAGCAGCTGGACATCCACGCCGTCGACATCTACGGGCTCTCCGAGGTGATGGGCCCCGGCGTCGCGACCGAGTGCGTCGAGACCAAGGACGGGCTGCACCTCTGGGAGGACCACTTCTACCCGGAGATCATCGATCCGGTCACCGGGGCGGTGCTGCCCGACGGTGAGCGGGGTGAGCTGGTGTTGACCTCCCTGACCAAGGAGGCGATGCCGGTCGTGCGTTATCGCACCCGCGACCTGACCCGGCTGCTGCCCGGCACCGCAAGGCCGATGCGCCGGATCGAGAAGATCACCGGCCGGACCGACGACATGATGATCCTGCGGGGGGTGAACATCTTCCCCACCCAGATCGAGGAGCTGATCCTGCGCACCCCGCAGCTCTCGCCGCACTTCCAGTGCGTCCTCGATCGGCACGACCGGCTGGACACCCTGACGGTACGGGTGGAGCGGCGGGCCGACATCGACGTGGACGCCGCCGAGCGGGCCGGCAGCACGCTGGTTCAACTGGTGAAGAACACCATCGGCGTGAGCGTGGCGGTCGACGTCCTCGCCCCCGACACCGTGGAACGGTCGATGGGCAAGATGCGCCGCATCGTCGACCAGCGACCGTCCGCCTGACCGCTGCCCGACGTACCGGGCCCCCTAGATACGGCTCGACGACGAGGTCACGGAACGACTCGACCGCTGGCGGGCCGGCAGGTGTGGCAGTTGTCGACATAGGATCCTGCCCATGCGCGTGCTGGTGGTCTCCGCTCCGCTCGTCGGGCACGTCTTCCCGCTGGTGCCGCTCGCGGTCGCGCTCCGCGACGCCGGCCACGACGTGCTGGTGGCCACCGGCGGTGGTGCTCTCGCCGCCGCCGACGCCGGTCTGCCGGTGCACGACATCGCGCCGGGCTTCGAGTTCGGCCGGATCGCGCTGCGGGTCTTTCCCCGCCATCCGCTGATCGCGCGGGCGGAGATGGCCGGCACCGCCGGCACCCGGGGCGCCGGCCTGCTGTTCGGCGCGCTCAACGACCAGCTCACCGATCCGGTGGTCGCGCTGGCCACCCAGTGGCGGCCGGATCTGGTGCTGTACGAACCGTTCGCGGTCGCCGGTGCGGTGGCCGCCGCACGCCTCGACGTGCCGGCCGTACGCCAGGAGAACGCCCTCTTCGACGGGCGGGACCTGGTCCGCGCCACCGTCGCCCGACTCGGCGCCGCGCTGCGCCGTCACGGCCTCACCGAGCTGCCCGCGCCGGCCGCCGCCCTCGCCGTGGCCCCGCCCAGCGTTGCCACCCAGGGCGGCTGGCCGATGCGCTACACGTCCTATGTCGGCGGCGGCGAGCTGCCGGCCTGGCTGCGCGAGCCGGGTGAGCGCCCCCGGATCCTGGTCACCCGCAGCACCCTGACCGGCCCCGGCGACCGGGGGCCGATGCCCGCCGTGGTGACCGCCGCCGCCGAGGTGGACGCCGAGATCGTGCTGGTCCGCCCCGACGAGCGGTCGGCCCGCTCGTTGCCCGCCAACGTGCGGGTGGTCGACTGGATCCCGCTCGACGAGGCGTTGCCGACGAGCGCGGCGCTGGTGCACCACGGTGGTGCGGGCAGCGCCTTCGGCGCCCTCGCCGCCGGTCTGCCCCAGCTGGCCACCACGGGCCCGGGGGACCGGCGGCACAACGCCGAGCTGGTGGCCCGCCGGGGCGCCGGCCTGGCGCTGCGCCCCCGGGACATCACCGCGCGGGCGCTGACCCAGCTGCTCACCGACGAGCGCCTGCGTACCGCCGCCGTGCAGGTCAGCCGCGAGATCGCCGCGATGCCGCCACCGCCGGACCTGGTCGCGCGGCTGGCGGCACTGGTCTGACTCTTGATCCGCGGGTCACGTCGTGACGACGGACCGCAGGGGTGGCGTGCCTACCCCGCGCCCACGGAGGTTGAGGACACATGCGCACCACCACGATCGGGGACATGAAGGTCCTGCTGCCGGACCTCGAACCGGACGACCTCGACACCACGACGGACCTGGCCGGCGGCCTCACCGAGGCCCTCGTCAACGGCGCAGCGTGGCACGGCTCGCACCTGGAGGACCCCCGCATCCGCAGCAGCCTGATCACCGGCGTGGACCTGAGCGAGAGCACCTGGGGAGCCGGAAGCCTCTACGGCTGCGAGATAACCCGTACCGACTTCTCCGGCGCGACTCTGACCGGCATGATCGTCGAACGTTGCGCCATTACCGGCTCCCGGTTCACCGGCACCAGACTCACCGACGTGCGCCTCAAGGACGTCCTGTTCGACCGCTGCCGCTTCGACTACGCCACCTTCCACCGCGTCACCGCCGCCGGCTCGGTCGCCTTCACTGACTGCACTCTCACCAACGGCGCGTGGTCCTCCTGCCGACTACCTCGCATCGCGCTGCGGTCCTGTGACCTCGCCGGCCTGGAATTGGACTCCTGCCACCTCGACGGCACCGACCTGCGGGGCAGCCGGCTCCAGGGACTCAAGACGCCGCTGGACAACCTGCGCGGCGTCACCCTCGACGAGGGCCAACTTCCTGACCTCACCCAGCTGACCGTCGCCGCCCTCAATCTCACAGTGCGCAACGATTGACGCCGAGGAGGCGTGGTGTTCGCTGACCCCACCGGTAGCCCGGACACGATCCTCGTCTGCGTTCGGGGCAACTCCGGCTCGGGCAAGAGCAGCATCGCCCGCGAGCTACGACGCCGGCACGGCCGGGGCTGCGCCCTGGTCGAGCAGGACTACCTGCGCCGCATCCTGCTGCGCGAGCGGGACCTGCCCGGCGGCATCGCGCCTGCGCTGATCGCGCAGACCGTCCGGTTCGCGCTGGACCACGGCTACCACGTGGTGTTGGACGGCATCATGCACGCTGGCCGCTACCGCGGCATGTTGACCTCCCTGCGGGACGGTCACCGCGGGCGGTCGCTGTTCTGCTATCTCGACGTGTCCCTGGCCGAGACCCTGCGCCGGCACCTCACCCGCCCGCAGGCCGGTGAGTTCACCGCCGAGCACATGAGCGGCTGGTACGCCGCCCATGACGTCCTGGGCTGGCCCGACGAACTCGTCCTCCCCGAGACCACCGGACTGGACGAGGCCGTCAACGCCATCGCCGCTGTGGCTGGGCTACCCCAGACCGGACGCGACGACGACGACCTGCTGCCGGACGTTCCGTCCCCGTAGAGCTAGCCCTCACCCCGCGAGGCCATGCCGCCCCCGTGGGCAGGCGAATCGGCATAGCCGCGAACAGATGGAATGACGCATCCTGGCTGGCCCCGATGACTCGACCATGATCATGCTCCCACCCCGCGTGGCCCCACCGGACGGACGGTCGACTGCGGCAGGATGACCGGATGCGACACGTCGTGCTGTTCCACTCCGTGTACGGGCTGCGGCCCGCCGTGCGCACCGCCGCCGACCGGTTGCGCGCCGCCGGGCATCAGGTCAGCACCCCCGACCTGTACGGCGTCCCGGCCACCGACACCGTTGAGGAGGGCTTCGCGCTGCTCGACAAGATCGGCCAGGAGGTGGTGCTGGACCGGGCCCGCGACGCGCTGCGTGACCTGCCACCGGAGACGGTCCTCGCCGGCTTCTCGATGGGCGCCGGGGTGGCCGGGGCGCTGCTGGCCGAGCGCCCCGACGCGGCCGGTCTGCTCCTGCTGCACGGCACCGGCGGCGCCCCGGACGCGGTCCGACCCGGGTTGCCGGTGCAGCTGCACCTCGCCGACCCCGATCCGTACGACGCGCAGGACGAGGTCGACGAGTGGCAGCAGGCGCTGACCGACGCCGGCGCCGACCTGACGGTCTTCCGCTATCCCGGCGTGGGCCACCTGTTCACCGACCCGGACCTGGCCGAGCACTCCCCGGACGCCACCGCCGGAGTCTGGCCGCGCGTGCTGGCCTTCCTGGCCGCCCGCTGAGCACCCGTCCCGCGGACCGCGCGTGCTCGGGTCAGGTGGACAGAGGCTGGGTCTGGCACCCTACGGCTTCAGCACGATCTTGCCTCGCGCATGGCGGGACTCACTCAGCTGGTGCGCGGCGGCCGCCTCTTGCAGAGAGAACACAGCCGCGACCGGCACTGTGAAACGACTCCGTTCGGCGAGTTCGCCGACGGCGGCGATTCCTTCGAGGGCCGGTGTGTCCGCGCCGGGGCCAGAGCCGCGCGACAGGTGCACGCCGTAGGCCGCGGCGTTGATGTCGGCGATGCTCACCACCCTGTCCGGGCTCGCGACCAGGCCGACCAGGTCTGGCAGTGAACCAGAGCCGGCACAGTCGAGTACGACATCCACCCCGCCGGGCGACAGAGTGTGGACACGCTCGGCCAGCCTGGGGCCGTAGGTGGTCGGGATCGCTCCGAGCGAGGCGAGGAATTCATGGTTGCTGTCGCGGGCCGTGCCGATGACGGCCGCACCGCGAGCGACAGCGAGCTGGATCGCTGTCGTACCGACCCCGCCGGCCGCGCCCTCGATCAACAACGTGGTGCCGTCCGTGACGCCCAACCGGTCGAGCACTCGGGTGGCCGTCTCGATGTTGCCCGCCGCGCCGCCGGCCTGCTCCCAGGTCAGGGCGGCCGGCTTCGGTGCCCACGCGGCCAGGACGGCGTATTCGGCGTTCGCTCCGCCCATCTGGGCGTAGTCCGTGATACCGAAAACCTCATCGCCTATTCGAGCCGTGGTCACCCCGTCACCGATTTCATCCACCACACCGGCAGCGTCGACACCGGGCACGTGCGGCAGGCGGAGCGGAATCCATTCCTGGAATCGGCCGGCGCGAACGTAGGTGTCGGCCGGATTGACACCCGACGCCCGAACCGTCACCCGTATCTGGCCGGGTCCGGCGTGCGGTTCCGGTGTCTCCGACACTACAAGGACACTCGCGGGACCGTACTTCGAAAATTGCAAAGCCCTCATGCGCAGGGACGCTAACGTGGGCCGCTGCCCGCCTCGCTAAAGTGAGAGCCGTGACCGATCGTTTGCCTCACGCTCTTCGCTCCGACGCCCTGGACAACCGCGAGCGCATCCTCGAGGCCGCTCGCGCCGTCTTCGCCGTTGACGGCCTGGACGTGCCGATGCGGGAGGTCGCACGGCGCGCCGGGGTTGCACCCGCCACCCTGTACCGCCGATTCCCGACCAAGGAGATGCTGGTCACCGAGGCATTCGCAGAACAGATGTACGCGTGTCGCGGCGTTGTCGACGAGGGCCTGGCCGATCCGGATCCATGGCACGGTTTCTGTCTCGTGATCGAGAAGATGTGTGAACTGCACGCACGCGACCGAGGCTTTACCGCAGCTCTTATGTCGACCTTTCCCCATGCAGTTGATTTCGAGGCGCGCCGTGAATACGCGCTCAGAGCGATCGACGACCTGGCCCGCCGTGCGAAGGAAGCGGGTCGCCTTCGCGCCGACTTCGTCCTCGACGACGTCATCCTCGTGCTCATGGCCAACAGCGGTATCCACGTGACCTCGCCGACTGCTCAGGTCAGCGCCTCCCGGCGCTTCGCCGCGCTCGCCATCTCGGCATTCCACGCCTCTGCGGATGTCTCGCCGCTCCCGCCCGTGGCGCGCTTGGCGCCTCCGGCGTCGGTATCCGGAGGCGGCAGAGTGGGCTAATACTACCGGCGACCCAGCCGGCCGGGATCCCGGCCGGCAGGGTCGCCGCGTCGATCATGTTCAGGGCGGGGCGGGGCGGGGCGGGGCGGGGTCTGGTCGCGAAGCCGACCCAGCCGCGTCGGGCGAGCCGCCGACCTTGCTCAGCGGGCGCTGGCACCGATGCGTGGGGGCGTGGCGGTGCCGTGCACCCGCTTGGCGTGGCTGGCGTACAGCCGGGGCGCGATGATCGGCATGAGCAGTCGCGCCGGCAGCGGGGCGTGCGCCAGCACCGCCTTGACCACCTCCGGGTCGCCCTCGTACATGGCCAGACCGAAGGCCAATGGCAGCTGCTTCTTCGGGGACTTGCTCATGCCGTGCTCGCCGAGCTGCATCCACTCCCGGGCGGTGACGTGCCGTTGCGCCAGCGGCAGGATCTCGCTCTCCTCCAGGGCCATGTGCTCGATCAGCGCGGCGCGCAGCTGCTCCAGGGTGTCCGCGAGCTGCTCACCGCCGCGTGCGGTACGGCGCCACTGGGGGAGGAGGGCGACCGCCGCCGCGTGGGCGTCCTCGATGGCGTGGTGCTGCGCCTCCATGGTGGGGACGATCGCCTCTGCCTCCGCGCCTCCGCGCTCCAGCAGCAGGGGCCAGAGCAGCAGGTCCTCGCCCTCGTGGTGCAGGTGCAGGATGTGGCAGAGCATCTCGGCGTGGGCGCCGACGACCTCCGCGCGCGTGGCGTCGCCCGGGGTGACGTCGCGGACGAGCTGCGGCAGCAGGCTGAACTCGCGACGGAGCGCCGAGTGCGCCATGTACATGTCGCGTACGTCGGCCATGGCTTCGCGGTGGTTCTGGTTCACGGTGACCTTTCCGAGGGATCAACTGGCACAGATCTGTTGATCATGCTCGGTACCACTTGGAACCGGCTTGGAATCCGCCAACCGGGACGGTCAGCGGGCCATCGCCGCCGTCGCCTCGGCCAGCCAGTGCGGCGACTCCCACCGGCGGGCCACCCGCGCGGCGAGGGCGAAGTGCCGGGTCGCCTTCTCGGTGCGGCCCACCAGCCGGAACAGCTCACCGAGGGTCAGCGCGACCGGCCGCACCACGGCCGCTGTGGTGGAGAAACCGGCCAGTTGGTCGCGGACCGGAAGCAGCGCGTCGATCACGGGTTGGGCCAGGTCCCGTCGACCCAGCGCCACGACGACCATCCCACGTACGCTGAGCAGCGCCGACTCGAAGTAGTCCGGGCGGTAGGTGTGCCGCCCGACCGGCGTCGCCCGTGCCTCGTCCAGGCGTCCGCTTCCGATCAGCGCCAGCGCCAGCAGGTCGTCCACGATCGGGCCCAACGACCCCCGTATCCGCCGGGTCGCCTCCAGGTGCTCACCGAACCGCCCCTGGCTGATCAGCAGGGTGCCGGTGGAGAAGTAGTGGAACGCCTCGGCGTGCAGTGAACCCTGCCGTCGCATCTGCACCTCGACCTGGTCGTAGTGCCGGCGGGCGGCGGTGAAGTCGCCGGCGATGTGCGCGAGGGCACCCAGCGAGCACAGGTTGATCGTCTGCGCCTCGTTCAGCTGGTACGTCTCGGCCAGCCGCCCCTGCCGGGCGACACTGAGGCGCAGTTCGTCCGGCTCGTTGAGCGCGGCAGCGCAGTGGCCCAGCGCCTGCTCGGCGACCGAACGGTAGGTCACCAGCCCGTGCTCGTCGGCGAGGTCGCGCAGCTTGAGGGCGAAGGTCCGGCGCTCCGGCGCCTCCCGCTCGTAGCTCATGGTGCGCAGCCGCGCGGCCAGCCCGAGGGCGCGCAGCTCGGGGTCGCTCAGCCGCTGCGAGAGGGACAGCGCCTCCCGTCCGGCCGCCACGCCTCGCGGGTCGGACTCGCCGTCCAACTCGGTGGCCAGCGCCTCCAGCAGCCGGCAGCGGGCGACCGGGTCCAGGTCGTCGGCGCGCAGCAGCCGGGTGAGCAGCTCGACGACCCGGTGGTCCACCACGCCGTACTCATGGGTCAGCCACGGGGTGGGGACGGTCCACGCGGTGAACGCCGCGACCAGCAGGTCGTCGCGGCCGGACGCCGCGGCAACGTCGACCGCCCGAGCGCGGGTCTGGCGGGCGGCGGCCACCGCGCCGGCCCGCGCCTGGGCGCGCAGCAACCGCCCGAGCAGGTCGACCCGGAGCGCGTCGCGGTCCCCGGCGACCGTGGCGGCGGCCTCGACGGCGTTGCTGAGCAGCTCGATCGCGGCGTCGTACGCGTACCGCCGCTCGGCCAGCTCGGCGGCCCGGATGGCGTAGTCGACGGCGAGTGGCGCGGTGTCGGCCGACGCGGCACGGGCGTACTGGTGGGCCAGGGTGGGGTAGTCGTCGGGCCGCAACCGGCGGGTGGCGGCGGCGATCCGCGCGTGCAGGCGGGTGCGGCGCAGCTGCGGCAGGTCGGTGTAGATGGTGTCGCAGACCAGGCCGTGCACGAACCGCACCCGCCCGGGCGCCGGTTCGGTGAGCAGCCCGGCGGTCAGCCCGGCCTCCAGCGCCCGCAGGACGGTGCCCTCGTCGGTGCCGGCGGCGTCGACGAGCGTTCGCACCTCGGCCTCCCGCCCCACGGCCGCGGCGAGACGCAGCACCGAGACGGTCGTCGACGGGAGGCGCGAGAGTCGTCGGCGCAGCACGTCGCGTACGCCCTCGGGCACCTCGGAGGTGGCCACGAGCGTGCCCTCGGCGGCGAGCAGTCGCGCCGACTCCCGGACGTAGAACGGGTTGCCGCCGGTCCGCTCGGCCAACGCGGCGACCGTGTCCGAGTCGACGGTGGTCCGGGCCAGCGCGCCGAGCAGCCGTTCAACCTCGGACGTGCTCAGACCGCCCAACGGGATCCGGTGGGGTGACCGGCGGGCCAGGACGGCCATCGTGTCGGCGAGCCGCTCGGTGTTGTCGGCGGGCCGCAGCGCCGCGACGAACAGGACGGTGCCGGTGGTCATCTCGGTGACGCTCTGCAACAGCAGCAACGTCTCGGCGTCCGCGGCGTGCAGGTCGTCGAGGATCACGGTGACCGGTCTGCCGGCTGCGGCGGCCTCCAACCAGGCGCCGACGGCACGGTGCAGCCGGAACCGGCCGGCGGTGACGTCGCCGCCGGGCTCGCCGTCGCCCCCGCCCCCGCCGAGCAGCGGGGCGAGCGCCGGTGCGACGTCACCCGGGGATGCCTGCTCGGCGAGTTGCCGCAGCGCCTCCACCCAGGCCCAGGCCGGCGGGGCACCCTCGACCTCCGGGCAGCGGCCGACCGCGACCAGCCAGCCGTGGGCGGTGAGCTCGTCCCGGAACCGGGCGAGCAGGCTCGTCTTGCCGGCCCCGGCCTCACCGCTGAGCAGCGCGACGCGCGGCCCGCTCGCCACCGCGTCGGCGGCTGCCTGCCGGAGCGCCGCCAGCTCCGTCTCCCGGCCGACGAAGACCTCCTCCGACACCTGCCGCCGGGCGCGTACCGCTGTCGCCGGCGCCCGTGGCAGCAGGTCGAGTCGCTGGCCCAGGATGGCGGACTCCACCTCGACCAGCGCCGGGCCCGGGTCCAGTCCGAGCTGGTCCGCCAGGGTCGCCCGCGCCCGGCGCAGCGCGGCGAGCGCGTCACCCTGCCGACCGGTACGCCACAACGCCAGCGCCAGCAGCCGCCAACTCTCCTCCCGCAGCGGCGCCTGCCGGGTCAACAGTTCAGCCTCCGGCACCGCCTCGGCCGCGTCGCCGCAGCGCACCGTCACGTCGAGCAGCAGCTCCCGGGCGCCGAGCCGCAGTTCCTCCAGCCGCAGCACCTCCGGCTGCGCCCACGGCTCAGCGGCGAATTCGGCGTACGCCCGACCGCGCCACAGTTCGAGGCCGCCGCTGAGCAACTGACGGGCCCGGCCCGGGTCGGCGGGGCCGACCGTACGCGCCTGGGCGAGCAGCGTCTCGAACCGACCGGCGTCGACGGCATCAGAGGGCAGCCGCAGCGCGTAGCCCGGTGGCGCGGTCACCAGGACCCGGGCCGGCGCACGGCGCTCGCGGGTCGGCTCCAGGAGGCGGCGCAGATGCGAGACGTACGCCTGGAGGGAGGCGATCGCCCGCGGCGGCGCGTCCCCCCGCCACAGATCCTCGATCATCTGCCCGACGGAGACGACCTCGCCGCGGGCCGCGAGCAGCAGCGCGAGCACGGCGCGTTGGCGGGGGCCGCCGAGGTCGACCGGCCCGCCTGTGTCGACCTCGACCTCAAGCGGCCCGAGCACCCGTAGCAGCATGACGGACCAATCCTAGTCACCGCTGGTGAGCGGCTCAGCCGCTCCCACTGGCCGGCTCACGGCAGGCGTGGACGGCGGCTCACCACCGCGCGGGGCCGTCGTTCGACGCGGGCCGTGGCGAACTTCGTGATCAATCACGTGGGCGATCCGCTGGCCGCGATCACCGAGCTGCGACGGGTCGTCCGGTCCGCTGGTCGGGTCGCGGTCACCGTGTGGCCGCACCCCCCGCCCGAGGCGCAGAGCCTCTGGGGCGAGGTCTTCGACGCCGCTGGCGTCGACCGTCGCGCCGTCGCCGCCCCGACGGTGCACGCCGATCGGGACTTCCCGCGTACCCCCGATGGGTTGACGGGCCTCCTTGACCAGGCCGGGCTCACCGACGTGCGCTGCGCTCCGATCACCTGGGCCCACCGCACCGACCCGGATGCCTGGTGGAGCGGCCCTGCCAACGGCATCAGCAAGCCGGGTCTGGTGATGGAGACCCAGCCGGCTGCCATGATCACCCGCATTCGTGCCGCGTACGACGAGCTGACCGCCCGCTACCGTGGCCCGGACGGCCTGCTCGCGCTGCCCACAGCGGCGCTGCTGGCCTCGGCGTCGGTGCGGTAGCGGCCCGGCCGCCTTCGATGAGGGGCACCCGGCGAGAATGAGGCGTGGAGTTTCTCTGTTACCACAGTGACCGGCCCGGCTCGATGGCGTTGCGCGACGAGCTGTTGCCCGAGCACTGGTCCTACATGGATCGGTACGCGGCGGAGATGATCGCCCGTGGCCCGACAGTCGTCGGCGACACACCCACCGGCAGCGTGCACATCGTCGACCTGCCCGACCCGGCCGCCGCGCGGGCATTCGCCTTCGAGGAGCCGAACTACCAGGCCGGCGTGTACCGGGACGTGATGCTGCGCCGATGGCACAACACGCTGGGCCGCACCATGTGGGACTTCCCGGGCGGCCGGACCGGCGGCAACCGTTATCTGGTGCTCGGCCTCGGCGCCGGGCAGGCCGTCGACCTGGCCGTGCCACCCGACCCGGACGAGCTGATCGCGTACGGGCCCCTGCTGGCCGACGACGGCGTCACCTGGCTCGGCACCGCCGCGCTGCTCCGGGCACCGAACCCGGAGGCGGCGCGCGCCGTCCTGACGGTGGACCGGTACGCCGACATCGAGGTGCACAACTGGCAGTTCGGCGGGCGACAGTCCTGACCCGTCCTGACCCCCTCCGATGCCCCGCAGTCAGGCGGAGGCGGGCAGGCCGTCCAGGGGGCGGATCAACGGCGGGCGGGGTATTGCCCGCACCACGCCCGGTGGACTGCCGGCGTCGGCGAGTGTCCAGTGCCCGGCCGGACTCGCCGGCGTGAGGCGGACCGGCACGGCGGGCCGTCCGACGTCCCGGGGCGAGCTACCACCTCCACCGCGCGCAGACACGGACGCCGCTGTGGCTGGCGTCGGCGGTACGTCGCCCACCGAAGCGACGGCTCGGAGCCGGTGGGGGCCGGCCGTGCGCTCGGCGCCGGGACGGGTGGCCATCGTCGGGGTGGGGTTGGCTCGCCTCAGCCCGGTCGGACCGGTGACACCGCCCGGCCCCGCCGAGGCCAGCGCCGCGAAGACGGCGTCGAGGCGGCCGGTCCGAGCACCAACGGTGTCGAGGCGCACGATCTCGGCGTTCCTCGCCGCCGAGCCGTTGACAGCGGGGTCGGGCGGGTTGGCGTCCCGGTGCACGGTGTCGAGGTGCGCGACGCTGACGGCCCGACGTTGGAAGACGGCCCGCAGGGCGCGGGGCAACCGCTCGGCGGCGACCTGGCGCAGCGCGGGCGCGGCGAACGCGTACCCGGCGGCGTGGTGGGGGAGCAGCAGCCCGGCGGCGACCAGCCTGCGGAGCGCGGATGCGGACCGGCCGGGCGTCCAGCCGAGTGCCCGGTCCACTGTCGGGCCGGAGATCAGACCACCGAGGGTGCCGGCGGCCATCAGTACCGCCCGCCGCTCACCGTCGAGGTGGTCCAGCTCCGCTCCGACGGCCCGGCGCACCGCCTCGGGCAGCGCGAGCGCCGCCGGATCGGCGCCGTCCACCAGTGACGTGACGTACGCCGTGGCGTGCCCGGGCCGGCCTCCCACCAGCGGCAGCAGCCGGTCGACCAGTGCCACCGGCTGTCCGGCCCGGGTGAGCAGGTGGCGCAGCAGCCGTCCGGACTGCACAGTGGCCAGTGGTCCGATAGTCATCTGTCGGGCCGGGCCGGGCCGGGTGTCGGCCCACTGCGGTTGGTGCACAGTGAGCAGGGCCAGCGGCAGTCCGCGTTCCGTCGCCGCGCCGAAGAGCGCGTGCAGGAACCGGCTCACCGCGGGCGCGGCCCGGTCCAGGTCGTCGACGGCCACGATCAGCGGCCGGTGGGCGGCCAGCCGCAGCAGGACCTCCCGGAAGATCGCCGCCCCGGCGAGGGCGGCCGAGCCGTCCGGGGTGGTCAGCATCCGCTGGAGCGCCGGGACCGCGGTGGCCACCCTGGTCGGCGGGAACAGCGGCGTCAGGGCGGCGACGAGCCGGTCGTGGACCGCCGCCGGGCCGTCGCTGTGCCGGATCCCGGCGAGGCCGCGGAGCAGGTGCGCGACCGGCGCCAACACCTGATCGGGGTACGGCTGGCAGGCCGCCACACACCAGCGGACCGACAAGCCGTCCACCGTGGTCAGCCCGCGGGTCAGCTCATGCAGCAGCCGGCTGCGGCCACTGCCGGTGGGGCCGACCAGGGAGATCCAGCGCGGCGTCCGGTCCCGGATGGCCGCGCTCAACTGGTCGCGGATGGTGGCCAGTTCGCGGCGTCGACCGATCAACGGGCCGTCGTGCCGGTCGGCGCCGGGGCGTACCGGACCGACGGCGTGCCAGACCGGCACCGGCGGCACCCGGCCGGCGACCGGCACCGGCGTCAGCTGACGTTGGGTGATCAGGCCGGCGGTGGCACGGGCGGTGGCCGCGCAGAGTGCGACGGCACCGGGCGCTGCGTACTCCTGCAGGCGCGCCGCGGCGGTGATCACCGCGCCGCTGGCCACACCGTGCCCGCCGGTGACGACGTCGCCCAGGTCGACCACCACCTCGCCGGTGGCGACACCGACCCGGACGCGCAGCCTGATGCCGTCGACCATGGGCCGTCGGTCCAGCGCGGCCTGGATCTCCAGCCCGGCGCGCACCGCCCGGTACGCGTCGAAGCCGTCGGAGTGCCGAGCGCCGAAGAGTGCCATCACGGCGTCGCCGATGTACTTCTCCACCACCCCCTGCCAGCGGTGCAGCACACCGGCGACGGTGTCGAAGTAGGCCCGCTGCAACGCTCGGACGTCCTCCGGGTCGAGCCGGTCCACCAGGGCCGTGGAGCCGACGATGTCGGCGAAGAGGACGGTGACGATGCGCCGCTCCTGGGGTACCGGCCAGAGCGGGGTGACGGTCCGTTGCGCGTCGACGATGATGCTGGTGGTCATGGGTATCGCACCGGCCTTTCTCCCCGCTGTTGCCTGATCACCTCCGGAGATTGGCATTCCTGGGCCGACAGGGGATCTGCCGAACGACGTATGTCGGCCACCTGCAACCTTTAGTCGCAAAGTCGACGCGAGGAGTACCACAAGCGGTAGGCGGCCGTAGAACGGTGTGGGGCCCTGTGATTAGGCTGCGTGGCATGGCCAGCGATGTGGACACCGCACCGCTCGTGGGCCGGGCCGAGCTGGTGCAGACGGTTCGGTCCGCGTTGCTTGGTGACGCCGCGCACGGGCAGACCGCAGCGGTCTTCCTGACCGGCGAGAGCGGAGTGGGAAAGACCCGGCTGTTGGGCGAGATCGGCAACCGCCTGCGGGAGCGCGGCGCCGTGGTGCTCACCGGCAGCTGCCTGGACATCGGTGACGCCTCCCCGCTGCACCCGCTGCTGCAGGCGTTGCGCCGGTTCGACGCCGAGGTGTCCGCCTCGCCCGCCCGCACCTCCTCGGCGGTGCGAGGGCTGTTGCAGATGTTCGCCGACGAGACCGCCGGCCCGGACGGCGCCGGCGCGTTGCTGGAGCGGGTCTCCCGGGGCCTGCACCTGATCGCCGAGGGTCGCCCGCTGGTGCTGATCCTCGACGACCTCCAGTGGGTCGACCGCAGCACCCGGCAGCTCCTGCTCTACCTGCTCGCCGGTCTGGGTGATCTTCAGCTGTCGGTGCTGGCGGCGGTGCGTGCCGAGTCGTTGCAGGGCGCCCACCCGCTGCGCCGGGTGCTCACCGAGTTGCGTCGGCTCCGCACGGTGCGGGTGCTCGACCTGGCGCCGCTGGGTCGGGTCGACACCGAGACCCTCGCCGCCGCGGTGGTCGGCCGACCGCTGGCCGCCGACGCGGCCGAGCAGGTGTGGCAGCGCAGCGGCGGCAACCCGTTCGTCATCGAGGAGCTGGCCCGGGACCTGCGCGACGGCCGCGACGGCCTGTCCGAGACGCTGCGGGAGATCTTCCTCGACCGGGTCGACGCGCTGCCCCAGCACGCGCACGCCGTGGTGCACGCGGTGGCCGCCGGTGTCGAGCCGGTGCAGCACTGGTTGCTGGCCGAGGTGCTGCGGATGCCGGAGGACGAGCTGATCGCCGCGGCCCGGGCAGCGGTGGCGCACCGGCTGCTGGTCGGCGCCGACGAGGGCTACCGACTGCGGCACCGCCTCGTGGCCGAGGTGCTGGCGCACGAGTTGCTGCCGGCCGAGCGCTCCGGGCTGCACCGCCGCTACGCCGAGGCGCTGACCACGGCGCCGGGTGAGCTGCACCAGGCCCGTCTGGCGCACCACTGGCGGCTGGCCGGCGAGCCGGCGCGCGCCCTGCCGGCGGCGGTGGCCGCCGCCCAGGAGGCCGAGCGGCTGCACGGTTACGCCGAGGCGCACCGGCACTGGTCGGCGGCGTTGCAGTTGGCCGCCGAGCTGGGCCCGCTGACTGTGGACCGGGTCGAGTTGCTCGAGAACGCCGCCGAGGCGGCCCACCACTGTGGGGAACACGCCCGCGCGTTGGCCCTGCTGGAGGAGTTGGCCACGCTGCGGGGTGGCGAGCCGAGCTGCGCGCTGCACATCCGCCGGGCCCGTTACCTGGCCGCCGCCGGCCGCTCCGCGCTGGCCGAGGAGGAATACCAGCGGGCGTTGAAGGCGGGGGACTGCTCCCCTCGGGACCGGGCGAGCGCCGCCGCCCGCCTGGCCGAGCTGCTGCTGCACCTGGGCCGCTACGCCGACGCCGGCGAGCGGGCCCGCGAGGCGCTGGCGTTGGCCGAGAACGTCGCGGGCTCCGCCACCGAGGTGGTGCTGGCCAGTTCGGCATTGGGCTTCAGCGACGCCTGCCTGGAGGACCCGGACGCCGGTCTGGCGGTCATGCGCGACGCCCTCGACACCGCCGAGCGTGCCGGTCAGCCCGAGGACGTGGCCTGCGCGTACCTGCACCTGGCGGAGCTGCTGACCGGGCCGCTCAACGTCCTCGAAGAGGGCGTCGTGGTGGCCCGGCGGGGCGCCGAGCGGGTGGCCGAGCTGGGGCTGGGCCGCACCTGGGGCACCCGGCTGCTGGCCATCGCCATCAACGGGCTGTTCCGGGTCGGTCAGTGGGCCGAGGCGGAGAAGGTGGTGGCGGCGGCCCTGCGGCACCGACCGTCCGGTGCGGACGCCGTGGAGCTGCTGTTGGCCCGGTGCCGGCTGTCGGTGGGCTACGGCGACATCGAGGCCGCCGGTCGGGACCTCGACGCGGTGGCGACCCTGCTCGCCGGCGGCGGGGCGCGACACGTCATTCCATTGCTCACCCTGCGCTCCGGGCTGGCCATGTGGGAGGGCCGGCACGACGTGGCGCGGCAGGCGGTGCAGCGCGGCCTCACCGAGAGCCGTTCCGACGACGTGATGATCCTCTCCGCGCTGGTCTGGCACGGCCTGCGCGCCGAGGCGGAGGCGCACGCCAGCCGTACTGTGGAGGTGGACCCGACGGCGGTGCGCCGGCTGCGCGACGTGGCCGAGCGGGTGGCGCGCAAGAGCGCCGGTGCCGCTCGGCCGGTGCGCTCGGTGGTGGAGGGCTTCCTGGCGCTGTGCGCCGCCGAGGTGAGCCGCCTCGACGGCAGCGACCCGGAGCTGTGGGCCACGTCGGCCGCCGAGTGGGATCGACGCAATCACCCCTACCCGGCGGCCTACTCGCGGCTGCGGCAGGCCGAGGCTCTGCTGGCCCGGCGCAGCCGGGTGGCCACCGCCGGCAAGCTCCTGCGGGAGGCGTACCGGGTGGCGCAGGGGTTGGGCGCGGTGCCGTTGACCTCGGAGATCCGCGAGCTCGCCGGGCGGGCCCGGGTGTCGCTGGACGAGCACGACAGCACCACCGGCACGCGCAGCGTTCCGGTCGAGGCGTCCGACGACGAATTGGCGGCGCTCACCGCCCGGGAGCGGGAAGTGCTCGCCCTGGTCGCCGAGGGGTTGACCAACAGGGAGATCGGGCAGCGGCTGTTCATCAGCGAGCGGACCATCGGGGTGCACGTGTCGCACATCTTCGACAAGCTCCAGGTCCGTACCCGCGTGCAGGCCAGCGCGATCCAGTTGCGCAACCAGCGGGCCTGACCGACCCGACCACTGAAGTACGTATCCCGGCGCGTGTGCGCGCCGGGATACGTCGTTCTACTGATCCGGCGGGCCGGTGTCGGCTGAGAGGCTGGGCCGCGTCGACGACGGCACGGGGGATGCCGCCGACCACGATGGAGGAGAAATGATCGAACCGGTCTGGGGGCCCGTGCACCGGGACATCGTCGACCTGCTCGCCGATCATCCCGCGGACGTGCCGGCCGTGGTCGATCACCTGACCAAGCTCCAGGACATGCTGGTCCGGCTGCCACCGTTGGAAGAGAGTTGTCCCCTCGCTGACTTCAACAAGCTCTACCTGACCATCACCAGCAGCGTGCTGGACGGGCTGTACGACGACCGCTTCGTCGACCCGGTCTTTCTCTCCCGGCTCGACGTCGAGTTCGCCGCCCGGTACTTCGACGCGATGCGGCTGTGGACCGACTCCAGCCCCGGCACCCCGAAGGCGTGGTCGTGCCTCTTCGAGCGGATGCAGGGGCCGGATGCCCGGCCGCTGCCGTCGGCGGCGGCCGGGGTGAACGCGCACATCAACTTCGACCTGCCGTTCGCCCTGGTGACCACGTTCGACCACCTGGAGTCGGAGCCGGTCGACGGCAGCGACCAGCACCACGACTACCTCGAGATCAACAACATCTTCGCGGACAAGATCCCCGGCCTGCGCCGGGGCTACCTGGAGCGGTGGCAGCTGCTCATCGACATGCTCAACGGCGACATCGACGACTGGTACCAGGGGGAACTGGTCGAGTACACCCGCGATGTCGCCTGGCGCAACGCGCAGAAGATCTGGCGGTGCCGGCACGACCCGGACGCCCGCGAGTGTGAGCGCAGACGGTTGGACGACAACGCCGCGGCGCTCGGCCGGTTGCTGCTATCGCCCCTCGGGGCGTTCCTGCAGTAGCCGGGACGGGGGGCCCCCGCGCTCCGCCCCGTGGGGGGCGGCGGAGCGCGGGGGCGCGTCCCACCAGTTCCACCCCGCGTGGCAGCCCGAGGTCGGGCCGGTCACGCAGGGGACAGCCGGTCGGCCCGGGGGGTGTCGACCGTCTGCCACCGTCGGCCGGCCCGGGGGGGTGTCGGCCGACGGTGGGGGAGCGCCGAACGGGGGTCACGTCGAACGGCGTGCGGATCCGGGGGTGTCGGCGGGCTCGGATCGGGTACGCCCGCGCCATGACCGTCCTGGCCCGGCGTCGGCCCGCCGCCCGCCCCCGACCCGCGCGGCCCGGCCCCCTTCGGCCGGGTGGCCCCGTGTCGCGACCCACCGCTCGGCCCGGCGCCCGATGACCGGCGTCGCGGCACGCTTTCCGTTCCGATTCGATCCGGTGTTCCGCCCGGTGCTGGCTTTGCTGGGGGTCCGCCCGGCGACGGCCTGGGTCGCCGTCGGCGAACGGGACCTGACCATCCGGTACGGGCCGTGGCAGCTGCGGACCGACCGGGACAATGTCACAGCCGTCGAGGTGAGCGGTCCGTATCGCTGGTGGCGGGCGATCGGCCCGCACCTGTCGCTGGCCGACGGCGGTGCGACCTTCGGCAGCAGTGCGGCCGGCGGGATCTGTCTGCGCTTCGGCGTACCCGTGCCGGCGCTGGTGCCCGGGGGGCGGCCCCGGCACCCGGCGGCCACGGTGACCGTCGCCGACCCACCCGCGCTGGCCCGGCTGCTCGCCGTCCCGGACCGGTCCTGAGCAGGCCGAACAGGTGCCCGGTTCCGCCGATCGGGCGCCCGGGCACCGCCTACCGTCGGATCAGGACCTGTGAGGGTGGGACTGACGATGGGTGACGAGGACCGGGCGAAACCACGACGCTGGAGCGGGCGCCGCCACGCGCCGAGCGGGCCGGACCCGGCGCTGCGGGCGGCCCGCGATCCGGCCCGCCCACACCGGGGCGGCCGGCAGGGCGTCGTGGTGCCAGAACGCGTGGCCACGCCGGCCCGCTCGGCGCCGCCGGCCAGCCCGCTGCGCCGGTGGCTCTTCCAGCACCAGGTGCAACCGCCCGGCCCCGAGGCGACCGAGGGGCAGAGCCGTCGGCACGCCTGGTGGCAGGTGATGTGCCTGACCGGCGTTGACTACTTCTCCACGCTGTCGTACCTGCCGGGCATCGCTGCGGTGGCGGCCGGAGCGCTCTCCCCGCTGGCGACCCTGTTGATCGTCGTGCTCACCCTGTTCGGCATGCTGCCGATGTACCGGCGGGTGGCCCAGGAGAGCCCACACGGTCAGGGCTCGGTGGCGATGTTGGAGCGGTTGTTGCCGTTCTGGCGGGGCAAGATCTTCGTCCTCGTGCTGCTCGGCTTCGTGGCCACCTCCTGGATCATCACGATCACCCTCTCCTCGGCTGACGCCACAGTGCACCTGTTGGAGAACCCGTACCTGCCCGACGTCCTGCACGGGTCCCTGGTGCCGGTCGTGGTGACGGTGGTGCTGCTGCTCATCCTCGGCGGGGTGTTCCTGCTCGGGTTCCGCGAGGCGGTGGTGGTGGCCATCCCGCTGGTAGCTGTCTTCCTGGTGCTCAACGCGGTGATCGTCGTGGTCGCGGTGACCCGGATCGTCGAGGACCCGGGCATCGTGTCGAGCTGGACGGCCGCGGTGACCTCGACCGGTGGCGGGCCGGGCCACGTGCTGCTCACCGCCGTCCTGGCGTTCCCGCTGCTGGTGCTGGGGCTGTCCGGTTTCGAGACCGGGGTCAGCATGATGCCCCTGGTCTCGGCCGACGGCCCGGACAAGCAGGCCCGGCTCGCCGCCCGGATCCGCAACACGCGTCGGCTGCTCACCACCGCCGCGCTGATCATGTCGGTGTACCTGATCTCGACGACCTTCGTGACCACGGCGCTCATCCCGGCGGAGGAGTTCCGGCCGGGCGGCGGCGCGAACGGGCGGGCGCTGGCGTTCCTGGCGCACACCTACCTGGGGGAGGTGTTCGGCAGCGTCTACGACGTGAGCAGCGTGCTCATCCTCTGGTTCGCCGGCGCCTCGGCGATGGCCGGGCTGATCAACATCGTGCCGCGCTACCTGCCGTCGTACGGCATGGCACCGGAGTGGGCGCGGGCCGTACGCCCCGTGGTGATCGTCTACACCGTCGTCAGCGTCGCCATCACCATCGCCTTCCGCGCCGACGTCAACGCCCAGGCCGGGGCGTACGCCACCGGGATCCTGGCGATGATGGTCTCCGGGGCGGTGGCGGTGACGATCTCCGCGGCTCGTCACCACCGGCGCGGCTCGGCGATCGGCTTCACAGTGCTGACACTGGTGCTGCTGTACGCGCTGCTGGAGAACGTCATCGAACAGCCGGACGGGATCACGATCTCCGCTCTGTTCATCCTCGGCATCATCGTGGTCTCGTTGGTCTCCCGGGTCACCCGGACCACCGAGCTGCGCGCCGAGCGGATCGAGTTCGACGAGGCGGCCCGTCGGTTCATCACGGAGTCGCTGGCGCACGACGGGCAGCTGCACCTGATCGCGAACAAGCGACAGAAGGGGTCGGTGAAGGAGTACACGCTCAAGGAGCGGGCGCAGCGCGGGATGAATCCGGTGCCCGGGGCCGCGGACGTGCTGTTCCTGGAGATCGATGTGGTCGATCCGTCGGAGTTCAGTCAGGTGCTGCGCGTGCACGGGATCGAGGTGGGTGGTTTCCGGGTGCTGCGGGCCAACAGCCCGGCCGCGCCGAACGCGATCGCCGCGATCCTGCTGGCCCTGCGGGATGCCACCGGCGTCCGGCCGCACGCGCACTTCGAGTGGTCGGAGGGCAGCCCGATCGCGCACCTGGCGCGCTACCTCATCCTGGGTCGGGGGGACACCCCGCCGGTGGTGCGGGAGATCATCCGTCGGACCGAACGGGACCCGCTGCGTCGGCCCGGCATCCACGTCGGCGGGTGACATCGATGCCCGTCTGACAGCTTTGAAGATGAAAGAGGGCACTATTCACGTTCACACCTTCCTGTCCGTATTGCGGACCTATCGTGGCGTTTGGTAGCCGGCGAACACGTCGAGCCCCCCGCGCCCGAATCGGCGCGTGGTCACGTCACGCACGCAGGAAGGTAGGCACCGTTGATGTCCACGTACCGAGAGGGAGACGGCGCGACCCGACCCAGACGGCGGTCCCGATGGTTTATCGCCAGCGGCTTGCTGGCGGGGAGCCTGGTCGTGGGAGCGGCCGGAGCGGCCGCCGCCGCCGACCGCGCCCTCACCCTCCCCGGTCTGGCCCGGCTGACCCCGGCGGCCGACGACGACCGGCGCGACGGCGACCGACAGGCCCCACGACCCGGCCAGGACGACGCGGAGCGGGCCCGCCCGGCCACCCCGGGCACCGGCAAGCGGGGCGTGGTGTCGGTGCCGTGCGACGCCGCGAAGCTGGTGGCCGCGCTGGTCACCGCCAACGCCGAGGGCGGCGGCGAACTCCGCCTCGCGCCCAAGTGCCGCTACACCCTCACCGAGGCGTTCCACGAGACCGACCAGTACGACGGCGGGATCCGCGACGCCCGGGAGGCCGCCGACGCGGCGGAGACCCCCGGCGACGCCGAAGCGCCGCCGCACAACCCGGCCGACGACACCGCTGGCCTGCCGGTGATCTACCAGCCGATCACGATCGACGGTGCGGGCGCCACCATCGCCCGGGCCGCCCAGGCCGCCTCGTTCCGCTTCTTCACAGTCCGCGACGGCGGCGAGCTGACCCTGCGCGACGTGGAACTGCACAACGGCCGCTCTGCCATCGAGGGCGGCAGCGTGCACGTGGTGCACGGCGCCACCGCCGTGGTGGAACGGGTCACCGTCACGCAGAGCACCTCGCTGTCTCCCGAGGGGGGCGGCGGCGGCATCTTCAACGACGGCAACATGGTGGTCACCGACTCCACGTTCGTCGGCAACAGCGCCTCCGGCGCCGCGGGCAAGGGCGGGGGCCTGCTCAACGGTGGCGTGCTGACGCTGAAGCGCTCGGAGTTCCACCGCAACAGCGCCAACGCCTACGGCGGCGGGCTGGGCAACTACCGCGGTGCCGCCGACGTGGAGAGTGTCTCCTTCACGCAGAACAGCGCCGGCCAGGGTGGCGGGCTGGCCAGCTTCTCGGCCCGGACGAAGGTCTCCGACACCGAGTTGCTGAACAACACCGCGCAGGTCGGCGGCGGCGCCGCCAACTCCGACGCGGTGCTGGTGATGCGCACGATGACCATCCGCGGCAACACGTCCACACTCAATGGCGGCGGCGTCTCGACAGTCAAGGGCCTGACGCCGATCGACGACAGCGTGATCGACGGCAACACCACGCACGGCCTCGGGGCCGGCATCTACGCCGAGAAGGCGAACCTGCTGGTGCGCGGCAGCGACGTGACACGTAACGAGGCAGTCGGTGCCGCGTCCCAGGGCGGCGGCATCTACGCCAGCGCGGGCTCGGTGGCGATCTACACCAGCAAGATCACCCACAACGCGTCCACGGTGAAGCCCGGCGGCATCTTCGGCATGCACGCCCAGGTCAAGATCGACGATGAGAGCGTGGTGGTCGAGAACGAGCCGACCAACTGCGAGGGCAGCCAGGTGCCGATCGCGCACTGCTTCCGCTGAGCCTCGACCCGCGCCTCATCCCGAGCGCATCCATCCTGAGTGCACCGCCCGCCCGGACGACCGTCCGGGCGGGCGGTGCTCCGTCGTCACCTGACGTCCTGCCCCCCGGCTGCGCCGATCTTGCAGCTTCCGTTGTCGATATGGGCTTATACGCCCCTTGTGTCGGGGCAGTAAGTGCAAGATCGCGGAGCAGTGCCGGTTCGGGCTCGGCGATCGTGGAGTTGTGGTGCCTGGTTCGGCGACTTGCAGGCGCTTTGTCGCCCGCCACGACTCCGTGATCGGCGAGGCAATGCCGGCTGACGAGCGGCCGTTCCGGCTAAGGCAACGGCATTGACCTGCTCTTCATCACCGGACGCCGGCGTCAACCCACTGCGCGCAGCCGGCCGGAGAGGTCGCCGGCGAAGAAGTCGAGGAAGCCGTCCGGGTCGGGGCCGGCGTTCTGCAGGACGATGTGGTCGAAGCCGGCCTCGACGTACGACCGGACCTTGGCGACGTGCGGTTCCGGGTCCGGGCCGATGGCGAAGAGCTGCCGGATGTGCTTCTCCTCGACGTACGCGCTGGCCGCGTCGAAGTTGACCGGGTTCGGCAGTTCGCTCATCACCTTCCAGCCGGTGACCATCCATCGGCTCGTCTGCAACACCGCCTGCACCGCCTGTTGCTCGTCGGTGGCCCAGGCCAGGGGCACCTCGGCGTAGCGCGGGCCCGAACCCTGGGCGCGGCGGTAGTGCTCGACGATCGACGCGTCCGGCTCGGTGGCGAACAGGCCGTCGCCCAACTCGGCGGCGAGCCGCGCCGACACCTCACCGCTGGCCGCCACCGCGATCACGGGCAGGGTTTCCGGCAGATCGAAGACCCGGGCGTCCTCCAGTTGCAGGTGCCGGCCCTCGTACGACTGGTAGCCGCCCTGCCAGAGCAGTCGGATGATCTCCAGCGCCTCGCGCAGTCGCTCGTGTCGGCCCCGCACGCTGGGGAAGCCCTGCCCGACCACGTGCTCGTTGAGCCGTTCGCCGGCGCCCACCCCGAGGGTGAACCGGCCGTCGGAGATCAGCGCCATGGTCGCCGCGGCCTGCGCGATGATCGCCGGGTGGTAGCGGACGGTCGGACAGGTGACCCCGGTGGCCAGGCGCAGCGTGCTGGTCTTGGCCGCGATGGCGCCGAGCACGCTCCAGGTGAACGACGAGTGTCCCTGTGCGTCCAGCCACGGGTGGAAGTGGTCGCTCATCTCGACGAAGTCGAAGCCCGCCCGCTCGGCCAGGACGGCCTGTCGGATGATCTCCTGCGGGCCGTATCCCTCCGCGGCCAACTTGTAGCCGATCTGCATGCCCACGCTCCCGATGCCGTTCGCTGACTGGAGGCAGGGGCCGTTCCCGGCCTTGGCGCTGGCAAACGCCCTCGACCCGCAAACCAGCCTCCTAGGATGCCTCAGGCGGTGTGTGGCGCGCGACGTCAGACACGAAGGACCACCCGCAGCCGCGGAACTCGTCACCGCAGAAGCAGATCGACCACGCCCGCCAGGTCCTCCTCGCCACCGCCCTCGGCCAGGCGGCGGCGCATCAGGTCGAAGTAGGGGATGAGCAGTTCGGGGCTCACGCCCTGCTGCTCGGCGGTGCGCAGAAAGGTCGGTGTGCCGGCCACCTGCATGGCGAGAGGGGAGACGACCCCCGTGGTGTAGTCCCCGCTGCACAGCTGGTCGGCGGTCTGGTGAACCGCCGGGATCATCGCGACGAGCCAGTCGGCGAGCAGTGGGGCGAGCGCCGCCGGGTCGATGTCCTCCCGACGGATAAGGGCGAAGGCGTGCGCGGTCCCGGCGAACATCCCGTACATGGCGCTGAGGAGAGCCACGTCGTGCAGGGCAGCGAAGCCCGCGTCCTCGCCGACGTAGGTGGTGCCGGCCGGGACGCCCAGCGTCTCCTGGTGCCGTTCGAACAGCCCTCGCGAGCCGCTGTAGAAGACGTAGCCGCCGGCCTCCGGGGCGCCGACCATCGGCGGGACGGCCATGATTCCACCGTCCAGATAGCGTGCGCCGTGTCGGCGGGCCCATGCCGCGCGGGCGCGGGCCTGGGCAGGGGTGCTGGTGGTCAGGTTGACCAGGTCCCTGCCTGCCACGTCCACACCGGCCAGCACCTCGTCGACCGAGGTGTCGTCCAACAGGCAGATCACGACCAGGGTGCTCGCCGCGACCGCCTGGGCGGCGCTGCCAGCGACCCGTGCGCCTTCGGGCGCGAGCGCCGCGGCGCGGCCCGGGGTGCGGTTCCAGACGGTGAGCGGGTAGCCGGCGGCAAGCCAGGCGCGGGCCAGCGCGGCACCCATCGCGCCGAGTCCCAGCACCGTGACGGAGGGCTTCTCCACAGTGTTCGGTTCCATGCCGATTAGGCTGGTCATCGACCCCCAGGCGATCAAGTACGCACTTCGGAGTGCGTGGTTACCCAGGGGTGGGTGAGCACGTCGAAGGGGTGGGCATGGCGACGTTGAACCGGCCGGGCACCGCGGACGGCCACACCTGCGGTATCGACACCGCGATGGAGGTCATCGGCGGCAAGTGGAAGGTGCTGATCCTCTGGGCGCTCCACGAGCACCCATTGCGTCGCTTCGGCGAGCTGCGTCGACTGCTTCCGGGGATCACCGAGAAGGTGCTGGCCTCCCACCTACGGGAGATGGAGGCGGACGGCGTCGTGCACCGCGCCTCCTACGACGAGGTGCCGCCCCGCGTCGAGTATTCGTTGACCGAGGACGGCACCCGCCTCAACGACGCCCTCGAGCCGCTGGCCGCCTGGGGCCGCGACCGGTCGACAGTTCGACGGTTGGGGGAGGAGACGGGCTAGTGCCCCTGGGCGACCTCGTCGAAACCGCGCCGGCCCGTGCCCCACCGCGGGGCACGGGCCGGGATACGTCTGTCGTCTACTTGGAAGGCTCGGGCAGCTTGCAGTCGACCTTCGGGTTGGCGCCGATGTAGTTCAACGGCCCGGCCACGATGGTGACCAGGATGGTGCCAGCCTCGGCGCAGTTGGTGTCGTCGCCGCTGTAATAACCGCGCTGGCCACCGGCGATGGCGCCGATCACCAACCAGATCACGACGATGACTCCGAGAATCGAGGTGCCGCGCATCGCTGCCTCCTGAGGTATGTGGTGGATCTGAGGTGCAGCCGTTGTACCCAATCGGGTCGCGCGGCTAACTGTCGCGTGCTACGACCCCCGCCGGGTCCCCCATCCGGCCGATGCCGTCCGCCGTTGTGTACCGCCCGGGCATCCGCCGCCCGCATCGGGTAGCGCCTGTCGGCTATCGGATCGACGACCGACCTCGCCGTCATCAGGGTGAGTGGACGTAGAACTGCCTCACGGCCCCGCCGAGGAGGACTCATGGACGCCCCGACACCGCCCCTGTACATCGACCGCCCCGAGGACGTCGCGGTCGCGGCCCGCGCGCTTGCTGGCGGCGCGATCGTCGCGGCGGCGTTCGCCAACTTCTACGTCATCGTGACGCGTCCCGACGCGGCCACCGTACACCGGGTCAACCTGGCCAAGGGCCGACCGGTCCACCAGGTCGGCAGCATCACCACAGCGATCGGCCGGATTCCCGGGATGTTCGACTGGACGCGGATCTCGCCGCGGTTGCCGGTCGGTCGGGTGCGGGCGCTGATGGACGCCCTCTACGGGGCCGGGCCGTTCGGCTTCCGCGGGCCGGCGGCGGACCGGCTCCCCGAGCACCTCACCCAGATCGACCAGGGGATGCGGACCACCCAGGTGATCGCACCGGGGCTGACCTGCCCGTCCAACGCGTTCTTCGAGCGGGCGCTCGCCGAGACCGGAACGGATCACCTCTACATCACCTCGGCGAACCGGTCCCGGCATCTCACCGGCGCGGCGGAGGAACCGGCGCACTGGAAGGCGGGCGCCCTCGCCGCGGACTTCGCCCACCTCGACGATCTGGTGGTGCTGGTCCACCGGGACGAGGCCGCGGCCCGCGCCGCGTACCCGGGCTACCTCACCACCTCGGTCACCCTGCTCTCGTTCCACGCGCCGGAGGGTGACCTCGAAGAACCGCCAGTGCTCACCGTGGACCGGCACGGATCGCTGCACCTGGACGACGTCCGCCGCGCCGCCGCGCCGCTCGGCCTTCAGGTGCGCCTGGCCGGAGGGGCCCGGGATCGACTGCAGGTCCGGGGGTACGCCGGGGCACTGGTGTGAGCGGCTACCGCATCGGCCTGGTGGTGCCCAGTTCCAACACCACGATGGAGACCGAGATACCGGCGATGCTGCGCCGACGCGAGACCGTCGATCCGACGGTCCGTTTCACCACCCACGCCAGTCGGGTACGGCTGCGTCAGGTGACCGCCGACGAGTTGGCCCGGATGAACCGCTCCGCCCTGCGGTGTGCCGCCGAGCTGGCCGACGCCCGCTGCGACGTGCTCGCGTACGCCTGTCTGGTGGCGGTGATGTGCGAGGGCGCCGGCGCGCACGAGCGGGCCGAGCGGCGGTTGGGTCGCGCGGCCGGTCGCGCCGGGCATGACATGCCGGTGGTGACCAGTGCCGGCGCGCTGGTCGCCGGGCTGCGGGCGTTGGGTGCCCGCCGGGTGGCAGTGATCGCGCCGTACCTGCCGCCGTTGACCGCGACCGTCGTCGCCTACCTCGCCGCGTACGGCGTGCAGGTGACCGACGCGGTGAGCCTCTGCGAGCCGGACAACGTGGCGGTCGGGCGCATCCCCGCGGAGCGTCTGGTCGAGCTGGCCGGTCGTCTGGATGTGACCGGCGTGGACGCGGTGGTCCTCTCCGCCTGTGTGCAGTTGCCGTCGTTGGCGGCGGTGCCGCAGGTGGAGGCCCTTCTCGGTCGCCCGGTGCTCACCGCGGCGACGGCGACGGTGCATCAACTGCTCACCGGTCTGGGTGTCGAGCCGTACGTGCCCGACGCCGGCCGGTTGCTGGCCGGCCCGATTCCGCGCTGAGTGGTGGGGTGGCTCAGTGCGGCGGTGAGGGCTTCTCCGGCGGCTTGCCGTGGCTGCGCCGGAAGTCCGCGTAGGCCACGCCGATGAGCACCAGCAGCCCACCGAGGGAGGCGAACACCGGCGGCAGGTACAGCAGGCCGGGGGCGATGGTCAGCAGCGCCAGCACCCCGCCGGGTCGGGACCAGGACACCCTGCTGAACACCTCGTACTCGAACGAGGCCCGGCCGGCCAGGAACAGCGCCGGGCCGCCGAGGATCACCGCCAGCCAGGCCGGCGGCGTCCGCCCGGTCGGCTCGTGCAGCACCAGGTGGAAGCCGGCCGCCGTGGTGACCACGCCGGCGATCATCAACAGATGGGTGTACGGGGCGCTGAACAGGAACTTGCTGGGCGACCGGGCCGCCTGGATGGCCGTGGGCAGCAGCTCGCCGGACTTGTGCACGTAGATCCGCCAGAGCAGAAGCGTGGTCAGGAACGCCACAGCGAAGGCCCCGATGTTCTCGGCCTCGTTGTGCTCCAGGCTGAACATGGTGCCGATCGTCAGGATGGCGTCGCCGAGCGCGATGATGAAGAACTGCTGGTAGCGCTCGGAGAGATGCTCCGCTGTGACATTGCGCTGCTTCTCGGGCACCACCCCGAGCCCGGGCACCGGGTACGCGAGGCGGAAGCCGACGTAGTCGATGGCGAGCGCGATGGCCCAGCACGCGATCCGGGCGTCCCCGCTGACGAATGCGCCGATGAGCCACGGGATCGCCGACACCGCGAACCAGATGAAGATGCGGGCGGCCCGACGTTGGGTCTGCGGTTCGCGGCGTACCGCCGGCATCAGGAACAGTCCACGCCCCAGGTGGATTGCCACGTAGGTGCCGGCGAAGACGAGCCCCCGGTCGTTGAACGCCTCCGGGATCGCCGTCGTCATCAGCAGCGCGCCGAACATGACGGCGCTGATCAGCAGCTTGATCTCGGTGCGTTCCGGGTTGTACAGGTCGGTGACCAGCGTGGTGATCGTCCACGTCCACCAGACGGCGGCCAACATGATCAGTGCCTCGGCGGCTCGGTGCCAGTCGAGCTGCTCGACCATTCCCCGTGAGATGAGCGCCAGCGCGACCACGTACACCAGGTCGAAGAAGAGTTCGAGGAGGGTGACCCGGCGTGGGGCCTCCGGGTCGCGCACCGGCGGGCCGCTGGCCCGTGGCGATCCGGGCTCCGGCGCGGCGAGGTGCACGGGATCTCCTGCGGGACCGCTCGACTCGACGGACCTGTCCGGTCCACCTGCACGGACGGTATCGAGCGGGCAAGCGCGAGATCCCGCGTTCGCCCGCTCGTCCCTCAACCGGGTTGTGCCGGGTGGCTATCCCGCTTGCGGGGCTGTCGACGGAACCTCGCCGCCACGGGGGGCGGCGAGGGCGTCGACGAGGCGGCGGGCCGACCCGGCCAGGTTCCACAGTTGGGCGAGCTCGAGCAGCCGGTCCGGGTCGACCGGCGCGCTCGGCAGCGCTGTGGGCAGCTCCGGCAGGGGCACGTCCAGGGCGACCCGGACGACCGTCGGCGCGACGCCCAGGTAGTCGCGTGCCGCGACCAGCTTGGCGCGCAGGCCCGGTGCGAAGGACGAGTCGGAGTCGTCGAGCGCGGCCAGGATGCCGGCGATGCTGCCGTACCGCTCGATGAGCCGGGCGGCGGTCTTGTCGCCGACGCCGGCCACCCCGGGCAACCCGTCACTCGGATCGCCGCGCAGCGCGGCGAAGTCGGCGTACCTGTCGGCCGGCACGCCGTAGCGGGCCCGCACGGCGGCGTCGTCGCAGTCGTCGAGCTTGGCGACGCCGCGCCCGACGTAGAGCAGCCGGACCGGTCGGGCGTCGTCGACGAGTTGGAACAGGTCCCGGTCTCCGGAGACCACCTCGACCGGGCCCGGCTGGGTCACCGAGAGGGTGCCGAGCACGTCGTCCGCCTCGTAGCCGGTCGCGCCGACCGCGGTGATGCCCACCGCCGCGAGGACCTCCAGGATCATCGGCACCTGTGGGGAGAGGGTGTCCGGGACGATCTCGCCACCCTGCGGGGCGACCCGGTGCGCCTTGTACGACGGCAGCAGGTCGACCCGCCACGCCGGGCGCCAGTCGTAGTCGAGCGCGCAGATCATCCGGTCGGCGCCCCGCACCCGGATCAGGGTGGCGAGCATGTCGAGGAAGCCACGCACCGCGTTGACCGGTGTGCCGTCCTCGGCCTTGGCGACGGACTCCGGAATGCCGAAGTAGGCGCGGAAGTAGAGGCTGGCTGCGTCGATCAGCAGGATCGGGGGTCGGTGTGCCACGCCGGACAGCCTGGCACAACCGTCCGACGATCTGGCGTACGCCCGGCCGCCGGTGGTGTCAGCGTCGCTCGTCGGGTCGGTAGACGGTGTCCCGTCGGGCCAGGTGCTGCACGACGTAGCTGGTCACCAGCAGCAGGATGGCGACCACCACCTCGACCCAGGCCGCGACGCCGTCGGCGACGGTGACGCCGATGATCAGCAGGACCAGGCCGACGAGTGCGAGGACCCCGGCCCACAGTTGGCGGCGACGGCGTGTTGCCACCCGATTCGCCTCGTTGCCTGCCACGTCGGTCCTCCCGGTCAGGTCGCCCGCGCGGGCGTCCCGATCCCAGGCTAGGGGGCCGCGGGGACGCGCGGGGCCGGAAGACGTAGGCGGAGCACCTGCCGGCCGGTGTGCCGAAGTCGTGACGAGCTGGGCAAGGTGGCGACGCACCGTCGATGTCGTCAGCGAACGGAACCGGTAGGCGGCGGGGTGTGAAATCGCCGTTGTGACAGAGAAGAGGAATTCTCTGTCACGCCGCTGATGTCGTTCGGGTCCGAGACAGCGTGCCGCTGACGGTGCGTCCCAGCCAGGGTGCCCCGGTCACCACCTGGGGCGGTGCGGCCAGGCCGCTGCAGCATCTCCCCAGCGGTTCACCCGCGACGGCCTATGTTATCGCTTCTGTCATTAATCCATCACCTTCAGTGACGGCTCTTTTGTCTTTGCCGATGGAAGGCTGTCGATGGCCGTCCGACCCGCTGTGCCAGCCGTCGAGGGCCGAGCCGCCCACCACGGGCAGATATTCCGTCGTTCTTCTTCAGAAGAGGTGTCACATCATGCGGGATGGATTCGCGGATCGAACCAACGACGAGTTCCTGCAAGAGGTGCTGAGCAAGGTCAACGAACTGCGGGCGCGGCACGGATCGTCGTTGCTCACCCTCGACCTGGAGCTCGTGGAGTACTCGAAGTCGCGGGCGTCCTTCATGGCCGAGAAGGACAATCTCACCCACGAGGGTCTGCGGTCGGGCACCGGTGAGAACGGGTCGTGGGCGGGCGCTTCGACTGGCCCGACGGCAGGCTCCGGAACCGCTGCCGTCGACTCCTGGTACAGCGAGATCAGCAACTACGACTTCGCCACGGGAGAGGCCATCGACTCCACGAAGGCCATCGGGCACTTCACCCAGCTGGTGTGGAAGAACACCACGAAGCTGGGCGTGGGGCGGGTCGCCGGCCAGGGCACGAAATGGTGGGAGACCTACATCGTGGCCAACTTCTCGCCGCCCGGAAACATGGGGGGTCAGTACGTGATGAACGTGGCGCCCGCGAGCTGACACACCGACCCCTCGCGGTGGGCGTACCGGCGGTGACCGGTGCGCCCCCTGGGCTGCCCCCGAACCACCATCAGGGCCGAGGCGACGGGGCATGCCCGCCCCCGGCCCGTTTCGTCGACGTGCATGTCGTCGTCCCCTGCTCGCCAAGCCGGCGCGTTCCAACCTGGAACGGACTATAGTCGGAGCGGGAGCGACGGAGGTAGCCGGTGCGGCGAGAGGATCTTGCTGATGCGGACTGCGGCATCGCGCAGGCGCTCGGCGTACTGGGGGACTGGTGGACGTTCCTCATCGTGCGGGACGTCGCCGGCGGGACGACCCGCTTCGACGCGCTGCAACGCGAGCTGGGCGTCAGCCGGCGGGCGCTGACCGAGCGCCTCGCCGCCCTGGTCGAGCACGGTGTGCTGGAGCGCCGGCCGTACTCACGACACCCGCCGCGCTACGACTACCTGCTTACCGGCAAGGGCGAAGGGCTGCTGCCGGTGCTGATCGCCCTACAGGACTGGGGGACGAGGCATCTGATGGGTGACGGTGAGCTGACCGCGACGGCCGACGCCGGGTCTGCCGAGGCGCGCCGGGCGCACGACCTGATCGGGCGGCGGTTGCCCGAGGCCGTGTTGCCGGGCCCCGACGGTCAGCCGGTGTCGGTGGCCGCGACGGGCGCCTGGAGCGTCCTCTATCTCTTCCCCGGGGCGTACGCGCCGGGAACGCAGGACTATCCGCCGGCCTGGTCGGAGATCCCCGGTGCCCGGGGCTGCACCCTCGAGTCGACCACCTACGCCAAGCGGCACCCGGACTTCCAGGCCGCCGGGGTGCGGGTGTACGGCATCAGCACTCAACGGCCCGACCAGCTCGCCGACTTCGCCGCGTACGCCGGACTGCCGTTTCCCCTGCTGTCCGACCAGGACGGCCGGTTGGCCGCCGGGCTGCTGCTGCCCGTCTTCCGCGCCGGTGGGATGACCCGGTTCAAGCGGCTGACGCTGCTGGTCGACCCGCAGGCGGTGGTCCGAGCCGTGCAGTTCCCGGTCTCCGACCCAGCGGGGTCGGTGGACGAGATGCTCACCCTGGTCCGCGCGCACCAGGTGTGAGCCCTCCGCCTGGGTAGCTGTCCCGGGCAGTCCCGTCGCGCCCCCGAGGTTGGCCCTCAGTCGGTTGCCGTGTGCCGCAGTGCGGCGAGCAATCCGTCGAGCGCCGGCTGGCCCAGCGATGTCTGTCGCACCGCCGCCTGGATCGCCCGTACCGGTTCCGGGTTGCGGATCTTGCGTATCACGACGCCGGGGTGCCGGTTGGTCAGCCCTAACTCCGGAATCAGACTGACGCCCAGGCCTGCGGCGACAAAGCCCTGCGCGGTGGCGTAATCCTCGCTCCGCGCCACCACGTTCGGCTGGAAGCCGGCCGCAGCGCAGCCGTCGAGGATGACATCGAGGCAAGGGCCGGGACACTCGCTGCCGACCCACGGCTCATCAGCCAGATCGATCAGGTCGACGACCCGCTTCGAGGCGAGCCGGTGCCCCTTGGGTAGGGCGGCGCGATAGGGGTCGTCGAGCAGGTGGACCAGGTGGACGCCCTCCGGTGGCCGATCCGCGGATCTGACCACGATGGCCAGGTCGATCCGGCCCTGCGTCACCGCCGGCAGCGGGTCGGCGGGGTCGGTCATCCTGAGGTCGACCCGGACGCCCGGGTACGCCTGCCGGAGCCGAGCGAGCGCGGGTGCCATCAGGGTGGCTCCAGCGGTGGCAAAGTAGCCGATCGCCAGCCGCCCGGTACGCCCGGCCCGCAGATCGGCCAGCGCCGTCTCCGCCTCGGCCAGTTGCTTGCCGATGATGGCCGCGTGTTCGGTGAGCAGGCGTCCGGCAGCCGTCGGCCGTACGCCTCGGCCGACGCGCTCCAACAGCGCGATCCCGGCCTCCTTTTCGAGCGCCGCCACCTGCTGGCTGACCGCGGACGGGGTGTACCCGAGATCCGCCGCCGCTGCGGTCACCGAGCCCGTGGCAACCACCGCGCGGAGGACCTGCATGCGGCGTACGTCAATCATGTAGCTGAGCTTAACGGTCTCTGAAGAACCTTTCACTTGTCCTGTCGAGTCCACTCCGGCAGCGTTCATGTCGATTCGACCGGGAGGCAAGAAGTGAGCATTGGCGGACGTGGCGCGTTGGGACGGATGGCCGTGCTCGCGCTGCTGTGGGGCTCCGGCTTTCTCTGGATCAAGCTGGCTCTGAACAACGGTCTGACCCCCCTCCAGATCACCTTCGCGCGCTCCGCGCTCGGCGCGGCGGTCCTGCTGGGCCTGGCCTGGTCCGCACGCCAGCGAGTGCCCCGGGACCGGACGACCTGGTGTCATCTCGTCGTAGCCGCCTTCTTCTGCAACGCCCTGCCGTTCTTCCTCTTCAGCCTCGGCGAGCAGACCGTCGACTCCGGGCTGGCCGGCGTGCTGAACGCGACCACGCCGCTGTGGTCTCTGCTGATCGGCATCGGGATCGGGGCAGAACGTGGCCTGGGCCCGGTCCGCCTGGGCGGGCTGTTGCTCGGCTTCGCCGGTACCTTGCTGATCTTTGCCCCCTGGCATGCGGCCGGGCTGCTGAGCTGGGGCACTCTTGCCCTACTCGGCGCGGCGGCGAGCTACGCCATCGCCTTCGCCTACATGGCCCGAAAGCTCACCGGGAGGGGCACCGCCCCGATCGCCCTCGCCGCGGCCCAGCTCCTCACCGCCACCGCGCTGAGCGCGCTGGCCTTGCCAGCCGGCGGGATGACACCGCCGGAATTCAATCCGACGGCCGTGATCGCGGTCGCCCTTCTCGGCATCCTCAGCACCGGATTCACCTTCTACCTCAGTTACCGGCTGATCGCGGACGAGGGGGCGACCAGCGCCGCCACCGTCGGGTACCTGCTGCCGGTCGTCTCAGTGGCGCTGGGGGCGATCGTGCTCGACGAGCACATCGGTCTGCGCGTCATCGCGGGGATGGTCGTCGTGATCCTCGGTGTCGCGATGACCCGGCGACAGCAGCCGCCGCGATCGGTCAGCAAGGATGCCGCGACACCCGTCACCCATACCGCCCCCACCAGCAAGGTTGCTGCCGGATGACGGCGGTGCCGCGAACCCGACCACCGGATGAACGGATCATGCAACCCAACTCCCCGTGGCGAAACTCCGACTTCCGCGCCCTGTTCACCGCGACGAGCCTCAGCCAACTCGGCACCAACGTCGGGTACGTCGCCGTCCCGCTCATCGCGGTGTCTGCCCTCGACGCCCGTCCCGGCCAGGTCGGGGCACTGGCCACCCTGAGCACCGCCGCCTTCCTCCTCATCGGTCTTCCCGCCGGGGCCTGGGTGGACCGGATGCGCCATCGGCGCGTACTGATCACCGCTGACCTGGCCCGAGCCGCGCTGTTCGCCCTCATCCCGCTGGCCTGGTGGTGGGACGCCCTCACGCTCTGGCAGTTGTACCTGGTCGTCTTGTTGAACGGCTGCGCCACCGTCTTCAGCGATGTCGGCGCGCAGAGCGTGTTGCCGCGAATCGTCGGCCGTGACGGCCTGGTCCAGGCGAACGCCGCCGTGGTGAGCCTGATAGCGGTCGGCAACATAGCCGGGCGGGGCGCGGGCGGGGCGCTGGTCCAGCTACTCAGCGCGCCCGTGGCGGTGGCGTGCGCGGCCGTGGGCTACCTCGCCTCGGCCCTTCGGCTCACCGCCATTCGCCGTACCCCGGCGTCGGCCGGGACGGGGCAAGCGACCCGGTTGAGCACACAGATCGCCGAAGGGCTGCAGCACGTCTTCAACAACCCGGAACTACGGGCCCTCGCGCTCACCGCAACCCTGTCCAACCTCGGCTCGCAGATCATCAATACCATGCTTCCGGTGCTGTTCATCCGGGAACTCGGCCTCCCGGCCGGCGCGCTGGGCCTGTTCTGGGCGGTGGGCGGGGCCGGCCTGCTGCTGGGATCCCGCTGCGCTCGCCCCATCGCCGGACGGCTCGGCTACGGCCGCGCGCTCGGTCTCGTCGGCCTGTGCCTGGCTCCCGCCGGACTGCTCGTACCGCTCATCGACCGGGGCCCCTGGTTATGGCTCGCCGGGACCGGATGGCTGCTTGCCCTGTTCAAGACGGGCATGGACAACGTACTCGGCGTCAGCCTGCGACAGCGGATGACACCGGACTCCCTCCTCGGCCGGATGAACGCCACCTTCCGCTTCCTGCTCACCGGCGCACTCGCGATCGGCGCCGCCGTGGCCGGACTGATCGGCGAGTTGGCCACCGCGCACGCCGCGCTCTGGGTAGGTGGTGCCGTGCTGACGGTGGCCTTCCTGCCCGTGTTTCTCTCGCCCCTTCGCACCCGCCGCGACTTGCCAGAATCGCCGGCGGGCAAGGACGACGACGGCGCCGATCAGCGAACCGGGTCCCTGGCGTTGGGGCAGCAACCCGGGCGCGGGGCCGGTTGAGGAAGGGCCTCTTGTTGACGTACGTACGTCAACAAGAGGCCCTTCCTGAACCCTTACGTCAGGCCGGGAGCGTCCAGCGCTGGTTGGCGCCGGCGAAGCAGTCCCAGATCTGCAACCGGGTGCCGTCGGCGGAGCTGTTGTCGCTGGCGTGCCGGAACGTG
>NZ_JAKKFD010000024.1 GCF_022229005.1 Micromonospora trifolii
AGCAGTGGGGGCAGCGCGGCGCCGGGCCGCGGGGCGCCGGACGCCGGACGCGAGGCCCGGCGCGCCGGGGACGCGAGGCCCGAGGGCACGAGGCCCGAGGCGCGCTGCCGGCTCCTCGCGGACCGGGCGGGGTCAGGTGAGTTGGGCGGCTTGGACTGCTTCGGCGGTCACCTCGGTGAGGCGGTCGGTGGGGAGGGCGCCCAGCTCCTCGCGGCCGAACCAGCGGGCCTCACAGGTGGAGCCACCCACGTCGGCAACGGTGAGCGGGTTGGGCTGGTCGACGACGACCCGGTAGAAGGCGCGTACGCCGTGCCAGTCGATCGGATAGCCCTCGGGGCCGAGGGAGGCGGCGTCGCGGTGGCTGGCGACGCCGAGAAGCTCGACGAGGCGGCCGGCCTGGCCGGTCTCCTCGACCAGCTCCCGGATGAGTGCCGCGCCGGGCTGCTCGCCGTAGTCGGTGCCGCCGCCGGGCAGGTGCCAGCAGCCGGCGCCCGGGTAACCGTCGGAGATGCGGGTGAGCAGCACTCGGCCGGCGGGGTCGGTGCAGACCGCGTACGCGGCGAAGCGTTGGGCCCGGTGCAGCCCGTCGGGGCCGGGCACCGCGTAGAAGGAGGGGAACTCGGGTGCCTCGTCGGGCACCACGTCGGCCGAGGAGGCGGGCAGCCCGAGGGCGCGTGCGGTGAACGAGCGCAGCGGCAGCTCGCGCGCCTCGTCGAGGGTGTACCACCTGGCCAGGTCGGTCGGGCGCTCGCCGACCCGGTCCGCAAGGGTGCCGCCGCGCACCGCCACCCGGTAGATCAGACGGTCGGTGTGGATGGTGATGCCGCGGTCCGGGAGTGCCCGCATGTCGGCGAGCACGTCGGCCAGGCTGGAGACGGCGACGGAGAGGCCGGTTTCGGCGGCGGTCTCGCGAACGACTGTGTGGTTCGGGTCCTCGCCGTGGTCGACCGCCCCGCCGGGCAGCGACCACGCGCCGGGGGTGCCGGAGCGCTCCGATGCGCGGACCAGCAAGACTCGGCCGCTTGAATCAGCACAAACTGCGTATGCCGCGATCCTGCGGAGCGGCTTGAGCAAGGTGGTCACGGAAGCAAATTCTCCCCGGGCCGGGTTACCGGAACGGAAAAGAGTCGGATTCCTGACTATCCGGTCCCGGTCAGGGATTGGTCAGGGTAAGGATCCGGGCGGTCACCGAGGGCGGGCCGGGCGTCAGCGCGGACGGTAGAGGTATGACATCGACCACCGCTCCCCGCGCCCCGTACAAGCAGCTTCGGCGACCCACCACCGACCGCATGGTCGCCGGGGTCGCCAGCGGCGTCGGCCGCTACTTCGCCGTCGATCCCACACTGGTCCGGGTGATCTTCGCGGTCACCGGCCTGCTCACCGGCGGGCTCGCGTTGTTCGCGTACCCGATCATGTGGTTCCTCATGCCGGAGGAGCCCACCGGCGCGCCGGCCTGGCCGCACGCCGCGGGCGTCGCGCCGCAGAACGGCCCGCCGCCCACCGCCGGGCCCGCGCCCGGCGGACCACCGCAGGGGTACGCCCCGACGCCGCCCTACCCGCCGGCGACCCCGCCCAGCATGCCGCCGGCGGCGTGAGCGGCGCTCACTCCCACTCGATGGTGCCCGGCGGCTTGCTGGTGACGTCCAGGACCACCCGGTTGACCTCGGCGACCTCGTTGGTGATCCGGGTGGAGATCCGGGCCACCACGTCGTAGGGCAGCCGGGACCAGTCGGCGGTCATCGCGTCCTCGCTGGAGACCGGGCGCAGCACCACGGGGTGCCCGTAGCTGCGCCCGTCTCCCTGCACGCCGACGCTGCGCACGTCGGCGAGCAGCACCACCGGGAACTGCCAGACACCCCGGTCGAGGCCGGCGGCGGTCAGCTCCTCGCGGGCGATCAGGTCGGCCTGGCGGAGCAGGTCGAGGCGTTCCTGGTCGACCGCGCCGATGATCCGGATGGCGAGGCCGGGGCCGGGGAACGGGTGCCGCCAGACCATCGCCTCGGGCAGGCCCAGTTGGAGGCCGAGCGCCCGGACCTCGTCCTTGAACAGGGTGCGCAGCGGCTCGACCAGCGCGAACTTCAGGTCCTCCGGGAGGCCGCCGACGTTGTGGTGGCTCTTGATGTTGGCGGTGCCGGTGCCGCCGCCGGACTCCACCACGTCGGGGTAGAGGGTGCCCTGGACGAGGAACTCGACGTCGCCGTGTGCGGCGATCTCGCGGGCTGCGGCCTCGAAGACCCGGATGAACTCCCGGCCAATGATCTTGCGCTTCTGCTCCGGGTCGATCACCCCGGCGAGCGCGCCAAGGAACCGGTCGGTGGCGTCGACCACCTTCAGCTTGATGCCGGTGGCGCTGACGTAGTCCTTCTCCACCTGCTCGGCCTCGCCGGCGCGCAGCAGACCGTGATCGACGAAGACGCAGGTCAGCTGGTCACCGACCGCCTTGTGCACGAGCGCCGCGGCGACCGCCGAGTCCACCCCGCCGGAGAGGCCGCAGATGACCTCCTTGTCGCCGATCTGGGCGCGGATCCGGGCGACCTGCTCGTCGATGATGTTCTCGGGAGTCCAGGTCGGCTCGATGCCGGCGATGTCGTAGAGGAAGCGGGTGAGCATCTCCTGGCCGTGCGCGGTGTGCCCGACCTCCGGGTGGAACTGCACGCCGGCCCGGCGACCGGCCAGGTCCTCGAAGGCGGCGACCGGCGCACCGGCCGACTCGGCGGTCACCGTGAAGCCGTCGGGCGCCTCGGTGACGGCGTCGCCGTGGCTCATCCAGACCGGCAGGTCCGCCGGCAGGTCACGCAGCAGCACGCCGGGGTCGAGGAGGCGGGGGCGCAGCGGGGTGCCGCCGTACTCACGGTTGCCGGTCCTGGTGACGGTGCCGCCGAGCGCCTGGGCCATCGCCTGGAAGCCGTAGCAGATGCCGAAGACCGGCACGTCGGCGCTGAACACACCCGCGTCGATCTGCGGCGCGTCCGGGGCGTAGACGCTGGCCGGACCACCGGAGAGGATGATCGCGGCGGGGTTCTTCGCCAGCATCTCGGCGATCGGCATCGAGTGCGGCACGATCTCGGAGTAGACCTTCGCCTCACGGACCCGGCGGGCGATGAGCTGGGCGTACTGGGCTCCGAAGTCCACCACGAGGACTGGGCGAGGCAGGCTCATGTGCACGAAGCCTACCGACAGTCACGGCCGCTCCCGGCACCGGCTCGCCGGCAATCCGCTCCTCCCGCGATCTTGCACTTTCTGTCCCGACAAAAGACACAAAAGCCACAGGACAACGACCGAAACTGCAAGATCGCCGCGGTCAGGGTCGCAGCGCGCCCGGGGCACCTGCCGGGACTGCCGGGGTTCTCGGGGGTACGGGTGCGAGGCGGCGGTACGGGGAACCGAGGGGTGGGCGGGGGTCCTGCTCGCCCTTGTTGGGCCAGAAGGACATCGCCCGTTCCGCCTGTGCGGTGATCGTCAGGGACGGGTTCACGCCCAGGTTGGCCGAGACGGCAGCGCCGTCGACCACGTGCAGTCCGGCGTGCCCGTACACCCGGTGCCAGGGGTCGATCACCCCGTCGGCCGGGGTGGCCCCGATGACCGCCCCGCCCAGGATGTGCGCGGTCATCGGGATGTCGAACGGTTCGGTGAGTGAGCCGCCGGGGGTGCCGCCGATCTCGTCGGCGAGCATTCGGGCGGCCGTGTTGCCGGCAGGGATCCAGGTCGGGCTGGGCGTGCCGTGGCCCGGGCCGGTGACCAACCTGCGGCCGAGCGGGCCACGCCGCCACCGGGTGGTCAGCGAGTTGTCCACCGACTGCATGACCAGGGCGATCACCGTCCGTTCCGACCAGCCGCGTACCGACAGCATCCGCGCCGCCAACCGGGGCTGCCGCACGATGCTGCCCAGCCAGCGGCGTACCCGGTGCGGGCCACCGTCGACAAGCAGTGACTGGAGCAGCCCCATCGCGTTGGAGCCCCGCCCGTAGCGGACCGGCTCGATGTGTGTCTGCGGGTCGGGGTGGAACGAGCTGGTGATGGCCACCCCCTCGGTGTAGTCCAACCGCTCGGACCGGGCCCGTTGGCGCGGCACCGAGGCGCCGAGGATCGCCTCCGAGTTGGTCCGGGTCAGCTCGCCGAGCCGCGGCGAGAGCCCGGGTAGCGCGCCGTCGGCCCGCATCCCGTGCAGCAACCGCTGGGTGCCGAGCGCCCCGGCGGCGAAGACCACCTGGTCGGCGTGGATGACCTGCCGACCCTTGCGCAGCCAGGCGCCGGTGCGTTCGGTGCGCACCTCGTACCCGCCGCCGTCGGCGGGCCGGACGGCGGTCACAGTGGTCAACTGACGGACCGTGACCCCGAGCCGTTCGGCGAGCCAGAGGTAGTTCTTGACCAGCGTGTTCTTCGCCCCGTGCCGGCAGCCGGTCATGCACGAGCCGCAGTGCAGGCAGCCGGTGCGTTCCGGGCCGGCACCGCCGAAGTACGGGTCGGCGATCCGCTGGCCGGGCCGGCCGATGTGCACGCCCACAGGGGTGGCGTGGAAGGTGTGCCCCACCCCCATCCGCTCGGCCACCGCGCGCATGGCGCGGTCCGCGCCGGTGTGCACCGGGTACGTGGTGACGCCGAGCATCCGTTTCGCCTGGTCGTAGTGGTGGGCCAACTCGTCGCGCCAGTCGGTGATGTCCCGCCACTGCGGGTCGCTGTAGAAGGCCGGCAGCGGTTCGTAGAGGGTGTTGGCGTAGACCAGCGAGCCGCCGCCCACCCCGGCGCCGGAGAGCACCAGCACCCCGCCGCCGGATCGCCGGTCGGCCGGGCGGAGCAGGGTGAGCCGTTGGATGCCGTAGCAGCCCAGTTTCGGTGCCCAGAGGAACCGGCGGACCCGCCAGGACGTCTGCGGGAACTCGTCGTCGGCGAAGCGGCGGCCGGCTTCCAGCACCGCGACCGAGTAGCCCTTCTCGGCCAGTCGGAGCGCGGTGACGCTGCCACCAAAGCCGGACCCGATGACGACCACGTCGTACCGCATGCACGCATCATTACTCGCGAGTAGCGCTCGCGCCAGCGGCACTTTTTGCGCGATCATGCTCCGGCCGACCGACCCGGCGCCTTCCGGCCGCAACCCGGAGCACCCGTCGGAGCGTTGTTCACCAGACGGGTGGAAGGAATCCAACATGGTTCTCGGGTCGATGGCGCCGCGCCGACGGTGGCTGCTGCTGGGGTTGGCGGCGCTCGCCGTCGTCGCGCTGATCGCGGCCGGCACCGTGGTGATCACCCGGCTGACCGGCGACAACAAGCCGGGAGGGGCTCCGGTGGCCGGTTCGCCGACCCCGTCGCCGGTCGGCACGCCGACTCCGAGCCCCAGCGGCCCACCGCCGGGCGCGGACATCACCGGCCCGCTCAACCTGCTGCTGGTCGGTGTGGACACCCGGGTCAGCGTGCCCGGGTGGGAGCCGCACTCGGACGCCGTGCTGGTGCTGCACGTACCCAAGGGGTTGGATCGGGCGTACCTCTTCTCGCTCCCCCGCGACCTGCTGGTGGACATCCCGGCGTTCCCGAAGGCCGGTTACAAGGGCGGCAAGACGAAGCTCACGCACGCGATGAGCTTCGGCAGCCGGGTGCCGGGCAAACCCAAGCAACCCAGCACGGCCCAGGGGTACGAGCTGCTGCGCAGCACTGTCAGCGGTTATACCGGGCTGCGCATCGACGCGGGCGCGGTGCTCACCTTCAACGGGTTCGACAAGCTGGTCACCGCCCTGGGTGGGGTGGACATCTACGTCGACCAGCGGGTCGAGTCGCTGCACCGCCGACCGGACGGCAAGTACCGGGAGAGCGCGCCGGGCGGGTACAAGGGGCCGCAGCAGGTCTACGAGAAGGGCGACCGGCACCTCAACGGCTGGCAGGCGCTGGACTACGCGCGGCAGCGCTACATCACCGGCGGTGACTACGCGCGGCAGCGTCACCAGCAGCAGCTGATCAAGGCGATGACCCGCAAGATCCTGGACGAGGGCCTGGCCCGGCAACCGGAGCGCGTCGACCAGGTGGTCTCCGCGCTGGGCGACACGCTTGTCTACGTGGGCGGGCGCCGGATCGTCGACATCGCGTACGCCCTCAGTGGCCTGCCGAAGAACCGCTTCACGCTGGTCGGGCTGCCCGGTTCCGGCGTCGGCAAGGGCAGCGCCTACCGGGGCGAACAGCTGACCAGCGAGGGCCGCAAGTTCCTCACCGAACTCCGCGCCGGGCGCGCCGACGCGTACCTGGCCGCCCACCCCGCCCTGGTCGTCAAGAACTGACCGCCGCTCAGAGCCGCTTGGGCAGGGCGGGCTTTTTCGTGCCGTAGAGCCAGGCGTCGAAGATCGCGTCCAGCTGCTTGCCGGAGATCCGCTCGGCCAGGGCCACGAACTCGGCAGTGGTGGCGGTGCCGTTGCGCTTCTCCGCCGCCCAGGTCTTGACGATCTCGAAGAACGCCTTGTCGCCGACGGCCACCCGAAGGGCGTGCAGGGTCATCCCGCCGCGCTGGTAGACCGACTCGCTGAACAGCTTGGCCACGCCCGGCTTACCGGGCGGTGTCTGCCACACCTGCGCGGACATGCTGGCGTACCGGTTGTCGAACGCCTCCTTGGCCGTGTACGCCTTGGTGTGCTCGGCCCAGAGCCACTCCGCGTACGTCGCGAAGCCCTCGTTGAGCCAGATGTCCTCCCACTTGGCCAACGCGACGCTGTCGCCGAACCACTGGTGGGCCAGCTCGTGGGCGACGACCTCGGTGTTCTCGCCCTGCCGGAAGAAGCTCGCCGCGTACACCGGTCGGCTCTGCGTCTCCAGGGCGTAGGAGATCCGGCTGTCGGAGACCACCACCCCGCCGTACGCGTCGAACGGGTACGGCCCGAACACACTCTCCAGGTAGTCGGCCACCGCGACGGTCTGCGCGATGGACGCGTCCGCGTTGCCCTTGGCCTCGGTGGTGGTGACAGCGCTGTAGACCGGGCGGCCCTTGTGCTCACCGGTGGTGATCCGGAACTTGCCGATCACCAGCGTGCTCAGATAGCTGGCCATCGGCGACTTCTCCGACCACTTCCAGGTGGTCCAACCGCCCGCGCTGGTCTTCCCGCCGGGAACGCCGTTGCTGATCGCGGTCAGGCCGTCCGGAACTGCGACCTCGAACTCGTAGGCCGCCTTGTCCGACGGGTGGTCGTTGACCGGGAACCAGGTGCTGGCCGACTCGGGCTGGCCCAGCGCGATGGCACCGTCGGCGGTGTGCAGGAAGCCGCCGTCACCGAGCGTCTCGTTCTTCAGCGGCTTCGGCTTGCCCGCGTAGGCGATCTCGGCGACGAACCCGTTGCCGTTGATCAGGCCGGAGGCCGGCTTGATCACCAGCTCGTTCCGCTTACGGCTGTGGGTCGCCGGTGCGCCGTCGACGGTGACCGCGCTGACGGTCAGGCCGGCCAGGTCGAGGTTGAACGTCGACAGATCGGCGGTGGCGGTGGCCCGCACCGTGGTCGTACCCGTCAACTGGTCCTTGGCCGGGTCGTAGCGCACCTTCACCGCGTACCGCGCGACGTCGTAGCCGCCGTTGCCGTAGGTCGGGAAGTAGGCGTCGCCGACCCCGTCGGCGCCAGCGGTGAACGTCCGCGCCGGCGTGGGGGACGCGCTCGGTGGTGGGGCCGTCTCCGAGCCCGCCGAGTCGCATCCGGACAGTGCGAGCGCACCGGTCACCAGCAGGCCGGCAGCCACTCGCAGTCTGTGCCGCGTCCGCCGCATCCCACACCCTTTCCGCACGGTGGTCGGTAACGGCCTCCGCCGTTCCGCGCGAACGGGCACCTACCCGCCGTTCGCAGGCGGCAGCATATCGACCGGGCAACGGGGCGGGGTCACGGCAGTGTGGGAGCCGACCCACCCACCAACCAGGCGTCGAAGAGCGGACGTAGTTGCCGTCCGGCGACCCGCTCGGCCACTGCGACGAGGTCCGCGGTGGTCGCGTTGCCGGCCGCCCGCTCGGTGGTCCAGGTACGCAGGATGCGGAAGAAGAGGTCGTCACCGACGGTCCGGCGCAGCGCGTGCACGGCCAGCGCTCCGCGCTTGTAGACGGCCGAGCCGAACATCTGCTCCCGGCCCGGCTCGACCGACGGCTGCGTCCAGTCGGTCGCCGCGTACTGGATCTCGAAGTTGCGCTGGGCGGTCCGGCCGCCGTCGTGCTCCTCCCACAGCCACTCGGCGTAGCTGGCGAAGCCCTCGTTGAGCCAGATGTCGCCCCACCTGGTCAGCGACACGCTGTCGCCGAACCACTGGTGCGCCAGCTCGTGCGCGACGACGCTCGGGTTGGGCCGGTCGTCCGCGAAGAAGCCAGGCCCGTAGACCGGCCGGGACTGGGTCTCCAGCGCGTACCCGATCCGGTCGTCGGCGATCACGATCCCCCCGTACGAGTCGAACGGGTACGGGCCGAAGCGGCTGGCCAGGAAGTCGACGATCGCGCCGGTGCGGGCCAGCGAGGCTGCCGCGCCACCGGTCGCCGGCAGGCTCGCTGCCACCGCCGTGACCATCGGCCGGCCGGCGTGCGTGCCGGTCACCACCCGGTAGTCACCGATGACGAGCGTGCTCAGGTAGCTGGCCATCGGCGCGCGCTCGGACCAGCGCCAGGTGGTCCAGCCGTCGGCGCTGCTCTTCGGTCCGGGTACGCCGTTGCTCAGCGCGGCCAGGCCGTCCGGGACGGTCACCGCCAGGTCGTAGGTGGCCTTGTCCGACGGGTGGTCGTTGACCGGGAACCAGGTGGCGGCCGAGTCGGGTTGGCCGAGCGCCACCGCACCGTCGGCGGTGTGCAGGAAACCGCCGCTGCCCAACGCCCCGTCCTCGACTGCGGTGGGGACGCCCGCGTACTCGACGGTCACTGTGAACTGCCGACCGCGCGGCAGGCCGTCGCGGGGCGTCACCACCAACTCGCCGTCGCCACGCCGGTGCTCGGCCGCCGCGTCACCCACGCTGACCGCGCGGACCTCCAGGCCGACCAGGTCCAGGTTGAACCGGGACAGGTCCTGGGTGGCGGTGGCCGTGATGACGGCCCGACCGGTCAGCAGGTCGGTCGACGGGTCGTAGCGGACGTCGAGGCCGTAGTGCCCGACGTCGTAACCGCCGTTGCCGTGCCCCGGCACGTACGGGTCGCCGACGTCGGCGGCACCGGGCCGGAAGCCGTCGCGGTCGTCGCCGGTACAACCGGTGGCGGCCAGCCCGATCGCGCAGGTCAGCGCGGCGACGCGCAGTCTCCGTCCGGTCAGGACCATGCCCACCCCTCCTGCGGCACCCGGCCTCCTGCGCCGTTGCGGCCCTTCTGTGGCGTCCCGGTCAGGACGAGCGTAGTCAGCATCACGGGCCGTGCGGTTGGTATCGACGATCATCAGTGACTTTCGTCGGATCAAACAAAAGCTGCCGTCGATCGAACCTTTCTTTCGACTTAGACCGACGTTAGTGTCTGTCTCCGACCACCGTCGCGAAAGGTGGAACCATGCCAGACCACACCGCCCCCGGCGCCACCCCCACCGGCCGACTCAGCCGCCGATCCCTGCTCGCCGCGTCCGCCGGCGCCGCCGCCGCGATCGGCGCGGCAGGCCTACCAGTCCTCGCCACCGGCACCCCCGCGCTCGCCAACCCCGGCAACGCGAGCAAGCTGCGGGTGGAGCCACTGATCCCGGCCAGGAACCGCGGCATCATTCTCTACAGCGTCCGTGACCGGATCACCGCCGCGCCCGACGACAGCGGGGTGCCGTACGGCTTCGAGCGCGTCCTCGCCCGACTCGCCGAGATCGGCTACAAGGAGATCGAGTTCGCCGGCTACACCCAGAGCACCGAGATCCTGGGCCGGCAGATCACCCCCGCCGAGATCCGCAAGATCCTCGACGACAACGGCCTGGTGGCCAACGGCACCCACGCCTCGATCCAGCCGGCCACCTTCCAGCAACAACTGGACATCGCCGAGGAACTCGGCATGAAGAACATCGGCACCGGCAGCGACCCGACCAGCAGCGCGTACAAGGCCGAGTGGGACGCCGCCGCGGACATCTGGAACGAGCTGGGCCGGCAGGCCAAGGCCCGAGGCATGCGGCTCTACACGCACAACCACGACGCCGCGTACAACTTCCTCATCGACCGGGGCCCGCGCGACGCGCAGGGCCGGCAGACCCGGTCCTCCGGCATCCGCCGGCTGGAGTACTTCTTCGAGATCACCGACCCGCGGTACGTCTTCTTCGAGCTCGACATCTACTGGGCCTACGTGGCCCGCTACAAGCACCAGAAGTACGTCAACCCGGCCGGTCAGGAGGTGACCGACCTGTTCGACCCGATCCTCACAGTGGCCGACCGGACCACCCGGTTCCCGCTCTTCCACGCCAAGGACGGCGACCGGGACACCAGCGTGCCCAACGGCTACCAGATGACCCCGCTGGGCGACGGCGACCTCAACTTCCAGCAGTTCTTCCAGACCATCGGCGAGCGCAACTTCCACCACGCCAACTGGGAGATGGACACCGCCCCCGGCGGTGCGGACAACAAGGGCCAGTCGCTCGACTTCGCGGCGACCAGCTACCGCAACATGTCCGACCTGACCATCTACGTGGAGAAGTGACTCTGCGCTGAAATGCGACGAAGGCCGGCCCCGCAGCACGCGGGGCCGGCCTTCCGGCGTCTGACGGATCGGTCAGCGGTCGAGGACCAGACCGACCTTCTGGAACTCCTTCAGGTCGCGGTAACCGCACTTGGCCATCGCCCGACGCAGCCCACCGAACAGGTTGAGCTGGCCGTCGGCCTCGTCCGCCGGCCCGAAGAGCAGCTGCTCCATCGACCCGAGCGGCTCACCGGAAACCTCGAACGCACCCCGGGGCAGCGACGGGTGGCTCGCCGCCGAGTGCCACCAGGCACCACCGGCGGGGGCCTCCTCGCAGAGCGACAGCGGCTCACCGAGCATCACCGCGTCCGCGCCGCAGCCGAGCGCCTTGGCGATGTCACCCGAGGTCTGGATGTCACCGTCGGCGATCAGGTGCACGTACCGGCCGCCGGTCTCGTCCAGGTAGTCACGGCGGGCCGCCGCGGCGTCGGCGATCGCGGTGGCCATCGGCACCCGGATGCCCAGAACCGACTCGGTGGTCGACCACTCGTCGCCACCGATGCCCACGATCACGCCGGCCGCGCCGGTACGCATCAGGTGCAGCGCCGTCTTGTAGTCAGTGCAGCCACCGACGATCACCGGCAGGTCGAGGTCGGCGATGAACTCCTTGAGGTTCAGCGGCTCATCGGTGGTCGACACATGCTCGGCCGAGACGATGGTGCCCTGGATGACCAGGATGTCCACCCCGGCGTCCAGGATCACCGGCGCCAGCGCGAGGGTGTGCTGCGGAGAGACCCGCACCGCCACCGTGCCGCCACCGGCGCGCAGCTCGCGGACCCGCTCCGCGATCAGGTCGGGGCGGATCGGCTCGGCGTACACCTCCTGGAGCCGCTTGGTGGCGCGGGCCTCCTCGTCGAGGCCGGCCAGCTCGTCCAGCACCTTCGTCGGGTTCTCGTAGCGGGTCCACAGCCCTTCGACGTTGAGCACGCCGAGGCCGCCGAGCTGACCGAGACGCACCGCCGAGGACGGGCTCATTGTGGCGTCGGAGGGGTGGCCGACGCACGGAATGCCGAACGGGTACGCGTCGAGCTGCCAGGACGTCGAGACGTCATCGACGTCCCGGGTGCGGCGGCTCGGCACGATGGCGATGTCGTCCAGGTGGTAGCCGCGCTGCGCGGTCTTGCCCAGCCCGATCTCGACCACGTCACGCATGGGGGACTCCAGGTGGTTGGGGGTGGTGGGTCAGCGGGTGTGGTAGTTGGGCGCCTCGACGGTCATCTGGATGTCGTGCGGGTGGCTCTCCTTCAGGCCAGCCGCGGTGATCCGGATGAGCTGGCCCCGGCGGTGCAGATCGGGGATGTTCTCCGCACCGGCGTATCCCATGGCCAGTCGCAGACCGCCGACCAGCTGGTGGGCCACCCGGGAGAGCGGCCCCCGGTAGGGCACCTGACCCTCCACGCCCTCGGGGACCAGCTTGTCGTCGCTGAGCACGTCCTGCTGGAAGTAGCGGTCCTTGCTGTACGACTTGGCCTGACCCCGGGACTGCATCGCGCCGAGCGACCCCATCCCGCGGTACGTCTTGAACTGCTTGCCGTTGACGAAGATCAGCTCGCCGGGGCTCTCCTCGCAGCCGGCCAGCAGGCTGCCGAGCATCACCGTGTCGGCGCCGGCCACCAGGGCCTTGGCGATGTCGCCGGAATATTGGATGCCGCCGTCGCCGATCACCGGCACGCCGGCCGGGCGGGCGGCCCGGGCCGCCTCCATGATCGCGGTCACCTGCGGCACGCCGACCCCGGCGACGATCCGGGTGGTGCAGATCGCGCCCGGCCCCACGCCCACCTTGACGCCGTCGGCGCCGGCCTCGACCAGCGCCTTCGCGCCGGCGTACGTGGCCACGTTGCCGCCCATGATGTCGACAGTCACGTCTGCCTTGAGCCGGCGGACCATGTCCAGCACGGCCCGCTGGTGACCGTGCGCGGTGTCCACGATCAGCACGTCGACACCCGCGTCGACCAGGGCACGAGCCCGCTTGTACGCGTCCTCGCCCACACCGATCGCGGCCGCGACCCGCAGCCGGCCGGCGTCGTCCTTGCTGGCGTCCGGGTACTGCTCGCTCTTCGTGAAGTCCTTGACGGTGATCAGGCCACGCAGCCGGCCCGAGTCGTCGATGATCGGCAGCTTCTCGACCTTGTGCTGACGCAGCAGCGCCAGGGCGTCGTCCTTGCTCACCCCGACCTGCGCGGTGACCAGCGGGGTGTGGGTCATGATCTCGCGGACCGGAGTGTTCGGCTCGGAGACGAAACGCATGTCCCGGTTGGTGACGATGCCGACCAGCTGGCCGTCGCCGTCCACCACCGGTACGCCGGAGATGCGGTAACGCCCGCACAGCTCGTCGACCTCGCGCAGCGTGTCGTCAGGGCTGGCGGTCACCGGGTTGGTGATCATGCCGGACTCGGAGCGCTTCACCAGGTCGACCTGGAGCGCCTGGTCCTCCAGGGACAGGTTGCGGTGCAAGACGCCGATGCCGCCCTGGCGGGCCATGGCGATCGCCATCCGGGCTTCGGTCACCGTGTCCATCGCGCTGGACAGCAGCGGAATCGACAACTCGATGTTGCGGGTGAGCTTCGTCCGGGTGTTGACCCGGCTGGGCACCACGTCCGACTCGCCCGGCTGAAGCAGCACGTCGTCGAAGGTGAGGCCGAGCGGAACCACCCGGGCAGAGCCGGCCGGCAGCTCGGGCAGGTGGCCGCCCAGGTCGGCGTGCTCGACGCCGGCCGGAAGATCGGTGCTGGGCGAATTTTCCACGATTGCTCCCCTGAGCTGCTCGGATGGGCTTCAGCGAGGTGGCGCGGGCGGGCACCGGAGCGCGCCACGATGCCGGCACGTCGCCTCATCGTACCCAGTGAGCTGGGCGACCCGTCCGTGGCAGGCCGGCCGGCGCGGAGGCCGGGGGGCGGACGTTCGCGCCGCGTTGGGTCTACGGTGAGGGGGTGCACGACGAGCCCATCGACCCGTTCAATGGCGACCCGGCCGATCCGACCGCGGGTCTGGATGACCCGGGCGATGACGCGACGCCGGATCCGCTGACCGACGTCGAGCGGCAGGATGTGCTGGAAGACCTCGCTGACCTGGAGATCTACCAGGCTCTGCTGGCCCCGATCGGGGTCCGCGGGTTGGTGATCGAATGCGAGGACTGTCGCGAGCCCCACTACTTCGACTGGGACCTGCTCCGCGGCAACCTGCGGCACCTGCTCAACTCGGGCCGCCCGCGGGTGCACGAGCCCGCCTACGACCCCGACCCGGACCACTACGTGACCTGGGACTACGCCCGGGGTTACGCGGATGGGGTGCACGACACCCTGTCCGAGGGCACCGAGGACGAGCCGGGCGCCCCGACCGCCACCAAGTGACGCCGCCGGCGGCGGGTGTCCCCGCTGCCACTGAGCGTGTCCCGCTGCCACGCCGCCCCCTGCTGCCGCGCGTCCCGGGCGCCCTGCTGCCGCGCGGCGGGCCCGGCTGCCGCGCGGCGGGCGTATGTCAGGCGACCAGACCGGCGCGGAAGCCTGCCGCCACCGCGTGCGCACGGTCCCGGGCGCCAAGCTTGCGGAACAACCGGCGGGCGTGCGTCTTGACGGTGTCCTCCGAGACGAACAGCTCCCGGCCGATCTCCGCGTTGCTCTTGCCCTCGGCCATCCCGAGCAGCACCTGAAGCTCACGCTCGGTGAGGCCGATCGACGCCCGACTGGGTCGGGCGTTCGGGGCGGGACGGCCCGGGTCGGTCTGCCCCGCCGACTCGCCGGTCCCCGCCTCCGCCTCGTCGTCGCCCCGCTGCACCGGCACCGACGCCACCCCGGCAGGTCCGTCGGCGGCAGTGGCCGCCCAGCCGGGCTCACCGGATCCGCGCGGCGACGGCCCGGAGCGGCCGGAACCACCCACCGCCGCCGCATCCCGAGCGGGATCGGTGATCCGCTGCCGGGAGGCTCGACCGGGCGCGGTGAGCAGCAGTAGCGCCTTCGCCACCGCGCTGGTCAGGTCATGGTCGACGTTTTGGATGAGCCCCCGGGCGCCGGCGCTGATGGTGGCCGCCGCGGCCTCGGACTCCTCGGTGCCGAGCAGCAGCACGGCCGCCTGCGGCGCACGCGCCAACACCCGGCGGACGAAGCCGGCGCTGTCCGGCCGGGTGAGTGCCGTGTCGGCCAGGACCACGTCGGCCGGCCGCTCGGCCAGCCGCAGCATCACCTCGGGATCAGAGACGGCGGTACGAACGATCGCGGACAACCCCAGCCGCGCGGCAGCAGAAGTAAGGTGCTGGGCCGCGAGTGGTGTCCGAACGCACACAAGAACGGTACGCACTGTGGTCTCCTCTCCGCCAACGAGCAGACCATGACGCGGTCGGCTGGGGAGGGGGTTCCGGGCAATCCTTCGAACTTTTCCGACAGATGGGGCAAAAGCCGCAATTTCCCGGACGTTTTCGATCACAGACGTGTGAGTTGACGACAGCCCGGGTACCGGGAGATCCAGGCCGGGAACGGTGCGCCTGCGCGGCCCGCCGCCCGGATGCCGGCCATAAGGATTCTCGCGGAGCCGCGCGGGAGGAGGGGTGCTGATGTCGAACGTACGTAGACTGCCCGGACCCATCGTCGATCTCTGGGACTGGCAGCGACTCGGTGCCTGCCGAGGGCGCGACAGCGCCCAGTTCTTCCACCCCGACGGTGAGCGTGGTTCGTCCCGGCTGCGTCGTGAGTCCGCCGCCAAGTCGGTCTGCCGCGCCTGCCCGGTTCGCGCCGAGTGCGCCGCCCACGCCCTGTCCGTACGCGAGCCGTACGGCGTGTGGGGCGGCTTCAGCGAGTCGGAGCGCCTGCGACTGCTCGCCGTCGGCTGGGAGGACTTGGCAGACCGCCGGCACGCTCGGGTCGACGTCGCGCGGCTGGAGGCCCGCCTGGGCCGCCCGCACAAGTCGACAGTTCCGGCCCAACGCAACGTCGCCTGACCCGAGGCGTCCCCAAGCATCCGCGAAGCCGCGCCCCCGCCCAGGGGGTGCGGTTTCGTGCCGTTCATGCGGTTCGGTCGCGGCGAAACCTCCGGCGTCGCCGATTACCGCGATGATCGACTCGGGTTCCTTGATATCGGGGCATCCCGTCGGCCCGGACACCCCGACTTCAATGACCCCGAGTCGATCAAGTCGAACGTGCGGTCGATCCCTGGGCGTTTGTCCGGTCTGGGGCACTCCGGCCGTGCGGAGGGCTTAGGCTGCTGCGAGTTACGCGGCCTTTGTCCAGTGATCGGATCCACCCGTCGGCCGGAATCCTGGCCGGGCCGAGGTCGTTACATACCCTGACGATCGCAGCACCACCGACCCGCCGCCCGAGCGCTGGGGGCTGGTCGCGCAGGTGGGAATGCCAGCCCACACCCGGTCGTTACCGTCCCCACGAACGACCGACAGGCACCGCCTCGACGAGGGTGCCGGCGGATGGGCCACCCCCGGAATGACCCCGGCCCCCCGGTCGTTACATCTGGACCCGGCGCCACGAGCCCCCGCTCGCAGGCCGCCGACCCCGGACGCCCGACACGGCGTCACCTCCCAAGACTTTTCCCCTTGTATGTGCAGCGCCGGACGAGGTGCTCACACCCGTGACTGCCGCCCCCCTTGGCGGTTCGGGTGTCCTACCCCCGAAGGAGCTACCCCTCATGAACACGATCTTCCGTAAGAGCATGCTGTCTGTTGCTGGTCTCGCGTTCGCCGGTGGCGTGTTCGCCGGCCCGATCGCCGCCCACGCCGCCACCCCGGTCGTGGACGCCAAGCCCGTCGCCGCCGCCGTGCAGTCGGCAGCGCCGAAGCCGCAGGGCGACCAGTCCCACATCACCCTCACCGACGAGCAGACCGGCAACGTGAAGGCGATCATCGCCGCCACGAAGAAGGCCGGCCTCCCGGAGCGGGCCGCGGTCATCTCGATCGCGACCAGCCTGCAGGAGTCGAAGCTGGAGAACCTCGGCCACCTGGGCGACGCCAACGACCACGACTCGCTGGGCCTGTTCCAACAGCGCCCAACCAGTGGTTGGGGTACGCCGGAGCAGATCACCAACCCCGAGTACTCCACCACCGCGTTCCTCAAGGGCCTCAAGCAGGTCGACGGCTGGCAGGACATGCCCCTGACCCAGGCCGCGCAGACGGTGCAGGTGTCGGCCTACCCGGACGCCTACGCCCAGTGGGAGCAGCAGGCCACCGACCTGGTCGGCCAGCACTGGAACAGCTGACCCCGGCAAGACCGCAGCACCACACCGACCGCTGGCCGGCACCCCAACTCGGGGTGCCGGCCAGTTCTGCTCTCTGAATCCGCAGATCTTGGACACTTTCCGTTCCGCGCGAACGGAAACTGTCCAAGATCTGCGTGCACGGCCGGGGGTAGCGGACCAGCCCGGGCGGCGAGACGCCGTGCCGATGGTCAGCGGACGGTGACGGTGATCGTGTGCCAGCCGGTGGCGCCGTCGGGGACGACGTCCTGCGTACGTTCGGTCTGGGTCTCACCTGTCGCGTCGGTCGCGCGGACCTGGAGCCGGTGTTCGCCCGGTGTGGCGTCCCAGCGCCAGGACCACTGCACCCAGGTGTCCACCGACACGGTCGGGGCAAGCGCGGCTTCCTGCCACTGGCCGTCGTCGACGCGTACCTCGACTCGGCGGATGCCCCGGTGCTGCGCCCAGGCAACTCCGGCGACAGTCACCGGTCCGGTGGTCAGCCGGTTGCGCCCCCGGGGCGTGTCGATCCGCGACTGGGTCTTGATCGGCCCCTGGGGGGACCAGCCGCGCGGCACCCAGTACGCGTCGAAGTCGGCGAACCGGGTCAGCTCCAGTTCGGTCACCCACTTGCAGGCCGACACGTAGCCGTAGAGGCCCGGCACCACCACCCGGACCGGGAAGCCGTGCTCGACCGGCAGCGGCTCGCCGTTCATTCCGACGGCCAGCAGGGCGTCCCGTCCGTCGCGCAGCGCGGCGGTGGGGGTGCCGCAGGTCCAGCCGTCGACCGACCGGCCGACGACCTGGTCGGCGTCGTCGTCCGGCTCGACCTCGTCCAGCAGTTCCCGCAGGGGTACGCCGAGCCACAGGGCATTGCCGATCAGGTCCCCGCCCACCTCGTTGGAGACGCAGGCCAGCGTGACGTACCGCTCGACCAACGGTCGGGCCAGCAGATCCGCATAGCTGTAGGTGCGCTCCCTGCCGACCCGTCCGTGGATCCGCAGTCGCCAGGTGTCCGGGTCGACCTGGGGCACCACCAGCGCCGTGTCGATCCGGTAGAACCCAAAGTTCGGGGTGACGTACGGCGCGAGCTGGGTCAGCGAGAGGTCAGCGCCCGCCGGCACGGCCGGTGCGGGGGCGACCGGCGCGGGCAGGCGGATCGCTTCGCGGGCTGCGGACACGCCTCGCCGCCCCGCCAGCCACCGTCCACCGAGTCCGGCCGCCACGGCCGTGCCGAGCAGCACTCCGCTGCCGGTGAGGAACCGCCGCCGCGACTCCGGGTCCACTTCGGCGGGCCCGACCGGTTCGGCGGCCGCCGTCGGCCCGGCGGGAGTCACGGGCACCGGCCCTGCCGGAGACACCGGCGCCGACTCGCCGGGCGACACAGGACCCGCCGGCGACACCGGACCAACCGGTGGCGTGGGTGGTGACCAGGACCAGGGGTCCAGCTCGAACGGTCCGCCGATGAACAGCCAGAGCACCAGGGCGCCGAGACCGGCGCCGACCACTGACGGCAGCGCGTCGGCGAGGTCTGCGCCGGAGCGGGTCAACGCGGCGGCCACGCCGATAACGCCGAACGCGGCGATGCCGGCCAGGCCGAGTGCCAGTCGGCGGACCGCCAGTACGCCGAAGAGGGCGGCGAAGCCTCCCAGCAACACGGCAGTGCCGACCAGCAGCGCGATCTTGTCGGCGGTGCCGAAGAGGTCGATGGCGAGTTGCTTCAGCGACTCGGGGACGGCGTCGACGATGACCCCGCCGACCGCGACCAGGGGCGACGACCGGGGGCCGGTCAACACCGCGACCGGTTCGGCGATCCCGATCGCGACGGCGGCGGCGGTGATTCCGGCCAACGCGGCGTACCGCCGTGACGTGGTGCTCATCGGCCCAGTGTGCGCGATCATCTCGCCCGGTCGCCAACAACGTCAGCGTTCGGTAATGACCTGGCGGCCCGCAAGAACGAGCCGGGGCGCACCGCCATACGGCGGTGCGCCCCGGAACGGGTGTCGCTACCGGATCAGAAGCCCGGGCCGTGCTGGTGGCCGTGACCGTGGCCGTGGCCGCCGGCGGCGGCCGGTTCGGCCTGCTCCGGCTTCTCCACCACGAGGCTCTCCGTGGTGAGCAGCAGACCGGCGATCGAGGCGGCGTTGGTGACCGCGTTGCGGGTCACCTTCACCGGGTCGATGATGCCGGCCTTGACCAGGTCGACGTACTCACCCTTGGCGGCGTCGAGGCCGTTGCCCCACTTGAGGTCGGCGACCTTCTGCGTCACGACGTAGCCGTCGTGACCGGCGTTCTGGGCGATCCAGCGCAGCGGCTCGACAAGCGCCTTGCGCACGACCGAGACACCGACCTTCTCGTCACCGGTGAAGCCCAGGTCGTCGTCGAGCACCGAGAGGATCTGCACCAGGGCGGCGCCGCCGCCGGGCACAGTGCCCTCCTCGACCGCAGCCTTGGTCGCCGCGATGGCGTCCTCGATGCGGTGCTTGCGCTCCTTCATCTCGACCTCGGTCGCAGCGCCAGCCTTGATGACGGCGATGCCACCGGAGAGCTTCGCCAGCCGCTCGGCCAGCTTCTCCCGGTCCCAGTCGGAGTCGGAAGCCTCGATCTCCTTGCGGATCTGGGACACCCGGTCGGCGACGTCGGCCTTCTGGCCACCGCCGTCGACGATCGTGGTGTTCTCCTTGTCGACCACGACGCGCCGGGCGGTGCCGAGCACCTCCAGGCCGACCTGGTCGATCTTGTAGCCCAGCTCCGGGGCGACCAGCTCGGCGCCCGTGGAGATCGCGATGTCCTGGAGCATCGCCTTGCGCCGGTCACCGAAGCCCGGGGCCTTGACCGCGCAGACCTTGAGGGTCTTGCGCAGCGAGTTGACCACCAGGGTGGAGAGCGCCTGGCCGTCCACGTCCTCGGCGATGATCAGCAGGGGCTTGCTGTTCTGCAGGACCTTCTCCAGCAGCGGCAGCAGCTCCTCGATCGCCGAGATCTTCTGGGTGGTGACCAGGATGTACGCGTCCTCAAGGACGGACTCCTGACCCTCCAGGTCGGTGACGAAGTTCGGCGAGATGAAGCCCTTGTCGAACTGGAGACCCTCGGTCACGTCCAGTTCGGTGGTGAGCATCGAGCCTTCCTCGACGGTGATGACACCGTCGCGGCCGACGCGCTCCATCGCCTCGGCGATCAGATCGCCGATCGTGGAGTCCTGCGCGGAGATCGTCGCCACGTTCGCGATCGACTCCTTGCTGGTGACCTCGGCGGCACGGCCGAGCAGCGCCTCGGAGACCTTCATGGCCGCCGCGTCGATGCCCCGCTTGAGGCCGGCCGGGTTGGTCCCGGCGGTCACGTTGCGCAGACCCTCGCGAACCATCGCCTGGGCCAGCACGGTCGCGGTGGTGGTCCCGTCGCCGGCGACGTCGTTGGTCTTGGTCGCCACCTCCTTGACCAGCTGCGCGCCAAGGTTCTCGTACGGGTTGGTGAGCTCGATCTCCTTGGCGATGGTCACACCATCGTTGGTGATCGTCGGCGCACCGAATTTCTTGTCCAGGACGACGTTGCGCCCGCGCGGGCCGAGGGTGACCTTGACCGTGTCCGCGAGGGCGTTGACACCGTGCTCCAGCAGGTGCCGGGCGTCGTCCGAGAAGCTCAGGATCTTCGCCATTAATGTCCCTTCGAAGCGCCATTGCCCCGGCCCGGCGAGCCGGACCGGGGCAGTGGCACTGATCGGTTGCTTACTTCTCGATGACCGCGAGGACGTCGCGGGCGGAGAGCACCAGGTACTCCTCGCCGGCGTACTTGACCTCGGTGCCGCCGTACTTCGAGTAGAGGACGGTGTCGCCGACCTGCACGTCAACCGGAACCCGGTTGCCGTTGTCGTCGACGCGCCCCGGGCCCACAGCGAGGACGGTGCCCTCCTGCGGCTTCTCCTTGGCGGTGTCGGGGATCACGATGCCCGACGCCGTGGTGGTCTCAGCCTCATTCGCCTGGACCACGATGCGGTCCTCGAGCGGCTTGATCGCAACCTTGGTCGCGGTAGTCACGGGCATACCCTCCTGGGGTACTGGTTTCGTTGCTGGCCAGCGGGGCTGACCAGCGTCAATCTGCCTCATGCCACCGGGCGGTGCCGTCGTCGCGGGTGCCGGTCCGCCTGGCGTGCGCACCCGGGTCGCGAGACCCGGAAGCTGGCACCCTCAGGGTGAGAGTGCTAATCGCAGGTTATTCCGTGGCTAGCACTCCGTCAAGGAGAGTGCCAGCGCGTCGCGCCCCGCCAGCGAGGATTTCCGGGTCGGCCGGGACAATGGCCGGGTGGATCTCGATCAGCTGGCCGCGCTGCGTACCCCTGAGGGGTCGGCCGCGCTCACGGCGGCGGCCGACCTGGCCGGCGGTGATCCACTGGTCGCGGCGTCGGCGCTGCGCGCGACAGGGGTGCCGCCGACGTTGGCCGCGGCCGCCCTCACCCAGGCCGAGCTGCGTCACCGGGCGGTGGGCAAGTTCGGCAGGGCCGCCGCTGGGATGTTCCTCACCCGTCCCGGCCTGGAGCAGGCCACCCGCCGGGTGGTCGCCGACCGTCGCGCCGCCCGGCTGTACGCGGCCGGAGTGCGCACACTGGCCGACCTCGGGTGCGGGCTCGGGGCCGACGCGCTGGCCGCCGCCCGCGCCGGCATCCGGGTGTACGGGGTGGAGGCCGACCCGGTGACCGCGGCGATGGCCGCCGCCAACGCCGAGGCGGCCGGGCTGGCCGAGCTGTTCACTGTCGAGTGCGGCGACGCGACCGGGTTCGACGTGTCACGGGTCGACGGGGTCTTCTGCGATCCGGCCCGGCGTACCACCGGCACCGGAAGACGGATCTTCGACCCGCGCGCCTACTCGCCACCGTGGGACTTCGTCACCGGGCTGGCCGAGCGGGTGCCACGCACAGTGGTGAAGGTCGCCCCGGGCCTGGACCACGCGCTCATTCCGGCCGGCGCGGAGGCCGAGTGGGTCGGCGTGGACGGCGACCTGGTCGAGGCCGCGCTCTGGTGCGGCGAGCTTGCGGAGGTGCCCCGCCGCGCCACCCTCTACCGCCAGCGGGGCGCCGAGGCTCACCTCCACCAGCTCACCGGCTCGGGTGCCGCCGAGGCGCCGGTCGGGCCGCCGCGCCGCTACCTGTACGACCCGGACCCGGCGGTGGTCCGCGCGCACCTCGTGGCCGAACTGGCCACCGAACTGGACGCCACCCTGGGCGATCCGAGCATCGCCTACCTCTACGCCGACCAGCCGATCCACACCCCGTTCGCGCGCTGCCTGGAGATCACCGACGTGCTGCCGTTCTCACTCAAGCGCCTGCGGGCGCTGCTGCGCGACCGGCGGGTGGGCCGGGTGGAGATCCTCAAGCGGGGTTCGGCGCTCACCCCGGAACAGCTTCGGCGGGACCTGCGGCTGGCCGGGGACGCGGCGGCGAGTCTGGTGCTCACCCGGGTCGGCGGCGCACCGACGGTGCTCGTCGGCCAGCCGGTCGCCTAGCGTCGCCTCGGCCGGCCGGTCGACTAGCCTCGTCGCTGTGGCGGGACAGGGCACGCCGGCAACGGCACTGGTGGTCAAGCGCGGGATCGCGCATCGCACCCATCCGTACCGGGTGGCGCCGGACGCCCCGAACTACGGCGCGTTGGTGGCGGTGGCCCTCGGCGTGGCACCGGAGCGCGTGTTCAAGTCGCTGGTGACCGAGGTAGACGGTGCCCTCACAGTGGCGGTCGTCCCGGTCACCGGCGAGCTGGATCTCAAGGCGCTCGCGGCGGCGGTCGGCGGCAAGCGGGCGGAGTTGGCCGACCGGGCGGTCGCCGAGCGGGCCACCGGTTACGTACGCGGTGGGATCAGCCCGCTCGGGCAGCGTCGACGGTTGCCCACAGTGCTGGACGAATCCGCGCTCGATCTCCCGACGATCTACGTATCGGCTGGTCGGCGCGGTCTGCAACTCGAACTGGCAGCGGCGGATCTGGTGGCGCTGACCGACGCCCGCACCGCGCCGTTGCAGACCCACTGACGACGGTCGTTACGTCGACTCCCCCGTGGGATACCCGGGGAGTAACAGTCGCGTTGCTGAATTGTTATCGCTCCCAACAAACTATGCACCTGCGCGGTCTTGTGGAGCCGGTGTGACGCGAAATACGTTGCCGGACACAACAAAACAACACCTCCCCCACCTCCGAAAGGACCCTGCACATGCGTAAGGGGATCCTCACCATCGCCGCCGTGGGCCTGCTCACGACCGGCGGCTTGACCGCCTGTGGCGACGACTCCGGCGACAAGGCCGCCTCCGCCAAGACCCCCAAGATCGGCGTGATCCTCCCGGACAGCAAGTCCTCGGCCCGCTGGGAGACGGCGGACCGTCGGTTCCTGGAGGAGGCGTTCAAGGCCGCCGGCGTCAAGTACGACATCCAGAACGCCCAGAACGACAAGACCGCCTTCCAGACCATCGCCGACCAGATGATCACCGGCGGCGTGACCGCCCTGATGATCGTCAACCTGGACTCCGGCACCGGCAAGGCCGTGCTCGACAAGGCCAAGTCGCAGGGCGTCGCCACCATCGACTACGACCGGCTCACCCTCGGCGGCTCCGCCCAGTACTACGTCAGCTTCGACAACGAGACCGTCGGCAAGCTCCAGGGCGAAGGTCTGTCGAAGTGCCTGACCGAGAAGGGCGCCAAGAACCCCGTCGTGGCGTACCTGAACGGCTCCCCCACCGACAACAACGCCACCCTCTTCAAGGCCGGCTACGACTCGGTGCTCAAGCCGAAGTTCGACGCCAAGGAGTACGTCAAGGGCCCTGAGGACGCGGTGCCCGCGTGGGACAACGCGCAGGCCGCGACGATCTTCGAGCAGCAGCTCACCAAGGCCAACGGCAAGATCGACGGCGTGCTGGCCGCCAACGACGGCCTCGGCAACGCGGCCATCTCGATCCTGAAGAAGAACAAGCTCAACGGCAAGGTGCCGGTGACCGGTCAGGACGCCAGCACCGAGGGCCTGCAGAACATCCTCGCCGGTGACCAGTGCATGACCGTCTACAAGGCGGTCCGGGAAGAGGCCAAGGCCGCTTCCGACCTGGCCATCGCGCTCGCCAAGGGTGAGAAGAAGGACACCGGTCAGACGGTCAAGGACGGCGACCGGGACGTTCCCTCGGTGCTGCTCACCCCGAAGGCCATCACCAAGGAGAGCGTCAAGGACGTCATCGCCGACGGTTACGTGACCAAGGAAGAGGTCTGCACCGCGGCGTACACCAAGTTCTGCGCCGAAGCCGGCATCAGCTGACCGACGCCGCAGTACCCGCCGGAACGACCATCGCCGCCCGGCACGGGAGAACCCTCCCGTGCCGGGCGGCGCCCGCCGGACGGGCCCCGACCCTCCCTTAAGAAGGAGACCCCCGTGTCCGCGACCCCCCTGCTGGAACTCCGCGGGATCGACAAGAGCTTCGGTCCCGTCCAGGTGCTCCGCGACGTCGCCCTGACCGTCCACCCGGGCGAAGTGACCGCACTGGTCGGCGACAACGGCGCCGGCAAGTCGACCCTGGTGAAGTGCATCAGCGGCATCCACCCCACCGACGCCGGAGAGTTCCTGTTCAACGGTGAACCGGTGCACATCGGCAGCCCCCGCGACGCCGCCACGCTCGGCATCGAGGTCGTCTACCAGGACCTCGCGCTCTGCGACAACCTGGACATCGTGCAGAACATGTTCCTGGGCAGGGAGAAGCGCAGCGGCATCGTCCTCGACGAGCCGACCATGGAACAACTCGCCGCCGAAACCCTGGCGGGGCTCTCCATCCGCACCGTCACCTCACTTCGCCAGCACGTGTCCAGCCTCTCCGGCGGCCAACGCCAGACCGTGGCCATCGCCAAGGCGGTGCTGTGGAACAGCAAGCTCGTCATCCTGGACGAGCCGACCGCGGCGCTGGGCGTGGCACAGACCGCCCAGGTGCTCGAACTGGTCCGCCGCCTCGCCGACAACGGCCTGGCCGTGGTGCTCATCTCGCACAACATGAACGACGTCTTCGCCGTCTCCGACCGGATCGCCGCGCTGTACCTCGGGCAGATGGTCGCCCAGGTGAAGACCACCGACATCACCCACGCCCAGGTGGTCGAGCTGATCACCGCCGGGCGCTCGGGCGGGCTCGGCCTCGCCACCGACCCGGGCAGCAACGGCGACGGCCCGCAGGCGGCCGACTCGATCTCAGGAGGCGTCCGATGACCACCACCGCCGTGCGGAAGGACGGCCCGGCCGCCGTCACACCGACGCCGACCGTCGGAGGCCACTTCCGCAACTACCTGAGTCGGGTACGCGGTGGCGACGTCGGCGCGCTACCAGCCGTGCTGGGCCTGATCGTGCTCTGCACCGTCTTCGCGATCATGCGGCCGTCGTCGTTCCTGTCGGCCGGTAACTTCGCCAACCTCTTCACCCAGGGCGCGGCGGTAACGCTGATCGCGATGGGCCTGGTCTTCGTGCTGCTGCTCGGCGAGATCGACCTCTCCGCCGGCTTCGCCAGCGGCGTCTGCGCGGCGGTGCTGGCCAATGTGGTCACCGTTCTCGGCTACCCCTGGTGGGTCGCCGTGCTCGCCGCCGTCGCCACCGGTGTGGTCATCGGCACCACGCTCGGCATGCTCGTCGCGAAGATCGGTATTCCGTCCTTTGTGGTCACCCTCGCCGGCTTCCTCGCCTTCCAGGGCGTCGTGCTGCTGCTCGTCAAGGAGGGCACCAACATCGCCGTCCGCGACGAGGTGCTGATCGCCATCGCCAACCGCAACCTCGCCCCCCTGCTGGGCTGGAGCCTGACCGCCCTCGCGGTCATCGGTTACGCGGCGGTGCAACTGCTGCGCCACCGCAACCGGGTGGCCCGCGGTCTGATCACCGACCCGCTCGCGGTGGTGGCGCTGCGGATCGGCGGGCTCGCCGTCATCCTCGGCACCGCTGTGTACGTGCTCAACCTGGAGCGCAGCCGCAACGTCCTCATCGTCTCGCTCAAGGGTGTGCCGATCGTGGTGCCGATCATCGCGGTGCTGCTGGTCATCTGGACCTTCGTGCTCCAACGCACCAGCTACGGCCGGCACATCTACGCCGTGGGCGGCAACCGCGAAGCGGCCCGCCGGGCCGGCATCGGCGTCGACCGGATCCGGATCTCCGTCTTCGTGATCTGCTCCTCGATGGCCGCCATCGGTGGCATCGTGGCGGCCAGCCGGGCCAACTCGGTCGACCCGAACACCGGGGGCAGTAACGTACTGCTCTACGCGGTCGGCGCAGCGGTGATCGGCGGCACCAGCCTCTTCGGTGGCAAGGGCCGCGTCCTCGACGCCGTACTCGGCGGCGCGGTGGTCGCGGTCATCGAGAACGGAATGGGCCTGATGGGGTACAGCGCGGGAGTCAAGTACGTGGTCACGGGCGTCGTGCTGCTGCTCGCCGCCAGCGTCGACGCGCTCTCCCGCCGCCGCGCGGCAGCCACCGGCACCCGCTGACCGCGCGGGAGGTAGCACCAGCATGCGCCCAGGACCGAGCCAGGATGACGTCCGACGGCAGAACCTCGGGGCCCTGCTGCGGCACGTGCACGTCCATGGGGCGACCACGCGTGCCGAACTGACCACCACGCTGGGCCTCAACCGCAGCACCATCGGCGCGCTCACCGCCGACCTGTCCGCAGTGGGGCTGGTCAGCGAAGGGGCACCGAAGGAGACCGGCCGGGCCGGACGACCGTCACTGGTCGTCCGGCCCGAGTCGGCCCGGGTCTACGCGTACGCGTACTCGGTGGAGGTGGACCGACTGCGCGCGGCCCGGATCGGGCTGGGTGGCGCGGTCCTGGACCGCCGGGATCTGGACCGGCCGCGCGGGTTGCTGGCCGCGGAGGCCGCGCCGCTGCTGGCCGGCGCGGTCAAGGAGATGCAGCAACTGGTGCCGGCCGACGCGATCTGCGTCGGTGCCGGCGTCGCGGTCTGCGGCATGGTCCGCCGGGACGACGGCCTGGTCCGACTCGGCCCCACCACCGGTTGGGTGGACGAGCCGATCGGCGCGGCCCTGGCCGACGAGTTGGGCATCGACGTACCGATCACAGTGGGCAACGTGGCCGACGTCGCCGCGTTCGCCGAGCACGCACGAGGTGTGGCGGCGGGTTGCGACAACGTCCTCTACCTGTACGGCGACGTCGGCGTGGGTGCCGGCATCATCGCCGGCGGGCGCAGGCTGACCGGGCACGGTGGCTACGGCGGCGAGGTCGGCCACATGAAGGTGGTCCGCGACGGCAGGCCCTGTGAGTGTGGCTCCCGGGGCTGCTGGGAGACCGAGATCGGCGAGTACGGCCTCCTGCGCGCCGCTGGACGCTTCGACGCTCGGGGCCGTGACGCGCTGCTGGAGGTCTTCGACGCGGCCGACCGCGGTGACGCCCGGGCTCAGACCGCGGTCCGCCAGGCCGGCGACTGGCTCGGCTTCGGGGTGGCCAACCTGGTGAACGTCTTCAACCCCGAGATGGTCATCTTCGGCGGGACCATGCGTGACCTCTACCTCGCGGCGGCGGCCCAGATCCGCAGCCGGCTCAACTCCAACGCGCTTGGCGCCTGCCTGGAACACGTCCGGCTGCGCACGCCGAAACTGGGTACGGACGCGCCCCTGATCGGTGCCGCCGAACTGGCTTTCGAACGGCTCCTCGCCGACCCCCTCGACGTGGGCTGATCCGCGTACGCTGTCCGGCGTGGATGTCGAGCTGCGCGCCTCCGACGACGACCGCAACCGGGTGGTCGCCGCGCTGCACCAGCACACCGCGGCGGGCCGGCTGACGCTCGACGAGTTCTCCGATCGGGCCGGTGCGGTGTGGACGGCCCGTACCCTCGGTGACCTGGCCGCGCTGACCCGCGACCTGCCGGCCCTGCCCAACTCGGTCGTCGACGCCGACCCGGTCGGGCGCGGGCGTCAGGAGTTGCTGATGGTCTTCGCCGCGGCGGCGCTCACCCTGCTGCTGCTCGGCGGCCTGCTCGCCGTCACCCGCTGATCCGTCTCGCTCCGCGGTGAACTGATCGCGCGATCAGTCCGTACCAGTGTGCGGACGGGCAACCGGCAGGGTACGGCTGCCCGGTCCAGACGCGTTCCGGTCCGGACCGAGGAGGCACCACAGACATGGCACCGCTCAGATCCGCCCATCGCCGACTGGGCACCCGGACCCACCGAGCGGCGATGCTGCTCATCGCGGTCATCGCGGGGGTCGGTGTCCTGCCCGGCGTGGCCGTCGCCGCGCCCGCCGGTGGCCAGCAGCTCAACGCCGCCGACATGACACTGCTCAACGGGGTGCGGCTGGCCGGGCTGTGGGAGATGCCAGCCGGCCAGATGGCCGCCGAGAAGGGACAGTCGGCGAAGGTCCGGGAGATCGGCGCCGGCATCGCCAGCGAGCACCAGAAGCTCGACCAGCTCACGGTCGACGCGGCCAACAAGTTGGGCGCGTCGATTCCCAGCGAGCCGACCGCCGAGCAGAAGGGCTGGCTGGCCGAGATGCAGAAGGCGTCCGGCGCCCGGTTCGACCAGATCTTCGTCACCCGGCTCCGGGTCGCCCACGGCAAGATCTTCCCAGTGATCGGCGCGGTCCGGGCCAGCACCCGGGACGCCACCGTCCGCAAGCTCTGCGAGGACGCCAACGCGTTCGTCCAGCACCACATGCAGATGCTGGAGAGCACCGGCCTGGTCCGTTGGCCGGAGCTGCCTCCGGCCGCGCTGCCCGCCCCGGGTGAGGACGGGCTGCTGGCCGCCGCCTCCGCCAACTCCGGCCCGCAGGTCGGAGTCAGCAGCACCGTCGTCTGGCTGGTCTTCCTCGCCGCGCTGGGTACAGGCGGAATCGCCACCTACCGGATGTTGCGCCGCAGCTGACCGGTCAGCCAGCGGCCTGGATGGTGGCTCGCGTCAACGGTCTACCTGGGTGAAGTCCCAGGAGTGTGGGGCGCGGGCCACCAGCAGGGCTGGCGGGTCCGGCAGCGGGCGGGGGTTGCTGCGCCACTTGGAGATCACCACCACCCGGTGGTCGGTGGAGGAGAAGACCTCGCTGGAGACGTGGAGCGGGTCGTGCTCCAACTCGGGCAGGGCGGTGTCGCACACCCAGGTGATCAGGTCGGCGACTCCGTACGCCTCGGCGCGCGCCTCCCACATCCGCACGATCATGTCCGCCGCCCCCGTCACACGCTGACCGTGGTCAACGGCAGTGCCGAGTCGGCTGGCAGGTCCAGTCGGCTCGGAGCGACCCCGGCGGCGACCAGGTGCGAACCGAGCGCGGCCACCATCGCGCCGTTGTCGGTGCACAGCTTCGGCCGGGGTACCCGGACCCGGATGCCGTACTTCTCGGCTCGCTGCTCGGCCATCGCCCGCAGCCGCGAGTTCGCCGCCACTCCCCCGCCGATGACCAGGGTCTCGATGCCCTGAGCGCGGCAGGCGGCGAGCGCCTTGCTGGTCAGGACGTCACAGACCGCTTCCTGGAAGGACGCGGCCACGTCGGCCACCGGCACCGTCTCACCGGCACGCTGGCGGGCCTCGACCCACCGGGCAACCGCCGTCTTCAGGCCGGAGAACGAGAAGTCGTACCGGTGGGCGGCGAGATCCTTCGCCGCGGTCAGACCACGGGGGAAGGCGATCGAGGCGGCATCGCCGGCCCGGGCCTCCCGGTCGATGGGCGGACCACCCGGGAACGGCAGTCCGAGCAGCCGGGCGACCTTGTCGAACGCTTCCCCGGCCGCGTCGTCGATGGTGGCGCCCAGCGGGGTGACGCCCCGGGCCAGGTTGTCGACGAGCAGGAGGGACGAGTGGCCGCCGGACACCAGGAGCGCGATGGCGGGTTCGGGCAGTGGGCCGTGCTCGAGGGTGTCCACAGCGACGTGGGCGGCGAGGTGGTTGACGCCGTAGATGGGTTTCTCGGCGGCGACCGCGTACCCCTTGGCGGCGGCGACGCCGACCAGCAGCGCGCCGGCCAACCCCGGCCCGGAGGTGACGGCGATAGCGTCGATGTCGGCCAGCGTCACGCCGGCCTCGGTCAGTGCCCGGTCCATGGTCGGCACGATGGCCTCCAGGTGTGCCCGGCTGGCCACCTCCGGCACCACACCCCCGAACCGGGCGTGTTCCTCGACGCTGGAGGCGAGCGCGTCGGCCAGCAGGGTGTGCCCCCGCACGATGCCGACGCCGGTCTCGTCGCAGGAGGTCTCGATACCCAGGATCAGTGGTTCGTCAGCCATGGTCGTGTGGTCCGTCCCCGGTCGGCTCGGCGTCGCGCCGCATGACCAGCGCGTCGGTGTTGCTCGGTTGGTAGTAGCCCCGCCGCACCCCGATCGGCTCGAAACCGTACGTCGCGTAGAGCCGCTGGGCTGCGGCGTTGTCCACGGCGACCTCCAGCAGGGTGCTGCGGGCGTCGCGCCGGACCGCCTCGGCGAGCAACTCCTCCAGCAGGGTCCGACCCACGCCGCGCCGCTGGGCGTCCCGGCGGACGGCGATGTTCTGCACCCACACCTCGTCGGGAGGAACGCCGGCGAGCCCGGCGTAGCCGAGCACCGAACCGTCCGCGTCGACGGCGACCCGGTAGTGGTGCCCGTTGGCGAGTTCGCTCCAGAACATGGCGGGCGACCATTTCTCAGCGCCGAAGAGGTCCGCCTCGATTGGCAGCACGTCGTCGATGTGCCACCAGCGGAACGGTTCGAGCCGTACCGCCGTCATGGCAGGACCGGTTTGCGGCCGGTCGCCGCCACCGCGTCGGGGCGGCGCAGGTAGAGCGGGGTGAGCCGCTCACTGGGCGCGCCAGCCCGGATCCGCTCGGCGGCGAGCAGAGCCAGCACTGTCGCGTCCGGGTAGCGCGGTTCGACCCGGACGGGCAGGTCCAGGACCTCGGCGTACCGGTGCGCCCCGTCACCGACCGCGATCGTCGCACCCAGTTCGCGGGCGCGCGCGGCGGCGACCGCCGGCGCGGACACCTCTGGCCCGACGATCCGCTGGCCGGCGCCGTCGTAGACGGCCCAGTAGAGCTCCTTGCGCCGGGCGTCGCTGGCGGCCAGGACCGGCGCGCCGGACGCCGCCGGGTAACCGATGGCGTCGAGCGAACAGACGCCGTACGTGGGGATGCCGAGCACCTGGCCCATGGTCGCGGCGGTGACCAGGCCGACCCGCAGCCCGGTGAACGGCCCCGGGCCGAGCCCGGCGACGATGGCGGCGAGGTCACGCGGGCGCGCGTCAGCGTCGGCGAGGACCGCATCCACCTGGGGCGCGAGCAGCTCACCGTGCGCGCGGGCGTCGACGGTGCACCGGTGCGCCCGCGATGCCACGCCGTCTGCCGAGACCTCCACCAGCGCCGCGGTGACCGCGGGGGTCGAGCTGTCCACCACGAGTACGAGCACGGTAAGCCAGCCTAGCCGCCCCGCCTCCCGCCCCGGTCACGCCCCGCCCCGCCGCAGCCCCTCCGTGCGGCCGGGCCAACCGCCTAGCCCAGAACGAGCGGTGGAGCCACATCCCCGAATGAGCACGATGTCTCTGAGTCATCACGATGATCCCCAGACATCACGCTCATTGACGTAAGGCCCGCCAACGGCTGGGACCCCGCCATCCGGGTCACCGGCGTCCGCCGCCGGATCACGGACCGGGCGATTCTCGCGGCCGGATCGACGGCAAGCCGCCGATCTGCCGCAACGGGATCGCGGACGTCTCGCCCTTGGTACACCGTGCCGGGATGTCATCCACTCGCCTTGTCACCCTCCTCGGCGCTGCCGTACGGCAGCAACGACATCTGCGCCACCTGAGTCAACGTCAGTTGGCCGCGCTGGCCGAGGTCGACCAGGCAGGGGTGGCCCGGTTCGAACGCGGTGAGCGAGCGCCGACCATCGCCGTGCTGGAGCGGTTGCTTGCCGCGATGGATGTGCAGTTGGTCGTCGGGGTTGAGCCGTTGGACGCGCACCTCGACGCCCGGATCGACGACCTGGCCGCCCGGCCGATCGCCGAGCGGATCGACGGGCTGGGGTTGGATCGGCTGCTGGATCGGCTCACCGACTTCCCGCAGGTGATCACCGGATGCGCCGCGGCGCTGCTACAGGGCGCACCGGTGCCGGTCGACGCGCTGGAGATCGCCCTGCGCTGGCAGGACTCCAAACCGTTCACCCGCTGGCTGGAGACCAATTACGGGCAGCGGTGGAACGCCCGCTGGGGTGAGTTCGGCGGGGTGTGGTTGGAGCCCGAGGAGCCGGGCGAACACCTGTGGTCGACCCGGTACGGGGAGATCAGGGCCACGATGTGCGACGAGCTGCCCGAGACGATCGAGGTGCGCCACGGTGGGCGGAGTTACCAGGTGGTGCCGCTTGTCGAGCTGGAACTGAGCGAGCCACGCGCCGCCGCACTGTTGCGCCGCTACCGGGACCGGCAGCCGGCCAGCGACGGCTGAGCCAACTGCCGGCCCCCGAGGTGCCGGCTCAGCCGGCGGTGCGCTCCCAGTCGATGGTGGGCAGGCCGGCGTCGGCGAGCGCCTTGTTGGCGGCGCTGAACGGGCGGCTACCGAGGAAGCCGCGCGGGTTCATCGGGCTGGGGTGACCCGCCTCCAGCACCACGTGCTGCGGATTGGTGACCAGCGACGCCTTCTTGCGGGCGTAGCCACCCCAGAGCAGGAAGACCACCCGCTCCGGTGCCGCGTCCAGTGCCCGGATGGTCGCGTCGGTGAACTCCTCCCAGCCGGCGTTGGCGTGCGAGCCGGGAGTGGCCTGCCGGACGGTCAGCACCGCGTTGAGCAGCAGCACCCCCTGGGCGGCCCATCCGTCGAGGTTGCCGTTGCGCGGCTTGGGGACGCCCACGTCCTCGCCCAACTCCTTGAAGACGTTGCGCAACGACGGCGGCACCGTCACACCGTCGCGGACGCTGAAGCTCAACCCGTGAGCCTGCCCGGCCCGGTGGTAGGGATCCTGCCCGAGGATGAGCACCCGCGTGCCCTGCGGCGGGCAGAGCCGGTATGCCGAGAACAGATCCTCCAGCGGCGGGAAGACCGTCTGCGTCGCGAATTCCCGTGCGACGAACTCGCCCAGTGCGGCAGTGCGTGCCGGGTCGAGGTGCGGGGTGAGCGCGGTTTGCCACTGCTCCGGCAGCAGGGCCAGCAGATCCAGGGCGGGGGCGTCGTCGGGCATCGGGAACCTCTCACAGCGCGGGTCGGTCTCCCGCACTCTAGGCATCGGGTACGACAGCCGCCGACCTAGCCCAGGTCGGCGAGCCGCCGGGCCCAGTCGCCGCCGATCGGGTCCAGCTCGACGATGCGGGTGTCGTCGTCGCGGCGGTCGATGCGCACCCGCAGGTGCGCGTCCACCAACTGCTCCACCAGGCCCTCACCCCACTCCACAACTGTCACCGAGTCGTCCACCGACGCGTCGAGATCCAGGTCGTCGATCTCGGCGCGCGGGTCGGTGGCGTCACCCAACCGGTACGCGTCGGCGTGCACCAGCGCCACCCGGCCGCCCCGGGCCGGATCGGGGCGGTGCACCCGGGCGATCACGAAGGTCGGCGAGGTGATGTCCCCGAGGACGCCCAGCCCGGCACCGATGCCCTGGGTGAGCGCTGTCTTGCCGGCGCCCAACGGGCCGGTCAACAGCACCAGGTCGCCGGCGCGCAGCAGCCCGGCCAGCCGCCGGCCGAAGTCCCGAGTGTCCTCGACGGTCGACAGCTTGACGACGTGACTCACCGTTCCTCCACGCTCTGCAATGACTCCAGGAACCGCGCCAGGGCGGCGTTGACCTCGTCCGCGTGCTCCAACATCACCACGTGACCGCTGTCCTTGATCTTCACGAACTCGGCGTGCGGCAACCGGCGGACGATCTCCTCGGAGTGGGTCACCGGCGTGATCATGTCCTTGTCGCCGACCACCACCAGCACCGGAGTCGCCGCCAGCGCCGCCAGCGCTGGAAAGCGCGAGTGGGTGGCCAGGGTGCGCAGGTAGCGGGTCACCGTGTCGGCCGACGTCCGGGAGTTCATCGTCTCCACGTAGGACACCAGCGACGGGCTGGGCTTGCGGGTGCCGAAGCCGTACTTGCGGGTCAGCAGCCAGGCCACGTTCGACGTCGACTTGCGGGCTTTGTCGATCACCGGCCCGCCGTACCGGGTGGCGTTGCTGACCATGTAGAGCACCGGGCCACCGACCCGGCCGAGCAGCGCGGGCGCGACCAGCTTGGTCTCCGCGATGAGCCCGCCCGACGTGGCCATCAGAACGGTGCCCACCACCCGGTCGCCGAACAGCTCCGGGAACAACTCGGCGAACGCCATGATGGTCATGCCGCCCATCGAGTGGCCGACCAGCACCAGCGGCCCGTCCGGGGCGGTTCGGTCGATCACCTGGCGCAGCGTGCGGCCGAGCACGGCGAGGTCGTACTCCCCGGTCTCCAACCGGCCGGACCGGCCGTGGCCGGGCTGGTCGTACGACACGATCCGGTAGTCACCGCGGGCGGCGAGCATCTGGCGCTGGAAGTGGAACGTCCCCATGTCCAGGCAGAAGCCGTGCACCAGCACCACCGTCGGGCGCCCCGGCACCGGTCGGGTCGGCTCGACCACCTCGACGTGGATGTCCGTGCCGTCCGGCAGTTCCAGGCGGAACGCCTCGTCGTACCGCTGCTGGTCGAACGTCTCGTGCGCGTAGCGGTCGGCCGGGTCCGCCTTGAGCCGGCGGACCAGGGTCCGCTCGGTCGCGACGCCGGCCGCCAGACCCGCAGCGGCCACCCCCACCGCCGCGCCGACGATCCCCGCGACCCGGCCCGCGGCCGTCCGCGGACGCGGAATGCGGTAACTCACGGCGCCACCTTGATTCGCGACTGCGGGGCTCGCAACCCCGGCTCACTCCTCACGCTCATGGCTTCTCGCCGTCGTAGACCCGGGGCACCCGCGTGCCGCCGAACCGGGTGACGATCTCGTAGTTGATCGTGCCGACCGCCTCGGCCCAGTCGTCCGCTGTCGGCTCGCCGTCGGCACCGCTGCCGAAGAGCGTCGCCACGTCGCCGTCGGCCACCGGGTCGTCGCCGCAGTCGAGCACGAACTGGTCCATGCAGACCCGCCCCGAGATCGTCCGGCGTACGCCGCCGAGCTGCACCGGACCGGTGTTGGACGCGTGCCGGGGAACCCCGTCGGCGTAGCCGAGTGGCACCACGGCCAGGTTCGCGTCGGCTTCCGTCGTGTAGGCGTGCCCGTAGGAGATACCGGTGCCGGCGGGCACCCGCTTGGTGAGCATCACCCGGGCTCGGGCGGTCATCGCCGGACGCAACCCGTACGTCTCGCCGGCCACCGGGGAGAGCCCGTAGATGGCCAGACCGGGGCGGACCAGGTCGAAGTGGGTGTCCGGGCGGGTGAGGGTGGCCGCCGAGTTGGCGAGGTGCCGCCAGCGCGGTCGCAGCCCGGCCCGCTCGGCCATGGCCAGCCCTTCGTGGAAGACGGCCAGTTGACGGTCGGTGGTGGGGTGGCCGGGCGAGTCCGCGTACACGAAGTGGCTCCACACGCCGACCACCTCGACCAGACCGTCGGCCTGCGCCTTCGCGGCGGCGTCCAGCAACGCGGGCCAGTCGGCGACTGTCGCTCCGCCCCGGGACAACCCCGTATCGATCTTGAGGTGCAGGCGGGCGGGACGCCCGGCGAGGCGACTCGCCTCGATCATCTCGTCCAGTTGCGCCAGGCTGGCCGCGCCCAGGTCCACCCCGGCGGTGACCCCCTCGTGCAGCGGCAACCCGGGGGCGAGCAGCCAGGCCAGCACCGGCACCGTCACCCCGGCACGCCGCAGGGTGAGCGCCTCGTCGAGGGTGCAGACGCCGAGCCAGTCGGCGCCGGCGTCGAGCGCCGCGCGGGCAGCCGGAAGCATGCCGTGGCCGTACCCGTCGGCCTTCACCACCGCCATCAACTCGGCGGTGGTGCCGGAGCGGAGCCTGCTCACGTTCTCGCGGATGGCGTCAAGATCGACGCGTACCTCGGCCTGCCACATGCGCCCAGCCTACTTTCCGCCGTGATCACCACGGGCGGCGACGCACGTCCCGACGCGGCGATCCGGTCATCGCACCCGAAGCGCCCCGTTCAGCCCAGCCGGGCCAGCACCGGACGCAGGGCGGTCGCCACGTCTGGCGCGGTCACCGGCCCACCCCGGGCCGCCTCCCGTCCGGCGAGCCCGTGCAGGTACGCGGCCGAGGCGGCGGCCCGGTCGGCGGGCACCCCGGCCGCCAGCAGCGAGCCGAGCAGCCCGGACAACACGTCGCCGGTGCCGCCGGTGGCCAGCGCCGGGGTACCGGTCGGGTTGACGTACGCCCGACCGTCCGGCGTGCCGATCACCGTGCGGTCGCCCTTGAGCAGCACCACAGCGTTCATCCAGGCGGCCAGCCGCAGCGCGGCGCCGACCCGGTCGGCACCCGGCTCCTCCCCGCAGAGACGGGTGAACTCCCGGTCGTGCGGGGTCACCACGATGGGCGCGTCCCGACCCCGCAGCCGGTCGGCGAGCGAGCCGTCCACCAGCAGGGTCAGCGCGTCGGCGTCGAGCACCACCGGCACCGGGGCGGCCAGTACGGCACGCAGCTCGGCCGCCGCGTCGGCACCGGTGCCCAGCCCGGAGCCGCAGACCCAGGCCTGCACCCGGCCCGCGTCGGCGACCCGCCCACTGGCGATCACCGACGGGTGCTGGTGCAGCACCTCGGCGCGGGCGCTGCCGGCGTAGCGGACCAGGCCGGTCGGCCCGGCCAGCGCGCCGCCCACGGAGAGCACCGCCGCGCCGGGGTAGGTCGCCGAGCCGGTCGCCACCCCCACCACGCCCCGGGTGTACTTCTCCGATGCCGGGCCCAGCTGGGGCCACCAGTCGACCAGGTCGGACCACTCGGTGACCCGCAGCGCCGGGGTGCCGCGCAGCCACGGCCGCAGCCCGATGTCGACCAGCTCGACCTGCCCGGCCAGCGCGGCGGCCGGCCCGACGACCAGGGCGGGCTTCAGCGCGCCGAAGGCCACAGTCACGTCGGCGCGGACCGCTGTGGGCCGACCGGAAGCGGACAGCGGCACGTTGCCGGTGTCGACAGCGACCCCGCTGGGCACGTCGACGGCCAGCACCGTGGCCCGTTGCCCGTCGCGTCCGCGCAGTTCGCCGAGGCGCTGGACCACCTCGTCCGCGTTCGCCCGCAGCCCGCCGGTGCCGCCGATTCCGACGATGCCGTCGAGGACCAGGTCGACCGGGCCGGTCGGATCCGGCACCAGCCGGCCGCCAGCGGCTCGCAGCGCGGCCAGGCCGGCGGCGTGCGCCCGCCCGGGGGTGAGCAGCAGGGCGGACACCTGGACACCTCGGCGGGCCAACCGCTCCCCCGCGTACAGCGCGTCGCCGCCGTTGTCACCGGAGCCGACCAGCAGCAGCACCCGGCCCCCGTAGACGCCGCCCCGCTCGGCGAGTAGGAGCGCGGCGCGGCGGGCCAGGCCGGCGGCGGCCCGCTGCATCAGCGTCCCCTCCGGCAACGTGCCCATCAGCCCCGCCTCGGCCGCCCGTACGTCGGCCACCCGCCACACCGATCTCATGCCACCGTGTCCCATTCCGTTAGCGGGCGGACCTGACCGGCCCTCCCGGCCGACGTCATCGTTCCGCGACCACCATCGCCGACGCGATCCCACCGTCGTGCGACAACGAGAGATGCCAGTGGTTGACCCCCCGTGCGTCGGCCACCGCCGCGACAGTGCCGGAGACGGCCAGCCAGGGGCGGCCATCGGCGTCGGGCACGATCTCGCAGTCGTGCCAGTTGAGCCCCGCCGGAGCGCCGAGCGCCTTGGCCACCGCCTCCTTTGCGGCGAACCGGGCGGCGAGCGACTCGGGCGAGCGCGGGCTGCCGGAGCGGGTGTGCCGCTCGGCCTCGGTGAACAGCCGGTCGGCGAGCAGCGGCGTCCGTGCCAGGGCCCGGGCGAACCGGTCGACCAGGACGACGTCGATGCCGACAGCGACGATCACCACACCACCCTACCGGCGGTCGAGGCCGCAGATTAGCCGTCGGGCTCGCGCTGGGCAACGCCTGTGGACACCCCGGGGTACGCCTCGACGTCGGCTGTCCACAGGGCACCGCGCGACCTCCGGTACCCGCCTAGCGTCAGCGCGTCGATGCCGATCGTCCACGGGGGTGTGGTCATGACCGACGAGCCGTTCGCCGTCCAACCGGAGGAGTTGCGGGCCGTCGCCGTCCTGCTCGACGACGAGGCGCGCCGGTTGGCGTCGGGCCTCGCCGGGCTGCCCGGGCTGGTGGTGGCGGCGCCCGAATGGCGGGCGGGCGTGGCCCTGGCCGGGTTGGAGGCCGCCGGGCACGCCTGGTTCTGCGGGCTGGGTTCCCGGGTCGCGGCGACCTCCGGCGGGGTCCGGGCGGCGGCCGAGGCGTACGAGACGGTGGACGACCGGGCCGCCGGCCGGTTCGTCGCCCTGCCCCGGTGAGCAGCGTCGGCTACCGGCAGCTGTGGGCTGCCGATCCGGACGGGTGGCGGGCCGCCGGGGCGGCGTGGGCGGGGTTGGCCGGGCCGCTCGATCGTCGCGTGGGCGGGCTGCGCGCGGCCGGCGGGCGGTTGCGGGGCGGTTGGTCGGGTGCGGCAGCCACAGCGGCGGACACGCGCCTCACCGGTCTGCGTGACGAGCTGGCCTCGATCGCACCCGCGCTGATCGAGGTCGACCAGGTGCTGGCCGAGTTGGCCGGTGGGTTGGCGGTGGCGAAGGCGCGGCTCTCCCAGGCGGTCACCCAGGCGGAGGCGGCCGGCCTGCTGGTGGACCGTTCGGGCGGGGTGCGGGTCGATCCCGCCCGGGTTCGGCCCGCCGAGCGGGCCGGGGTGGCGGCGGCTGGGGTCACCGCGGCCCTGCGGGCCGCGCTCGACGGGGCAGCCGCCGCGGACCGGGTCGCCGCCGACCGGTTGGATGACCTGGCGAGGGCCGCCGGCGCCGGCTGGGCGTCCCCGCCCCCGCCGGGCCGCCCGGCTCTCGGTGCCGCGCCCGCGCTGGTCAGCTCCTGGTGGTCCGGGTTGACCCCGGCGCAGCGTCGGTGGCTGGTCGGGCACGAGCCGGCACTGGTCGGCCGGTTGGACGGGCTGCCGGTGGCCGCCCGCGACCAGGCAAACCGGTTACGGTTCGCCGCTTGGCGTGCGGAGCTGCTGGCCGAGCGGCGACGGCTGCTGTCGCGGGTGCCGCCGGGGCCGCTCGCGTCGATCCGGTTACGCGGGGTGGCCGGACGGTTGGCCGGCCTGGACGCGCTGGTCGGGCGGCTGACGGCCGGCGGGGCGCCGCGGGCGTACCTGCTCGGGTTGGATCCGGCCGGTGAGGGTCGGGCGGTGGTGGCGCTCGGCGACCCGGACCACGCCGACCGGGTGCTGACCTACGTGCCGGGGATGACCGCCGGCCTGGACGACGCCCCCGGCGAGCTGGGCAGAGCGGCCCGGGTGCTGGAGCGGTGCGCCGCGCTCGCCCCGGGTGAGCGCAGCGCGGCGGTGCTCTGGTTGGACTATGACGCTCCGGATCTGCTGACCGAGGCCGCCTCGGCGGGTCAGGCCCGCGACGCCGGCCCGGCGTTGCACCGCTTCCAGGAGGGGCTGCGCGTCAGCCACGACGGGCTGCCGGCCCGGCAGACGGTGCTCGGGCACAGCTACGGGTCGCTGGTGGTGGGGGTGGCCGCCCGGGAACACGGCCTGGCCGCCGACGCGCTGGTCTTCGTCGGCTCCCCCGGTGTCGGTGCGTCGCACGCCGCCGAGCTGGGCGTGCCACCCGGGGAGGTCTGGGCGAGCAGTGCCCCCGACGACGTGATCCGCGCAGCCCGACCGGCGGACGAGCTGGGTCGACGCGCCCTGCTCGGCGCGGCGCCACTGGCCGCCGTGCTGGGCTGGCCCGACCGCACCGGGCACGAGCTGTGGTTCGGGCACGACCCGTCAGACCCGGGGTTCGGCGGTCGGGTCTTCGGCAGTGGACGAGGCGGGCACACCGGTTACTGGGACCCGGGCAATCCCGCGCTGGACGGGATGGCCCGGGTCGTGCTGGGCCGCTGAGGCTTACTCGACGGTGACCGACTTGGCCAGGTTGCGGGGCTGGTCCACGTCGTGCCCCCGGGCGGCGGCGATCTCGGCGGCGAGCACCTGCAACGGCACAGTGGTGACGAGCGGGGCCAGCAGGGTGGGCGTACGCGGCACGTAGATCAGGTGGTCGGCGTACCGGACGACCGCCTCGTCACCCTCTTCCGCGATCACGATGGTCCGCGCGCCCCGCGCCCGGACCTCCTGGATGTTGGAGACGACCTTGTCGTGCAGCATGCCCCTGCCCACGGGCGAGGGCACCACGCAGATGACCGGGGTGCCCTTGTCGATCAGGGCGATCGGGCCGTGCTTCAGCTCACCGGCGGCGAAGCCCTCGGCGTGCATGTACGCCAACTCCTTGAGCTTCAGCGCACCCTCCAGGGCCACCGGGTAGCCGACGTGCCGGCCGATGAACAGCACTGTCGGCTCGGACTTCAGCTCCCGGGCCAGCTCACGGACGGGCTCGATCCGGTCGAGCAGCTCACGCAGCTTGCCGGGAATCTCCTGCAACTGCGCGACCACCGCGCCCACCTCGTCGGCGAACTTGATCCCACGCACCTGGGCCAGGTGCAGGCCGATCAGGTAGCAGGCGACGACCTGGGTGAGGAACGCCTTGGTGGAGGCGACGGCGATCTCCGGCCCGCCGTGGGTGTAGAGCACGGCGTCGGACTCGCGGGGAATCGTCGAGCCGTTGGTGTTGCAGATCGCCAGCACCCGGGCCTTCTGCTCCTTGGCGTGGCGCAGCGCCATCAGGGTGTCCATGGTTTCGCCGGACTGCGAGATGACCACGATCAGCGTGGACCGGTCGAGCACCGGGTCGCGGTAGCGGAACTCGCTGGCCAGCTCCACCTCGCACGGGATCCGGGTCCAGTGCTCGATGGCGTACTTGGCGACCATGCCGGCGTGGTACGCCGTGCCGCAGGCCACGATGAAGATCTTGTCGACGTCGCGCAGATCCTGGTCGCTGAGGCGGACCTCGTCGAGGGCGATCTCGCCGCTCTCGGTGAGCCGGCCCAGCAGCGTGTCGGCGATGGCCTGCGGCTGCTCCTCGATCTCCTTGAGCATGAACCAGTCGTAGCCGCCCTTCTCCGCGGCCGAGGAGTCCCAGTCGATGTGGAAGTCCTTACCGGCGGCGGGCTGGCCGTCGAAGTCGGTGATCTCGATGCTGTCACCGGTGATCAGCACGATCTGGTCCTGGCCCAGCTCGACCGCTTCCCGGGTGTGCTCGATGAACGCGGCCACGTCGCTGGCCAGGTAGTTCTCCCCGTCGCCGCGGCCAACCACCAGCGGCGAGTTGCGCCGGGCGCCGACGACCGCACCGGGAACGGCGGCGTCCACAGCGAGCAGGGTGAACGCGCCCTCCAGCCGCTGGCAGACAACGCGCATGCCGGCGGCGAGCAGCTGCGGGCTGTCCGGCTGGCCTGCGGCGCGCAGGTCGGCCAGCGCGGCGGCGAGCAGGTGCGCGGCGCACTCGGTGTCGGTGTCGCTGGTGAACTGGACGCCGTCGGCCTCCAGCTCGGCGCGGAGCTTGGCGAAGTTCTCGATGATGCCGTTGTGAATCACCGCGACCCGCCCGTCGGGGGCGACGTGTGGGTGGGCGTTGCGGTCGGTCGGGCCGCCGTGGGTGGCCCACCGGGTGTGCCCGATGCCGGTGGTGCCGTCACCGATGCCGATCGGGCTGGCCGCGCAGGAGGTCGGGTCGTCGGCGGCCCGCTCGGACAGCACCTTCTCCAGGTTGGCCAGCTTGCCGGCCTTCTTCTCGGTCAGCAGCTGGTCGGCGCAGACGATCGCGACGCCTGCCGAGTCGTAGCCGCGGTATTCCAGCCGCCGCAGCCCGTCGAGGACGATGCCGAGTGCGGGGCGCGCGCCCGCGTATCCCACGATTCCACACATGGCCCGCAGCCTAACCCAGTTTCACTCATGATGGGTGCTCGAAAGTCGGGTTATCAATCACGGAATCTGAGCGATCGGTGGTTGGGAGGTCGCAACCGGGACGAGCTTCGCGGCCCGCTCCTGGTCCGTCCGGAACGACGGGGTTGCGGCACGCCCTCGGGTACGACAGTCTCTCGGCGGGTTCGGCGCGCCCGTCCTCGGCTCGTTCGTCCCATACCCACTCCCGCCCGGAGCAGCCATGTCCGACGCGTCCCCGCCCGATCCGTCCCCCTCCACCTCACCGGACCCGTCAGCTGGCGGCGCGTCGGGGTCGCCGGCCGAGCCGTACTCGCCGGGTGTGGGCGCTCCGCCGCCGGATCCGGCGGCACCGCCCTCGGCTGCGTTCCCGGCCCCCGACCCGCTGGCCCCGGGCCAGCCCTGGGCACCGCCGGCACCGTGGGCGCCGGCACCGCCAGCCGCGCCGTGGGCTCCTCCCCCGCCCGCGACCCAGTGGACGCCGCAACCACCCGCGACGCCGTGGACGCCAGGCTCGCCGACAGCCCCGTGGACGCCGCCGCCCGGCTATCCGCCGCCGTACGCGTACCCCGGCTATCCGCAGCCCGGGGGCGGCCCGGCCACGCACAGCGGCCGGGCCGTGGGGATCGTCATCGCCGTCCTGGTGGCGCTGGTGCTGACCGTCTGCGGCTGCCTCTGCGCGGCCGGCCTGGTGCTCGACGGGAACGACCCCGACCCGTTCGCCGAGCAACCCTTCGACACTCCGGACGACGACGACTGGATGGAGCCGAGCGCCGGGCCGCTCATTCCCGAGCGACCCACCGCGCCGCCGCCCCCCGCGTCTCCCACTCCGAGCAAGAAGCCTGTCACTCGACCGACGTCAGGGCCGGCACCCGTGACGGTGGTCTACGAGGTCACCGGCTCGGGTACGGCGGACATCGCGTACTACGACGCCGAGAGCGATCTCATGCACGTCGACAACGCGAAGTTGCCCTGGCGGACCACCATCCGGACCAACGGCAAGAGCAGAGTGATGGTGGAGGCCACCTGGCCCGACATCGATCACCCGAAGCCACTCGACTGCACTGTCACTGTCACCGGCGCCGGCAAACCGATCGTCGACAAGACGCAGGGGTACTGGCGGACCACCTGCCGGGTCGACTGAGGCGCAACGGCGCTGGGGTTCGGGCGGCGGGTGGCCGTAGGCTGGCGCAGGTGACGACGAGCACCGATGTCGACCCGCTGGTGGCCCGGATGCGGCCGTTCGGCACGACGATCTTCGCCGAGATGTCCGCCCTCGCCGTACGCACCGGCGCGGTCAACCTCGGCCAGGGCTTTCCCGACACCGACGGGCCACCGGAGATGCTGGCCGCCGCCGGCGAGGCGCTGCGCAACGGGCAGAACCAGTACCCACCCGGCCCGGGGATCCCCGCCCTGCGCGCGGCCGTCGCGGCGCATCAGCGGCGGTTCTACGACCTGGCGTACGACCCGGACGGCGAGATCGTGATCACGGCGGGCGCGACCGAGGCGGTGGCGGCGAGCATCCTCGCTCTCTGCGAGCCGGGCGACGAGGTGGTCTGCTTCGAGCCGTACTACGACTCGTACGCCGCCTCGATCGCGCTGGCCGGCGCGGTCCGCCGGCCGGTGACGTTGCGTCCCGCGGCCGACGGCCGGTACGCCTTCGACCCGGCGGCGTTGCGGGCGGCGTTCGGCCCGCGCACCCGGCTGGTGCTGCTGAACTCACCGCACAACCCGACCGGGAAGGTCTTCACCCCGGCCGAGTTGGCGCAGGTCGCCGAGTTGTGCCAGGAGTTCGGCGCGTACGCGGTCACCGACGAGGTGTACGAGCACCTGGTCTTCACTGACGCATCGGGTCCGCACGTGCCGCTGGCCAGCCTGCCCGGGATGCGGGAGCGGACGCTGCGCATCTCGTCGGCCGGCAAGACGTTCTCCTGCACGGGGTGGAAGGTCGGTTGGGCGAGCGGTCCGGCGGCGCTGGTCTCGGCGGTGCTCCGGGTGAAGCAGTTCCTCACCTATGTCAACGCCGCGCCGCTGCAACCGGCGGTGGCAGTGGCGCTGGCCCTGCCTGACGACTACTACACCGGCTTCCGGGACGGTCTGCAACAGCGGCGTGACCAGCTCGTCGGCGGTTTGACCGACGCCGGGTTCGAGGTGCTCGACTCGGAGGGGACGTACTTCGTCACCGCCGACATCACCGCCCTCGGCGGCCGGGACGGGGTGGAGTTCTGCCGCTCGTTGCCGGAGCGCTGCGGTGTGGTGGCGGTGCCCACCCAGGTCTTCTACGACGACGTCGACGCGGGCCGACGGCTGGTCAGGTTCGCCTTCTGCAAGCGCCCGGAGGTGCTGACCGAGGCGGTCAGCCGGCTGCACGCTCTGGGCCCGAGGCGCTGACCGGCCCGGAGCCGGTCGATCCCGGGTCGGTCGCCGACTGATCCGCTGTCGACGTCGCAAGTCGGGTGAGCAGTTGGCCCTCGTCACCGAGCAGCACCGACTCGGCGTCGTCCACGAACGACAGGTCCGCGGTGACGTGCCGGCTGGCGGCGGTGAGCAGCAATCCGACCACCGGGTCGTCGGCGGCCCGCCGTAGGCCGTCCAGATTGCGCAGCTCGCGCAGCAGGTGCCCACGCTGGTTGCTCAGCACCGCGCGAACCGTGGCAGCGGAGCCGGACCGGGCGGCGGCGGTGACCTTGAGGAAGAAGTCGTCCCGGAATCCGCCGCTGCGCGGGCTCGGCTCGGCCAGCCACCGCGCCAACTCCGCGCGGCCGGCCGGGGTGATCTCGTAGACCACCCGGTCCGGCTTGATCGGCTGTGGTTGCCGTTCGGCGACGACCAGTTCGTCCCGGGAGAGCCGGTCGAGGATCTGGTAGAGGTGGCCGATGTTCAGCGGCCCCCACTGAGGGCCGACGGCGGCTTCGAACGCGCCCTTGAGCTGGTAGCCGTGGCTGGGGCCACCAGCGAGCAGGGCGAGGACAGCGTGCTGGATCGCCATGTCACCTCCGGTACGGGTCTTGCATTGTCACAATGTATCGCGCAGAGTGGGAGACAGCACACGGGGAGGCGCGATGCTCGGCTTCATCTGGAGACAGCTGCGCGGCCGTGCGGGACGGTCGGTGGCGCTGCTGGTCGGCGTGCTGGTGGCCACCACCGGCTTCGTGGTCCTGACCGGCGCCACCACCACCTCTCGTCTGGACGTCACAGGCACCGTCGAGCGCAACACCCAGGTCGCCTACGAGATCCTGGTCCGTCCGAAGGGGACCCGCACCCCGCTGGAAACCGAACGTGGGCTGGTCCGCCCCAACTATCTCTCCGGGCTCTTCGGCGGCATCACCACTCAGCAGTACGAGCAGGTGAAGGCAGTCCCCGGCATCGAGGTGGCGGCCCCGATCGCGATGCTCGGCTATTCCACCACGCTGCTGCCCACGCCGATCGACCTCACCGGCGCCGTCGACCGCTCGCTGGACCAGCAGGTCATCCGGGTCGACCCGACCTTCCACGCCGAACGCGGTCTCTCCAGCGCGCCGGGCAAACCCCGGTACGTGTACGTGACCAAGAAGCCGTTGATCTACCCCCGGATCGACTGGGAGACCGACAGTGACGCCGTTCCGTACTCCGACGGGCGGTCCTACTCCTGGTCGGACACCTGCGGGCCGACCCCCCGAGAGGTGCAGGCGGACGGGCGCAGCCTTCCCATCTGCAATCCGCGATACGCGCTGCTGGGCAACCCGGGCACCTACTCCGAGCGCGAGGACTGGTCCCTGCACGCCGTCCAACTGCTGCCCGACGGCCGGTTCCAAGCCGACTCCTACATCCTCGCGACCGACCGGGACGGCTCCGCGACACCCACCGACCGGCTGGTGATGGCGTACGACCTGACCGTGCCATTCCTCCTGGCCGCCGTGGAGCCGGCGGCCGAGGAACAACTCGTCGGACTCGACGATGCAGTCGTCACCGGTCGAGCCGTCCGCACTGACGACACGGTCGCCGTCAACCGCCGGGGCTCAGCGGACAATCACGAGGTCCCGGTCCTCGTCACCAACCGACCCTTCATCGACGAGTCGCTGGCGGCCAGGTTCACCCGGCTCTCGATCAGCCCCGCCGGGGTGGAGGCGATCGACCTGGAGAAGACGTTGAGCCGCCCCGGAGGGACTCCCGCCGGGTCCGGTCGGTACGACCTCACCGCCGGGCACCAGGCGATGCTCACCGAGGAGCTTTCCCTGGCCGGGTGCTGCCACGGCCAACTTCAGACGGTCGTGCAATCGGCCGAGGTGCAGTACGACCGGCTACCCGACGGCAGCCTGCGGGCTCGTCAGCAACCACCCGGCGACCCCGAGGTGTACGGCAAGAAGGAGGCGTTCAACCCGCTGCCCCGACCCTGGCTCGCCGACGACACCGGTTCCCGGTCGATACGGGCGCTGCCGCTGCCCGTTGGCGGAAACACCGCCAATCGGTTCTGGCGGGCCGTCGGTGTCTTCGACCCGGGCCGGCTGGCCGGGTTCAGTGACCTCGGCCAACTGCCGCTGGAGACCTACCAGGCGCCGACGGCACAGGGTGCCGACGACCGCAGCCGGGCAGCGTTGGGCGGCCAACCGCTGGCGCCCAGCGGCAATCCCGCCGGCTACCTCTCCGCGCCACCACTGCTCCTCACCAACCTCGGCAGCGTGCCGAAGATCCTGGAGGGTGGCGGCGGGCCACAGGCCAAGGCCCCGATCAGCGCGATCCGGGTACGGGTGGCCGACGTGGGCGGCTACAACGAGCGGTCGGCCGAGCGGGTCCGACTGGTCGCCGAGCAGATAGCTGCACGCACCGGGCTGGACGTCGACATCACCCTCGGCTCGTCGGGCGCGCCGCAGACCGTGGAACTGCCCGCCGGTTCCTTCGGTCGGCCGATGCTGCGGCTGACCGAGAACTGGTCGGCACTCGGCGTGGCCTCGATCATCACCCAGGCGGTGGACCGCAAGAGCCTGGTGCTCTTCGTGCTGGTGCTGGTGGTCTGCGTGCTCTTCCTCGGCAACGCGGTAAGCGCCGCCGTCCGGGACCGACGCTCCGAACTGGCGGTGCTCTCCTGTCTCGGCTGGCCGGTCCGCCGCATCGCGGCGCTGATCCTGGGCGAGGTCGCCCTGCTCGGGCTCATCGCCGGTCTACTCTCGCTGGCCCTCGCGGTGCCGCTCGGAATCGCGCTCGGTATCGACGTCGACTGGCGGCGGTCAGCCCTGGCCGTACCCATCGCCCTGCTGCTCGCGCTGGCCGCGGGCCTGGTGCCGGCGCTGCGGGCCGCGCGCGCCCACCCGGCCGCCGCCCTCCGCCCGATCGTCGCTCCCGCCGGCTGGGTACGCCGGCCACGCACCCTCTTCGGGTTGGCGCTGGTGAATCTGGCCCGCACCCCCGGGCGCACACTCCTCGGCGCCGGCGCGCTGGCCATCGGGGTGGCCGCGCTGACGCTGGTCACCGCCGCCGCGTGGGCGTTCCGGGGGGCGATCGTCGGCAGTCTGCTCGGCGACGTGGTCTCGCTGAGCGTGCGCGGCGCGGACACCGTGGCCGCTGCGGCCACAGTGTTGCTCGGTGCCGCCGCGGTCGCGGACGTGCTCTACCTGAACATCCGCGACCGGGCCGCCGAGCTGGCCACCCTGCGGGCCATCGGCTGGACCGACGCCGAACTCGGCCGGCTGGTCGGCTACGAGGGGTTGGCGCTGGGGCTCGTCGGTTCGACGACCGGCGCGGTGGTCGGCCTGGCCAGTGCGGGTTGGCTGATCGGCGCCCTCCCCGGCGCACTGCTCCTGGTGGCCGTACTGGTCGCGCTGGCGGGCGCGCTGGTCAGCGCCGTCGCCGCGCTGGTGCCCGCCGCCCTGTTGCCGCGCCTACGACCCGCCCGACTTCTGGCAGAGGAGTAGCAGCTCATGAGCGAGCACATCGGCAGCGCGATCTCGGTCGACCACCTCACACGACGATTCGGCACCGGCGAGGACCGACTGACGGCCGTCGACGACGTGTCCCTGACCATCGCGGCCGGAGCGGTGGTGGCGCTGACCGGGCCGAGCGGGTCGGGCAAGTCGACGCTGCTGCACCTCATCGGCGCCATCGAGCAGCCCGACGAGGGCAGCGTGACAGTCGACGACGTGGTGGTCAGCGACCTGCGCCGAGCCGCGCTGGCCCGCTACCGCCAGCGGGTCGGGTTCGTGTTCCAGCGCTACCACCTGCTGCCCGCACTCACCGTGCTGGACAACGTGATCGCGCCGGTCCTCCCCCGCCGGGGCCGGGCCGATCACGCGACCCGGGCCCGTGAGCTGCTGGACGCGGTCGGCCTGGCCGGTCGGGAGCGTGCCCTGCCCGCGCAGCTCTCCGGTGGCCAGCAGCAACGGGTCGCCATCGCGCGCGCCCTGATGGGGGCACCGGGCCTGCTGCTGGCCGACGAGCCCACCGGCAACCTCGACTCCACCACCGGCGGGCAGATCCTCGACCTGCTGCTCGACCTCCGTGACCGGCACGGCATGACCATCCTGCTCGCCACCCACGAACAGGCCATCGCTGCCCGCTGTGACCGACTCGTCCGGCTGACCGACGGACACGTCACCGAGGACCTCGACCTCACCGACGGCGAGGACCCCGCCGACACGTACGAGCGGGCGGCCCGACTGCGGTTGTGAGGCCGTCCCGAGGTGGTCTCAGGCGACCGGGCTCGCGGTGCGGACCAGCTCGGCGATCCGCTCGGCGACCTCACGGGCGGTCGCCTCGGTGGCCGCCTCGACCATGACCCGGACCAGCGGCTCGGTGCCCGACGGGCGCAGCAGCACCCGGCCGGTCTCCCCCAGCTCCGCCTCGGCCCGCTCGACCTCGGCGCGTACGGCTGGGGCGGCGGCCCCGATGGTCCGGTCACCGACCGGCACGTTGATCAGCACCTGGGGCAGCTTGGTGACCACCGAGGCCAGCTCGGCGAGGGACTGACCGGTGGCGGCCATCCGCGCCATCAGGTGCAGGCCGGTGAGCACTCCGTCGCCGGTGGTGGCGTGTGCGGGCATGACGATGTGGCCGCTCTGCTCACCGCCGAGCGCCAGCCCGGAGGCGCGCAGCTCCTCCAGCACGTACCGGTCGCCGACCTTGGTCTCGATCAGGCGGATGCCCTGGGCGGACATCGCGAGCCGCAGCCCGAGGTTGCTCATAACGGTGGCCACCAGGGTGTCCTGGGTGAGCGTGCCGGCGTCCCGCATGGCGAGCGCGAGGATCGCCATGACCTGGTCGCCGTCCACCTCGTCGCCGTCGGCGGTGACCGCCAGGCAACGGTCGGCGTCGCCGTCGTGGGCGATGCCCAGGTGGGCGCCGTGCTCGACCACTGCGGCGCGCAGCGCCTCGATGTGGTTGGAGCCACAGTCGTCGTTGATGTTCAGCCCGTCGGGCTCCGCGTGGATGGCGATGACCTCCGCGCCGGCCTCCCGGTAGGCGACGGGGGCGACCTCGGCGGCGGCGCCGTTGGCGCAGTCGACCACGACCTTGATCCCGTCGAGCGGGTGCGGAACGGTGCCCACCAGGTGCTGGACGTAGTGGTCGGCACCGTCGAGCAGGTCGTGCACGCGGCCGACACCGGCACCGATCGGCCGGTCCCAGGCGGTGGTGGCGTTCGTCTCGACCGCCGCCTCGATCTGCATCTCGATCTCGTCGGGCAACTTGTGCCCACCGGCGGCGAAGAGCTTGATGCCGTTGTCCGGCATCGGGTTGTGCGACGCGGAGAGCATCACACCCAGGTCGGCCTTGGCCTCGGCGGTGAGGAACGCCACCGCGGGGGTGGGCAGCACGCCGACCCGCACCACGTTGGCACCGGCGCTGGTCAGCCCGGCGACCACTGCGGCCTCCAGCATCTCGCCGCTGGCGCGGGTGTCCCGGCCGACGACGGCGAGCGGCGGATGACTGCGGTCCGTCTCGGCGAGTGTGTGCGCGGCGGCCACCGCGAGCGCGAGCGCCAACTCCGGGGTGAGATCCGCGTTTGCCCGCCCGCGTACGCCGTCCGTGCCGAACAACCGACCCATACCCGCCAACCTCCGATAGAGCACTGCCAGTGAGGAGAAAGCGGAACGGCCGACCCACCTCCCCCCGACGAGGGGGAGGCGGACCGGCCGTCCGTCAGAAGTACAACGCGCTGGGAAAGATCAGCGCTTCGAGTACTGGGGAGCCTTACGGGCCTTCTTGAGACCGTACTTCTTGCTCTCCTTGACGCGAGCGTCACGGGTGAGGAAGCCGGCCTTCTTCAGGGCCGGGCGGTCGTCCGGCTCGTTGATGATCAGCGCGCGGGCGATGCCCAGCCGGAGCGCACCGGCCTGGCCGGTGGTGCCGCCGCCACGCAGGTTGGCGATGACGTCGAACTGCTCGGGCTTCTCGGCGGTGACCAGCGGGTCCTTGATGAGCTGCTGGTGCACCTTGCTCGGGAAGTAGGCCTCGAGGTCCTGGCCGTTGCAGGTGATCTTGCCGGTGCCCGGGACGAGGCGGACCCGGACGATGGCCTCCTTGCGGCGGCCCACGGTCTGGATCGGCCGGTCACCACGAGGCGCGCGGGCAACGGGCGCCGGCGCCTCGGTGACCTCGGGGGCCTCAGGGGCTTCCGTGGCTTCCGGGGCGACCTCGGTCTCGATGATGTCGGTCATGCTGCTTCCTTCGCCCGCGCTCACTGCGCGATCTGCTTGATCTCGAACGGCACCGGCTGCTGCGCGAGGTGCGGGTGCTCGGCACCGGCGTAGACCTTCAGCTTCTTGATCAGCTGACGGCCGAGCTTGTTGTGCGGGAGCATCCCCTTCACGGCCAGCTCGATGGCCCGCTCGGGACGCTTGGTCAGCAGCTCGTCGTAGCCGATCTGCTTCAGACCACCCGGGTAACCCGAGTGGCGGTAAGCGACCTTGGTGTGGCGCTTGTTGCCGGTCAACGCAACCTTGCCCGCGTTCACGATGACGACAAAGTCGCCCGTGTCGACGTGCGGCGCGAAAGTCGGCTTGTGCTTACCACGCAGCAACGTGGCGGCGTGGGTGGCCAGGCGGCCCAGCACGACATCAGAGGCGTCGATGACGTGCCACTGACGCTCGATCTCACCCGGCTTCGGGCTGTACGTACGCACAGGTCTACCTTGTCTCGTCGTCGGTCTGGGGTCGCGCGCCGAGGTGACCAGATCTAGCAGGCCGGACCAGCGCGCACGAACGACCAAGCGTACCTGAAGGGGCACGCCTCTGGATGTCGTACAACAGCAGGCAACGATACCCGGCGCCCCGTCCGCAGGTCAAAACGGGGGTGCGGTCCAGCGCGGCGACGCGCCGAGAGTGTCTCAGCTCACACGTTGGCGAGTCGACCGGCCCTCGGACGGCGGTAGACCACCCAGGTGACCGCGAAGCACAACGCGTACCAGCCGATGAAGGCCAGGTAGGCGGCGTCGGCATTGCCCGAGCTGAGGAACGACTGGCGGAACGCGATGTTGACCAGCACTCCGCCGAAGGCGCCGATCGCACCCGCGATACCGATCAACGCGCCGGTCATCCGCCGCGCCCAGCGCGCGGCGGCCTCCGGATCACGCTGACCGGTTGCCACCGCGTCCGCCGACCGGGCCCGGAAGATCGCCGGGATCATCTTGTACGTGGAGCCGTTGCCGACGCCGGAGAAGACGAAGAGGGCGAGGAACCCGGCGAGGTAGAGCCCGAACGAACGCTCCCGCGCCGCGTACAGCACCGTGCTCGCCCCGGCCGCCATCGCCACGAAGTTCCAGAAGGTCACCCGGGCCCCGCCCAACCGGTCGGCGAGGTGCCCGCCCAGCGGCCGGACCAGCGAGCCGACCAGCGGACCCAGGAAGGTCAGCCAGGCGGCGTCGACAGGGGTGGGGAACCGCTCGGCGAACTGGAGCTGGAGCACCTGACCGAAGGCGAACCCGAAGCCGATGAACGAGCCGAAGGTGCCGATGTAGAGCAGCGACATCACCCAGGTGTGCGGGTCGCGGGCCGCCTCCCGCAACGCGCCGGGCTCGTTGCGCGCCCCGGGCACGGTGTCCAACCAGCGGGCCGCGGCCAGCGCGGCCAGCACGATCAGCGGCAGGTAGACCGCCGGCACCAACCGGGGGTACGCGGCGCCCGCCGTGGCGAGGACCGCCAGGCCGACCAACTGCACGGCGGGTACGCCCAGGTTGCCGCCACCGGCGTTGAGCCCGAGCGCCCGCCCCTTGAGGCGCTGCGGGTAGAACAGGTTGATGTTCGCCATCGAGGAGGCGAAGTTGCCGCCGCCGACCCCGGTGAGGCAGGCGAGCACCATCAGGGTGGTGTAGGACACCCCCGGCTCCAGCAGCACGGTCATCGGCACCGCTGGCACCAGCAACAACAGCGCGCTGATGATCGTCCAGCGCCGCCCGCCGAAGCGGGCCACCGCCAGCGTGTACGGCAGCCGCAGCACCGCGCCCAGCGCGGCCGGCACGGCGGTGAGCAGGAACTTCCCGGCCGGATCGATGCCGTACGCGGGGCCGAGGAAGAGCACTGTGACCGACCAGAGACTCCACACCGAGAAGCCGACGTGCTCCGCGAAGATCGAGACCCAGAGGTTGCGTCGGGCGATCGGCGCGCCGGTGGCCTGCCAGAAGTCCGGGTCCTCGGGGCGCCAGTCGTGCAGCGGTTGCCGGCGACCGGCGACGGCAGGCGGCTCGGCGGTGACTACGGTGCTGGTGAGCGTGCTCACGGCGGCTCCTCCTCGTCGATGTGACGAGGGGAAACGCTAGGAACGCCGGGTTACCTGGCAGTGCCCGTCGCGGGTCGGGCCGGAAACGGCTATCGCACCATGGGCCGGCGGCGATGGTGAGCACGCCACCGGGGACGCGGGGCCAGATCCGCCGCCACGGTCAGAGCTGCTGGAGGATCCGCAGCGCGCGGCCGATCCGGAGCATGGTGTCGGTGTCGGCGACGTCCACGCACGAGGTGAACCACTTCTTCATGGGCGAGGAGATCCGGTCGGGCATCACCACGTACCGGCCCATCGACACGGCGAGCGGCGAGTCCCGCAGGAGTGACTCCTCGACCACCTCGACCACGATCACGATGGGCACGTCTGTGGAGTTGTAGACGTCCGAGCTGATCACGAGACCGAGGCGTTCCCGGGCGCCCTCGATGCGCCAGATCTCACCCCTACGCAGCACGCGGCCGTCCGCCGGAGAACAGGTCGTTGACCATGCCCACCTCGCGGGCGTCGGCGAGCGCGGCAGACTCCAGATCCAGGTTGGCGCGGCCCACGGCAGCGGCGTGGGCGGTGAAGACCTCGCGTAGCGCCTTCTCCCGGGCGGCCTGGTCCATCCACGCGGAGAGCGACAGCCCTTCGCGCTTGGCGAACCGCCGCGCCTCCTCGATCGTCTCGTCCGTGAACGAGAGAGTCACCTTGGCAGTCATGCCGAGCAGATTACCCACCGGTGTGACCAACAGTCATCCCTGCACTTGCCCCCCTCGCACCGGGACGGCGAAACGCACATTCCGCCGGTTCTACCCGGCCCGGCCGCCGAACACCGCGAAGCGCCATTCCTTGAAGTAGCAGTCGACGTCGACCAGGCCGGCCTCGGCGAGCCACCGGCACTGGTCGGCCACCGTCGCCGGGCGGTCGTGGCGCATCCGCTCCTGGGAAGCCGCGATCTCGTCGGGGGACGCACCCAGCTCGGTGATCCGCTCCAGCCACACCTCGTCGTAGCGCCGATCCAGTTCCGGGGTCGGGCCGGCGACCTGCTCGGCGTTGACGAACACCCCGCCCGGCGCCAGCGCGGCGGCGGCCCGCCGGTAGAGCGCGCGCTTGCCGGCGTCGTCCAGGTGGTGGATGGCCAGCGCGCTGACCACCGCGTCGTACCGGCCGGGCGGCAGCTCCTCGGCCAGGTCGGCGTGGACCGTGCGGTGTGGCACGGACCGCGCGTCCAACTGGTCGGTGGCGCGGGCGAGCATCGCCGGCGCTCCGTCCACCAGGGTCAGCCGGACTCCGGGCACCGCGGCGGACAGCAGCAGGGAGAGCAGGCCGGTGCCCGCGCCCAGATCCAACACCTCGGGGGTACGCCCGGCAGCGAGCGCGGCGCGCAGCGGCGGCGCTGCCACCTGGACGGCGGTGCCGTAGAAGGCGTCGAAGCACGGGATCAGCCGCCTGCGGGCCTCGTCGTACGTGCCGGCCAATGCGTCGAAGACGTCCGTCACGCTCATCGAGGACTCCCAACCATTGAGACAGTTTTCCCACATTATAGGCCGATGAACGCCGTTGATGTCGTCAGCGATTCAGCTCCAAAGGGTCCGGCTTGCACCTGCCATCGCAGCGAACAGCGCATTCCACCCGGCGGCCGTCGCGAACGGTGCCGTGCGGTCGATCTGACCACGCTTGCGCTGCCCGGCGGGTGGTTGATCCCGGACATACGAAAGCCCCCCGGCGCTCTCCTTGGGTCTTAGGAGCCGGGGGGCCTGCGGGTCGCGCTGGTCAGGCCGGGTCGTGCGCCTTCGCCATACCGACGAACGCCCGCCAGGCCGCTGCCCCGAAGACCAACGCCGCCCCTGCCGGGTCCTTCGAGTCCCGCACGCCGACGATGCCAGGCAGGTTGTCCGCAACCTCGACGCAGTCACCGCCATTGCCGCTGCTGCGGGTGCTCTTACGCCACTGCGCGCCGGTCAGTTCCATGTCTTCGCCATCTCCGTAAGTAGATCGACGGATTGCCAGTGGGACAGCGCCTCGCCGCGTACGTTCTCCCACGCGGCCAGCATCGCCGCTATGTCCTCGGCACCGGTAAGGACTTGTCCCTGAAGCTGATTGTCGAGATAGCCGGCAATTCGATGCTCGGGGCCCACTGCGATCACGAAGGGACCGTTCAGGCCAGCGTACGCGCCGACGGTTGAGGGGACGATGTGCACGCGGACGTGCGGAGCCGCGCACGCGGTGATGAGGGCCTGCACCTGCTCACGCATGGTGGCTCGTCCGCCGACTGGCCGCCGCAGCACAGCTTCGTCAACAACGGCGGTGAAGTGTGGCGGGTCTTCACGGGTCAGGATGCTTTGCCGGGCCAGTCGTGAGGCCAGGTGCCGCTCGACGTCGCTGCGGGCGATGACGTCAGCTCCGGCGAGCACGGCTCGAGCGTATGCCTCGGTCTGGAGCAGACCGGGGAGGACGGTCGACTGAAACGACCGCAGCGAGATCGCCTCGCGCTCGATCTCTTGCCATGGTCGGAACCAAATTGGCTCACGGCGTCTTGAAGTGTCCGGCCAGATGTCCCCTATGGGCCGTCGGAGCGCGCTCGCCGCCGCCTCCCGGTGTCGGGGATGGGGAATGTGGTCGTGGTTCAGCCACCGCGCGACCGTCTTGCGATCAACCCCGACCATCCCTGCCAGGGATTCGATCGAGTGCCCGGTCTCGGCTAGCGCGGCCCGTAGCGCATCGTTCACGAGTCCCCCCATCGGATGCGCGGAATGTCTTGCGACCATATCGCTACGGGCTGTTTTTGTCTCATCACCGCCCGCAAGGTGGGCTCAGACGGCGCGGCCGGTAGGTACCACCGAACCCCGGCGGACGCGTTCGTACCGGGGCCGCCTTCGACCTGCCGAGATCTTGGACAGTTTCCGTTACGTCAGAACGGAAACTGTCCAAGATCTCCACGGGCGAGCGCTGACGGGGTGGCCCCTTCCCAAGTGACGACCAGGGGAGAGCCACCGTGCCGGACGAGCCGACCGATCGGACACCCAAGCCGAAGCCCACACCGCGGAAGCCGCACACGGGTGAGGTCTTGCACTTGACCCGCGCCGCGAGTGTGCAGTTCCTGCGCCCGATCTTCGTCCGTGTGATTCGGGTTCTCGACTGGCCGACGTACGACGGGTGGCTGTGGATCGACGGCTACGAGCTGGCCGCGAACAGCGACGCGGTCGCCCGCCGGTCTCTGTTCGTGATGCCGGCGGGCCTGATCTGGCCGGACCCGCCCGCCCCGGCGGCCCGTCATCGTCCGACCACCCGCACGCCCGTCAAGCGGGGTTCGGTGAGGGTCGGATGACCCGCCGCCCTCGTCCGCACCATCCGATGCGCCCGGCGTGGCTCTGCCGTAACTGCGCTGCTCCCTGGCCATGTACGCCGGCTCAACTTCACCTCTCGACCGAGTTCTACGGCCATTCGATCGCCCTGGCGTTCTATTTGGCAGCGCACATGCAAGACGCGGTTGACGACCTGTACTCCCTGGGCGTTCGCCCTGACCCGCGAGCACTTCACGCCCGGTTCCTGGGCTGGTTGTCCCTCACCCGCCGACCACACCGCGCCGACCTGCGCCGACCGCCCCCCGCGAGATGACGGCCGCGCTGGTCGAGCGTCCTCCCATGCGGCCGCCGTCACCCACCCGTCACACCCGCTGCTCCTGTGCGGTGTGAGCCCCACTTGACAGGACCGAAACAGAAGGGACCCGGACCGGAAACCGCCCGGCGGCACGCTTTCCCGACATGACAGACGGTGCACGGTCGGCAACTCCGCCGGGGCTGACGCCCCGGGAAGTGGCGACGCACTGCCCGTACTGCGCACTGCAGTGCGGGATGACGCTGCGCGCGGACGACGCCGGGGTGACGGTCCACCCCCGCCAGTTCCCCACCAACCGGGGCGGGCTCTGCCAGAAGGGTTGGACCGCCGCCGAACTGCTCGACCACCCGGAGCGGCTGACCACCCCGCTGGTGCGCGACCCGGCCACCGGCGAACTGCACCCGGCGAGCTGGGACACCGCGCTCGACCGGGTGGTCGCCGGCATCCGCGCCGTCCAGGACGACGCCGGCCGGGACGCGGTCGCCGTCTTCGGCGGTGGTGGCCTGACCAACGAGAAGGCGTACGCGTTGGGGAAGTTCGCCCGGATCGGGCTGCGCACCCGGCACATCGACTACAACGGACGGTTCTGCATGTCCTCGGCGGCAGCCGCCGGGATGCGCGCCTTCGGCATCGACCGCGGGTTGCCGTTCCCCCTCGCCGACCTGGGCCGGGCCGACACCCTGCTGCTGGTCGGAGCGAACCCGGCGGAGACCATGCCGCCGCTGGTGCGCTGGCTGACCGAGCAGCGCCGCAACGGCGGAAAACTGATCGTCATCGACCCCCGGGTCACCGCCACCGCCCGCCAGGCCGACCTGCACCTGCAACCGCTGCCCGGCACCGACCTCGCGGTGGCCAACGCGCTGCTGCACATCGCCCTCACCGAGGGTTGGGTCGACCGAGCCTACGTGGCCGACCGCACCACCGGATTCGACGCGGTCCGCCGAGGCGTCGCCGCCTGGTGGCCGGCCCGCGCGGAACAGCTCTCCGGGGTGCCGGTGGCCGACCTGGAGGCGACCGCCCGAGCGCTGGGCACCGGCGGTCGCGTGATCATCCTGACCGCGCGCGGCGCCGAGCAGCACGCCAAGGGGGTGGACACCGTCACCGCGTACGTCAATCTCGCCCTCGCCCTCGGTCTGCCCGGCCGCGACGGTTCGGGGTACGGCTGCCTCACCGGCCAGGGCAACGGCCAGGGCGGGCGGGAGCACGGGCAGAAGGCCGATCAGCTCCCCGGCTACCGGCGGATCGACGACCCGGCGGCCCGGGAGCACGTGGCCGGGGTCTGGGGCGTGCCGGCCGATGAACTGCCCGGCCCTGGAGTACCCGCCTACCAGCTGCTCGACTCGCTCGGCACGCTGGGTGGCCCGCGCGCGTTGCTGGTGTTCGGGTCGAACCCGGTGGTCTCGGCACCCCGGGCGGCCCGGATCGAGGGCCGGCTGCGCGACCTCGACCTGCTGGTCGTCGCGGACCTCCTGCTCTCCGAGACGGCCGCGCTGGCGGACGTGGTGCTGCCCACCGCGCAGTGGGCCGAGGAGGACGGCACCATGACCAACCTGGAGGGTCGGGTGCTGCGTCGGCGCGCGCTACGGCCGCCCCCGCCGGGCGTCCGGACCGACCTCGCCATCATCTCCGACCTGGCGGCGCGACTGGCCGACACCGAGTCGACGGACGTCGACCCGGCCGACGCCAACCCGGCCAGGGTGCGACCGGCCGCCGTCGCGGCGGCTCGGTTCCCGGCCGACCCGGCTGTCGTCTTCGCCGAGCTGCGCCGCGCCTCCGCCGGTGGGGCCGCCGACTACGCAGGCATCAGCTGGGACCGGATCGACGCCGACGACGGGGTCTACTGGCCCTGCCCGAGCGAGGACGGGCCGGACACGCCCCGACTGTTCGCCGAGCGGTTCGCCACCCCGGACGGCCGGGCCCGCTTCCACCCCGTCGACCATCGGCCGGCCGCCGAGGAGGTCTGCGCCACGTACCCGTTGCACTTCACCACAGGTCGGGTGCTGGCGCAGTACCAGTCGGGCACCCAGACCCGACGGGTCGCCGCGCTGCGCCGCGCCGCCCCGGAGGCGTTCGTCGAGCTGCACCCCGACCTGGCCGCCCGGTTGGGCATCGACGACGGTGACCCGGTGCGGGTCACCTCGCGCCGGGGTGAATTGCGTGCGCCAGCCCGGCTGAGCACCGGGATCCGACCCGACACCGTCTTCGCCCCGTTCCACTACGCGGGGGCGGGACGTGCCAACTCGGTCACCAACGACGCGGTGGACCCGATCTCCGGGATGCCCGAGTTCAAGATCTGCGCGGTCCGAGTGGAGAAGGCATGACCGCCCGGGTGGTCATCGTCGGCAACGGGATGGCGGGCGCGCGCCTCGCCGGTGAGCTGCACGCCCGGGAGGGAGACCGAAAGGTCACAGTGCTCGGGGCCGAGCCGCACCGCGCGTACAACCGGATCCTGCTCTCCACTTTGCTGGCCGGCCGGATCGACGAGCCGGACGTGGAGCTGACCGAAGCCGCCGGGCACGGCGTCGACCTGCGCAGCGGCGTACCGGTGACAGCTGTCGACAGGTCTGCCCGGGAGGTCCGCACCCACGACGGCGAACGAATCGGGTACGACCACCTGGTGCTCGCCACCGGCGCCCGTGCGGTGGTGCCGCCACTGCCCGGCCTCGACCCGGCGAACCTGCCGGATCGGGTGGTCCCCTTCCGGACCCTCGACGACTGCCGGCGGATCCTCGCCGCGGCGGACGGCGCCCGCAGCGCGCTGGTGCTCGGCGGCGGGCTGCTCGGTCTGGAGGCCGCCCGAGGGCTGGCCACCAGAGGGCTGGCCACCACCGTGGTGCACCCGAGAGAGCACCTGATGGAACGGCAACTGGACCCGACCGCCGGCGCGGTGCTCGCCGGCACGCTCGCCGGCTTCGGCGTCACAGTCCAACTCGGGGTGTCGGCGACCGGCGTGGCCGCGGACGCCAGCGGTGTCCGCCTCGACCTTGCCGACGGTCGATCGCTCAGCGCCGACCTGCTGGTCCTCTCCTGCGGCGTACGCCCGGACACCGCCCTCGCACAGGCCGCCGGCCTGACAGTGCGGCGTGGCGTGGTGGTGGACGACCGGCTGCGCACCAGCGACCGGTCCATCTCGGCGATCGGCGACTGCGCCGAGCACGACGGTGTGCTCACCGGGCTGGTCGCGCCCGCCTGGGCCCAGGCCCAGGTGCTCGCGGACGTGCTGACCGGGACGGACCCACTGGCCCGGTACCGGCCCCGGCCGGTGGTGACCCGGCTGAAGGCCGCCGGGATCGACCTGGCGTCGATGGGTGACGCGGCCAGTGGCGGGCCGGGCGAGGAGTTGACCTTCGCCGATCCGACCCGGGGCACCTACGCCCGTTTGCGGATCCGGGACGAGCGGCTGATCGGCGCCATCCTGCTCGGCGACAACCCGGCGGTCGGCACGGTGATCCAACTCTTCGACCGTGGTCAGCCGGTGCCGAGCGACCGCCGGGCGCTGCTGCTCGGCCGGGCACTCGGCGCGGCCGGCGCGACCCCGGCCGCCTCGCCGGCGCTGATGCCGGACGCGGCCACTGTCTGCCAGTGCAACACGGTGAGCAAGGGCGCACTCGTCAGAAGCTGGCGCTCCGGCGCCCGGACTGTCGATGCGGTGGTGGCCGCGACCCGGGCCGGCACCGGATGCGGCGGATGCCGGGACGCGGTGAGCGGCATCGTCGACTGGCTGAGCCAGGCGGAATCGGTGGAGGTGACGCGATGAGCGGCGGCGAACTGGTCGTCATCGGCAACGGCATGGTCGGGCAGCGTTTCGTGGACGCGCTGCACGCCCGTGACCCACAGGGCGACTGGCGGGTGACGGTGCTGGCCGAGGAGGGGCGCCCGGCGTACGACCGGGTGCGACTCTCGGCGTATTTCGACGGGGTGAGTGAGAGCGAACTCAACCTGCACACCCCGCACGACGGGGTGCGGCTGCGCCTCGGCGAGCCGGCGACCGCTGTCGACCGGGACCGGCAGGTGGTGACCACCGCCGTCGGCGAATACCGCTACGACGCGCTGGTGCTGGCCACCGGGTCGTACGCGTTCGTGCCGCCGGTGGCCGGCACGGAGCTGCCCGGGGTCTTCGTCTACCGGACCCTGGACGACCTGGCGGCGATCCGGGCGTACGCGCGGGGCCGGCGGGTCGGCGCGGTGATCGGTGGCGGGCTGCTCGGTCTGGAGGCAGCGAATGCCCTGCGACTGCTCGGCCTGAGCACCGACGTGGTCGAGTTCGCGCCCCGGTTGATGCCGGTGCAGGTGGACCAGGCCGGCGGCGCGATGCTCCGCCGCTACGTCGACGAGTTGGGCGTACGAACCCACCTCGGGGTGGCGACCACAGCGATCCGTCCGGGCCCGGACGGCGGCGTCGCGGCCCTGGAACTCTCCGACGGCACGGCCCTCGACACCGAACTGGTGGTGGTGGCCGCCGGTATCCGGCCCCGGGACCAGTTGGCCCGGGACGCCGGCCTGCCGCTGGGCCCGCGCGGCGGGGTGCTTGTCGACTCGACCTGTCGCACCGCCGACGAGCGGATCTGGGCCGTCGGAGAGTGCGCGGCGGTCGACGGCACCTGCCACGGTCTGGTCGCGCCGGGGTACGCGACGGCCGAGGTGGTGGCCGATCGGCTGGTCGGCGGCGCGGCGACCTTCCCGGGCGCTGACACCGCCACCAAACTCAAGCTGCTCGGCGTCGACGTGGCCTCGTTCGGCGACGCCCACGGCACGACCGAGGGCTGCCTGGACGTCACGTTCACCGACCCGGCCACCCGGGTCTACGCGAAGCTGGTGCTCTCCGACGACGCGCACACCCTGCTCGGCGGGGTGCTGGTCGGTGACGCCAGCGCGTACCCGACGCTGCGGGCCAGTGTGGGCGGCCCGCTGCCGGCCGCGCCGCTGGCGCTGCTCGCCCCCGACGGCGGCGGCGCGGACGCCGGAGCGCTGCCCGCCGCCGCGCAGGTCTGCTCCTGCAACGCGGTGACCCGGGGCGACGTGGACGCCGCCATCGCCGACGGTTGCGCGGACGTGCCGGCGTTGAAGGCGTGCACCCGGGCCGGCACCAGCTGCGGTTCCTGCGTGCCGATGCTCAAGCAGCTCCTGGACGCGGCCGGGGTGGCGCAGTCCGGCGCGCTCTGTGAGCACTTCGACGTCAGCCGGCGGGAGCTGTTCGAGATCGTCCGCGTCCGCGGCATCCGTACCTTCTCCCGGCTGGTCGCCGAGCACGGTCGGGGCCGCGGCTGCGACATCTGCAAGCCGGTGGTGGCGTCCATCCTCGCCTCGCTGGGCGGCGGGCACGTGCTCGACGGCGAACAGGCGTCGTTGCAGGACACCAACGACCACTTCCTGGCCAACCTGCAACGTGACGGCAGCTACTCGGTGGTGCCCCGGATCCCGGGCGGCGAGATCACCCCGGAGAAGCTGATCGTGATCGGCGAGGTCGCCCGGGACTTCCAGCTCTACACGAAAATCACCGGTGGGCAGCGGATCGACCTGTTCGGGGCGCGGGTGGAGCAGCTGCCGCAGATCTGGCGGCGGCTGGTCGACGCCGGCTTCGAGTCCGGGCACGCGTACGGCAAGGCGCTGCGCACTGTGAAGTCATGCGTGGGCGAGACCTGGTGCCGGTACGGGGTGCAGGACTCGGTGGGGCTGGCCGTCGCGCTGGAGCTGCGCTATCGCGGGCTGCGTGCCCCGCACAAGCTCAAGTCGGCGGTCTCCGGTTGCGCCCGGGAGTGCGCGGAGGCGCGCAGCAAGGACTTCGGCATCATCGCCACCGAGACCGGTTGGAATCTCTACGTCGGCGGCAACGGTGGTTTCCGGCCCCGGCACGCCGACCTGTTCGCCACCGACCTGTCCACGGACGCGCTGATCAGACTGATCGACAGGTTCCTCATCTACTACATCCGCACCGCCGACCGGCTGCAACGCACCGCTGGCTGGATCGAGGCCATGGACGGCGGCCTGGACCACCTGCGCTCGGTGATCGTGGACGACTCGCTCGGGCTCTGCGAGGACCTCGACGCGGCGATGGCCCGGCACGTGTCGTCGTACTCCGACGAGTGGCGCGACGTCCTGGACGACCCGGATCGGCTGCGCCGCTACACCTCCTTCGTCAACGCCCCCGACGTACCCGACCCGTCGATCACCTTCACCCGGGAACGCGGCCAGCCGGTCCCCGCACGCGACCAGTCCCCGACCGGAACCGAGCCGACCAATGGTCACCGTCGGCAACCGGTCACCCTCGGCCTACCGGAGGTACGGCGATGACCCAGACCCTCACGCTGACCTGGACCACCGTCTGCCTGCTCGACCGGTTGGAACCGGACCGGGGCGTCGCCGCCCTGGTCGACGGGGTGCAGATCGCCCTCTTCCGGACCGCCGACGAGCTGTTCGCGATCGACAACCGCGACCCGGTCTCCGGGGCGTACGTGCTGTCCCGGGGCATCGTCGGCAGCCGTGGCGGAGTGCCGACGGTCGCCTCACCGCTGCACAAGCAGGTGTACGACCTGCGCAGCGGGCACTGCCTCGACCTGCCCGGGGTGGCCGTGGCCCGACACGACGCACGTTGCCGTAACGGGCTGGTCGAGGTGCGGCTGCGACAGGAGGGTTGATGCGGGAAGAACTGGCGGGCTTCACCATCGGGGTGACCGCCGACCGGCGGCGCGACGAGTTGGCCGCGCTGCTCGAACGAAGGGGCGCCCGGGTGGTTCTCGCCCCGGCGCTGCGGATCGTGCCGCTGTCCGACGACACCGAGCTGCGCGAGGCGACCCGCGCCTGCCTCGACCAGCCGCCGGACATCCTGATGGCCAACACCGGCATCGGCATGCGCGGCTGGTTGGAGGCGGCCGAGGGCTGGGGGCTGGCCGAGCCGCTGCGCTCCGTGCTGGCCAGCTCGTACGTGGTGGCGCGCGGCCCGAAGGCACGCGGCGCGATCCGGGCGGCTGGGCTGCACGACCAGTGGTCGCCGGCCTCGGAGAGCTGCGACGAGGTGGTCGATCACCTGCGACGGCGCGGAGTCGCCGGGCAGGTGATCGCCATGCAGCTGCACGGCGAGCGGCAGCCCGAGTGCACGCTCGCGCTGGAGGCGGCGGGCGCCACTGTCATCGAGGTGCCTGTCTACCGTTGGGCGCCGCCGACCGACCCGGCGCCGCTGCACCGGCTGATCGACCTGATCGCCGGCCGGCTGGTGGACGCGGTGACGTTCACCTCGGCGCCGGCGGCCGAGGCGCTGCTACGGGCCGCCGGTGACCGCACCGACGCGGTGCTGTCGGCGTTGCGCAGCGACGTGCTGGCCAGCTGCGTCGGCGCGGTGACCGCCGAGCCGCTGTTGCGGCACGGGGTGCCGGTGAGCGCGCCCGGTCGGGCCCGGCTGGGCGCGCTGGTGCGGACCATCGTCGACGAACTGCCCCGCCGGACCGTGACGTTCAAGGCCGGCGGGCACCTGCTCACGTTGCGCGGGCACGCCGCGGTGATCGACGGCGAGCTGCGGCCCCTCGCGCCCGCGCCGATGGCGGTGCTGCGGGCGCTGGCCCAGTCACCGGGTCGGGTGCTGTCCCGTACGGCGTTGCTGCGGACGCTGCCCCGGGGCGCGGACGAGCACGCCGTGGAGATGGCCGTCGCCCGGCTACGGGCCGGCCTGCGCGCGCCCCGCGTGGTGCAGACAGTGGTGAAGCGCGGCTACCGGCTCCGGGTCGACTGACCGTGTCACGGCCGGCAGTCGTACGCCGGCCGTGACACGACGGTTCAGCCGACCGGCGTCGGGAAGCCCCGCCCGTGCTCGGACTGGAGCCGGAGCATGGCGTGCTCGACCACAGTCACCAGCACCTGCTTGACCGAGTCCCGCTGCCGGGCGTCGGTCATCACCAGCGGCACCTGCGGCGAGATGGCCAGCGCTTCGCGGACCTCCTCGGCCTCGTACTGCGGTGCGCCGTCGAACTTGTTCAGCGCCACCACGTACGGCAGGTTGCGGTTCTCGAAGTAGTCCAGCGGGGCGAACGCGTCGGTGATCCGGCGGGTGTCCACCAGCACGGCGGCACCCACCGCCCCCCGAATGATCTCGTCCCACATGAACCAGAACCGAGTCTGACCCGGTGTACCGAAGAGGTACAGGATCAGGTCCTGGGCCATGGTGATCCGGCCGAAGTCCATGGCGACCGTGGTGGTCTCCTTGCCCGGCACCTTGGACGGATCGTCGATGCCGACACCCGCCGCTGTCATCAACGCCTCGGTGGTCAGCGGTGTGATCTCGGAGATCGCCCCGACCAGTGTCGTCTTACCGACGCCGAAGCCGCCCGCGACGACGATCTTCGCGGAGACGATTCCCCGGCCCGGCCGCCCCCCCTGCGGGGTCATAGCCTGCGAAGTCCACTTAGCACCCTTCCAAGCAGTTCCATCCGCTCCTCGAACCCCTCGGCGGGAGCAGCAGTGTGTAACGTCAGCAGGCTCTCGGCCACCATGTCGGCGACCAATACCCGGGCGACGCCCAGCGGCATCCGGGTATACGCGGCGATCTCCGCCAGCGACTGTGCTCGGCCCTCACAGACCGTGGCGATGCGGTGCTTGTCGTGCCCGGCGAAGCGGGACTCGGCGACCTGGGTGGGGGACGCGGTGAGGACGGCCTCGAGGGCGATGTCCTGCCGTGGCTCGGTACGCCCACGGGTGACCGCGTACGGACGCACCAGCGCGCCACGCGGGTCAGCGCGTCGTTGGTCCATTCCCGATCACCTCCTCGTCCCCTGCTGAGCCGGACTGTGCCGCCTCTCGTCCCTGGTCCGGCGCTCGGAACGAGCGCCGCCTTCCGGTGCTAAGAGCGCACCGCGTCGCGCGGCAGCGGCACCAGCGCGGCACCCACCCGCTCGACCAGCAGCGCCATCTCGTAGCCCACCTGGCCCACGTCGCAGCTGCGCGCGGCCAGCACGGCCATCGAGGAGCCGTCGCTGATCGACATCAGGAAGAGATACCCGCTGTCCATCTCGATGACTGTCTGCAACACCCCGCCCGCACTGAACATCCGGGCCGCGCCCTCGGTCAGGCTCACCACCCCGGAGGTGATCGCGGCGAGCTGGTCCGCCCGGTCCCCCGGTAGATCCCGGGAGGACGCGAGCAGCAGCCCGTCGGCGGACACCGCCACCACGTGGGCGATTCCCGCCACGCTGTCGGCGAAGTTGGTGAGCAGCCAACCCATGTCCTGCATGGCAGCTGGCCTGTTCATCGGCTCTCCTTGGTCGAGGTGCTGTTCAGGTCCGTTCCGGCCGTCCGACCGCGCTGCACACCGCGGTGGTAGGCCGACAGCAGACCACGTACTTCATCCGGGGTCCGCCGGCTGCGGTCCCGGCCGCTCTTCGGTTCGATGCCACCCGGCACGAGCTGTTGCTGCGGCACCCGCTTGGGCAGTCCGGAGCGGGTGGTCCCGGCGGGAGCCGGCTCGGCAGCCCGGCTGGCCCGGGACCAGCCTTCGTCAGCGGCCGTACGCCATGCCCCCGGGTCGGGGGCGGGTGCGGGTGCGGGGGCGGGGGCGGGGGCGGCCGGAGCCGTCCGACCGGCCGGGGGCGGAGCGTACGTCGGCGGCGCCGACGGCCGTGCCCCGAACCCGTCCATCGTGGCGCCGAGGCCGTCGGCGCCCGGGGTGGCCGTCCCGTCGGTGCCGGAGCTGCCCGGGGTACGGGTCGGCAGCTTCGGTCGGGCCGGCGACGCGGCCGGCACCGACCCGGCGCTCGGCTGGCCACCGTTGCCGGCTCGCAGGCCGGCGTCGGCCGCTGCCGTGGCGGTGGGCGCGGGCGGCTCGTCGAAGTTGGGCCGGGTGAAGATCGCGGTGGCGTCGTCGCCGTGCGACCGGAACCAGACCGCCTCCATCTCCCGGAAGATCGGAGCCTCGGCGGGGAAGTCGGGCCGGGTGCTGACCGGTGCGGCGGGCACCGACGGAGCGGCCGGCGGTGCCACAGCGCCCGGCCCGGCGACCGGCCCGACCGGGAGGCCCTGGGCGCCACGCCCATCCGCGGTGTCCGCGGCGTCCGGGGTGGAGCCGCGTCGGGGCAGCGGGTCGACGGTCGGGTAGGCCACTGTCGGGCTGCCCAGCGAGGCACTCGCGCCGTTGCTGTAGGCCGGCCGGGCCGGCGGGAGCGGGGCGGCGGGAGCCGGGGCGGCAGGTGCGGGTGGCATTGTCGAGCGCGGGCCGGTGTAGCCACCCGCCTGGACGGCCGGGGTGGTGTCCCGCGAGTCCAGCGGCGACTGCCACTGAGCGGGTGTCGGCGTGCTGGTCCGCCACTGGTCGGGCAGCGTGGCCGCCGAGGTGGCGGCACCGGCGAACTGCTCGGCGTGACCGGCCGGGGTGAGCGGCGCCTGCTCCACTGCCATCGGCTGACGCGGCCGGGTGAGCACCTGCTCGCGGCCCCGGTTGCTGGGCAGCACCACTGTGGCGGCGGGCAACGTCACCTGGGCGACGGTGCCGCCCTCGACGTTGCGGCGCAACTCCACCCGGATGCCGTAGCGGGAGGCGAGCCGACTCACCACTGCCAGACCCATCAGTCGGAACGCGGCGACGTCCACGCTCGGCGGGGCGGCCAGCCGCCGGTTGAGCGAGTCGAGCTGGTCGTCGGTGAGGCCGAGCCCGCGGTCCTCGATCTGGATCAGCACGTAGTCGCGGATCCGGCGACCGTCGGCGACCACAGTGGTGTTCGGCGGCGAGAACCGGGTGGCGTTGTCGAGCAGCTCGGCGACGAGGCGTACCACGTCGTTGACGGCGTTCGCGGCCACCGAGATGTCGGTGTCCACGGTGCCGAACTCGATGCGGTTGTACAGCTCAACCTCGGACTGGGCGGCGCGCAGCACGTCCACCACCAGCGCGTTGTCGTGACGCGGTGCGGCGGAGTCGGCGCCGGCCAGGACGAGCAGGTTCTCGTCGTTGCGGCGCATTCGGGTGGCCAGGTGGTCCAGCTCGAAGAGCTGCGCGAGCCGCTTCGGGTCCTCCTCGCCGCGCTCGATCGCGTCCAGCTCGCCGATCATCCGGTCGACCAGGGTCTGACTGCGGCGGGCCAGGTTGAGGAACATCGCCGAGACGCTGGTACGCAGTGCCGCCTGTTCGGCGGCGACCCGCACCGCCTCCCGGTGTACGACGTTGAAGGCCAGCGCCACCTGACCGACCTCGTCGCGGGTGTTGAGCTGGATGGGGTCCCGGACCTGGCGGACGATCTCGTCCACCCCGCCGTCACCCACGCTGCCCATGTTCTGCAGCCGCTGCACGGCGTCGGGCAGGTCGTGGTTGGCCACCGAGAGGGCGCCCTCACGCAGTCGGCGCAGCGAGTGGTTGAGCGAGCGGGCCAGCACCACGGCCAGCGACACGGCGATGATCAGGGTCAGCAGCACCAGGATCGACTCGACCACTGCCTGCCGGATGACGTCCGAGCGGGCCTGGTCGGCCTGCTGGAGCAGTCGGTCCTGTAGTTGGATCTCGGCCCAGCGCATCAGGTCGTTCACCGCGCCGATGGCAGCGGTGGCGTCCTGCGCGGTGACCAGGGGGCGCTGCCCGACCGAGCGGGTGATGTCGGTGGCCACCCGGTCGGCCAGGCCGACCGCGTCGCCGGAGACGGTGCTGTCGACCAGCGCGCGCTGCACCGGGTCGGCGGCCAGCGAGAAGGCAACCAGGGCCTCCTGCTGGCCGGTCAACGTTGCCACGAAGGAGGAGAACTGCTCCGAGTCGAGCTGGCCGGCCGTCAGCGCGGTGAAGGCGACGGCCTCTTCCTCGGCGACGGAAGCCTTGGCGCGGGCGAAGGCGGCGACCGCGCGGCGGCTGTCCGACAGGCTCTCGTCGCCGGGCAGCTGGGCCAGGCCGTCACCGTACGACACCAGGTCGGTGAGGATGACTCCGTAGCGGAGCACCGCCTCGGCGACCGCCATCTGCCGGCGGTCCAGCACCTCCTGACGGGTGCTGTCCAGGGTGGCCAGGTGGTCGTCGATGGCGGCCAGCCGGTCCCGCAGGGCGGTCGGCACGTCGCCGATCCGGCCCCGCTCGGCGCGGTACTCGTCCACCTGCTGCTGCGTCTCGCGGACGCGCAGGTTGTACGCGTCGGCCGGCTGCTGCGGAGCGGCGAGGTAGGCGGCCGCGGCCATCCGTTCGGCCTGGAGGTCCTGGGTGAGGGCGCTGACGTCGACGGAGAGGGCCGTCAGTGACCGGGCCCGGGTGGCGTCGAACGCGCCCTCGCCGACGGAGATCAGGCGGACCGTGGCCAGCGCGATCACCGCCGCCACCGGGACGACAAGAATCAACGCCAACTTGGACCGGATCCGGGCGTCACGCAGTCTCGGCATCCGTCGGCGCGCACGCCGACCGCTGTCGCCGAGCGCGGGCAGGGTCGTCGGTCCGGTGCTCACGACATCGCCTCCGTCGTTTCTTCCCCGCCTGAGCCGCCGAGCCATGCCGTAAGCGGAGGGGACCACGCGCGGCACGGCCGCGATTTCATCAGAGATGATCGTGTTTGGGAAGCCGCAGTGAGGTAGGAAACGGTCGGACGGAGCGCATCCCGTGTTCCGGGCAACTGATACCTTCATTTCCGCAAGCCCCTGAACAGGGCATGTAACTCCAGAGTGGTCACGCGTGTATGCAAAGTGAGCTTTTGCAAACATTGCGTTACCCCAGCATGTGGGATGGCCGTCCCGAAAATGCTGCCGGGGTCCGCGCTTGACCACAGCGCCGGCCATTGGCAAGGTTTTGCAGGCTTCGCGCACACCGTACGGCAGAGGAGATCCCGTCCTCCACTGAGGACGGATTAGCGGCGGTGACCGGGCAGCGCCCGCGCCCGCACCTGGAGGACTGAGTTGAGCCCCATCCGCTCCGCGACCATCGCGGCGCTCGCATCGGCCGTAGTGGCCACCACGCTCACCGGCTGCCAGTTTGGCGAGGCGGAACAGGACACGAGTCCGATCGTGATCGCTGCCGATCTCGAACTCTCCGGAGCCGCCGCCACGGTTGGCCGGACATACCAGCGAGCCCTCGAACTCAAGGTCGAGCAGTTGAACTCCTCCGGAGCACTGAACGGCCGGAGGATCGACCTGAAGGTGAAGGACAACCGTTCCGACTCGGCCGAGTCACTTCGCAACATCGTCGACTTCAGCAGCGATTCGAAGGTCAGCGCCATCATCATGGGCGGCTGCAACGAATGCGCGGTCGGAGCGGTCGGGACCATCAACGAGAAGCGGATTCCCACCATTGCGCTAGCCGCTTCCGGCACGATCGCCGCGCCGGCCGCGGAACGGCGCTACGTGTTCAAGCTGGGCCCTAACGCCCCGGACAGCGCCGCCGCACTGACCACCGAACTGCGCCGCAACAACATCCGTAAGGTGGGGATGCTGGTCAGCGACGACGACTACGGCCAGGAGGGCGCGACCGCGCTCAAGAACGAGCTGGACAAGGTCAAGATCACGCTCCGACAGCAGCGGATCAAGACCACCGACACCGACGTCAGCCAGCAGGTCCAGCAGCTCGCATCGGGCAAGCCCGACGCGATGGTCTTCTGGACCCCGCCGGAGCAGGCCACACTGGCCGCCACCAGCGCCCAGCAGACCACCTTCCGTGGGTCGATCTACTTCGACGCGGGAGCGGCCGGGGACCTGTTCCTCGGCGCGGCCGCCAAGGCGACCGAGAAGGCCACGCTGATCTTCACCCAGACCATGGTGATCGACGACGTGATCGCGACCACGCCGGCCAAGGCGGCGCGGCGGCAGTGGTTCCAGGACTACACGGCACGCTTCGGTGGCTACAACGGGTCCTCGTCGTTCGCCGCGGACGCCGTCCAGCTGATCGCCGACGCCGAACTGCGCGCCGGTGGTGAGATCGGCAAGGTGGACCGCAACGGCATCCGGGACGTGCTGGAGACGTCCCAGATGGACGGCCTCTCCGGCCCGATCCGCATGACGCCGGACAACCACAGCGGCCTGATGCCGCAGGCGCTCACCACGCTGGTCGCCCGCAACGGTCGCTGGCGGTTGGCGGGGTAACGCTCGGGCCTTTCGTCCGGCGGGGTTAGTCGGGGCGCCGGGTGGGGTGTGGCCTACCGTGCCCGGCTCCGGGCGGTCAGGCTTGATCCCTCCGCCGGGCACGGTAGGCCACACCCTTTGCGCCAGCAGCGTCGACAAGACGGGCCGGCCTCCCAGTGGGGGCCGGCCCTTCGCGTTTCTTGTGATTGTCTCTTCTGTTGGGTTAGCGGCTGCTGGTGGTTTCTCGTACCCAGGGGAGGGCGAACCGCTCGATCAGCAGGAGCGCCGAGTAGAGCAGGATGCTCACCAGCGCCACCAGCATGATCGCCGCCCAGGCGGTGGCGGTGTCGCCGACGCCGGCGTACTGCGTGATGACGTAGCCGAGGCCGCTCTCGCCGGCCTGGAACTCACCGATCACCGCGCCGATCGCGGCCAGTGGCATGGCCACCTTGAGCCCGACGAAGATCTGCGGCAGCGCGGCCGGGAAGCGCACCTTGCGGAACGCCTGCCAGCGGGAGGCGTTCCAGGAGCGCACCAGTTCGGCCAGGTCGGCCGGCGTGGTGGTCAGCCCGGTCGCGGTGGAGAGCACGATCGGGAAGAAGCAGAGCAGGAACACCATGGTCAGGATCGGCTTCTGGCCCCAGCCGAGCGCCACCACGAGCAGCGGGCCCAGCGTGATCTTCGGCACCGCGTTCACAGCTACCAGCAGCGGAGTGAACATCCGCTCCACAGTGCGGGAGCTGGCCAGGGAGAGCCCGATCAGCACACCGGCGGCCACCGACAGGGCGAACCCCGTCAGGATCTCCAACGTGGTGTCCCAGGTGTGCTCCAGCAGCTGCGCCGGCTTGTCGACGAACGCGGTGAGCACGTCGCCCGGTGGGGGCAGGGCTGCGGGGTGAACCAGCTCCAGCCGGGCGATCAGCCACCATGCCGCCAACGCGACCAGGATGCCGACCGCGGGCAGCACCGCCTCGGCCCCGGCCCGCAGACCGGCACCTGGACCCGTGCGCCCCACCTCGGGGCCGGCACTCGGCGGCGCGGGTTCCGCCACCGCCGGGTCCGCTGACCGGACGTCGGTCATCTCTGTCCTCCTCGAAATCCCACGGCCCGCCGGGGGCCGACGAGCGACGGGGGTACGCCCCACCGGGATCGGCGGGACGTACCCCCTGATGACGACCGGACGATCAGGCCTTCGGCGCGAGGCTGAAGTCGATGATCTGCTCGGGGGTGATGTTCTGCTTCAGCGCGCCGGCGCCCTGCAGGATGGCGATGCTCTTGGCGACCCGACCGCTGTCCAGGGTGCCGATCGCGGTGCCGGTGTTGCCGGAACGGACGTACGCGGCCATCAGCTCCAGCTCGGCGGCGGCGGAGACCGGGTTGGTGGCGTCGACGTTCTTCTTCAGGATGTCGGCGGCCTCCTTGGAGTTCGCCAGGCTGTACTCGAGGCCCTTGAGCAGCGCCGCGGTGAACCGCTTCACCATCTCGGGCTTCTCCTTGGCGATCTTCGAGGAGGTGATCAGCACGTTGCCGTAGAGGTCCTGCATCACGTTGCTGTACGGCAGCATGACGGCCTTCTTCTTGGCCACCGCCTCGATGGTCGGCTGACCGACGACGAACTGACCGATGCCGTCGACCGAACCCGCGGCCAGCGTGCCGATCAGGTTCTGCGCCTCACCGTTGACCCAGGTCACCTTGGTCGCGTCCACACCGGCGAGCCGGGCGTACGTCGGGAAGAGGTTGCGGACCACGGAGCCGGGGGTGTCGGCGAGCTTCTTGCCCTCCAGGTCCTTCGGCGAGCTGATGTTCTTGCCCTCGACGGTGGCGATGCCCGCCATGGTGCGCTGCTGGATCGCGGCCACCGCGGTGAAATCCTTGGCCTGGCCGTTGCCGAGCTGGAGCAGACCGCCGGTGAGGTCGATCGGGCCGAAGTCGGCCTGGCCGCCGACGACGGTCTGGATCACGCCACCGGTGCCCTGGCCAGCCTTGATCTCGACGTCGAAGCCGGCTTCCTTGAAGAAGCCCTTGTCCTTCGCCACCCAGGCGTAGGAGTCACGGCCGAAGTTACCGAACGAGGTGAGGTAGGTCACCTTCTCCAGCGTCTTGCCGTCGCCGCCCTTGGCATCGTCGGCCGAATCCGACCCGCTGCTGCAGGCGGAGACAAGGGCGAGGGCGGTGGCCAGCGCGGCCGTAGCGACCGTACGGGTCAGCCTTCTCATCAGTGCACCATGTCCTTTCCGACCGGGGCCGGCAGGCCACCGGAGGGGGTTGTCGTGACGGGCCGGCAGGAGGGGTGGAAGCCGGGCGCCGCCGTCGTGAGGGGACTCTTCGCGGGCACAGCGTACGAGAAACCCACAGTTGTGACGCCAGGCGTATCGGGTTGCGGAACGGATACAACCTGACGACCACCCCAGCCGGTGTCATACGTCAAGGGAGCAGTTAGCCTTTGTCGGATTCCTGACCGTCCACTCAGCGGAGGTACGCCGGAGATGATCCGACTGACCGGGGTGTCCCGTACCTTCGAAGGCCGATCCGGCCGGGTGGAGGCGCTGCGCGGCATCGACCTCGACGTCGCCGAGGGCGAGTTCGTAGCCGTGCTCGGCCGGTCCGGCTGCGGCAAGTCCACACTGCTGCGACTGATCGCCGGGCTGCTCCCGCTGAGCGCCGGTGAGATCACCGTCGCCGGTACGCCGATCGCCCGCCCCCGCCAGGACATCGCCATGCTGTTCCAGAAGCCGGCGCTGCTGCCCTGGCGCACCGTGCTGGACAACGTCCTGCTGCCGGTGGAGATCTTCGGCTGGAGCCGCGCCAAGCACCGGGAGCGGGCCCGGCAACTGCTCGACGTGGCCGGGTTGGCCGGCTTCGAGAAGCGGCTGCCGCACGAACTCTCCGGCGGCATGCAGCAGCGGGTGTCGCTGTGCCGGTCGTTGATCGGTGAGCCCCGGGTGATGCTGATGGACGAGCCGTTCTCCGCGCTGGACGCGCTCACCCGCGAGGAACTCTCCGGCGAACTCCAGCGGGTGCACATGGAGAACAAGCCGACAATCGTCTTCGTCACCCACTCGATCGACGAGGCGGTGCTGCTCGCCGACCGGGTGGTCGTGCTGAGCCCCCGCCCCGGCCGGATCCGCAAGGTCGTCGACGTGACCATCCCCCGGCCCCGCACCCTGGGCCGCAACGCCCACCTGGCCGACGTCGCCCAGGTCAGCGCCGACCTGCACGAACTGCTGATGGAACGCGAACAGCCGGCCACCGCCGGCGCGGAAGGACACTGACCATGCGGGTGTCGGTCTTCACCGAGCCGAACCGTGGCGCCAGCTACGACACCCAGCTCCGGTTCGCCCGACTGGTCGAGGCCTGCGGCTACGAGGGTTTCCTCCGCGCCGACCACTACCAGTCGATGGGCGCCGACCCGGGCCTGCCCGGCCCCACGGACGCCTGGCTGACCCTCGCCGCGCTGGCCCGGGAAACCGAGCGGATCCGACTCGGCACCCTGGTGACGTCTGCCACGTTCCGCCTGCCCGGCCCCCTCGCGGTGATGGTCGCGCAGGTCGACCAGATGAGCGGTGGCCGGGTCGACCTGGGCATCGGCGCCGGCTGGTACGAGCGCGAACACACCTCGTACGGCATCCCGTTCCCGGCGGTCGGCGAGCGCTTCGACCGGTTGGCCGAGCAGCTTGAGGTGATCACCGGGTTGTGGGGAACCCCGTCCGGCGAGACCTACAGCTTCACCGGCGACCACTACCGGCTGGTGGACGCGCCCGCCCTACCCAAGCCGGTGCAGGTGCCCGGCCCGCCGATCATCGTGGGCGGGCGCGGTCCCAAGCGCACCCCCGAACTGGCCGCCCGGTACGCCGACGAGTTCAACATGCCGTTCAAGTCCGTGGCGGCCACCGCCGAGGCGTACGACCGGGTGCGCGAGGCGTGTGAGCGCACCGGACGGACGGAGTCCGGGCGAGACCCGCTGGTGCTCTCCGCCGGGATCGTCGTCGCCATCGGCCGGACCGACGCGGAGGCCCAGCGTCGGGCCGCACCCCTGCACGAGAAGAGCGCGCTGCCACCGGAGGATCCAGTGGTCGGCTCCCCCGCGCAGCTCGCCCAGCGGATCGGTGAGTTCGCCGCGATCGGCACCACCCGGGTCCACCTACGCCTGATCGACTTCGATGATCTCGATCACCTTGAGCTGATCGCCGCCGAGGTGCTGCCCCAACTGGACGGAGCACGATGACCGACGTGATCGACGGAACCGAACTCGGACCGGTGGGTCAGGAGATCGTGTACGAGAACGACCGGGTCCGGGTCTGGCACATCCGCCTCGAACCGGGCGAGCGGCAGCCGCTGCACCGGCACGACCACCCCTACCTGGTGGTGGCGATCGAGGGCGCCAAGAACGTCGTACAGACCATCGACGGCACCCGGATCGACGCCGACGAGCCCACCGGCGGAGTGGTCTACCGGGACCCGGGCGCGGTGCACATGCTGACCAATGTCGGGGATACGACTTACCTGGCCCGGCTGGTCGAACTCAAGTAGACCCGCCGATGGCCACCGGCGTGCCGCGCGGCGCGCCGGTGGCAATCGGGTGTACCGGGTGCGTAACGTGCCGGACATGGCCTTTCGGACCTGGGGCAGACTGCTGCTCACGGCGCTCGGGGTGAGCGTGCTGGCCGGAGCCGGCCAGCTCGGCGTCGCGTACGGTTTCGGCATCGTCCGCCTGACCGGCGCATTCACCGGTACGACAGTCAACCAGTGGCCGGCCCAGCTCGTCTGGGTGGGCTGGTTCGCCGCGAACGCAGCCGTCGCCGGCGCCGTCCTGACCGGACGCCTCGCTCGCCGCGACACTCCGGCGGCCGGCACCGGCCGGCAGTTGGCGGTCGGTGGTGCGGCAGCCCTCGGCGCCACAGTCATCGCCCCGCTCTGCATGCAGCCCGCCCGCGCCGCGGAGCTGATCTCCGTTGACCCGGTCTGGGCGGTGGGCATCTGCGCCATGGTCGGTGCGGTGATCGGGGCGGGGGCCGCGATCGCCGTCCTGTTCCGGCCCGAGCTGGGCTGGAACGTGGCGGCAGTGGCCGGCGCGGTCTGGCTGCTGGCGCTGATCTCCGTCCTGCCGTCGCTCGGCACTGTCGGCCCACTGCCGACAGTCCGGCTCGGCGTACTGGAGCCGAGCTGGCTCGACGACGCCGCCGCGCAACGGCTGGCGCTGCTCCTGCTCCCCATCGTGGCGCTGCTGGCCGGCGCGGCGACCGCCGGGCTGGCTCGCTGGCGGGGCCAGGCGCCACTGGTCAGCGGGGCCACCGGGGTGGCCGGTCCGGTGCTGGTGGCGTTCGCCTACCTGACCGCCGGTCCGGGCGACGCGGTGGACCGCTACCAGGCCGCCCCCTACTACGGCTCGTTGATCGCGATCCTCGCCGGAGCACTCGGCGCGGCCGCCGCCGCGCTGCTGCGCTGGCCGACGGGCACCCGTGCGACCGATCCGCAGGCCATCGAGCCCACCGCCATCCTGCGCCCGCTGCCCGCCGGCCCGGCGCTGCCCGGCGCGGCGAACGACCGGGACAGCACCGAGCGCACCGACACGGAGACGACAAACGCCGACCTGGCCACTGCGCAGCCCGGCGGCGTCGTTGCGGGTCCGTGGGCGGCGGGCGACCCCGATTCCGTACGCACCGTCCCGGCCCACTGGGACTGGCCGGAGACCACAGCGAGCGGACAGCACGGTCCGGCTCCCGCCACTGCTTCTCCCGCCGCCCCGACTCAGCCGGCGGCCTGGCTGACCGCGCCGACCGGTGAGTTCAGTGCCGCAGGGCAGACGCTCCCGCGCCACGATGATGTCCCGGCCACGACCGAGCCCTCGGCCAGCACCGACGTCAGCAGGGTCACCGACGCCTCCGCGACCGGCACAACCGCCGGACGCGTCGACGCCGCGACCCCAACGGGCGGCCGAGCGGCCGACGAGCTGACCGGCAGCACGGCGACGGGCACAAGCGGCAGCACGGCGACGGGCACGAGCGGCAGCACGGCGACCAGCGGCGGACCGACCGATGGGCGCACCACCCGCAAGCCCGCTGCCACACCGAGCAGCGCGGCTGCACCCGGTTCCGGCGCGACCAGCGCGGCCGCGACCAGCGCTCTGACCAGCTCGGACGCGCCCGTCCCCGCGACCGGCAGCACCGCCCGGACCAGCGCGGCCGCGACCCGGGCAGCCCGGACCAGCGCAGCCCCGACCAGCACGGGCAGCGGCAGCGAGGCGACCAGCACGGTCCCGACTGGCACGGACGCTCCCCGTCCCGCCGCCACAGGCACGAGCAGCAAGGGCACGAGCAGCACGAGCACGGAGGCGACCAGCGCGGGCACGGCCGGCCAGGACACGCCCGGGGCGGCGCCGACGATCAAGCCGCGACGCAGCCGTAAGCCGAAGGCCAACCCGGAAGCCACAGCCTCCGACGCGACTGACGACACGTCCCCTGCCGGTTCGGCAACCACGAGCGAGACGCCCACGAGCGAGACGACCACCGACGCAACGCCCGCCCGCGAGACGACCACCGACGCAACGCCCGCCCGCGTGACGACCGCCGACGCGACGCCCGCCCGCGAGACGACCGCCGGCCGCGCCACGAAGGGCACCCGGCCGGGCAGGTCCGCCGACAGCACCGGCTCCGACGCGGCCACCGATACTCCGTCGTCCAGCCGGGGAAGCGTGGGTGAGCGGTCGAGCTCGACCTCCGACGTCTCCTCGGCTGCTGCCTCCGGCACGGCAGCGGCAGCCCCGGCCACCGCTGCCGGTGCGAAGCGAGCACCCGCCACCCCCGTCACCGGTTCGAAGCGAACGCCGGCCGCCTCGACGACCGCCGCAACCGGCGCGACGGAGGTGCCGGCCAGCCCGGAGCCCTCGACCACGGCAACCGACGCCACACAGACCTCGACCACCGCGACACCAGCACCGACCACCGCGGCCGGCGCGACGCCAGCAGCGGCGGCGCCGACCACCGCGGCCGGCCAGGTTGGTGCGGAAGCCACAGCGCGCGTCCCGAAGGCCGGCACGGGCAGCAGGGCAGCACCGGCCGACGCGGCAAGTGATTCCGCAATCGCCGGGGCTCGTGGCACCGACAGCGGGCGCCCCGCCGCCGAGGACGTTCCCACCGCCGGGTTGTTCGGGGCCACCGCCGCCAGTGACCCGGACGCGGACCGGTGGACACCCGCGCCGTCGGCCTGGCCGGTCACCCCGACGTGGACGGTGCCACCGCAGGCCTCCGAGCCGGAGGCGACCACGTCTGAGGGGTCGAGCAATCCCGACGAGCCGACCGGGCCGATGCCCAGGCCCCGGCATCGGGCACCGTTGCCGGATTTGAGCCGGGCCGGCACCTGGAACGCATTCGACACCTCCCGGCGCCGCGGGTCGGCGGGATCGCAGGACAGCTCGACGGCACGGACAGCGCCGGCCGATGCCAGCGAGACCACCACTCCGGCCGAACACCCGGCTCCGACGGAGTTCCCGGGCACGCTGGGCGCGCCCGCCGGCTCCGCCACCACCACCAGCGCCACCGCCGACAGCGCCGCCACCACCAGCGCCACCGGCACCGGCGCCGGCGATCTGACGCCCGCTGACGCCGCGTCGGCAACTCCGACGACCCCGAAGGTGGCGGAGCAGCCCTCCCGGCGAGGACGACTCGGCGGGCTGTTCCGCCGCAACCGGTCCCGGGCCGACGAGGAAAGCCCGAAGACGTCGGACGCCGCCGAGCCGCTGGCGACCCAGGACGAGGAGTTCGTCGACTGGGTCGCCGGCCTGGGCAAGCCGGTGTCGGACAATGAGCCCGAGCAGGAGAACGGCCGCCGGTCGTTGCGCTCCACCGGTCGACACCACCGCGACTGACCCACGGCGCAGCGCGCAGACGCACCGACCGGTCGCCGCTTGATCGACTCGGGTTCATTGAAACCGGGCTGTCCCGAGCTGCCAGACACCCCGAGATCAAGGAACCCGAGTCGATCATCCCGCGGGACGCCCCGGACTGACCCGCAGTGTGGGTCAGGCGAGCGGTAGGTAGACCCGACTCCCGCCGGAGACGAACTCCTCCGACTTGTCCTTCATGCCGCGCGCCGCGTACTCCTTGAGTTCTTGGGTGATCTTCATGGAGCAGAACTTCGGGCCACACATCGAGCAGAAGTGGGCGGTCTTCGCCGGCTCCGCGGGCAGTGTCGCGTCGTGGTACGAGCGCGCCGTCTCCGGGTCCAGCGAGAGGTTGAACTGATCCTCCCAGCGGAACTCGAACCGCGCCTTCGACAGAGCGTCGTCCCACTCCTGCGCGCCGGGGTGCCCCTTGGCCAGGTCCGCCGCGTGTGCCGCGATCTTGTACGCGATCACGCCCGCCTTCACGTCGTCCCGGTCCGGCAGGCCGAGGTGCTCCTTCGGCGTGACGTAGCAGAGCATCGCGGTGCCGAACATGCCGATCATCGCGGCGCCGATCGCCGAGGTGATGTGGTCGTACGCGGGCGCGATGTCGGTGGTCAGCGGACCGAGCGTGTAGAAGGGCGCCTCGTGGCACCACTCCTGCTGAAGGTCCACGTTCTCCTTGATCTTGTGCATCGGCACGTGGCCGGGGCCCTCGATCATCACCTGGACGTCGTACGCCCAGGCGACGGTCGTCAGCTCACCGAGGGTGCGCAGCTCGGCGAACTGCGCCTCGTCGTTGGCGTCGGCGATCGACCCGGGGCGCAGGCCGTCACCGAGGGAGAACGTCACGTCGTAGCGCGCGAGCAGCTCGCACAGCTCCTCGAAGTTGGTGTAGAGGAAGTTCTCCTCGTGGTGCGCCAGGCACCACGCCGCCATGATCGAACCACCGCGGGACACGATCCCGGTCACCCGGTCCACTGCCAGCGGCACGTACGGCAGGAGCACCCCGGCGTGCACAGTCATGTAGTCCACGCCCTGCTCGGCCTGCTCGATCACTGTCTCCCGGAACACCTCCCAGCTCAACTTCACCGGGTCGCCGCCAACCTTCTCCAGCGCCTGGTAGATCGGCACCGTTCCGATCGGCACCGGCGAGTTCCGCACGATCGCCTCACGGGTCTCGTGGATCCGCTTGCCAGTGGAAAGGTCCATGACGGTGTCCGCGCCCCACCGGGTGGCCCAGGTCAACTTCTCCACCTCCTCCGCGACCGACGAGCTGACCGCCGAGGTGCCGATGTTGGCGTTCACCTTGACCAGGAACGCCTTACCGATGATCGCCGGCTCGCACTCGGGGTGGTTGACGTTGAGCGGGAGCACCGCCCGACCGGCGGCGATCTCGGCCCGCACGAGTTCCGGGTCGACGTTCTCCCGGATCGCCACGAACTCCATCTCCGGCGTCACCACACCCGCCCGCGCGTAGGCGAGCTGGGTGGGCCGGCGACCGTCCATCCCGGCGAGCGGCGTCCCCGCACCCCGCACCGGCGCCACGTCACCCCGCTCGGCGATCCACGGCCCGCGCAGCGGCGGCAGCCCCACCTCCGGGTCCGAGCCAGGGCCGGACGTGTCGTAGAGCCGCACCGGCGGCAGATCACCGGTCAGCCCCACCTCCGCGAACGGCACCCGGACATCCGGCCGTGAACCCTCGACGTACACCTTGCCTCGTGCGTGCATGACAGCCTCCCTGGTGATCAAGCGGACCAGCCGAAGTGGTTCAGCGGCCCGCGTCCCGCGCCCAGCTCCCAGCCCCGCGCGCCGGTCAGCGCACGGAGCACGTACTCCTTGGCGGCCCCCACGGCGGCCGGCACCGGATCGCCCAGACCGAGCCGCACCGCGATCGCCGCCGAGAACGAGCACCCGGTGCCATGGGTGTGCCGGGTGGTCACCCGGGGTGCGCGCAACAGCGTGGTGACGCCGCCGCCGTGCAGCACGTCGACCGCCTCGCCCCCGTTCAGGTCACCGCCAGTGACCACCACGTACTCCGGGCCGCCGGCCACCAGCGCCTCGGCGGCCACGACCATCGCGGCCACGTCGTCCACCGGGCGTCCGGTGATCGCCGCGGCCTCCGCGCAGTTCGGGGTCGCCACGATGGCGTACGGCAGCAGCCGCTCCACAGCGCCCACCACGCCCAGCCGGTGACCGCTCGTGGCGACCAGCACCGGGTCGACGACGAGTTGAGGCAGCCGGCCGTCCCGGGCCGCCTCGGCCACCACGTCCGCGATCGCCGGGGTGCCGAGCATCCCCGTCTTCACCGCGCAGACGGTGAAATCGGTGAGGACGCTGTCCAACTGCTCGGTGACGGTGCGCGGGGGCAGCGGCAGCACCGCGTCGACACCCCGCGTGTTCTGCGCGGTGACCGCCGTGAGGACGCTGGTGCCGTACGCGCCCAGCGCGGCGAAGACCTTGAGGTCGGCCTGGATGCCTGCGCCGCCGCCGGAGTCCGAGCCGGCGATGGTCAGCAGTGTTCGCGGGGTCATTGTTCTTCCTTGGTTGCGGTTGGGGGCTGCGGCCGACCGTGCCCACTCCGGGCGGTCAGGCTTGATCCCTGCGTGGGCGCGGCCGGCCGCAGCCCTGACGTAGGGACCTGGGTGACCCCGCGCCGGGTTTGGGTCAGCTCAGGGGTGACCGCCTCTTGGAAGGCGCTGGTCAGGCTCGCGGCTGCCTCGGCGGGGTCTTCTGCTCGCATCAGTGCGCCCAGTACGGCTACTCCGACGGCTCCTGCTTGGACGCAGGCGGTCACCTGTTCCGGTGTCTCGACTCCGCCGAGGGCCAGCAAGGGCACCGGGCTGGCGCGAACCAGGCTGCCCAGGCCTGCAACGAGCAACGGTGGGCCGTAACCCGGCTTTGTCCTCGTGGGCCAGATCGGGGAGATGGTGGCGTAGTGCTCGGTGCTCAGGCGGTTCAGCTCGGGCTGGTGGTGGCAGGAGCGACCTACCAGGCCGTGGGCTGGCGGTGGGTACGGGCCTGCGGCGGGCAGGTGCACGGCGTCGCCGCCGAGCGGGTCGGGGCCGGCCACGATGAGGGTCCCGCCGACGTCGGCGAGGATCGCGCGCAGGTCGGCGGCGAGGGCGGCGCGTTCGGCGCGCGCAAGGTCCTTCTCCCGCAGCACCACCCAACGCACTCCCCCGGCCACGGCGCCCGCCACCACCCGGTCGAGCCCGCCCCGCGCGACGAGCCGGTCGGTCAACACGACAACCCCGGACGGCGGGGTCACAGCTCGGGTCTTCCCTCATCAGGGGTGGAGGCGAGCGCGTGGAAGCGGCGCTCGATCCGGCCGGCCTGGGCCGCCAGTCGGCCCGCCTCGACCGCATACCGCATCGCTGTGGCCATCGCCACCGGGTCGGCCGCCCGGGTGACAGCGCTGGCCAGCAGCACCCCGTCACAGCCCAGCTCCATGGCCAGCGCCGCGTCGGACGCGGTGCCGATGCCGGCGTCGAGGATCACCGGCACGTCCACACCCTGCCGGATGAGTCGAATGTGGTGCGGGTTGCCGATGCCGAGCCCCGAACCGATCGGTGAGCCGGCCGGCATCACCGCGGCGCAGCCCACGTCGGCGAGGCGGCGGGCGAGCACCGGGTCGTCGCTGGTGTACGGAAGCACCGTGAAGCCGTCGGAGACCAACTCCTCGGCGGCGCGGAGCAGCTCCACCCCGTCGGGCAGGAGCGTCCGCTCGTCGCCGATCACCTCCAGCTTGACCCAGTCGGTGTCGAACGCGTCCCGGGCCAACCGGGCCACCTTCACCGCCTCGGTCGCGGTGTGGCAGCCGGCGGTGTTCGGCAGCAGGCGGACGCCGCACCGGTCCAGCAGCTCCAGCAGCCCACCGGTGGAGCCCGGCGCCGTGCCCACCCGGCGCAGCGCCAGTGTGACCAGCTCGCTGCCGGACGCCCGGATCGCCTGCTCCAGGACGTGCAGGTTCGCGGCGCCGCCGGTCCCGAGGATCAGCCGTGAGGTGAAGGTCTCCCCACCCAGCTCGAACGGCACGCGGCTCACCCGCCCTGAGCCGCGGTGAGCACCTCGACCCGGTCACCGTCGCGCAGCGCCCGGGCCGGCCAGCCGGTCCGGGGCACCACCTCGCCGTTGACAGCGACCGCCACCCCACGCGGCTGCGCCACGAGGTCGCGGACCAGGTCCGCCACTGACGCGCCGGCGGCGACGCTGCGCCCGGCCCCGTTCACAGTCAACTCCACAGGTCCCCCTCCATCGTCGGTTCAGGTCCGCCTATGGCGACAGCGCCGAAGCGGTCAGCCCCGAAGGGCGCGAGCAGCGGGTCGGGTACGCCGCCGAGCACCAGGTCGGCGATCAGGTCGGCGGTGATCGGGGTGAGCACGATGCCGTGCCGGTGGTGCCCGGTGGCGGCCAGGACGTCCGGTCGGTCGGGCAGCGGTCCGAGGATCGGCGCGTTGTCCGGGGTGCCCGGGCGCAGTCCGGCGACCGCCTCGACCAGGTCGTACTCGGCCAGTTCGGGCAGCAGGTCGACCCCGGCGCGCAGCAGTCGCTGCACGGCACCGGCGGTGACAGTGGTGTCCGACCGCTCCTCGACCGTCGCGCCGAGCACCACCTCACCGTCGGCGCGGGGCACCAGGTAGACGTGCTCGCCGTCGGCGTACCCCCGGATCACGTGCCGGAAGCCCGGCGCGACGCCGTCGGGTGCGCGGAGCCGGAGGATCTGACCCTTCACCGGCCGCACGGGCAGGCCGGTGAGCGCTGCGGCCCCGCAGCCGGCGGCGACCACTGTGACCGGTGCGTCCACGTCGGACAGAGAACGGACCGGCTGGGGCACGAGCACCGCGCCGGCCCGCTGCGCGGCCGCGCGTAGCGCCGGCACCAGCAGCCGCGGGTCGACCTGGTGGTCGGTGGGAGCGAGCGCGCCGCCGCGCACCCGTGGGGCGAGCGCCGGTTCGCGGTCACGCAGTTCGCTGGGGCGCAGCGGCGTCACCGGCAGGCCCAACCCCTGCTGGTACGCCCACAGCCGACGCGCCTCGGCCAGGTCGTCGCCGGTGAGCCCGACCATCAGGGTGCCCTCGGTCCGGTAGCCGATCTCGACCCCGGTCGTCTCGGTCAGCTCGGCGGCGAACGCCGGCCAGCGGGCCGCGGACGCCAGCAGCAACCCGGTCAGCTCCCGCTCACCGAAGTACGCCTCGGCGACCGGGGAGAGCATGCCGGCGGCCACCGCCGACGCCCCCGAGCCGGGTGCCGGATCGTGCACCACCACCCGCAGCCCGCGCTCGGCGCAACGCCAGGCGATCGCCAGCCCGATCGGTCCCGCCCCCACCACTGCCACGTCCGGCCGGACCCGGTCGCTCGACGGCGGTGACGGGGACCGGCCGGTCAGCACGTCAGGGCCTCGATCAGCTCGGCGGTAGCCCGTGCCGGGTCGGCGGCGGTGGAGACGGCACCGACCACCGCCACCCCGTACGCCCCGGCGGCCCGCAGCGCCGGCACCCGGGCGGCGGTCACCCCGCCGATCGCGATGACCGGGACGTCGACGGCGTCGACGACGGCGCGTACCCCGGCGGGCCCGATGGGGTCCGGCAGGCCGGTCTTGGTGCTGGTGGTGTGACACGGACCGACGCCGAGGTAGCTGGCGCCGGCGGCGACGGCCTCGTGCGCCGGGCCCGGTGCGCGGGCGGTGGCGCCCAGCACGCCGGTGGGGCCGAGCACCCGGCGGGCGGCGGCGACCGGCAGGTCGTCGGCGCCGACGTGGCCACCGGCGGCACCCGCCGCCAGCGCCACGTGCAGACGGTCGTTGACCAGGCAGGTCGCCTGGTACGACGCGCAGAGCGCGAGCACCCGCCGGGTCAGGTCGTACGCCTCGCGGTCGGTGGCGGAATCCTCGACCCGGACCTGCACCACCAGGTTGGCGTGGGCCACGGTGAGGGCGGCGCGAACCACTGCGAGTGGGTCGCGACCGGGTCGGGTGTCGGTGATGAGATGCAATCGCCCCAGGGACGGCACGGCAACGCTCCTCCCTGCGCCGGCATTACCCGGATCAGGTTCAACGGTCGGGGGCTGTCAGCCCCCCTCTCAGCCCGGTACACCGGGCTCCCGTGGGTTACTTGCGTGTCACCGTACGACAGATCCGTCGGCCTGCCAAGGCGCGGGGTCGGCAGTGGCCGGTGGGCCGGGCCGCACCAGAACGACCGAGATCCATGGGGCACTTCATACGGTCCTGTTCGGAATGTCGCCCCCCGTTGCAGAACCGTTACCCGTCCGCATCTTGCCCGACATCGAACCAGCCGAATTAATTTGTTCAGCGATTCGACAAAATGTCGGTGGGGGCACCCTGGCACGGTGTGACCACCGGCTCCATCAGGGACGGCCTTCGGCGAGCCGACTCCCGCGAGCTCTGTCACTACGACACAGGAGGCGGCGTGTCCCGTTCTCGTCGTGCCCGCGTACCCATCACCGCAACCCTGATCTCTCTGGCCATGGCCTCGACCACCCTGTTCGGCGCGCCCGCCCAGGCGGCCGCCCAGGTTCCCCCACGGGATGCGAAAGCCGCAGCCCCGGTCAGCCAGGTGGCGCCGAAGGCGCCAAAGGCCGCAGCCGATCCCTTCTCCGTCCTCGTCTTCTCCAAGACCGCCGGCTTCCGGCACGACTCCATCCCCACCGGCGTCGCCGCCATCCAGCAGCTCGGCGTCGACAACGGATTCACTGTTGACAACTCCGAGGACGGTGCCGCATTCAACGACGCCAACCTGGCGAAGTACAAGGCGGTGATCTGGCTCTCCACCACCGGTGACGTGCTCAACGCCGACCAGCAGGCGGCGTTCGAGCGCTACGTGAAGGCCGGCGGCGGTTACGTCGGCATCCACGCCGCGTCGGACACCGAGTACAGCTGGGCCTGGTACGGCGACCTGGTCGGCGCGTACTTCGCCAACCACCCGCAGAACCAGCAGGCCACTGTCAAGGTGGAGGACCACGCCCACCCGTCCACCGCCGGTTTGCCGGACCGCTGGTCCCGGTTCGACGAGTGGTACAACTACCAGAGCAACCCCCGGCCGGACGTGCACGTGCTGGCCAGCCTGGACGAGAAGAGCTACACCCCCGGTGCCGGCGCGATGGGTGCGGACCACCCGGTCGCCTGGTGTCAGGACTACGACGGTGGCCGATCCTGGTACACGGGCCTGGGGCACACCCGGGAGTCGTACGCCGAGCCCGAGTTCCTGTCCCACCTGCTCGGCGGCATCCGCACCGCGGCCGGCGTCGAGAACGCCGACTGCGGCGCCTCGAAGACCTCGAACTTCGAGAAGGTCACGCTGGACAGCAACACCAGCAACCCGATGGAGTTGGACATCGCCCCCGACGGGCGGGTGTTCTACATCGAGCGCGACGGTCGCGTGCAGATCGTGAAGCCGGACACCGGCAACACCGTCACCGCCGTCGACCTGGACGTCTTCACCGGTAACGAGGACGGCCTCATCGGCATCCGGCTCGACCCGGACTTCGCCACCAACAACTGGGTGTACCTGTACTACGCCCCGAACGACGGGGTCACCCGCAACCTGCTGTCCCGTTTCACGGTGACCGGGGACACAATCGACCTGGCCAGCGAGAAGCAGGTGCTGCGGGTCGACACCCAGCGCAACACCTGCTGCCACGCCGGCGGCAGCATGACCTTCGACGGCGACGGCAACCTCTACCTGGCCACCGGTGACAACACCAACCCGTTCGAGTCGAACTCGTACTCGCCGCTCGACGAGCGGTCGGGCCGCCAGGACTACGACGCGCAGCGCACCTCCGCCAACACCAACGACCTGCGCGGCAAGGTGATCCGGATCCACCCGGAGGACGACGGGACGTACACCGTTCCGGCGGGCAACCTCTTCGCGGCGGGCACCGAGAAGACCCGTCCCGAGATCTACGCGATGGGCTTCCGCAACCCGTTCCGGATCGGCACCGACCCGAAGACCAACACGCTGTACGTCGGCGACTACGGGCCGGACGCCAACACGGACAACCCGAACCGCGGCCCCCGCGGTCTGGTCGAGTGGAACATCGTCACGCCGGGCAACTACGGCTGGCCGTACTGCACCGGGACGAACGAGGCGTACAACGACTACACGTTCCCGTCCGGCCCGAGCGGCGCGAAGTTCGACTGCGCCGCGCCGGTGAACAACTCGCCGAACAACACCGGCCTGACCAACCTCCCGCCGGTGGTCCCCGCGACCGTCGACTACGGGTACGCCGGTGACGCGCGTTACCCGGAGATCGGTGGCGGCGGCGCCCCGATGGGCGGCCCGGTCTACCGGTACGACGCCGACGTCAACTCCAACCGCAAGTGGCCGGCGTACTACGACGGCAAGGCTCTGCTCGGCGAGTGGAACCAGAACAAGATGTACACCATGCAGGTGACCCCCGACGGCAAGTCGTTGGTGGACATCAACCAGTTGCTCACCGGCATGAGCATGATCCGGCCGATGGACTTCGAGTTCGGCCCGGACGGCGCGCTGTACCTGATCGAGTGGGGCAGCGGCTTCGGCGGCAACAACGACAACTCCGGCGTCTACCGGATCGACTACACCGCCGGTGACCGCGCGCCGATCGCGGCGGCGTCCGCCAACCCGACCTCGGGTCCGGCGCCGTTGACTGTCACCTTCTCCAGCGCCGGTTCCCGGGACCCGGACGGTGGCACGCTCACCTACGCGTGGACGTTCGGCGACGGGCAGACCTCGACCGAGGCCAACCCGACCCACACGTACGCCACGGCGGGCAACTACACCGCCCAGCTCACCGTCACCAACCCCAAGGGTCGGACCGCGGTGGCCAACGTGCCGGTCACAGTGGGCAACACCGCTCCGACGGTCTCCATCGAGTTCCCACCGGACGGCGGCTTCTTCAACTGGGGTGACCAGGTCCGCTACTCGATCAAGGTGACCGACCCCGAGGACGGGCAGATCGACTGTGACCGGGTGCAGCTCCAGGTGCTGCTCGGCCACGACGAGCACGCCCACCCGCTGGAGCAGCACACCGGCTGCACCGGCACCGTCCAGACGTCGCTCGCCTCCGGGCACGGCGCCGAGGCGAACGTCTTCGCGGTCTTCGAGGCGACCTACACCGACGAGGGTGGTGCCGGCGGCGCCGGTGCCCTGACCGGTCGGCAGATCGAGGTCCTCCAACCGAAGCAGAAGCAGGCCGAGTACTTCACCGCCACCGGGCGTGCCCCGGTGAGCACCGGTGGTGGAGACCCCGGCGTGCAGCGGGAGGCCGGCGCCGACACCGCCGGTGGCGGCCAGAGCATCGCCTTCATCGAGGATGGTGACTGGTGGTCGGTCGCTCCGGCGGACCTGACCAACATCACCGAGATCCGCTTCCGGGCCGCCTCCGCCGCCGCTGGCGGTCGGATCGAGGTTCGCGCGGGTGCCGTTGACGGACCGGTGGTCGCCACGGCCGTCGTACCGTCGACCGGCGCGTGGCAGACGTACACGGACGTGAGCGCACCGGTCACCGGTGCCGCGAGCGGCTCGCTGTACTTCCTGGCCCGCGATCCGAACGGCGGAACGGGTTCGCTGTTCAACGTCAACTGGATGGACTTCGTCGGCCGCGGTGTCACCGAGAACGGGCCGCCGGTGGTCAGCGCCACTGCCACCCCGGCCACCGGCACCGCACCGGTCACCGTCGCGTTCGACGGCACGGCCACCGACGCCGAGGGCGACACCCCGTTGACGTACGCCTGGGACTTCGGTGACGGAGGCTCGGCGACCACACTGGACGCCAGCCACACCTACACCAGCCCGGGCACCTTCACGGCCACCCTCACGGTGACCGACAGCAAGGGTGCCAAGTCGTACGCCACGGTGCCGGTGCGGGTCGACGCGCCGGACACGTCCTGCTTCGGGGCGCGTTCGGACGACTTCAACGGCAACAGCCTCGACAAGGAGCGCTGGACCAGCGTCGTCCGGGAGAACCAGCTCTACTCGCTCAGTGGCGGCGCACTGCGGCTGCCCACCGGCGTGGGTGACCTCTACGGCGCTCGTAACGACGCCACCAACCTGGTGCTCCAGGCGGCCCCGACCGGCGCATGGGAGATGACCACCAAGGTCACCCTGCCGGTTACTGCCAACTACCAGCAGGCCGGCGTCCTGGTGTACGGCGACGACGACAACTACGCCAAGCTGGACCTGCTGTACAACGGCAGCCGGCGGGTGGAGTTCATCCGGGAGACTGCGGCCACGCCTCGCAACGAGGCCGCCGACGCCACCAACGCACCGGCGGGTGACACCGTGTACCTGCGGATCACCAGCGACGGGACGAACCTGACCGCGTCCGCCTCGGGCGACGGGCAGACCTTCACCCCGGTCGGCCGTTCGGCAGCGCTCGCCGGCATCACCAACCCGCGGATCGGGGTCTTCGCGCTCAACGGAGGCACCGAGGCGCCGGTTGTCGACGCCGCGTTCGACTCGTTCCAGGTCACGCCGGACGCTCCGGCCGGCCCGGTCGACCCGTCGGACGAGTTCACCGGCAGCACGTTGGACAAGTGCCGGTGGGACGCCGTGACGCGGGAGGACCCGAGCGGTTACCGGGTCACCGATGGCGCGCTGCGGATCGACGTGCCCAACGGTGACATCTACGGCACCGACAACACCGGGCCGAAGAACTTCATCCTCCAGACCGCGCCGTCGGGCGACTGGACCCTGGAGACGAAGGTCGACGGCAGCCTGCTGAACGAGCAGTACCAGCAGGCCGGTCTGCTCGTGCAGGCGGACGACGACAACTATGTGAAGTTCGACTTCATCGCGGACAACCAGGCCGGCCAGGCGGTGACGCGGCGGATCGAGTTCCGCAGCGAGATCGCCGGGGTGGTCCAGAACCCGCAGCCCGAGGCGGGCAACCTGACCTCGGCGGTGTGGCACCTGCGGCTGGCCCGCACGGGCGACACGTTCACCGCGTCGTACTCGGCCGACGGGACGACCTGGACCGCGTTGACCACGCTGACCAACAGCGCGGTCGGGGCAACCCCGAAGGTCGGGCTGTTCACCCTCGGCGCCAACCAGACGGCGTCGAAGACCGCCTCGTTCGACTACTTCCGGCTCAGCACGACTGTGGCCGACGAGACGGCGCCGGTGACCACAGCGGCGGTTTCCGGTACCCCGACCGACGGGTGGCACACCGGGCCGGTGACGATCACGCTCACCGGTGCCGACGAGGCCGGCGGTAGCGGGCTCGCCGGTACGGAGTACCAGCTGGACGGGGCCACCACCTGGACGGCGTACACCGCTCCGGTGGCGGTCAGCGGGGACGGCGAGCACGAGCTTCGGTTCCGCTCGACGGACAAGGCCGGCAACGTGGAGGCGACCAAGACCGTCTCCGTCAAGATCGATGCCACAGCGCCGGTGACCTCGGCGACGTTCGCTCCGGCGAACGACGCCGGTTGGCACAACGGGACCATCCCGGTCGTGCTGACGTCGACCGACGCAGGTTCCGGCGTCAAGACGGTCGAGTGGTCGCTGGACGGTGGCGCGTGGACGCCGTACTCGACGCCGGTCGAGGTGACCGGTGACGGGCAGCACGAGCTGCTGTTCCGTTCGACGGACAAGGCGGGCAACGTCGAGACGCTGAAGTCGGCGGTGCTGCGCATCGACGGCACCAAGCCGACGCTGCTGGTGTCCGGGCTGGCCGACGGCCAGCTCTACGGCGACAGCCAGGACGTCCGGGTGGCCTGGCAGGCCGTCGACCCGACCTCGGGCATCGCGAGCGTGGTCGGTCAACTCGACGGCCAGGCGTACGCCAGCGGCACTCTGCAGGCCATGTACGACCTGTCCCTCGGCCTGCACGAGCTGACCGTGACCGCTACCGACAAGGCGGGCAACAAGACCACCTCGACGGTCCGGTTCTTCGTCACCACCTCGTTCCGGGACATGCAGAGTCTGCTGGACCGGTTCAAGGCGACGGGGCGGCTCTCGACCAAGGCGCACAAGCAGCTGTCGAACAAGCTCGACGCTGTTCGCGCGTCCGAGGCGGCCGGCGACGACAAGGCTGCCGTCCGGCAGCTGACCGCGTTCCGGACGCTCGCCAGCGACGCCACGCTGGTGCCCGAGGCGGAGGTCCGGGACGTCCTGATCCGGGACGCCGACGCCATGATCGTTCGGCTCGGCGGCGCGGCCAGCAAGGCCGGGGTCAAGGCGAACGACGGTGACCCGGTCAAGGGCACCGGGCGGCTCGGTGGCGACGCCACCCGGCTGGCACCCGGTCGCCAGCTCTGATCCGACGAGGCCCCTCCCCGGCGCTGCGGCGTCGGGGAGGGGCCTCCCTCATCGGTAGGGAGGGGATGTCCGTGACGGGTATCCGCAAGGTGTTGGCCGCCGTGTTCGTCGGGCTGGCCCTGACCTTGGCCGCCGCCGCCCCGGCGGCGGCGCAGGCCGCTCAAGCCGCCCCGGCGGCGCAGGCTGCTAAGGCCGCCCCGGCGGCGCAGGCTGCTAAGGCCGCCCCGGCGGCGCAGGCCGACAAGCTCAAACTCACTGTGGCCGGCGACGGGGCTCAGGGCGTCACCATCCAGGCCACCTACGCCGATGGCCGCCGGCTGGAGCAGGTGGTGCGGTTGGTTCTCACCGCCACCGGCCCGGACGGGCAGCGGGTCGGGCCGGTGCAGCTCGAACCGCAGCCCGAGGGGCAGGGTTTCTACAGCAGCGGCCCGGTGCTCTCCACCGGCACGTGGAAGGTGTCGGTCAACTCCCCCGCTCCGCTGCAGAGCAAGGCCACCGCCACTGTGCAGGCGAAGGCGGCGCAGTCACCGCCGGCGCCCAAGCCGGTCGCGGTGACCGAGCCGGCGGACGGCGGCGGAGCGGACTGGTGGCCGTTCGCGGCGGCCGGTCTCGTGCTCGTCGCCGCGGCGATGGGGGTGGCCATGCTCTTCGGCCGCCGCCGCACCAGCTAGACCGACCGGCGCACCAGCTAGACCGACCGGCGCACCGACTGGATAGACCGGCGCTCCGGCGCCCATGCACAGGACCGGGCCGGGCCGCGACGAGCGGCCCGGCCCGGTGTCGTTCGATCGGCTGGTGATCGACTCGGCATCCTTGAAGTCGGGGCTTCCCGGACCGCAGGTCGCCCCGATTTCAAGGAACGCGAGTGGATCATGCGTGGCGCACGACGCAGCGCACGACGCAGCGCACGCCCCGCGCACGCCTCGCCGCGCTCAGAGGACGGCGCGCAGCGCCGCCAGATCGTCGTCGCTGGGCTCCCAGACGCCGGCGGCGGCGTTGGCACGCACCTGCTCGGGCGTGGTCGCACCGGCGATCACCGAAGTCACCGCCGGCTGGGCGGCCAGCCCGCCGATCGCCACCTGGAGCATCGTCAGACCCCGCTCGGCCGCGTACGCCTCGATGGCCTCGATGGTGTCCCAGTCGGCAGCGGCGAGCCGCTCCGCGTACCGGCCGCCGCCGGAGAGCCGACTGCCGGCCGGCGGCTGAGCCTCGCGCTTGTACTTGCCGGTGAGCAGACCGTTGGCGAGCGGGAAGAACGGCAGCATGCCAAGGCCGAACCGCTCACACGCCGGGATCACCTCGGCCTCCACCGAGCGCTCCAGCAGGCTGTAGTGGTTCTGCGCGCTGATGAAGCGGGACCGACCGTTGGACGACGCGACCCAGTCCGCGTCGGCGATCTGCCAGCCGGCGAAGTTGGAGTTGCCCAGGTAGCGCACCTTGCCGTCGCGGACCAGGTCGTCCAGGGCGGCGAGGGTCTCGTCGATCGGGGTGCCCGGGTCGGGCTCGTGCATCTGGTACAGGTCGATGTGGTCGGTGCCGAGCCGGCGCAGCGACGCCTCCACAGCCCGGGCGATGTAGCGCCGCGCACCCCGCGCGCCGTAGTCCGGCCCGTTGAGGCCGTTCATGTCCATGCCGAATTTGGTGGCCACCACCACGTCGTCCCGGCGGCCCTTGAGCGCCTGCCCGAGCAGTTCCTCGGAGCTGCCCTGCGGCTCGCCGTAGATGTCGGCGGTGTCGAACAGGGTGATCCCGGCGTCCAGCGCGGCGTCCACCACCGCACGGGTGCCGTCGAGGTCGAGTTTGCGGCCGAAGTTGTTGCAGCCGATGCCGACCACGGACACCACGAGCCCGGAGTCGCCCAGCCGGCGATAGGTCATGTCAGTCACGAGATCCACCCTATGCCGGCCGGACGCACCGCCGCCGGGGACCGCTCACCCGACGTCCCAGACCGGTTCCGGGGTCTCCACCACCTCGCTGTCGCCCCGGAACAGCACGAACCGATCGAACGAGCGGGTGAACCACCGGTCGTGGGTGACCGCGATCACCGTACCCGCGAACGCGTCCAGGCCCGCTTCGAGCGCCTCCGCGCTGGCCAGGTCGAGGTTGTCGGTGGGCTCGTCGAGCAGCAGCAGGGTAGCCCCGGACAGCTCCAGCAGCAGCACCAGGAACCGGGCCTGCTGCCCGCCGGAGAGCGTGCCGAAGCGCTGGTCGCCCTGCGCCGCCAGCTCGTAGCGACTGAGCACACCCATCGCCGCGTGCCGGTCCATCCCGGTGCGGTGCTCGTCACCCCGCCAGAGGATCTCGACGAGCGTCTTCGACATCAGCTCCGGGCGGTCGTGGGTCTGGGAGAAGTGCCCGGGACGGACCCGGGCACCGAGGCGGGCCACGCCGTCGTGCGCCACCGGAGTGAGCGCGCCCGCGCCGTCGACCGGCCCGTTCGCCGGGTCCGGGTCGGTGCCGCCGCGGGCCAGCAGCCGCAGGAAGTGCGACTTGCCGGTGCCGTTGGCACCGAGCACCGCCACCCGGTCGCCGTACCAGATCTCCAGGTCGAAGGGGAATGTCAGGCCGTCGAGCTCCAGCTGCTCGCAGACGACCGCGCGCTTGCCGGTCCGCCCGCCGCTGAGCCGCATCCGGATGTCCTGGTCCTTCGGCGGTACGGGCGGCGGCCCGGCCTCCTCGAACTTGCGCAGCCGGGTCTGCGCGGCCTGGTAACGCGAGGCCAAACCGTCGTTGTACGCGGCCTTCTGCTTGTACATCAGCACCAGCTCGCGCAGCTTCTGGTGCTCCTCGTCCCAGCGCCTACGCAGCTCGTCGAGGCGGGCGTGCCGAGCCACCCGAGCCTCGTGCCAGCTGGCGAAGCCGCCCGGGTGCACCCAGGCGCTGCCACCCTCGACGGCGACCACCCGGTCGGCGCTCTGAGCCAGCAGCTCGCGGTCGTGCGAGACGTAGAGCACCGACTTCGTCGACTCGCGCAGTCGCGCCTCCAGCCAGCGTTTGCCGGGCACGTCGAGGAAGTTGTCCGGTTCGTCGAGCAGCAACACCTCGTCCGGGCCGCGCAGCAGCAACTCCAGGGCGAAGCGCTTCTGCTGGCCGCCGGAGAGGGTACGCACCGGGCGGTCCCGGACGGCGTCCCATGGTTTGCCGAGCACGATGGTCGCGACGGTGTCGAAGAGCACCTCGGCGTCGTACCCGCCGGCCTCGCCCCAGGCGCCGAGCGCGTCGGCGTACGCCAGCTGGGCCTTGCCCGCGGCGTTGCTGAACTTGCCGTGGGCCTCGGCCGCCCGCATGGCCGCCTCGGTCTCGCCGAGCCGCCGGCCGGCGTCGCGCAGCGCCGGTGGGGCCAGCGACAACGCCAGGTCGGCGAGGGTCGACTCGTCGCCGATCATGCCGATGAACTGGCGCATCACGCCCAGCCCACCGGCCCGCGCGACGACGCCGCTGCGCACCGGCAGGTCGCCGGCGACCATCCTCAGCAGCGTCGTCTTTCCCGCGCCGTTCGGCCCGACCAGGGCGACCTTGCTGCCCTCCCCGACCCGGAACGACACGTCGGCGAAGAGTTCCCGACCGTCGGGCAGGACGTGCCCGACCGCTGCCACATCCACATATCCCACGCCGGGATCCTGCCCCAGTGAGGGTCGGGGGGTATATCCAATTACCGGGTGACGCGCAGCACCCGGAAGCCCTTTTGGCTGGCGTACCGCTCGACCTGCCAGCTCTGCTCGGTGAGCCAGCGTTGCAGCGAGTCACCGCCGAGGTGCCGGGCGACAACCAACCAGCCGACGCCGTCCGGGGCGAGTCGAGGCAGCCAGCGCAGCAGCAGGTCGTGCAGGCCGTCCTTGCCGATCCGGATGGGCGGGTTCGACCAGAGCTGGGCGAAGCGGACGCCGTCCGGAACGTCGTCCGGCGCGCTGACCCGGACCCGGTCCGCGGCGCCGATCCGGGCCGCGTTGGCGGCGGTCAGCTCGCGGGCCCGGGCGTTGACGTCGACGGCCCAGATGGTGCTGGTGGGCGCGAGGTCGGCCAGCACGCAGCTGATCGGCCCGAAACCGCAGCCGAGGTCGAGCAGGTCGCCGGTAGTGTCGGCGTCGGGCAGCTCCGCCTTGCGCAGCAGCACCGCCGTGCCCGGGTCGAGCCGACTGGCGGAGAAGACCCCGCCGGCCGAGGTGAGTCGGTAGTCGCGGTCGGCGACGGAGAACTCGACCTCGCGCGTCGGGGCGTCGCTGGTCGGCTGAGCGGTGAAGTAGTGGTCGCCGGTCACTCGGCAATTCTCGCACCGGTCCGGGGCGGACCTGACGCGGCCCACACGCACATTTCCCCGATATTACCCCCTAAAGGGACATTGGCTCCTACTCTGGGCGACATGGTGTATCGGTACCAGTCCGATGAGGACGCTTTCGAGGAGTACCCGGAGCCCGGGTCCGACCTGTCGGTGCTCGCCGCCGGTCCGCCCCCGCCGGCGGGGCCCTCTCCGTCGCGCTTCCCCACGCCGTCGCTGCCCCGGCCGAACCAGCTCTCGCTGGCCTCGTCGCAGCCCGCGCAGGCTCGCGCCGACGTGCAGCAGCTCGGGCCGGCCGCCCGCACCGATGCGCCGCAGCCACTCTCGACTCGCGCCGACATCCCGCCCGCCCCGCCGCGCAGCCAGATCTACACCTCGTCGACGCCGGTGGAGCCGCCCAGCCGGCGCGGCGGCGGCCGACTGTGGCAGGTGCTGATCGGCGGCGCAGCCGTCCTGGTGCTGCTCGCCCTCTGCGGCCTCGGCGCCTCCGCGCTGCTCACCAACCGCAACGAGCAGCCGCAGAGCAACCCGACGTACCAGCCGAACGCCGCCCCGACCTCGGCACCGGCGGAACGGCTGGCCCTGGACTCCCGGGACACCGACCAGGCCCCGCTCACCGCCAAGGAACTCTTCGCCGGCAAGGAGTTGAAGCTCACCGACGGCCAGCCGAGCTACCAGGTGCTCAAGACACAGTCCAGCGGCAGTTGCGCCGTCGCCGCCACCGACGAGGTCGCCGACCTGCTGGTCCGGCTCGGCTGCAACCAGGTCGTCCGGGCCACGCTGAGCACGCCCGACGGCAGCCACCTGGTCACCGCCGGTCTGTTCAACCTGACCGACAAGGTCAGCGCGGAACGAGCCCGAGACCGGCTCCGGCAACTGCTCGACGAGCGGCAGGGCCGTTTCCGTGGCCTCACCGCCGACGAGGGCGACGGCACCGATGTCCTGGCCAGCGCCCCCGCACGCGTCGGCTGGCAGGTTCGTGGCCACTATCTGGCGTACGCGCTGGTGGTTCGCAAGGACGGCGCGGCGGTCAAGGCGGGTGACGCCAAGGTCCGCGAGATCCTGTTCGACATGATCGAGCTGCACCTCAGCCGTGGCGTGCTGCAGAGCCGGGCCGACGGTGGCACCGCCGCGCAACCGACGGCGGCACCGACCGGCAGCAACGCCAACCAGGGTGACCTGCCGGGCAACTGACCCCGCGGGCGGTCAGCCCTCGACCGGGACCCGCAGCCGGCGGGTGAGGGTGGCGCGGTGGGCGTACTCGGCCGGATCCGCCGGGTAGCCGACCGCTACCAGGGTCAACCCGCGCGCGGGGGCAACTGTCACCTCGCTGGACCGCTCCCGCTGAGTGAGCAGAGTGCCCGGCCACTCCACCGGGCGGCGCCCGTCCCCGGCCACCAGCATGGCCCCCACCAGGCTGCGCACCATCGCCTGGCAGAACGCGTCGGCCTGCACGGTGGCCACCAGGATGCCGTCCGGGTCGCGACGCCAGTCCAGCCGGGTCACCTCGCGCAGCGTTGTCGCGTGCTCCTTGCGCCGGCAGTACGCGGCGAAGTCGTGCTCCCCCACCAGCCCGTACGCGGCGGCGTTCAGCGCCGCCAGGTCCAACGGTTTCGGCCAGGCCAGCACCTCGTGACGGCGCAGCGGCTCGGCACCGAAGGGCGCGTCGGTGACCCGGTACTCGTAGCGCCGGAAGGTGGCCGAGAACCGGGCGTCGAAGTCGGCCGGCACCTCGGTCATCGCCCGTACCCGCACGTCGGTGGGGAGCAGCCGGGCCAGGCGACGCAGCAGCCGTCCCTCGTGCTGCCGCCACACGTCCACGGGCAGGTCGAGGTGGCACACCTGCCCCGTGGCGTGCACGCCCGCGTCGGTGCGCCCGGCCACTGTCAGCCCGGTGGCCGTACCGGCGCCGAGGACCAGGTCCACTGTCTCGACGAGCACCCCCGCGACGGTGCGCCTGGTCGGCTGGGCCGCCCAGCCGGAGAAGTCGGTGCCGTCGTACGAGACGTCCAGCCGCAGCCGGATCCGCTCGTCCACCTCGTACCTCCTGTTACGGGTCGGGCCCGACACCCCCGATGGGGTGCCGGGCCCGACAATGCCCTTGATCAGGCCTTGTTCTCGGTGGCCTCGTCGCTGTCCTCGCGGGCGGCGTCGGTGTCACCGGACGCCGACACCGGCGCCTCGGAGTCCTGGTCGGCCGGAGCCGACTTCGGGGCCTCGTCGGCCGGGGCGAGCGCCTCGACCTTGTCCTGCTGCGCGGCCTTGCGGGCGGCGGTCTTCTTGTTCGCCTTCGGCTCGGCGACCTGAAGCTCCTCCACCAGCTCGATGATGGCCATCGGCGCGTTGTCACCCTTGCGCGGACCGGTCTTCACGATCCGGGTGTAACCGCCGGGGCGGTTGGAGTACCGGGGCGCGATCTGGTCGAACAGGGCGTAGACCACGTCCTTGTCCTTGACGACACCCAGCACCCGACGCCGCGAGGCGAGGTCACCGCGCTTGGCCTTGGTGATGAGCTGCTCGGCCAGCGGGCGCAGCCGCCGGGCCTTCGTCTCGGTGGTCTGGATCTTCCCGTGCTGGAACAGCGCGGTCGCCAGGTTGGCCAGCATCAGCCGCTCGTGCGAGGGGCTGCCGCCGAGGCGGGGGCCCTTGGTGGGCGTGGGCATTTTTGGTGCTCCTCAGTTGTGGCGGCAGCGCGGACTAGAGCTGCTCGGTCTCGCGGTAGTCGTCGGTGTCGTAGTCGGCCTCGCCGAAGGTGTCCACGACGTGCGCCGGGTCGAAGTTCGGAGCCGAGTCCTTCAGCCCGAGACCCATCCCGGCGAGCTTCATCTTGACCTCGTCGATCGACTTCTGACCGAAGTTGCGAATGTCGAGGAGGTCGGCCTCGGTACGCCCGATGAGCTCACCAACGGAGTTGATGCCCTCGCGCTTGAGGCAGTTGTAGGAGCGGACGGTGAGGTCCAGCTCCTCGATCGGCAGAGCGAGGTCCGCCGCCAGCTGGGCGTCCTGCGGGGACGGCCCGATGTCGATGCCCTCGGCGGTCTCGTCCAGCTCCCGGGCAAGCCCGAACAGCTCAACCAGCGTCGAACCAGCGGAGGCCAGCGCGGTACGCGGACCCATCGACGGCTTGGTCTCGACGTCGATGATCAGCCGGTCGAAGTCGGTGCGCTGCTCGACACGGGTCGCCTCGACGCGGTAGGTCACCTTCAGCACCGGCGAGTAGATCGAGTCGACCGGGATCCGGCCGATCTCGGCGCCGGACTGCTTGTTCTGCGCCGCCGTCACGTAGCCCCGGCCCCGCTCGACGGTCAGCTCCATGTCGAGCCGGCCCTTGCCGTTCAGGGTGGCGAGCTTGAGATCCGGGTTGTGCACCGAGACGCCGGCCGGGGGCTGGATGTCGCCCGCGGTCACGTCGCCCGGGCCCTGCTTACGCAGGTACATGCTGACCGGCTCGTCGTGCTCGGAGCTGACGCACAGCTCCTTGATGTTCATGACGAGCTCGACCACGTCCTCCTTGACACCGGGGATCGTGGTGAACTCGTGCAGCACACCGTCGATCTTGATCGAGGTGACGGCCGCGCCCGGGATCGACGACAGCAGCGTGCGCCGCAGCGAGTTACCCAGGGTGTAGCCGAAGCCCGGCTCCAGCGGCTCGATGGCGAACCGGGACCGGGTCTCGTTGATCGACTCCTCGGAGAGGGAGGGTCGCTGGCTGATGAGCATCTTTTCTCTTCTCTTCCGGGGCGCCCGCTATTTGACGCCCACGACACAAACTGTTCCGGTGGCCCGCCCCGAAGGGCGGGCCACCGAACGAGCTCGGACTACTTGGAGTAGAGCTCGACGATCAACTGCTCCTGGACCTGCGTGTCGATGACCTGCCGGGCCGGGAGGGAGTGCACGAGCACCTTCATCTGGCTCGGGATGGCCTCAAGCCACGCCGGAACCGTCCTCGAGCCGGCCTGAGCCTGCGCGACGATGAACGGGGTGAGCTCCTTGCTCTTGCCCCGAACCTCGATGATGTCGTGCTCCTTGACGCGGTACGACGGGATGTCGACCTTCTTGCCGTTCACCGTGAAGTGACCGTGCTTGACCAGCTGGCGGGCCATGTCCCGCGAGTGGGCGTAGCCGGCCCGGTAAACGACGTTGTCCAGCCGCGACTCGAGGATCTGCAGGAGGACCTCACCGGTCTTCGCCTGCTTGCCAACGGCTTCCTCGTAGTAACCGCGGAACTGCTTCTCCAGCACGCCGTAAACCCGACGGGCCTTCTGCTTCTCACGGAGCTGGAGCAGGTACTCCGTCTCCTTGGTGCGGCCGCGGCCGTGCTGCCCGGGCGGGAACGGCCGGGACTCGAACGGGCACTTCGGACCATCGCACTTGCTGCCCTTGAGGAACAGCTTCATCTTCTCCCGCCGGCAACGGCGGCAGTCTGCACCGGTGTAACGAGCCATCTCTCTCTACCTCTCAGACCCGGCGACGCTTCGGCGGACGGCACCCGTTGTGCGGCTGCGGGGTGACGTCGGCGATCTGGCCGACCTCGAGGCCCACGGCCTGCAGCGAACGGATGGCGGTTTCCCGGCCGGAGCCGGGGCCCTTGACGAACACGTCGACCTTGCGCATGCCGTGCTCCATGGCGCGACGCGCGGCAGCCTCGGCGGCCAGCTGCGCAGCGAACGGAGTCGACTTGCGGGAGCCCTTGAAGCCCACCTGGCCAGCGGAGGCCCAGGAGATGACCGCACCGGTCGGGTCCGTGATGGACACGATGGTGTTGTTGAACGTGCTCTTGATGTGCGCCTGCCCGTGGGCGACGTTTTTGCGTTCCTTGCGCCGGACCTTCTTTACAGCGGCTCCGGCACGAGCCTTCGGTGGCATAAGTCTGTGCGCTCCTAGTTGACTTTCCGGATCGGGTTGCGGCCTGACCCACCTCAGCGGCGGCCGACCCCGTCATCCGGTCAAGAACTACTTCTTGCCGGGCTTCTTCTTGCCGGCGACGGTCCGCTTCGGGCCCTTGCGGGTCCGGGCGTTGGTCTTGGTCCGCTGGCCACGCACGGGCAGGCCCCGGCGGTGCCGGATGCCGGCGTAGCAGCCGATCTCAACCTTGCGGCGGATGTCAGCGGCGACCTCGCGGCGCAGGTCGCCTTCAACCTTGTAGTTGCCCTCGATGTGGTCGCGGAGCTGCACGAGCTCCTCGTCCGTGAGGTCCCGAGCGCGCTTGTCCGGCGAGATGCCGGTAGCGGCGAGTGTCTCCAGGGCGCGGGTGCGACCGACCCCGAAGATGTAGGTGAGCGCGATCTCCAACCGCTTTTCGCGGGGGAGATCCACGCCGACTAGACGTGCCATGTGCGGGCGTACTCCTCGTGATGTGTGGCGGAGGTGTGGACCCGTCCCACCCCGCTACCGGCCGTCCCGTCTTTCCGACGCGGTGAGCGCCGGCGACCGGGATCGGTCGCTGCCCGAGCGGGCCCCGGCCTCCGACCGGGGGTCAGCCACGCAGAGGTACGACTGGCGTACCGCTCGCGGCTGGGACGAGCATGTGTGATTTGTGTGTCGCTGGGGATCCGCCTGGACCAACGCCACCCGGCCGGTGTTACGGCCGGACGGGCTGAGTCAGCCCTGGCGCTGCTTGTGGCGCGGGTCGCTGCAGATGACCATGACCCGGCCGTGCCGGCGGATAACCCGGCACTTCTGGCAGATCCTCTTGACGCTCGGCTTGACCTTCACGGTTGCCTTACTTCCCATCTGGCCCGGGGACGCGCTCTGCGTGACACCGGACGTCGAAGACGGACACGGGACTTCCCGGCCGCCGTCAGGACTACTTGTAGCGGTAGACGATGCGCCCGCGGGTCAGGTCGTACGGCGAAAGTTCGACGACGACCCGGTCCTCCGGAAGGATGCGGATGTAGTGCTGCCGCATCTTGCCGCTGATGTGAGCCAACACCTTGTGGCCGTTCGCGAGCTCCACCCGGAACATGGCGTTCGGCAGGGGCTCGATGACCCGACCCTCGATCTCAATGGCTCCGTCTTTTTTCGGCATGTCCTCCGCTGTCCTGACGTCGATTGCTCCGGGCGGCCCACAACGTCTTACACGGAAATCTGATCAGAATCAGAAGCCCGCGCCAGCCGCGGCTCCAGCTCCCACCGAAGCGCAGGGTGGGCATGCCGGAGTGGACGCTGTGCGCCGATCTGAAAGTGTACGCCGGCCTGCGGTCCCCCGCCAAACCGACCACCCACCAACCCGCGCGCCGCCCCATCCGACCCCACCGCCAGCCCTGTTGATCATGAAGTTGTTGTCACGACACGCCGGAACGGGCGGCAACATCTTCATGATCAACGGGCCGGGTGGGGGTGGAGCGGATCAGGGGGTTGGGGGTTGGTCGTCCGTTTTGCTGTCGCGCTTTGCCTGCTTGCGCTCTCGGCGGCGTTGGCGCTTGACGGCCTGGCGCTGGGGCTCCTTCCCGGCCAGCCCGGTGACCGTGCGGACCATCAGCACCGCGCCCCACGGCCCCGCCACCCAGGCCGGCCAGAAGTAGAGCAGGTCCTGAGTGAGCAGCGACGTCACCGCCCAGATGGTCACCACGATGGCGATCACCCGCAGGTACGGGAACCACACATCAGCCAGCCAGCGGGCGGTGACGCCCCCGGTGGGGGCCGGACCAAGCTGGTCGCCCAACTGGCTCACCGTCGACCCGGCGGCCGGCGCCAGGCCCGACCGCTGCGCTGGGGTCACCGGCGGCAGGTCCGTGAGTAGGGCCTCAAGGTCGGCGTACGTGCGTGCCGCGTAGGCCCGCTGCAACCGCTCGTCGTACTCGTGCAGATCCAGTCGACCCTCGTCGAGGGCGACCCGCAACCGGTCGGCCACCGCCGCACGGTCCGAGTCCGCGGCTCGCATCCCGTCGCGCCCGTCCATGCCGGCAAGCATGCCACCGTCGCGCCACTCCCGCCCCACCCCCGACCACCGGTCGATCATGAAGTTGTTGCCCGCCTCGCCGGCGTGTCAGAGCAATAACTTCATGATCAGCGGAGGGCCCGGGGGGTTACGGGGTCTTCGTGGCTGCGGGTTGGCGGGCGGTTACCAGGTCGCCCAGGCGGGCGCGGCCACCGTCGAACGCGGTGAGCACCCAGACGCCGTCGGGCAGCAGCGCCATCGAGTGCTCGACGTGCGCGGCCACCGAGCCGTCCCGGGTGACGACCGTCCACCCGTCGGCCAACTCGACACTACGCGGGGACGCCATGGTGATCATCGGCTCGATGGCCAGGGCCATTCCGGGAACCAGTCGCGGACCCTTGCCCGGCCGACCGTGGTTGAGCACGTGCGGGTCCTGGTGCATCTCGGTGCCGATGCCGTGCCCGCCGTAGCCGTCGACGATGCCGTACCGGCCGCCCTTGCGGACAGCGGTCTCCACCGCGTGCGAGATGTCGGTCAGTCGACCCTTGCCGCTGGCCGCGCCACGCGCCGCGGCGGCGATGCCGGCCCACATCGCGTCCTCGGCGACCTCGGCCATCTTCAGCAGTGCCGGGTCGACGTCACCGACGCCGACCGTGATCGCGGAGTCGCCGTGCCAGCCGTCCAGCACCGCGCCGCAGTCGATGGAGATCAGGTCACCGGCCTGGAGAACCTGCTTCGGCGACGGGATGGCGTGCACGATCTGCTCGTTGACTGAGGAGCAGATCGACGCCGGGAAACCGTGGTAGCCCTTGAACGACGGAACGCCACCCGCCTCGCGGATGGTCGACTCGGCGATGGCGTCCAGATCGGCGGTGCTCACACCGGGGGCGACAGCCTCCCGCATCCGGCGCAGGGCCTCGGCCACCACCAGCCCGGCGGCCCGCATCTTCTCGATCTGGTCAGGGGTCTTCAGCTGGATGTCCAGCTGGGGACGACGCATGGAGCGGTTACCTTTCGTTGCCGAACAGCGGGGCACATAACGCGTACCCCGCTGTTCGCACTCTATCCGCCGTGGCCCGGCCGGACCTCAGCCGCCGTACGACCGCAACGCGTCGATGGCCCGGGTGGTGACGTCCTCCACCGGCCCGGTGGCGTCGATCCCGACCAGCTTGCCCTGGGCGCCGTAGTAGTCGACCAGGGGTGCGGTCTTCTCGCTGTACTCACGAAGCCGCGTGGCGATCGTCTCCGGCTTGTCGTCGTCGCGCTGGAACAGCTCGGCGCCGCACCGGTCACAGATGCCGGGCCGGGTGGTGGCGTCGAACTCGACGTGCCAGATCTTGCCGCAGCCCCGGCAGGTACGCCTGCCGGAGAGCCGCCGGATCACCTCGTCGTCGTCGACGACCAGCTCCAGGACCAGATCCAGGGCGGTGCCCAGATCGGCCAGGAGCTTGTCCAGAGCGGCCGCCTGCGGAGTGGTCCGCGGGAAGCCGTCGAGCAGGAAACCCTCGCTGGCGTCGGGCTCGGCCAGCCGGTCCCGGACCATGTTGATGGTGACCTCGTCCGGAACCAGCTCGCCCGCGTCCATGTACCGCTTCGCCTCGACACCGAGCGGCGTGCCCTGGGTGACGTTCGACCGGAAGATGTCTCCGGTCGAAATCTTCGGCACCGAGAGGTGCGCGGCGATGAACTCGGCCTGCGTGCCCTTGCCCGCGCCCGGCGGGCCAACCAGAACGAGTCTCATCTACCGCAGGAACCCTTCGTAGTTCCGCTGCATGAGTTGGCTCTCGATCTGCTTCACGGTCTCCAGACCGACGCCGACCATGATGAGCACAGCGGTGCCGCCGAACGGGAAGTTCTGGTACTGCTGGTTGTCCAGCCAGATGAAGAAGAAGTTCGGCAGGATCGAGATGACGCCGAGGTAGAGCGCGCCCGGCAGGGTGATCCGGCTGAGGATGAAGTCCAGGTAGTCGGCGGTCGGCTTGCCCGGGCGGATGCCCGGCACGAACCCGCCGTACTTCTTCATGTTGTCCGCGACCTCGGTCGGGTTGAACGTGATCGAGACGTAGAAGTACGTGAAGAAGATGATCAGCAGGAAGTAGACCGCGATGTAGATCGGGCTGCTCGGGTTGACCAGGTTGTTCTGGATCCACGACTGGGTCTTGCCCGGGTCGGTCTGGTCGAAGAACTGCAGCGCCAACTGCGGCAGGTAGAGCAGCGACGAGCCGAAGATGACCGGGATCACACCCGCCTGGTTGACCTTGAGCGGGATGTAGGTCGAGGTGCCGCCGTACATCCGCCGGCCGATCATCCGCTTGGCGTACTGCACCGGGATCCGGCGCTGCGCCTGCTCGATGAAGGTGACAGCGGTGATGACCACCAGGACCAGCGCGATGACCAGGGCGAACATGTCCCAGCCCTTGCTGGTCTTGATCTGCCAGCCCTCGCTGGGCAGCCGCGCCGCGATCGAGGTGAAGATCAGGACGGACATGCCGTTGCCGACGCCGCGGTCGGTGATCAGCTCACCGAGCCACATGACCATGCCGGTGCCGGCGGTCATCGTCATCACCAGGATGGTCAGGGTCAGCCAGTCCGGGATGCCGGTGCCGGTGGGGATGATCGGGAACTGGTCGCACTTGTTCTGGAACAGCTGACCCGAGCGGGCCAGCGCCACGAACGCCGAGGCCTGCAGCACACCGAGACCGAGGGTCAGGTAGCGCGTGTACTGGGTGATCTTCGCCTGACCTGCCTGGCCCTCCTTGCGGAGCTGCTCCAGGCGGGGGATCACGACGGTCAGCAGCTGCAGGATGATCGACGCGGTGATGTAGGGCATGATGCCCAGCGCGAAGACCGAGAGCTGTAGCAGCGCTCCGCCGGAGAAGAGGTTGAGAAGGTTCACCACCCCGGTGGTGTCACCCTGGATGGTGTCGAGGCACTTCTGCACGTTGCCGTACGAGACGCCCGGGCTGGGGAGCGTTGCACCCAGCCGGTAGACCGCGATGATGCCTACTGTGAACAGCAGCTTCTTGCGCAGGTCAGGCGTACGGAACGCACTGAGAAAGGCGGACAGCAACTTCTTCCTCCTGCGCGAGGCGGGCCGCCGGTGATCCCTGGCGGGTCGGGGTGGATCACGGGCGAGTGCCCGCAATCCATGGCTGGGATGGGACTCTAACAGCCTCACCCCGGTCCGGGCAGATGCGCCCGACTACATAAATCGATTCCGATGTTACCGGGCGCTCAGGCCCCAGGCAGACCATGGCGCCCGCCAGTTGCTCTCAACTGGACGGGCGCCATGGTCGTACGCCTTACAGCTCGGTGACGGAGCCACCGGCGGCAGCGATCTTCTCCTTGGCCGACGCACTGAACGCGTGCGCGGACACCTGGAGCGCCACACCGCCGAGGTCCCCGGTGCCGAGGACCTTGACCGGGTGACCCTTGCGGACCGCGCCGGACTCAACGAGCTCCAGCGGGCCGACCTGACCACCATTCGGGAACAGCTCAGCGAGTCGGTCCAGGTTGACCACCTGGAAGACCACCTTGAACTTGTTCTTGAAGCCCTTCATCTTTGGCAGGCGCATGTGGATGGGCATCTGCCCACCCTCGAACGCCGCCGAGATGTTCTTGCGGGCCTTGGAGCCCTTGGTACCGCGACCAGCGGTCTTGCCCTTGGAACCCTCACCGCGACCCACACGGGTCTTCGCGGTCTTGGAACCGGGCGCCGGGCGCAGGTGATGCACCTTGATCGTCATTACTCGACCTCCTCGACCTTCACGAGGTGGCTCACAGTGAAGATCATGCCGCGGATCTCGGGCCGGTCCTCCTTGACCACCACGTCGTTGATCCGCTTGAGACCGAGCGAACGCAGCGACTCACGCTGGTTGTGCTTGGTCCCGATACCGGACCGGAGCTGGGTGACCTTCAGGCGTGCCATCAGCGCGCCACCCCCGCACGCGACGCCAGCATGGCGGCCGGCGCGACGTCCTCCACCGGCAGACCACGACGCGCCGCGACCTGCTCGGGGGACTCAAGCCCCTTCAGGGCCGCCACGGTGGCGTGCACGATGTTGATCGGGTTCGACGAACCGAGGCTCTTGGAGAGCACGTCGTGGATCCCAGCGCACTCCAGCACGGCACGCACCGGTCCACCGGCGATGACACCCGTACCGGCCGAGGCCGGCTTGAGCAGCACCACACCAGCGGCGTCCTCACCCGTCACCGGGTGCGGGATCGACTGACCGATCCGCGGAACCTTGAAGAAGTGCTTCTTGGCCTCCTCGACACCCTTGGCGATGGCCGCGGGCACCTCCTTGGCCTTTCCGTAGCCCACGCCGACCGTGCCGTCGCCGTCGCCCACGATCACGAGGGCGGTGAAGCTGAAGCGACGACCACCCTTCACGACCTTGGCGACGCGGTTGATCGCGACGACCCGCTCAAGGTGCGGGGTCTTCTCGACGGGCGCGTTTCCGCGGCCGCCCTCACGGCGGTTGTCGCGGCGACCACCCTCGTTGCCACCGGACCCGCCGCCACGGCGCTGTTGACCTGGCATCAGCAGCCTTCCTTCTCTCTCGTGACGGGGTTGTTAGAACTCGAGCCCGGCTTCGCGGGCGGCGTCGGCAAGCGCGGCGACTCGCCCCGCGTACCGGTTGCCGCCGCGGTCGAAGACGACCTTGGAGACGCCGGCGGCCTTGGCCCGCTCGGCGAGCAGCGCGCCCACCTTGCCAGCCAGGGCGCTCTTGTCGCCCTCCGCACCGCGCAGCGAGGCGTCCAGGGTCGACGCCGACGCCAGGGTGTGACCCTTGGTGTCGTCGACGACCTGGGCGACCATGTGCCGCAGCGAACGGGTGACGACCAGGCGCGGACGCTCGGCCGTACCGCTGACGTTCTTGCGGACGCGGAAGTGTCGACGCGCACGCCCAACGGCGCGCTTGGCGGCGACACCGCGGCGGCGCTTGAGCAGCGTGGCGCTCACTTCTTACCTGCCTTTCCGGCCTTGCGGCGGATGACCTCGCCCTGGTACTTGACGCCCTTGCCCTTGTAGGGCTCCGGCGGGCGGATCTTCCGGATGTTGGCGGCGACCTCACCGACCTGCTGCTTGTCGATGCCAGCCACGTGGAACAGGGTCGGCCGCTCCACCGTGAAGGTGATGCCCGCCGGGGCGGGGACGACCACCGGGTGCGAGAACCCGAGTGCGAACTCGAGGTCCGAACCCTTGGCGGTGACCCGGTAACCGGTGCCGGCGATCTCCAGGCTCTTGCGGTAGCCCTCGGTGACCCCGACGATCATGTTGGCAACCAGCGTACGGCTCAGGCCGTGGAGTTCCTTGGCCTTGCGCTCGTCGTTCGGCCGGTTGACGCTCAGCTGCCCATCCTCGGCCCGCTCGACCGTGATCGGCTCGGCGAGGGTGTGCTGGAGCTGGCCCTTGGGGCCCTTGACCTTGACGGTCTGCCCGTCGATCGTGATGTCGACGCCGGCTGGCACCGGGATCGACTTACGTCCAATTCGCGACATTTCTACCTGTCTCCCGTTACCAGACGAAGGCGAGGACTTCCCCGCCAACACTCCGCTTGCGGGCCTGCCGGTCGGTCAGCAGCCCCTGGGACGTCGAAATGATCGCCACGCCCAGCCCACCGAGCACCCGCGGGAGCCCGTCCGACTTGGCGTACACCCGGAGACCGGGCTTGGACACGCGCTTGATGCCGGCCAGGCTCCGCTCGCGGTTCTGGCCGTACTTCAGCTCGACGACCAGTCGCTTGCCGACGGCGCCCTCCTCGGGCTCCTCGACCGACCAGGTGGCGATGTAACCCTCGGCCTTCAGGACCTCGGCGATGTTCGCCTTGATCTTGGAGTAGGGCATCTTCACCTGATCGTGGTACGCCTGGTTGGCGTTACGCAGACGCGTGAGCATGTCTGCGATCGGGTCGGTCATCGTCATGGATTTCGTCAGCCTTTCTCGCCGGGGTTCCCGGGGCATCAGCCCCGGGCCTACGGCGAAGAGCAATACCTAATCGGTGCAGGAGTTCCCGGCCGACGGCCGGGACGCGGTCGCCCTTACCAGGAAGCCTTGGACACGCCCGGCAGCTCACCGCGGTGAGCCATCTCCCGGATGCAGACCCGGCAGAGCCCGAACTTGCGGTAGACCGCCTTCGGACGCCCGCACCGCTGGCAGCGGGTGTACGCGCGAACCGAGAACTTCGGCTTCGCGGCCGCCTTGATGATCAGCGCCTTCTTGGCCATCTCAGTTCTCCTTGAACGGGAAGCCCAGGAGCTTGAGCAGCGCCCGGCCCTCGTCGTCGGTCGTGGCGGTCGTGACCACCGTGATGTCCATGCCCCGCTGGCGATCGATCCGGTCCTGGTCGATCTCGTGGAACACCGACTGCTCGGTCAGACCGAACGTGTAGTTGCCGTGCCCGTCCAGCTTGCGCCCGTCCAGACCGCGGAAGTCGCGGATACGCGGAAGCGCGATGGAGAGCAGCCGGTCCATGAACTCCCACATCCGGTCGCCGCGAAGGGTCACCTTCGCGCCGATCGGCATGCCCTCGCGCAGCTTGAACTGCGCGATGGACTTGGTCGCCCGCCGCACCTGCGGCTTCTGGCCGGTGATCGTGGCGAGGTCGCGGACCGCGCCGTCGATCAGCTTGGCGTCGCGAGCAGCCTCGCCGACACCCATGTTGACGACGATCTTGACCAGCCGCGGCACCTGCATGGGGTTGCCGTAGCTGCGCTGCTCACGCAGCTGGGCCACGATCTCGTTGCGGTACCGCTCCTTGAGGCGCGGCAGGGTCTTTTCGGTAGCCGTGGTCATCACAGGTCCTTACCGGTGCTACGCGCGATGCGGACCTTCTGGCCGTTGTCGTCGATCCGGTAACCGACGCGGGTCGGCTTGCCGTCGGAGTCCAGGACCTGCACGTTCGAGACGTGGATCGGGGCCTCCTGAGTGACGATGCCGCCGGTCTTGGCGCCACGCTGGGTGGTGCTGATGCGGGTGTGCTTCTTGACCCGGTTCACGCCCTCGACAAGGACCTTGTCCTGCCGCGGGTAGGCCTGAATGACCTTGCCCTTGGCACCCTTGTCCTTGCCGGCGATGACGACGACCGTGTCGCCCTTCTTGACCTTCACGGTCACAACACCTCCGGCGCGAGGGAAATAATCTTCATGAACCGCTTGTCCCGCAGCTCCCGGCCCACCGGGCCGAAGATACGGGTTCCACGCGGGTCCCCGCCGTCCTTGATGATGACGGCGGCGTTCTCGTCGAAGCGGATGTACGAGCCGTCCGGACGCCGCCTCTCCTTGGCCGTGCGAACGACGACAGCCTTGACGACGTCGCCCTTCTTCACACCGGCACCCGGGATGGCGTCCTTGACCGTGGCCACGATGACGTCGCCGATACTCGCGTAGCGCCGACCCGAGCCACCGAGAACCCGGATGCACAGGATCTCCCGAGCACCCGTGTTGTCGGCGACGCGCAGTCGCGACTCCTGCTGAATCACGTCTATCTCCTATGTCTGCCGGTTCTCCGGCCGCCGTAGCGGCCGGAGCCTGGCGGAACCAACGCCCGACGCAACGCCGGGCGAGCTCGAGCCTTCGCTACTTGGCCTTTTCCAGGATCTCCACGATCCGCCAACGCTTGGTGGCGCTCAGCGGCCGGGTCTCCATGATGAGAACCCGGTCACCGGTGCCAGCGGCGTTCTGCTCGTCGTGCACCTTCAGCTTGGCCGTACGGCGCATGATCTTGCCGTACAACGCGTGCCGAACCCGGTCCTCGACCTCGACCACGACGGTCTTGTCCATCTTGTCGCTGATCACCAGGCCCTCGCGGACCTTGCGGCGCGACCGCGCGGCGGCGGTGGCGGTCTCTTCGGTCATGATGCAGTCACCTCAGTCGGCGCGGCCGAGAGCCCCAGCTCACGCTCACGCATGATCGTGTAGATCCGGGCAATCTCCCGACGGATGACCTGCAACCGCCGGTTGTTGTCCAGCTGCCCGGTTGCGGCCTGCACGCGGAGGTTGAACAGCTCCGCCTTGGCCTCCCGCAGCTTCGTGACCAGCTCCTCTTCGGAGAGCTCACGCAGCTCGGTCGCCTTAACGCCCGCTGCCATCAGGATTCACCCACTTCGCGCGTAACAATGCGGCACTTCATCGGGAGCTTGTGGATCGCGCGACGCATAGCCTCTCGCGCGGTCTGCTCGTTGGGGAAGGACATCTCGAAGAGAACCCGCCCCGGCTTGACGTTGGCGACCCACCACTCGGGCGAACCCTTACCGGAACCCATCCGGGTCTCGGCAGGCTTCTTGGTGAGGGCCTGGTCCGGGAAGATCGTGATCCAGACCTTGCCACCACGCTTGATGTGGCGAGTCATCGCGATACGTGCCGACTCGATCTGCCGGTTCGTCACGTACGCCGGCTCGAGAGCCTGGATCCCGAACTCGCCGAACACCACCCGGTTACCACCCTTGGACGCGCCACTGCGGTCCGGGTGGTGCGGCTTGCGGAAGCCCTTCGGGGGCTTGCGCGGCATCAGCATCTGTCAGCCCTCCTGCTGCGTTTCTGCCGGAGCAGCAGTGGCGGCGACAGCTGCGCTGTCGACCGGCTCGCCGCTCGGCGTCTCGGCCTGCTGCGCGATGGTGGTCGCAGCAGCCCGACCGGCCTCGGTGCCACCAGCCGTGGTGCCGGACGAACCCGACCGGCCACGGCGCGGACGCTCGGGACGGTCGCCGCGCTCACCACGACGCGGGCGGGACGGACCGGCCTCGGCCGGAGCCTCCCGGCCCGGGACGGCGTCGCCCTTGTAGATCCAGACCTTCACACCGATCCGACCGAACGTCGTACGGGCCTCGAAGAAGCCGTACTCGATGTTGGCCCGCAGCGTGTGCAGCGGAACCCGGCCCTCACGGTAGAACTCGGTCCGGCTCATCTCGGCGCCGCCGAGGCGACCCGAGACCTGAACCCGGATGCCCTTGCAGACCGGGTTCTTCATCGCCGACTGCATGGCCTTGCGCATCGCCCGACGGAAGCTGACCCGGCTGGACAACTGCTCGGCCACGCCCTGCGCGACCAGCTGAGCGTCCGACTCGGGGTTCTTCACCTCGATGATGTTCAGCTGAACCTGCTTGCCGGTGAGCTTCTCAAGCTCGCCGCGGATCCGGTCGGCCTCCGCACCCTTACGGCCGATGACGATGCCCGGCCGGGCGGTGTGGATGTCGACCCGAACCCGGTCGCGGGTGCGCTCGATGTCGACCTTGGAAATCCCGGCACGCTCGAGGCCCTTGGACATCATGCGGCGGATCTTGACATCCTCGCCGATGTAGTCCTTGTAGAGCTTGTCCGCGAACCAGCGGGACTTCCAGTCGGTCGAGATGCCGAGCCGGAACCCAGTGGGGTGAACCTTCTGACCCATTACTCGGCGTCCTCCGTCTTGCTCTGCGCTTCGGCCGGTGCGGCCTCCGTGGCCGGGGCGGCCTTCTTCGCCGCGGCCTTCCTCGGCGCTGCCGGCGCGACCGCTTCGACCGCCACAGTGATGTGGCAGGTGCGCTTGCGGATTCGGTACGCCCGACCCTGCGCCCGCGGCTGGAACCGCTTCATCGTCGGGCCCTCGTCCACGAAGGCCTCGCTGACGAGCAGCGCGTCGGGGTCCAGCCGCTCGTTGTTCTCCGCGTTGGCGATCGCGCTAGCGAGCACCTTGTACACCTGCTCGCTCGCAGCCTGCGGCGCGAACTGCAGCACCGTGAGCGCCTCCTTCGCGGGCAGGCCGCGGACGAGGTTGACCACCCGGCGCGCCTTCATCGGCGAGATGCGCACGTGCCGCGCAACCGCCCGCGCGCCCGGAAGCACCGGAGCGTCGCCCTTTCCTGGCATCGCTGTAACCCCTTGTTCCCTCTATCCGTATGCCCGCGGCGTCAGCGCCGACGGCTCTTCCGGTCGTCCTTCTCGTGACCCTTGAACGTGCGGGTCAGCGCGAACTCGCCGAGCTTGTGCCCGACCATCGCCTCGGTCACGAACACCGGGACGTGCTTGCGTCCGTCATGCACGGCGATCGTGTGCCCCAGCATCTCGGGGATGATCGTCGAGCGCCGCGACCAGGTCTTGATCACGTTCTTGGAGCCCTTGTCGTTCTGAACTTCCACCTTCTTGAGCAGGTGGTCGTCTACGAACGGGCCCTTCTTCAGGCTGCGAGGCATGTCTTATCTCCCTCAGCCGCGCTTACGCGTGGCGTAGCGGCGGCGGACGATCAGCCGGTCACTCGGCTGGCCCTTACGGCGGGTGCGGCCCTCGGGCTTACCCTGCGGGTTGACCGGGTGGCGACCACCGGAGGTCTTACCCTCACCACCACCGTGCGGGTGGTCGACCGGGTTCATGGCGACACCACGGACGGTCGGGCGCTTGCCCTTCCACCGCATCCGGCCGGCCTTGCCCCAGTTGATGTTCGACTGGTCGGCGTTGCCGATCTCGCCGACGCTGGCGCGGCAGCGCACGTCCACCCGCCGGATCTCGCCGGACGGCATACGAAGGGTCGCGTACGCGCCCTCGCGGCCGAGCAGCTGGATGCCGACGCCGGCGGAACGGGCCAGCTTGGCCCCGCCACCCGGACGCAGCTCCACGTTGTGGATCGTCGTACCGACCGGGATGTTGCGCAGCGGCAGGTTGTTACCCGGCTTGATGTCGGCGCCCGGACCGGACTCGACGCGGTCGCCCTGCTTCATGTCCTTCGGCGCGAGGATGTACCGCTTCTCGCCGTCGGCGTAGTGCAGCAGCGCGATGCGCGCAGTGCGGTTCGGGTCGTACTCGATGTGAGCGACCTTCGCCGGCACGCCGTCCTTGTCGACCCGCTTGAAGTCGATCAGACGGTACTGACGCTTGTGACCGCCACCGTGGTGCCGCGTGGTGATCCGGCCGTGGGCGTTACGCCCGCCCTTCTTCGGCAACGGAGCCAGCAGCGACTTTTCCGGCGTGGACCGGGTGATCTCGGCGAAGTCAGCGACACTCGAGCCACGTCGGCCCGGCGTCGTCGGCTTGTACTTACGGATAGCCATTGTCTACACCCCTCAGCTGACCGGGCCGCCGAAGGCCTCGATGCGGTCACCGTCAGCCAGCTTCACGATCGCCCGCTTGGTCGCCTTGCGCTGACCGAAACCGGTCTTGGTGCGCTTGCGCTTACCCTGGCGGTTGAGCGTGTTGACCGTCAGGACGCGGACGTTGAAGATCTGCTGGATAGCGATCTTGATCTCGGTCTTGTTCGCGTCCGGGTGCACCAGGAAGGTGTACCAGTTCCGGTTCAGCTCGCTGTAGCTCTTCTCCGAGACGACCGGCGCCACGATGATGTCGCGCGGGTCGGCGATCGTGCTCACTTGCCACCCTCCTCGGTGGTCTCGGCGGGCACGCCCAGGAACTCGTCCAGGGCGTCCTTGGTGAAGACCACGTCGTCGGCCACCAGCACGTCGTACGTGTTCAGCTGGCCGGACTCGATCAGGTGCACCCGCGACTCGTTGCGCAGCGACACCCAGTTCAGCTCGTCGGTGCTGCTCAGCACGACCAGGACCCGACGGGCCTCGGTGAGCTTGGTCAGCGTGGCCAGAGCGGCCTTGGTCGACGGCTTCTCGCCCGAGACGAACGCCTCGACGACGTGCACCTGCCCGGCGCGGGCCCGGTCGGAGAGGGCACCCCGCAGAGCGGCGGCCTTCATCTTCTTCGGGGTCCGCTGGCTGTAGTCGCGCGGCACGGGACCGTGCACGACGCCACCGCCGGCGAACTGCGGCGCGCGGATCGAGCCCTGACGGGCGCGACCGGTGCCCTTCTGCTTGTACGGCTTCTTGCCGCCACCAGCGACCTCGGCGCGGGTCTTGGTCTTGTGCGTGCCCTGTCGGGCCGCCGCAAGCTGGGCCACCACGACCTGGTGCATCAGCGCGACGTTGGCCTGCACGTCGAAGATGTCCGCCGGCAGCTCGACGGAGCTGCTGGTGGTGCCTTCGACGGTGCGCACGTCAACGGTGGTCACTTGGCCGCACCGCCCTTCTTCACCTTGATCTTGGCCGCGGTACGGACCAGAACAAGCGCGCCCTTGGGACCAGGAATGGCACCCCGGACGAGCAGCAGGTTGTTCTCGGTGTCGACCGCCTGGACGGTGAGGTTCTGCACGGTGTACCGAACGCCACCCATACGGCCGGCCATCCGGGTGCCCTTGAAGACACGACCCGGAGTGGCGCAGGCGCCGATGGCACCGGGCGAGCGGTGCTTGCGCTCGACGCCGTGCCCGGCGCCCAGGCCGTGGAAGCCGTGCCGCTTCATCGGGCCGGCGTAGCCCTTGCCCTTGGTCTTGCCGGTGACGTCGATGGTGACGCCGGCCGGGAACTCCTCGACAGTGACTTCCTGGCCGAGCGAGTATTCCCCAGCGTCAGTGGTGCGCAGCTCGACGATGTGCCGGCGCGGCGCCACGTCCGCCTTGGCGTAGTGCCCGCTGGTCGGCTTCTTGACCTTGCGCGGGTCGATGGTGCCGTACGCGAGCTGGACCGCGGAGTAACCGTCCTTCTCGGCGCTACGAACCTGGCTGATGACGCACGGGCCGGCCTCGACCACGGTCACGGGAACAACACGGTTGTTCTCCCAGACCTGGGTCATGCCGAGCTTGGCGCCCAGGATCCCCTTGACTTGCCTGTCCATTTGTCCGGTCCCTACAGCTTGATCTCGATGTCGACGCCAGCCGGCAGGTCGAGGCGCATGAGCGAGTCGACCGTCTTCGGGGTCGGGTCGATGATGTCGATCAGCCGCTTGTGCGTGCGCATCTCGAAGTGCTCGCGCGAGTCCTTGTACTTGTGCGGCGAGCGGATAACGCAGAAACGGTTGATCTCCGTGGGCAGCGGCACCGGGCCCGCGACCTGCGCCCCGGTGCGCGTCACCGTCTCGACGATCTTCCGAGCCGAGGAGTCGACGACCTCGTGGTCATAGGCCTTGAGCCGGATGCGGATCTTCTGTCCCGCCATGGTGGCTTCTGTTCCTTCTCTCGATGCCGCTGTGTTGCGGGCGCCTGTACCGGCTGGCACAGGCCCACTTCGCCGACCCCCGCGGTCGGGCGTGTCGCGCCCTCGGGCCGAGCTCCGCCCCTAGGTACCGGAGTGGTGCTGACCGCACGGGGGGTCAAGGCGCCGATCGCATTACCGCGACCTGAACGCCGTGCGAGGGTGGTTGGCGACTGGGCCGCCAACCACCCTACGCTCGACTGCCTCGCCACCCGGAGGTTCAGCGAATGCCGAACACAGGCGACGAACTGTCGTTACGCAACCTGACTAGTATGCCGCACGACCGGCGGCGGGTCTAATCGGGGTTACCTAGTTCACTTGTTAATCTTGGTGACGAACCCGGCGCCGACGGTGCGGCCACCCTCGCGGATCGCGAACTTGAGGTTCTCCTCCATGGCGATGGGCTGGATCAGCTTCACCGACATGGACGTGTTGTCACCCGGCATGACCATCTCGGTGCCCTCGGGGAGGGTGACGACACCGGTGACGTCAGTGGTCCGGAAGTAGAACTGCGGGCGGTAGTTCTGGAAGAACGGGGTGTGACGGCCACCCTCCTCCTTGGAGAGGATGTAGACCGTCGCCTCGAACTCCGTGTGCGGGGTGTTCGAGCCCGGCTTCACGACGACCATGCCGCGCTCGACCTCGTCGCGCTTGGTACCACGCAGCAGCAGGCCGACGTTCTCGCCTGCGCGGGCGTCGTCCAGGGTCTTCCGGAACATCTCGATCGCGGTGACCTTGGTCTTGAAGCTCTTCTCCTTGATACCGACGAGCTCAACATCCTCGTTCGGCAGGAGAACGCCGCGCTCCACGCGACCGGTGACGACGGTGCCACGACCGGTGATCGTGAAGACGTCCTCAACCGGCATCAGGAACGGCTTGTCAACCTCGCGCTCCGGCTGCGGGATCGAGGTGTCGACAGCGGTCATCAGGTCCAGCAGCTTGCCGGTCCACTCGGGGTCACCCTCGAGGGCCTTCAGCGCCGAAACCCGAACGACCGGCAGGTCGTCACCCGGGTACTCCTGCGAGGAGAGCAGCTCACGGACCTCGAGCTCGACGAGCTCCAGGAGCTCCTCGTCATCGACCATGTCGCTCTTGTTGAGCGCCACGACGATGTACGGCACACCGACCTGACGGGCCAGCAGCACGTGCTCGCGGGTCTGCGGCATCGGGCCGTCGGTCGCCGCGACCACCAGGATCGCGCCGTCCATCTGCGCGGCACCGGTGATCATGTTCTTGATGTAGTCGGCGTGCCCAGGGCAGTCGACGTGCGCGTAGTGCCGCGACTCGGTCTGGTACTCGACGTGCGCGATCGAGATCGTGATGCCGCGGGCCTTCTCCTCCGGCGCCTTGTCGATCTCGTCGAACGGCGTGTAGGGGTTCAGGTCCGGGTACTGGTCGTGCAGGACCTTGGTGATGGCCGCCGTCAGCGTCGTCTTACCGTGGTCGATGTGACCAATGGTGCCGATGTTGACGTGCGGCTTAGTCCGCTCGAACTTAGCCTTCGCCACTGGTGTCCTCCTGTGGACTTCTTGGTTCGTACGCCCGGCGCGCCGGTCGGCGCTTAGGACTCTGTCGACAGCCTTTCCGGCCTGAAGGCCGGAGAGCCTTTGTGGGTTCTGCGGCGATGAAGCCTACAGGCCCGGTCTCACGCGATCCGATCGTGGTGGTCGCGGGCGGGTGAAACCTCCCGCGACCAACCACGAATCACCTGCTCAGGGCGTTACTCGCCCGTTGCCTTGGCGATGATCTCCTTCGCGACGCTCTGCGGAACCTCGGCGTAGGAGTCGAACTGCATGCTGTAGCTAGCCCGGCCCTGGGTCTTCGACCGCAGGTCGCCGACGTAGCCGAACATCTCCGACAACGGCACCAGGGCCCGGACGATGCGGGCGCCGCTGCGCTCCTCCATCGCCTGGATGATGCCGCGGCGGGAGTTGAGGTCACCGATGACGTCACCCATGTTCTCCTCAGGAGTGGTGACTTCAACGGCCATCATCGGCTCGAGCAGTGCCGGATCGGCCTTGCGGGCCGCGTCCTTCATCACCATCGAGCCGGCGATCTTGAATGCCATTTCCGACGAGTCAACCTCGTGGTACTGGCCGTCCAGCAGGGTCAGCTTCACACCGACCAGCGGGAAGCCCGCGAGGATGCCGTACTGCAACGCGTCCTGCGCACCGGCGTCCACCGAGGGGATGAACTCCCGGGGGATGCGGCCGCCGCTGACGGCGTTGGCGAACTCGTAGGTCGGCGAGTCGTTGTCCAGCGGAAGCGGCTCGACGCTCACGATCACGCGGGCGTACTGGCCGGAACCACCGGTCTGCTTCTTGTGGGTGTACTCGACCTTGTCCACCTTGCGGCGGATGGTCTCGCGGTACGCCACCTGCGGCTTGCCGACGTTCGCCTCGACGTTGAACTCGCGGCGCATCCGGTCGACCAGGATGTCCAGGTGAAGCTCACCCATGCCGGAGATGACCGTCTGACCGGTCTCCTCGTCCAGCTGGACGCGGAAGGTCGGGTCCTCCTCGGCCAGGCGCTGGATGGCAGTACCCAGCTTCTCCTGGTCGGACTTGGTCTTCGGCTCGATCGCCACCGAGATGACCGGCTCCGGGAAGGTCATCGACTCCAGGATCACCGGGTTCGCCGGGTCGGAGAGAGTGTCGCCGGTGGTGGTCTGCTTGAGACCCTGCACGGCGATGATGTCGCCGGCCTGCGCCGACGGACGCTCTTCCCGCTTGTTGGCGTGCATCTGGTAGATCTTGCCGATGCGCTCCTTGCGGTCCTTGGTGGAGTTGACCACCTGGGAACCGGAATCGAGCGTGCCGGAGTAGACCCGCACGTAGGTGAGCTTGCCCAGGTGCTTGTCCGTCTGGATCTTGAAGGCCAGGCCGGAGAAGGGCTCCGAGTTGGACGGCTTACGCAGCAGCGGGGTCTCGCCGTCGGTGGCCGTACCCTCGATCGCCGGGACGTCCAGCGGCGACGGCAGGAAGTCGACAACGGCGTCGAGCATGGGCTGAACGCCCTTGTTCTTGAACGCCGAGCCGCAGAGCACCGGGTTGGCCTTGCCGGCGATGGTGGCACGCCGGATGGCGGCCTTGATCTCCTCGGCGGGGATCTCCTCGCCTTCCAGGTACTTCTCCATCACCGCGTCGTCGACGTCGGCGAGGGTCTCCATCAGCTTCTCGCGCCACTCGGCTGCGGAGTCGGCCAGCTCGGCCGGGATCTCCTCAACCGCGTAGTCCTCACCCTTCTGGGTCTCCCCGCGCCAGGTGAGCCCGCGCATGCCGATCAGGTCGACGACACCGATGTGGTCACCCTCGAGCCCGATCGGGATCTGGAGCACCAGCGGGGTGGCGTTCAACCGGTCGATCATCATCTGCACGCAGCGGAAGAAGTCGGCGCCGGTCCGGTCGAGCTTGTTGACGAAGCACATACGCGGGACGTTGTACTTGTCGGCCTGCCGCCAGACGTTCTCCGTCTGCGGTTCCACGCCGGCGACACCGTCGTAAACCGCTACCGCACCGTCCAGGACCCGCAGCGACCGCTCGACCTCGACCGTGAAGTCGACGTGGCCAGGCGTGTCGATGATCTGGATCGTGTGGTCTTTCCACTCACACTTGGTAGCAGCGGAGGTGATGGTGATACCACGCTCCTGCTCCTGCTCCATCCAGTCCATGACGGCAGCGCCCTCGTGGACCTCACCGATCTTGTACGTGATGCCGGTGTAGAACAGGATTCGCTCGGTGGTCGTGGTCTTACCGGCATCGATGTGCGCCATGATGCCGATGTTGCGTACCTTGGCGAGCGCGTCTGCGGCGGCCACTTCAATCCCTACTTATCGTCGTCTCGACTCAACTGGTGGCGGTTCCGGCGCCCGGAGGCGCCGGAACCAGGGTGTTACCAGCGGTAGTGCGCGAAGGCCTTGTTCGACTCGGCCATCTTGTGCGTGTCCTCGCGCCGCTTGACGGCGGCACCGAGGCCGTTGCTCGCGTCCAGCAGCTCGTTCATCAGCCGCTCGACCATGGTCTTCTCGCGCCGGGCGCGGGAGTACGTGACCAGCCAGCGCAGGCCCAGGGTGGTCGCCCGGGTCGGACGAACCTCGACCGGAACCTGGTAGGTGGCGCCACCGACACGACGGCTGCGCACCTCGAGGGTCGGCTTGACGTTGTCCATCGCCCGCTTGAGGGTGACGACCGGGTCGGTGCCGGACTTCTCGCGGCAGCCCTCGAGGGCCGCGTAAACGATGGACTCGGCGAGCTGACGCTTGCCGCGGAGCAGGATCTTGTTCACGAGCTGGGTGACCAGCGGCGAGTTGTACACCGGGTCAGCGACCAGTGGCCGCCGCGGAGCGGGTCCCTTACGCGGCATGTCAGCTCTTCTCCTTCTTCGCGCCGTAACGGCTGCGCGCCTGCTTGCGGTTGCGGACACCCTGGGTGTCCAGCGAGCCGCGAACGATCTTGTAACGCACGCCGGGGAGGTCCTTCACCCGACCACCGCGAACGAGCACGATCGAGTGCTCCTGCAGGTTGTGACCGACGCCGGGGATGTAGGCGGTCACCTCGATCTGGCTGCTGAGCTTCACGCGAGCGACCTTGCGCAGCGCCGAGTTCGGCTTCTTCGGGGTGGTGGTGTACACGCGAGTGCACACGCCGCGCCGCTGAGGGGAACCCTTCAGCGCCGGGGTCTTGGTCTTGGTCGTCTTCGCCTGGCGGCCCTTTCGGACCAGCTGCTGGATCGTGGGCACCGGGTTTCTCCGCTCCCTTCGGCCGCATCGCGGCCGCGCCGTCTGCTCGTTAGCCGGCCTGATGACCGGCTCTCCTACATTCCGACCAGGGTCGCCTTGCGGAGACCCCGGCACCCGCGGTCGGGCGTGTCGCCCTCGTCACGGCCCAGTTGCGACGCTTTCGCGTGCGTACCGGGTTTGGTCACCGGCGCGCGGGTCGCCCCGCCCCGGATCTTTGGCTTGTCGTGCCGCCGTCCGTAAGCCGGAAACAGCGCACGCACGAGTTGCCCGGGCATGCCCGGGCACAAGGGGAAAGAGTACCTACCACAACCGCCCAGGTCAAAACGGAATGGCCCGGCGACCGTCTCACAACCGCCAGCCGGATCTCGTCCTGCCCCGTCGCCCGCGATGGGCACCTACGAATACAAGTGTACCGGCTTCCCCGCGGAAGCACCCATCGCCCCCGGCGTGACCGGAAGCCTTCCGGGGAAAGCCCCGTCAGGTGCCGAAGTTATCGGTGATCACCCTCACGTCAGTGTGAGAAGGAGGGCCAGAGCCAGGCCCAGCAGGCTGAGCAGTGCCCCCGCCGCGCCGCAGCTGACCCCGGCCATCGCCAGCCCGCGGCCGGTGAACTGGACCGCGGAGGGCGCGGTCGGCCGCCGGATCTGCCGCCGGCCGAGCAGCCCGATGACGATCGCCGCCCCGCCGGCCAGCACACCCAGCGCGGCGAACGCCCCGGAGGCCCAGGCCCCGCCGTCGTTCTTGAAGGCCACTCCGAAGCAGATCACCAGCAGTGAGACCAGGACCGACGCGATCCCCGCCACCAGCGCCCCGATGGCCAGCCCGGAGGTGACCGGTGCCACGTCCAGGTGCACGACGCCGAACGGCGTACCCGAAACCGACTCCACCCGCTTCGGCGGCCGCCGCTGGTCGTCGGTCGGCGGCGGCGGTACCGAACGCCCCGGCGTGCCACCCCACCCGGGGCCGTGCCCCGGCGGTGGCGGACCCCAGCCGGGCGGTGCCCCGGGCCCGGACGACGGCGAACCCCAGCCGTACGGCGCAGCCGGAACGGACGAGGGCGGACCCCACCCAGGCGGCACACCCGGCCCAGACGAGGGCGGACCCCACCCAGGCGGCACACCCGGCCCAGACGAGGGAGGACCCCACCCAGGCGGCACACCCGGCCCGGAGGGCGACGGACCCCAGCCGTACGGCACTCCCGAACCAGCCGCCGGCGGGCCCCATCCAGGCGGCACACCCGGCCCGGAGGCCGGCGGGCCCCAGCCGTGCGGCGTCGAGGTCGGTGCGCTGGAGACCGGGTACGGCTGCCCGGAGCCGGACGCCTCGGTCGTGCCCCAGCCGTTCGCACCCCAACCGGGAGGCGGTGCCGCGGGGGGCGGCGGGCTCGGTGTGGACACCGGTGGGTGTGGCTCGCCGCTCGGACCGGGTCGCGCCCAGTCGCTCGGCTCGGATGGCGGAACCGGCGGGTCCGGCGGGCCGGCCGGTTCGTCCGCAGGGGGCCGCGCGGGTTCCGTCACGAGGTCCTCCTGTCGAAAGGCCGCCACCGCCACATGGCGGACACCGGCCAGGCTACCGCCGCGAGCGTCGCCGCCCGCGCCGGGCGGGGCCACCGGCGGCTCAGTCCATGTTCGCCGGGTAGTCGTGGCCGAACGGGGCACCGGCCAACCGGACCACCCCGATGACCACAGCGGCCACCACGCTGACCGCGACCAGCACCAGGCCGGTCCAGGCCATCCACTCCCCCCGTCGCAGCCAGACGCCGCCGGTCAGGAAACCCCCCGAGGCGTACGCCTCCCGGCGCGCCTGCCGGGCCAGTTGCAGGGCCACCGTGGCGGGCACCACGCCACCGATGAACAGCCCGGTCAGCATGCCGAGCAGGCCCAGCGCGAAGACCGCCCGTGCCTTCGTGGCGCGGGCCGGGTCCGGGTCCAGCGGGTGGCGTACGCCCTGCTGGGCGACGGACACCTGCCCGGGTGCTGTCGTCATCCCCCCATCATGCCGAACCCGGCCCAGGGGTGGGTGGGCACGGACACGACGAGGCCCCCGGCTTTCACCGGGGGCCTCGTCGTGTGACTGGTGCTTAGCGGTACGACCCGAAGTCGAAGTCGTCCAGCGGCACGGCCTGCCCGCTGGCCGGCCCGAACCCGTAGTCGGTCTCCGGGTAACCGGTCATCGAGTAGACCTTGGCCTTGGCCTCCTCGGTCGGCTCGACCCGGACGTTGCGGTACTTGCTGATGCCGGTACCGGCCGGGATGAGCTTTCCGATGATCACGTTCTCCTTGAGGCCGACCAGCGAGTCGCTGCGCGAGTTGATCGCAGCGTCGGTCAGCACCCGGGTGGTCTCCTGGAAGGAGGCCGCCGAGAGCCAGGAGTCGGTGGCCAGCGAGGCCTTGGTGATACCCATCAGCACCGGACGACCGGCGGCGGGCTCGCCACCCTCCGAGACGAGTCGGCGGTTCTCCGACTCGAACAGCGCCCGGTCGACGAGCACACCCGGCAGGAACTCGGTCGAGCCGGAGTCGATGACCGTCACCCGCTTGAGCATCTGGCGGATGATGATCTCGATGTGCTTGTCGTGGATGAGCACACCCTGCGAGCGGTAGACCTCCTGGACCTCACTGGTCAGGTGGACCTGGACCGCCCGCGGACCCATGATCCGCAGCAGCTCGTGCGGGTCGATGGTGCCCTCGGTCAGCTTCTCGCCGACCGCGACGTGACCGCCGTCGTGGGTACGGAGCTTGACGCGCTTCGAGATCTTGTCGTAGACGATCTCTTCGCTGCCGTCGTCCGGCACCACGATGATCTTGCGCGAGCGCTCGCCGTCCTCGATCCGGATCCGACCGGGGGTGTCGGCGATGGGCGCCTTACCCTTCGGGACCCGAGCCTCGAAGATTTCCTGAACACGCGGCAGACCCTGGGTGATGTCCTCACCCGCGACACCACCGGTGTGGAAGGTACGCATCGTCAGCTGCGTACCGGGCTCACCGATGGACTGGGCGGCGATGATGCCGACCGCCTCGCCGATGTCGACCGACTTACCGGTCGGCAGCGACCGGCCGTAGCAGGCCGCGCAGACGCCCAGCTTCGACTCGCAGGTGAGCACGCTGCGCACCCGGACCGTCTCCACACCAGCGGCGACGATCTTGTCGACCCCGATGGAGTTGATGTCCTGACCGCGCTCGGCGACCACGGTGCCGTCGGGCCCCTTGATGTCGTCGGCGAGGGTGCGGGCGTGCACGCTGGTCTCGGCGTGGGTGTGGACGACGAGCTTGCCGTCCAGCTTCTCGCCGATCTGCATCGGGATCGCCCGGTCGGTACCGCAGTCCTCTTCGCGGATGATGACGTCCTGCGAGACGTCCACCAGACGACGGGTCAGATAACCCGAGTCGGCGGTCCGCAGCGCGGTGTCGGCGAGACCCTTACGGGCACCGTGCGTGGAGATGAAGTACTCCAGCACGGACAGACCCTCCCGGTAGCTGGCCTTGATCGGCCGCGGGATGATCTCGCCCTTGGGGTTGGCCACCAGACCACGGATCGCCGCGATCTGCCGGAGCTGGAGCAGGTTACCGCGAGCACCCGAGTTGATCATCTTCCACAGCGGGTTCTCCTGCGGCAGCGCGGTGTCCATCTCCTTGGCGACCTCGTTGGTCGCCTTGGTCCAGATCTCGATGAGCTCGCCGCGACGCTCCTCGGCGGTCATCAGACCACGCTGGTACTGCTTGTCGATCTGGTCGGCGTCCTTCTCGTACTTCGCCAGGATCTCCGCCTTGCGCGGCGGAGCGATGACGTCCTCCATGCCGATCGTCACGCCGGACCAGGTGGCCCAGTGGAAACCGGCCTCCTTGAGCCCGTCCAGGGTGGCGGCCAGCGCCACCTTGGGGAAGCGCTCGGCGAGGTCGTTGACGATGGCGGAGAGCTGACCCTTGCGGATCTCGTAGTTCACGAAGCGGTAGCCCTGCGGCAGCGTCTCGTTGAACAGCACCCGACCCAGTGTGGTCTCCACGGTCAGCGGGTCACCCTCGACCCAGCCCTCCGGGGCGCTCCACGCCTCGGAGCCGTTGCCGTTGTCGACACCGACCACGCCACGGAGACGGATCTTCACCGGCGCCTGCAGGTGCAGCTCGCCGTTGTCGAAGGCCATCCGCGCCTCGGCGTCCGAGCTGAACGCCCGGCCCTCGCCCTTCTCACCGACGGTGAGGTGGGTGAGGTGGTACAGACCGATGACCATGTCCTGGGTAGGCATGGTGACCGGCTTACCGTCGGCCGGCTTGAGGATGTTGTTCGACGACAGCATCAGGATCCGCGCCTCGGCCTGAGCCTCGGCGGACAGCGGCACGTGCACCGCCATCTGGTCACCGTCGAAGTCGGCGTTGAACGCGGTGCAGACCAGCGGGTGGATCTGGATCGCCTTGCCCTCGACCAGCTGCGGCTCGAAGGCCTGGATGCCGAGGCGGTGCAGGGTCGGTGCCCGGTTGAGCAGCACCGGGTGCTCGCCGATGACCTCTTCCAGCACGTCCCACACGACCGGGCGCTGACGCTCGACCATCCGCTTGGCGGACTTGATGTTCTGTGCGTGGTTGAGGTCGACCAGCCGCTTCATCACGAACGGCTTGAACAGCTCCAGCGCCATCTGCTTGGGCAGACCGCACTGGTGCAGCTTGAGCTTCGGGCCGACCACGATGACCGAACGGCCGGAGTAGTCGACGCGCTTGCCCAGCAGGTTCTGGCGGAACCGGCCCTGCTTGCCCTTGAGCATGTCGGACAGCGACTTGAGCGGGCGGTTACCCGGGCCGGTGACCGGCCGGCCGCGACGGCCGTTGTCGAACAGCGCGTCGACGGCCTCCTGGAGCATCCGCTTCTCGTTGTTGACGATGATCTCGGGTGCGCCGAGGTCGATCAGCCGCTTGAGGCGGTTGTTCCGGTTGATCACGCGGCGGTACAGGTCGTTCAGGTCGGAGGTCGCGAAGCGGCCACCGTCGAGCTGCACCATCGGGCGCAGGTCCGGCGGGATGACCGGGACGCAGTCCAGCACCATGCCGAGCGGCGAGTTGCGGGTGTTCAGGAACGCCGCGACGACCTTGAGTCGCTTGAGCGCCCGGATCTTCCGCTGACCCTTGCCGGAGCGGATGGTCTCCCGCAGGCTCTCGGCCTCGGCGTCGAGGTCCATGTTCTGGACCAGCGCCTTGATCGCCTCGGCGCCCATGGAACCGGTGAAGTACTCACCGAACCGGTCGCGCAGCTCGCGGTAGAGCAGCTCGTCGGTGACCAGCTGCTTCGGCTCCAGCTTGCGGAAGGTGTCCAGCACCTCGTCCAGGCGGTCGATCTCGCGCTGGGCCCGGTCGCGGATCTGGCGCATCTCGCGCTCTCCGCCCTCCTTGACCTTGCGCCGGACGTCCGCCTTGGCACCCTCGGCCTCCAGCTCGGCCAGGTCGGCCTCGAGCTTGGCGGCCCGCTTCTCGATCTCCGAGTCGCGGCTGTTCTCGGACTGCCGCTTCTCGGCCAGGATCTCGTTCTCGATCGTCGAGAGGTCACGGTGACGCGACTCCGCGTCCACGCTCGTCACGACGTACGAGGCGAAGTAAATGATCTTCTCGAGGTCCTTGGGGGCGAGGTCCAGCAGGTAACCCAGCCGGCTCGGAACGCCCTTGAAGTACCAGATGTGGGTCACCGGAGCGGCGAGCTCGATGTGCCCCATCCGCTCACGACGGACCTTGGAGCGAGTCACCTCGACGCCGCAGCGCTCACAGATGATGCCCTTGAACCGGACGCGCTTGTACTTACCGCAGTAGCACTCCCAGTCCCGCTGCGGACCGAAGATCTTCTCGCAGAAGAGCCCGTCCTTTTCCGGCTTCAGGGTGCGGTAGTTGATCGTCTCAGGCTTCTTGACCTCGCCGTGCGACCACTGACGGATGTCGTCGGCGGTGGCGAGACCAATGCGCAGCTCGTCGAAGAAGTTGACGTCGAGCACTATGTCCCCTATGTCGTCGTCTGTACTGCTAATTCTCGGGTGGGGTCGGGGGCCGGCGAGCCGGCCCCCGACCGCTCACCTCAGACCTCTTCGACCGAGCTCGGCTCGCGCCGGGACAGGTCGATGCCCAGCTCCTCAGCGGCCCGGAACACCTCGTCGTCGGTCTCGCGCATTTCCAGGGCCACACCGTCGCTGGAGAGAACCTCAACGTTGAGGCACAGCGACTGCAGCTCCTTGAGCAGCACCTTGAACGACTCCGGGATGCCCGGCTCCGGGATGTTCTCGCCCTTGACGATGGCCTCGTAGACCTTCACTCGGCCGAGCACGTCGTCGGACTTGATCGTGAGCAGCTCCTGCAGGGCGTAGGCAGCGCCGTACGCCTGCATCGCCCAGCACTCCATCTCACCGAAACGCTGACCACCGAACTGCGCCTTACCACCCAGCGGCTGCTGCGTGATCATCGAGTACGGGCCGGTCGAACGAGCGTGGATCTTGTCGTCGACCAGGTGGTTGAGCTTCAGGATGTAGACGTAGCCGACCGCGATCGGGTCCGGCAGTGGCTCGCCGGAACGACCATCGAACAACTGCGCCTTGCCGGTACGCCCGATCAGCTGCTTGCCGTCCCGGTTGGGCAGGGTCGACTCGAGCAGGCCGGAGATCTCCTCCTCGCGAGCACCATCGAAGACCGGGGTGGCCACGTTGGTGTCGCCCTCGGACTCGTGCGCCTCGATCGAGCGCAGCTGGCGCTTCCAATCGGCGTCGTCGCCCTCGACCTTCCAACCGGTCTTGGCGACCCAACCGAGGTGGGTCTCCAGCACCTGGCCGATGTTCATCCGGCTCGGCACACCGAGCGGGTTGAGCACGATGTCGACCGGGGTGCCGTCCTCAAGGAACGGCATGTCCTCGATCGGCAGGATCTTCGAGATGACACCCTTGTTGCCGTGCCGGCCGGCGAGCTTGTCGCCGTCCTGGATCTTGCGCTTCTGGGCGACGTAGACCCGGACCAGCTCGTTGACACCCGGCGGCAACTCGTCGCCGTCCTCGCGGGAGAACGTGCGCACACCGATGACCGTGCCGGTCTCGCCGTGCGGCACCTTCAGCGAGGTGTCCCGAACCTCACGCGCCTTCTCACCGAAGATCGCGCGGAGCAGCCGCTCCTCCGGGGTCAGCTCGGTCTCGCCCTTGGGCGTGACCTTGCCGACCAGGATGTCACCGGGGACGACCTCGGCGCCGATCCGGATGATGCCGCGCTCGTCGAGGTCAGCGAGCATTTCCTCGCTGACGTTCGGGATGTCGCGGGTGATCTCCTCCGGACCGAGCTTGGTGTCCCGGGCGTCGACCTCGTGCTCCTCGATGTGGATCGAGGTGAGCACGTCCTGCTGCACGAGGCGCTGCGACAGGATGATCGCGTCCTCGTAGTTGTGGCCCTCCCAGCACATGAACGCCACCAGCAGGTTGCGTCCGAGTGCCATCTCGCCCTCGTCGGTGCACGGACCGTCGGCGATGACCTGACCGGCCTCGACGCGGTCGCCCTCGAAGACGACCGGCTTCTGGTTGACGCAGGAGCCGGCGTTGGAGCGGCGGAACTTGTGCAGCAGGTACGTCCGGCGGTGGCCGTCATCCTGGTGGATGGTGACGTAGTCGGCGCAGAGGTCCTCGATCACACCGCCGACCTCGGCGACCACCACGTCGCCAGCGTCGACAGCGGCCCGGTACTCCATGCCCGTACCCACGAGCGGCGCCTCGGCCTTGACCAGCGGCACCGCCTGGCGCTGCATGTTCGCGCCCATCAATGCCCGGTTGGCGTCGTCGTGCTCGAGGAACGGGATCATGGCGGTCGCGACCGAGGTCATCTGCCGGGGCGAGACGTCCATGTAGTCGACGGCACCGGGGAGGACGTCCTCGGTCTCGCCGCCCTTACGACGGCAGAGCACCCGCTCCTCGGCAAACGTGCCGTCAGCCTTCAGGCGCGCGTTGGCCTGGGCCTTGACGAACCGGTCCTCCTCGTCCGCGGTCAGGTAGTCGATCTGGTCGGTGACCCGACCCTCGACGACCTTCCGGTACGGCGTCTCGATGAAGCCGAACGGGTTGACCCGGGCAAAGGTGGACAGCGCGCCGATCAGGCCGATGTTCGGGCCTTCCGGCGTCTCGATCGGGCACATCCGGCCGTAGTGGGACGGGTGCACGTCGCGGACCTCGAAGCCGGCCCGCTCCCGGGACAGACCACCCGGGCCGAGCGCGCTCAGCCGACGCCGGTGGGTCAGGCCCGCCAGCGGGTTGGTCTGGTCCATGAACTGGGACAGCTGGGACGTCCCGAAGAACTCCTTGATCGCCGCCACCACCGGGCGGATGTTGATCAGGGTCTGCGGGGTGATCGCCTCGACGTCCTGCGTGGTCATCCGCTCGCGGACGACACGCTCCATCCGGGACAGGCCGACCCGAACCTGGTTCTGGATCAGCTCGCCCACGGTACGGAGGCGCCGGTTACCGAAGTGGTCGATGTCGTCGGCCTCGTAGCCGTCCTCACCGGCGTGCAGCCGGCACAGGTACTCCACGGTGGCGACGATGTCGTCCTCGGTCAGCGTGCCGGTGGTGATCGGCACACCAACTTCGAGCTTCTTGTTGAACTTGTAGCGCCCGACCTTGGCGACGTCGTACCTCTTCGGGTTGAAGAAGAGGTTGTCGAGCAGGGTCTGGGCGTTCTCGCGCGTCGGCGGCTCGCCAGGGCGCAGCTTGCGGTAGATGTCGAGCAGAGCCTCGTCGGCGCCGGCGATGTGGTCCTTCTCGAGCGTGGTCATCATCAGCTCGGACCAGCCGAACTTCTCACGGATTCGCTCGGCCGACCATCCGATGGCCTTGAGCAGGACGGTGACGGCCTGCCGACGCTTGCGGTCGATACGTACACCGACCGTGTCGCGCTTATCGATGTCGAACTCCAGCCAGGCACCCCGACTCGGGATGACCTTGACGCTGGAGAGGTCGCGGTCGGAGGTCTTGTCCGGCTGCTTGTCGAAGTACACGCCCGGAGACCGGACGAGCTGGCTGACCACGACGCGCTCGGTGCCGTTGATGACGAAGGTGCCCTTGGGCGTCATCATCGGGAAGTCACCCATGAACACCGTCTGGCTCTTGATCTCGCCAGTGGTGTTGTTGGTGAACTCCGCGGTCACGAAGAGCGGAGCGCAGTAGGTCAGGTCCTTCTCCTTGCACTCCTCGATCGAGGCCTTGACCTCGTCGAAGCGCGGCGCTGAGAAGGAGAGCGACATGGTGCCGGAGAAGTCCTCAATGGGACTGATCTCTTCAAGGATCTCCGCGAGACCCGATCGTGCGTGCGGGTCGTCCGCCGACCGGCCCTGCCAAGCCTCGTTGCCGACGAGCCAGTCGAAGGACTCGTTCTGGATGGCAAGGAGGTTGGGGACCTCGAGGTGTTCGGTGATCCTGCCGAATGAAACTCGGCGGGGAGCGAATGCGCTCGACGTACGACTGGTCTTCGCAGGGCGGGAAGCTGCCAAGATGCGTCCTTCCGAGGACCGGTGCTGCAGAACGGCTGGTACGCGTGCACTCCAATGACCCCACCAGAAATATCCGTAAACGGACATTTCCGAGCAGGGGTCAAGTCGGAAGGCAGCGCAAACTAGCAGTGTAGCCGAGAGGCTAACCGCTGTCCAGCCCACCCCGCAGGTTGTTTGCGGAGCGCGCCTCGGCCCCCGTCAACCGGGGTCTGCCGGGCCGCTCAGAACGCAACTCCCCACTGGGCCGCTCGGGTGACAGCGGCCGATGGTGCCGTCGCTGTCATACCCACGTCGTGGCCGTCGCAAGCGCGGTGTCTTGCTGGTGTCAGCGTGCCTGGCAGCCCCGGGCCGCGTCAAGGGCCGGTATCCGGGTTGTCCCTTGTTTCCCACTGGAGGGCGACCCGCCACGCTCGTTCGGGACAAGGGTACCCATGGTCGGAGCCCAGCTCAGGACCTGTCGCAAGCAGATCCACCAAAACGGCGGGCGGTGATCCGTGTCGGATCACCGCCCGCCGCGACGCGATGGTGTCCCAGCTCACGAGCCGGGTACGCGTTGGTGGAACGTCAGGTCACTTGAGGGTGACCTTGGCGCCTTCACCCTCGAGCTTGGCCTTCGCCTTCTCGGCGGTCTCCTTGTTGACCTTCTCCAGGATGGCCTTCGGCGCGGACTCGACCGCGTCCTTGGCCTCCTTGAGGCCCAGGCCGGTCAGCTCACGCACGACCTTGATGACCTGGATCTTCTTGCCGCCGTCAGCCTCGAGGATGACGTCGAACTCGTCCTGCTCCGGCTCGGCCTCGGCCGCAGCGCCACCGGCACCACCGGCAGCGGCAACCGCGACCGGAGCAGCGGCGGTGACCTCGAAGGTCGTCTCGAACTGCTTCACGAACTCAGAGAGCTCGATCAGCGTCATCTCCTTGAACGCGTCGAGCAGCTCGTCGGTGCTGAGCTTCGCCATATCTGGCGTCCTTTCCTGATTCTGTTAAGTAAGAACTGGTGCGCCGTGGGGGCCTCAGGCCGCCTCGGCGCCCTCCTTCTCGCGCTTGTCCTGCAGTGCAGCCGCCAGACGGGCGGTCTTCGACAGCGGGGCCTGGAACAGGGCCGCGGCCTTGCTCAGGTTGCCCTTCATCGCGCCGGCCAGCTTGGCCAGCAGCACCTCGCGGGACTCAAGGTCGGCGAGCTTCGTGACCTCGGCCGCGGTGATGGCCTTGCCCTCGAAGACACCGCCCTTGATGACGAGCTTCGGGTTGGCCTTCGCGAAGTCGCGAAGCCCCTTCGCCGCCTCGACGACGTCGCCCGAAACGAAAGTCAGCGCGGTAGGACCGGTGAACAGCTCGTCGAGGCCGGTGATGCCCGCGTCCGTCGCAGCACGCTTGGCCAGCGTGTTCTTCGCGACCGTGTAGCTGGTATCGGCGCCGAGCGAGCGCCGAAGCTGGGTGAGCTGGGAAACCGTCAGACCGCGGTACTCGGTCAGCACGGTGGCGCCCGAGCTGCGGAAGCTCTCGGTCAGCTCAGCGACGGCCGTGGCCTTGTCGGCCCGAATCGGCTTGTCCGCCATGTCCCTCCTCTCTCGTTACTCGAGGCTGGTCACCGTCTCGGCCGAAGCCGGAACGGGGCGGAGGCAGCGCGACAACGAAAAAGCCCCGGCGCAGGGCGCACGGGGCGAGGGCCGGCGGATCGTCATGGTCGGCGGACCATGCTCACTGCCGAGTTACGCTTGCCGCCCTACGCGGGTCGCCCGTTGTCGCGGGACCTTCGACCGTGCCGAAGCACGGTGACCAGCGGTCTCTGGGTGGTTCCTCATCCATGAGAACACGGATGACGGTTGAAGAATACGCGCACCGGCCAGCAGCACCAAATCGCACCCGGTGAGCCACGTCACCCGCTACCTGCGCCGGTCAGCCCTCGGCCCGGCGCCGCCACAGGTAGCCGCCGACGACCGCAGCGCTCCAGGCCAGCGCCCACCCGGTCAGCCCCAGCAGCGTCAGCGCGGCGGCGTCGCCGGCGGTGGTGCGGGCGGCCGCCATGATCGGCGGCGCCAGCCAGGGGGCCACCGAGCCGGTCAGGCCGAACACCACAGCGCCGACCCCGCCGAGGGTCAGCACCGCGACGCCGTACCCGGCACCGCCCACCGACGCCCGGCTGGCCAACGCCCCAAGGGCAACCGCAGCGGGTACGACAAGCAGGTGCGCCCACAAGCCCAGCGCCAGCCCGACCGGAATCGACCGGTCCCCCGGGCCGACCGGGCCGGACACCCCGCCGACCAGCCACGGAAAGAGCAGCGCGACGGCCACCGTCACCAGCGCCGCCACAGCGGCGGCGAGCAGCCCGGACAACCGCTCCCGGGCCACCCCGACAGTCACCTGCGCCAGCCGGCGCTGCACGTCCGGCTCGACGTCCAACAGGATCTTGGTCTGCCAGGCGAGCACCGGGAAGAGCACCACAGCGGAGACCCCGTACGCCTCCGCCGGCTGGGCGCGGCCACCGCCGTAGAGGGTGCCGAGCGTGATCAGGCCGGCGAGCAACGGCGCCAACGCCCGGCCGGTTCGCAGGAGACCGGCCAACCGCATCCGGGCCAGGGCGCTCACCGGGTCTCCCCCGCCGTCGGCTCGACCACCGGGTCGGCGGCCTCCGGCTGCACCGCTGCCAGCTCCCCGGCGGCCCCGGGCGACGGCTCGGCGGGTCGGGCGGCACCTGCCGACCGGAGCGGCTCGGCGGGTCGGGCCTGGGGTGCTGCGGTGGAGGCGTCGGAGCGTACCCGCAGCACCTGGTGGCCCTCGGCGCGCAACCGGGCGACGGTGCCGGCGACCCGCGCGGCCGGCACCGCGACCTCGACCACAGCGATCGTCTCGTCCGTCGACGACGTCTCCTCGGAGAGCGAACCGTCGGCCACCAACCAGCGGCGCGCGGCCGGCAGCCGGACCGTCTCGCCGCGGTGGTCACTGATCAGGACGGACCCGTCGGCGGCGAGCACGTCGGCGATCAGCTCCGGCACCAACTCGCGGGTGGTGGCGTCCAGCCCTTCCCACGGCTCGTCGAGCACCAGCAGGCCCGGCGGACGCAGCATCGCCTGGGCGAGACCGACCTTCTGCGCGGTGCCCTTGGACAGCTCCGGCAACCGGACCGAGCGGAAGCCGGACAGCCCGAGCCGGTCCGTCCAGAAGGTCACCGCCTCGTCAGCCGCCGCCCTGCCCAGCCCTGCCACCCGGGCCATCCCGGTCAGGTAGCGGGTCACAGTGAACGGTTGGTCGGCGGGGAAACGCTCCGGCACCCAGCCCACCCGCGCCGGCCGGTCGGTGACCCGACCCCGGCCCGGCCGGAGGACCCCCGCGGCCACCTGGAGCAGTGTCGACTTGCCCACCCCGTTGCGGCCCAGCACTATCGCTGCCTCGCCGGGACCGATCCGTACGTCGATGCCCTGCAGCACCCACGGCCCCCGCCGGTGGTACCGCAACCAGACGTTCTCCAGCCGCATGGCGTCGAGCCTGCCACACCTCGAACGCGCCGGGGCGCCGCCACGGTCGTGGCGGCGCCCCGGCGGAGCGATCTGTCGGCTCAGGCGTCGGCCTGGTCCTCCCGAAGGTTCTTCACCAGGTTCGGGTCGACCGGGACGCCCGGGCCCATCGTGGTGGTCAGGATGACCTTGCGGAGGTACTTGCCCTTGGACGCGGACGGCTTGGCACGCAGCACCTCGTCGAGCACCGCAGCGTAGTTGTCCACCAGCTGGGTCTCCGTGAAGGACGCCTTGCCGATGATCAGGTGCAGGTTGGAGTGCTTGTCCACCCGGAAGGTGATCTTGCCGCCCTTGATGTCCTGCACCGCCTTGGTGACGTCCATGGTCACCGTGCCGGTCTTCGGGTTCGGCATGAGACCGCGCGGGCCCAGGATCCGCGCGATCCGGCCGATCTTGGCCATCTGGTCCGGCGTGGCGATCGCCGCGTCGAAGTCCAGCCAACCACCCTGGATGCGGGCGACCAGCTCATCGGTGCCCACCTCGTCCGCACCCGCGGCGGCGGCCTCTTCGGCCTTCGCGCCACTGGCGAACACGATCACGCGGGCGGTCTTACCGGTGCCGTGCGGCAGGTTGACCACGCCACGGACCATCTGGTCCGCCTTGCGGGGGTCGACGCCGAGGCGCATGGCGACCTCGACCGTGGCGTCGAACTTGACGTTGGTGGTCTCCTTGGCCAGCTTCACGGCCTCGGTGGGGGTGTAGAGCTTCGACCGGTCGATGACATCGGCGGCCTTGCGGTAGCTCTTGCTGCGCTGCATTGCTGATTACTCCTGTGGTCTCTGGCGGGCCGCTCGGCGCGAGCCCTCCCACGGTCGGGTCGAAGGCCGGGGCCGACGTCAGTCGTTGACGGTGATGCCCATCGACCGGGCGGTGCCGGCGATGATCTTCTCGGCCTGGGCGATGTCGTTGGCGTTGAGGTCGGCCATCTTCTTCTCGGCGATCTCACGCAGCTGGGCGCGGCTGACCGAGCCGACCTTCTCGGACTGCGGAACACCCGAACCCTTCTGCACACCGGCGGCCTTGATCAGCAGCCGGGCAGCGGGCGGGGTCTTCAGCACGAACGTGAAGGACCGGTCCTCGAACACGCTGATCTCGGCGGGGACGATGTCGCCCCGCTGAGACTCGGTCTGCGCGTTGTAGGACTTGCAGAACTCCATGATGTTGACGCCGTGCTGGCCGAGCGCGGGGCCGACCGGCGGCGCCGGCGTGGCCTGGCCCGCCGGCAACTGAAGCGTGAACGTCTTGACGAGCTTCTTCTTCGGAGGCATGTCACTTCCTGGGGCTTGGAGCTGGGAAAATGCGGCTGTCGCCGCCCTCGGGCGCGCACGGTCAGCGCGGTGCGACAGCGGCGACATTCAAGAGTAGCGCAGGCCGCAGCCCACTCGTCCGCCGAGGTCGAGCGAGAGCGCGTACGCCGACGTCGGCGGCGGGCCGGGCCCGCCGCCGACGACCAATCAGATCTTGGCGACCTGGTTGAAGTTGAGCTCCACCGGAGTCTCGCGACCGAAGATCGACACCAGCACCTTGAGCTTCTGCTGGTCGGCGTTGATCTCGCTGATCGTGGCCGGCAGTGACGCGAACGCGCCGTCGGTGACGGTGACGGAGTCGCCCACCTCGAAGTCGAGGACCTTGATCTCCGGCTTCGACTTCTTCTGCTCGGTCTCGACGGCCGGCGCCAGCCACTTCAGCACCTCGTCGAGCGAGAGCGGAGCGGGCCGGTCCGCCCGGTCGGTCGCGCCGACGAAGCCGGTGACGCCCGGGGTGTTCCGGACACAGGAGTAGGACTCGGCGGTCAACTCCATCCGGACCAGGATGTAGCCCGGGAAGACCTTGGCCTGGATCTGCGAACGCTTACCGTTCTTGACCTCGACCTCTTCCCGGGTCGGCACCTCGACCTGGTAGATGAAGTCCTCCATGTCGAGGCTCGTGATCCGGGTCTCGAGGTTGGTCTTGACCTTGTTCTCGTAGCCGGCGTAGGAGTGCACCACGTACCAGTCGCCCGGCGCGTAGCGCAGCTTCTGCCTCAGCTCCGCGACAGGGTCGTAGTCCTCGTCCGGTGCGGGCTCGGTCGTTGGGAACTCCGGCTCGCTGGCGGCCTCAACCGACTCGTCACCAGCCGCCGTCGCGACCGTGGACTGCTCGTCCACCGGTCCGGCGGTCTCGTCGTACTCAGGCACGCTCGCTCACTTCCGTCACTATGGCTGGAGGCAGCCGGTCAGTCCGAGTTGCCAAAGACAAACAACACGACCTTGGCGAAGCCGAAGTCCAGCACACCCACGATCGTCAGCATCACCGCGACGAACGCCACCACCACGGCGGTGTAGGTCAGCAACTCCTTGCGGGTCGGCCAGATGACCTTACGCAGTTCGGCTACGACCTCGCGGAAGAACCGGGCGATGCGGCCGAAGACGCCCACCCGACCCGTTTCCGACCGCGTGGTCGGTCGGCTGTCCGCCGACTCCGCCCGGGCACGGGACCGCGTGGCGGTGCCTCCCCGGGAAACCGGCTCGTCCGCGCCGGAGGCGTCGTCGTCGGCCACGTCGTCGACGATCTCGTCGTCCAGACGATCGTCGCCGTCGTCGTCGCGCCGCTTGTTGTCGGCCACTTCGCCCTCCGTCGCGGAATCTGGGGTCGCACGCCGAGCGGCGTACGCGGCGCTGGTCACGCCGGCCGGACCCAACCGTCCCGCGACGGGCCGCGGCCGGTGGATCACCCGGAGGGCCCGACTGCCTCGGACCACCCCGCCGATTCCACCACCACGGGCCGGACGCCGCCAAGCTGGCGGCGCGACCCACGGGAACGGTCAGGCCTGAGGCGCAGGGGTGACAGGACTTGAACCTGCAGCCTGCGGTTTTGGAGACCGCTGCTCTGCCAATTGAGCTACACCCCTATGTGGCAACACTCGCCCCACGCGGCCACAGACGACCGAGCAGGGGTCACTTGCCCCACGGCGGACCAGTGTACGGGTAGCCGCCCGACTTTCCCAACCGGTCTCTCCGCCACGCGTGGCGGGCTCGGTTCAGCGCGCCGTACGGATGGTTGCCCGCGCCTGGGACAGCACCTTCTCGCCCAGGCAGGTGGCGGTCACCTCGAGTCGGGTGAGACCGTCCCCGGTCACCTCACGGACCCGCGCGGTAACCTCGATCTCGGTCCCCTGGTCGTCGTCGGGGACCACCACCGGCCGGGTGAAACGCACGCCGTACTCAACGACCGCGTCCGGCGAGCCGGCCCACTCGGTGACCGCCCGGCCGACCAAGGCCATGGTGAACATGCCGTGGGCGATCACCCCGGGCAGGCCGACAGTGGTGGCCACCCGGTCGCTCCAGTGGATCGGGTTGAAGTCGCCCGAGGCGCCGGCGTAGCGGACCAGGTCCGCACGGGTCACCTGAAACGTCTGTGCTGGCAACTCCATCTCACGCCTCCCCGCGAATGACATACCTGGCCCAGACCGCGACCACTGGTTCGCCGCCGACGGTGCTCACGTCGGTGCGCGTGGTCAGGAAGCCGTGCCCACCCCTGGTGCTGACGTCCTCGATGGTGTTGGTGCAGACCAGCTCGTCGCCGGCGACCACCGGCCGGGTGTACGCGAACCGCTGGTCGCCGTGCACCAGGCGGCTGTAGTCGACACCCAGGGCCGGGTCCTCGATGATCTGGCTGCTGGCGGCCATCGTCACGATCACCGGAAAGGTCGGCGGAGCAACCACGTCGGAGTGGCCCAGCGCCCGCGCGGCCTCCGGGTCGTGGTGGGCCGGGTCGGTGGCGCCGATGGCGCTGGCGAACTCGCGGATCTTTTCTCGGCCCACCTGATAGGGGGCGGTCGGCGGATACGTCCGGCCGACAAAGGAAGGGTCCAGAGGCATGCCGCGAACCTACACGGAAAGCCCAATCGCCGACCTGATCGGTAGGCGGCGGCAGAGCCGCACCAAACCGGTCAGATCGGCGATTGAAAAGCTTCGACAGCGGCCGGCTGAGGCCGGCCAGCGGTCAGCGGGTCTCGCGGTGGACCGTGTGCCGACCGTCGCGCGAGCAGAACTTCTTCAGCTCGATGCGGTCGGGGTCGTTGCGCCGATTCTTGCGCGTGATGTAGTTGCGCTCCTTGCACTCCACACACGCCAAAGTGATCTTCGGCCGGACATCGGTAGCCTTCGCCACGGCGGAGTGCCTTCCTCGCTAACGGAAACAACTACGACGCGCCAGCCTAGACGCTGACAGCGCGGACATGCAAAGTGGGCGCCAGAAGCGCCCATTTTCTTACGACCACCGGCAACGAGCCCGGAAGACGAGAGTAGCGGTGGCCGGACTTGAACCGGCGACACAGCGATTATGAGCCGCTTGCTCTACCATCTGAGCTACACCGCTGCGATGGGTCCAGCTGAACCCTCGAGCCCCCTTACGGAATCGAACCGTAGACCTTCTCCTTACCATGGAGACGCTCTGCCGACTGAGCTAAGGGGGCCTGCGCGATCTCCCCGTGGGGCGCGCAGGAGTAAGAGTACACGGCCCGGCTCGACAGGTGAAATCGGATCCCCGGTGATCGTCCGCGCCCTGCTCAGGGCACGACGCGAAGGCGCGGCAGCTCCCCGCTGGAGATCGTCTCCGGGTCCACCTGGGCACCGAACCAGGCGGCCAACCGCTCGTACGGCAGCGGTCGGCTGAACAGGAAGCCCTGCCCGATCTCGCAGCCGATGTCCTGGAGAAGCTCAAGGGTCAGCTCGCTCTCCACACCCTCGGCCACCACCGCCAACCCGAACTGCTGGGAGAGGGTCACCACAGCGTTGACGATCGCCAGATCCCCCGGGTCGGTCGCCATGCCCTGCACAAAGGAACGATCCACCTTCACCTCGTGCACCGGCAGCCGGCGCAGGTGCGCCAGCGAGGAGTCGCCAGTGCCGAAGTCGTCCACCGACAGCCGTACGCCGAGATCCCGCAGCCGTTGCAGGGTGGGGATGGGCCGGTCCGTGCCGTCCAGCACACCCGACTCGGTGATCTCCAGGGTGAGACGCTGCGCCGGCACCCCGTACTCGGTCAGCAGCTCCTGCACCCGATCCGGGAAGTGCTGGTCGGTGAGCGTCCGTGCGGCCAGGTTCACAGCGATGGGCAACGGCTGGTTGGCCTCGGCCCAGTCCCGGCTGCGGCGCAGCCCCTCCCGGAGCACCACCTCGGTCAGCCGACTCAACTGGCCGGTGTGCTCGGCCACCGCCACGAAGTCCTCGGGGGCGACAGTGCCGTGCGTCGGATGCTCCCAGCGGGCCAGGCACTCGACACCGACCAGGCGGCGGTCCCGCAATGTCACCTTGGGCTGGAAGTAGACCTCCAGCTCTCCCTGATCAAGCGCCTGGTGCAGGTCGCCGGCGAGACCCAGCCGGCGCAGCGACCGAGACTCCAGGCCCGGGTTGAACAACTGCACGCTGCCTGGCACCGACTTGGCCGCCGTCGTGGCCAGGTCGACCCGCAGCAGCAAGGTGGCCGCATCGCTGCCATGATCCGGGTGTACGGCCACCCCGACGGCAGTGTCCACCACCAGAGTGAGCGCGTCGAAGACCATCTCGTCGCGGATCTGGTCCCGCAGCTGACTGGCCAGCTCCAACGCCGCGTCCGCGCTCTCCAACCGCAACGTCACCAGGAACTCGTCGCCACTCGCCCGACCCACCAGAGCCGACGACGGCGCGCTGGCCCGCAACCGGTTGGCGACCTCGGCCAGGACCTTGTCCCCCGCCGCGTGACCGAGCGACTCGTTGACCTGCCGCAACCCGTCCACGTCGAAGAGCAGCAGCGCCACCACCTCGCCGGGCGCGCGGATCTTGACCGACTCGTCCAGTGCGCCGGTGATGCGCCGACGATTGGGCAGCTTGGTCAGCGCGTCGTGGTACGCGTCGTGCCGCAGCCGGTCCACCAGCCGGGAGTTCTCCAACGCCACCGCCGCGTGCGCCGCCACCGTCTCGAACAACGGCACGTCGTTGCGGACGAAGTAGTTGCTGTCACCGAGCCGGTTGGCGACCTCGAGCGTACCGATGATCACGTGGCCCGACCGGAGCGGAAGCACGATCACGTCCTTGACCCGCTGCGAGGACAACTCGCCGCGCAGGTCGGCGTCGGTGGTCATGCCCCGTCCGACCGCGACGACGCGCCCCTCGTCACGGGCCCGTTTCCGCAGGACGGCCGGGGTCTTGGCGAGGTCGAGCAGACCCGGATCGTCGTTTCGTGCCGTCAGCAGCACCTCCGGATGCCGGCCCTGCGCCGGCAGCCACAGCGTGGCGTACTCCGCCTGCATGAGGGCCCGCACCCGGCCCAGCAGCGCGTCCGCCAAGGTCCCGTCCTGACCGCTCTCGGCCACCGCGCGACTCAGCTCGTACATGTCGGCGAGGGTGCGATGCTGTCGGAAGAACTGCGCGTACGCGCGGTAGACGATGGCCAACGCGCCGACGAGCGCCGCCAACAACAGCAACGACCACCAGGTCACCGCGATGAGAATGAGGACGACCAACCCACTGGCTATGTTGATGGCCGCGGTGAGCAGGGCCGGAGGGCACTTCCGGATGGTCTCCCAGCCCACCTGCCAACCCTGTAGCAGGGTGTGCACGCCCGCCACGGAGAGGATGCTCACCAGGTTGACCATGCTGGCCGCCACGAACAGGGTCAGCCACGTCCCCGGGCCGACCCCCCGCACGGGCGGCAGCGCCTGCAGGACCAGGATCGCCAGGGACGAGCCCGCGGCGGCACGAGCGACGTTGAACCAGAACTTCGTCGCGGCAAAGCGATGCCGGAGGTGCGTGATGACGGCCGCGAGGGTGTAGATCATCACCACGGTGAGCGGCCGGACCAGGTAGAACGCCAGGACCAGCGGAATCTCGGTGAGCGTCACCCCGATGGACTGACGCCGTACCGAGAAGTTGAGCACCGGAAGCCCTGCGGCAACCATGGCGACCAGCAGGGCCGCGGCGAGTGGCCACTCGCCGACGGACTCATCAGCGATCAGGCCGACGACTGTGGAGCAGACGACGGCCAGCAACGCCATTGGCCCGGTGATGAACCAGGCGCGCTCGGTCGAGCGGGGGCCCGCGCGGCCGTTACCCGCCATGCGACGCCCCCTCACCGCCCCCGCCGGTCACATCATCGAGATCGTGTTTGTTATCGAGGTGCTGGCATGTTCCAGATGACGTCCGCGGTCTGCATCTGGTCGCCCCACAGGTCACCCACGAAGACAGCCGCGAGGGCGGTAAGCACCAAGAACGAGCCAAGCAGCCGGCCCAGCGTTCGACCAGACATTTTTGCTCCTGTCGGGGAAGTGTCGCAGGGATGGTGGAGGTTCCACGATCGTGCCACACGGCCCGTATGCAGAAAAGCGGTCAGTGGCGGGACCGGTCCGAGCGTTGCCTAGGTCGCGCCCTTCGGACAGCCCGCCGTGCCAGATCAGGGCCCGTTCCATGCCGTCAGGCGTTTCGCTCGACGCTTGATACGACCATCAGCACAATTCACCCAGGCTGCTACGCACCCACCGACACGTCTCTGACGATCACTCCCTGTGACCGAACCCGCCGGGTTGAAACGCACCAACGGCGGCCAGTCCATCGACCACCATACCTGGTTCCCTCTCGGGCACAAGGGGTCATTCCGAGGCAACGCGGCTCGCCCCGACCCTGGCGCCGACCGTCGCCGCGCCTGACGTACGACGAGAAACTCTGACCTTTGGCGGCTCTCACGCATCCGCGCATCCGCGCATCCGCGCATCCGCGCCTGCGATCCGACGTCCATTGCCCTGGCATGCGCCCAGCCAACCCGCCAGCGTCGTGTTGCGACGACCGGGACGTGGATTCCGGCTTACCGCAGTGGACGGAACGCGGCCGCACCTCGCCGGCCGCGAAGTGGCGCCGCCGTCAGTCTCGGTGAGCTGCGGCGTTGGCTTGCACACACCCTCGCGGAACTCTCGTTGACCTACTACCTGGAGGGCAGCCGAGAGGGTCAGGAGGAAACCCTCCGGATCATGACCCGCCGCCTGCTCGCAGAGACCATCACGCCCCGCGACCTCACGTCCTGGGCGTATCAGCGACACCCTTGAGGATGTCGGCGCATACGTGATCGCCGAGGCGCACCGCCTGATCGGTGAAACCGCTATCGGGAACGGCTGAACTACACGAGGTCATCCGAGGGCTGCGCGTCGCTTAGCGGCTCCGAAGGATGCGCATGACGTCCTCGCCCACCTGAACGACCACGGCGTCGGCGCGAAGGTCATCGGCTGGACTCAGCCGACCCGGCCGAACAAACGACAACGGCCCCCGATCAGCATCTCTGCTGGTCAGGGGCCGTGTCTGCACCTGGTGGCGGGTAGAGGATTCGAACCTCTGAAGCTTTCGCGACGGATTTACAGGGCGTCCGTGATCTTGTCCCAGTCAGCCGTGCTGAGCTGCTGCTTCTCTCCCCGACCCGGGCTTCAAGGAGCCGGGTGCCCACCATCTGCCCACGCCCCAAGAGCATGCCCAGCCGTTGCCCAGAGTGGTCAACAACGTGCCAGGCTGGCACTGTCCCAAATTTGCACTGTGCCAGCCTGGCACTGTGCCAGTCGCGCAGATTTTTTTAAAAGGGCACTCGTCGCACGGAGCGCCGTGGTGGCCGACTGCGTCAGCGTGCCCGGCCCCGCTACTAGTGCACCAAGCGCAGCCAGAACAGCAGACACCCCAACCATGACCAGCTGAAACTTGGTTGGAGCCTCCGAGAAGCCAGATACCCCAGCCGCACCAGCAGCGGACTCGGCTACAAGCGGAAACAACCGCCGGCCTCGGTTCCTGGGGTTAGGGCGCATGTACGCACTGTTACACATCGGCGCTAGTGTCATCCGAGCGCATCGCCGATCTTGTCGTTCATGGTGTCGTCTCCCCCGTCGATGCAGTTGGCGTAGACGCGGAGCAGAACGGCCACGCCGTGGCCCAGGCGCCGGGCAACCTCAGTCGGCGGGACGCCGGCATTCAGCCGAAGCGAGGCCGCCGCGTGCCGCAGGTCGTACGGCCGGCAGACGAGCCGCGGATAAGCCAGCGACAGCCCGGGCGCGCTGCCGGATCATGTAGCGATGCTCGATCAGGACGCCCTCGCTCGCCTCCAGGACGCCGCTGTCTTCTGGAGCGTCGGTTCCGGCACCGCGGCCCAGGTGATCGACGCCGCCTGTGACTGCCTCATCGCGGGCATAGACAGCCCGGCTCTCCAGATCGTCGCCGGCATCTCGCCAGTGAAGGGCACGGAAAACGACGAGCTGCGGCGTTGGCTCGAAGGCGCGCTGTCGGAACTCTCTCTGAATTACTACGCCGAGGGGAGCCGAGAGAGCGAGGAGCAAGCCCTCCGCATCATGGCCCGGCGACTGCTCGCACAGACCATCGCGCCTCGTGATCTCACCTCTTGGGCATACCGATTCATCTCCTACGACGGCACTCCCCTGGCAGCCGAACTGATCGCATTGGACAACGCCTACGACCTCGTAGCCGCCATCCACGACTGGCAACCGCACAGCAGCACCGCAACCAGGGATATCGACGCGGACGTCGTCGGTGAAGCTCGGCGCCTTCTCGGCCACCCAACGACTGCCTAGAAGGACCGAAGCACGAGTGCTCATCCGAGGGCGTCGCCGATCTTGTCGTTCATGGTGTCGTCGCCCCCGTCGATGCAGTTGGCGTAGACCCGGGGCAGGACGGCGACGCCGTGACCCAGGCGCCGGGCGACCTCGGTCGGTGGGACGCCGGCATTCAGCCAGAGCGAGGCCGCCGCGTGCCGCAGATCGTACGGACGGCGGACGAGCGGCGAGGCGACCTGCGATTCGGTCAGCGCCTTCTCGCGGGCGAGCTTCCACCACCGGTCATAGACCGACTCGGACAGCGGCCCACCGTGCAGACCCCGGAAGAACCGCCCGTCCGGACCGACCCCGTGATTCTCGACGTGCGCGCACAGCAGCTCGACGAGCCGAGGCGGAATCGGGACCGTACGAGTCTCGGCCCTCCCCCGGTGCTTGAGTCCGCGTCGCTCGTGGGAACCGCCGTCATCGGTCCAGTGCGACCCGGCGCGCGGCGAGGTGCCGGCGAGCACCAGGCGGCCCCAGCGATATTCGATCTTCTCGTGTTCGCAGGACCGGGAAGGCTTGACCGCCGCCAGGTCGTCGAAGTCGGCGCCGCAGTCGGCGCACCGGCCGGCAAGGTCACAGTCCTCCCGCCGGAGGTCCGCAGCTTCCGAGGGACGCATCCCCGCGTAGTAGAGGCAGCCGAAGAACGCGGTGACCTTGTCGGCGCGTTTGCCGAGAGATTTCACCGCCTCCAGCAGCGTGGAGAGTTCGCCACCACCCGCCGGTCGATCGACTGTGCAACCTCGGGCGCGGTCCACTGGACCCGGTCGACCGGGTTGGAGGCGACCAGCTCCAGCTCGACGGCGTACCCGAGCACGTTGTAGAAGGTGGCCCGCTTGCGCTGGACGGTGGAGGCAGCCGCGGGCTTGCCGTCGAGGCGTACGCAGAGGCTGTCGAGGACGCGGCGGACCATCGCGGGTGAGTCGAGTTCGACTACCGGGAGGGACGCGGTTTCCAGCCAGGCGAGGGCCGCCGCGTCTTCGGCGGGGATCTCGTCGGACCAGCGGCGTGGGTTGAGGCCGTAGAGGTACAGCGCCTCACGGAGCAACGCGTCAGTCGGTCGGCCCCGCTTGGTCGGCCGGGTCAGGGTCACCGTGATGGAGGTCAGCGCTTCGACGATCGAGCGCCGGGTCTTGGCAGCCGCCCGGGGCCACTTCATCTCGACGTACGCCCGGCTGTGCGCGTACCAGGTGGTGGGGTTCTTGGTTCTGGCCTCGGAGACCGGGCGGCCGGTGGCCGGGTCGAAGGGCTCCCCCGCGTTGGCCGCCTGGACCAGCTCGGCGCGGAACGAGTGCGCCAACGCCTTCGTACGGAACATGTCCTCGAAGCGCTGGCCACTCACCGCCCAGCGAACCCGCCACGGCCGAGCCTTCCGGTCAGCGCGCTTACCGATCTCCCAGATCTGGACCTCATAGCTCTTCATGCGGCGTCCTGCTCCAGGTCGCCGAGCCACCGACCGAGCGCCGACCGGCGGACCCGAAGCTGCCCGTTCGGGAGCTTGATGACTCGTGGTCCCTTGCCGGTCTGCCGCCAGTAGAACCAGGTCGAGCGCGGTACGCGCAGCTCGGCGAGCACTTCCGGCACGGTCAACAACTCCTCGTTCACTGCGTCTCCTCCCCGTCGTGCTGTGCGCTGTGCTGAGTTGCCGAAAGATCTGGGGACCCCTGCGCGGCCCGGTCCTTGGCGGCGAGCAGTTCGGAGCGCCAGCGGGCCCGTTCGCTGATCGACCGCATGAGCCGGTGGGTCATCGGGCCGACGTCCGGGTCATCGGGCCGGGCCAACTCCCAGGCATGCCGGACCCGTTCGGGGGTGGCGCCCTGGTCGTCGACGAGTTGCGTGCCGTCGGTGGTGACGCCGAGCAGTGCCCGGACCCAGGCCCGCGCGTCGTGCTTGTGGTCGGCGAGGGTCTTGCCGGACCAGTCGCGGGAGATGAGGATGCGCCGGCCGCCGATGCCGAGGGTGTCGCGCTGGTGGAACTTGCCCTTGCAGCGGCCCGGCTTGTGCTTGGCGTGCGCCTTCTTGGGCTGGACGCCGTAAAGCAGCCAGTTGGCGCACCGGTCGGTGCATGGCGTGAGCTGGAGTTGCTGCCAGAGCCGGTCGAGGTGCTTGCGTTGCCGATCGGTGGTCGCCTTGTGGCAGTCGCCGGTGTGCTTGGTTATGTATTTCGTGACGTACCGGATGGTCCGTTCGGCGTCCTCAGTGCCGGGCATGACGCCGCGGGCGTCCACCTGGGCGCCGAAGCGGACTACGTGCACAGGTTCCGCGTCCGGGTCGTCGTCGATGGTGTCGAGGGCTTCCGACCAGGTGGTCAACGGCAGGCGGGAGTCGGGGTCTGCCCATGCTGCCGCCTGCTCGTCCCAGATCGGAAGCCGGTCGAGGGTGTAGCGCTGGACGTCGACCGAGGGCCACCACACCTGGTGGTAGGTCGCCGCCGCCACGGTGCGGAGCACGTCCCGAGGGATGGTGCCCCGGATGGCGAAGTGGGCGTGCGGGGCGAGACGGCGTTGCGGCTCGACGCAGCCGGCGTACTGGACGTTCCAGCCCTCGCAGCGCCGAAGGTTCTGCCAGAACCGGTCGAGAAGCCGGGGGAAGTGCACGGCGTCCCAGGCTGCGCGGCGGTAGTCGTACCTGGCCGGGTTGACCGGGGTGCCGTCGGGGCGGACCGGGCCGTACGAGTCGAGGGTGAGCGTCAGCCACATCGACGGTTGGTAGGTGGAGCCGTCCGGGGCGGTGTAGGTCTTGCCGACGGTGCGCCGCTCGACCTTGCGCCGGGGCAGTTCGGGGGCATCCTGGCGCCGCTTGGTGGAGCGCTTGCGCCGTGGGCCGGGCTCGTCGTCCTGGTCCTCGTCGTCGCTGGCGTGAGGTGGTCCGACGCGCCCGCGCAGGCCCTCAGCGGTGATGGCTTCCTCTACCTCGCGGATAGCCTCGTCGAGGTCGGTCACCTGGTCCCACTGGGCCGCCCTCACCGCCTCGTCGCGGGAGAACTCCAGGTGTGCGCGGAACAGGATCAGGGACTTCTGCGCCTCGGTCGCTGGTTCCGGGCCGGGTAACGGCTCGTCGTCGCGGTGCCAGCCTTCGCGGATCTGGGCTTGCCGTAGCCGGCGGTTCTTCTTGGCGCATGGCGGGCACTTGTCCTCGCGGGTCGCGCCGCAGGGCAGGTCGATGACTTCGGTCAGGCCGGTGTCGAGGTCGGTCCGGCGCATGGCGAGGGGGCGGACGCAGACGCCGTACTCGATGGCGATGTCTTTGAGGACGTCGATCGAGCGGGGTAGCGCCATGCGGGCCGCCCGCGACCCCGGTCGAGGAGCAACCGGGGCCGCGGCGGGTTCGAGGCCCGGCAGGGTCGGAGCCGTCATCGGCCCACCCCCACCGCGAGTCGAATGCGGTGGTCTCGGGTGCCGGCCCGCCGGTACTGTCCGGGCTCACCAAGAATCCGAGCGGCGAGGTCGACATGAACAGCGATGACGGTACGACGGTGCTGTGGCGCCCAACCGGGCCGAAAGAGCTGGATCTCGTCCGCGAGTCCGGATGGCGGGCGTGGCCGCCGCGCCTGCCGGATCAGCCGATCTTCTACCCGGTCCTGAACGAGGACTACGCGGTGATGATCGCCCGGGACTGGAACGTGCCCGCGTCCGGCGTCGGCTACGTAACCCGCTTCCGGGTGGAGTCGGAGTTCCTGAGTCGGTACCCGGTCCGCCAGGCTGGGGGTAAGACCATTCTGGAGCTGTGGGTGCCGGCCGAGGAGCTGGACGAGTTCAACGCGCACATCGTTGGACTGATCGAGGTCGTTCACGAGTTCCGGTAGCCGCCGCCCGGCTACGAGGGTGGCCGTCATCGGATGATCCCGACGACCTGGGGCCGGTTGGACTGGACGACACCGACCCGAGGCAGCACCGCGGCTGATGCCGGCGGCATCACCGGAGCCGGCGGCGCGGGTTCGACAGGCTGCGGCTCGTCGTACCAATCGCCCTGCGGCTGATTGGGCTCCGGGGCAGGCGGTGTGGTGGGTTCGCTGGACAGGACGACCTTCACCAGGGCGAGGAAGGCCAGCGACGGCACCGCCGCGACGATCCAGCCCCAGACGGACGGTTCGGCTTCGGCAACCTGGGCGGCGAGGGAGAGCAGCGCGAACGCGATCAGGAGGACGCCGACCAGGCCGACGGGTCGACCAGTTCGACGGCGGGCACGGATCTCCAGGCCGAGGTAGATGGCCATCAGCTCGACCGCTACGGCGTTGGCCCAGCCGATCCAGTCAGGCTGACCGTGGGCAACGGTCAGGTCGTGGACGTGGGTAAAGGCGGCGGCGCCGGCCATGGTGCCGATGGCGAGCAGGATCAGGACCCGGACGCCGGACTCGGCGCGTTCCCGGATCATCGGCCGCCCCTGGTGTCGCGCACGGTCAGGGTGATGCAGATCTGTTGGCCGTTGAGGTCGCGGCGGCGGTTGACCATGTGCGCCAGGCCGTGCAGGGCACCGGCGAGTCGGTCCGGGGAGCCGTTGAGCTCGATGTGCAGCGGCTTGAGGCGGTGGGTGCCGAGGAAGAAGCTCTTGAGGGACATCGGTTACCTCCGGGCCGGGGCGACGCGGGTACGGATGTGGTCGGGTGGCTCGCCGAGGGAGGCCACCGCTTCGGAGAGGCAGCGCCACAGCGCCCACGCCTCGTCGGGGGTCAGGTACATGCGGCGCCGGCCGCCACCGACGGCGAGATAGACCGGGTATGCGTCGGGCCGGGCGGGGTCGACGCGGACGGACACGGCCGTGCTGGTGGCGCCGTCGGTGCCGGGTGCGCGGAGCCGGTAGAAGGTTCGGCCGTCGGTCTGGGCGGTCATCGCGGCTCACCGCCATCGGTGTCCCGGTTGAGGATGTTCAGCAGCGAGTCGGGCAGCAGCGGTCCGCGACGCTGCCGGGGCAGCGGCGGGCGGACCGGTTCGGTGGCGGTTTCCCGGCCGACCTGGGCGAGGATGTCCACCGCGTCGGCCGGTGCCGGGTACTCCGCGGCCAAGTCCCGAATGTGGTCGTCGGCGATGTAGGAGAAGCGGACCCGGGCCGGCTCCGGGGTGCCGTCGAGGATCACGTAGCCGACGCCCTTGGCCCAGCGGGGCATCTGGTCGGCGAGGGCACCCCGGTTGCGGGCACCGTCACCCAACACGAGGTCGACCTGAGTGGCCTCGGTCAGGCCGAGCGCGATCCGGGTCGGGAACAGGTCCCGGAACGGCAGGACCTCCTTGCGGGGGTCCTGCAACACGGCCACCACCAGAACACCGACGCCGGCTCCCTGCGACAGCAGCAACCCGAGCGAGCCGGCGATGCGCTTGCGCAGGTCAACATCCTGGAGGTACGCGGTTAGTGCCGCCATCTCGTCGATGACGACCACGACCAAGGGGTCAGCCAGAGTCGGAGTGTGCACCCGCACCGCACCGGCAAGCCGGGTCTGCCGTTCCCGCATGACTGTCACGGCCTCGTCGAGCAGATCGGCCATGGCCTCGAACGACTTGCAGGCGAACCGGGCGAACAGCGGCCGACCCATCGCGAACTCCATGCCGCCTTTGGGATCGATCACCCAGAGCCGGACCAGGCCGGAGGAGATACCGCCGGCCAGAACGCGAACCAGCGACCACAGCACCGAGCCCTTACCGGACCGGGTCGCGCCACCGATGAGGACGTGCGTGGCGAGCAGGTGCAGGCACCAGTGCCGCAGGTCTTCCCGCCGAGCCAGCGGCAACGCGGTGAAGTCAGGCACCGATGGCACGTCGAAGGGGTCGACCAGGGTGCGCAGCGCATCCGTGCGGACCACCACCAGGTAGACCACCGACGGCCGGTCCCGGAACCGCAGCCGATCCACCGCGCCCAGGACCAGCGCCCAGTAGCCCGACCGGATCGGCGGGTCATCGGGACGCTCGGAGTAGACCCGGGCGTGCCGCCGGGCGAAGGCGTACGCCAGGTTCGCCGTTGCCTTCTGGAATTCCTCCGGTGTCTGGCCGCGGACCATGCGGATGGTCAGCACGTCGAGCGCCTGATCCGAGCGGACCCGCAGCAGCTCCGGCAGGACCGTGCGATGGTCGTACACCTTGGCCAGCCCGCAGAGGGTCATTGCCTCGCGCCAGGCCCGCCGGTAGACGAAGAGCTGACGGAAACGGCCGAGGATCGGACCGGCGCACCAGGTCCACCAGGACGACTCGTGCCGCCACCGCCACAGCGCCGACACGGCAGCGGCCAGGACGACGGGCACGATCACGCCGGATCGGCCGAACTCGCGGTAGAGGCTCACCCCGGGCACGACCAGGCCGACGGCGACCGGGTGGCGAAGACACCACCACAGGCCCCGCCACAGCCACCGGAGCACGAGGCCGGGCGCGATCAGCCAGACCGGCAGCTCCAGACGGCGCGGGCGGATCACCATCAGATCCCCGGCGGTGGTCATCACGACCTCGCCGCGCGGCCGGCGCATCATCGGGCAGCCGCCACTGTGGGCCGCCGCAGGACGGCAGGCATACGCTTGGACATGTCACTACCTCTCTCGACAGAGCAGGGGAAAGAGACAGAGGGCGGGGCTGCCGTCCGCCAAGACCTGACAGCCCCGCCCCCACCAGATGCAGCTACTGCGCCGCCTTCGTGGCCACGCCCGCCGGGGCACGCATCCCGGTCGCCCGCAGCGAATACGCCATCCGACCGTTGTTGCCCACGTACGGCGTGACCGTCATGCCGTCGAACTCCACCGCCTCGAACAGGCCACCCGTCGGCGGCACCGGCTGGTAGTCCGCCGAGATCTTCACCGTCGTCTCCCGCGACCGCTTCCCCAGCTCCGGATCCAGATCCATCACCCGGACCTGCCACACCCGCTGGCCGGTCAACTTGTCCTTCGCCGGGCTACGCCGGCCCGTCTTCTCGTCGTAGTCCTCGACCTCGCCCAGAGACTCGGGCACCAACGCGCACCCCGCCGGGAACACGTCCTCACACCGCACCGCGAACCTCGTGCCGCCTCGCAGAGCCATCGCTCAACCTCCAACTTGTTAACTTGTCTGCCAAGTTGCGTCCAAGGTAGACGGCACTTGGCAGACAAGTCAACAACAAGCCGCCGAGGTGGGCCGACACCACCAACCGGCAGCGAGGACACCGCCCAGAGATCGGCAGAGACCGCACCAGCAAGTCAGGGCACGGGTACGGGAGGACAAGCTGATCGACGGCTGGCGGCACGCTCTTGCGCCCACCACCTGCAGTGAGCGTGGCCCTAGCAGCTGCGCAGGGAACAGAGTCAGGCACTGCGGTCGGAGCCATATAGGAGCAACGCAGCTCGAAGGCTCCCCCTGCTCACGCCCGCCAAGCGACGCCTCATGAGCGAGCATGCATGCAAACAAGCATGCAAACCTGTTTGTAAACTTGTTTGCAAACTTCTCTAGGTTCGCGCTGCACCCGCCCACGGCCTTGCTTGCTTGCTAGCTTGCTAGCAAGCCCGTACCGGACACCTGCCGTCTGGCCGAACAGTCACCAGCGTTGTCGACCGATCGGGCGCCTGCGATGTCGCCAAGCTTGCTGCCGACGAAGGTCTGCTTGATACTGCAACTGCTGTACGCAACGCTGCAACGACCACTGCAAGGAACACTGTAAATATTGCTGTAGCTGATACTGCAAGGATTACAGTCGCTGATACTGCAACTGTGGCAGAGTGACGAGCAGCGCAGAGTGTTATACGCTTGGTTTTAGAAGTTGGGAAGCGTTGAACGTTCAACGCACCCACGCTCAGGAGTCTGCGTTCACGTAGTTGAGTGGGCGCAGAGAAAAGGGGCCCCCGCTGCGCCGGTAAGCTAACGCGGGAGCCCCACCTGGGGGCCGGGTCACCTACTAGGTGGCCTGGCCTCCAGACCCATCCCTGAAGTGAGTGATCAGCGAAACCACGGCGATGCCCAACCTGACAACCCAGGTCAGAGCCTTAACGCCGCACTGCCGCAGCCAACCACGCCTCCTGCGGTTTCGGCCTCGCACCTGCCGAGGCTTGGACCGCTTCCGGGATCGAGCCATGCTCCACCACCTCACGCGAACTCGGTGTGATCGCCGTTCTTGATCTTGGCGATTCATCGGTTTTGCGTCGCTCGGGCAGCCGATTATGACTCGCGATAATCATAGACACATCGGCGCCAGGAATTGCAACCGGACTCAGCGGAAGCTTCGACTCTAAGACTATTCAGCCCGGACTTTGAGCCCGCACCGTGTCGGTGCTTGACGGCAGCCTACGCCTGTTGTATCGCGCACTCTCCGTGCTGCAGACAATGCATCGCCTCCCGCTTGAACTCCTCTCCGCCGGGTACCGGAGCAGTTGTGGCAGAGCAGATGGAACGGCGTTCGGTCGACGAGGCACACTCGCGGCCGGCCGGGGTGGACGACACGACGGTGGAGGCTCTCGGCGAGTTGAGCAAGGCACTGGAGACGATCCATCGGGTGCGAGGGCACCTCTACTCGGCGCACCAGCTCGTCGGCGGCGCGGATCTCACCCTCGACCGGGTGGTGAAGCTACTTCGCGAGGCCGGACATGACGAGATGGCCGACCGGGTTGCGCACGAGCTGATGGGGCGGAACCTGCTACCCGGCCGGTGGACCTTCCAGATCATGGAGGAGTTCGACGACGGCTACTACGCCGCGTTCCAGGAGATCGAGCGGGACGCGCGGGAGAAGCTGGCGGGCGGTCGGCGGCACATCTTTGAAGCGGAAATGAAGGAGCGGCGCCGCACCCACGGGATGCCGGGGCACGAGGCTACGCCGTAGCGCTGCCGTCGAAGCCGTTCGGGATCATCGAGGTCAGGGCGTTGGCTCGGGCCTCAATGATCCTCATCCGTGCCTGGTACTCGGCCGGTTCCCGGTGTGCGGACTGGCTGGTGACCTGTCCGGGCCACTTGCGATAGAGCAGGCCGTACTCCCGGGTGAAGTAGCCCGCGGTGACCGCGTTGGCTGCAAGCAGGAGGCCGGTGTCCTCGGAGGCGGGCAGGGCCATCCAGCCGCCCAGGGCGAAGACGAGATCCCGCCGCAGGCACAGGGTCGCCGGGTGCACCGATGCTCGGTAGTCGTTGGTCTTCCAGAACGTCAGGACCGCACCGCGGTCGATGACTCCGCCGGCCGGATCCTTGTCCCATCCGGCGGTCGAGCCGTCCGGCAGCAGGTCGAGTACCCGCGAGGTGGTCCAGCCGATCTGCGGGTGCGCGTCGAACGCGGCGATGTCCCGAGTGAGCGCGCCGGGAGTCAGCTGATCGTCGGCGTCCAGGACCTTGATGAGGTCCCCGGAGACTCGGGAGAGCGCGAGGGTACGGGCAACACCAGGCCCACCGGGACGGCCGGTGCCCAGACTGATCCGGGGATCATCGGGCAGCGCGTCGACCAGGGCGCCGGTCTGCCCGTCCTCCTGGACGAGCCATTCCCAGTCCCAGCCGTCAGGCATCTCCTGCTTGGCCAACGACTCGTAGGCGCCAGGCAGGTGCTCGATGCTGGGCGCGTGGACCGGGGTGATGACCGAGACGAGCTGCGTCAAGTTTTCCACCGCTGGAGTCTGTGGGAGTAGACAAGCTCGGTGCGGTCACCCGGCATCACCACATCGGCGACCTCGACGACCCGGCCGGTGGTGTCGGTCGAGGTCTTTCGCACGGTGAGCACGGAGACGCCCGGGTCGATGTCCAGCAACTCGGCCTCATCCGGCGACGGCGGACGCGCCCGGATCTCGTCGTCGATCCGATCCAACTCGATACCCAGCGTGTAGAGCTGATGCTGCGTGCCCCCCGGCCACGGTTCCTTGCCCGCGTCGAGCAGGTCCAGGTTCGCGGCCACCAGGTCGTAGGGCAGGTAGGAGTACGACACGGTCAACGGCGCGTTCTCGTGCCGCGACGACGTCCAGTAGACCCGGCGCAGTAGCGGCGCACCCGGCTCGACCTGCAAGGCCGCCGCCATCTCCGCATCCGCCTCCACCCGAGAGTATTCGGCGTGGAACTTCAGGTCGTCGACAGTCAGGCCGGTGTCGTGTTCGGTGGCGCCAGTCTTCAGCCGCTCGTCCTCGTCGAGCAGGACGCGATCCTTCTCCCACTGGTACCGCTCGGTGTTGCGACGGCGTACCCGCTGGCGGGGTGCCCGCACGTAGGTGCCGCGCCCCTGCTCCGCGCGGACCAGGCCCCATTCCCGGAGCTGCCGGATGGCGTTGCGGACGCTCGTTCGGGACAGGCCCGAGGTGTCGGCCAACTCGGTCTCGCTGGGCATCAGGGTGCCGGGGGCCAGTTCGCCGCTCACGATCTTCGCCCGCAACTCCTCCGCGAGTTGCAGGTAGCGAGGGCGCCAGTCCCGGCCTTGCACACCGGTCACCGTACCCCCTAGACGTTCCAACGTCTGCCAGGTGGTGCCGCCAGCGGGCCGCTCAGGAACCGGCGGTACGGCTGCCGCTGCTCGCGGTGGCCGCGCAGGGCGCAGGCCAGGAGTACGAGGAACGGCTGAGCCCCGACGCGTATTGGCGTTCACCGCGTCTCTCCGGCCCGCTCGCCGCCTTCTGCAGGTGTCAGCATCTCCAGCTCGTCGATGAGCCGATCCACCTGCGCGGGCGACAGAAGCACGGTCTGCGTCGCGCCGTATCGGGTCGCATCGAGCTTCACAGCCAGGTCCCGGCGGGCGAACCGGTCGACGACCAGTTGGACGGTGACCCAGCCGGTCCGCTCCCGTCCAATGGTGGAGAGAAGCCCGCGGTGCATCGGGTCGTTCGGTCCACAGCCCCGACACCACACGGGGCACACGACCGGCGCGATCGACAACGGCGACCGGCCCTCTGGAATGGCAGCACCCTCACTCATCGCCGGCCACCTCTTGCCCGGTGACCTGGGCCAGTGATCCGCGAAGTTGCTCAACCAGTTGGGCCGCTTGCGGCAAGGACAACTCTGCCCAGGCGTTCCCAGCCCTGCACGTCACGTGCACGCCGACCATGGGACCACCCAGAGCCTCACTACTGATGAGGTACGTGACGACAAGGCCGCCCGCCCGACTGTCGCCCGCCCGTTGCATTGAGCCGCGATGACGGCGGGCCATATGCGTCATCACCGGCGGCACCAGGTAGCCGCAGCGATCGGGGGCGCACCAGTCCGGGTGGATCGTGACGGCGGCCGGCTTGTCCGTACGACTCATCGCGGCCACCGCCCGCCGTTGCCTCGAAAGAGTTGGGCCCGCGTCATCAAGGGCGCATACCGCAGCGCAGGAAATCCACGGGTGGCGTCCGTCGACCACCGCGGCGAGGAGGTCGTAGAAGCCGCGCGAGAACTCGACTGACCGACGCTGCTGGCACCCAGGGCAGATGGGCGCCTTCGGGACCAGCAGGACGAGAGCCAATGGTGTCGACGATGGGAGCCGGACATCGCACCTCCGCAGGTAGGCGGGGACCGGTGGCCAGCCACGGGGGAATGCGGCCGGCCACCGGCCCGGATGAGGGCGCGGCGCACCGCCCGACGCCGGACGGGTCGGGTATCGCCGAGCCAACTTGTATGCGCGACTACCGCAACCGGTCCGACAGGACGCCGCGCACCAGGTGCGACCAGAGCAGTCGCGAGACCACCCCTGACACGAGCCGTCACCCCAGCCGCACATCAAGAAACGTATCTACAAGTGGACGAGTTGTCTAGACGTCGAAACGGGTCACTTGGTTGGCACTTGGTAAGACAAGTGCCAGGTACGGTGAGCAGGTGCCCACCCCGCACCAGGGACAGCCCCGCTTCCGCGTCATCGCCGAAGAGCTGAGAGAACGCATCGAGAGCGGCGTCATCCCGCCCGGAGCCCTCTTGCCGGCCGAGAGCGCGCTCACCGCCGAATTCCGGGTAGCGCGCGGCACAGTTCGTCAGGCAATAGCCGCGTTACGCGAGACAGGCTTGGTCGCCACCGAACACGGCCGAGGAACCTACGCAACCCTCCGCCAGCACGAGCGTGGGCTAGACGAGGGTTCCGAGACGGAAACACAACAGCGCCAGGTCGCCGCTGACGCAGAGCTAGCAGCCCTTTTCGCTGTCGAGGTGGGCGCGGCCCTGATGGAACAACAGAGCCTCACTCGAACAAACGGAGCCGTCGGAACAGTCGTCAGAACCTACCGACTACTTCAGACAGAGCGGTAAAGCAGTCCGCACCTTCGATACGTCCTCAAGGCGGCCCTAAGCGGGCCGCCCGGGCGCGTGTCCGTCGCTCCGCTAGCGCACCGACTCCGCCCATGACACGCCGGGCGGCCGGCGCGGGAAGCGGAAGCCCAAGGGCCGCCGCAGAACAACAGGGTGTTGACCGGCATGGGGTTGGTGGCCGGCAGATGGCCGGGCCGCGCGTCCAGCACCGCGGCGTAAAGCACACTCCGGCCGCGCGGGAGAACTGGCGGCGATTACGGGGTTGCGGTAGTGCGCCTCCGGCGGGGGCGTCTCGGCTCCAGGATCGCACGGGGTCCGTGGGGGCTCACGGTCCCGTGGGGTGGCGGTACGCCATTCCCGTCTGCCATCGACCCGGGCAAGTCGAGCGGGTCGATGGCAGACGGGGCAGGTTCGGCGCGATGTTGTATACCGATAGTGAGCGCGGAGTGTCAGATACCGGTCTCTCCCAAGAACATCACGGTGGGCATCATGGTCAGATGGCCGGGTCACGGGTAGGGAAATCCCCATGGTTCTGGGGGCTGCTGGGCATCGCTGCGGTTGGGCTGGCTCTGGCCATCCGGCTTGATGCGGCGGGTTATTTTGCGGATGGGGGCCGCGCGGCGAAAGGCTGGGACTGGATCGAGCGCGCGTCCTGGCTCGCGGGCATAGTTGCCCTCCTGGTCACCACGGTTACCGCTCGTACGGCTGCCCAATCCCCAACGCCGCCGACCAATGCTGGACCGGCGCCGAGGGTCAATGCGTTGCCGTTGGTACGGGATGTCACCGCCCGGCAGGCATTGGGTGTTCATCCGGCGATCCCGCTGGACGCCACGGCGGACGACCGGTTGTCGGCGGAGTTGCCGTTGTATGTGCCTCGGGATCGTGACGTGGATGTGCGTACCGCGCTGACCCGGATGAGCGCCACTGGCGGTTTCTTGCTGTTGGTCGGACCGCCAGCTTCGGGTAAGACCCGGTGCGCCGCCGAGGCGATGCAGCAACTGCTGGGCAAGTGGCGGCTGTGTTTGTGGTCGGCGGGGCATGACCCGGAGTCTTTGCTCGATGCTGGCACCGTTCTCCGACGCACAGTAGTCTGGTTGGACGATCTTCACGAACTGTTGGAGCCCAGCGCATCGGTCACCGTCTCCACCTCAGCTGCGGGTGGCTCCAATCCTCGTCATCGTCGGTTGACGTCGGAGCTGATTCGGAGGCTGCTACTGCCGGAGAACGGGCCGGTCATTCTGATGGGCACGACCTGGCCGGAGAAACGGGACCGGTTTTCCGACATGCCGGACGCCGTTGAGGCGGACTTGTTCGCTGACGCTCGCAAGGTGGTCGGCATGGCCGAGCAGATCGACATGGTACCACTATTCTCCGAGGCGGAGTGGGACCGGGCAGTGGCGCTGAGCGGCGGTGATCCTCGGTTAGCCGAAGCCGTGGAGCACGGGAAAGGTCGAGCATTGCCGGCGACATTGGCCAGCGCCCGTGAGTTGATTCGGCGGTGGCGTCACGGCGGTGATGCATATGGGCAGGCGGTAATCTCCGCCGCCGTTGACGTCCGGCGTTGTGGGCACCCCGAGCCAATCCCTCTTTCTTTGCTAGAGGGCTTGGCCGAGCGCTACCTCACCGGATGGCATCGTGCCACTGCCGCACCGGATGCTTGGTTCAGTGAGGCGCTGGCATGGGCGTGTAGACCTGTACGCGGCGATATTTCTGCCCTGGCTCCGTCTGGTTCCAGCATTGGCATCGTCGACGGTTACCGAATCTCTGACATGCTTCTTGACCATGCCTCATTAGATCCGGAAATCGGTGCGGTGTCTGACAAAGTTCGGCGCTATGTAGCCGAGCATGCCGACGGCTTAGTCTGCTGGAACCTATTGGCGCGCGCTTATCAGGCGGGGAAGCTAGACATAGCCGAACTCGCCGGCCGGCGAGGTGCCCAGGCCGGCGACGCACGCAGCCTTTACAACTTGGGGGTTTTGCTGACCGGAAGTGGTCGGGTCGAGGAGGCGGAGGCGTTGTTCCGCCGGGCGGCCGACGCTGGCGACGTAGACGCGCTGAACAATCTAGGGGTTTTGCGAGCCGGAGCTGGTCGGGCTGAGGAGGCGGAAGCGTTGTACCGCCGGGCGATCGATGCTGGCCAAGTAAAGGCGCTGAACAACCTAGGGGTTTTGCGAGCCGGAGCTGGTCGGGCTGAGGAGGCGGAAGCGTTGTACCGCCGGGCAATCGATGCTGGCGACGTAGACGCGCTGATCAGCCTGGCGAACATGCTGGCCGAGGATGGTCGGGGTGAGGAGGCGGAAGCGTTGTACCGCCGGGCGGTCGACGCCGGCCACGTGAGAGCGCTGTTTAACCTGGCGAACTTGCTGGCCGAGGATGGTCGGCTTGAGGAGGCGGAAGCGTTGTACCGCCGGGCGGTCGACGCCGGCGACGTTTACGCGCTGAATAACCTGGCACTCCTGCTGGCCCGGGCCGGTCAGGTTGAGGAGGCGGAGGCGTTGTACCGCCGGGCGATCGATGCTGGACAGGTAGAGGCGCTGAACAACCTGGCGATCCTGCTGGCCGAGGATGGTCGGCTTGAGGACGCGGAGGCGTGGTACCGACGCGCGGCCGATGCCGGCCATTTGGACGCGTCATTCAACCTGGCGCTCCTACTGGCCCAGGGTGGTCGGCTTGAGGACGCAGAGACGTGGTACCGACGCGCGGCCGATGCTGGCCACGCCAACGCGCTGAACAACCTGGCGAACATGCTGGCCAGGCGTGGTCGGTTTCAGGAGGCAGAGGCGTTGTACCGGCGGGCGGCCGATACTGGTGATTTGATCGCGCTGAACAACCTGGCGACTCTATTGGCCGAACATGACAAAGCTGAGGCAGGCGGCCACGTCGCGAACCCTCCGGGCGAAGGACGATTCTTCTGAGCGGCTAATTGGGTGAGGGCTGCGATGCCCAAGGTTAGCTTGGCGCGTTATTTAGGGCACTCGGAGTGGTGATTGGGTGCTCGTGCGCAGACTAGCGCCTGCCAGAATCCTCCTCCAGGGCGTTAGCCCAGGCTTCGGCATCCGATGGAAGCCGCGAAATCATCTCATCAAGAAGGTCAGCTACAGAAGCCCTCTCTCCCGGCCCGCCCAAAACTGTTCTCCGCTGTTCAGACCATAAACCTCGGTGGCGCCCTCCCCAATAGGCGATGGACGAGCCGGCAATTAGGATAACTTCGGGATCAAGGCGAGGGATCGCCGCGAGACCAATCCATAGCTTTAACATTGGCGCTTTTTCGTGCACCTGAATGATCAGCCCTGCGGAGCGAGATTCCGGCGGATCTTCTCCCATGACCTGGGTTGTCGCAAGAACGCCTAGGTTCTCACTCAAGTAATCCGATGCGTCAACATCAAAATCACCGTACTTGCCGCCGTAAAAAGCCGTCACGGGAAGACCAGATGCACGGCACTGCCGACTGACAACCTCAGCCTCTTTTGCAAATTTGCTCATTAGCGCTTCAACCCTGTGCTTCCGATTCGCCTGACGCTCGTCTTCCGTCAACTGATACCGCACCGCTTCCTGTGCACGACGTACGAAGTCAGACAGATCTGCACCGGTGGCGACCGTACGCCTTGGTGCAGACCACTGGGTCAGCTCATCAGCAATACGTTCAGCAGACGGACGCCCCCGAGGATCCGTTCGCGTCATCGTTTCAAGCAGCCGCTCCAGTGAAGCCAAGCCTTTGTGAGTAGAGTAAGTTGTAAGCCTGAAGAGTTCAACGTCAAGACGATGCTCGCCTGGCAGAGGAAAGGCTTGGTTCGTGAGTAGAACCCAAAGCGTCTTGCCGAGGGAGTAAACGTCGGCCGCAGCACCATCGGCTGTGTGCGGGCTAAGTATCATCTCTGGTGCGAGGTAATGACGGGGACCCAGATTGACGGCACCCTCAGTCAACGGTTCAACGTTGGGGGCATCGACCAGGCCGAAGTCGCCAATCAGCCATCGCTCGTCGGACATATAGAGGTTATCGGGCTTCACGTCTCGATGGCTTACACCGATTGCGTGTATCGAAGCTAGCGTTTTAGTGATAGCGGCGATGGCGGAAACAACCACCTCGGCCGTCGGGTCCGGTCCCAGCGCGTCTCTAAGAGGCTGCGCGATCGGCATCGTAAGCCAAGCAGGATCCTTTGCGGTCGGCTCATCCGGAAGATGACTATCCAAGTACGGCAAGATCCCTGGCATGTCGCCCAGCAGGCGCAGCTGCTCGACCTCTCGTTGGAATCGAGCATAAGGTTCGCCTCGGCGAGCCCTAACGAGCTTCATGGCAACGCCGCCTGACGGCCCCCTTGCTCGCCAAACCTCGGCGTTGCCTCCGCTACCTAGGAGCTCAACAAGGACGTGACCACCTATTTCTTCCCCTGAGCGTCGCTGCGGCTTTCGTGACATGTGGGCTCCTGGCGGGCTAGCAAAACCAATGGATGCCACTTCGGCTTGAAGAAGATGAAGGAAAGGATCCCACACCGCTGCAATGCTGGACCGCCCCTCGGCCATCGCTGGGCCGTCAAACGCAACCAAGGACGACGGGCGACCGACCGGCGGCACCCCAAGGTGCAGCAGGCCAGCTGCGATGTGACAGCAGCTGGCCACCTGGGCGACGGACGAGTCGACCTCTACGCCGGACTCTGATGGCGCCTGGAGCTGCCAACGAACCCAAGCGGAGCCCTACTCTTTCGGGCCATGGACATTGCTGCCTTCGTCGTCTCACTGTTTGCACTTGCTGTCGCTTCCTCGAGCGCCTCCTACGCGCGACGACAAGCCAGGATCAACGACGACCGAAGGCGAGAGGAACGTTCACCGCGATACACAGCGGAGATCGAGGATGCGGGAGGTTGGTACCGCCTGTGGCTCCGGCTCGAATCCTCAGAGTCGATAGACGGGCTCACGGTGTCCGTGATTGACGATCGGACCGGGGTCTCCTTCACCCATGGCCAGAACGGCGTCGACCCCAGTCTCTCGTCTAGGCGCTTGCAGGCAAGCCATGGCCGGCTTGCCCCCGGGCAGGCAGCTGTGTGGAGGCTTGACCTAGATGACGCCCGGACCAGGAAGGTGTGGCTGCGCCTCGACAGCGAAGGCGCTCAAGCTCGGGACCGCTGGATGCAAACTCTTCTCGCCGAGGTGCCGGCCGAGATCGTTCTTCGCCACACATGAGGCGACAACCCGGACGGTTGCGGACTTCAACGGATCGCCTCACCGGCACAGGACCACCATCAGGACCAAGCCGTGCCCGCTCCCGGCGGCGGGGGGGGGGGGAACGCAGAGGCACAAGATAATGTCAAACGTCGTCAGTCAGCCACCATCGTTGGCAGCCCGAGGCGCGAAGTGAGCAGGCTCAGGCAGTGCCGGCCGAATGGGGTTATCCGCCAAGCGGCGTTGTCTTGGTCATGGGCAAGGGCATCCTCTGCAACGCTGACAACCGCGTCGGATGGTGGCACGCTGGCCGGGGCTGGTACGGATTAGCCTCCGAGGGGGCAGCCGTTCCCGGAGGGTGTGTACGTTACGCACAGAACTTGTAAGCGAGACGTCTTGCTTACCACTATCTTCCGCACGTGCCGCTCCCACGCTGCTGCCGATTTCTTCTTTTCTGGATCAAGGCGCCGCGCTTCGCGCGGCGCGGGCGGTGAGCCGGCCGGCGGCAAGCCGCCCCGGCCGCCTCCGGCGCCGGGGCGGAGAGCCACCGACTGCCGCCGGACCGCCGCCCCCGAGCTCCACTGATCCAGACCCAGCACGACCAAGGCCAGGCGGCACGGAAGCCGGCAGGTCGACCTGATCGAGGGCCAAGGCTTCCGACTGCCGCGCCAGTCCAACCCCGGGACTGGCTTGCCCCCGGGCTACCTACGCAGCCAGCTAAGCCCGCGGCAGCCTCAGCCGGTGCTCCAGGTGCGATCACGCCGGGCCAGCAACTCCCCGGAGCACGGGCGTTCGCAGCCCCCAGAGGAGCACTGAGAGGCAAGATCGACCTGCCCACCATCTGCCCACAACCAGTCGTCAACGGCTGGACTCAGCCGGACCCGGCCAGACAAACGACTACGGCCCCCGATCAGCATCTCTGCTGGTCAGGGGCCGTGTCTGCACCTGGTGGCGGGTAGAGGATTCGAACCTCTGAAGCTTTCGCGACGGATTTACAGTCCGCTCCCATTGGCCGCTCGGGCAACCCGCCAGGGCACCCCACCGCGTCGCAACGCGGCGGCGGAAGCAAGAATAGCGGCTCCCCCCGGTACCGATGCAAGCGGGTACGGTCAGGGGGTCGTGCCGCTGGTCGGCGGCCGACGGCAGGCCCAGACCGCCAGACAGCAGGAGCAGAAACATGGCAGCGAACCCGTCGTTCGACATCGTGAGCAAGGTTGACCGTCAGGAGGTCGACAACGCCCTTCGGCAGGCGGAGAAGGAGCTCGCGACGCGGTTCGACTTCCGCGGCACCGGCGCTGAGATCTCCTGGTCCGGCGAGGAGGCGATCGGTCTTCAGGCGGAGACCGAGGAGCGCGTCCGCGCCGCACTGGACGTGTTCAAGGAGAAGCTCGTCAAGCGGAACATTTCGTTGAAGTCGTTGGATGCTGGGGAGCCGCGCCCGTCGGGCAAGATTTTCAAGATCGACTGCAAGGTGATCCAGGGCATCGAGACGGACAAGGCCAAGGCCATCAGCAAGAAGATCCGCGACGAGGGCCCCAAGGGCGTGCAGGCGCAGATCCAGGGTGACCAGCTGCGCGTCACTGGCAAGAAGCGCGACGACCTTCAGGCCGTCATCTCGCTGCTCAAGGGCGAGGACTTCGGCGTCGCCCTCCAGTTCAACAACTACCGCTGAGGGTCACCCACCTCGGCCCCCAGCAGCGGTCCGGTCCCGGCTTAGATCGACTCGGGTTCCTGGAAGTCGGGGCATCCGGGCGACTGGAATACCGCGACTTTCAGGAACCCGAGTCGATCAAGTACACCCGACCGGAGGCACGGGCCGATTGGCCTACGCGTTCAGACGGTGACGGGGCGTTCGGTGCGTACCGCAGTGGTTTCCGCTCGGGCGATGGGCCCGGCGGGCAGTGCGGCGACCGCGGCCCCGACGGCGACCGCCGCCCCGGCGAACAGGAACGCCCAGCGGACGCCGCCGGCGTGATCCACGATCACGCCGGCCGCCGAGCCGCCGGCGGCGCTCGCCGCCACCGCGACGGTGACCACCCAGGTGTACGCCTCGTTCAACATGCCGGTCGGGGCGATCCGGCCGACAAGTGTGTTCTCCAGGGTCAGCGCGGGCGCGATGGTGGCCCCACCGGCGACCAGCGCGACACCCAGCGCGAGTGGGGTGGGCATCACCGCGAACACGGCGAAGGTGGCTGCCAGCGCGCCGAGCAGCAGGGCGAACTGCCGGGTCATGTTCGGTGCCGGCTTGCGGACGCCGAACCAGAGCCCACCGATGGCGCTGCCGACCCCCCAGACCGCGAGCAGCACACCGGCGAGGCTCTCCGGGTCGTCGGTGGTGTGGTCGCTCGCGAACGCCGGAACGATCACTCCGGCGGCTCCGAATGCGATGCCCAGGCCGGCGACGCAGATCAGCAGGGCCGGGAAGCCGGGGACCCGCAGTGGGCCCAGCCCGCGGGCGTGGTGTTCCTGCGGGTGCGGACGCCAGCCGCGCATGACCCGGCCGAGGGCCACGGCTGTCGTGCCGACCAGGGTGACCACTGCCGCACCGATCAGCGCGGCCGCCGCGTCGGCGACGAGGACGAAGCCGGCGACGAGCAGCGGGCCGAGGACGAAGACGATTTCGAACAGCGTGGTCTCGGCGGCCAGGGCGGTGTTGCGCAGGTGGTACCGGCCGGAGTTGGGGCCGGTCAGGTCGTTCCAGGCGCCTCGGATGGCGGCGGTGAGCGGCGGGTAGGTGGCACCTGCCACGCCTGCGGCGAGGTAGATGGCGGGGAGAGCGTCGTCGCCGGAGCGGCTGGCCAGCAGCAACCCGATGAGTGCCAGCGGGTGGGCTACTGCGGTGAGCAGCAGGACGGGGCTGGGGCCGACCCGGTCGGCGATTCGTCCGGCAACCGGGCTGAGCGCGGCACCGGCGAGGGCGTAGATGCCGCCGGCGATGGCGGCCAGCGAGTAGCGCCCGGTCACCTGCTCGACCACCAGGAGCAGCGCCAGTGGGGTCATGCCGATTCCGAGCCGCCCGATGATGCCGGTGATCAGCAGCATGGGCGCGCCGGGGATCCGCCAGACACCCAGGTACTGACGCAGCGCGGTCACCGTGAACCTCCCAAAGATGTAATGAGCGTGGGCCGTTATGACCCTAACGCCGCCGCCTGACCGGAAGACAGCGGAATAGGTCTCCGACACAGCGATCCGCCCGTACCCGGCGCTGCCGGGTACGGGCGGAGGCGGTGGACTAGCGGATCAACGCTGGAACTGCACCGGCCCCGCGTTGCGGGCCATCTGCTCCAGCCGGGCGACGCGGTCCTCCATCTTGGGGTGGGTGGAGAAGAGCGCCGCCATGCCGCCACCCCGGAACGGGTTGGCGATCATGAGGTGGGCGGTGCTGGTGAGCTGGCCCTGGGCCGGCAACGGCCGACGCCGGGCCACCGCGTCGATCTTGCGGAGCGCGCTGGCCAGGGCCAGCGGGTCGCGGCTCAGCTCGGCGCCGGAGGCGTCCGCCTGGAACTCGCGGCTCCGGCTGATCGCCAACTGGATCACAGTGGCCGCGATCGGGCCCAGGATCAGCGTGAGCAGCAGCACAGCCGGGTTGGGCCGGTCCTCGTCGTCCCCGCCGCCCAGCGGGATGAAGAAGGCGAGGTTCGCCAGCAGGGTGATGATGCTGGCCAGGCCGGCCGCCACGCTGGAGATCAGGATGTCCCGGTTGTAGACGTGCGACAGCTCGTGCCCGATCACGCCGCGCAGCTCGCGGTAGTCGAGGATCTCGGTGATGCCCTGGGTCACGCAGACGGCCGCGTGCTGCGGGTTGCGACCGGTGGCGAACGCGTTGGGCTGCGAGGTCGGGCTGACGTAGAGCCGCGGCATCGGCTGCCGGGCGTCGGTGGCCAACTCCCGGACCATCCGGTACAGCTCGGGGAACTGTGCCTCGGTGACCGGTTGCGCCCCCATCGAGCGCAGTGCGAGCTTGTCGGAGTAGAAGTAGGTGACGCCGTTCATGACCAGAGACACGACGACGGCGATGACCAGGCCGCCGCTGCCGCCGAACCAGTAGCCCACCGCCAGGATCAGGGCGCTGAGCAGGCCGAGCAGCGCTGCGGTCTTCAGACGGTTGTGGTGCACGATGTCTCCTTCGGTGCACGGATCGCCGGGATCCGCTGACCGGTCCAACAACCCGGTACCCGCCAACCATCCGTCTCAACGCTGAGAGTTGACTGAGACCGGGGCCCAGGTGGGGTCAGCGCCTGGCCAGGTCGAGCACCAACTGCGGGGCGACGCCGAGCACCACGGCGGCCACCGTCGCCACCGCCAGCACCACCGCCACCACGCCCACCACGGGTACGCCCGACGCTCCGCCACCGGCGAGCGCCGCGGCCGGGCCGGGAGTCGTCGTCGGTGCCCAGAGCGCGGCGGTCACCCGCAGGTAGTAGGCGAGCCCGATCACGGCGTTCAGCGCCACCACCAGCGCCAGCCAGGCCGCGCCACCGTCCAGCAGTGCCCGGACCACTGTCACCTTCGCGAACAGGCCAGCCAGCCCTGGCGGCAGACCAGCCAGACCCACCAGCGCGAGACCGAACGCCGCAGCTCGCCACGGGTGCCGCCGGGCTGCCCCGCGCAGGTCGTCCAGCGTGCCTCCGTCAGCACCCGCCGGCCGCAGCGCTGTCACTCCCGCGAACGCCGCCAGTTCCAACACCACGAAGAAGACGGCGTACGCCACGGCGGCCGCGTATGCGGCGGACCGTGCCTCGTCCGTGCGCCCGGCGGCCAGTGCCAACGCTCCCAGCGGGGCGAGGATGTACCCGGCCTGCGCGACGGACGACCAGGCGAGCAGCCGGACGGTCCGCCGCTGACGCAGGGCGACCAGGTTGCCGACGGTCATGGTGAGCACGGCGAGCAGGGCGAGCACCGGACCGGTCTGGTCCGCCGGCAGCGCCCGCTGCACCACGGCGAGCAGGGCGACCAGGCCGCCCAGCTTCGACGCGGTGGACAGGTACGCGGCCACCGGCAGCGGCGCCCCGTCGTAGGTGGCCGGCGCCCAGGCGTGGAACGGCACCGCCGCCACCTTGAAGGCCAGGCCGACCAGCAGCACCGCCACAGCGGCGGTGGTCAACGGCAGGTCCCGCAGCTCCGGCTGCTCGGCGAGCAACGCGCCGAGCCGGTCCAGGTGCAGCCCACCGGTCACCGCGTACAGCAGCGCCGCGCCGAGCAGGGTCAGCGTTGTCGCCACCACGCTGACCACGAAGAAGGTCACCGCCGCTTCGGCGCTCGCGAGACTCCCCCGGCGCAGGCCGACCAGCACGTACAGCGGCAGGGTCAGCGTCTCCAGGGCGACGATCAGCGTGATCAGGTCGCCGGCCGCGCCGAGCACCACGCCGCCGGTCATCGAGCAGGCCAGCAGGAAGGCGTACTCCCCGACCGGTGACCGCCCGGCCCGCAGCGCGGGCACCGACAGCCCGAGCACGCCGAGGGTGAGCAGCGCGACCACCACGCCGACCAGTGCCGCGCGACCGCCGAAGACCCAGGAGCAGTCGGCGCCCACGCAGAACGTCCGCCGCTCGGCACCCGCCCCGACCAGCGCGGAGCCGACGGCGGTGCCGAGCGCGCCGAGCGCTGCCACCGCGATCGTGGCCCGTGGCCGGGCCACGATCAGATCGGTGATGAGCACGAGCACGGCAGTGCCGGCGGCCAGGTAGGCCGGCAGCAGCGCGACGCTGTCCACACTCTGCACGACGTTCATGGTTTGACCACACCGATCAGGGCGTCGACGGGGGCCTCGGCGACGCCGAGGACCAGCGTCGGCGCCAACCCGATGGCCAACGCGAGCAGCACCAGCGGCACCCAGGCGGTCAACTCCGCACCGGCCAGGCCCGGGCCGACCTGACCGACGGCGGGACTCGGCCGGTTGTGGGTGACCTGGCGCAGCAACCGCAGGAAGTACGCGGCGGTGAGCGCCCCACCGACCGCCGCCAGCACCCCGAGCGTGGTCCAGAGCGGGCCGCCCACCTGCACGGCGGCGATCACCGCGAACGCTTCGCCCCAGAAGCCGGCCAGCCCGGGCAGGCCCAGCGACGCGATCGCCGCGAACGCGAGCAGACCCGCCAACCGGGGCGCGGTCTCCCGCAGCCCGGAGAGCTCGGCGAGGGTGCCGGTGCCGGTGCGGTCCTTCACCGCCCCGGCCAGGAAGAACAGCAAGCCAGTAATCACACCGTGCGCGACGTTGCCGATCAGCGCCGCCTGGATGCCGGTGGCGGTGAGCGTGGCGACGCCCAGCAGCACGAAACCCATGTGCCCCACGCTGGAGTACGCGATGAGCCGCTTCACGTCCGACTGGGCCAGGCAGACCAGCGAACCGATCAGGATCGCGGCGACGGCGAGCACGCCGAGCACCGGCGCCGCCCAACGGGCGCCCTCCGGCGCCACCCCCACCGCCACCCGGATCAGGCCGTAGGTGCCCATCTTGAGCAGCACACCGGCCAACACCACACTGCCCACGGTGGGTGCCTGGGTGTGCGCGTCGGGCAGCCAGGAGTGCAACGGCCACAGCGGGCTCTTCACCGCGAACGCCAACGCGAGCAGTGTGAACGCTGCCAACTGGGTGCCCCTGGACATGCCCGCACCACCGGTCAGCGTCACCAGGTCGGCGGTGCCGGCGGCGGCGACCACCACGTACACGCCGACCAGCAGCAGCACCGAGCCGAACAGCGTGTAGAGCGCGAACTTCCGGGCCGCCCGACGCCGGTCCGCGCCACCCCAGCCGGCGATGATCGCGTACATCGGCAGCAGGACGACCTCGAAGAAGAGGAAGAACAACACCAGGTCCAGGGCGAGAAAGGTGCCCAGGATGCCCACCTCGACCACCAACAGCAGCGCGACGAGCGCCCGGCCGCTGCCGCCGTCCGGCACCCGCCACATCGTGTACGCGCAGCAGAGCAACGTGAGCAGCGCGGTCAACACCACCAGCGGCCAGGAGATGCCGTCGACGCCGAGGTGCAAGCGCAACTCCAGACCGGGCACCCACTGCAGATCCAGTTGGTGCCACGGGCGCACCGCTGGCGCGCCCGCCGACCACGCGACCCAGCCTCGACCGCCGAACACCAACGGCACCGCGGCCAGCAGGGTCAACGCCGCCGCGACAGTGCCGACCAACCGGGCCGCCCGGTCCCGGGGCGTCGCCGCCACCGCTACCGCACCCAGCGCCGGCACCGCCAGAACAGCGACCAGCAACACCTGACCAAACGTCACTGGACCGCCTCTGTTCGCGACTGCGGGGCTCGCAAACCCGGCTCACTCCTCGCGCTCACTGGACAACTCCGATCAGGGCGGCGGCAAGGCCGATCAGCAGCGCGCCGGCCAGGACGCCGGCGGCGGCCCGGGGCAGCGCCGCGCGGTGCAGCGCGGCCAGCCCCGCGCCCAGACCGGACGCGGCTCGCCCACTGCCCTCGACCGCGCCGTCCACCACCACCTCGTCAGTCGTGCGCGCGGCGCGGGCAAGCGCGCGGACGGGACGTACCACAACTGCGTGCTGGACGTCGTCGAGCCGGAACGCGCTGGCGAAGACCGGCCGCAGCGGACCCAGCGCGGCGGCCGGGTCGGCGGCCCTGTCGCGCCGCCAGCCCAGCGTCACCAGCGCGGCGCCGAACAGCAGGAACGCGAGCGGCAGCAGCACCCCCGGCGCCAGGTGGACCAGGCCGTCCTCGGAGCCCGCCACCGGGACTGTGGGAAACCGCAGGCGGTCGGCGAACGCCCCGAGGAACCCGGCCAGACCGAGGAGCGCGGCCGGCACGGCCAGCAGCAGCACCGGCCAGCGCAGCACCGCCGGCGGGTCGTGTGGGCGGACCAGGGGCAGGCGCGGAGCGCCGAAGAAGGCGCGCAGCAGCAGCCGACCCGCGTACCAGGCGGTGACCGCCACGCCGACCAGCCCGGCGACCCAGACGATCCAGCCCACCCAGGAGGGGGCCGGGCCGGTGCCCTCCAGCGCGGCCGACTCGGCGACCGTCAGTACGCCGTCCTTGCTCCAGAAACCGGCCAACGGCGGCACCCCGGCCAGCGCGCCCAGGCCCACCACGGTGCACCAGAACGTCACCGGCATGCTGCGCCGCAGCCCACCCATCTCCGACATCAGTGTGGTGCCGACTGCGTGGATCACCGCGCCGGCGGCGAGGAACAGCAGCGCCTTGAAGGCGGCATGGGTCAGCAGGTGGAACAGCGCGGCCGACGGTGAGCCGACCGCCAGCGCGCCGGTCATGTAACCCAGCTGGGAGACAGTCGACCAGGCCAGCACGCGTTTGATGTCGTCCTGGGCGGTGGCGGCGAGCGCGCCGAGCAGCAGCGTGATCGCGCCGAGCACCCCCAACACGGTCAGCGTCACCGGCGCGGCGGTGAACAGCGGGTAGAGCCGGGCCACCGCGTACACCCCGGCGGCGACCATCGTCGCGGCGTGGATCAACGCGGAGATCGGGGTCGGGCCTGCCATCGCGTCCGGCAGCCAGGTGTGCAGCGGGAACTGCGCGCTCTTGCCGGCCACACCGGCGAGCAGCAGCAGGCCAGCGGCGGTCAACGTGGCGCCGGAGTGGTCGTGGGCGAGCACGTCGGCGATCCGGAAGCTGCCCGTCGACACACCCAGCAGTGCGATGCCGAGCAGGAAACCGACGTCACCGACCCGGGTCACCAGGAACGCCTTCATGGCGGCGGCGGGGGCGCCGGCCAGTCGGCGGTCGTGGGCGATCAGAAGGTACGAGCAGAGGCCCATCACCTCCCAGCCGACCAACAGCATGATCAGGTCGCCGGCGACCACCACCAGCAGCATGGCACCGGTGAAGAGGCTGATCTGGGCGGCGTAGGGCGGGTAGCGGTGATCCACCTCCACGTCGTCGTGGGGACCGCGTCGCAGGTAGCCGATCGAGTAGACCTGCACGGCCAGGGCGACAGCGGTGACCGCCACCGCTACCAGCGCGGCGGCGCCATCCAGCCGTACGCCGAGGGTCACCGCCAGCCCGCCGAAGTCGACCCAGGTGGCCGACGTTTCCGTCGGCCTGTCGACGGTGAGCAGCAGCGCCACGGCCAGCGCCAGCGCGCCGGCCGCACCGAGGACGCCGAGCGTCACCGCTGCCGTCCGGGCCCGGTCGCGGCCGGTCGCGCCGTCGCGCCGAGGGGCCGGCTGCAGCAGCAGACCGAGCAGCCCGGCGGCCAGCGGTACGGCGGGCAGCAGCGCCCCGAGCAGCCCGGTCACCGGCCCGCCTCCGCGTCCAGGACGACCGGCTCGCGCCCACCGACGGGATCCGGCGACTCGGTCAACGGCACGTCATCCACTGCGACTGTCGCCCGCAGCCGGTAGAGCTGAAGGACGATCGCCAGCCCCACCCCGATCTCGGCGGCGGCGAGGACGATGACGAAGAGCGCGAAGACCTGCCCCGAGTGCGGGAGCACGGCGCGGGCGGTGGTGTCCGCGGTGACCAGGATCAGGTTGACAGCGTTGAGCATCAACTCGACCGACATCAGCACCAGCACCGCGTTGCGGCGGCGCAGTACGCCGTACACGCCGAGGCCGAACAGCAGCGCGGCGGTGACGTACGGGATGACCGGCCTCACCGGCGCCCCCCGGGCTCGCTGTCGACCAGGTCGCCTGCCGTGCCGTCGCGGTGCGGGGCGGCTCGGCCGATGTCCGGCCGGGACAGCACGATCGCGCCCACCAGCGCGGAGAGCAGCAGCACCGAGAGCACCTCGAACGGCAGCACCCAGGATTGGAAGATCTGCTCACCCAGCCGCTCGGCCGTGCCGGCGGCGGGCAGCCTGACGGTGCTCCAGCGGTACGCGTCGACCAGCAGTGCGGTCAGCCCCAGCCCCGCGCCGCCACCGATCAGCGCGGCCGGCCAGCCGGGCCGGTCCAGGTCGTCGGAGGCGCCGATCGGGGCCCGGGTCAGCATCACCGCGAACAGCAGCAGGACCACCACCGCGCCCACGTAGATCAGCACCTGCACCCACGCCACCAGCTCGGCGCTGAGCACCAGGAAGTCACCTGCCAACGCGCCCAGGCACACCACCAGGTAGAGCCCGGCCCGGACCAGGTGTTTCGTGGTCACCACCAACACGCCGGCACCGACCGCCACCGCGCCGAGGGCGAGCAGCAGCACATCCGCCCCGGTCACCGGGCCGCCTTTCCGGCTCGGGCGCTCACGACGCCGGGTCCTGGTCGGCGTCGGGGCGTACCGCTGCCGGAGCGGGACGTGCGGCGGCCGCCTTGCGCGCGGCGGACGTTTCCTCCTTGGCCGGCTCGCCGTTCGGGTCGTGCGCGGGCGGCGGCGGGACGGTGGCCATCCACTGACCGAGGTGGTCCTTGTCGTGCAGCAGGTCCTTGATGTCGTACTCGGCGTACTCGAACTCCGGCGACCAGTAGAGCGCGTCGAACGGGCAGACCTCGATGCAGATGCCGCAGTACATGCAGAGCGAGAAGTCGATGTCGAACTTGTCGAGTACGTTGCGCTGGCGGGGGCGGGCGGCGCCGGGCACCACCACCTCCTCCTTGTGCGAGTCGATGTAGATGCACCAGTCCGGACATTCACGGGCGCAGAGCATGCAGACCGTGCAGTTCTCCTCGGACAGGGCGATCACGCCGCGCGAGCGCGGCGGCAGGTCAGGCGCCGTGTCCGGGTACTGCTGGGTGGTCGAACGGCTGGTCATCGTTTTGAGGGTGACCGCCAGCCCTTTCACCAGGCCCGCGCCGGGAAGGCCGCGTTCGCTGGTGTCGCCGCGCTCGCTGGGGTCGCTCATGTCGACCATCCTGCCCTGTGGCCACGGCGCGCGCGACCACCACCCACAGGTCGACGGCGGTACCGTGGTCGCGGGGAGAACGAACGCACCTGGAAGGACCCGCCATGACCGCCGCGCTGCAGAGCGACTACCCGCCCGAGAGCGGATGGACGACTGACGATCTGGACGCGCTGCCCGAGGATGGCCGCCGCCGGGAACTGCTCGATGGAGTGCTGCTGATGTCCCCCTCCCCCACCCGCACCCACCAGACCATTGCTGGCCACCTGATGGCCGCGCTCGACGAAGAATGCCCCGATGGCTACGACGTGACCCAGGCGGTCGAGGTGCGGATCAACCGCACCCGGTCCTTCATCCCCGACGTGCTGATCACCACGGCTGCCGCGGCGGCTCGGGAGCCGTCGAAGTACGAGCCGCACGAGGTGGTCCTTGCCATCGAGATCGTCTCACCGAGCACACGCTCCATCGACCGGGTGTTGAAGCCAGCGTTGTACGCCCAGGCCGGCATCCCCTACTACTGGCGGATAGAGACCGAAGCCGCGCTGGAGGTCGTTACCTACCGGATCGACGCGGTGAACGAGGTCTACACCGAGACCGGGCGGTGGACGAAGTTCGTCGACACCGGCGAGCCCTTTCCGATCAATCTGCCGATCAGCCGGATCACGCCCCGGGTCCGCTGACGACTGCCGGCGGGAGCATCTCGACGCCGAGTTGTTGCAGCAACTGGAACAGCTCGTTGCAGCTCCACACCTCGACGATCCGGCCCGCCGCGTCGAAGCGCAGGAACGTCGCCCCCGAGTAGCTGACCACCTGCCCGGTTGGCGGCACCGGCCCGAACTGCCCGGCGTGGGTGCCGGCGGCCCGCCAGTGCACGGCCACCCGCTCGCCGGCCGCGACCACGTCGACGATCTTGTAGCGGAGGTCCGGGAAGGCCGCCCGGCGCTCACGGTGCCAGGCCAACGTCGCCTCCGGCCCGGTGCCGCCCAGCCCCGGGCACTCCTCGGCGACCAGTTCGTACGCCGACTCCTCCTGGCGGGCATTCCACACATCGGCGATGAACCGCCGGGCCGCCGCCTCCACATCCGTCATGCCGGCAGGGTATCCGGGGCCCCTGCGCGCCGTAGATCCGCGAGGATGGGTAGCGACACTGACCAACCCGGGAGGGCGACGTGGGCGAGGAAAAAGGCGGCAAGTACGTCGAGCCGGGCGGCGAGTTCACCCGCGACCAGCGGTACATCGCCACCCGGATCACCGAGGACGGGCGCAACGGCTATCCGGTCGAGCCGGGCCGATACCGGCTGGCGGTCAGCCGGGCCTGCCCGTGGGCCAACCGACTGATCATCGTGCGGCGGTTGCTCGGTCTGGAGGACGCCATCTCGATGGCGGTGGCCGGCCCGACCCACGACGCCCGTAGCTGGACCTTCGACCTCGACCCGGACGGCCGGGACCCGGTGCTCGGCATCGAGCGCATCCAGGAGGCGTACTTCAAGCGCTTCCCCGGCTACGAGCGCGGCATCACAGTGCCGGCGATCGTGGACGTGCCGACCGGGCAGGTGGTGACAAACGACTACGCGCAGATGAGCCTGGACCTGTCCACGCAGTGGAGGGCGTACCACCGCGAGGGCGCCCCGCAGCTCTACCCCGAGCACCTGCGGGAGCAGATCGACGAGGTCAACGCCGTGGTGTTCCGGGACGTCAACAACGGCGTCTACCGGTGCGGGTTCGCGGGCAACCAGGAGGCGTACGACAAGGCGTACCACCAGCTCTTCGACCGGCTGGACTGGCTCACCGAGCGGTTGACCGACCAGCGCTACCTGGTCGGCGACACCATCACCGAGGCCGACGTGCGGCTGTTCACCACGCTGGTCCGCTTCGATCCGGTCTACCACGGCCACTTCAAGTGCAACAGGCAGAAGCTGAGCGAGATGCCGGTGCTGTGGGCGTACGCCCGGGACCTGTTCCAGACTCCCGGCTTCGGCGACACCATCGACTTCGACCACATCAAGCGGCACTACTACGAGGTGCACCGCGACATCAACCCGACCGGGATCGTGCCGCTCGGCCCCGACCTGTCCAACTGGCTCACCCCGCACGGCCGGGAAGCGCTGGGTGGCCGCCCCTTCGGCGACGGCACCCCGCCCCCACCCCCCGCAGAGCCGGTGAATCCCGCACACACCCCGCTGCGCTGACCCGCCCCCTCGCGCGCGTCGATCTTGCACATTCTGTCGCCGAAATGCCCCACTCGGCGGGATTTGACGGCACAGAAACTGCAAGATCGACGCGGGCGGGAGGGCGGCGCGGGGGCAGAGGGGTTCTACAGGGCGATGCGGACGGCGGCTGTCAGGACCAGTTGGGCCAGGGAGGCGGGGACCAGAACCAGCCAGCAGAGGCGTTGGAGTTGGTCCTCGCGTAGCCGGGGGTAGGACACCCGGAGCCAGATGATCACGAAGGACACCGCGAAGATCTTGAGCAGCGTCCAGAGCCAGCCCAGCTGGTCGTCGGCGAACGGGCCCTGCCAACCACCCAGGAACAGCACTGTGGTCAGCGCGGCGATCACCACGATGCCGACGTACTCGGCGAGCAGGAAGAACGCGAACCGCAGACCGGTGTACTCGGTCATGTAGCCGAAGACCAGCTCCGAGTCGGCCACCGGCATGTCGAACGGTGGCCGGCGGATCTCGGCCAGACCGGCAACGAAGAAAATGATCATCGCGGGTGCCTGCCAGAGCAGCCACCACGGCTGCCACGCCTCGACGATGCCCGACAGGCTGAGCGTGCCCGCCGCCATCGCCACCGACGCGGCGGCCAGCACCAACGGCAGCTCGTAACCGAGCAACTGGGCCGCCCCGCGCAACCCGCCCAGCAGGCTGTACTTGTTGGCCGACGCCCACGCCGACATCAGCACCGCCACCACCCCGACGCCGACCACGGCCAGCACGAAGAAGAGGCCGATGTCCAACGGTTGCCCGACCAGGTCGTTCGGACCGAGCGGAATGACCAGCAACACCAGCAGGTAGGGCACCAGCGCCACCGCCGGCGCCAACCGGAACACCGCCCGGTCCGCCTCACGCGGCGTGATGTCCTCCTTCTGCACGAACTTGACCCCGTCGGCCACCAGCTGCGCCCAGCCGTGGAAGCCGCCCGCGTACATCGGGCCGAGCCGGCCCTGCATGTGCGCCATCACCTTGTGCTCGGCCTGGCCGACAAGCAACGGCAGGGTGAGGAACGCGACCAACACGCCGCCGATCCGGAGCACCAACTCCACCCAGAGCGGCATCAGGCCGTACCCCCGTCGTGGTCGCCCCGGCCGTCGCGGCCCGGCGGGTCCGCGATCGGCTCGCCAGCCGACGCGGCCGGGCCTGCGTCGGGCGCAGGCTCGGCGGCTGGGGCCGGGCCGTCGGTGGCGCCGGCCGGCCGGGG
>NZ_JAKKFD010000025.1 GCF_022229005.1 Micromonospora trifolii
CCTTCCTTTCTTGCGTCGATGTTGTCCTTGACCATCTTCGGGTTGAACGAGGGGGACGCCAGCGGGCGCTCTCCGGAGAGCGCGCCCCGAAGGCTGCCGGGGGGCAGGTCGACAGCGGGGTCGTCGATGCTGGCGATCTCGGTGACGTCGCAGCGGTACCAGCGGGCCCCGCCCGACCAGGCCTGCGGCGACGGCAGCACGACGGTCAGGCCGAGCCGCCCGGAACGCCAGTCGGCTCCCACCGCCTTGTTGACCGCCGTGTCACACCCGGTCTGCGCGGCCCGCATGCCGGCCGAGCCGGGCTGCGGGGGCGTAGCGCCCTCGGCGCCCGGGCCGGTGAGGGTGCCGACGTGCATGGTCTCCACCCGGTGCGCCTCGGTGCACGCCGTCGGGTTGTAGCCGGTCAGGAAGCCGACCTGCTGGGAGCTCTGGTGGCAGACGTCGGCAGCGGGGACGAACTGCTGCGCCGCGACGGGCGCCGGCCAGTCGTCGATGAGGTCAGTGTCGACTCCGGCGGGTGCGCCGCACCCGGCCAGCGCCAGGGCCAGCGCGCCACCCCCGGCGAACGCCGCCAACCACCGTCGCATACCGACCTCCCGCCGCTGCTGGCCCCCGACCGGACCCAGCCGGTCGATAGCACCACGGCGCAGCAGCATACGGCAACGATGCTCAGATCGCGGGCAGTCCCTCGGGGCCCGCGCCGCGCATCGAACGGGTGAGTTTGCGGTCGTCGCTCCACAGGAAACAGCGCACCCCACGGTCGCCCTCCTCCCACTCCCGCTGCGATGGTGGGTAGTAGATGGACCCGGCCCGGTACGGCAGCTCGCTGTTGTTGGGCACCGCCGCGTACTCGGCGATCAGCGCCATGCAGCGCTGGTGCGCCTGCTCGGCGGACTTGGCGAACTCCGCCCAGCTCATGTTCCGCTCCTCGTAGACGCCCACGAACTCGGCGCGGTGCGGCTCGGTGCAGAGCACCGGCGCCATGTAGTTGAGGTTGTCGCCGATCAGCTTGGGGTCGAAGCAGCGGTGCGTCAGGGGTGTGTCGCCGATCAACGCGCCGCGCAGGCTGCCGGTGCGGTTCACCGGCCGGGTGTTGTCGATGCTGCCGGTCTCGCTGAGGTCGCAACGGAACCAGCGGGCCCCGCCGGCCCACGCGGGCGCGGACGGCAACGCGAGGGACAGCGCGAGTCGGGCCGTGTGCCAGTCGCCGCCGAGCACCTCCCGGGCCCGCTGGTCGCACTCGGCGCGGGCCGTGCGCAACGCCGACGATCCGGGTTCCGGTCGGGCCTCGGTCAGCGCGTCCGGCCCGACGAAGGTGCCGACGTGGATGGTCTCGGCCAGGTGGTTACGCGCGCAGTCCACCGTCTCGTACGTGCTGGCCTGCACGACGGTGGCGATCCGCGGCAGGCAGGTGTCGGTGGCGGGGGTGAACGGCTTCGGAACCCGCAGCGTCGGCCAGTCGTCGGTGAGGTCACCGTCCGCGCCCCGCGCCGGCGCGCAGCCGGCCAGCAGCATCGTCGTGACGCTGGCCAGCACCAGCGCTGGAAGCCACCGTCGCATCGTCCGCCCTCCCGGGAGCTGGCGGCCGGTCGCCGCGCCCCGCGGCGAGACCCCGGCGGGCGTGCAGCCTACGGCACCGTCCCGGTTGGAGTGTCGTCGCGTTTCCGTCGATCGGCCAGTGGCTGATGTCTGTTCGTCCGGATTCGGGGGTCCGGAGCGTCCAATTCTGCACCAATGGTCATTGCTGGGTCACAGCGCGTCCCCAAAGGTGCCGCGATGCGGGTGGCGGGTGGCCACGTTCGTACACTGGCCCCGTGACCGTACCGCCGCCGATCGTCGCGCCGAGCATCCTGGCCGCCGATTTCGCCCGCCTCGCCGAAGAGGTCCGTGCCGTCGAGGACGCCGCGGACTGGTTGCACGTCGACGTGATGGACAACCACTTCGTGCCGAACCTGACCATTGGGCTGCCCGTGGTGCAGAGCCTGCGGGCTGTCACGGCGATGCCCTTCGACGTGCACCTGATGATCGAGGACCCGCGCCGGTGGGCCCCCGGGTACGCCGACGCCGGGGCGTACAACGTCACCTTCCACGCGGAGGCGTCCGACGACCCGGTGGCGCTTGCCAAGGACCTGCGTTCGGCAGGTGCGAAGGCGGGCCTGGCCATCGACCGGGACACCCCGATCGAGCCCTACCTGGACCTGCTGCCCAGCTTCGACACCCTGCTGATCATGACGATCAAGGCGGGCTTCGGCGGGCAGCGGTTCATTCCGCAGCTGCTGGAGAAGGTGCGGACGGCCCGGCAGCACGTGTCGGCCGGGCACCTGGAGCTGCGCATCGAGGTGGACGGCGGGATCGCCGCCGACACCATCGAGCAGGCGGCCGCGGCCGGCGCCGACGCGTTCGTGGCCGGCACCGCCGTGTACGGGGCCGCCGACCCGGCGGAGGCGGTACGGCACCTGCGGGCACTGGCGGAGCGCGCGGCGCCCGGGGCCTGAGGTGGAGCCCGAGGCCGACCGCAAGGACATCATTCTCGTCGTGGACGACGACGAGGACATCGCTCGGTTCGTCGAGTTCAACCTGCGGCTGCACGGCTTCGAGGTGATCCACGCCAGCGATGGCCAGGAGGCCCTGGAGGTCATCGAGCGCCAGCGGCCGGACCTGGCAGTGGTCGACCTCATGATGCCCCGGATCGACGGGCTGGAGTTGACCCGCCGGTTGCGCGCCGACCCGATGACCTCCGCCCTCCCGGTGATCATGCTGACCGCCAAGGGGATGACAGTCGACAAGGTGCACGGGCTCAGTGCCGGCGCTGACGACTACCTCGTCAAACCGTTCGACACCGCCGAGCTGGTGGCCCGGGTCTCGTCCACGCTGCGCCGCAACAAGGAGTTCCGGGAGGTCTCCCCGCTGACCGGGCTGCCCGGCAACAGCCGGATCCGTCGGGAGATCAGCGACCGGGTCCGAAACGGCGTGGACTACGCCGTCGGCTACGTCGACATCGACCGGTTCAAGAGCGTCAACGACCGGTACGGCTTCGTGCGTGGCGACGACTTCATCTCCGCGCTGGCCCGCAGCCTGCACCGGGCGGTGGTGGGCGTCGGGCTGCCACCGGCCTTCCTCGGTCACGTCGGCGGCGACGACTTCGTCATCGTCTGCGCCCCGGACCAGGTGCGCCCACTGACGTCCCGGGCGGTCGTCGACTTCGAGAACGCCGCCGACACGCTCTACGACCCGACCGACCGGGAGCGCGGCTTCGTCGAGTTGAAGGATCGACGCGGCAACATCCGGCGGGCGGCCCTGGTCACGCTCTCCATCGGGGTGTCCCTCTCCGACGCCGGCAAGCGCTTTACCGACCCGCTCGAAGCGATAGCTGTGGCCTCGGAGATGAAGACGGTGGCCAAGAGTCAACCGGGCTCGTACGTGGCAGTGGACCGGCGTCGCGGCGTCACCTGAGCGTGATACCGCTGTGAAGTAGCTCGCCTAGGTGGCGGCAGAGCCGGATCGGCGTGTAAGACTTCCCGTGTACCCACCACGCGCTGGCGGGACTCGGTGAAATTCCGAACCGGCGGTGATCCACGGTCCAACCGTGGTCAGCCCGCGACCCGGACGGCTCTGCTGTCCGGTGGACCTGGTGAAAATCCGGGGCCGACGGTTGGGGGCGGTTCGTCCGCGCCCAGACAGTCCGGATGGGAGACAGCGCGCGGGACGGACGGGTCCGAGCCGGCCGCTGGCTTCAGCGTGCCGTGCCGACCCCCCGGGGGCGGCTGTGCCGTTCCCGGAATCCGCCACCGCCTGCCCGTGGCCCCATGGCCACCGCCTCCCTGACCGCCCGCGCGCGGCTCGGCGAGTGAGAGGGCAGGGGCAGGGCGATGGCCAGCGTCTCCGTTGATGAGGCGATGCGGCGTGCGATCGAGTTGGCAGCGCGCGGGCTCGGCACCACCAGCCCCAACCCGGTGGTCGGGTGCGTGCTCCTCGACGAGGACGGCGAGGTCGCGGGCGAGGGTTTCCACGCGTACGCCGGGGGGCCGCACGCCGAGATCGTCGCCCTGGCGCAGGCCGGGCGGCGGGCCAAGGGCGGCACCGCTGTCGTCACACTGGAACCCTGCGATCACACCGGCCGCACCGGCCCCTGTAGTTCCGCGCTCGTCCAGGCCGGGGTGGGCCGGGTCGTCATCGCCGTACCCGACCCCAACCCTGTCGCTTCCGGGGGCGCCGCCACCTTGCGCGCCGCCGGGGTCCGGGTCGATCTGGGGGTACGCGGCGAGGAGGCCGAGGCCGGCAACGTCGCGTGGTTGACGTCGATGCGCCGGGGCTGGCCGTACGTGATCTGGAAGTACGCCGCCACGCTCGACGGGCGCTCCGCCGCGACGGACGGCACCAGCATGTGGATCACCTCGGAGGCGGCCCGGATCGACGTGCACGCGCTGCGCGGCACTGTCGACGCGGTCATCGCCGGGGTGGGCACCGTGCTCGCCGACGACCCCCGGTTGACAGCCCGCAACCTGCGCGACGGCAGCCTGGCCATCCGGCAGCCGCTGCGGGTGGTGGTGGACAGCTCGGGGCGTACCCCGGCTGACGCCAAGGTCCGCGACGGCGCCGCACGCACGTGGATCGCGACCGCCGACGAGGTCGGCGCCGACCCGGACGGCCGGGTCGACCTGTCGGCGGTGCTCGCGGCGCTGCACCAGCGCGGGGTCCGCGCGGTGCTGCTGGAGGGCGGCCCCCGGCTGGCCGGCGCGTTCCTGAAGGCCGGGCTGGTCGACAAGATCGTCGGGTACGTCGCGCCGCGGTTGCTCGGCGCCGGCCCGACCGCTCTGGTCGACGCGGGAGTGACCACCATCGCCGAGGCCATCGATCTGGAGTTCGTCGACGTTACGCAGATCGGTCCGGATCTCCGGATCACCGCTTTGCCCCGCAAACGGGAGGGCTGACATGTTCACTGGCATTATCGAGGAATTGGGCGAGATCGTCCGGGTAGCGCCGACGGCAGGCGATTCGGCGCTGCTGGGTGTACGCGGCCCACTGGTCACGTCCGACGCCCGGCACGGCGACTCGATCGCCGTCAACGGTGTCTGCCTGACCGTCGTGGAGGTGGCCGACGGGGTCTTCACCGCCGACGTGATGGGGGAGACGCTGCGCCGCTCCGCGCTGGGCGCGCTGCGCCCCGGCGACCCGGTCAACCTGGAGCGGGCCGCCGCGCTCGGTAGCCGCCTCGGCGGGCACCTGGTGCAGGGCCACGTCGACGGCGTCGGTGAACTGATCTCCCGGGAGCCGGCCGAGCAGTGGGAGACCGTCCGGTTCCGGCTGCCCGCCGCCCTGTCCCGGTACGTGGTGGAAAAGGGCTCGATCACCATCGACGGTGTCTCGTTGACGGTGGCCGCCGTGGGCGCGGACGAGTTCGCCGTCGGGCTGATCCCGACCACGCTCAAGCTGACCACGCTCGGCGCGAAGAGCGTCGGCGACCCGGTCAACCTGGAGGTCGACGTGCTGGCCAAGTACGTCGAGCGGCTGCTCGGCGACCGGCTCACCGACCCCGACGTGCGCGGGCTGGCCGCGAACCCGGGCGGAGTCGCCTGATGGGCCCGCTCAGCTGGCTGCTGGACGCCCAGGTGCAGATCGCCGGCTCGCCGGTGCTGGCCCGGGAGATCGTCGGCAACGCGTTCGGTCTGGTCTCGGCGCTGCTCGGGCTGCGTCGACTCGTCTGGGCGTGGCCGGTCGGCATGATCGGCAACGCGCTGCTCCTCACCGTCTTCCTCGGCGGGGTGTTCGCCACCCCGCAGGAGCACGACCTGTACGGGCAGGCCGGCCGGCAGGTGTTCTTCTTCGCTGTCAGCGTCTACGGCTGGTGGCGCTGGCAGCGCAACCGTCGCGCCGACGGCGGGCAGGCCGCTGTCGTGCCGCGCTGGGCCACCGGACGGGAGCGACTGATGCTGCTGGTGGTCGCCGTGATCGGCACCGCCGCGGCGTACCCGCTGCTCAAGGCCCTGGGCTCGTGGGGCCCGTTGCCCGACGCCTGGATCCTCACCGGCAGCCTGCTGGCCACGTACGGGATGGCCCGCGGCTGGGTGGAGTTCTGGCTGCTCTGGATCGCTGTCGACGCGGTCGGCGTGCCGCTGCTGCTGCGCGGCGGGTTCTACCCGTCGGCAGTCATGTACCTGATCTACGGCGCCCTCTGCGTCTGGGGCTTCGCCGCCTGGTGGCGCACCTCCCGCGCCACACGGCCGGCCGCCGCCCGCACGCCCACCTACACGGAGGCCATCGCATGAGCGAGCGCAGCGAGCGAATCAGCAGGTCCAGCGCCGTGTCGGGTCACGACGCCATGGAACGAAGTGGAGTGGCGGCATGACCAGCTTCGGAAGCATTGAGCAGGCGATCGCGGACATCGCGGCCGGCCGGCCGGTCGTCGTTGTCGACGACGCCGACCGGGAGAACGAGGGCGACCTGATCTTCGCGGCCGAGTTGGCCACACCGGAGCTGATGGCGTTCATGGTGCGCTACACCTCCGGCTACGTCTGTGTGGCGCTGACCGAGAGTGAAGCCGACCGGCTCGACCTGCCGCCGATGCACCACACCAACCAGGACCGGCGCGGCACCGCGTACACGGTGACTGTGGACGCCCGCGAGGGGGTCAGCACCGGCATCTCGGCGGCCGACCGCGCGCACACCAGTCGGCTGCTCGCCGACGCGGCGACCGACCCGACGGATCTGGCCCGCCCCGGGCACGTGGTGCCGCTGCGGGCCCGCGAGGGCGGGGTGCTGCGCCGGCCGGGGCACACCGAGGCGGGGATCGACCTGACCCGGCTGGCCGGTCTGCGTCCGGCCGGCGTCCTCTGCGAGCTGGTCAACGACGACGGCACCATGATGCGCCTGCCGGACCTGGAGAAGTTCTGCGCCGAGCACGGCCTCACGTTGATCACCATCGCCGACCTGGTCGCCCACCGGCGGCGTACCGAGAAGCAGGTCGAGCTGGTCGCCGACGCCCGGATGCCGACGAAGCACGGGGTGTTCCGGGCGCTCGGCTACCGCGCCGCGCACGACCCGGCCGAACATGTCGCGATGGTGCTGGGTGACCTCGGCGACGGCCAGGACGTGCTGGTCCGGGTGCACTCCGAGTGCCTGACCGGGGACGTGTTCGGCTCGCTGCGCTGCGACTGCGGGCCGCAGCTGGAGGCCGCGCTGGCTCGGGTCGGTGAGGAGGGCCGGGGCGTGGTGCTCTACGTCCGTGGGCACGAGGGGCGCGGCATCGGGTTGCTGCACAAGCTGCAGGCGTACCAGTTGCAGGACCTGGGCCGCGACACCGTCGACGCCAACCTCGACCTGGGCCTGCCGGCCGACGCCCGCGACTACGGCACCGGCGCGCAGATCCTCTACGACCTGGGCGTGCGGTCGATGCGGCTGCTGACCAACAACCCGGCCAAGCGGGCCGGGCTGGAGGGGTACGGGTTGACCATCACCGGCCGCGAGGGGCTGCCGGTCGGCGCTCACCCGGAGAACATGCGCTACCTGCGCACCAAGCGGGACCGGATGGGTCACCTGCTGGACGAGTTGGACGAGGTGTCCGAGGCGCCGCTGGGGCGTCCGGTCGCCAACGACGAGATCGGAGCATGACGATGGCGGGTTTCGGTGAGCCGGGAGTCGAGGCGGTCGACGCCGCGGGGCTGACCGTCGGGGTCGTTGCCGCCCGCTGGCACGGCGAGCTGACCGACCACATGCTGGAGCGTGCGGTGGCCGCCGCCGAGGCGTGCGGCGCGCGTTCCGTGGTCGCCCGGGTCGCCGGCTCGGTCGAGCTGCCGGTGGTAGCGCAGGCCCTCGCCCGCCGCTGCGACGTGGTGGTCGCCCTCGGAGTGGTGGTCCGTGGGTCCACCGCCCACTTCGACTACGTGTGCCGCTCGGTCACCGACGGGCTGACCCGGGTGGCGCTGGACGAGGGCAAGCCGGTGGCGCACGGGGTGTTGACAGTGGAGACCATCGAGCAGGCCCGCGACCGCGCCGGCCTGCCCGGCTCGGCGGAGGACAAGGGCTGGGCCGCCACCGTGGCGGCGCTCGACGCGGCGCTGGCCGTGCGGACGGTGGCGGCGGGCAACGCGCAGCGGGTCGGCTTCGGCGGCTGACGCCTCCACCGGCCCTCGCTCAGAGCCGACCGGCCTCGATGATCCGGCGCAGGAACTGCCGGGTACGGGGCTGGGTCGGCTCGCCGAGCACCTGCTCGGGCGGGCCGCTCTCGACGACCCGCCCGGCGTCGAGGAAGCACACCTCGTCGGCGACCTCCCGGGCGAAGCCCATCTCGTGGGTGGCCAGCACCATTGTCATGCCGTCGGCCTTCAGGTCGCGGATCATCGCCAGCACCTCGCCGACCAGCTCCGGGTCGAGCGCGGAGGTGACCTCGTCGAGCAGCATCAGTCGAGGTGAGTTGGCCAGCGCCCGCACGATCGCCACCCGCTGCTGCTGCCCGCCGGAGAGCCGGTCCGGGTAGGCGTCCGCCTTGGCGCCGAGCCCCACCCGGTCGAGCAGCTCCCGGGCCTGCGCCTCGGCCTCCGCCCGGCCCCGCCGGTGTACGCGGCGCGGCGCGAGGGTGATGTTGTCCAGCACGCTCAGGTGTGGGAAGAGGTTGTACGCCTGGAACACCATGCCGATCCGCCGCCGGACCCGGTCCGGGTCCACCCGGGGATCGGAGATGTCCTCCCCGTCCAACTCGATGGTGCCGTCGTCGAGTTCGTCCAGCAGGTTGACGCAGCGCAGCAGTGTCGACTTGCCGGACCCGGACGTGCCGATCACCGCCACCACCTGATGCTCGGCGACGGTCAGATCGAGGTGGTCGAGCACGACGTGCCCGCCGAACTCCTTGCGCAGCCCTCGACAGCGCAACAACGCCATGGGTCAGCCTCCCGACTGTCGGCGGGCCGAGCGCAGCGTCACCCAGTCGGTGACCGCGATCAGCGGGATCGCGAGCAGCACGAAGAGCACCCCCGCCACGACGTACGGCGTGTAGTTGAATGTCTGGGCGGTGGCGATCTGTGCGGCGCGGACCGCGTCGATCGGCCCGGCCAGCGACACCAGCCCGACGTCCTTCTGCAACGCCACCACGTCGTTGAGCAGGGGTGGCGCCACCCGGCGGACGGCCTGCGGCAGGACCACGTGCCGCATCGTCTGCCGGTAGGTCAGGCCCAACGAGCGGGCCGCGGCGAGTTGGCTGGAGTGCACCGACTCGATGCCGGCCCGGAACACCTCGGCGAGGTAGCCGCCGTAGGTGAGGACCAACGCGATCCCACCCAGCACCAGCACCGGCGGCATGCCCTGCAACCGCAACCCCGGCACGCCGAGGGTGAGCAGGTACAACACGATGATCAGCGGTAGGCCGCGGAAGGTGTAGGTGTAGCCGGCGGCCAGCGCGCGGACCGGGAAGAAGACCGGCCCGCGCAGCGTCCGCAGCACGGCGATCACCAGCCCGAGCAGCAGCGCGCCGACCGCACAGCAGACCAGCAGCCGTACGTTGAGCCAGAGCCCGCTCAGCACCGTCGGCAGCGCGTCGCGGGCGATCTGCGGATCCAGGAACGACAGCCGGACCCGGTCCCAGCCCGGCGCCCCGGTCACCGCGATCACCAGCAGCGTGCCGAGCGCCGCCGTCGAGGACGCCGCGACGAGCACGCTGTAGACGGTCTGCCGACGCCGGTACGCCGACCGCCGCAGCTGCGCCTCCGACGGCACATGATCCAGAAGCGTCACCGCAGCTCGGCCGCCCCCGCCACCTGGGCGAGCCACTTCTGCTCCAGCTCCTTCAGTGTGCCCGCCGTGGTGAGCTGACCGACCGCCCCGCTCACGCAGGAGGTCAGTGGGGAGTTCTTGTCCAGCAGCAACCCGAACGCCTCGGGCGTACCGACCTGCGGCACCTGCCCGACGATCGTCGCGTCGGTGATCTCCGCGCCGGTGATGTAGAAGGCGGTCGGAAGATCCACCACCAGACCGTCCAACTGCCCGTTCTGGAGGGCCTTCTTGGCGTCGTCGTTGCTGTTGTAGACCTGTGGCTTGGCGGTCGGCTTGATCACGTCGGTGATCGCCTGGTAGCTGGTGGTGCCGACCTGCGCGCCGAGCCGAGCGTCCCGCAGCTCGGCCAGCGACTTGCGGCCGGCGATCTTCGAGGACTTCAACGCGATGACTGTCTGCCGCACCAGGTAGTACGGCGCGGAGAAGTCGACAGCCTGCTTGCGCTCGTCGGTGATGGAGAACTGGTTGATGTCGAAGTCGAAGGCCTTCGGCCCCGGCGCGATGGCGGTGTCGAACTTGACCCGGGTCCAGGTGACGTCGGCGCGGGCGTAGCCGAGCTTCTCGGCCACCGCGTACGCGACGGCGGATTCGAAGCCCTCGCCGCTGTCCGGCTTGTCCTCGGCGAACCACGGCTCGTACGCGGGCTGGTCGGTGGCGATGGTCAGCTTGCCCGGCGTACGCGTGGGCAGGCTGTCCTTGGCGCAGGACGGCGCTGCGGTGACAGTGGGGGTGGGTCTCTCGACCTGTGGAGCGCATCCGGCGGTGGCTACGACGACGGCGCCGGCGACTGTGAGCGCGAAAAGACGTGAGCTGCTGGCCATGGCGGACAGCGTAGAGCTCCATGGGCATCGATCGACAATTGTCCCACCATGTTGGTAGGGAATTGTCCGCTTGCTGGATTTTGGCGGACCCGGACGCGGGGTGTCGCCCGGGTGGCTGGAAGAATCGTTCCCCGTGAAGACGTTCGAGGAGTTGTTCGCCGAGCTGCAGGCCAAGGCCGCCGCCGGCACCCCGGGCTCGGGCACCGTCGCCGCGCTGGACAAGGGCGTGCACTTCATCGGCAAGAAGGTCGTCGAGGAGGCGGCCGAGTCGTGGATGGCCGCCGAGCACGAGGGGCCGGAGCGCACCGCCGAGGAGATCTCCCAGCTGCTCTACCAGGTCCAGGTGCTGATGCTCGCCAGCGGTCTCGAGCTCAAGGACGTCTACCGACATCTGTGAGTGCCCCCACCCCTGTTGATCGCCAACCGGATCGAAGGAGCACTCCGTCATGCTGCGTGTCGCCATTCCCAACAAGGGCACCCTGGCCGAACCGGCTGCCCAGATGCTGCGCGAGGCGGGCTACCGCCAGCGCACCGACCCCAAGGACCTCGTCTGCCGGGACGAGGCCAACGACGTCGAATTCTTCTACCTGCGCCCGAAGGACATCGCCACCTACGTCGGCTCCGGTGACCTCGACCTCGGGATCACCGGGCGGGACCTGCTGATCGACTCGGCCGCGCCGGCCGAGGAGGTCGTCGACCTCGCCTTCGGCCGGGCCACCTTCCGCTTCGCCGCCCGCCCCGACGACATCGCCTCCGTGCAGGAGCTGGGCGGTCACCGGATCGCCACCGCGTACCCGGGGCTGGTCGAGCGGCACCTCGGCGAGGTGGGCGTCAAGGCCGACGTGATCCGCCTCGACGGCGCCGTGGAGAACGCCGTACGCCTCGGCGTCGCCGACGTGATCGCGGACGTGGTGGAGACCGGCGCGACACTGCGCCAGGCGGGCCTGGTGGTCTTCGGTGAGCCGCTGCTGCGCTCGTCGGCGGTGCTGGTCCGGCGCGCCGGCGCGCCCGCGCAACCGCAGGCCGAGCAGTTGCTGCGCCGCCTGCACGGTGTGCTGGTGGCCCGCCGCTACGTGATGCTCGCCTACGACGTGCCGGCCGGTCTGCTGGACCGGGCCAGCGGGCTCACCCCGGGCATCGAGTCGCCCACCGTGTCGCCGCTGCACCGCGAGGGCTGGGTGGCGGTGCAGGCGATGGTGCTCCGCGACGACGTGCACCGCATCATGGACGAGCTGTACGAACTGGGCGCCCGCGCCATCCTCGTCACCAACATCCACGCCTGTCGCCTCTGACCGTTGCGTCCAGAGTGCACCCCGGCGCTTGATCGACTCGGGTTCACTGAAACGGGGGTGTCCGCGCGCCAGGGACACCCCCGTTTCATGAAGCCCGAGTGGATCTGTCGCCCCGACGCGGCGGTCTCGGGGTCGGGGTTGCGTGTTCGGGGTGGTGGCTCGGCGGGTGGTGCGTTTGATGGGCGAGTGCGGGTGGCAGACTGGTGGGGTGAGTGAAACCGAACTGGTCCGCCTGAAGCCCCGCCGCATCCGCGTGGTCTGCTGGTCGGCGGCGGCCGCCCTGGTGGTCGTGTTCGGTCTGGTCGCCACGTCGCTGAGTGGCCCGACCGGCGATGGTTACGGCAGCTTCCAGCGCGGCGACCAGATCGCCATGATCGGCCTGGGCGTCTTCGGGGCGCTGGGCTTCCTGCTGTTCACCCGCCCCCGGGTGGAGGCGGACGCCCGGAGCATCCGGGTGCGTAACGTCATCAGCTCCTACGAGCTGCCCTGGGAGGTCGTCCGGGGCGTGCGTTTCGACCGCGGCGCGCCGTGGGCCAGCCTGGAGCTGCACGACGACGACCTGCTGCCGATGGTCGCGTTGCAGGCCGCCGACAAGGAGCTGGCCGTCGACGGGGTCCGCGCGCTGCGCCGGCTGCACGAGGCCCACCAGGCCCGCCTCGCCGAGCGCGCCGTCGGCCGCTGACCGGCCCGAACTGCGGCCGGTCACGTCGTGCCTGGACGCAGGTCGTGCCCGGTTTGGGGGTGGCCGAGGCGCCGGTGTAGTGTTATCGAGTCGACCAGGCTGTCTCCGCGTGCGAGCAGACAGCCTTGAAAGCGGAGCGCCTGCTCCCACCCGAGTCGCCGCTACGGTGGCCGGGTCCGGTCACCGGTTCCGGGCATGTCCCGGCGCCGGATGCGCGATCCTTGTGATCGTGCTGCTGACCGGTCGAGCGGGCCCTGGCATGCGCCGGGGCCTTCTGCTTTTCGGGTCGGTTCCCTCCCGGGAGCCGCAGGGGTCGGCGACAGAGCAGAAACGACTCGAGGAGGCCCCATCAGCGTCGAACCACGCGTGAACGAGCAGATCCGGGCACGTGAGGTCCGACTGGTCGGCCCAGAGGGTGAGCAGGTGGGCATCGTCCCCCTGGAGCGCGCTCTTCAGCTGGCCGCGGACGTCGATCTGGACCTGGTCGAGGTTGCGCCGATGGCGCGCCCGCCGGTGTGCAAGCTCATGGACTTCGGCAAGTTCAAGTATGAGAGCGCACTCAAGGCGCGCGAAGCGCGGCGTAATCAGCAGCAGACCGTCATCAAGGAAATGAAGCTTCGGCCGAAGATCGACCCGCACGACTACGAGACCAAGAAGGGTCACGTGGTGCGGTTCCTCAAGGCGGGCGACAAGGTCAAGGTGACGATCATGTTCCGCGGTCGCGAGCAGAGCCGCCCGGAGCTGGGTTACCGGCTCCTGCGCCGGCTCGAATCCGAGATCACGGAACTGGGATACGTCGAGGCCGCTCCGAAGCAGGACGGTCGAAACATGATTATGGTTCTCGCCCCGCATCGGGCCGTCAAGGCCTCCGCGGTCGCCGCTACGGCGTCTCGCGGCGGACCTCGGGACCGGGCGGACGAGTCCGCTCCGGCAGCCGATGATGAGACCGCGGCGGTCGGCGAGACCGCAGCAGCCGGTGACACCGGCCTCGCCGCCGACACCAGCGGCGAGTAACAGGGGAGAAGACGTTCCACATGCCGAAGATGAAGAGCCACACGGGTATGGGTAAGCGGGTCAAGGTGACCGGCAAGGGCAAGATCGTTGCCCAGCAGGCCGGCCTCCGCCACAACCTGGAGAAGAAGCCCTCCACCCAGACCCGCCGGCTGACCGGCACGGTCGTGCTGGCCAAGGCCGACGTCAAGCGCATCAAGAAGCTGCTCGGCCGCTGACGCGCGCCACCTTACGTAATTAGGAGTTGAGATGGCACGCGTCAAGCGGGCTGTAAACGCCCAGAAGAAGCGTCGTACCCTGCTGGAGTCCGCGAGTGGTTACCGCGGTCAGCGCTCCCGCCTGTACCGCAAGGCCAAGGAGCAGGTGCTGCACTCGATGCAGTACGCCTACCGGGACCGTCGCGACCGCAAGGGCGACTTCCGGCAGCTGTGGATTCAGCGGATCAACGCGGGCGCCCGGGCCAACGGGATGACCTACAACCGTCTGATCCAGGGCCTGCGTCTGGCCGGCATCGAGGTCGACCGCAAGATCCTGGCCGACATGGCTGTCAACGACGCCGCCTCTTTCGCGGCGATCGTCGAGCTGGCCCGGGCCGCGGTCACGGCCGAGGGCACCGGCGGCGCGGCGGCTCAGGCCGCCTGATCCCCACGCACCAGAACGAGGCGTCTCCCGTGTCGGTACCGCCGTCCGGGGGGCGCCTCAATCGTGCCGGAGGAGCGCACATCATGGCTTTCACCCCGCGTACCCCAAGGGTTGTCGCCGCCCGCCGCCTGCAACGCCGCCGGGACCGCGACGCCACCGGCCGTTTCCTGGCCGAGGGCCCGCAGGCGGTCCGCGAGGCCCTCGCGCGGCCGCAGGTGGTCACCGAACTTTTCGGTACGACCACAGCGCTCGACAGGTATCCGGAGTTGGCCGCCACGGCGGCCCGCGCCGACGTGCCGGTCTCCGAGGTGACCGACGATGCCCTCGCGGCGCTGACCGAGACCGTCGCCCCGCAGGGGTTGGTCGCCGTCTGCCGGCACCTGGACGTCTCACTGGAGCAGGCCCTCGCGGGTGCGCCCCGGCTGGTGGCGGTGCTCGCCGAGATCCGTGACCCGGGCAACGCCGGCACGGTGCTGCGCACCGCCGACGCGGCCGGTGCGGGTGCGGTGATCTTCGCGGGAGACGCCGTCGACCCGTACAACGGCAAGTGTGTGCGGGCCTCGGCCGGCAGCCTCTTCCACGTCGACGTGGTGCGCGCCCCCGACCCGGTCGCGGTGGTCGACGCGCTGCGCGCCGCCGGGCTGTCGATCTTCGCCACCACCGGGTACGGCGACAACGACCTGGACGACCTGACCGACTACGGTCGGCTCGTCGGACCCACCGCCTGGTTGTTCGGCTCGGAGGCGCACGGTCTTTCCGAGGAGTTGACCGCCGCCGCCGACACCACTGTGCGGGTGCCGCTGTACGGGCGCGCGGAGAGCCTTAACCTGGCTGCCGCCGCAGCGGTCTGCCTGTACGCTTCAGCGAGAGCGCAGCGCTGAGGGTGATTGCCTCCGGCGCGACTGACAGCAGGGGAGAGCGTCCGTCCATGAACGCGACACGGCGTTCGTTTAGCCAGCCCGCCGGTGTCGGCGGGCGGCGGGCCTGACCTGCTCCCTGCGCAACTCCTACCGGCGGGCTGCGGCACAGCCGCGCGTCCGTAGACTCGCCTAGCCGCCCCGGTGAGGGCTGGCGCCGCCGTGAGGGAGTGCCCGTACGCCATGAGCTACCGCAACGATCCGTACGACCCGAAGCAGGTCGCCCTGCTCGACCCCGCCGCCCTGGCCGAGGCCGTCGCGGACGCCACGAAGGCGTTCGAGGCCGCCGCCGACCCGGACGCGCTGACCGCGCTGCGCTCGGTGCACCTGGGTGACCGGTCACCGGTCTCGCTCGCGCGCCGGGAGATCGGCGCGCTGCCCCCGGCCGCGAAGTCCGACGCCGGCAAGCGGGTCAACGAGGCCCGCCGGGCGATCGAGTCCGCGTACGCCGAGCGCGCCGAGGTGGTGGAGCGCGAGCAGGCCGAGCGTGTGCTGGTCGAGGAGCGGGTGGACGTCACCCTGCCCTACGACCGGCGTCCCCGTGGTGCCCGGCACCCGTTGAGCACCCTGATGGAGTCGATCAGCGACCTCTTCGTCGGGATGGGCTACGAGGTGGCCGAGGGGCCCGAGGTCGACCTGGAGTGGGTCAACTTCGACGCGTTGAACATCCCCGCCGACCACCCGGCACGCGGGTTGATGGACACCTTCCACATCGCATCCGCTGATGGCTCCGCGGGCTCCGGCCTTGTTCTACGAACGCACACCTCGACGGTGCAGACCCGCACGATGCTCAGCCGCAAGCCGCCGATCTACGTGATCGTGCCGGGCCGCGTCTACCGCACCGACGAGATCGACGCCACCCACAGCCCGGTGTTCCACCAGGCCGAGGGCCTGGTGGTCGACAAGGGCATCACGATGGCGCACCTGCGGGGCACGCTGGACCACTTCGCCCGGGCGATGTTCGGCCCGGAGGCGAAGACCCGGTGGCGGCCGCACTACTTCCCGTTCACCGAGCCGTCGGCCGAGTTCGATGTGTGGTTCCCGGAGCACCGGGACGGCCCACAGTGGGTCGAGTGGGGTGGCTGCGGCATGGTCAACCCCCGGGTGCTGCGCGCCTGCGGCGTCGACCCGGAGGTCTACTCCGGATTCGCCTTCGGCATGGGCATCGACCGGACCCTGATGATCCGGCACGGGGTCAGCGACATCCGCCATCTCTTCGAGGGCGACGTGCGGTTCAGCCGCGCGCTCGGGACCGGGGCGTAGGCGATGCGGGTACGAGACACGGGAACGGTGGTCTGAAGTCATGCGAGTTTCTGTCAGTTGGCTGCGGGAGTACGTCGACCTCCCCGCCGACCTGCCCACCGGTGACCTGGAGCAGGCCCTGGTCGACCTCGGCATCGAGGTCGAGTCCGTGGTGGACCTGGCCGGGACCGTCACCGGCCAGCTCGTCGTCGGTGAGGTCCGCGAGATCGAGGAGCTCACCGGCTTCAAGAAGCCGATCCGGTTCTGCCGGGTCGACGTGGGTGCCGCCAACGGCACCGGCGAGCCGCAGGAGATCGTCTGCGGGGCCCGTAACTTCGCACCGGGTGACCGGGTGGTGGTGATCCTGCCCGGCGGTGTGCTGCCCGGCGGCTTCGCCATCGGCGCCCGCAAGACCTACGGGCACAACTCGGCGGGCATGATCTGCTCGGCCAAGGAGCTGGGCCTCGGCGATGACCACTCGGGCATCATCGTGCTGGGGCCGGACGTCACGGCCAAGCCGGGCGACGACGCGCGCCCGGTCGTCGGCCTCGACGACGTCGTGCTCGATCTGGAGATCACCCCCGACCGGGGGTACGCGTTGAGCCTGCGCGGCCTGGCCCGGGAGCTGTCGCACGCGTTCGACGTGCCGCTGCGCGACCCGGCCCTCGCGCCGGCCCCGGGCGGCACCGAGACGCCCGCGTACCCGGTGGAGGTCCGCGACACTGTCGGCTGCGACCGGTTCACGGCCCGCCTGGTCCGTGGGGTCGACCCGACAGCGCCCACACCGTCCTGGATGCAGCAGCGGCTCGTCACCGCCGGCATCCGCAGCATCTCGCTGCCCGTCGACATCACCAACTACGTGATGCTGGAGCTGGGCCAGCCGATGCACGCCTTCGACGCCGACCGGATCGCCGGGCCGCTGGTGGTCCGGCGCGCCGACGCGGGGGAGAAGCTGACCACCCTCGACGGGGTCAACCGGGTGCTCACCGCCGACGACATGGTCATCTGCGACGACACGGGCCCGATCTCCCTGGCCGCGGTGATGGGCGGCGAGACCAGTGAGGTCGTCGCCAGCACCACCACTGTGCTCTTCGAGGCGGCGCACTGGGACCCGGCGATGGTCGGGCGCACCGCCCGCCGGCACAAGCTGTTCAGCGAGGCCGCGAAGCGCTGGGAGCGGGGCGTCGACCCGGCCGTGGCGCTGGTCGCGCTGGAGCGTGCCGTGCGGCTGCTCACCGAGCACGGCGGGGGCACGCCGAGCGCGGAGATCCTGGACATCGACCACGTCCGGCCACGTACCCCGATCAGCCTTCCGGCGGACCTGCCGACCCGGCGGGTCGGCGTCGAGTACCCGCCGGCGCGGGTGGTCGCCCTGCTGGAGCGGGTCGGCTGCACTGTCGCGCAGGGCGCGGACCGGTTGTCCGAGGACCCGGGCGCGGTCGGCGTGGCCAGCGGCGTCGGGACGGTGCTGAGCGTCACCCCGCCGACCTGGCGGCCCGACCTGACCGACCCGGCCGACCTGGTCGAGGAGGTTGTCCGCCTCGACGGGTACGACCGGGTGCCGTCGGTGCTTCCCACCGCGCCTCCGGGGCGCGGTCTGACCCCGCGACAGCGTCGCCGCCGGGCCGTCGCCGGGTCGCTGGCTGAGCGGGGGTACGTGGAGGTGCTCGCGCATCCGTTCGTGTCGCCGGAGCTGGCCGACCAGCTCGGCCTGCCGGCCGACGACCCGCGCCGGCCCGCGGTGCGGCTGGCCAACCCCCTGTCCGAGGAGGAGCCGCTGCTGCGCACCACGTTGCTCGGCCCGCTGCTCGGCATCCTCAAGCGCAACCTCGGCCGGGGGCACCGCGACCTCGCCCTCTACGAGATCGGCGCGGTCTTCCACCCGCGCGTCGGCGCCGGCAGCCCGCCGGCGATGGGCGTGGACCGGCGTCCCACCGACGCGGAGTTCGCGGCCGCCGACGCTGTGGTGCCGGCGCAGCCGGTGCACGTCGCTGTGGTGCTCTCCGGCGACCTGGACCCGGCCGGTTGGTGGGGTGCGGGTCGACCGGCCGGCTGGGCGGACGCGATCGAGGCGGCTCGTGACGTGCTGGCCGCCGCCGGGATCCCCGACGAGCGGGTCGAGGTGCGCGCCACCGAGTACGCCCCGTGGCACCCGGGTCGCTGCGCCGAGCTGCGGGTCGACGACTCGGTCGTCGGGCACGCCGGCGAGCTGCACCCGGTGGTGGTCGCGGCGTTGGAGCTGCCCCGCCGCACCTGCGCGATGGAGCTGAACCTCGACGCGCTGCCGCCGACCCCGGTGACGTCCGCGCCGACGGTCTCCGGCTTCCCGCCGGCGCTGATCGACGTGGCGCTGGTGGTGGACGAGTCGGTGCCGGCGGAGCAGGTGCGCCGAGCGCTGGAGGCGGGCGCCGGTGAGCTGTTGGAGGACGTGCGACTGTTCGACGTGTACTCCGGCGCGCAGCTCGGTGCCGGTCGCCGGTCGCTGGCGTACAAGCTCACCTTCCGGGCGCCGGACCGGACGCTCACCGTCGAGGAGGCGGTCGCGGCGCGGGACGCGGCGGTCGCCGTCGCGGCGGAGCGCCTCGGCGCCACCCTGCGCGGCGCCTGAGCGATGCCGCTGCTGGGATGGCTCGCGGTGGCTGCCGTACTCGCGGTGGCCACCGCCGGCCTGCTCTGGGCCCGCCGGCACCTGCTGTTGGTCAGCGTGGTGGGGCGCAGCATGGAACCGACGCTGCGCTCCGGTGACCGGGTGCTGGCCCGACGGGTGCCGTTGGCTCGGATCCGGCCCGGCGACGTGGTCGTGGTGGTGGCCCCGGCCAGGATGACCGCCGGGCGTCCCACCCGCCCCGACGCTGCCGGCAACCCCGGTCTGCTGATCAAGCGGGCGTACGCGGTGCCGGGCGACCCGGTGCCGGTGGACCGGGTGCCGCTGCTGCGCCAGGGCGGCGAGCGGAACGTGCCGGCCGGCCGGCTGGTGGTGCTCGGCGACAATCCGTCCCAGAGCTACGACTCCCGTGAGTGCGGCTACATCGCCGAGCCGGATCTGCTCGGAGTGGTGGTACGACCGCGACTGCCCGCGAACTGACCGCCGGAGCGGTGTCACACAGGACGGTGTGCCGTCCGGCTCAGGGCCGGACGGCACACCGTCACCGCCTCAGCAGAGAGCGGACATCGTGCTCGCGCCCGCGCTGCAGTAGTAACCGCAGCTTCCGCAGGTCGTCTTGCAGCCAAGGTTCGTGCTGCAGCGCTTGAAGTAGCACGTCCCACAGAGCGCGCAGTACGGGTCCGGCGGACAGCCGGCGGCTGCCGTCACCTTGGGTACGAACACGCCGAGCATCCGCTCGCCCAGGTTCTCCAGTCGACGGAACATTCGTTCACCTCCCCTCGATGCTGATCGTTGCCGGGACGCTACGGCGGCCCGATACACCGCCGGTACAGCCGAGTCAGGCGTCGGCAATCGTCGATGTATTCGCGATGTATCCGCCGCTCCTAGCGTGGGACTCCCAGCGACGGAGGTGGATACGGATGCGAGCCCTGGAACTGACCGCACGGCTACTGCTGGCCCTGGTGTTCCTCGCTGCGGTCATCGGCAAGCTGCGGACCCGGGCGGGCTACGCCGCGTTCGTGGCGTCGGTCGGCCAGTTCGGTGTGCCGGCCCGCTGGACCGCGCCGGCCGCCCGCGTGGCCGTGGCCGCGGAGGCGGCCGTCGTGGTGCTGCTCGCCGTCTCCCGAACCGTGCCCGCCGGGCTGGTCCTCGCCGTCGGGCTGCTCGGTGTGCTCACCGCAGCGATGGTCGGAGCGCTGCGCCGGGGCGCCCGGCCGGCCTGTCGCTGCTTCGGCGCCGCCGACGCGCCCATCGGCGCCCGGCACGTCGGGCGCAACCTCGCGCTCCTGACGGTGGCGCTGCTCGGCCTGCTCGGCGGTGCCACCGCCGCCGGGCCGCCGCTGTCCGCCTCCGCCGCGCTGGTCGCCGTCGGCGTCGCGGTCCCCCTCGCCGCCGTGGTGGTCCGCCTCGACGACCTCGTGGCCCTCTTCGCCCCCACCCCGTCGCGGCCGACCCGCCCGGCCGGCCGGCACTGACCCCGGATCGAATCCCCGCACCCCGAAGGAGCCCTCATGGCGCTGTTGACCGTCGCCGTCGTTCTCGTCGCCGCTCTCGGCCTGCTCAACCTGGTTCTGCTGCTCGGTGTGATCCGTCGGCTGCGCGAGCACTCCGACCTGCTCAGCGACCAGCAGGGCCAACCACCGGCGGTGATGATGGAGGTGGGCTCGATCCCGGGCGACTTCATGTCGACCACTGTGGACGGACGGTTGCTCTCGAAGGCCGACCTGCCGCCGATGACGATGGTCGCGTTCCTCTCACCGAGCTGCGAGCACTGCGAGGAGCAGCTACCGGTGCTGATCGATCGGGCACGCACGATGCCCGGCGGTGCCGAGCACGTGTGGATCGTCGTGGTCGGCAAGGGCCCGGAGACGGCCACGTACGCCGAGCAGTTCCTCGGTCTGGCGACAGTGTTCGTCGAACCGGGCACCGGCGCGCTTCCGCTCGCGTTCGGGGTCAAGGGGTTCCCGGCGTTCGGCCTGCTCGACCAGCGCGGGATCGTGGCCTCCACGGCCTTCGGTATCGCCCGGTTGGACCTGCCGGTGGCGCGGTGAGCGGGCCCCGGCTGGCACCGCGACGGGCTGCCCGGCACGCCCGGGCGGCGCTGGGCCTGACCTGGCGGGCCGCCCCGGCGGGCACCGCGGCGGACCTGCTGCTCGCGGTGCTGGCCGGGCTGACCCCGGTGCTCGTGGCCGCGCTGACCAAGCTCGTGTTGGACCGGCTCACCGGTGGCGGCTCACCCGCCGTTCCGCTCGCCGCGCTCGCCGCCGGCCTGGCCGTCGCCGCCGCGCTCGGCACGGTCCTGCCGCACCTGCGCACCTACGTGGCCGCGGAGCGCTCGCGGGCGGTGTCCCGGCTGGTGCGCCGCCGGCTGTACGACGCGGTGCAGCGTCTCGTCGGGCTGGTGCGGCTGGAGGACCCGGAGTTCCAGGACCGGTTGCAGGCGGCCCAGCAGACCGGTCACCTCGGCCCCACCCAGCTGACCGGCAACGCGTTCGGCGCGGTGCAGAGCGCGCTGGCGATGGCGGGTTTCCTCGGTGTCCTGCTGATGCTCAACCCGCTGATCGGGGCGCTGGTGCTCCTCGCCGCCCTGCCCACCCTCTGGATGCAGCTGCGGCTCAACCGGGCCCGCGCGGCGATGGTGCTGCGGATGGAGCACTTCCAGCGGCGGGACCTGTTCTTCGCCCAGCTGCTGGTGGGGGTGCCGGCGGCCAAGGAGGTACGGCTGTTCGGGCTGGGCCGGTTCTTCGGCGACCGGATGCTCGACGAACTGCACGCCATGCACCGGGTGGAGCAGCGGCTGGACCGCCGGGAGGTCCGCGCCCAGGCGGTGCTCGGTCTGCTCGGCGCGACGGTGGCGGGCATCGGGGTGGTCTACACCGTCTCGGTCGCCCGGGCGGGCGGGCTCACTCCCGGCGACGTGGTGATCTTTCTGGCCGCGATCCCGGGGGTGCAGGGCGCGCTGGGCAGCCTGGTCGTCCAGATCGGCGCGATCCACCAGGCGCTGCTGCTCTTCGATCACTACGACCAGGTCGCGCACGTCGAGACGGACCTACCGGTGCCGGCAACGCCCCGGCCGGTGCCGCCGCTGGCCGAGGGCATCGAGCTCCGAGACGTGTGGTTCCGCTACTCGCCGGAGCATCCGTGGGTGCTGCGGGGCGTGGACCTGCACCTGCGGGCCGGCGCCACCACCGCCCTGGTGGGGCTCAACGGCGCTGGCAAGAGCACCCTGGTCAAGCTCCTCTGCCGGTTCTACGACCCGGAACGCGGCAGCATCCGGTGGGACGGGGTCGACCTGCGCGAGTTCGACCCGGCAGAGCTGCGCGAGCGGCTGGGCGCGGTGTTCCAGGACTTCATGCCGTACGACCTCAGCGCGGCGGAGAACATCGCGCTGGGTGACCTGACCGCGCGGGACGACCCGGAGCGGCTGCGGGTGGCCGCCCGGTACGCGGGCATCGACGACGCGTTGACCGCCCTGCCCCGCGGTTACGACACCCTGTTGACCCGGATCTTCTTCGACGGCCCGGATCGGGACGACCCGCAGGCCGGCGTGGTGCTGTCGGGCGGTCAGTGGCAGCGGGTGGCGCTGGCCCGGGGCTTCCTGCGGGCCGAACGGGACCTGCTGATCCTCGACGAGCCCAGCTCCGGCCTCGACGCGGAGGCCGAGCACGACCTGCACCGCCGGTTGGGCGAGTTGCGCCGGGGTCGGACCAGTCTGCTCATCTCGCACCGGCTCAACGCGGTGCGCGACGCCGACACGATAGTGGTGCTCGCCGACGGTCAGGTCGTCGAACGGGGTGACCACGGCGAGTTGCTCGCCGCCGCCGGCCGGTACGCCCGGCTGTTCGGCCTTCAGGCGCGCGGCTACCGGGAGGACGCGCCGGCGCCGGTGTGACCGGCCAGGTCGCCGCTGACCTCGGTGGCGGCGAGTTCGGCGGCGTAGAGCCGGACGAGTTCGCCGATGTGGAACCGGCCGGGCCCGGCCGGCTCGGCGAGCTGGGCGGCGACCAGCCGGTCCAGTGCTCGCGCCGCGTCCTCGGGAAGGGCCCCGCTCAGCGTGGCGGCCAGTTCGGCGGTGACCGGCCCCGGGTGGGCGCGGCCGAGCCGGAGGAAGACCGGCGCGGCCGAGCCGAGCCGCCGGTAGCTGGCGCTGAGTCGCGGCCCGAGCCCGGTCTCGGCGAGCCGGTACCGCTCGTCGCGCAGCAGCCGCGCCAACCGGCTCAGCGACCAGTGCGACCCCTCGGTCAACCGGGCGGAGGCGGTGCGCAACGCCAGTGGCAGCCGCTCGCAGAGGTTGACCACGGCCGAGGCCGCCTCCGGCTCGGCGTCCACCGGACGGTCCCCGGCGGTGGCTCGCAGCAGTGCCAGCGCGTCGGTGGTGGGCAGCGGATCGAGCCGCAGCTTGGGGGCGTCGCCGGTGGTGACCGGGTTGCGGCTGGTGACCAGCAGCGCGCACCCGCCGCGTACCGGCAGCAGGTCGTCGACCTGGGCCGCCTCGGCGGCGTTGTCGAGCACCAGCAGGACCCGCCGGTCGAACAGCAGGGAGCGGACGCGGGCGCGTGCCTCGGCGACGCTCGTCGGCTCCGGTTCGTCGGTGCCCGGGTGCAGGGCCCGCAGCACCCGGGTGGCGATCTGCAACGGCGGGGGTGCGGCGTCGGCGACCGACCCGCCGAGGTCGAGGTGGAGCTGGCCGTCGGGGAAGGCGTCCAGCGCCGCCGCCGCGACGCGCAGCGCCAGCGCCGACTTGCCGGTCCCGGCCATGCCGTAGATCGCCACGATGACCGGTTGTCGCCGGGCGTCGACGAGCGCCTGGCGCAGCCGAGCCAGCTCCGTTCTCCGGCCGACGAACGGCGCGGTGGGACAGGGCAGCTCGTGCGGCACCCTCGGCGCGACCGAGGAGTGCCGGGTCGGCGAAGCGCCGCGCCGTCGGGGCGGGATCGCCGTCCGGCGTTCGTGGCGGCGCACCGAGTGGTACAGCTCGGTCAGCTCGGGCCCCGGGGGCACGCCCAGCTCACCGTGCAGCGCCCGGCAGGCCGCCCGGTAAGTCTGCACCGCGCCGGCCTGGTCACCGGCACGGTCCAGGGCGGTCATCAGCATCGCCCACGCCGGCTCACGCAGCGGGTGCTCGGCGAGGTGCTGGCGCAGCAGGGTCTGCAACGCCGGCGTACCGGGGTCGCCGAGGTCCAGGCGGCACGCCGCGTACGTCTCCCGGGCGCTGACCCGCCTCTCGCGTAGCCGGTCGAAGGCGGCTGCCGTCGCCGGCCCGTACGCCGGTGGCGGGTCGGTCGGTGACCAGAGCGCCAGCGCGCGACTGAGCAGGGTGGCGGCCAGCTCGGGTTCCCCGCTGATGCGGGCAGCGTGGCCGTCGGTGGTGAGTCGTTCGAACTCGGCGGCGTCCAGCTCGCCCGGTTCGATGCGGAGCAGGTACCCGCCGTGCTCGGCGGGGAGTCGGGGCGGGTCGTCGGGGGAGTCGAGCAGGTGGCGGAGCTGGCTGGCGTGGCTGCGCAGGTTCGCCACGGCCGACGTCGGGGGCCGTCCGCCCCACAACTCCTCGCGCAGTCGTTCGACAGGGACCGCCAGACCGGCCTGCAACAGGAGGGTGACGAGCAGGGCGGTGGGTCGGCCGGCCGGCACCCGCACTGCCTGCCCGTCGCGACGCACCTGGACCGGACCGAGGATCTCGAACGACAGCCCCACAGCGTCCTCCGTCAGGTGCCCCCACGCGGACCGGACAGGCCGGACCACCACCGTCAGAAAGTCATGCTAGTCGATTTAACGTTGGCTCAGGCGATCATTTCCCGACCGGCACCGGGTACATTTCCATGCAGGGCACTGTATGAACTTGCAGTGTGTGATCGGCTTTGTTAATCTTCACTGCATAGTCATGCGGAGGTGAGTATGGGGATCCGAGTCGCGGTCGCCGGAGCGAGCGGGTACGCCGGGGGTGAGCTGCTGCGCCTGATCGCCGGGCACCCGGAGTTCGACCTGGTCGCCGCCACCGCGCACAGCCAGGCCGGGCATCGCGTCGATGTGGTGCACCCGCAGCTCACCGGGCTCGACCTGGTGCTCGGCGAGACCGATCCGACCATTCTGGCCGACGCGGACCTGGTCTTCCTGGCTCTGCCGCACGGCCAGTCGGCGGCCCTCGCGGCCCAGCTCCCGGCCGAGGTGCGGATCGTCGACCTGGGTGCCGACCACCGGCTCGCCGACCCGTACGCCTGGGCGCAGTACTACGGCGGCACGCACGCCGGGCAGTGGACCTACGGCCTGCCCGAGCTGCCCGGTCAGCGGGAGCTGATCGCCGGCTCCACCCGGGTCGCGAACACCGGCTGCTACGCCGCCGCGATCACCCTGGCCCTCGCGCCGCTGATCGCCGACGGCGCGGCCAACCCCGCCGACGTGGTGGTGGTCGCCGCCTCCGGCACCTCCGGCGCCGGCCGGGCGGCCAAGCCGCACCTGTTGGCCAGCGAGGTGATGGGCGACCTGTCCCCGTACCGGGTGGGCACCCACCAGCACGTCCCGGAGATCAAGCAGGCCACCGGCGCGACCGGCCTGTCGTTCACCCCGGTCCTGGCGCCGATGCCGCGCGGCATCCTGGCCACCGTCACCGCGGTGCCGGCGCGCGGCGTCGACCCGCAGGAGGTGCTGGCCCGGGCGTACGCGGACGCGCCGTTCGTGCACGTGCTGCCGGAGGGCCGCTGGCCGCACACCGCCGCCACACTGGGCTCCAACTCGTGTCACCTGCAGGCCACCGTCGACGTCGACTCGGGTCGTCTGATCGTGCTCAGCGCGTTGGACAACCTGGGCAAGGGCGCGGCCGGTCAGGCCGTGCAGAACGCCAACCTGATGCTTGGCCTGCCGGAGACGACGGGCCTGTCGATCTGGGGAGTCACCCCGTGAGCGCGAGGAGTGCAGCGCAGCGGAGCCCCGCAGTCGCGAACGAGAGGCAGACGCCGTGAGTGTCACCACCCCTCGGGGGTTCCGGGCGGCCGGTGTGGCCGCCGGCCTCAAGACCAGCGGTGGCGCGGACGTCGCCCTGGTGGTCAACGACGGCCCGGACGCCGGCGTGGCCGGCGTCTTCACCACCAACCGGGTCAAGGCCGCGCCGGTGCTCTGGAGCCAGCAGGTCGTGCAGGGCGGTGTGGTCCGCGCCGTGGTGCTCAACTCGGGCGGCGCCAACGCCTGCACCGGCCCGGCGGGTTTCCAGGACACGCACGCCACCGCCGAGCACACCGCCGCCGTGTTGACCTCGGTCAGCCCACGGTTGATCCTCGGTGCCGGCGAGGTCGCGGTCTGCTCGACCGGCCTGATCGGTGAGCGGCTGCCGATGCCGAAGCTGCTGCCGGGTGTCCGCTCGGCGATCCGTGGGCTGTCCCGCGACGGTGGCCCGGCCGCCGCCGAGGCGATCATGACCACGGACACCCGGCCGAAGACCACTGTGGCCCGGGGGAGCGGCTGGACGGTCGGTGGCATGGCCAAGGGCGCCGGGATGCTCGCGCCCGGGATGGCCACCATGCTCTGCGTGCTGACCACCGACGCGGTGGCCGGGCCGGCGACGCTGGACGAGGCGTTGCGGGCGGCCACCCGGGTCAGCTTCGACCGGGTCGACTCCGACGGCTGCATGTCCACGAACGACACGGTGCTGCTGCTGGCCAGCGGGGCGAGCGGCATCGAGCCGACGCCGGCCGAGCTGGCCGCCGCCGTCACCGCGGCCTGTCACGACCTGGCACAGCAGTTGGTGGCCGACGCCGAAGGTGCCACCAAGCAGGTCGCCATCGACGTGGTCGGCGCGGCGGACGAGGACGAGGCGGTCGAGGTGGGCCGTACGGTGGCCCGCAACAACCTGGTCAAGACGGCGCTGTTCGGCAACGACCCCAACTGGGGTCGGATCCTCGCCGCCGTCGGTACGACCGCCGCCGCGTTCGAGCCGGACGAGGTGGACGTGGCGGTCAACGGGGTGTGGGTGTGCCGGGGCGGCGCCGCCGCCGAGGACCGCTCGAAGGTCGATCTGACCGGGCGGGACGTGACCATCCGCATCGACCTGCACGCGGGTACGTCGGCCGCCACGATCTGGACCAACGATCTGTCCCACGCGTACGTGCACGAGAACTCGGCCTATTCGACATGAGTCTCAGCAGCGATCTGGCTCGCGCCCAGGTCAAGGCGGAGACCCTGATCGAGGCGCTGCCCTGGTTGGCCCGCTTCTCCGGCTCGACGGTGGTGGTCAAGTACGGCGGCAACGCGATGACCGATCCGGAGTTGCAGCGGGCGTTCGCGGCCGACATGGTCTTCCTGCGCTACGCCGGCCTGAAGCCGGTGGTGGTGCACGGCGGTGGTCCGCAGATCTCCGCCATGCTGGGTCGCCTCGGCATCGCCAGCGAGTTCCGGGGTGGTCTGCGGGTGACCACGGCCGAGGCGATGGACGTGGTCCGGATGGTGCTGGTCGGTCAGGTGGGCCGGGAGTTGGTGGGTCTGATCAACTCGCACGGTCCGTACGCCGTCGGCCTCTCCGGTGAGGACGCCCGGCTGTTCACGGCGGTGCGGCGTCCGGCGTACGTGGATGGGCTGCCGGTCGATGTGGGCCAGGTCGGCGACGTCGAGTCGGTCGACGTGTCCGCGGTGACCGACCTGATCGAGGCCGGTCGGATTCCGGTGATCTCCACTGTGGCGCCGGACGTGGACGGGGTGCTGCACAACCTCAACGCTGACACCGCCGCCGCGGCGCTGGCCATCGCGTTGCGGGCCCGCAAGCTGGTAGTGCTCACGGATGTGGCCGGCCTGTACGCGGACTGGCCGGACACCACCAGCCTGGTTTCCGAGATCGCCGCGGACGACCTGGCCAAGCTGCTGCCCAGCCTGGAGTCGGGGATGGTGCCGAAGATGGAGGCCTGCCTGCGGGCGGTGCGTGGGGGAGTGCCCGCCGCGCACGTCGTCGACGGTCGGGTGGCGCACTCCACGTTGCTTGAGGTGTTCACCTCGGAAGGGTTCGGAACGATGGTGGTGCCGGGAGACGGGACGGACGCGACATGAGCACGTTGGCGCAGCGGTGGAAGCAGTCCATGATGGACAACTACGGCACACCGCCGATGGCGTTGGTCTCCGGCGCCGGTGCCGTCGTGGTCGACGACGCCGGCCGGGAGTACCTCGACCTGGTGGGTGGCATCGCTGTCAACGCCCTCGGTCACGCCCACCCGGCGGTGGTGGCAGCGGTGTCGAAGCAGGTCGCCACCCTTGGGCACGTCTCCAACCTCTACGTGGCCGAGCCGCCGGTCGCCCTCGCCGAGCTGCTGTTGGCGCTCGCCGGCCGGCCGGGCCGGGTGTTCTTCGCCAACTCGGGCGCGGAGGCGAACGAGGCGGCGTTCAAGCTCTCCCGGCGCACCGGCCGCACCCACGTGGTGGCCAGCAGGGGCGGCTTCCACGGCCGCACCATGGGCGCCCTCGCGCTGACCGGCCAACCGGCCAAGGCCGACCCGTTCCGGCCGCTGCCCGGTGAGGTGACCCACGTCGACTACGGCGACGTCGCCGCTCTCGACGCGGCCGTATCGGACGCCACCGCCATGGTGATCCTGGAGCCCATCCAGGGTGAGAACGGCGTGCTGGTCCCGCCGGCCGGCTATCTCGCCGCGGCCCGGCGGATCACCGCCCGGCACGGCGCGCTGCTGGTCCTCGACGAGGTGCAGACCGGCATCGGGCGTACCGGGCACTGGTTCGCGCACCAGGCCGAGGGTGTGGAGCCGGACGTGGTGACCCTGGCCAAGGGGTTGGGTGGCGGGCTGCCCATCGGCGCGACGTTGGCCTTCGGCCCCGCCGCGGACCTGCTCACCCCCGGCTCGCACGGCACCACGTTCGGCGGCAACCCGGTCAGTTGCGCGGCGGCGCTCGCCGTGGTGGCGACCATCGCCAACGAGGGCCTGCTCGACAACGTCAAGCGGGTCGGTGAGCGGCTGCGTCGCGGCATCGAGGCGCTCGATCACCCGCTGATCGGCGGCGTACGCGGCGCCGGTCTGCTGCTCGGCGTGGCGCTCACCGCGCCGGTGTCGTCGGTGCTGGCCGAGGCCCTGCGGGAGGCCGGCTTCCTGGTCAACCCCGTGCAGCCGGGTGTGATCCGGCTGGCGCCGCCGCTGATCCTCACCGCCGCCCAGGCGGACGCCTTCCTCGCGGCGCTGCCCGCCGCACTGGACGCGACCGCCCCGGCGGCCGCAGGGGCGCAGATCGCACCAGCAACCTTGACGACCACGACGGGGACGACTCGATGACCCGGCACTTCCTGCGCGACGACGACCTCTCGCCGGCCGAACAGTCCACGGTCCTCGACCTGGCGGCGCGGATGAAGGCGGACCGGTTCGGCCACCGGCCGCTGGTCGGCCCCCGCTCGGTGGCGGTGCTCTTCGACAAGCAGAGCCTGCGGACCAGGATCTCCTTCGACGCCGGGATCGCCGAGCTGGGTGGGCACCCCCTGGTGGTGGACACGCAGGTCACCCACTTCGGTCGCGGTGAGTCGCTCGCCGACGCGGGGCGGGTGCTGTCCCGCTACGTCGCGGCGATCGTGCTGCGGACCCACGGTGACGAGCGGATCGCCGAGGTGGCAGCGGGTGCCACAGTGCCGGTGGTCAACGCGCTCACCGACGGTTTCCACCCGTGCCAGCTGCTGGCCGACCTGCTCACCATCAGGGAGCGGTGCGGCGGCACCGCCGGACGGACCCTGGCGTACGTGGGCGACGGTGCGAACAACATGGCGCAGTCGTACCTGCTGGCCGGGGCGACGGCCGGGATGCACGTGCGGATCGCCGGCCCGGCCGGGTTCGCGCCGGACGCGGCCGTTGTGGAACGGGCCACCCAGATCGCGGCGGAGACCGGCGGGTCGGTGCGGGTGCTGACCGACCCGGCCCAGGCGGTACGCGACGCCGACGTGCTGGCCACCGACACCTGGACGTCGATGGGGCAGGAGGCCGACGGGTTGGACCGGCTCACCCCGTTCCTGCCGTACCAGGTCAACAAGGAGCTGCTCGGTCAGGCCGCGCCGGACGCGATGGTGTTGCACTGCCTGCCCGCACACCGTGGCGAGGAGATCACCGACGAGGTGCTCGACGGCCCGCAGAGCGCGGTCTTCGACCAGGCGGAGAACCGGCTGCACGTGCAGAAGGCGTTGCTGACGTTCCTGCTGGGCACCGCGTCGGGGGGCACCGCGACGGGGGGCGCCGCGACCGGCGATGCCGCCACCGGGGGGCCGCGATGACCGCGCCGCTGACCCGCGCGGCCCGGCACGCCCGGATCGTGGAGCTGATCCGCGAGCGGACGATCCGGTCGCAGACCGAGCTGGCCGACCTGCTCGCCGCCGACGGCGTGGGCGTCACCCAGGCCACCCTCTCGCGGGACCTGGAGGAGTTGGGCGCGGTCAAGGTGCGCGGTGGCGACGGCCCGGCCGTCTACCTGATCCCCGAGGACGGGCAGCGACCGTTGCGCGACGCCGAGGCCGCGCCGGCCCGGCTGGTACGGCTGCTGCGCGAACTGCTCAACGGGGTCGACTCCAGCGGCAACATCGCCGTGCTGCGGACACCGCCGGGCGCAGCCCAGTACCTGGCCAGCGCGTTGGACCGGGCGGGCCTGCCCGAGATCGTCGGCACCATCGCCGGCGACGACACCATCCTCGTCGTGGCGCGTGAGGCCGTCGGCGGGGCCGCACTCGGAGACAAGCTCGCCGGCTGGGCCCGCCGGGACGACACAGTTGAAGGGAACACCACGTCATGACCGAGCGGGTCGTGCTCGCGTACTCCGGCGGGTTGGACACCTCCGTCGCCATTCCGTACCTGTCCGAGCAGACCGGCGCCGAGGTGATCGCGGTAGCTGTCGACGTCGGGCAGGGCGGCGAGGACCTCGACGCCATCCGGCAGCGTGCGCTGGACTGCGGCGCCGCCGAGTCCGAGGTGGTGGACGCGCGCGACGAGTTCGCCGCCGACTACTGCCTGCCGGCCATCCGGGCCAACGCGCTCTACATGGACCGCTACCCCCTGGTGTCGGCGCTGTCCAGGCCGCTGATCGTCAAGCACCTGGTGGCGGCGGCGCGCAAGCACGGCGGCAGCATCGTGTCGCACGGCTGCACCGGCAAGGGCAACGACCAGGTCCGGTTCGAGGTGGGCCTGAACGCGCTCGCCCCCGACCTGAAGATCATCGCGCCGGCCCGGGACTTCGCCTGGACCCGGGACAAGGCGATCGCCTTCGCCGAGGAGAAGGGGCTGCCGATCGACGTGTCGGCCAAGTCCCCCTACTCGATCGACCAGAACCTGTGGGGTCGCGCGGTGGAGACCGGCTTCCTGGAGGACATCTGGAACGCCCCCGTCGAGGACCTCTACTCGTACACCTCCGACCCGACCCAGGAGCGCGACCCCGACGAGGTCGTGATCACCTTCGACGGCGGTGTGCCGGTGGCGATCGACGGTGAGACGGTCACCCCGTACCAGGCGATCCTGGAGCTCAACCGGCGCGCCGGCGCCCAGGGCGTGGGCCGGCTCGACATGGTCGAGGACCGCCTGGTCGGCATCAAGAGCCGGGAGGTGTACGAGGCTCCCGGCGCGATCGCACTGATCACCGCCCACCAGGAGTTGGAGGCGGTGACCGTCGAGCGGGACCTGGCCCGGTTCAAGAAGGGCGTCGACCAGCGCTGGGGCGAACTCGTCTACGACGGGCTGTGGTTCTCGCCGCTGAAGGCGTCGCTGGACGCGTTCATCGACGACGCGCAACGGCACGTGAGCGGCGAGGTGCGGATGATCCTGCACGGCGGCCGGGCCACGGTGACCGGCCGGCGCTCCGAGGCGAGCCTCTACGACTTCGGGATGGCCACCTACGACACCGGCGACACCTTCGACCAGTCCCTGGCCAAGGGCTTCGTGCAGCTGTGGGGGCTGCCGAGTCGGATGGCCGCCGCTCGGGACGCCCGGCTGGGAGGCCACTGACCATGGGGACCACAATGGGCGGGGTGGACGACAAGAGCCTGACCGAGAACAGCGCCGCCACCAACCGGACGAGCCTCTGGGGTGGCCGGTTCGCGGGCGGCCCCGCCGAGGCGCTCGCCCGACTGTCGGTGAGCGTGCAGTTCGACTGGCGCCTGGCCCCGTACGACATCGCCGGTTCCCGGGCGCACGCCCGGGTCCTCGCCGGCGCCGGCCTGCTCGATCCGGAGGAGCTGGGCCGGATGCTGGCCGCGCTGGACGACCTGGAGGCCGCCTGCGCCTCCGGAACGTTCCGCCCCACCATCGACGACGAGGACGTGCACACCGCTCTGGAACGGGGTCTGCTGGAGCGTCTCGGCAGCCTCGGTGGCAAGCTGCGCGCCGGCCGGTCCCGCAACGACCAGGTCGCCACCGACCTGCGGCTCTACCTGCGCGACCACGCCCGGGGCGTGGCCAGCCGCCTGGTCGAGCTGGCGGAGGCGCTGGTCGAGCAGGCCGAGCGGCACATCGACACCGCCGCGCCGGGCATGACCCACCTCCAGCACGCCCAGCCGGTCACCTTCGGGCACTGGCTGCTCGCCCACGTGCAGCCGCTGCTGCGCGACCTGGAGCGGCTGCGCGACTGGGACCACCGGGCGGCGATCAGCCCGCTCGGCGCGGGCGCCCTGGCCGGTTCCGGGCTTCCACTGGACCCGGTGGCAGTGGCCAAGGAGCTGGGCTTCCGTACGTCGTTCGCCAACTCGATGGACGCCGTCGCCGACCGGGACTTCGTGGCCGAGTTCCTTTTCACCACCGCCCTGATCGGGGTGCACCTGTCCCGTCTCGGCGAGGAGGTGGTGCTCTGGACCTCGCACGAGTTCGGTTGGGTGGAGCTGGACGACTCCTTCGCCACCGGCTCGTCGATCATGCCGCAGAAGAAGAACGCGGACATCGCCGAGCTGGCCCGGGGCAAGTCGGGGCGTCTGGTCGGCGGCCTGATGACAGTGCTCACCATGCTCAAGGGCCTGCCGATGACCTACGACCGGGACATGCAGGAGGACAAGGAGCCGGCCTTCGACGCTGTCGACACCCTGGAGCTGCTGCTTCCCGCCCTGGCGGGAATGATCTCCACGATGACGGTCCGGGTGGACCGCCTCGTCGCCGCCGCCCCGGTCGGCTTCTCCCTCGCCACCGAGGTCGCCGACTGGCTGGTCCGACGCAACGTGCCGTTCCGCGACGCGCACGAGATCACCGGCCAGCTGGTGGCGCTCTGCGCGGCTCGGGAGTGCGAGCTGAACGACGTCTCCGACGAGGACCTGGCCACGATCAGCGGGCACCTCGACCCGTCGGTGCGGGACGTGCTCTCGGTCCGTTCGGCTCTCGCGGCCCGGACCACCCCCGGTTCCACCGGCCCCGGCCCGGTCGCCGACCAGCTCGCCGACGCGGCGGACCGTCTGGCCAGCTGGCGGGAGTGGGCCGCCGAGCCTGTCGTTCCGCGCTGAGCTGTGCCGTGGCGTCGGCGATGGCCGCCGGCGCCGCGGCGGTTCAGGCCGTCGGGCGCTCCCGCTTCGGGAGCTTGGCCACCACCATGTCGTACGACGAGTCGACCGCCTCGGTCAGCTCCTCGTCGTCGATCCCGCCGTCCAGGCGCAGCGTGTTCCACCCGGACCGGCCGATGTAGGCCATCACGCTGGCGTCGTCGGGGTGCCGGTGCAGCCACTCGTCGGCCACCTCCCGGGTCGGCCCGCACTTGATGCCGACCGTCGGCTTGCCGCTGTCGCTGCCGAGGAACGCGAAGATCCGGCCGCCCACCTTCACCACCTCGTCGCCCTCCCACGGTTGGTCCAGCCACGCTCCCGGCTTGGCCAGGCAGTACGCCAGCATCTCCGCGCGCTCCATGGGTGCCTCCTCGTCGTGCGCACAGTGTGCCCGCCCAACCGCCGTCGCAGGCGCGGCGTGCCGATCCGGGCGTCGGCTCGGGACGCGCCGGTTCAGGCGTTCTGCTCGGCGGAGCGGGCGGCGACCCGCTCGTAGCGCTGCCGGGCCGCCTGTGCGCTGCCCAGCCCCAGCCCGTACGCGATCGCCTGCCAGGTCAGCCCCCGGTCGCGGGCCAGGGTCAGCAGGCCGGCCTCCAGGGCGTCCAGCTCGGCGCGGACATGGGGGAGCAGGGTCAGCGCGGCGGTCAGGTCGGCGGCGTCGATCGGCTCCTCGGCGGGTTCGCGATCGGCACCGCCGGCGGCCAGCGCGGTGACCAGGGCGACCGCCTCCCACGGGTCGAGCACGTACGGGTGGGCCCAACGGCCCCGCTGGGTGTCGGTGCCGGCGTGCCTCTCGCTGATCCGCTGTAACGCCTCGTACGTCCGGTGGGCACGGGCTCGGCCCGGGTCCGGTGCGGTGAAGATGTCCTCGGTCGTCATACCCCGAGCACACCCCATCAACGAATGATTGTCAACAGATTGTTCAAGCCTCCGTCGTGCCGGGCGGGTGCCGGGGCGGCGGGATGGGTACCGTCGAGGGCATGGCCCCGTCGTCCGGTGACCCCACCATCGACGCCGACCTGGCGGCGCTGGCGGACCTGCTCGCCGGCCCACTGCTGCCGGCGGCGCGCGGGCTGCTGGGCTGCCGGTTGCACGTCGGTGGGGTCACCGCCCGGATCACCGAGGTCGAGGCGTACGCGGGAAGCGGCGGCGATCCCGCCTCGCACGCCCATCGGGGCCGCACCCCGCGCAACGCCGTGATGTTCGGCCCCGCCGGGTACGCCTACGTCTACTTCACCTACGGGATGCACTGGTGCATGAACGTGGTCACCGGGGTCGAGGGGGAGGCCTCCGCCGTGCTGCTGCGCGCCGGTGAGGTGGTCGACGGGCTGGCCACGGCACGGGAGCGCCGGCCGGCCATCCGGCGCGACGTGGACCTGGCCCGCGGGCCCGCCCGGCTCTGCTCCGCGCTCGGCATCGACCGCGAGGCGTACGGGGCGTACCTGCTCGGCGACGGCCCGGTCCGCCTGCGCCCCCCGGCCCGACCGGTCCCACCGGAGACGGTGGTGGCGGGTCCCCGGGTCGGCGTGACCGGCGCGCACGACCTGCCCTGGCGGTTCTGGCTCGACGGCGACCCCACTGTCAGCGCGTACCGCCGGCACGTGCCCCGCATCCGGCGCTGAGCGCCCCCCGGCGTGTGGGCGGCGGAGGTTGTCGGGGGGTGTGGCCATAATCACCCGATCTGCTCACCGACGGTTCGGAGGACGTCATGGCAACGCTGCTCGCGATCGGCACAGCCAAGGGATTGTTTCTCGCCACCAGCACCGACGACCGGCGCAGCTGGGAGATCACCGGTCCGCACTTTCCGATGACCGGTGTCTACGCGGTCGCTGTCGACACCCGTCGTTCCACACCGCGGCTGCTCGCCGGCATGACCAGCTCACACTTCGGCCCCAGCGTCGCCACCAGCGACGACCTCGGCGCCTCCTGGGACGAGCCCGACCAGGCGCCGGTCGCGTTTCCGGCCGACACCGGCGTCTCCCTCGGGCGGGTCTGGCAGTTGATGCCGGCCGGTCCCGACGAGCCGGACGTCGTCTGGGCCGGCACCGAGCCCTCGGCGCTGTTCAAGTCCACCGACGGTGGCCGCAGCTTCGAGCTGGTCCGTTCCCTCTGGGACCACCCGCACCGCCCGCAGTGGGAGGCCGGCTTCGGTGGTCAGGCCGTGCACACGGTGCTGCCGCACCCGCGTGACCCGGCTCGGATGCTGGTCGCCATGTCCACCGGTGGGGTCTACCGATCGGAGGACGCCGGGGCGAGTTGGGCGCCGGGCAACACCGGCATCCGCGCCTACTTCATGCCTGACGAGTGGCCGGAGTTCGGCCAGTGCGTGCACAAGGTCGCCCGGGACGCCGGCAACCCCGAGCGGCTCTACGCGCAGAACCACCACGGCGTCTACCGCTCCGATGACGACGGCCGCTCCTGGTCCTCCATCGCCGATGGGCTGCCCAGCGACTTCGGCTTCCCGATGGTGGCTCATCCGGGGCGCGGCGGCATGGTGTGGACCTTCCCGTTGGTGGCCGACGGCGAGCGGTTCCCGACCGACCACCGCTGCCGGGTGTTCCGCTCCGCCGACGCCGGCGGCAAGTGGGAGCCGCTGTCGGTAGGGCTGCCCGAGGGCCCGTTCTATCCGGCGGTTCTCCGGGACGCGATGTGCGCCGACGACGCCAGCCCCGGTGGGGTCTACTTCGGCACCCGCTCCGGCTCGGTCTTCGCCAGCCGCGACGAGGGCGACTCCTGGTCGTCGGTCGCGGCGCACCTGCCCGACGTGCTCTGCGTTCGCGTCGCGGAGGTCTGAGCGTGGTCACCGTGCTGCTGCCCGGCCCGCTGCGCGGCGAGGCCGGGGGCGCGAGTCGGCTGAACGTCACCGCCGCCGGGACGCTGCGGGCGGTCCTCGACGAGATGGCCGTCGCGCACCCCCGGCTGGCCCGGCGCATCCGCGACGAGCGTGGCGAGCTGCGCCGCTACGTCAACGTCTTCGTCGACGGGGAAGACTGCCGGCACTCCGGTGGCCTGGCCACCCCGGTCAAGGACGGCGCTGAGGTGCAGGTGCTGCCCTCGGTGGCGGGCGGCTGAGCGGGCCGACGGCGAGGGATTCCCGACCCGGCGTCCGGTTGCGGGGGGTGACCGGCGCCACTGGGAGGCGTCCCGCCGTCGGAATAGTTGCGTCGTCAAATAAGTTGTGAGCTGCGTCCGGGTACCACGACGGCACCCGGTTGACACGCGAGGAGCTGGTCATGCAGTTCGGAATCTTCACCGTCGGTGACGTCACGGTCGATCCGACCACCGGTCGGGAGCCGACGGAGCATGAGCGGATCAAGGCGATGGTCGCGATCGCGTTGAAGGCCGAGGAGGTCGGCCTGGACGTCTTCGCCACCGGCGAGCACCACAACCCGCCGTTCGTGCCGTCGTCACCGACCACAATGCTCGGCTACATCGCGGCGCGCACCGAGCGGCTGCTGCTGTCCACCGCCACCACGCTGATCACCACCAACGACCCGGTGAAGATCGCCGAGGACTACGCGATGCTCCAGCACCTCTCGGATGGCCGGGTGGACCTCATGATGGGCCGCGGCAACACCGGCCCCGTCTACCCGTGGTTCGGCAAGGACATCCGCGCCGGCATCCCCCTGGCCATCGAGAACTACGACCTGCTGCACCGGCTGTGGCGCGAGGACGTGGTCGACTGGAAGGGCAAGTACCGCACCCCGTTGCAGTCGTTCACCTCGACGCCGCGCCCGCTCGACGGCGTGCCCCCGTTCGTCTGGCACGGCTCGATCCGCAGCCCGGAGATCGCCGAGCAGGCCGCGTACTACGGCGACGGTTTCTTCGCCAACCACATCTTCTGGCCCAAGGAGCACACCCAGCGGATGATCGCGCTCTACCGCCAGCGGTTCGCGCACTACGGCCACGGCTCCGCCGACCAGGCGATCGTCGGCCTCGGTGGGCAGGTGTTCATGCGCCGCAACTCGCAGGACGCGGTCCGGGAGTTCCGCCCGTACTTCGACAACGCCCCGGTCTACGGGCACGGGCCGTCGCTGGAGGAGTTCACCCGGGAGACCCCGCTGACAGTGGGCAGCCCGCAGCAGGTCATCGACCGCACGCTCGGCTTCCGCGAGTACGTCGGTGACTACCAGCGGCAGCTGTTCCTGATGGACCACGCCGGGTTGCCGCTGAAGACCGTGCTGGGGCAGCTCGACCTGCTCGGCGAGGAGGTCGTGCCGGTGCTGCGCAAGGAGTTCGACGCGCTGCGCCCGGCGCACGTGCCGGCGGCGCCGACGCACGCCTCGCTGGTCGCCGCCGCGGGCGGCGCCAAGGACAGCACCGTGCACGCCGTCGACGACGTGACGGGCAAGACGCCGGAGGGGGCGACCCGATGACCCGCCGCACCCTGGCCGTCGTCTCGGCGGGGCTGAGCCAGCCCTCGTCGACCCGGCTGCTCGCCGACCAGCTCGCCGCGGCCACCCGCGACGAGTTGGTCCGGCGCGGCTCCGACGTGGAGCTGCACGTCGTCGACCTGCGCGAGTACGCCCATGACGTGGTGAACAACATGCTCACCGGGTTCGCGCCGGCAGCGCTGCGCGAGGTCGTCGACACGGTGACCGGGGCGGACGGGCTCATCGCCGTCACCCCGATCTTCAGCGCGTCGTACAACGGGCTGTTCAAGTCCTTCTTCGACGTGTTGGATTCCGAGTCGCTGGTCGACCGGCCGGTGCTGATCGGCGCTACCGGCGGCACCGCCCGGCACTCGTTGGCACTGGAGCACGCCGTCCGCCCGATGTTCGCCTACCTTCGGTCGGTGGTCGTCCCGACCGCTGTCTTCGCCGCCCCGGAGGACTGGTCCGACGGCACCGCCGACGGCGCGTTGCGCGCTCGGATCCGGCGCGCCGCCGGGGAGTTGACCGACCAGATCGAGCGCCGGCCACCGGCCACCGGGCCGGCCGACCCGTTCGCCCTCACCACCGACTTCCTGCAGATGCTCGGCCGAGGTGACGGCGCGCCGGTCAGCTGACCGGGTGGGCGACCAGCACCGGGCAGTGCGCGTGCTGGGTCGCCGCCTGACTGACCGACCCGAGCAACAGACCGGCGAACCCGGCCCGGCCCCGGGTGCCCACGACCAGCAGCGACGCCGTGCCGCTGGCCTCGATGAGCCCCTGGGCCGCGCCGGCCGCCCGGACCGGATGCTCGCGCACCACCAGGTCGGGGTGCTCGGCGCGCACCACGGCGGAGGCGTCGGCCAGGAGTCGCACCGCCTCGGCCTGGTACGCGGCCTGCGACTCCTCGATCTCCTCGGGCACCGTCCGGTCCCCGTCCGGAGGGCCGACGTGCACCAGCACCAGCGGCACGTCCCGCAGCGCCGCCTCGTCGGCGCCGAGGCCCACGGCGAGTCGGGACGACTCGGACCCGTCCACGCCCACCAGCACCGGGCCGTCCACCGGGATCGGCTGCTCGTCCGGGCGGACCACCAGCACCGGGCAGTGCGCGTGCGCGGCCACCTGCGCGCCGACCGAGCCGAGCAGCAGCCCGGTGAAGCCGCCCAGGCCACGGCTGCCCACCACGACCAGCTCGGCCTGGCGGGACTCCTCGATCATGGCGGCCCCCGGGCCGCCGAGGACCTGGCGCACCGCGACGGTGAGGCCGGGCCACCGACCGGTCAGCTCGGACGCCGTGCGCTCCAACATCTGCTGCGCCTCCTCGGAGGGCGCCGGCACCCCGAGGTCGTACGGGTTGAGCGGCACGCCGTAGCCGGACGCATGCAGGTAGCCGTGCACCAGGAGCAGCGGTCGGGACCGGAGCATTGCGGCCCGCGCCGCGTGTTCGGCGGCGACGAGGCTGGACGGCGATCCGTCCACTCCCACCACGACAGGTCGGTTCATCGGCGCTCCCCGGGGTCGGTCAGATCATTGTCGACCGCTCGGCCGCGCCACGAGGGCCGGACGCGCCGGTCCCGGTGGCACGTCGAATCGGCGCTTGCACGTAATTACGTATGTTCGTAGTATCGACGCATGGACACAGTGGAAGACCGGCTCGCCGCGTTGGAGGCACAGGTTGCCGCGTTGAGCGAACGGCTCGCCGCCGCACCGCCGCCGCCACCCGCGCCCGAGGGCACCTTCTGGGCGCTCGACGGCCTCAAGCAGCGCCTACCACCCGACGGGTCGGGCGCTGTGCTCTACACCGGCACCGTCCGCGTCGCCGGCCAGCACTACGACTGGCAGTACGGCCGCACCGTCGACGACCTGCTCGCCGTCGACTGGACGGACCTGGCCAGCACCCTCTCCGCGTTGGCCCACCCGGTGCGGCTGCGGCTGCTGCGGGAGATCATCGGCGGCCGGCAGAGCACCAGCGAGCTGGCCGAGATCGAGGAGTTGGGCACCACCGGCCAACTGCATCACCACCTGCGCCAGATCACCGCCGCCGGTTGGCTGCGCAGCGCCGGTCGAGGTCGGTACGCGGTTCCCGCCGAACGCGTGGTGCCGCTGCTGGCCATCCTCACCGCCGCCGGCCGCTGACCACACCGAGTCGGCCGCCCATCCGACGACCCCACCCGAGGAGCCACCATGCGCCGGACCACCGTCACCGCCCTTGTCGTCGCGCTGATCGCCGGCCTGGTCGGGGTGGCGTTGATGCCTCGGGTGCCCCGACTCGGCGCGCAGACCACCGGCGATCGCGACCTGGCCGCCGCCGCACGCTCGGCCACGCCCGACCCGTCGGGGCGCCGCGGGCTCGCCATCGCCCTGGTCGAGAACGGCCGGATCCGCACCGCCGGCCTCGGGGACCGGGACCTCGCCGGTCAGCCCGTCGAGCCCGGCACCCCGTTCGAGATCGGCTCGGTCACCAAGGCGCTCACCGGCATGCTCCTGGCCGACCAGGTCGCCGCCGGTGTCGTCGGCCCCGACGACCGGCTCGGCAGCGCCTGGCCCGAGGTCACCGGCCCCGCCCGCGACATCACGCTCGCCGAACTCGCCAGCCACCGCGCCGGCCTGCCCCGGCTCGCCCCCGGCTCCCCGCTGGGGTGGGCACGCATCCTCTGGTCCAACGTCTCCGGCGGAAACCCCTACGCCGGGCAGGGCGTCGACACCATCCGCAGCGCCGCCGACCGGGTCAGCACCGACGACGACGAGCGTGGCGAGGTCCACTACTCCAACCTCGGGCCGTCAGTGCTCGGCCACGCGCTCGCCGCGAAGGCCGGCGTCGCGTACCCCGAGTTGCTGCACGCCCGGCTGCTCGGGCCACTCGGCATGACGGCCACCGTCGTCGCCACCCGCGACGACGACCTGCCGGCCGGTCGCGCCCAGGGCAGCCGGGCCGGCGGCCGGCCGCTCGAAGCGTGGGCGGGTGCCGGTTACGCACCGGCCGGCGCCGGCCCCTGGTCCACGGCGGAGGACCTCGGCCGGCTGCTCGCCGCGACCCTCGCCGGCACCGCGCCCGGCGCCGACGCCGCCACCGCCCGCTTCCGCGAGGACGACGACACCCGCATCGGGTACGGCTGGTTCACGACCCGGCACGGCGACCGCGAGGTGGTCTGGCACAACGGCGCTACCGGCGGGTTCCGGTCCTACGTCGGCTTCGAGCGGGCCACCGGCCGCGCCGTGGTGGTGCTCGGCAACACCGACAAGGGCGTCGAGCCGATCGGGCTGCGGCTGCTCGGGATGCCACAGAGGGAGGCCGACTCGGCGGCGGCGATGGTGCTGCCATGGATCGGCGCCGGTCTCGCGGTGGCCTTCACCTTCCTCGGCGGCATCTCCCTGCTCGGCACCGCCCGCCGTCGCCAACTGGACCAGGTGACGGTGCTGGCGGCGGCGGTCTGGGCGTTCGCCTATCTGGGGTTGGGGCACCGGTTGGGGGACTGGTCGGTGGTGCCGGCCTGGCTGTGGCCGCTCGGGGCCGGCCTGTCGGCGGCGGGGGTGGCCCTGGCGGCGACCCGGTGGCGCGCCCTGCCGGTGGTCGACGCGCAGGTGCCGTGGCGTCGACTGCTGTCGGTGGCGAGTTCCCTGGGCGCCGCCGTGCTGGCGGTCGTCGCCGTCGCCGGCTGACTCCGCCTTGCCGCTGCGTGCCACAGCCGTTGCGTACCCTCGGCCGATGACCTCCGATCTGCTGCTGCGCCCGGTCCGCGAGGACGACCTCGTCGAGTTCTTCCTGCACCAGCAGGACCCGGAGGCCAACCGGATGGCCGCATTCGGCCCGAAGGACCCGTCCGATCGTCGGGAGTTCGCCGCACACTGGGCCCGGGTGCTCACCAACCCGGCGAACCTGGTCCGCACCGTCGAGGTCGACGGCGAGGTGGTCGGCTACGTGAGCGCCTTCCCGGTCGAGGGGCAGACCGAGGTCAGCTACTGGATCGACAGCGCGCGCTGGGGTCGGGGTCACGCCACGGCGGCCCTGGCCGCCCTGCTGCGCGAGCTGCCCCGCCCGGTGCACGCCCGCGCCGCCAAGGACAACGTCGCCTCCCTCGCGGTGCTCCGCAAGTGCGGGTTCGCTGTGGTCGGTGAAGACTCGGGGCACGCAAACGGCCGCGGCGAAGACGTCGAGGAGTGGCTGCTCGAGCTGCCCGCCGACGGCCCTGACCTGGGCAGGCACTAGTCTCGCGGCGTGAACTGGTTGGATCTCGTCGGCTGGGCCGGCTCCGCGGTGCTGGTCTGGTCGCTGCTGCAGTCGCGCATCCTGCGGTTGCGGGCGCTCAACCTCATCGGCTGCTTCGTGCTGATCGGCTACAACGCCGCCATCGAGGTCTGGCCCGGCGTCGGGCTCAACGTCGTGCTCGCGGTGATCAACATCTGGTACCTGCGCGGGATGCTCGCCACCCGGCACGACGAGAAGACCTACCAGGTGGTGGAGGTCGGCGTCGGCGACCAGTTCCTCGCGCACACCCTGCGGGTGCACGCCGCCGACATCGTCCGGTTCAACCCCGGCTTCCACTGGGACCCGGACGCGTCGGGGCGCTCGGCGTTCCTTGTGGTCACGGCCGACGAGGTGGTCGGCGTGGTCCTGTCGCACGCCGAGGCGCCCGGCGTCGCCCAGATCGACCTGGACTACGTGACCCCGAAGTTCCGTGACTTCACCCCGGGCGAGTTCGTCTACCGGCGCAGCCACCTGTTCACCGAACGGGGCTTCCACCGGGTGGTCAGCCCACCCCGGATGGTCGCCCCCTACTACCACCGGCTCGGCTTCCGCCCGGAAGGCGACTCGTACGTCCTCGACCTGCCGGCGTCACCGACTCCCCAGTCGGCCTAGCTCACCGTCGCCCGAGTCGGCGTTGCGTCACGGACGCCCGGCCGGCGTTGCGTCACCGTCGTCCGATCCGGCGTAGCCTCACCTCGCCCGAATCGGCGTAGCGTCGCCGGGGCAGGATTCGGCCGGCGCCGGACGGGGCAAAGACAGGCCTACGCCGGGCGGGCTCGCCGACCGGCGGGTGCCGCGCGTAGCGGCCGGTGCCACCACCACGAGGGAGCGAACCGGGCGTGCAGAGCTACGGGAGCCAACTGGCCCTGGTCGGAGTCCTGGTCGTGATCAACGCGCTCTTCGCGGGCAGCGAGATGGCGTTGGTGTCGCTGCGAGACAGCCAGATCCAGCGGCTGGAGCGCACCAGCCGGGCCGGGCGGGTGCTGGCCCGGCTCGCGAAGGACCCGAACCGCTTCCTGGCCACCATCCAGATCGGCATCACCCTCGCCGGTTTCCTGGCCTCCGCCGCTGCGGCGGTCTCGCTGGCCAAACCCCTGGTGCCGCTGCTCGGGGTGTTCGGCGGCGCCGCCGAGACGATGGCGATCGTGGTGGTCACCCTCGCGCTGACGTTCGTCACCCTGGTCTTCGGTGAGCTGGCGCCCAAGCGGATCGCCATGCAGTCCGCCGAGCGGTGGGCGCTGCTGGTGGCCCGTCCCCTCGACCTGCTCGCCAGCCTCACCCGGCCAGCCGTCTGGGCGCTCGGCGCCACCAGCGACGTGGTGGTCCGTCTGGCCGGGCTCAACCCCAAACACGAGCCGGAGGAGATCGGCCCGGACGAGCTGCGCGACATCGTCGCCGGCAACCACGGCTTCACCAAGGAACAGCGCACCATCATCGCCGGCGCCGTGGAGATCGCCGACCGGCGGCTGAGGGCTGTCCTCGTACCCCGGTTGCAGGTCTTCACGCTCGACAGCGGAACCACAGCGGAGGCCGCGCGACTCGTGCTGGCCGCCACCGGGCACTCCCGGGCTCCGGTCGTGCGCCACGGCGGCCTGGACGACACGGCCGGGGTGATCCACCTGCGTGACCTGGTCGGCGTGCCCGACGACCGCCCGGTCGACGAGATCGCCCGACCGCCCATGCTGCTGCCCGACTCGCTACCGGTGGTGGAAGCGCTGCGCCAGTTCAAGGCCGAACGTCAGCACATCGCGCTCGTCGTGGACGAGCGCGGCGCCGTCGACGGCATCGTGACGCTGGAGGACATCCTGGAGGAGATCGTCGGCGAGATCTACGACGAAACCGACAGGGATGTGCGCTCGGTACGCCGCGACCCCGACGGCGCGCTGCTGCTGCCCGGCACCTTCCCGGTGCACGACCTCCCGGACATCGGCGTGGAGCTGCCGTCGCGACCGGATGGCGACTACACCACAGTCGCCGGGCTGGTGCTGGCCCGGCTCGGGCACATCCCCACCGTCGCCGGCGAGGACGTCACGCTGGACGGTTGGGTGCTGGTGGTGGCCGGCATCGACCACCGGGCGATCACCGAGGTACGAGTCAGCCGCGTACCCGACGAAGCCGACGGCGACGCCGACACCGACCAGGCCGCGGAACCGGTGCTGGACGAGGCCCGGAGTTGACCCGTCCGACGAATGCCGTCGCTCAGGCGGGCGAGAGGTTCTGCAACCGGACCTGACCACGGGCCACCAGCCGCTCGTCGGCGTCGGTGATCTCCACCTGCCAGAGCTGCTGGCTGCGGCCCCGGTGCACCGGCGTGCCGACCGCCCTCAGCTCGCCGTCCCGGACGGCCCGCAGGAAGTCGGTCTGGTTCGACACCCCGACCACAGTGCCCCGGTCGGCCAGCCACAGGGAGCCACCCACGCTGGCCGCGGTCTCCACGACGGAGCAGTACACCCCGCCGTGCTGGATGCCGAACGGCTGGTGCAGCTCCGGGCGGACCTGCCAGCTGATGACCACCCGGTCGGCGCTGGCCTCCTCGAACTTGAGGCCGAGTAGGGCGACGAAACCGCCCGTCAGATCCGGAATCTCCATGGCAAAGCCCTCCTCGATCAACGGGGCGCAAGCCTAGCCGGGGCGGGTTGCGCCAAACCCGGTACGGGTCGGTGCCGGCGATGGGGGAGAATCGGTGACCGTGACCGACAGCAGCCCTCCGCCGCCCGGGCGGGACTCCCTGACCGACGACCTGCTCTGGCGTGGCCTCATCCAGGACTCGACAGGCCTCGACGAGCTGCGCGAGCTGCTCGACGGCGGGAAGTCCACCACGTACTACGTGGGCTTCGACCCCACCGCCCCGAGCCTGCACGTCGGCAACCTCATGCAGGTCACCACGGCCCGCCGGCTGCAACTCGCCGGTCACCGCCCGCTGCTGCTGGTCGGTGGGGCGACCGGGCAGATCGGTGACCCGAAGGAGAGCGCCGAGCGGACCCTCAACCCGCCCGACGTGATCGCCGGCTGGGTCGAGCGCATCCGTGACCAGCTGGCGCCGTTCGTGTCGTACTCCGGCGAGAACGCGGCCCAGTTGGTCAACAACCTGGAGTGGACCGGCGAGATGTCGGTGGTCGAGTTCCTCCGCGACGTGGGCAAGCACTTCCCGGTGAACAAGATGCTCGCGCGGGAGGTGGTGCGGGCCCGGCTGGAGACCGGCATCAGCTTCACCGAGTTCAGCTACCAGCTGCTTCAGGGCAACGACTTCTTCGAGCTGCACCGCCGGCACGGCTGTCAGCTCCAGTTCGGTGGCTCCGACCAGTGGGGCAACATCACCGCCGGCGTCGACTACGTCCGCCGACGCGGCGCGGGGCCGGTGCAGGCGTTCACCACGCCGCTCGTCACCAAGTCCGACGGCACGAAGTTCGGCAAGACCGAGGGCGGCACCGTCTGGCTCGACCCCACGATGACCAGCCCGTACGCCTTCTACCAGTTCTGGCTCAACGTCGAGGACCAGGAGGTGGACCGCTACCTGCGGTACTTCAGTTTCCGGACCCGCGATGAGCTGGAAGAGCTGGCCAAGGCGACCGCCGAACGGCCGGCGGCCCGCCTGGCGCAGCGGGCGCTCGCCGAGGAGCTGACCACCCTGGTGCACGGCGCCGACGAGACCCGACAGACGATCGCCGCCAGCCAGGCGCTCTTCGGCAGGGGATCGTTGGACGAGCTGGCGCCGGAGACCCTGCGCGCCGCCCTGACCGAGGCGGGTCTCGTGCGCCTCTCCGGCGAATTGCCGGATGTGGCGGGTCTGCTGCGCGACTCCGGGTTGGTGAGCGGCCTCAAGGAGGCCCGGCGGGTGATCGCCGAGGGTGGCGCCTACGTCAACAACAACCGGGTGACCGCTGTGGACGCCGGGGTGTCGCCGGCCGACCTGCTGCACGGGCGATACCTGGTGCTGCGCCGGGGGAAACGGTCGTTCGCGGGCGTTGAGCTGGGCGAATAGCCGCTTGTCGACGATGTGACGGGGGACGCGTCCGGCGGATTTGACGATCATCCCGCCGGACGCGTAACTTTCTCTCTGCCAGCGCGGAACGGACGAAACAGGCGAAAGCCGAAAACGGCCGGAGCGCAGGTCAACGGCCTGGGGGCCGGGTGGGCATGCCTACCGGAGCCCCGACCGGGAGGTGCCACCAGAAACGCCGCGAGGCGGATTTGGCGCGGCGAAACCGACCGGGTATGGTTACGAACCGGTAGGGCACCGGGCGGGTCGCGGGAAACCGCGACGGCCGGCCTACCGAATCCATGACGAGAGCGGCGCAAGCCGGTTACGACATGGTGCCCGCATTATCGGGTGAAGCACGACGAACCGCGAAATACCGGTTTGACACGGCGGAAACGAGCGGGTAACGTAGTAAAAGTGCCTGGCGCTGAAAGCGCGGGGTGCGGAGCGGGAAATAGCCCCGGGTTGGGGTTCCACTGTGGTGGGGCTTCTGGTCGGTGTGTGGTTGTTCTTTGAGAACTCAACAGGGTGCTTGTAAAGCCAGTGCCAATTATGATTTATACCCCGGACTGGTCAGTTTTTGCTGGCTGGTTGGGATTCCTTTGGCAACATTTGTTTGTTGTCAGGATGCTGTTCAACTAATTTTTTGT
>NZ_JAKKFD010000026.1 GCF_022229005.1 Micromonospora trifolii
GGCGGGCAGCGGGGTGCTCGGTGGCGGGGTGCTGCTGGCGGTGGGGGGGGTGAGAGTGTGGGAGGCGTACACCGGGCCGGCTGCGGCGGGGGCGATCGGCGCGGGGTGGCTGGGGCGGCGTGCCCGAGGGGGGTTGACCAGCGGGCCGGCCCTCGGCCCTGGGCGGGGGGCGGCGGTGCGGCCCAGCCTCGTGTCGGTGCTGGCCGGGGCGGACCCACAGCCGTGGCGGCGGCTGCTCCGCGGGGCGGCGGCAACCGGCGCGGTGCTGGCCGGCGCGCCGGCGGTGGGGGAGGCGCTGGCCGGCGGTGGGGTCGGCTCGTCGTCGCCGTCGACCCGGGCCACCCCGGCGATCACCGCTGCCGCGCCGAGGAGCACCACGACCACGCCGGCCACCAGCACCGGCACCAGCCGGTTGCGCTGCTCCGGCGGCGCGCGGTGCACGGGCACCGGCAGCAGCCGCGAGGGCGTGTACGGCTCCACCTGCGCGTACGGATCCGGGCGGGCGAACGGGTCCGGCCGGGCGTACGGGTCGGACGATTGGTGCGGGTCGGGCGACGCGTACGGGTCGGCGGGTCGGTGCAGCCGGTACACCCCGGGCTGCTCCTCCGTGCCGCCGGCCAGCCCGACCACCGACGGGGGCACCGGAGGGTCGGCGGGGTGCGGCGAGGGCTCGTCCACCGGTTCGGTCGACCATCTGCTGCCCGTCGCGCCGACTCCTTCGTCCGAGGGCAGCCGGGGGTTCGGCACCGCCCCGGCCTGGTGGGTCGCGGCCGCCGACGGGTGGAAACCGGATTCGGCCGGCCCGTCGCCGTGCGGTGGGACGCGGGCGGCCGGCACGACGGGCGTGTCGCGAGCCGTGGGCGGGTTGTCCGCGCAGGCGTGGTTGGGATTGGCCGCCGCCCGGGCCAGGGCCGCCACCTGGGTGGCCAGCGGGTCGTCGGCGGGCAGGTGCTGCCGGCACAGCTCACGGGCGAGCGCCAGGTTGTCGTGTCCCTCGGTGAACTGCCCGCAGTCGCGCTGCATCGCCCCGAGCCGCGCCAGCATCTTGATGCCGCTGGGGTGCCCGTCGCCGTACACCTCGCGGTGCAGCTCCCAGGCATCCTGGAGGCGGTCGCGGGCCACCGCGCACTGGCCGCGCGCGTACTCGACGGTGGCCAGGTCGGCGTGCGCGGCGAGGACCCGCAGCGACTCCGGGCCGTCCTGCGCGGTCAGCTCGATGATGACTTCCTGGTAGAGCCGCGCCGCCCGGGAGTGGCTGCCGACCCGGTGCAGCACTGCGGCCAGGGTCGCCGCCGCAGCCACCGTGCGCGGGTCGGCGCGGCCGTGCAGGCGGGTGGTGGCCGCGTACGCGAAGGCGGCCCACCCCCGGGCCGAGTGCGGCTCACCGAGGGCGATCAGGACCCGCGCCTGGAGGCTGGCCGCCTCGGCCAGCTCGGGGGTGGCGTTGGCCGGGTGGGGGTCGGCGTCGGTGAGCGCGTCGGACAGCAGTTGCTGTGCGCCGGCCAGATCGCCGGAGGACACGAGGTGGTGCGCCTGATCAGTCAGTTCACCGAAGCCGGAAGACACGCCCCATCGTGCTCATCCGACGACGGTAAGTACAAGACCCGCGCCGGTGTCGATTGGTCAGGATCCGGTCAGGTGGTCGGCCAGGGTCTCGCTGATTCGGCGTAGCTGGTCGACCTGGGCGGGGCTCAACGCGTCGAACAGGTGTCGGCGTACCCCCTCGACGTGGCCGGGTGCGGCGGCCGCGAGGGTGGCGAAACCCTCGTCGGTGAGCAGCGCGATCTGCCCGCGCCGGTCGGTGGGGCAGTCCTCGCGGCGCACCCAGCCGGCGGCCTCCAGCCGGGCCACGGCGTGCGAGAGCCGGCTGCGCGACGACCCGGCGGCCTGGGCCAACTGGCTCATCCGCAGTTGACGACCGGGGGCCTCGGAGAGCTGGACCAGGATCTCGTAGTACGCGTGCGGCATGCCCGCTTCGCGTTGCAGCTCGCGGTCGAGAGTGTCCATCAGCACCCGGGAGGCGGTGAGGTACGCGCGCCACGTGCGCTGCTCGTCGGGGTCCAACCAGCGGGTCATGGCCGCCATCATACTCCCGGTGGTTGAATGTTCAACTAAACCGCGCTAGCCTCGGGTCATGGGTATCCACCGGCTCAACCACGCGGTCCTCTACGTCAGTGACCTCGCCCGCAGCGTCGCGTTCTACAGCGACGTGCTGGGCTTCCGCCCGGTGGCGATGACCCCGGACGGCTTCCGGGGCGCCACCTTCCTCCAGGCCCCCGACTCCACCAACGACCACGACCTCGGCCTCTTCGAGGTCGGCGCGGGCGCCGGTCGGTCGACAGCAGGTCGGTCCACCGTCGGCCTCTACCACCTCGCCTGGGAGGTGGACACGCTCGACGAGCTGGCCGCCACCGCCGAGCGGCTCGTCGCGGCCGGCGCACTGGTCGGCACCTCCGACCACGGCACGACCAAGAGCCTCTACGGCAGGGACCCGGACGGCCTGGAGTTCGAGGTGGTTTGGCTGATCCCGGCCGACCTGCTCGACGACACCGCACTGGCCGCCCGCAAGCAGATCGGTCGGCTCGACCTGGACGCCGAGCGGCAGCGTTACGGCGGGCAGACCCGGGGCGGGGTGGGGATCTCCGTCCCGGCCTGACCGCCCGTACGGTAGAACGGACCGATGCCGACCGACCGGACCACTGATTTCCTCCGCGAGCTGCTGGTCCGCCAGTTGACGACCTGGCTGCCCGCGGCCCTGCACCGCTCCCGGCGGGCCACCATCGCCCTCGCGGGCGCCGACGCGGGCAGCGCGGAGGCCGCGCTGCGCCTGGTCGCCACGCACGGCGACCAGGTCCGCGGCCGGCAGGTGACGGTGCTGGTGCTGGCCGACGCCGCCGCCGACCTGCCGGCCCGACTCGGCCCGATCGAGGCGGAGTTGCCCGCCGAGGTCACAGTGCACCTGCTGCCCGGCGAGCCGTACCGGCTGCCGGTCGCGGTGAAGGCCGCCGGGGCGGCCGGCGCGCCGCTGTTCTCCTTCGTGGACCTCCCCGGCGCGGTGACGCCGAAGCTGCTCAGCGCCGCTACCAACGGCCGGACCGGGGAGCTGCTGCTGCACACCGCCGACAGCGTCCGAGACGTGCTCGTCTCGGCCGGGTTCCCCCTGGTGGCCGAGGTGGCACCGGTGCTGCCCGGCGGCGAGTCCGCCGGGGTGATCGCGTTCGGCAGCCGCTCCGACCGGAGCCTGGAGGCGATCCGTGACGCGCTCTGGGCGGTCGGCGCGGACCTCGACGTGCGCTACCGCGATCCGCTCGACCCGACCGGCACGACTGTCGACGTGGTCGACGATCCCGATCTCGAACCGCTGGCCCACGAACTGCTGGCCGAGTTGCGGGCGGGCGGGCCACGGCCGGTCACCGAGCTACGCCGGCACACCCTCACCGCGACCGTCTATCGGGCCGCCGACGCCAACCAGGCGCTCGTCGACCTGATCGACGCCGGCGCCCTGCGACGCGATCGCGAATCCGGGCGGCTGGCCGGCGACGAGATCATCACCCTGGCCCGCTGAGCGCCCCCCGGCCCCGCCCCGGCCCCGCCCCGGCCCCGGCCCCGGCGATCTTGCACTTTCTGCTCCGGCGTAAAGGTTATTCCACGCAAAACGGCGACAGAAAGTGCAAGATCGCGGGGCGGGCTGGGGCGGGCTGGGGCGGGGCGGGGCGGGCCGGGGGTAGACGCCGAGCGGGGTGCCGGTGAATCACCGGCACCCCGCTCGACTCCCGGGATGCTTACGACCGGGACTTGTCCTGCTTCCAGCTCAGCGGACCCGGCAGGTCGACCCGGTGCGCACGGGCCTTGGAGTTCCAGGACCAGCGACCGATCTTGATGCTCCACGAGGAGAAGCCGTTCTCGGTGAAGTTCAGGATGATCGGACCGTACTTCTTGCGCTTGCGAAACATGAGGCCCATCGGAGGTCTCCCCTCGTCACCGTTCCCTGCCGTGTCGAGATCGAACATGCCCGAACCGACAACTTTTGAAACCCTCTCGCTGTCCGCCCTGGACGGTCGCTCACCGGGCGCCACAATGTCTATTCAACAGATAGGTGTTGCGGCACGGTAAACGCAGGTCGGGGCGCTCCGTAACATCGGCAGCGATAGAAGTCTCATCTTCTGGAAGGTCGTTGACCGCTCGTTCCGATCCCGGGCAGCATGGGGTCATGTCGCAGCGGGATGAGCTTCTCCTCACCGCTCGTGTGCACGTCGACCTGGTCCGGCACGCGAGCGCGCTCTGTTGAGCTGACCGGTCCATCCGGCTCGGCTCCAGCGCCGCATTCTCACCGCCCGCACGCCCTCATCCGGGCGTCCCCGCTCCCATCGTGGACAGATCAGGAGACTCCTCATGTCCCAGCCCCGTCGTGCCGTTCTGCGTACGCTCGCCGCCGTTACCGCAGTGGTCGTGCTCACCGCCACCGCCGGCTGCGGCGGCGACGCGGCAGCCGACGGCGCCCAGGCCAGCGAGCTGCGCTACCAGGGCTCGGTCGGCCAGGTCACCCTCCCCGAACTCGCCGCCGACCTCGGCTACCTCGGCGACGTCAAGCTCAAGTGGATCGGGAACGTCACAGGTGGTCCGCAGGACATCCAGGCCACCGCCACCGGGCAGAGCGACTTCGGCGGCGCGTTCAACGGCGCCATCGTCAAGCTCGCCGCCGCCAACGCCCCGATCACCGCAGTGGTCAGCTACTACGGCTCGGACGCGCAGACGTTCCAGGGCTACTACGTGCTCGACGACAGCCCGATCCGCGGCCCTCGTGACCTGATCGGCAAGAAGGTCGGCATGAACACCCTCGGCGCGCACGCCGAGGCAGTGCTCAAGACCTGGCTCGCCCGCGGCGGTCTCACCCCCACCGAGATCAAGCAGGTCGAACTGGTCGCCCTGCCACCGGTCAACACCGAGCAGTCGCTATGGCAGCGGCAGATCGACGTCGCGGTGCTCGGCGGGGTGATCCGCGACAAGGCGGTCGCCACCGGCGGCATCCGCACCATCTTCACCGACTACGAGCTGCTCGGTGCCTTCAGCGGCGGCACCTACGTCTTCCGCGACGACTTCATCAAGCGCAACCCGGAGACCGTCAAGGCGTTCGTCACCGGGGTCGGCAAGGCCATCGAGTGGGCCCGCACCCAACCCCGGGAGACAGTGGTCGCCCGGATGCGGGACATCATCGGCAAGCGCGGTCGCAACGAGGACCCGTCGCTTGTCGCGTACTGGAAGAGCAGTGGTGTCGCCGGCCGCGGCGGGGTGATCGACGAGAAGGAGTTCGGCACCTGGATCGACTGGCTCGCCAGCGAGGGCGAGCTCAAGGGCGACCGGCCGAAGCCCGGCAACGTCTACACCAACCGGTTCAACCCCTTCGTGGACGGGGGGAACGCGTGAGCACCGACAAGATCCTCTTTGATCGGGTGAGCAAGACCTTCCCGGTCCGCGCCAGCCGGCGTGGCGGCGCCGGCGCGGTGACCGCGCTGGACGCTGTCACCCTCGGGGTACGCCCCGGCGAGTTCCTGGTCGTCGTCGGCCCCAGCGGTTGCGGCAAGTCCACGCTGCTCGACCTGCTCGGCGGGCTCACCGAGCCGACCTCGGGGCAGGTGCTCGTCGACGGTCGGCAGGTCACCGGCCCCGGCCTGGACCGGGGCATCGTCTTCCAGCAGTACGCGCTGCTGCCCTGGCGCACCGCTGCCGGCAACGTCGCGTTCGGTCTGGAGGCGAAGGGGGTGCCCCGCGCCGAGCGCGCCGCGCTGATCGAGCACCACCTGGGTCTGGTGGGCCTGCGCGGGTTCGCCGACCGCTACCCGCACGAGCTGTCCGGCGGGATGAAGCAGCGGGTGGCCATCGCCCGCAGCCTCGCGTACGACCCGGACGTGCTGCTGATGGACGAGCCGTTCGCCGCCCTGGACGCGCAGACCCGCGACTCGTTGCAGGACGAGCTGGTGCGGATCTGGGCCCGTACCGGCAAGACCATCGTGTTCATCACCCACGGCATCGACGAGGCCGTCTACCTGGGGCAGCGGGTGGCGGTGCTGACGTCCCGGCCCGGGCGGCTCAAGCAGGTCATCGACATCGACCTCGGCGACCGGGACGCGGTCGAGGACGTGCGCTCCACCGACGCGTTCCGCCACCACCGCCACCAGATCTGGACCCTGCTGCGCGACGAGGTGCGGGCCGCCCAGGCGGCCGAGGGCACCGGCGTCCGCCACACCGAGGAGGCCCGCGTTGGTTGACATCGCCGAACGTCCCACCCGACTCGCCGGCCCACCCACAGTGCCCCGCCTGTCGGCCGACAGTGCCGTTCCCGGTCGCGCCGGTCGTCTGCTCGGCATCGGCGCGAAGGTGCTGCACCGCACCGTCGCCATCGCCGCGCTGGCCGCGATCTGGGAGGGCGCACCCCGGCTCGGGCTGGTGGACCGGGTCTTCCTGCCCCCGCTGTCGGAGGTACTGGTGGCCTGGTGGGAGTTGCTGCGCAGCGGGCAGCTCGCCGAGCACGTGGGCGCGAGCCTCACCCGGTCGTTGGCCGGGCTCGGCCTGGCGGTGCTCACCGCCATACCGCTCGGGCTGCTGATCGGCTGGTACCGGCCGCTCGCCGAGTTGCTCAGCCCACTGCTGGAGGTGTTCCGCAACACCGCCGCGCTGGCCCTGTTGCCGGTGTTCGTGCTCATCCTCGGCCTGGGAGAGACCTCCAAGATCGCCCTGGTGCTGTACGCGTGCTCCTGGCCGATCCTGCTGAACACCATCGCCGGGGTGAAGGGCGTCGACCCGCTGCTGATCCGATCGGCCCGCTCGATGGGGCTCAACCACCTGCGGCTGTTCCAGAAGGTGATCCTGCCGGCGGCGGTGCCGACCATCTTCACCGGCGTCCGGCTGGCCGGGGCGTACTCGATCCTGGTGCTGGTCGCGGCCGAGATGGTCGGCGCGAAGGCCGGGCTCGGCTACCTCATCAACTACGCGCAGTACAACTTCGCGATCGCCGACATGTACTCCGGGATCATCACGATCTCCGCCATCGGCCTGGTCGTCAACCAGCTCCTCGTCGCCCTCGAACGTCGCTTCTCCACCTGGCGCGTCGACGTCTCTGCCGGATAGGACGGACACCAATGACCCGCACCCTGCACCTCAACGCGTTCCTGATGGGCGTCGGCCACCACGAGGCCGCCTGGCGGCACCCCCGCACCGACCCGCGTCGGGTCACCGACGTACGGCACTTCCAGGAGTTGGCCCGGATCGCCGAACGCGGCACCCTCGACTCGCTCTTCCTCGCCGACGGCCTCTCGGTCGGGCCGAACCCCCGACACAACATCCAGGCCGTCTTCGAGCCGCTGACCCTGCTCGCGTCGCTCGCCGCGGTGACCGAACACATCGGTCTCATCGCGACGGTCTCCACCACCTACAACGAGCCGTTCCACGTCGCCCGCAAGTTCGCCTCGCTGGACCACCTCAGCGGCGGCCGGGCCGGCTGGAACATCGTCACCTCCGCCCAGGAGCGGGAGGCGGTCAACTTCAACCGGGACAGCCACCCCGAACACGCCGACCGGTACCGGCGGGCCGCCGAGTTCGTCGACGTGGCGATCAAGCTCTGGGACAGCTGGGAGGACGACGCGCTGGTCTTCGACACCACGGCCGGGGTGTTCGCCGACACCGACCGGGTGCACGAGGTGGCGCACCGCGGGCCCGAGTTCCAGGTCCGTGGCCCGTTGAACATCCCCCGGGGGCCGCAGGGCCGACCGCTGCTGGTGCAGGCCGGCTCGTCGCCGGACGGGGTCGCCTTCGCCGCCCGCTACGCCGAGGCGGTCTTCACCGCGCAGCAGACCCTCGCCGACGGGCAGAGCTTCTACGCCGAGCTGCGCCGGCAGGTCACCGCCGCCGGCCGGGACCCGAACCTGGTGAAGGTCCTGCCCGGCATCGCGCCGGTGCTCGGCGGCACCGAGGCCGAGGCGCAGGCGCTCGCCGCCGAGCTGGAGGAGCTGATCGTCCCGGACTACGCCCTGGCCCAGCTCTCCGGGATGCTCGGCATCGACCTGACCGGCCTGCCGCTGGACGGGCCGCTGCCGGAGCTGCCGGCCGCCGGCACCGTGCAGGCGCACCAGAGCCGCTACCAGCTCGTCACCGAGCTGGCCCGCCGGGAACAGCTCACCATCCGCCAGCTGATCGGCCGGCTCGGCGGCGGCCGGGGTCACCGGGTCGTCGCGGGTACGCCCGAGCAGGTCGCCGACCAGATCGAGCTGTGGTTCACCCAGGGCGCCGCCGACGGGTTCAACATCATGCCGCCGCACCTGCCCGGCGGGCTCGCCGACTTCGTCGACCACGTGGTGCCGGTGCTGCGCTCCCGTGGGCTGTTCCGCACCGAGTACACCGGTCGGACGCTGCGCGAGCACTACGGCCTGCCCCGACCGGCCAGCGCGTACGCGGCGTCGGCCCTGGTGCCGGCGTGACCACCGTGGAGCGCCCCTCGGCGGACATCGCCGGGCTGCGACCGGTGAACGCGGACCTGTTCCGCGCTCTGCTGCGGCGGCAGGCCAGCAGCGTCACAGTGGTCACCGCTGTCGCCCGCGCCACCGAACCCGCCTGCCTCGGTGGAATCGGCGCGCCGATCCGGGCGGGCTTCACCGCGACCTCGTTCACCTCGGTGTCGCTGGACCCACCGCTGGTCTCGTTCTGCCTCGGAGTGGCGTCGTCGAGCTGGCCGGTGCTCGCCCGCGCCGAGCACGTCGCGGTGCATCTGCTGAGCGCAGGCCAGCGGGAGGCCGCCACGGTCTTCGCGACCAGCGGCATCGACCGGTTCGCCGCGTACCCGGACTGGACGTCCGGACCGTTCGGGGTGCCGATGCTCGACGGGGTGCTGGCCCGGCTGCTCTGCCGGGTGGTGCACCGGGTCCCGGCCGGCGACCACACACTGGTGATCGCCGAGCCGCTGGCGCTCGGCGACGGCGGCGACGGCGCGCCACTGGTCCACCACCGGGGCGGCTACACGACCGCCGTCTCGCCGTGAGCGAGCGCAGCGAACGAACCGTCGGGCACGTGGCAGGTCACGGCGGCACCCAGCGAAGCGGAGTGCCGACGTGACCGCACCGACCACGGCCGACCTGCTCGCGTTGGACCGGGCCGCCCAGGACCTGCTGTTCCGGGCGGCCCGCACGGCCAACACGTTCACCGACGAGCCGGTCACCGACGCCCAGGTCGCGGCGATCCACGACCTGATCCGGTACGGGCCGACCGCGTACAACGGTCAGCCGTTGCGGGTGCTGCTGCTCCGCTCGGCGGCGGCGCGGGCGCGGCTGCTGCCGTACGTCTCGTCGAGCAACCGGGCGAAGACGGCCAGCGCGCCACTGGTGGCGGTGCTCGCCGCCGACGTGGACTTCCACGACCGGCTACCCGAGCTGTACCCGCACCGGCCGCAGGCCCGCGACTGGCTGAGCGACCGCCCGTCCCGCGCCGAGCAGGCCCGCTTCAGCGCGACCCTCCAGATCGGTTACCTGCTGGTGGGCGTACGCGCCGCCGGGCTGGCCGCCGGCCCGATGGCCGGGTTCGACGCGGCAGGGGTGACCCGCGAGTTCTTCCCCGACGGCCGGCACGAGGCGCTGCTGCTGCTCAACCTGGGCCACCCCGGCCCGGACGCCTGGGCGGAGCGGCGGCTGCCCCGACTCAGCACCGAGGAGGTGGTGTGGACGCTGTGAGCCGGGCCCACTGTCAGCGGGGCTCCCACGCGTCGGGCAGCGCGGTGAGCTTGCGGACGTGCGCGGGCAGTCGACCGCTGACGATCTCGGCGAGGCTCACCTCGTCGACGACCCGCCGCACGGCGGCGCGGACCGCCACCCACAGGCCGGGCAGGTTCTCCGCCGAGCCCTCGTACCTGGTCTCCTCGGGGCGCAGCCCGCGTACTCCGGCCAGCGGGCCTTCGACGGCGCGCAGCACCGCGCCGACGGTCACCTCGCGTGGTGGGCGCGCGAGGGTGTAGCCGCCCTCGGCGCCGCGTTGGGCGCGGACGATGCCGGCCCGGCGAAGATCCGCCAGGACCGCCTCCAGGAACTTGCGGGGCATGTCCTGCTCCGCGGCGATGGCCTGGGTGGACAGCAGCGAGGGGTACGCGGTGGCGAGGCTCAACGCCGCTCGTACCGCGTAGTCGCCGCGCGCGGAGATTTGCACCCTGCCATCATGCCCGCCCGGTGCCGCCCAGCCCTCCGGCGGGCGGCCCAGGTCTCGTGGCGTGCCCGCCATTTGTGGGTTCGCCAGGTGTGCCGGTGCGGAACCGGCCGCCGTTGGCGCCCGTCGACTCGGCGGGCGGTCGAGGTCGGACGACCCGGCCGGCAGCCGGTTGGTCTCGGGCGGCCCGGAACGCGCCGGGGCTGACCCCGACTTCGCGGGTGAAGAAGCGGCCGAAGTTCGTGGGTTCGGAGAAGCCGAGGCGCCGGCCTATCTGGGCGATCGGCTGATCCGTCGCGGCCAGCAACCGGCCGGCCTGCAACGCGACCCGCTCGTCGATGACCTGTTTGGCGCTGCGACCGGTGACGGCCAGGCAGGCCCGGGTCAGGGTGCGCACCGAGCAGCCGAGCGCGGCCGCATAGTCCTCCACGCGCCGGGTGTGCGGGTAGCCGTGCTCCACCTCGCGGCGGAACCTGTGGAACGTCTCGTCCTCGGGTCGGGACGGCGACCGGTCGGTGTGGGCCACGGCCAGCCGCAGCAGCAGCACTGCCAGTTGGTGCCGGAGCAGCGCGCGGGCGGTGGGGCCGTCGGGGTGCCGTCGGCAGTCCACCGCCAACTGGCTCACCTCGCTGATCACCGCGTCCTCGTCCTCGCCGGCCAGCTGCCGCCAGGTCGCGGTGGTGGTCAGGTCGACGTCGAAGCCGCGCAGCGCCTCGGGATCCCAGGCGACAACCGTGGCGTCGAACTGGGGGCCGGCGCAGCGCAGCACCTGACCGGGGCGGACCCGCAGCAGCGTGCCGGGCCGGCACGGCAGCAGATGAAAGTCGAGTTCCGCGTCGCCGTGCCCACGCGTGGTGAGAATCAACAGCTCCCGCTCGACGATCACCGGACGACGCCAGCCCGGGTCACCGGCAAGATCAGCCAGCGCGAACGTGGCTATCTCGTCGGTGACGGGAGACGCCGTTCCGATCGATGGCGCGGGGGAGGGATCGGTGGAGACCATCGCCTGCGACGGTAGCCCGAACCGCAGGTCACCGCATCCCGATCGACGTTCGTAGCGGAATCCGCGGCGCGCCACGGGCTTGTCCCGGTCCTGGCGGGCGGGCTACGTTACCCGGCGGTAGCGCCGTCGGTCCGCGGTCCACCCGGCATCCGCCGGCCACTCGACCGGCCGGCGGCCCCCGCCGACTCGCGATGGGATGGGCATGACGCAGCTGTTTTCGGTCGAAGGTAAGACGGTCCTGGTCACCGGCGGCTCGCGGGGGATTGGGCTGATGATCGCCCAGGGCTTCGTCCGGGCCGGCGCACACGTGATCATCTCGTCGCGCAAGGCGGATGTGTGCGAGGCGGTCGCCACCACCCTGTCCGCCGAGGGCCGCTGCGAGGCCATCCCCGCCGACCTCGGCGACGACGCCGGCGCCGAGACGCTGGCCGCCGCCGTCCGCGAGCGCTTCGACCGCCTCGACGTGCTGGTCAACAACGCCGGCGCGACCTGGGGCGCACCGCTGGAGGACTACCCCGAGGCCGCGTTCGACAAGCTCTGGGCCGTCAACGTCAAGGCCGTCTTCCGGCTCACCACAGCGCTGCTGCCGGCGCTGCGCGCCGCCGCCAGCGCGGACGACCCGGCCCGCGTGATCAACATCGGGTCGATCGACGGCATCCGGGTGCCGATGATGGAGGTGTACGCGTACTCGGCCACCAAGGCGGCCGTGCACATGCTCACCCGCAGCCTCGCCCACCAACTCGCCGGTGAGCAGATCACCGTCAACGCGATAGCGCCCGGCCCGTTCGAGAGCAAGATGATGGCGTTCGCGCTCGACGACCCGGCGAGCAGGGCCGCCATCGAGCAGCAGGTGCCGCTGGGCCGCATCGGGCGCCCCGACGACATGGCCGGCACCGCCATCTACCTCTCGTCGCGCGCCGGCGCATACCTGACCGGAGCTGTCATTCCCGTCGACGGCGGCATCACCACGCACGGCTGAGCACCGGCCGACCCGGGGAGCACTGTCCGCGTACTCCCTGGGTGTGTGCCGGGGCCGCGCGGACTCGGCAGATCCGCGCGGCCCCGGTGTGGCCGATGTTGCCCGTTCGGGCGGTCAGCGACCGGCGAGCAGCCGGTTCACCGCCGTGTCGACGTCCAGGTGCTCGGCCTCACGGCCGCGCGGGACGACGACGTAGGTCCGTCGAAGGAAACGCACCAGGACGCTGCGCGGCACCTCGAAGAGGGCGTTGCCGTCCGGTGACGAGAGGGCCAGCGCGACGAAGTCGCCACGCGGTGTGGCCCAGGGCCAGACCCGCACATCCCCGATGCCGGCCGGCTCGTCCAGGCCGGTGACCAGAAGTTCGCGAGCGAACGACCAACTCACCGCCTCGCCCCCTGCCGATTCGGCATGGAACAGGACATGGACCGCATACGGGTCAGCAGGGTCGTAACGCAGACTGGCACGCACCGGCAAGGCGGTGGCGTCAGGTGCGACGAGCCTTAGCGACGTCTCGACCTCTACGGTCGTCGGTCGGATGACACTCATGGACGTTCTCCCCCCGGCACCGCTGCGGAACGCGCGTGTCCCGCTTTTCCCATACTCAGGTGCTACTCCTGGCTACGCTCCGCCATACGCTGACTTCACCCAGTGGTGGGAAGGGGGACGGAAAGGCCGCGTGAATGTGAGCATTCATGTAGGATTTCCGGTTCTGCCCAGTGCGTGATCCCGCCCGGTATCGGGTGGCTCAGTCGTCGACTTACTCCGGTAACGTCCAGTCGGCCGTTGCAGTGACGGGCCCGAGCGACACTGGGGGGTGAAATGGTGACGAAGCAATCCTCAGTGGATCCGGCGGCGGCGCCCGGCCCGCCGAAAGTCGCGGTCCGAGCAGCCGAAAAGCGGGGGTACGGAGTGCCGATGGAGCAGCCCGAGCGGGCCGGTCGGCCGGCGTCCGACGCCGGTCGTCCGAGCGGTGATGGTGGCGGCACCGATGCCGGCACCGATGCTGGTCGTGGTGCTGGTGGCGGCGGAGTCGCCGTGCAGGATCGGCCACACCGTCCCCGCTGGCGCGAGCGGATCTCGCTGACCCTCGACCTCATCCGCGCCAACCCCACCGGCCGGATCGCACTCAAGATTTTCATCGCCATCGCCGGAGCTTTGGTGGTGACCATCGGCATCGCCCTCATCCCGCTTCCCGGGCCAGGCTGGCTGCTGGTGATCGCCGGCCTGGGCATCTGGGCCGTCGAATACCACTGGGCGCGCCGGCTGCTCGGCTTCACCCGCCGCCACGTCCACGGATGGACACGCTGGGTAACCAGGCAGTCGCTTCTGGTCCGAATCGTGCTCGGGTCCGTCGGCCTGGTCTTCGTGGCCACGGTGGTCTGGCTGTCCCTCAAGTACAGCCTCGGCATCGACGTGGTGGCCGAGGCAATGCACTACCTCGCGACCCACTGACCCCGGATTTCCGGTCCGGTTCCACGATCGGGTAGAGTCAGTGGCGCTGAGGGCGATTAGCTCAGTGGGAGAGCGCTTCGTTCACACCGAAGAGGTCGCTGGTTCGATACCAGCATCGCCCACTCTCAGTTCGCACAGGTCAGAGGCCGCTTCCCGATTTCGGGAGGTGGCCTTTCTGCTGTCGTACAACAGCTAAGTACAGCAACGGCGTCATTGGCCCAGTGAATCGCGAAGGCGTTTGAGGACGTCTCTGGTCGCCTTGTTGGATACCTGTATAGATCTCCATCGTCACGGCGAAGTGGGCGTGCCTCAGCACCTGCATGGCGGCTCTGGGGTGGACGTCGAGGTCAGCGGGCGCAGTCCGGCGTAGGCGATCGGTTGGCCGTCAAGGCTGCCTTGACGGTGGTCGGCCGTCGTGGCGCCGCTGCCCGCGGCCGCACACCAGCAACGACAACCCGCACAGCGAAGCGCACTTCAAGACACTGGAGTACCGGCCCGGCTGCCCCGACCGCTTCGACAACATCGAACAGGCCCGAACCTTCTGCTGGTCGGCACGGTGCAGGGTTCGAGGGGCCCGATCTACGCTTCGGCCATCAGTCCGAGGTCCGGATCTGCTCCAGGTAGGTCAGAGGCTTCCGGCAGAACTCCAGCAGCTCCCGCAGCGCGTCCTTCTCCGCCGTGGTGATCACGACGTTCTCCTCCGACAGGGCGCCGACGAGCGTCTCGAGCGCCATGGGCCATTCCCCGGCGCCGCCGTCTTGCAGAACCATCGGCCGGTACCTCGGGCTGATCTTAGGTGCGAGTTGGTCGGTGATCTGGCGGCTGAACCAGTGAAAACCGTTGAGGTCCATGGGTCTCCCGTAGGTGCGGTGGCTAGGTCGGCCGGTTGGCCGGCGGGTTGGTGGTGACGCCCTCGCCGCTGAGCGGGTAGCCGCCGGAGATGCTGCCGTCCTTGTCCAGGGTAACCATCATGGTGATGCCGTCGCGGGTGCCGGTGACGCGCCAGCCGTCGCCGCCGAGGCGCGCCTCAGGGGGGCTGTCGGGGTTGGTGGCGATGCTCTTGAACCAGCCCTCGACCTGCTCCTTGGTGGTGCCGGGCGGGAAGAGCGTCTTGTTGGGCTCGGTGGACGAAGGCTTGTGGTTGCCACTGCCCAGGCCGTCGCCGTCCCAGATCTTGTCCATCGCCCCGTCGCCCATCTGACCGAAGCGGTGCATGTCGTACTTCGCGTCGGTGAACTCGGGGTCGTCCCAGGGGTTGGTCCTCTTGGGCGCCTCGGGCTCGGATGTGTCGGCGTCCTTCGGGCGGCCCTCCCGGACGCGATCGAGGCCGTGCTGCTGGGCTGCTCCCACGCGCTTGGGCATCATTGCGGGGTTGAACTTTTTAGGCTTGGGGCCATCGTCGCCACCGCCGTGCGGTGGGGTGGGGCCTGAGGGGCGCTTGTGGAGACCCGCCACAGCGAACAGGACCACCAGGACGGCGGTGGTCCGCAGAGCCGCCATGAGCTGTCGCATCGAGGGCCGCCTAGACGTCGAGGAGTGCGCGAAGGGCGGAGAGGCTGGCGATCAGGCCCATCAGCCAGCCGAAGATGCGGCCGGTCCAGCGGACGACGGCGACCGCGAGCTGGGAGGCGACAAGCGGTGTGGCGAAGCCGAGAGAGAAGACCACCTCAGCCAGCCACACCACGACCTTGGCGATGCAGTCGGCGATGAAGGCGCGCACGACCTCCCGCACTATCTGCACCACTGTTCCCGCGCCACGGGTCGCGGCACCCATGCCGGCGGCCGTGCCCGCGAAGATCCCGGCGACGTCGATGTTGATGGTGAGGATGTCGCGGTAGGCGTCGGCGGCGGCGCCCTGCCATCCGTCGAGGTCGCCGACCAGCCGCGCCTTGAGGTCCTCGGCGATGGAGAACAGCTCACTGGCCATGTTGTCCCAGGTCATGGCGTGCGTCTCGATGGTCTCGGGATCACCGGCGAGCCAGTCGAGGGCCTGCTTCAGTGGCTCGACCTGCTCGATGGCCCACTCGATGCCCATCGACAGGAGCGTGCTGAACGGGTCGATGGCGATGGCCGCCCCGTCGAGAGCGGCGCCCAAGCCCGCGATTGAGCCGTCGATCCAGCTGCCGGAGTCGATGGCGTCCTTGATGCCCATGTAGTCGTCGGCAAGCGGCAGGCCGGTCCAGCCGTCGCGGTGCGCGGCGCTGGTCGAAGGGATGTCGGAGGTCGTGGCGACCAGTGGGTTGCTCATGAGAGGACGCCGGGCCGGCTCAGGTCGCGGAGTGGAAGGAGTTGAAGCCGTCGGTGGTCGACTCCTCGGTCCGCTCGTAGGCGTCGGCGGTCTTCTTGATTCCCGCGGCGAGCAGCGCGATGTTCTCGGCGAGCATCCCCACGCCCTTGTCCTGGTCCCGGTGGCGTCCCTCAAGGATGGGCGGCAGGAACTGGCAGAGCTGCCCGTAGGCATCGTTCGCCTGGAAGATGGTGCCGCTCGCGGCCTTGACGGCGGCGAAGCGGTCGTGAATGGCCAACATGGCCGTGGCGTGCGCGCGCAGGGCCTCGACGTCGACCTCGAACCCTCCGTGCATCAGTAACGCCCCTCTTCGTCCTCGGTGTCGGCGGTCCGGAATCCGGCCAGCAGGGCCCGGCCGGTCGCCGAGTCGGTGCCGACCGTCTCCCGCACGACCTCGGCGGCGGCCTCGGCGAGCTTGACCCGCGCGTTGCGATAGGCGCCCATGATCGCCTGCTGCGTCTGCTCCAGACTCACGCGCTGCACACGCGCGGAGAGCCGGACGTCGGCCATCGCCCCCGTGGAGTCGACGGTGACCTCGACGATCCCGTGGGCGTCGCTGGCCGTGACCCGCAGCGCGCGCAAGCCGGCACTGGCGGCCTGCGTGTCGGCGGCCCGGCGCGAGGCATTGGCCTGCCATGCCTCAAGGCGTTCCCGCGCATCCTCGGCGTCCAACAGCGGATTACCCATCGCGCCTCCGTTTCGGTTGCCGAGCAGGGGATTCGGAGGCGCCAGTGTAGCCGCGGCCCGCACACCAGGATTGCCGTGCGAGGGCCCGCATCCAACGCCTCGTCTGACGCCAGCAGTACAGCAGTAGGTGAGCAGCGGGCAGCAGAAGGCGATCCGCTCGCTTCCTGGTGGGTGTGCGGTGAGCGCCCACGGCCCGGTCATGCCGATCTGGAGCTGCGGTGGCTGCGGCCTGCCCTGGCCTGTCAGACCAGGAAGCGCGAGCTGCGGGCGGAGTATGCGGATGCTCCGGTGTCCCGGAGTAGTCGGTAACGGGCTTCGCCGTATGTGTCGCTGTATCTGGGAGCAGATTAGGAGCCGGGCAGAGGGCCGGGGGCCAGGGCGGCGACTAGGCAGTCCGATGGTGATTCGATCGCTCGACCGGCTTCGTTCGGGTGCGCGGGCCGGGCACCGTCGTAAGCATCCGACGACGTGCAGCCTCGCGCTACGTGTCGACCCAGTCGGGTGATCCGTGGAATCTCGCCGGCTCGGCAGCACTTGGGTGGGGGCATCCGGTGTTTGTGGTCGATGCGCAGGGTGCGGGCCGGCGTTGTGCCGGCCCGCACCCTGCGGGTCAGCGGGCGACCGAGTAGAGGCCGGAGAGGAGCGCCGGATTTTCGCCGCCGATGTCCTCGCGCTTGTTGGCGACGTAATAAAGCACGTCGTTGCTGAATACGTTGTGGCCGAGGCCGAGGGTGTGCCCGACCTCATGAGTGGCCACGTTGTTCCGGGTGAAGGTGGTCGGCGAGTAATGGTCGTTGAGCTGGATCCGGTGGCCGGACTCGGCGAAGGCACCGCTGGTGCGACCCGACGGGTAGGCCCGCGTCGCTAGCCCTACCCAGCCGTTGGCACCGTAGTTGCCGGAGAAGACGTCGACGCACCGGGCACCCGCAAGGGATGGGCAGTTGTTGAAGTAGTACCAGCTGTCGATGTTCGCCACCTGGTTCCACTTGGGTACCGCGTTGCTCACCGGCCAGCCGGAGCCGGAGTGGTCGTTGAACCGAACGATCGGATCCTCGTGTCCGTTGTTCCGCCAGAATGACACCGGGCAGGTGACAGTCCGGGCGCTACCGTAGGCGCAGTCGTTCGCCGCCATCGTCGAGAACTCGGATGGCCGGACCACCTGCACATCCCGCTGTCCCTGTGCGCGCAGGCTGGCCGCCAACTGCTCTGGCGTGACGCCCGGCGCCGGCAGGTAGGTCTGCACGATCGTGCCCTCCGCCACGGTCCGTACGTTCTGCACGGTGGCCTGCGCGGAGGCGTCGGCCTTCACGTCCCCGGCCGTCCGAGCGCGTAGCTCGGCGAGCTGCTGCTCCGTGAACTTGGGATGGGTGTCCAGCGAGGTGGCCGGGCTCTTCGCCTTGTAGCCCGGATCGGCCGCACCCGACCAGCTGCCGTCCGGCCGCCTGGTCGCCAGGTAATCCGCGTACTGCTTCTCCGGGTCAACGATGGCCCCGAGTGTCTGAGCCGCGCCCGTGCTCGCGTTGGCGGTGCCTGTGACGGGAAGCGACACCAGCAGGGCAGCGGCCGCCGCCACGCCAAACACCCGTCGTAACCGATTGGAGCTGCGTTCCATGTGCATGCTTTGTCCCCGTTTCGCAGAAGCTGAGAGTTCCACCGAATGGATCCCGGCCAATGTTGGACGTGAGGGCTTGCAGTGACCTTGCATGGACCTTGATCGCTTGCTGGGGCGGAGCCCCAGCAGAACGGAGGTCAGCAAATTTCGCTATGCCTGTGGCTTGTACGGGCGTGGCAGTATTGCCCACGGTTGATGCGGCCACGGGGGTGGGCATGTTCCGATTGCTGGGCCCATTGGGCCTGCAGGTGGCAGAAGGCGCGGTGGATCTAGGGCCGGCGAAGCAGCGGATCGTGCTGGCAGTTCTGCTGGCTGAGGCAGGACGCACGGTCGCGATGGCGGATCTGGCCGAGCGGGTCTGGGGCGATGAGGCGCCGACCGATGCCCGTAATGCCTTGTATACCTATGTGAGTCGGCTGCGGCGGGTGCTGGAGCGGGCAATTGCCGCTGGCGAGGAGCCGGCGCTGCTGGTCCGCCGCTCGGGCGGCTACGTGCTAGAGATGAATCCTGATCGGGTGGACGTGCATCGTTTTCGCCGGTTGGTCGCCACCGGCCTGAACGGCGCATCTCGCGATGTGGAGCGGGCGGCGCTGCTGCGGGAAGCGTTGGAGCTGTGGCGGGGGGTGCCGCTGGTCGACGTTCCCGGTGAGTGGGCGGTACGGATGCGGGCGGGCTGGTGTCAGGAGCATCTGGAAGCAACGGTGGCGTGGGCGAATGTCGAACTGCGGCTCGACTCTGGCACCGCCGTGGTCGGCCCGCTGACCGACATGGTTGCTCAGCATCCCCTCGACGAGCCCTTGCTGGCGGCACTTGTACGTTCTCTGCACGCCGCCGGGCGCAGCGCGGAAGCCCTGGACTGTTACGCCAGGATCCGCCGGCGGATGCTCGAAGAACTCGGTGCGGAGCCAGGCCCTGAACTCCAGGCCGTGCACCTGCGCATCCTGCGGGAACGTCCTGCCGCAATCGACACAACCGTTCCCGGCACCAGGCCGGCCCAGATCCCGCCAGCGGTCGCGGCCTTCTCCGGTCAGACGGAAAGCCTCAACGTGCTGGACACGATGGTGCCCACGGGCGGCGAGGCGGTGACCCCCACGGTGATCGCTGTTGTCGGCACCGCCGGGGTCGGCAAGACGGCGCTCGTCGTGCACTGGGCGCACAGGATGGTTGGCCGGTTCCCCGACGGGCAGCTACACGTGAATCTGCGTGGCTACGCCGTCGGTCAGCCGGTACGCCCGATCGATGCGCTTGGCGTGCTGCTGCGTTCCCTGGGCGTTCGTCCGGACCGGGTACCGGTCGAGCTGTCGGAGGCCACCGCCCTGTACCGCTCCATGCTCGCCGGCAGGCGTGTCCTGGTGCTGCTGGACAACGCCCGAACAGCCGACCAGGTCAGACCGCTGCTGCCCGGCAGCTCCGGTTGCCTCGTGCTGGTCACCAGCCGCGATCGGCTCGGCGGGCTCGTCGCACGCGACGGTGCCCTCCGCATCACCCTGGACATGCTCACCCCAGGGGAGGCCCGCGTCCTGCTGGAGCGGCTGATTGGCCAGGAGCGGATACGCGCCGAATCCCAGGCCGCCGCCGACTTGGCCGCCGTCTGCGCCTACCTACCGCTGGCGTTGCGAATCGCCGCCGCCAACCTGACCGGCCGCCCGTACCGCACCATTTCCGAGTACGTGACCCAGCTGCGCGGCGGCAACCGGCTCGCTGCTCTGTCGAATGACGGTGACGAAGAGGCGGCGGTACGCGTCGCGTTCGACCTGTCGTACCAGTCGGTGTCTGCCGAAGCCCAACGCCTGTTCCGGTTGCTGGGACTCGTGCCCGGCGTCGACGTCACCGCGGCCGCGGCCGCAGCGCTCACCGACATCACGCCGGCCGAGGTGGCGCCATTGTTGGATGAACTGGCCGCAGCTCACCTGATCGACGAGCATGCAGCGGATCGGTTCACCTTCCACGACCTGCTCCGTCACTACGCCAGAGAACACGCCGTGGCCAGTGACAACGCTAGTGCTGTGGACGGCAACCTCGCCGACCTGCTTTCCAGCGCCCGCACCAGCTCCGCCACCGCCGAGGCCGCGGCAGGCCTCAACGGTCGGATCGGCGTGCACCACTGTCCTGACCGGGCAGATTCCTACCTGACCGCCACGACGATGCCGTCAAGCATCTGAAATGGTCCTTCGGACTACTACAAAAGCATCGATAATGAACAGAATGGTTCGTTGTCCGAATCGCCACACGAGAACTACTGCCCCCGGACCGTTTCGTCGGCCGCCTGTAACGCTGCCGGTAGGACCGGACATGTCACAGCGGGTGCATCCGGCGGGTAGCGAGGCGGGGTATGCAAGCAGCAGATGATCCGGTCAAGCGCAGAGATCGCGACAACGATCGCGTTCGTTTCGAAGGTGTATACGCCACACACTACGAGCTGATCCTGGCTTACGCGCTACGCCGCACTCAGTCACGCGATGATGCCACGGACGTGGTGGCCGAGACCTTCCTCATCGCCTGGCGCCGCCTTGACCAGGCACCTGACGGACCCGTTGTGCGGCTTTGGCTGTACGGCATCGCCCGCAAGGTCCTCGCCAACCATCTGCGCGGCGCACGCCGCCACGAGCGGCTCGGGGCGCGACTGCGCGCCGGCGTGGTCAGCACCGATCACAGTGCCCGGCCGGCCGCTGCGATCAGCGAGGCACGTATCACCATCGCCCGAGCGTTCGGCCGGTTGAAGGTCGACGACCGCGACCTGCTGGCGCTGGTTGCGGCGGAAGGTCTCAGCGCGAGCGAGGTCGCAAAGGTGATCGGCGGCACCGCCGCCACGGTGCGGGTACGCCTGCACCGGGCCCGTGCGCGGTTCGCCCGTGAACTGGCCGCCGAGGGCCATGAGGTGTAACGCAGCGGCGCGGCCGGACATGAACAGGTGCCGAGCGCAACGAATCCGCGGCCGGTTAGGGAGATGACTTCGATGATCCGCAAACGTGATCGCCTGGACGAATACGTGCGACAGGTGACCCAGCTCGACGACGACGGTGCCGCGACGCTCGCCGATCCCACCGCCAAGCATGCCCTGTTCGAGGAGATCAGTCGCATGCACACCAACGACCAGCCGGAACCTCGCCGCCTGCCTGCCCGCCGCCGCGTCCAGTTGGTGGCCGTCGCGGCGGGGATCGTCGTCACCGCCATGACGGTGCTCGCCTCGACCGGCCTGCTCGGTTGGCGCAGCCAGCCACCGCCGACGGCGTCCAACCCGACCCAGACGAGCGAGCAGACGCAAGCATCCCCACAGCAGGGTGACGCCTTCGGGACCGGGGTTGAGGCGTCCTGCCCAGAGCAGTACAGCCCGCAGACGCTGGCAGGTCGCGCGCTCGCCTTCGACGGCACCGTGCTCAGCATCGCCGAGCGGCCGTCCGCGACCGAGGGGGCGGATCCCTACGTGCCTGTCACCTTCGCCGTGACCCGCTGGTTCCGCGGTGGTCACGGCGACCGGGTCACCGTGGCGATGTTCCCGCCCGAAGCGCACACCTCGGTGGGCAATTCCAGCTATCGGATCGGCTCTCGGCTCCTCGTCTCGGGCGCGGACCGCTGGGGCAACGCACAGCTGAGCGATCCGATCGCGTGGCCATGTGGCTTCACCCGCTGGTACACGCAGGCTGATGCGAACGTCTGGGAACAGGCATTCCGCTGACGGACGTAGAGGCACACCTGGCGCCTGCAGCCTTCGTGAGCAGTAGTGGGTGCCATTCGCAGCCGCGCGGCCGGGCGGTACGCATTGCGCCGCCGGGCTTGTTGGCGCGCGGTCGCAGTGCCGTGCACCGATGGGACTGTCAGAATGTGTCGACGGAACCGGTGCGCGGAGGCGGGGAGAAGCATGAGCGACTTCAACGACAGGATCATCGCGGAGTTTCGCGCCAACGCCGGGCAGGTCGGCGGTCAGTTCGCTGGTGCGCCGCTGCTGCTGTTGCACACGGTCGGCGCCAAGAGCGGCCAGCCTCGCGTGAGCCCGATGATGTACCAGAAGGTGGACGGCGGTTATGCCGTGTTCGCCTCCAAGGGCGGTGCGCCCAGCAATCCCGACTGGTACTACAACCTGCTCGCTGATTCGAAGGCCCAAGCGGAGATCGGTACGAGCAAGGTCGACCTGGTCGCCAGAGTTGCCGTCGGGGACGAACGGGAACGGATCTGGGGCGCGCAGAAGGCCGCGTATCCAGGCTTCGCCGACTATGAGCGGAAGACCACCCGTCAGATCCCAGTCGTCGTACTGGAGCCTGCGCAGTAGGCAGAGACGGTACAGCCTGGGTTCAGACTTGACGCGTTGATCCGTCGGCGGGGCGCGCGCTCCCGCCGACGGACCTCAACGGCAGACGGAGCCTACGGTTTGCGGGCGAGAAGCCCGACGAAGGTGTGATAGGTGTCGGTCTGCACCGTAGGCGGAGCGTCCGGCTCTGGGCGCCACTCGGCCAGCGGCACCAGCCCCGGCTCCAGCACTGTCAGCCCATCGGCGAACGAGAGGATCTCCTCGTCGGTGCGCCAGCGGCCGGTGCCCAGCGACTCGTTGAAGACCCGCTCGACCTCGCGGGCCTTGCGGGAGCCTTCGGGGTCTCGCTCGCCCGGGTCGCGGAAGTGCGAGATCGCCACGTAGCTGCCGGAGGGCAGCGCGTCGATCAACGCCGCCGCCACCGCCTTCGGGTCCTCGTCATCGCCGAGGTGGTGCAGGATCGCGAAGAGCAGCAACCCGATCGGCCGGTCGAAGTCGAGGAACCGGCGTACGTCCTGGTGGTTGAGGATCGCCTCCGGCTCACGGATGTCCGCCTGGATCACCGTGGCCGTGCCCTCCGCGGCGAGCAGGGCCCGCCCGTGCGTCAGAACTATCGGGTCATTGTCCACATAGACCACCTGAGCCTTCGGGTTCTGCTCGGTGGCGACCTCGTGCACGTTGCCCTGGGTGGGCAGCCCCGATCCGATGTCGAGGAACTGGTCGATGCCCGCCTCGCTGACGAGGAAGCGAATCACCCGACGCAGGAAGGCCCGGTTGGCCTGGCCGGCTGCCGGCCCGTCCGGTGTGATCCGCAGGGCGTGCTCGGCGACCTTCCGGTCGACCTCGAAGTTGTCCTTGCCGCCCAGGAAGAAGTCATAGACCCGAGCCACGCTGGGAACGTTGGGGTCGATACCGGGGGGTGCCGCCTTGTCGCGGGTCACAGGCGTCTCCATTCGATGGGGATTGGCGCAGGTCGAGGTCTGCGGCGGTGCCGGCGTTCCGGCGAGTGTAACGATCAGGAGGGTTGAATTTTGCCCCACTGGTATCGCTCCCAGTGAATCGTCGCCTCGGTATTGGCGACACACCGGGTCGCGGCCGGCAGCCGGCCGCGACCCGCCCCGCCCGAGCGACGCGACCCCGGTCTCAGGAGCAGTTCTTGCCCTTGTTGATGCAGGTGGCGATGCGCTGCATCGTCTGGGCGGAGTTGACGTTGACGAAGTCGTTGTGGTCGGAGAAGGGGTTGTGGTTCTCCTCGGGGAAGGAGTCGAGGGCGTACTGGCCCTTGACCTGCACACTCCGGGGGATGTCGTAGGCCACTGTGATCCGCAGTTGCGGGATCGCCCGGAAGCCCTGCGGGCAGGCGCCGGTGGCCTTGTCGGCGAACGCGACGTGGTTGCGGTGGTTGTCGCTGTCGACGTTCCTGCCGTCCCAGCACCCGGGGAAATCGTGGACGCGCTGCACCTGGCTGCCGGCGGGGCAGATCGGGTACTTGTCGGAGAGACGGTCGGTGAAGCCCGAGCAGGTCCAGGTGGCACGGGCGTTGGCCGGGCCACGGCTGGTGGGCTTGGCGTCGCCGGTGAGGGCCCGGAGGAACTTCGGCATCGGCACCACGGTGCTGACGGGGTTGCCGCGGTACTCGATCAGCACCTGCGCAGGGCGGACGATGCCGCCGGTGTTGCCGGGCAGTTCGAGGTTGGGTCCCTGCGGATCGGGGAGCGCGGCAGCGGTGGTGGGCGCGCTGCTCGGTGCCGCCGTGGTGCTCGGGGCCTGGTCCAGCGTGCAGCCGGCGAGCGCTTCGAGACCCTGCGGGCGGGGGGCCTGCCGCCCGATCGCGGTGGCGATCCGGTCGAGCACGGCGACCCGCTTGGCGCGCAGCGGTCCGAGGATGGCGTTGTCGACGAAGGCGGGGCCGTCCTGGCCACGGCTGGTGATCAGGCGTTCGTTCGCTTCGGAGATCTGCCGGTCGAGGTCGTCGAGGTTGCGGTTCACCTCGGCGAGGGCCCGATCGGGTACGCCGGGCAACCTGTCGCGCACGGCCGGGCACTGGATCCGCGGATTCGCGGCCTGGGCCGCCTTGACGCTCGCCCGGTGGGCGCTGCCGGGCATCCGGGCGTGCATGTCGTCGTAGCTGACGTCACAGTCGACAAGCGAGACCAGGCCAGGCTGGTTACCTCCGGCGGTGGTGATCGTGGTGCTGATCTGCTTGATCATCGCGGCGCGGCGGGCCCGGAGAGAGTCGATGACCTCCCGGTTGAAGGCGGCGTCGATGCGGCCCCGGCTGGCGGTCATCCGCTGGTTCGCGGCTGCCTGCTGGCGATCCAGCTCCGCCAACAGGCGGTCGACGGTGCCGCGGGCCTCGGTGGGGACTGCCCGCAGCCGTTTGCCGACCGAGGGGCAGACGACCATCGGCTGGGTCTGGGCGAGGGCCTGCTGGACCTGCCTGCCGCTGCGGACGGTCTTGTCGATGCGCACCACCGGCCAGAAGTAGGACGACTTGTCGCCGTTGCGGCAGGTGGTGCCGGAGGCGTCCAGATCGGCGTCGGAGGAGTTCGCGGTGATGGCCAGGTTGCCGACGAAGTCGTGGACGTGTTCGGCGCCGTTGCGGATGCCGGGCTGCGCCACCGGATTGTCCGGGCTGAACTTGCCGTTGCCGTTCGTGCCGCAGTCGACGGTGAACCGGCCGGTCGACGCACCGGCGGCCGGCCTCGGGTTCTGCACGTTCGGCGGCACGTTCTCGATCGACACGAACTGGTCCAGGCTGGTGGCGGCATCCGCTGTGCCCTTGCCGCCACCGGAGACGAAGGTGGCGGTGAGCGCGCCGGTGGCCGCCAGCACGAGCGCGGCCATGGCGATTCGGGCCGGCCGGGTGTGGACCAGTGGGGTCCCGTTCTTTCTGCGGTTCATCGGAATCTCCTCAAAGCCGGAAAGGGCTCCGGTGATGTGCTGTCTCCCTTCGGTACGGGCCAACGGGCTGTCAACGGTCAGCGGTCACCGGGCACGTCATGGTTCGGTAAGAAGTCGGGCATGAGCCGCGCCGATCACTGGCCGAGGCGTGAGACACGTTGGCGATCATCGATCTCCTGCGGCATCGTCGACGTATGACAGGCGTTCGCTCGTCCTCGCTGTTCCGCCATCTGCGGCCGGGTCTGCTGACCGCCGTCGTGCTGTCGACTGCGGTGCTCGGCACCGCTTTGAGCGTCGCACCGGCGGCCGACGCGGGCACCGGGACGCCCGCCGCGTACCCGAGGGTCGCCCCGGCGCCCGCTGGGGCCGCGGTGTCCGTCGCAGCGCCGGCCGGAACCGCGCCGCCAACGTCGCCAACGCCGTCCAGTACGCCGAGCACCTCGCCCGTCCCGCCGAGTGCGCCCACGAATCTGACCGCCAGCGAGGTCCGCAGCGCGTCGGTCACCCTCACCTGGACGGCCGCCACGTCGGGCTGCTGCGCCATCGCCGGGTACGACATCACGTATTACCAGGAGTTCGGTGACATCGTCTTCAGTGCCAGCGTCGGGGCCGTCACCAGCACCACTATCACCAACTCCCTTGGGTCGGGCCAGCAGTACACTTTCCGATTGATCGCCCGGGACAGCCTCGGGCAACGCTCGAACTGGTCGGACGCGTTGACAGTGGTCACCCCCGTGACGGACACCGGCCCGGACACCACCCCGCCGAGCGCGCCGCAGAACCTGACCGTCGGCGAGGTGACCGCCTCGACCGGCACGTTGTCCTGGTCGCCGTCGACGGACAACGTCGGCGTGCTCGGGTACAACGTCTACCGGTTCGACGGCTGGTTCACCTCGCAACTGGTCGCCACCGTGTCGGGTACGACGTACACGACGCCGCTACCTGCGTCGACGCCGCTGCGGAACCTGTACTACGTGCGGGCCCGGGACGCGGTGGGCAACGTGTCGATAGCGTCGAACACCGTCACTCTGCCCACGACGACCACCACTCCGACGCCCCCGCCGCCCTCGACCTGCCGGGTGACCTACCGCAACCAGTCCGAGTGGCAGGGCGGTTTCGTGGCCACGGCGACGGTCCACAACGCCGGGGCGGCACCGATCGACGGCTGGGCCGTCACCTTCACCTTCCCGGGAGACCAGCAGGTCACCTCGGGGTGGAACGCCACGATCGGCCAGACCGGGACCACAGTGACCGCTCGTAACGTCGACTGGAACCGTGTCCTCGCGCCGAACAGCTCTGCGACCTTCGGCGTCCAGGGGCGGTGGGGCGTCAGCGACGCACCGCCGACCGGCTTCTCGCTGAACGGCGCTCCCTGCACAGTGGGCTGAAGGAGCCTCGTGAGCACACCTACGGCCACACCCCACCACCGCCGCGCCAGGGCCCTGACCGGGGCTGTCGCGGCTGGCCTCCTCGTCGTCGCCACCACGCTCGGCGCCGCGCCCGCGCCCGTCTCCGCAGCGAACACGCTCACCATGCGAGGCGCCGACGTCTCCTCGTTGCAGCGCAGTCTGGATCTCGGTGCCAGGTACTACGACGCTGGTGGAGTCGCCCGCGACCCGCTGGACATCTTGAAGTCGGCCGGCGTCAACTACGTCCGACTGCGCGTGTGGAACAACCCGATCAGTGGCTACAACAACAAGAGCGCGGTGTTGGGCCAGGCGAGGACGGCCAGGGCGAAGGGCCTCAAGGTGCTCGTCGACTTCCACTACTCCGACACCTGGGCCGATCCTGGCAAGCAGTACAAGCCGGCCGTCTGGGCCGGCCACAGCCTGAGCCAACTGCGTACCGACGTCTACACCTTCACCTACGACGTCTGCTCCAGCCTCCGGGGGCAGGGCACCCCACCGGACAGCGTGCAGATCGGCAACGAGATCAACGTCGGGATGCTGTGGAACGAGGGCAGGGTCGTCAACAACGACTTCGCCCCGCTGGCTGGCCTGCTGAAGCAGGGCTACAACGCGACAAAGGCGTGCGGTAGCGGCATCCCGGTGATGATCCATACCGCAAACGCCGACAGCAACGCCAACGCCCGATGGTTCTACGACGGCATCCGCGCCCAGGGCGTGCAGTGGGACATCACCGCCCAGTCGTACTACTGCGTGTGGCACGGCACCCTGGCGAACCTCTACAACAACATCGTCGACCTGCGCGGGCGCTACGGCAAGCCGGTGGTGATCGTGGAGACCGCGTACCCCTTCACCCGCAACAACGCGGACAGCGAGCCGAACGCCATCGGCGACGCGACCTGTGACGGCATCAGCGCGACCTGGTCCGGGCAGGCACAGGAGTTCGACTGGGTGCAGAACACCGCCCGCAACGCGGGTGCCATCGGCGTCTTCTACTGGGAACCGACCTGGTACGCCGTCCGCGGCAACGGCTGGGACCCGGCCAACATCAACGGCACCGGAAACCAGTGGGACAACATGGCCGTCTTCGACTGGTCCGGGCGGGTGAACCCGGGCGTACGGTGGACGCCCTGACCCTGCGCCGGACGCGCGGCGACGGTTCCTGGTCCCAGTTGGGCCAGATGCAGAGCGTCCCCTGGGGACGACTACCGCAAGCAGTGGCGTCCCTAGCGGGCCAGCAGGCGCCCGCGAGCCATCAGCGGTTGAGGTAGGCGGTCAGGCCGCCGAGTTCCTCGCTGGCGATGAACACCGACCGCACGTTGAGGATGGCCTCCTCGACGTGGGCCGGGCAGCCCCACGCGGCGTCGCCCCACGAATCGGCGATCTTGATCTCGGCTCGCGCGGTGCAGCCGGCGGCGCCGCCGAGCTGACAGTGCTCGGGGTGCGGCGTGGCGGCCTGCGCGGCTGCGGCGGCACGCATCTGGGTGGCGAGTTCGGCGGCGACGGCGGCGCGCTGCTCAGCCTCGGCGCGTAGTTCGCGCTCCATGCGCAGCACCTTGGCCAGCTCGTCATTTGCCGACTTGGCGCGTGCCTCGGCGGCGAGTTTCGCCTGCTCGATGTGGTGGCGTTCGATGGCCAGGGCCGCCGTGCCGGCGAAGAGCCGGGTGAGGGCGAGGTCGGTGTCCTGCGGGACGCGCGGGGTGCGGTGATACATCGCGAAGGTGCCCAACAGGCCGCCGTCGCGGCCCAGGATCGGCGTGGACCAGCAGGCCGCCAGGCCGGCCTGGTCGGCCAGATCCCGGAAGTCGTCCCAGAACGGATCGGTGGCGATGTCGGTGACGATGACTGGTTCCCGCCGGTGGGCGGCGGTGCCGCACGAGCCGACACCTTCGCCGGTCGCGATGCCGTCAATGGCCTGGTTGTAGAAGTCGGGCAGGCTCGGCGCGGCGCCGTGGCGCAGGTGCCGGGCGTCGGGATCGGCGAGCAGGACGGAGACGAGCACCTCCTGCGGTGCGAGGTTCTCGATACAGCGGGCCATCCCGTCGAGCACCTCGGTCAGGGGTGCCTGGCGGGCGATCTGCTCCAGCAGGGCACGGTGTTCGGCCATCAGCCGTTGGGCATGCTTGACCTGCGTGGTCTCCACGCCGAGCACACGGATCCCGGTCACGTTGCCGTCGGGGTCTCGACGCGGCTCGTAGGTGAAGTCGAAGAACGCCTCCCGCGCCTGCGGGCCGCTGCCCAGCACGACCCGGACGTCACGGCCGGTGTACGGCTCACCCGTGCGGAAGACCTGGTCCAGGAGAGCGATGAATCCCTGACCGGCCAGTTCGGGCATCAGCTCGGCGATCGCCACCCCGACCCGGGCCCGTTCTTCGCCGATGGTGGCGAGGAACGCCGGGTTCGCCGTCTCCACCAGGTGCGATGGCCCCGCCAGAGACGCGAAGACGGCGATGGACTGCCCGAACAACGCCCGCAGGTCCTCCTCCGCTGCCTGCTCGGCAGCCGCCGGACCCGCAGCAGCAGGAGACCGTTGGCCTGGTACCGCCGTCATGGTGTGGGTTCGCCTCTCGTCTGCGGATACGGGCAACGACCGACGGTGCCACCCGTCGGTGCGGGTGGCACCGGTGCGGCGGGAGTTGGCTGAGGTCGCCGCCGGTGCAGCGTACCCATGTGCCCGACATTCAGGTCTTACCCACCAACCACTCACCGCAACCCGTCGCCCGAACAGCCACGACAGTTGGCGACGCACAACCACGTACTTAAGCGACAGTGGCCGTCATCCCGTTAGGTGCTCGCTGTCCGCTGAAGCGGAGCATCTAGCTTCCGCGATGCCTGCACCATCCCAATTGAACGGAGCTGCTGGACGTGGCTCCGAATCATTTTCGGGGCTGGTGCCGACTGTGGAACATCGATTGCTATGACGCCGAATGTCTCAACGTCCGAGAGTCGCATGAACAAGTTTGGTGTTTCTTCAGCTAATCGGCCGGTGCGACGAGACAGCCGGGGGACTGTACCTGCTGCATCGTCGTGACACCTTGAACGCATTGCTCCGAACCGGGCAGCATCACCTGCAGAACTTGGAGACCTTCGCGCCAATGACCGCCCCCTACGACCCTGCCCAGAACCAGCCGTCCTCGGGCAATCAGCAGCCGGCACCGCCAACCGCCCAGTTCCCTCAGGTACCCGCTGGCCAATATCCGCCGCCGCCGGCCGGGCAGTATCCGCCGTCTGCCGTGCCGCCGCCCACGCGCAAGCGCCCCTGGCTAGTCCCCACCCTCATCGGGGTTGCTGTCGTCGTGGTGCTCTGCTGTGGTGGAGGGCTTGCGATCGGCCTGACGAGCGACGACAAGAAGTCCGAGGTCTCCACCAGTGCCGACCTCCCCGCCGCCGGCACCAGCACCTCTACACCTGCTGCGGCCGCACCTACCACGGCGGCGCCAGCGCCCCCGTCGGCGAAGCCTGCTCCAGCGACGAAACCCGCTGTCCCAGACAAGCCCAAGACCTTCGGCACTGGCGACAAAGTGCGGGGCGGCGACTTCGAATTCACCGTTAATAGCGTGAAGTGCGGGATTTCCCAAGTCGGCAGCGACTTCCTGAACAAAAAGGCGCAGGGCACCTTCTGCAGGGCCATCGTGACCGTCAAGAACGTCACCAAAAGCGCGCATACCTTCCACGCTGATGGCACCATAACCGCCCAGGACGGCTCTGGCCGGGAGTACGAGGCCGATGGTGAGGCCGCCATCTACGGCAACACCGACGGGCAGGGCTTCCTCGACAAGATCAACCCGGGTAACTCGGTGAAGGCCAACGTCTACTTCGATGTACCGAAGGGCACGAAACTGAAGACCATCACATTCGACGCCGGCCTGTTCACTCTCGCGGAGGACGCCGTCGTCACCCTCTGACCGCCGAGGAATGTTCCACGACGTTGCTTGTCTTGTGGACTACGTTCGCCAAGGCTGGGTGGTCGCCCGCCGTTGCCGCCAGGGGCGGCGCGACGGGCGACCTGGTCGGATCGTTGAGTGATGAGCTGCTGGATCCGCGTCGGCGCATTCGACGGGAAGTCCCCATCGGGCTGGTCTTTGGGAGTCAGATCAGGGCTGCGGCGAGGGCGCGGAACGCGTCGGCGGGGAACGTCGTGGCGTCACCGTTGTTGAGCACCTGGATAGCCACCTCGTCCGCGCCGGCCTGGTAGTGCTTCTCCAGCCCCGCCACCACCGTCTCGACGGTGCCCCAGGGGATCAGGGCGTCGATGAGGCGGTCACTGCCCCCGTCGACGAAGTCCTCGTCGGTCCAACCGAACCGCCGTAGGTTGTTTGTGTAGTTCGGCAGTGCGAGATAGCCGCTCGCGTACTGGCGGGCGGTGGCGCGCGCGGTGGTGGCGTCCGCGTCGAGGACCACCGCTACCTCGGGGGCGAGCAGCCGATCGGGTCCGATTGCCGCCCGGGCTTCGGCGGTGTGCTCGGCAGGGACGAAGTACGGGTGCGCCCCGGCGGAGCGGTCGCGGGAGAGTTCGAGCATCCGCGGGCCCAGTGCGGCCAGGATGCGCCGCTCGGGCGGAAGCCCGGCCGCGTCGAGGCCGTCGAGGTACTGCACCATCCGTGAGTACGGCTTGCGATAGTCGGTGCCGCCACTCTCCACCACCACCGCGTGGCTGGCGCCGAGGCCGAGCAGGAAACGGCCGGGGTGTGCCTGCTCCGCGTCCTTGGCGAACGCCGCCGCTTCGGGTGGCGACGAGTGCCAGATGCTCACGATCCCGGTTGCGACCCCGATGCGCGTGGTCCCGTCCAGGATCTCCCGGAAGCGGGGGGCGACGTTCTCGCCGAAACCACCGGAGAACCAGATTCGTGAGTAGCCGAGATTCTCCAACTCGGTCGCGGCGTCGATGGCCGCGCCCTGACTCTCGCTAGCAAGGAAGAACGGTTGCCACACGCTGACGAGTCGTTGTGCCATAGCGCAACCCTACGACCCGTGGGGTCAGGCGTCGCGGCGAAGCAGGATGGTGACGGCCACCCAGACGACGACCAGGGCGAGGCCGAGCCACGGCTGCCCGAGCAGGGCGAGCATCCCGCCGCCGAGCACGAACCAGCCGGCCTGGAATGCCCGCTTGGCCGATGGGTGAAGCGGCACCCGGGCCCGTGGCGAACCGAGCGCACCCCAGAGCCCGGCAAGCAGCAGCGGCACGGCGACGGCAGCGACCACTCTGACGACGATGGGCGCGTCCAGGGCCCAGCCCCAGCGTGCGCCGACCGCGAGCACGGCGAGTTCAAGCAGGAAGATCAGCAGAAGCCCGACCCCGCGAATCATGGTCGCCGCCCCAGCTTGGACCTCGTCGGTGATCTGTCCACCATGGTGCTCGATCTGGCTAGCCTTCATAGCCTAAAAGCTAAGGCACTTAGCCAGCGTCGTCAAGCTGTTGGGAAGATCCACGCGGTGAAGCGCACGGCGGAACACGTCTGACGGGGTGGTCGGCGAAGACCGTCACGGCGCGAGGCCGGCCTGGATCGCCAGGATGGCGGCTCGTACGCGGTCGCGGCTGCCGGTCTTGGCCAGCACGTTTGTCACGTGGGTCTTGACGGTGCTCATGGACAGGTAGAGGCGTTCGGCGATCTCGTTGTTGTTGAGTCCGGCGCCGATCAGGGCAAGCACGTCGGTCTCCCGAGCGGTCAGCTGGTAGGCCGCCAACTCCAGGCGGGAGGCCGGGCCGGTCGCGCGGACCCGGTCGAGGACGGCGCCGGTGACCTCGGCGGACAGGACCGCCTCGCCGGCCGCGACGGTGCGCACCGCGGCGATCAGGTCGCGGGCGCTGGACCGCTTGAGCAGGAACCCGCGCGCGCCGGCGGCGATGGCGTCCAGGACGTAGGCGTCGTCGTCGAAGGTGGTGACGACGATGACGGCCGGGGCGTGCGGGATCGTGGCCAGCTCGCGGGTGGCTTGCAGGCCGTCGAGCACCGGCATGCGGATGTCGACGAGGGCGACGTCGATGCGGGAGTCGCGACGTACGGCGTCGAGGAACTGTCGGCCGTCGGCCGCCTCGGCCGCGACCTGGATGTCGGGTTGGGACCGCAGGATCAGGCTGAAGCCGTCCCGGACCAGCTCCTGGTCGTCGGCGATCGCGACGCGGATCACTTGTTCGCCACCGGCAGGTTGGCCTGGACCACGGTGCCACCGCCGGGGCGCTGGCTCAGCTCCCAGCTTCCGCCGCGCGCGGCGACGCGCTCCCCGATGCCGAGCAGGCCCGAGCCGCTCGTGGGTGCGCGGGGCGGCCCGACGCCGTCGTCGCTGATCCGCAGGCGGGCGTGGTCGCCGACACGGGCCAGCTCGACCCAGGCCACCGTGGCCTTCGCGTGACGGGCGATGTTGGTGAGGGCCTCCTGGGCGATGCGGTAGGCGGTCAACACGCCGATCTCGTCCAGGCCCGGCTCGGGGTCCAGTTGGACCCGCACCGTCACGCCCTGCTGGCGCAGCGGCTGGGCGAGCAGTTCGTCGATGTCGGACAGGCGCGGTGGAGCACTCACCGCGATCGACGCGTCCGGATCGCGCAGGTGCACGACGAGCGTGTCCAACTCGCTCAGTGCGGTGCGGCCACTGCCCGCGATCGCCCGCAGCGCTGCCCCCGGGTCGGCACTGAGCTGGCCCGCCTCGGCCTGCACCACCATCGCGGTGACGTGGTGGCCGACCACGTCATGCAGCTCGCGGGCCAGGTTGGTGCGCTGTTCGAGCCAGGCGGCCTGGCCGCGAAGGTCGTCCGTCTCCAAGGTCAGGGCGTAGCCGCGTGACCACGATCGCATCAGGATCGCGAGGAGGTAGCCGGCCGTCACGAAGAAGAACGGCTGTTCGTACACCCCTCGCTCGTTGACCAGCGCGGTGGTGAGGGCGCCGGCCGCGCCGATCAACCCACCTACCCATCCCAGCCAGGGGTGTCGGGCCGGGTCTTCGCAGACCGAGACGAACACCAGGCCGGCGGCCGCGAGGCCCAACTGCACCGACTCCCCGGTGCTCACGATCGCCACGAACCCGGCGCAGACCGCGAAGACCAGGGTTCGGTAGCGGGGGCGCAGCGCCGTGGCCCCGAGGCCGACCGGCAGCACCAGCCACGCCCAGCCCGCCGGCACGGACACGCCGTCCTCGACGGTCGTGACCACGGCGGCGATGATCAAGCCAGCGACACCGTACGTGAGCCGGCGCACCCGCTCGGGGTCGCGCAACCGTTCGCGGATTCCAGTCATCACCTGCACAGTCTCCGTGACCAGCCGGAAGACCGGCCAGTACCCAGGTACCGGATGGCACGGCACCCCGGTACCGCCCTCGGGACCAGATCGGCACCGCGGCACGTTCCGTGAAAACGCTCACCGGACGACTCTGCGGAGGTGACTCTCGTCGACTCCCGCGCCGCCATCACCGTCGGCCCGCTTCGTACGGTTCCCAACTACATCACCGCCGTTCGCACGGTCGCCGCTGTGACCGTCGGTATCGTGGCCCTCGTCTCCGGTTCGGTGGCATTGATGGCGGTATCGTACGGTATCTACTGGCTCGGTGACGTGCTCGACGGCTGGGCCGCCCGCCGGCTCGGACAGGAAACCCGGGCCGGGGCCGTCTTCGACATCGTGAGCGACCGCGCGTGCACCGCCGTACTCTGCGTGGGCCTGGTCTCCCTCGTGCCGGACGTCGCGGTCGTGGCAGTGGTCTTCCTGCTCTCGTTCCTGGTGCTGGACACCATGCTGTCGCTGGCGTTCCTGTGCTGGCCGGTGCTCAGTCCCAACTACTTCCACCTGGTCGACCGGCGGGTGTGGGCGTGGAACTGGTCGCCAGTGGCCAAGGTCGCCAACACCGCCGGCGTCATCGGCGCCATCGCCTTCGGGCAGTACCTGCTCGCGCTGGGCGTCGCCGTCGCCGTCGTCGCCGTCAAGCTGTGGTCGGTCGCAGCTGTGGTCCGGCTGCTCGAACGGGACGGTCGGGCGTGAGCAGCCTCGCCGAGGCAGCGGTGGCGCTCGGCTACGGTGTCGCCTCGGCGCTCGTCCCGATCGTCAACGCCGAGGCCTTCGCGGTGGTCGCCGGGCATCGCGGCGGCCACGCCCTCGTCGCCGTCGTGGTCGCCCTGGCACTCGGGCAGACAGCCGGCAAGCTGCTGCTGTTCGAGTCGGCGCGTCGCGGATCGGGGCGACTGGCCCGGAAGGTCGCGAAACGGGGAAAGTCAGGTCGCGCGGCGGCTCGGGCCGCACGGTGGACCGAGCCGATCCGACGCTGGCTCTCCCGCCGCCGCACCGCCCTACCGACAGTGCTGGCCTCCGCCGCGGTCGGGGTTCCACCGTTGGCAGTCGTCAGTCTCGCCGCCGGCACCGCGGGCCTTCGACGCTGGGAGTTCGCCGTCGCCTGCCTGTCCGGGAGGGTGATCCGTTTCGCACTCCTCGTCCTGCCAGCGGTGCTGGCCTGACCCCGGCTCTCCGTCAGAGGAGCCGGCCGTCGTGGGCGAGCAGGGCGACCTGGGTACGGTTGTCGAGATCCAGCTTGGTCAGGATGTGCGAGACGTGGGCCTTCACCGTCGTCACGCTCATCAGCAGCTCGCTGGCGATCTCGGCGTTGGAGCGGCCCTGCGCGATGGCCAGCACGACGTCGCGTTCCCGGGGCGTGAGCACTGCCAGCCGCTCGTGCGCCTGCTCGTAGGACTCGGCCCCCGACGCGACCCGCTGCATCAGGCGGCGCGTCACGCCCGGAGACAGCATCGGGTTGCCGGCCGCGACAGCGCGGACCGCCTGGCTGATCTGCTCGGGCGGGGTGTCCTTGAGCAGGAAGCCGTTCGCACCGGCGCGGAGCGCTCGCACCACGTGCTCGTCGGTGTCGAACGTGGTGAGCACGATGATCTCGGGTGGCCGGTGGCGGCGGCGCAGGCGCTCGGTCGCGGTGATGCCGTTGACCCCGGGCATCCTGATGTCCATCAGCACCACGTCCGGCAGGTGCCGGTCCACCGCCGTGATCGCTGCGGCGCCGTCGGCGGCCTCGCCCACCACGACGATCCCGTCGGCGCCGTCGAGCATCAGCGTGAGCATTCCCCGTACGAGGGGATCGTCGTCGACGATGACGACCCGGATCGGACCCGTCACGTCGGCCACGGCAGCCACGCGGTGAGGTGGAACCGGCCCGCGGCGTCGACGTGGTGGGCGACCCGACCGCCGGTGAGCGCAGCCCGTTCGGCGAGGCCGATCAGGCCGGTACCGGCGTTACCTGTGGCACCGCTGTCGGGCGTGGTCGGGTTGCTCACAGCGATGCTCAGGCCGGAGCCGGGCGCGCCGCCGAGCACCAGCCGGACCGGCTGGCCGGCGGCGTGTTTGCGGGCGTTGGTCAGCGCCTCCTGCGCGATCCGGTACGCGGTGCGGCCGACCGTCGGGGGAATTTCGACCGGCGGGCCGAGTGGGTCGTCGACCTCGATCTGTTGCCCGGCGGCCCGCGCCTCGTCGACCAGGCGCGGCAGGTCGGCGAGGGTCTGCCCGGGGGGTGCGTCGGTCGGCGACTCGGCGTCGGCGCTGCGCAGCAGGGTGATGACCTCGCGCAGCTCGTCGAGGGCGTGGTGGGCGCTGGCCCGGATCACCCCGGCGGCGGCGCTGAGCCGCTCGGGCGGCGCGTCCGGCCGGTACTCCATCGCCCCGGCGGCCGCCGCCAGCAGGGACAGCCGGTGGGCCAGCACGTCGTGCATCTCCCGCGCGATCCGGTTGCGCTCCGCCGCCCGCGCCTCGTCGACCCGTCGTTCCTGCTCCTGCTCGGCCCGCCGGGCCCGGTCCCGCAGCGCCGCCAGCAGGGCGCTCCGGGCCTGCGCCCAGGTGCCCCAGCCGAGCAGGGCCGCGTAGGCGACCGTCATCAACACCAGCCGCCACCCGTACGGCAGGCTGGGCACCGGCCGCCAGAACGCCTGCACCGCCTCACCCGCCACGCCGACCACCGCCACCGCCGCCGCCTGCCGAAACGGTCGGTTGCGGGCGATGAACAGCACCGCGAAGCTGGCCACCGGCGTGGCCACCGGAGACAGCGCGACGAGCACGCCGGCCAGCACGCCACCGATCCGCGGACGGCGGATGGCCACCGGAACGAGGGCCAGGGCCGCCACCGCCAGTGCGACATCGACGCCGACCAGGCCGGCGGAGCTGGACCGGGTGGCCGACCACAGCATGGTCGCGACGAGGACGCCGATCGCCACTGTCGTCACGACCACCACGGAACGCCACGTCCGCGGCGGCTCGACCTCGCACGTCGCCGCATTCACACCGCGCACGCTACTGGGCTCGCGGCCGGCCGGACCACCTCCTTTGGTAGTACGCCGAGCAGCCAGCGGACGTACCCGCCGCGGCGTCTGGACCGACGCGCCCGGCCCGGCCCGGTCCACAGACTCAGGCCATGACGAACAACCTTCTCCTGGGACGGGCCGCGGTGACGGCCGGCGCGATTGTGGTGGCGGTGACCGAGTTCGCGCTCCTGCACTCGGCGGCCGGCGTCGACCTGGCGGTCAGGTCGGCAAACTCGACCCGCCAGGTCACTGTGGCATCGGTCATCGTGGCCACCGCGGTCGCGGCACTGGCCGGCTGGGCGCTGCTCGCGGTGCTGGAACGCCGCACCGACCGCTCCCGCGTCTGGTGGACCTCGATCGCTGTGGCCGTCCTGCTGCTGTCGCTGGTGCTCGGGCCACCGAGTGGCGTCGGCGGGGGAGCGAAGGCGACCCTCGCGCTGTTGCACCTGAGCGTCGGCGTCATCCTCATCCTCGGCCTGCCCCGGTCGCGCCCGGCAGGGGCGAGCCGATGACCACGCTGACAGTTCGCAAGCAGGACGGAGCATTCGTCCTCGAGTCCGGGGCGCGCGCTTCGCTGCGGACCGGCTGGACCTGGCGGTGCGGCGAGATCCGCACTGGCACCGGCCGCTGGACTGTCGCACCGACCGACCGTCGACGCATCGGGTTCACCTCCAGAGGCGAGCACGGCGTGCCGGTGCGGCTCGACCCGGGCCGGTCGCACGTGCCGGGGCCTGGCGGGGTCGCCCGCTGGGCGCCCGGTCGCTGCGGCGGTGAGCTGGTACGCGACGGACACCGCCTCGCGGTGCGCCTTCCCGGCCGACGCGGCGGTCCGATCCGTGTCGACGTCACCGGCGAGTGGGCCGAGCTGGAGTTGGTGGTGCTCACCGCCTGTTTCGCGCTGATGAGTCAGCGGCGGCGACGCACCCTCATCATGATGGCGGTCGTCAGCGCGGCGAGTGGGTGACCGCCGGCCGGGCGGCGAGGGCGCGTGCTCAGACGATGCGACGGAGCACCGTCTCCACGGCGTCGATCAGCGGATCACCATCGGTCCGGGGGTGCCGGGCAAGACCGAACTCGACGTCCGGCAGGACGGGCAGGGCATCCGTGTCGCGGCAGATCATGACCGGCTCGAGGTTCGCGGGCATGAGCGCCGCGACACCGAGCCCGGCCCGAACCGCAGCGAGCACCCCTACGAGGCTGTTGCTCTCGAAGGCCACCCGCCAACGCCGACCGGCACGCTCCAGCGCGTCCAGCACCGACGTACGCCAGGAGCAGGGGTTGGAGAAGAGCACCACCGGCAGCGGGTCGGCGCTCACATCCACACCCTGCCCGGTCGCCCAGACCAGCGGGGCACGCACCGTCCAGCGCGGCGGCCCGGGAATGTCCGGTACCGCGTCGAGCACGAGTTGGACACGGCCCGCGTCGTAGGCCTCCCGCATGGCGGCGTTGGAGCAGCTGAGCACCTCCAGCGTCGCGCCGGGATGCAGCCGGGCGAGGTCGGCGAGTGCCTGCGGAAGATGGGCCGCGGCGAGGTCTTCGAGCAGCCCGACGCCACAGTGGCCGGTGAGCGCGCGTCCGGTTTCGGCGAGCGCCTGTGCGGAGAGCGAGAGGATGCGTTCGGCGTAGGGCAGGAGTTCTTCGCCCGCCCGCGTCGGCGAGACACCGGACGACGACCGGTGCAGCAGCGGGCGGCCGACGACGCTTTCGAGCCTGCGTAGCTGCTGGCTGAGACCGGGCTGGGTCTGCCCGAGCGCGGTGGCGGCACGGCTGATGCTGCCCTCTCGCACGGCGGCGACGAACGACCGCAGCAGGGTGCTCTCCAGGTCCCTGGCCATAAGCAGTCATTATGCCAACCTCAACAAGATGACGTCTTCTTATGGCATGCGAGCGGAACTAGCGTCAACCGGGTGACCAGCTACCGGCAGGTGCTCGCCGTGCCAGGGATGGCACCGCTGCTGGGCGTCTCGTTGCTCGCCCGCACCGCGATAACGGCCGATGTGATGGCGCTGACCCTCTTCGTCGTCCTCGGCCTGGAGCTGAGCTATGCGGCAGCCGGTGGGGTGGCGGCGGCCCTGACCGCCGGAGTGGCGCTGGGCGGCCCGCTGCTCGGCCGCATGATCGACTCGCGGGGCCTGCGTCTCGTCCTGCTGGTGACAGTCACCGCGCAGGTCGTGTTCTGGCTGGGCGTGCCGGTCCTGCCGTACGGGTTGCTGCTGGTCGCCAGCTTCGTCGCGGGCCTGCTGATGGTGCCGGCCCAGGCGGTGAGCAGACAGGCGATCGCCGCGATGACGACGGCGCAGCAGCGCCGGGCCGCGTTCGCGCTGGAATCGGTGCAGGGCGAACTGTCGTACATCGTGGGGCCGGCGGTGGTGATCCTGGGCGCCTCGACGGTGTCCCCCGACGTGGTGGCATGGGGGGTCGGCGCCGCGATCCTGGCCGGCGGCGTCGGAATCGCCCTGCTCAACCCACCGATGCACGCCCAGGACGAGACGGACGCCGTCGCGGCCGAACGACCCCCACGCCGGCAGTGGCTGGACGCCAGGATGATCGCCGCGCTGACGATGGCGTTCGGGACGACGACGCTGCTCAGCGGCGTCGACCTCGCCATCGTCGCCACACTGCGGGAGGCAGGTCAGGTGTCCTGGGCCGCCGTGGTCGTCGTGGTGTTCGGCGTGTCGTCGGTCATCGGCGGGCTGGTCTACGGCGCGCTGACTCGGCCACTGCCCACCTGGCTGCTGCTCGCCCTCCTCGGGCTCGTGACGATTCCCGCCGGGCTGGCCCACGACTGGCGGTGGTTGTGTGTGGCCATCGTCGGCAGCGGACTACTTACCGCGCCGACCCTCGGCACCGTGGCCGATGCGGTGAGCCGCCTGGCGCCGCCCGGTGTGCGCGGCGAGGTGACGGGTCTGCAATCGTCCGCGCAGAGCGCCGGTTTCGCGCTCGGATCCCCGCTCGTCGGTGTGGCGATCGACCTCTCCGTACCGGCGGGCGGTTTCGTGGCGGCGGGCCTTGCCGGCCTCACCGCCGCGGGGACCGGATACCTGCTGTCCCGCCGCTCGCCCGCGCGACAGCGCCGCCGGACGATGCCTGAGCCCGGCGCAGGCCGGCCAACACTTTCGAAACGGCCCTAGGCGGCCGGGGTGGCTGCCGAACTGGTGGAGGGACGAGCGGCGGTCGGCTCCGGCCCGACGGCGCGGCCGCGACGCGCGTCAACCGCGAGCAGCGTGAGCGCGGCCAGCATCAGCAGCCCGCCCGCGAGCGCCAGCGGGCGCGCCCCCGAGGAGGGCAGGAGGGCGCCGCCGAGCAGTGATCCGCCGGCGATGCCGGCGTTGAAGGCGGTGCTGACCCCGGCCGACGCGATGTCGGTGCTGCCCGGGGCGAGGTGCAGCATCCGGTTCTGCACGGCGGAGCCGAACGCCGCGTACGCGAGGCCGATCCCGGCGAGAAGCGCGACCACACCCGGTTTGAGCGCGCCGAGCGCGTACAGCCCGAGCAGCGAGCCTGTGCCGATGGCCAGCGGCGTCAGCAGCGAGGCGATCGGTCGGGTGTCCAGAGTCCGGGCCGCGACCAGGGTCCCGACGACGCCCGCCGCGCCGGAGACGAACAGCAGCGGCGCCAGCACCGCGTCGGCGAAGCCGCTGACGTCGAGCAGGAACGGTGTCACGTAGGTCTGCAGGGTCATGAAGCCGCCGATGCCGAGGGCGGTGGCGATCAGCAGGACGGCGAAGCGCCGCCCGTCCGGTGCGCTGCCCCGGGCGGCGCCGCCGGCGGCCGGGGGATAGGAGGGGAGGAGGAGGAGCACCGCGGCGGCGATCGCCACACCGATTCCGGCCAGCACCGCGAACGCCGCGCGCCAGCCGGCCTGCTGCCCGAGCCAGGTGCCGAGGGGTACGCCGAGCACCGGGGCGAGCGTCGCCCCGGTCCCGAACAGCGCCACCGCCCGGCCGCGCACGGCGACCGGGAACGGCCCGATCACCGTCGCCGTGGCGACGGACCAGAACAGCGCCTGGGCGAGGGCGGTCACCAGGCGGGTGCCGGCCAGCACGGCGTACGTCTGCGCGAGCGCGGCGGCGGCGTTCGCTGCGGCGAACAGGAGCATCGTGACGCCGAGCAGGTGCCGCCGGGGGACCCGCTGGGTCAGTCGGGTCAGCGGCACGGACGCCACCACCACCACCACGGCGTACCCACTGACCAGGAGGCCCACCTGTGAGCGGGACCGGTCCAGATCCGGTGCGATGCGGGTCAGCAGACCGACTGGCAGCAACTCGGTCGTGATGAACGCGAAAGCGGCGAGGGAGAGCGTGACGAGCACGGCCCTGGCCCTTCGCGGCGACACCTCCGGTGCCATGGCCCACCCCCCATTCCAGGGGGTCACCGTAATGGAGGGCCCGACCCCCACTCCACGCTTGTGGTCAGGATCGCGTCCGGAACGGGGCCAGGACGGCGCGAATCTGATCGGCTGCGCCCCAGTCGTCGTCGAACTGGGCCAGCACGGCGAGGTGTTGTCGCAGCTGGATGACCGGCATCCGGGCCTCCCAGCCGGCGTCGAGCGAGGTCAGCTCCGCATAGACCTCGAACATCCGTCGTGCCTCGGGTGGGGGCGAGGTGGACCAGACGTGCGCGAGGTCGACCTCGGCCCACACGTACGACACGGCCGGGTCGATCAGCGCCGGCGCTCCGTCCGCGGTGGCCAGGATGTTCTGTGCCCACAGGTCGCCGTGCGTCAGACACGCCGGACGCTCCGGCAGCAGCTCGGGCAGCCGGTCGCAGAGCCGTTCCAACGCCGAACGGTCGTCCGCGTCGAGCGCCGCCTCGACGCGGGGTTCGTGCAGCCAACGCAGCAGCCGGTGCTCCGCGAAGAAGGCGAAGCCGTCGTCGTTCCACGTGTTGACCTGGCGGCGGCGGCCCAGCCAGTTGTCGTGGTGCCAGCCGAAGCGGGGATGGGTGGTGCCCAGGTGCAGGCGGGCCAGCAGGTGTGCGAACTGCTCCCAGAAGGCCTCGCTGCGCGGCCTCTCCCGCAACACCGACAGCACCAGGACGTCCCGATCCGCCAGGATCACCTCGGGTGTCGCCACACCGCCGAGCTCGCGCAGGGCGGCCAGCCCTGCGGCCTCGGCGACGAAGACGTCGTCGGCCGGCGGGTCGGCGAAGCCCTTGACGAACAGCGCTGGGGCATCCCGGCGGGTGGCGATGCCCGCCAGCGCCGCGAGCCCGCCGGTCACCGGCTGCACCGCGACGACCTCACGCATGCCGGCCAGGTGCAGACGCTCCAGCAGGGTCATCCGGGACGCTCCTCAGGTCCGGCGTACGAGGGCCGCGGAGATCCTATGTGGCCGATCACTTCCTGCCCTGCCGGTGGCGGGGTGTTGGACACTGCTGGGCATGGGTCACGTGTCGGTGGATCAGCAGCGGCTGGAGCGGACCGTCCGGGAGTTCGGTGCCCGGTGGACCAGAGACGCCGCCGACATCGAGACCTACCTGGCCGCCCAGGTCTCCGACGTGAGCCACCGTGAGGTGGTCGGCCCGCTGCTCGCCGCCAGTGGGGCCAGTGGTGTTGTCCGGGTCGGAGGTCGGGAGGTAGCGGCCTGGGGCGACCCGGACGTCCCGGAGATGGCGTTCAGCGTCACCAAGTCGGTCGTGGCGGTGGTGGCCGGCCTGGCCTTCGACGACGGGTTGTTGGTGCCGGACCAACCGGTGCACCAGGCCGTCGACGTCCCCGAGTTCCGGGGGCCGCACAACGAGCAGATCACCTGGCGTCATCTGTTGCAGCAGTCGAGCCAGTGGGAGGGCGAGCTGTGGGGCAAGCCGACGAGCGTCGACGCGCAGAGCTTCCGGGAACGGACCGAGGTGCACGGCACGCCCCCGGGCCAGGGGTGGGCGTACAACGACGTGCGGATGAACCTGCTCGCGTACGCGCTGACGCTGCTGTTTCGCCGGTCGCTGCCGGAGCTGCTGCGGGAGCGGGTCATGGACCCGCTGGGTGCCTCCGACCGGTGGTCGTGGCACGGGTACCGGACGAGCGTCGTCGACCTCGACGGCCGCCGGGTCGAGGTGGTCTCCGGCGGCGCGCACTGGGGCGGGGGACTGATCGTCCCGGCCCGGGACCTGGCCCTGATCGGGCAGCTCTTCCTGGACCGGGGGATCCATGCGGGGACGCGGCTGCTCAGCGCCGAATGGGTCGACCAGTCCTGGGCCCCGTGCCCGGTCAAACGGGAGTACGGCTATCTGTGGTGGCTCAACGATGAGCAGGTGCCGTGGCCCGGAGCCCCGGTGACCGGCCGCAGCGCCCGGGGCAACGGCGGACGACACCTGCTGTGGGTCGACCCGGCCCGGGAGCTCGTCCTCGCCTCCCACTGGACCGAGGAACCGCTCGACCTGATCCGGGAGGTTTCTCGTACCGTCACGAGCCTCACCGGTTGACCAGAGTTGATCCACCGGTAGGCGCTGTCGAGAATCGACGTCGTGGATTTGTCTCAGGACTGGGTCTCGCTGTTGGGCGAGCTTGACCGGCAGGTGTCGTCCGGGCGGCTATCACCGGACACCGCGGCGTTGCCCGAGCTGATGAGCAGCTACGACGTGCCGGGGGTCAGCCTCGCCGTCGGCGACGTGAGCGGGCAGGTGTGGGCGACGGGGTTCGGCGTAACGGCGGGCGGGACGTCGACTCCGGTGACCGCGAGCACCGCCTTCGCGGCCTGTTCGATCAGTAAGCATGTCGCGGCGTTCGGAGCCCTGCTGCTGGTCCAGGCCGGTGTCCTGGACCTCGACGCCGACATCGGCGAGTACCTCACCACATGGCACCTACCCGGCCGCGAAGACCACCAGGACATCACGGTACGACAGCTGCTGGCGCACACTGCCGGGCTCTCCGACACCTGGTACCGCGGCTACGCCGCGGATCGCGCCCCGTCGCTGGTGCAGGTCCTGGAAGGCAGCGGCGCGACGACCACGCCACCGGTCCGGCCGACAGTGTTGCCGGGTAGCCGCTTCCGGTATTCGGGCAGCCACTACTCGGTGCTCCAGCAGCTGATGGTGGACGCGACCGGAACGCCGTTCGAGGACCTCCTGCGAACTCTGGTGCTGGAACCGCTGGCCATGGCCGACAGCAGCTTCGACCAGCGGTTTCCGCATCAGCGGCCGGATCGGGTGGCACATGGCCACCACGGCGGCGGCACCCGGATTCCCGGCGGCTGGCGGACGCAACCGGAGCTGGCTGCGGCTGGACTGTGGAGCACCCCGAGCGACCTGCTCCGGCTCGACCTCGACATCGCCCGAGCCGTCTCGGGACGTTCGAAGCTGCTCGACGGCGACCTGGCCACCCAGATGCGCACACCGCAGATTCCTGGCGGCGGCTACGGGCTCGGCACCGAACTCGACGACCGTCCCGGAGGTCGGCGTTTCGGACACACCGGGTTGAACGTCGGCTACACCTGCTTCTCCTACGTGTGGCCCGACAGCGGCGTAGCCGTAGCGGCGATGACCAACTCCGAGGATGGCTGGGAGCTGCTGGTCAGCATCCGTGCCGCCGCGGACCGTCGGTACGCCAGCACCAGAGTCACCGCCGTGCCGATTGCCGACGTCAGGGGCCGCTACGTGCTGCGCGACGACTACCCGATCGACATCGCGGTCACCGACGGCCAGCTGACCTTCACCGCGGCGACCCAGCAACCGGTCGTCCTCCTGGCGGACCCGGACGGTAGCTACCGACACCCGGACCTCGATCTGGAGGTCCGGTTCGTCCGGACCGATGATCAGCCCCACGTCCTCGAACTGCGTCAGGAAGGGGTCACGCAGACCGCGAGGCCAGCAACCGGGCAACCGGAGTAGTCAGGTCCGTCAGGGTCGGTTGTGGACGAACCACGCGTCACCCGCCGGTAGGGCGACGGCGACCTCCCACTGGCTCAGTTCGAGGTCCGGGGCGAGCGCCTTGAGCTGGCCGGCAACGGCCCACGCCTCGTCACCCGGCGTCGGACGACGACCCACCTGGAACTGGAGCATGGTGCCCCAGGACGCGACCAGGCAGGCGTCCCACCGGTGCCGCCACTGCGCCAGCACCTCGGCGAGCCGCTGCCGATCCTCCTCGGTGAGCGCACCGTAGAAGTCCACCCAGTATGCCGAGCTGCGGACGTCGCCGGTGGGCAGCAACATGAGCAGGACGCTGTCCGGCGCATACCAGTAGTCGGTCTGCGTCACGAGCCGCACGTTGCCAAGCACCTGGGCGTGCAGGTCGGTGTCGGCGAGCAGCCTGTCGTACAGCGCCCGCTCCAGCACCGGGAGTGGCGTCGGCAGCGCCACGTCCGGCACCAGGGCGGTCAGGTCGACGCCGGTCGTGCCACGCGCGTAGAACTCGATTTCGTCCTCGTCGACCTGTTGGTCCTCGCTGTAGTCCCGGTAGGTCAGCCAGGGGTCGGACGACGCCGCGGCCTCGACGAACGCGCGCAGCTCCGACTCCGACGGACCCTGCTCGGGCTCGGACCGGATCGTCAGTGCGTCGTCGAAGTCGTCGGTGACCATGACGGGCCGGCGCCCGATGACCGGCACCAGCGCCTCGGCGGCCTGCCAGACCTCATGCAGACGGTCGGGGTCGACGTCGGCGACGAGGATGGTGCCCGATGGGCCGTGCCCGATCGGCAGGCCAGCCAGTGGCGTGCCCAGGAGAGCCGCTTCGATCTGGTTGAGGTCGTCTCGCACGCCGACAGCTTTGCCGTTCACCCGAAGTGGTCGGCCAGCTTCGTCAGCTTGCTGACGTAGGCAGGCCAGTCGTAGTCGTCGGGGATGTTGCTGTTGGTCCGCCGGAGGCCGACCGCCGTGTCGTGCTGTTCACGCATGATGTCGGCGTGCCCGGCGTGCCGGGCGAGATCGCAGGTCACGTGGATGATGATCCGCTGTAGCGTCACGTCCTGCCGACCTGGCCGCCACCACGGCACCTGCCCCGGCGCGTCGAGCGGTAGCTGGTCGATCGTCTGGTCGGCGAACGCGCCGACCCGGCGATACAGGTCGATCAGCCCGTCCTTTGTCTCGTCCTCGCTGGCGTACCAGTCTGCCTGCGGGTCCTCGTCGAACGCCGCCATGGGGACCAGCTCGTCAGGCGTCGGGAACTCGCGGCCGAAGGTGGGCCCGAAGTAGCCGGCTTCGACATTGAGGCAATGCTTGAGCGCACCCAGCAGGTTGTTGCCGGTCGCCGTGCGGGGCAGCCGGACCTCCCGTTCGCTGAGCCCGTCGAGCTTCCAGATGAGGTCTTCGCGGTTCTCCCGGAGGTAGTCGTGCAGCGCGGCCTTCGCATCGCTCGGATCAGCCATGCCCGCCAGTCTTCCCTATCCGCCGGGCCCACGCGCACCCTCGGCGGGCCGGTGCCGGGGCACCGGCCCGCCGAACGACTCGATCTGCCCGGGGTGTCAGCTTCCGGTGCAACTCGCTGTGGCGCCGGTGCCGCTACCGGCGCCCTGGAAGCCGAAACTGGTGGCCTGACCTGCTGCCAGTCGCCCGTTGTAGCTCTGGTTCGCGACGGTGATGGTCCCGCTGCTGCCGCTGCTGACCCCGTTCCAGAGCGAGCTGACCGACGCGCCGCTCGGCAGGGTGAGGGTGACCCGCCAGCCGGTCAGCGCCGTGGTCCCCGCGGTGACGCTGACGTTGGCGACGAATCCGCCGCTCCACTGGTCCTGGACGGAGTAGACAGCGGTGCAGCCGGTGGTCCCGGTCGGCGGCGGCGTCGTCGGCGGCGGGGTGGTGGGAGGTGGTGTGCCGTCGTCGAGCGTCAGGTTCTTCTGCTGGACGCTCCACTGGCTGCGGCACAGACCGCAGTCCGCGCCGACGAAATTGCGACCGGCGGTGGTGTCGCCCTTCAGGCGCCACGTGAAGTAGAGAGTCGCCACCCTGCCGAACTCGCCGCCGTTGGCCTGGTCGTAGGTGCCGCCATGCCCGACGTTCAGGTTGCCCATGAAGGCGGGCAGGCCGGCGGGAAGCTTGCCCCAGTCGTCCATGGCGTTCGGGTAGGCGATGTCGCTGGGCCCGCCGACGAAGTAGGCGATCGGCTTGGTCAGCCTCCTGAGCTGGTAGTCGTCAGCGTCGTTGAGCAGACCGCTGCTGAAGATGCCGGTCGTGGTGACGCGCGGGTCGTTCGAGACGGCGTACGCCTCCAGACCTCCGCAGGAGAAGCCCGCGACGGCGACCTTGCTCGTGTCGATCTTGTTGAAGTACTTGCTGCCCTGCCGGGAGTTCTCGGCGATCGCCCAGTCGATGGACTGGGTGAGCATCTGGGAGGTGGTGGAGCCGGAGCCGTTCGGGGCGCCGTTGGCGATGGCGAGGAAGCCGTGGGAGGCGATCTCGCGGAGGAAGTTGCCCTGGGAGAGGCCGTTGGCCGAGCAGCCGCCGTTGCCCCACACGACGATGGGCAGGCGTTCGGACGGGAGGGTCTGCGGCCGGAAGATGGTGTGGTTGGCCAGGGTGGCCGAGGTTTCGTAGTCGGCGGGGTAGGGGCCGGAACCGCCGATGGCGGCGGACGCCGGTGTCCCGCCGAGCGCCATGATCACGGAGGTGACCGGGACGATGGCGGCCACCAGCCCCGCGTAGATCTTTGCTCGCCTTCTCATTGGATCCTCCAGGAACTGTCGCGGTGGCGCTCCCTGCGGTGGCGGTGGTGTCACTCGCGCCCCGACGAGAGTGGTCAGCGCTGGCCACGGGTCTGGTCGACGTGGGCGCGCCGCGGTCTGGGTGGCGGCCGTGCCCTCGGTCGCCACTGCCCGCTCATTCGGCGCCGGCGACCGCCCGGCCGCGGTCCCTACAGGCGCTCCGATGGGAAGCTGTATGCAGTTACTATCACTGCGGCAACGAAAAGTGTCAATGTCTTGGTGGCTCTGACCGGCCGCGACGTCGTCAGCCGGCGAGTGGGCCGCCGCCGTGCTTTCCGCCGGTCGGCTCCGGCCGAGAGGGATCCCGCGACGCCTGAAAGTGGGTGATCCACGAGGCGGCATCCGGCCAGTGCGGAGTCGCCACCTCGACCAGACGCGCCTTAGCGAGCGAACCGAGCAGGGTGTGGATGTCCAGGAAGGTCTCCCTGGCCTCCTGGCGAGGCCAGGTCTCCGGTAGCAGGTGCGGGGGGAGGTCCGGGTCGAGGTCGGCGAACTTCCGCCAGGAATCCATGGCGGAGGTCCGAGCCACCAGCGCCCGGGCCGCGTCCACCTCCCCGTCGCGCGCGGCTGCCCGCAGCTCCGCGTACTGCTCGACGAAGCTGGAGTACGCGGAGGCGAGCCCGGTCAGGTCGTACGCGGAGGCCGGACCGTGCGGCCCGGTCTCCTCGTCGAACCGGGCATGCAGAACCGACCATCGGGCACCCTCGACGTGGTGCAGCAGCTCGCGCAGCGCCTCCCGCGCCGGCGCGGCGTCGGATCCCGGCCGGATCCACACGCTGTCGTACAGGCCCACGAACCCCAGCGCGCTCAACGACCTGCGGAGCGCATGACGGGAGGCCTGGCCGGCGTTCGGAACGGAGAAGGACGCCAGCACCCATTCGCCGGTCCAGGGCGCCGGGCGGGAGCCGAAGTTCAGGAAGTGCCGCATCCGGGAGCGATGCTTGGCGATCGCCTGCGGCGTGAGGTGGTAGACCGGCGATCGGCCCCTCCTCCGCATGGCGATGAGACCCCGCCGGACCAGCCGGGACAGCGCCGCGCGGGCACTGGACTCGCTGACCCCGAACTCCCGCAGAATCGCGATGACCGCCGTCGACGGCAGGTCGGCGTCCGAGGAGTCGAGGTACTCGCCGAGGACTGTCGTCAGCAGATGCTGCGGGCTGGACCCCGCCTGGGCCCGGGGCACTCGGACGTCGTCGGCGTTCACCCCGTCAGACTGCCGCACCAGGATGTTCACGGCTCGTCAGGTGGGGCGGGGGCAAGGCGCCGTCAGGGGCGGGTGGAGGCACTATCGTTCTGGCGTGCACATCCGTTTTGACGTCCCCGCCGATCCCGCCTACCCGGGCCGGGTGGCCGCCGCGCTCGGCAACGCCCGGCTCCGCAGATTCGGCTACATCGGGGCGGTCCTGGCGGCGGTCGGGATCATCGGTCTCGTCGTCTCGCGGGGGTTCGGGTGGGGCGAGCGGAGTTCGCCGCTGTGGACCGCACTGGTCGTGGCCGGCGTGCTGTCGATGCTGTACCGGCCGTGGGTCCTGGCGCGCGCCCGACGTCGCTCCGGTAGCTACGCCGTCGAGGGCGCCTACGACATCACCGATGACAACATCATGATGCGCAGCGGCTCGGAGTCCGGCGGCATCGCCTGGGACGGGGTCGCCCAGGTGCGGGATGCCGGAGATTTCTGGGTCGTGTACGTCGGCCGAATGCCGGCGACAGTGATCCCGCGCTGGCTGATGTCCGCCGAGGATGCCGAGACGTTGCGCGCCTACATGACCGAACGAGGGCTGCTGCCCCGTCACTGAAGTCGGCCGCCGCTGGCCGCCGGGGGACCGGACCACCGCGTGCGGGTCGGTCGCGACGGAACACCGACGAGCCCTCCGTGTCGGCATCCCCGCCCCTGACCGTCTGCGGCTACCTATCCTCGACGGGGATGCACCAATCCGAGTAGTGGCCGTCGGCCCGACGGCTTACAGGAGGCCGTCATGAGCAGCACGGATCGACCCGAGGGGATCAGCCCCACAGCGGTGGAGTCAGCGCCAGGCCTGTGGCGGATCGACCTGCAACGGCACGACCTCAGCATCCCCGGTCGAGAGGTCATTCAGACTCGGGTGGAGTTCACGCCGGATTCGCCACCGTTCAAGCATTTCCACCCCGGCGAGGAAATCATCTGCGTCCTTCAGGGGACACTCGAATATCGGCTGGAGGGGCAGCCACCAATGGTGTGCAATCCCGGCGACGCGCTCACGGTCCCGTACGGTGTGCACCACCAGGCCCGCAACGTTGGCGACGGTATCGCTGTCGAACTGGCCACGTATGTGGTCGAGAAGGGGAAACCACTTCTCACCAAGGTGGAGTGAGACCACCGCCGCCGCTGACGGCAGCGGCCTGATCCACGCCGCACCGTTTACGCGATTGGCGCCTCGGGCAGAAGGCACACCATGACGAACGAACGGGTCAGGGCTGTCGGTGGCTACACGATGCGGATCCTCGGTGTGCTGGCGATCGTCGTGGGCGTGCTGGGGATCGTCTCCAGCCTTGCTCAGGGCAACCTCGTCGGGATCATCCTCGGCGTCGTCTTCATCGTCGGCGGGGCGTTCCTGCTCAAGCGCTCGGGCGCGGCGGCGACACCGAGGCCGCGCAGCACGCACTGACGTCTGCGGGGCTCATGGTCGCCGTGGTCGTCGCGGCGCTCGACCACGGCGACCGGACCCCAGGGCAGCACCGGGCCGTCCGCATTCTGGTCAGACGGTCGCCGAGTCGCCGGGCCGCAGGTCGACGAGCACGTCCGTCAGGCCCGCGGTCTCGAAGGCCCGCACGACGTCGTCGGCACCCTGGGTGTAGTGCGCCCAGCCGTCCTGATGGACCGGGATCACCGCCCGAACGCCGAGCAGTGTTGCCGCCCGCGCCGCCAGTTCCGCGGTCAGGGTGAGGAACGCCTCGCCGCGCGCCGCGATCTGGGCCGCGCCGAGGTTGAGGATCGCGATCTCTATCGCCGGAAACTGCTCCGCGACGACCGCCACCACATCCAGCGAGGCGTTGTCGCCGCTGACGTAGACGGTCGGCCAACCGGTCGCCTCCAGCACGAACCCGATCACCGGGCCGTTGACCACGCCGATCTCCGGCGAACCGTGCAGCGCCGGAACCGCGGTGACGCGCACGTCGCCGACCTCGGCGTACTCGAAGGGCCGCAGGCCGGTCGCCAGTGGCCCGAGATTCGGCGCCCCCGCCGCGGTGGTGAGCACCCGTCGGGCCCGGCGCGCGTACTCCCGCCCGGAGATGTCGAGATTGTCGATGTGGTGTTCGTGCGACACGAGCACGACGTCGACCGGGCCGAGGTCCGTGGGCGCCGCGCTCGGGCCGGTGAACTTGGTGGCGGTGACCGGCCCGTTCTGGTACGTCCGCGGATCGTCGAAGGTCGGGTCCAGCACGACGCGTTGGCCCGCGTAGTCGAGGACGGCAGTGGGGCCGCCGACGGTGCGTACGGTCAGCTTGTTCATGGTGTTCTCCCTGGTTGTTGATTCGCCTGCTCGCGGAGGGCCTGGTTTTCGGCGCGCAGGCGGGCGAGTTCGTCGCGCACCGGCGCGAGCGCGTCGGAGAGTTCCGCCTCGGTGAAGCGGGGCGTGATGTGTTGGGGGCAGTTCCAGTCGTAGCCCTGCACCGTGACGGTGATCAACCGTTCCACCCGGCCCGACGGCCCTGGCACGCTCAGCCTTCCCAGCAGCTCCTCGAACCCGGGGTCTCGCACGTCGGTGACGTGCGCCGTGCCGATGATCTTGAGGCGGCGTTGGTGGGCGTAGTCCATGAGCAGCAGCGAGACCCGGGGTGACGTGGCGAGGTTGCCGACCGACAGGTACTGCCGGTTGCCGCGCAGGTCGGCCCAGCCGAGGACGCTGTGCCCGTCGGTGGGGTCGAGGACGTGCAGGAAGCCGGGTGGGCCGCCGCGGTGTTGCAGGTACGGCCAGCCGTTCTCGCCGACGGTGCCGAGGTAGAAGCTGTCGCGTTCGGTGATGAAAGCGGCCTCGTCGTCACTGAATGTCGCATCCGTGTCCCACCCGGCGGTCATGCGCTGCATGGCGGGCCGGCTGCCGTAGCGCTGTTGGGCGGCGACCACCGACGCGGTGGTCAGTTCCTGCAGGTAGCGGTGTGGCATGACGAGCGCCCCTTTCAGGGGTGGGCCGGGTGGTGAGGGCCGGCGCTCCGGCAGGCGGACGGGTCCCACCTAACCATCGTTACGACTTTTACCGGTAAGAAGATACGTCGTAATGACTAACCTGTCAAACGACAGACGGTGGTAAGGTTGGCGGCATGACACGTCGGCCACTGGTGGGCGAACCCCTCGCGCTGGACCTGGTCAACACCCAGTGGGTCGAGCGGGGTCGCCTGGTCGACCTGTTCGACGAGCCGGACGGGCTGCGGGGATGGCTCACCGAACACCACCTGGAGGGTGACCCCGCAGCGGTGGAGACCCCGCTGCGGGAGACGCGTTCGGCGCTGCGCCGCGTCCTCGAACAGCCCGACGAGGCCGCCGAACTGGGGGTCAACGCGATCCTCGCCCGTGGTGCCTCGCGCTACACGCTTCGTGCGGGAGCCGCGCATGAGCAGCCCGACGTCGACGCGGGCTGGCTCCCCTCCTGGCGAGCGGCCATCAACTACCTGGACCTGCTGGGCCAGCAACCCCACCGCATCCGACGCTGCGGTAACCCCGCCTGCGTCCTGTACTTCTACGACACGTCGCGCAACGGCACCCGGCGCTGGTGCTCGATGGACGGCTGCGGCGCTCGCGCCAAGGCCGCCCGCCACTACCACCGCCAGCGCGTCACCCCCTAGGGCCTGTCTCATAAGAACTGGCCCTAGCGCCCGGGGTACGAGGACAGCGGCGGCAGCGCGACTCATAAGGTGAGCGGATGTCGGTCAAGCAGGTCCAAGTGACATTCGACTGCGCCGAGCCTGTGCGCGTCGGTCGTTTCTGGTGTGAGGTGTTGGGGTACGTCCCGCCACCGGCCCCGGAGGGGGTCGCCTCCTGGGACGATGTCAGTTCCGAGCAGGGTTCGTGGTTCGCGTGCAGTGACCCGTCGGGGGTGGGCCCGCGGCTGTACTTCCAGCGGGTGCCCGAGGGCAAGGTCGTCAAGAACCGGGTGCACCTCGACGTGCGGGTCGGCACCGGGCTCGTGGGCGAGGAGCGCCTGGCCGCCCTTGAGGCCGAATGCGCGCGGCTGATCCCGCTCGGCGCGATACGCGGGCAGTTGTTGCTCGCCGACGGCGAGAACGAGTCGTGCCTCAACATGCAGGACGTCGAGGGCAACGAGTTCTGTCTCGACTAGGTGGCCGGGCGCCGGCCGGATGGCGCTAGCCTCGGCCCTCATGACCTGGCTGCCCGATGAGTTCGTCCACCCCGTCCACGTGCCGGTGCCCGATACCGCGCTGCATCTGCGGCCGATTCGCGAGGCGGACACCCCGCTCGACTACCCCGCCGTGATGGGCTCCCGCGAGCGCCTGTGGGAGATCTTTGGCCCGGCCTGGGCGTGGCCCAGCGAGACGATGACCTACGAAGAGGATCGCGTCGACCTGCTGCGGCACGAGAAGGAGATAGCCGCGCACCAGTCGTTCAACTACGCGTTGCTGGACGAGGGGGAGACGGCGATCCTCGGCTGCGTCTACATCGACCCGCCGGAGCGCACCGGCTCCGACGGCGAGGTCTCCTGGTGGGTGGTGGACGGCCTGGTGGGCAGCGAGGCGGAGGCTGCGGTCGACGCGCTGGTGCCGCAGTGGATCGCCGCGGACTGGCCGTTCCGCCAGCCCCGCTATCTGGGCCGCGACATCGCCTGGCAGGACTGGCTGTCGTTGCCGCGCGTCTCCTGAGCGCGGCCGAACCTGACGGGGGCCAGGCGAGTTCGGCCTGGCCCCCGACGTGTGGGCTTGCTCAGCCCAGGTACTTCTCCCACGGACCGGTGATGGCCAGGGTGAGGCCCGGGTCCTGCATGTTGACGAAGAGCACCTTGCCGTCAGCGCTGAAGGTCGGCCCGCAGAACTCCGAGTCGTTGAGCTGGTTGCGGGCGATCGCGTAGGTGGGCCCGCCCGGAATCGTGCTGAGCACGTGCGAGGCGCCAGTGCCGTCCTCGGCGAGCACGAGGCTTCCCCACGGGGTGACTGTCACGTTGTCCGGGCCGTCGAAGGTGAGGTCGGTGTACTTGACCGGCCCACCCTCCTCGGAGGCGGTCTGGTGCGGGAAGTACGTCACCAGCTGGATGGTCTGGTTCCTGTAGTTGTAGAACCAGACCATTCCGTCGTGCGGCGCCGCGTCCGCCGGCAGGTCACCCTCGTCCCAGGCGTAGGAGTTGACCACGTACACGCCCTCGTCGGTGGCCCACACGCCCTCGAACTTGCGTCCCCGGGTGACCTGCCCGTCGGCGAACTGCTCGCGTACCGACTTGGTGCGTGCGTCGCGGTCCGGCACCTCGATCCACCGGACCGGGAAGGGGCGGCCCAGCTGGGCGGAGGTCAGGTACGCGACGTCCGGCAGCACCGAACCGTCATCCATGATGATCTGCATCGCGGCGAGGACGCCCGCGTTCGGGGCGAGGCGGGTGAGCACGCCCGGGCCCAGCTTGACGCCGTGTGGTGCCGTCCAGCGGTAGAAGAGGCCGTTGGGCTCGTCGGCGTCCTCGGAGAGGTAGACCCGGGTGCGGTCCTTGTCGACGGCCAGTGCCTCGTGGGAGTAGCGGCCCAGGCACTTGATCGGCTTCGGGTCGGCGCTGCCGTCGGCCCACACCTCGAAGACGTAGCCGTGGTCCTTCTGGTAGACGCCGGACCGGCCGCCCTCTTCCCACTTGTCGCCGGCCCGGTCCTCGGTCTCCTCGCAGGTGAGCCAGGTGCCCCAGGGCGTCGGCCCGCCGGCGCAGTTGGAGATGGTGCCGGAGAGCGCCACGAACTCACCCAGGTTGCGGCCCGCGAGGTCGGTCTTGATGACTGTGCAACCGCCGGCGTCGACGGCGCCCGCGTCGTAGACCGTTCCCTTGACGTGCGGCACGCCGAACTCGGCGCCCGGGTCGATCTCGTGGTTCTGGATCAGGGTGTACCGGCCGTGGCCGGCGTCGTAGACGGCCATGCCGTCATGGTCCGACGGGGTGGCGCCCTGGCCGCGGTCGAGCCGGGTGACGCCGGTCCGGGTGACAACTGTGTAGCTGAAGCCCTTGGGCAGGGCCAGAACTCCCTTGGGGTCGTCCACGAGCGGCGGGAAGGGCACGTTGCCGGGCTTCACCGGCGGGTGCGGCCGGGCCGGGCTGGCCTGGGCCAGGGACGGCAGGCCGCCCGCGACGGCAAGGCCGACGCCGGCGGCGGCGCCGCTGGCGAGGAAGGTACGACGAGAGGAAGGCACGTGGATCAACTCCTGGTCAAGACGTAGTGCGACGACTGGCAGCCAACTCCTTCGGGCGGACAGCGACACGTCACCAGTGGGATCGGACGGTGACATCGGAGTTAAGAGTCAGGGTCGCGCACGCGTCGCGGGCAGCAGTGCGGGCCAGTCCTGGGCGAGGGCCCAGTCGGCGAAGCTGTGCCAGCCGACCTCCGGGTAGTCGCGGCGCAGCGCGGCGACGTCGACGGTCAGGCCCACTGTGCTGAAGTAGTCGAACATGGCCGCCAAATCGGTGGACCGCTGCCGGACCTGGGCCAGCGGCACCTGCACGTGGGTGATCGGGCGGCCGATGGCGCCGCCGAGGATCTCGGCCAGGTGGGTGGGTGTGCGTTCGTCGGACGCGATGTCGATGCGGCGGCCGGCGAACTCGCCCGAGCGCTGGAGGGCGAGCGCGGCGAAGGCGCCGATGTCGACCGCCGGGATGAGGGTGAGCGGCCGGTCGGCGGGCATCGGCCAGGCGAAGGTGCCCCTGCCCAGGCCGTCGAGCGTCCAGCCGCTGGCGTAGTTGTCCATGAAAGCGGCCGGCGCGATGATCGTCCAGGGCACTGTCGAGGTGCGCAGGTGCTGCTCGACCAGGTGCTTGCTCTCGTAGTGCGGGACGCCGGTGGCGCGGTCGGCGTGGGCGACGGTGGTCAGCACGAGGTGACCGAGCCCGGCGGCTGCCGCCGCGTCGACGAGGGTCCGGCCCTGCCGGACCTCGGTGGCGAGGTCGGTGCCGAACGGTGTGGTGACAGCGAACAACGAGTCGGCTCCGGCGAGCGCGGCGTCGAGGGACGCGCGGTCGTCGAAGTCGGCCCGGCGCACCTCGGCCCCGAGGTCGCGCAGGGCTTCGGCGGCCGGCGAGGTGGGGTGGCGGGTGACGGCGCGTACCCGGTGTCCGGCCGCCAGCAGGGCGCGGGCGGTGGCACCGCCTTGGGCTCCGGTGGCGCCGGTGACGGCGACGGTGAGCATGGGTCCTCCAGGAGGGTAAGATGGCTGCGTAACGCATTAACTGCGTCATGCAGCAGATTATGGCGACTCGCTGCGTCACGCAACGAACTGGGATGTGATGCGGATGACTGCGAAGCGTCGGGCCCGGCTGTACGAGGAGATGTCGATGGCGTCCCGGCGCTATCTGGCCTCGTACGTCCTGTTCAACCAGGCCATCGCCGATCACCTGGGGCTCCACCCGACCGACGTGCAGTTCCTGAGCCTGCTCTCGGCGGCTCCCGCGCCACCCACGGTGCGGGAGGTCGCCGAGATGACCGGCCTGACCACGGGATCGGCCACCCGACTGGTCGACCGGCTCGAACGTGGCGGCTACGTCACACGGACGCCCGACCACGAGGACCGGCGCCGGGTGCTGGTCACCCCGGTGCCGGATCGCCTCGACCGGGTCACCGCGGTCTGGGACGACCTCGGCCAGGCCTGGCAGACACTTCTCGACGAGCACACCGACGAGGAGCTGGAGGTGATCACGCGCCACATGAACCGAGCGCATGACCTCAGCCACGCCCAGATGCGTCGCCTGCGGTCCCAACCGAAGCCCGACTGAGCCCGGTCGCCTGCGGGCTTGACCTTGACGCTGCGTCAACCCCCCATGCTGCCGTCATGAGCAATTCGCACACAACAGCTCAGGCCGAGCAGCCAGCGATCCACGTGCACGGCCTGGAGAAGTCGTTCAAGCAGCTGAAGGTGCTGCGCGGCGTCGACATCGACGTCGCGCGGGGCAGCATCTTCGCCCTGCTCGGCTCGAACGGTGCCGGCAAGACCACAGTGGTGAAGATCCTGGCCACGCTCCTCAGGGCCGACGGCGGGACGGCCCGGGTCGCCGGCTTCGACGTGGCGACCCACCCCGCCGACGTACGGCAGTCGATCAGTCTCACCGGGCAGTTCGCGGCGGTCGACGAGATCCTCACCGGGCGGGAGAACCTGGTCCTCGTGGCCCGGCTGCGCCACCTCAAGGAGCCCGGTGCGATCGCGGACGACCTGCTGAGGCGCTTCTCGCTGACCGAGGCGGGCGCCCGGAGGGTGCGGACGTACTCCGGCGGCATGCGTCGCCGTCTCGACATCGCGATGAGCCTGATCGGGAACCCGCCGGTCATCTTCCTCGACGAGCCGACGACCGGGCTGGACCCGGAGGCGCGCATCGAGGTGTGGCAGGCGATCAAGGAACTCGCCAGTGGCGGCACGACGGTGCTGCTCACCACCCAGTACCTCGACGAGGCCGAACAGCTCGCCGACCGGATCGCGATCCTCCACGAGGGACGGATCATCGTCAACGGCACCCTCGACGAGCTCAAGCAGCTCCTGCCACCCGCCGAGATCGAGTACGTCGAGAAGCAGCCGACCCTCCAGGACGTCTTCCTCACCCTGGTTGGCGCCAAGACCGAGAAGGAACAACGATGAACAAGCACTTCCTCGGCGACACCACGGTCCTGCTGGGGCGCTCACTGCGCCACATCGCCCGCAGCCCGGACACCATCATCACGACAGCGGTGATGCCGATCGCCTTCATGCTGCTGTTCGTCTACGTCTTCGGTGGCGCGATCGAGACCGGCTCCGACTCGTACGTGAACTATCTGCTCCCCGGCATCCTGCTCATCACGATCGCCTCGGGCATCTCGTACACCGCCTTCCGGCTCTTCCTGGACATGCAGGGCGGCATCTTCGAACGGTTCCAGTCCATGCCGATCGCCCGATCCGCGGTGCTCTGGGCGCACGTGCTGACCTCGCTGGTCGCCAACCTGGTCTCGCTGGTCGTCGTCGTCCTCGTCGCCCTGCTCATGGGCTTCCGCACCGGCACGAGCGTGCTGGGCTGGCTCGCCGTGGCCGGCATCCTGGTGCTGTTCACCCTGGCGCTCACCTGGATCGCCATCATTCCCGGCCTCACCGCCCAGTCCGTGGACGGCGCGAGCGCCTTCTCGTACCCGCTGGTCTTCCTGCCGTTCGTCAGTTCGGCCTTCGTGCCCACCGCCTCGATGCCCGGACCGGTGCGTGCCTTCGCCGAGCACCAGCCGGTGACCGCCATCGTCAACGCGATCCGAGACCTCTTCGCGCAGGAGCCCGTCGGATCGGGCCTCTGGACCGCCCTGGTGTGGTGCGCCGGCATCCTCGTGGTGGCCTACCTGTTCGCCAACCTGACCTACCGTCGCAAGATCTCCTGATCCGGTGTCGACCCGGGCTGGGCAGGGTGCGGGCAGGATCAGAGCATGCTGACGATCAGCCAACTCGCGGCGTACGCCGGCGTCACGGTGCGGGCGGTACGGCACTACCACCAGATCGGCCTGCTGCCGGAGCCCGAGCGGGACGCCTCGGGCTACCGGCGGTACAGCGCAGGTGCTGTGGTGTCCCTCATCAGGATCCGGATTCTCGCCAACGCCGGGGTGCCGCTGTCCCAGATCGGTCAGATGCTGGAGGCCGACGCGTCGACCTTCGCGGCCGCGGTCGAGGAGATCGACAGGCAACTGGGCGACGAGATCGCACGACTGGAGGCCAGCCGGAAGCAGATCGCGCAACTTGCCGCCGGGGATCGTCTGGCACTCGCACCAGAGGTGACCACCTACCTCGATCGGCTCCGCGCCATTGGCGTCTCCGAGCGGGTGGTGGCGGGGGAGCGGGACAGCTGGATCCTGATGTCGGCTCGCTGGCCGGATCGCGTCCGCGAATGGATGCCCAGCAAGATCGCGCAGTTGGACGACCCGCAACTCAAACGGCTCTATCGGATCCTGTCGGAGATCTTGGAGAGCGACACCGGCGACGACGCGCGTCTGGTAGAGGCCGCTGACATCATGGCCGGCCTCGCCGAGCAGGCATACCGCTCTGGTGAGATCGACCTCGGTGAGGTGGCGCAGGACGATCTACCGTTCGACCTCCTGGACGCGCTGGCCGTCGAGGCGGACCCGCGGGTGCAGCGACTGCTGGATCTGATGCGCGAGCGCGGCTGGGATGGTCTGGCGCGACTGGAGCGGTTGGCAGAGCCGTCCACCTGATCGACTGTCGGCTCTGTTGGTAGTTCACCGCGTCGCTCAGCGTCCCGCTGCCGGGGCCGGCTGGGGTTCGCGCTCCGTGGACGTGTCGGGTGTGGCGGGACACCAGCGGCGGGACACCAGCGCCGCCAGCCCGGCGCCCGCGGCGTTGAGCAGGACGTCGTCCACCGACGACACGCGGTCCAGCCGCAGGACGTACTGGGCGGTCTCCACCAGGACCGAGCAGCCGGCCGCGAGGACCAGGATCCGTGGTACCGACGCCAGCGCCGGGAATCGTAGCGGGGCGAAGAAGCCCAGGGCCGCGAAGACCAGCAGGTTGCCGACGACCTGGACCGTCGCCGTCAGCGGGCCACCGTCGGAGAAGATCGTGAGCAGGTCGCGCAGCGGCACCAGTGTCACCCGACCGGAGACGGCGCCGGCCTGGTCACCCGGCAACATGATCATCCACACCCACGGCACGGTGCCGTAGACGATGCCGACGTCGGCCAGCGACGTCCGCCACGCCGCACCGGTGCCGGCGGCACGTCGGTGGCGGGCCAGGGCCCACACCGCCAGCGCGGCCAACGGCAGGACGACCGCAGTGATGAGGACGACGCCGTTGAACGTACCGAGCCAGCCGTGCCAACCCCTGACCATGCGCCCCCGCTTTCGCCCAGTCCCGAAACCTACCCGGCCCGGGTCGCGGGCACTCGCCCGTTCGTGACAGTCGCGCGTCGGGCACGGTCGACTGTCGTGCCGCCCCCGTTGAAGCTCGCGGGGGGCGGCACGACCGACCGTGTGGTGGGTCAGCTGCGGGTGGCCCACCGCTGGTTGGTGCCGCCGTTGCAGGCCCAGAGGATGAGCTTGGTGCCGTTGGCGGTGGCGGCCGCGTTGGCATCGAGGCAGAGCCCGGACTGGACGCCGGTGATGGTGCCGTTGGAGTTGAGGTTCCACTGTTGGTTGGTGCCGCCGTGGCAGTCCCAGATGATGGCCTGGGTGCCGTTGGTGGTGCCCTGGCCGTTGGCGTCGAGGCACTTGTTGCCGTACACCTGGAGTTGTTTGCCGGCGGTGTAGGTCCAGCGCTGCGCGGTGTTGCCGAGGCAGTCCCAGAGTTGGACCTGGCTGCCGTTGGTGGTGCTGCCGTTCGGTACGTCGATGCAGCGGCTGGACTGGGCGCCCACGACCTGGACGTTCTGCTGCGGGTTGCCGCCGCCGACCGGCGCGTAGGCGTCGGCGTTGATGTTGGCCTGGACGGCGTTCTCGGTGGCCGCCGTCGGGTAGCCGGAGGTCAGTACGCCCTCGAAGAAGGTGCCGCGACCGGTGATGCTGTTGTCACCGCCGATGCCGAGCAGGATGGCGCCTTCCTTCTTCATCGGGTGGTAGCCGTTGGGGCGTGGCCCGTCGAAGTAGGTCGTCAGGCTGCCCGACTGGGCGTTGCCACCCCGGATCGCCCAGTGGTTCGGCTCGCCCTTGACCATTGCGGTGACGAAGCGGTGGTTGATCGACGCGATGTTGTTGTAGCCCGCGTTGACGCCGGAGAACAGCCCCCACTCCAGGTCGGCCATGATCCAGGGTCCGGCGCCCGCCCCGTAGCCCCACTGCTTGTTGGCGCCGAAGTAGACGGTTTCCATGATGGCGCGTTCGTCGGCGAGGTTGTTGGTCTGCGCGTTGCCGTAGTCGAAGCAGCACCACTGGTTGTAGTGCGTCCCGTCGACGACCGCGTAGATGCCCTCGGGCTGGTCGCCGGTCGCGACACCGTTTGTGTTGTTGTTGCGGTAGCCGGTGCCGGGGGCGATGTAGACGCCGTACGCCTTCTGGCCGCCGACGGTGACCGGCGCCGCCTTCGCGTCGGCGAGGTTGTCGAATCCGCCGGGAGCGGGGCCGACGAAGTAGCCGGGGGGCGCCTGGGTGAGACGGTTGTTGCGGCCGGACTGGTCGTAGATGATCGTGATGACGCAGTTGGTGTTGGCGCAGAACGTGTCCTGGGTGGCGGCGTTGGCGTAGCCGCCCTCGCTGAGCACGCCGACGTCACGGGTGGTGTTGTCCGACGAGCGTCGGACCTGGTAGAGCGGGCCGTTGTACGCGCCGTACAGCGCCCGGGTGGTGCTGTGCGCGGCCACGCACGGCGTGCCGCCGGAGGCGTAGATGTCACACGGACCCGTGCCGGCGGCGTGGGCGACGCCCGGCGCGTCCGAGACCACATAGGCGCCAGCGGCGACGACGAGGACGAACAGTGTCCCGGCGGCGGCCATCAGGCGACCCAGTCTTCTCTTCACGTTCATCGGATCCTTTCGAGTGCGTGGTGGAGGTGGCGTGTAGCGGTGGAATTGACGTCACACGTCATACCTGTGACATTAATGGGCGTCCATCTATTAGCGCTAGTTGGTACGCGTTGGTCATCGATCGATGAGCCTGAGGACGGATATGCTGGTCAGCGGAGCAAGGTGCGTCCCCGTATCGGGGCAAAAATCGATTCGAGGGCGATTGATGAACATCGGGGAGATCGCTCGCCGGGCGGGGGTGTCCCGCAGCACCGTTTCCTACGTGCTCAGCGGAAAACGCAGCGTGTCGGAGGGGACCCGGCAACGGATCCAGTCGGTCATCGACGAGTTGGACTACCGGCCGAACGCCAGCGCCCGTGCTCTCAAGGAGGGGCGCACCCGCACCCTCGGGCTGGTCATCCCGCCGGCGAGCCAGCGGCTGACCGACATGCAGCTGGGCTTCGTCGCCAGCGTCGTCGAGGCCGCCGCCCGCCACGACCTCGACGTGCTGCTGTCCCCCTCCGGTGGCGACCATGACCGGTCGTTCGAGCGGATCGTCACCGGCCGTCGGGTGGACGGCGTGGTCCTCATGGAGATTCGGCTGGCCGACGACCGGGTGACCCGGCTGACAAAGGCCGGGCTGCCGTTCGTCACCATCGGCCGGACCGCCGAGCCGCACGGGATGAGCTGGATCGACATCGACTACGCCGGGCTGATCGCCCGGTGCGTGCAGCACCTGGCCGACCTGGGGCACCGGCACGTCGCACTCGTGAACCGGTCCGCCGAGTTGGTGGCCGCCGGATACGGCCCCAGCCATCGCGCGCTGACCGGCTTCCGCGCGGCGGCTGTGGAGCGGGGGTTGACCGGCGTGGAGGTGTGCAGCGGCGACGACACCGCCTCCGGCGAGGCGTGCATGGAGCAACTGCTCGCGACGCATCCCGAGGTCACGGCGGTGGCCACCATCAACGAGGCCGCACTACCCGGAATGCAGCGCGCGTTGACCGGTGCCGGTTTGTCGGTGCCACGCGACTTCTCCGTCGCCGGAGTCGCCGCGCAGCACTGGGCGGAGGATTTCCGCCCGCCGCTGACCGCCGCCGACGTGCCGATGGTCGAGATGGGCGCGGAGGCGGTGTCGCTGCTGCTGGAGATCATCGCGGCTCCCGGCGCCGTGCCACGACACCGCCTCTACAGCCCGCCCATCTCGTTGCGTTCCAGCACCGGCCCGGTCCGGGCCCGCTGATCCGAGCCGGCTACCCGCCCCTGATCCGCCGCTCCTCCTGGGCGGCGGCGAGGATGAGATAGCTGCTGGCGGTCCAGGTGTAGGCGCGGTCGCGCAGCCCGGTGCCGGTCTCGGCATCGAAGTTCTCCGCGAAGCCGGACTTCTCGCACAGCGCGAGGAACCGCCGACTGATGTCGTCGGCGATCCTGGTCTGCCCGGCCCGGCGCAGGCCGTCCTCGACCAGGACGGTGGAGGGCGCCCAGATCGGGCCACGCCAGTAGCCGTCGGCGAGGTAGTGGGCCGAGTCGGTCGGCTCGGTGGCCAACCCGTGCCTGGTCAGATGGGTTTCGACGCCACGCGCCAGCGCAGCGGCGACCGGGGCCGGCAGGTCGGCCCCGAGCGCGACGGGCATCAGGTCGAGCAGACTGCGGCTGGGTCGGCGTTGCCCGGTGTGGGGGTTCCGGGCGCAGAAGCGCTCGCCGTCCCACAGGTCGCGCAGCATGGCCCGGTGGATCCGGTCGGCCTCCCCGGACCAGCGGGTGGCCGGCTCACCCAGCTCGGTGGCGAGGTCGGCGAGGCAGCGAAGCTGCGAGACGAGGAACGCGGCGAGGTCAGCCGTTTCGAGGACCCGGTTCTCGTCGAAGGTGGTGGCGTTGTCCCAGCCGCTGTCGTTGCCGTGCTGGTAATGCGGCAGGTCGTGGCCGGGTGCACGCCGCGCGTCGAGCCAGAACCCGGTCCAGCGGGCGAGCCGGTCGTACGTCTGCGCGAGTGCCGCCCGGTCCGGCGGCTGGGGAAGACGTCGGCGCAGGTGTCGGAGGGCCCAGCCGTGGATGGGGGGCTTGACGTAGTTGTGCAGGACCTCGGAGTGGGTGATCGAGTCGGGGAGGGCGCCGGCCTCGTCCTGGTGGTCGAAGGGCAACTGGAACTGGTGCCACGCCAGCTCCGGCTCACCGGCCGCCAGGGCGATCGCGTTGAAGCAGTGGTCCCAGCTCCACACCTTGTCCATCCAGTGCTTGGACATCAGGACGGCGGGCCGGGTGACGAAGCCCGCCGGGGCGACAGTGGCCGACCAGAGGACGTACGCGGCCAGCTCGGCGGCCGGGGTCTCCGGACCGCGCCAGGGCGCGATCGCGTCGACGAACGCGGTGAACTCCGCGAACCGGTCGCGGCACAACTGCTCGAAGCTGACGGATCCGGCGTACGGGCGGCGGGCGGTGGCGTACTCCTCGATCGCGATCTCCCAGGGCTGGTCGCCGGGAAGGTCCAGGGACCGGTCGGCGGTGCCGAGCGCCTGCGTGCCGTCGGTCCGCAGCAGAGCGCCGGAGAGCACGGTGACCCGGTAGCGGCGACCGGTCTCGTACGAGGTGAACACGTGTGATCCGTCGACCGGGTCGGCGTACAGGTAGGTGCCGCTGAACGGGGTGAGGGTGTGTGCCGCAGCGGCCACCCGCAGGCCGAGCCGGTGACCCCGGATCCGCAGGGCGTCCGGCCCGTCGTAGACGGCCTCGATCCGGTCGGCGCCGTTGCGCCAGGTCAGCAATGTGGGTGTGGCGACGACTGTGGTGCCGGCGACCGTGGGGGCCAGACGCAGTACTGGGTGCAGACCGGTCTGGTGCGAGACCAGGTGCAGGTCGTCGGCGTACGTCTTCTCGGCTACCACCGGGGAGATGTTGAACCAGGATCCGCGGTAGCTGAACGGGATGTCCTGGATTCCGAACTCCGGACCGGACGGGGCGGCGGTCATGGGTGGCGGGTGCCTTTCTGTGGTGCGGGTGGTCAGTCCTCGACCGCCGCGGATGGTCAGTCCTTGACGGCGCCGGCGGTCACGCCCATCGAGACGTACCGCTGGGCCAGGATCAGCAGCACGGCGGCGGGGATCGAGGCGACGACGGCGGTGGCCATGATGGCGTTCCACTGCTGGTTGTTGTTGCCGATGTAGTGGTAGATGCCGAGGGTGATCGGCTGGTAGTCGCCGCCTCCGGCCAGGGTCGAGGCGAAGATGAAATCCGACCAGGACCAGAGGAACGCGAAGAGCGACACCGTGACGATCGAGTTGCGGCTGACCGGCAGCACTACCGACCAGAAGGTCCGCAGCCGACCGGCGCCGTCGACAACGGCGGCCTGGAGCAGCTCGTCGGGGATGCCGGACATGAAGGCCGTGAAGATCAGGACAGCGAACGGCACCGCGAGCGTGGTGTCGGCCAGGATCAGGCCGGGCAGCGTGTTGAGGACGCCGAGGGTGAGGTAGATGGCGTAGAAGCCCATCGCCATGATGATCCCCGGGATCATCTGCGCGATCAGCAGCATGAAGCTCAGTGCCGGGCCGCCGGGTGGTCGGAGCTTCGCCAGCGCGTAGCCGGCGGGGGCGGCCAGTGCCACGGTCAGCGCCACGGTGCCGAGGCCGACCAGGAAGCTGGTCCCGAGGTACGGCAGCTGCTGGTCGAGCACCGCCCGGTAGCCGTCCAGGGTGCCGTTGGTGGGGAACAGGTGTGGGGGACTGGCCCGCATGTCCTGGTCGCGGGTGAAGGACACGTTGATCATCCAGTAGACGGGGAAGAGCATCAGCCCGGTCAGCACCAGGCCGATGCCGGTCTTCCACCAGGTCCGCGGCGTCGAGGTGGTCATCGCAGCTGCTGCCTCCGCTCGATCCGGATGTAGACGAGGCCGGCGATCAGGGCCAGCACGATGAGCAGGTTCCCGATGGCCGCGCCCGGGCCGAACTCGGGCAGCAGGTTGCCGAATCCGAGCCGGTACGACCAGGTGGCCAGCGTGGCCGAGGAGCCGGTCGGGCCACCCTTCGTCATGATCCAGATGATGTCGAAGACCTTCAGCGTGTAGATCAGCCCCAGCAGCAGCGTGATCAGGGAGACGGGGCGCAGCAACGGGAAGGTGATCCCCCAGAACCGTTGCCACCCCGTCGCGCCGTCGAGCGCGGACGCCTCGTACATCTCGGTCGGGATCGCCTGTAGGCCGCTGTAGAGCACCACCAGGTTGAACGGGATGCCGATCCAGACGTTGGCGATGATCACCGAGGTGAGTGACCAGCCCGGCGAGGTGAGCCAGTTGACCGGGTCGATTCCGATGACGCCGAGCGCCGCGTTGACCAGCCCGGAGTCGCTGTTGAGCAGCCACGACCAGGTCGACGCCGAGACGATCAGTGGCAGCAGCCACGGTACGAGGATCAGTGCCCGCAGCGTGCGCGACAGCGGGAAGTGCTGGTGGAAGAAGAGGGCCAGGGCCATGCCGATGGTGAACTGGAAGGCGAGCGAGGCCGCTGTGAAGACCAGCGTGTGCGTCAGCGTCGGCCCGAATGCCGGGTCGGTCAGGACCGTCCGGTAGTTGTCGAGGCCGGCGAAGGGCGCCCCGCCCTGCACGAACGAGCGGACTGTGTACTCGCGCAGGCTCAACTCGACGTTGCGGTAGAGCGGGTAGGCGTAGAAGGCCGCCAGGTAGATGGTCACGGGTGCCAGGAAGCCCCACGCCCACCACCGGCTGGGCCGGCGGGAACGGGTTGGGGGAGGCCCGGGCGGGGCGGCGGTCGCCGCCCCACCCTGGTCGCGTACGACGGTGGAGGTCTCTGTCGTGGAGGGCATGGTGTCGGTTCGGATCGCTTACCTGGTCGTGGCGGCGGTCTGCGCGGCGTCCAACGCCTCCTGTGGCGTCTTTCCGCCGCTGAGGGCCGACTGCACAGCGGTCCACAGCGCCTCGGAGATCTTCGGGTACTTCGTGCCGAGGTCGTCACCGGTGCGGCCCTTGGCCGCCCGGACCGCCTCCACCCAGACCTTGAGCTTGGGGTCCGCGGTGGCCTGTCGCTCCTGCACGGCGGCGACGGGTGCGACGTAGGAGAGCGTGGTGTCGGTGGTGAGGAGGTTGTCGGCGTTGGTCAGGCAGGTGACGAGCTTCTGCGACGTCTCGTACCGGCCGGTCTTCTTCTGCACCGGAATGGAGACGAACTCACCGCCGGTGGGTGCCGGGGCCGGGCCGCCCGCGCTGGCCGGGATCGCGATCGTGCCGTACGAGAAGCCGAGCTTCTCCGCGTTGGCCAGTTGCCAGGTGCCGTTCTCGGCGAACGCGTAGTCGCCGGTGGCGAACTCCTGCCAGCTCGTGGTCTGTGTGTTGTTGATGACGGAGTTCGGGGCGTGGCCCTGTTTGAGCCAGTCGGTCCAGAGCGTCAGCGCGGACACCGCCTGCGGTGAGTCCAGACTGGTCAGTTGGGCACCCGACCCCCAGAACCAGGGCAGGAACTGGAAGCTGCCCTCCTCGGTGCCGATCGCGGAGAAGGTGATGCCCTTCTTCCCCTTGGCCTTGACCTTGGTCAGTGCCGCGGTCAGTGCGGTCCAGTCCTTGACGGCGGCGGGGTCGACACCGGCTGCGGCCAGCACGTCCTTGTTGTAGTAGAGGGCGAGGGTGTTCGCCCCGATCGGCACCCCGTAGGTCTTGCCGTCGCTCTGGCCGGCGCCGAGCAGGTTCTTCTCCATGGCCGAGACGTCCAGCTTGTTGTCGTCGGTGGTGGTGAGCGCGCCGGCTTCGGCCAGAGTTGAGATGACCGGGTTGTCCACGATCAGCACGTCCGGTGAGTTTCCCTGCTGGGCGGCGAGCAGCGCCTTGTTGGTCAGGTCGGTGGTGTCGTAGCCGGTTCGCTCGACAGTCACCCCCGCGGACGTGCCGCACTTCTTGAGCAGCGCGACCCACTCGGAGTCGTCGGCGAACTGCGGATACGGGTCCCAGACGAGGTAGGCGCCACCGTCGGCGGGGCCGTCGGCCGACGACGAGCAGGCGCTGCCCGTCACCGCGGCGAGAGCTATCACGGCGACGGCGGCCAGGCGCCGCCGACGACTGAGTCCGGTCATGTGGTGCCTCACTTCAAATCGATCGTCAGGTGGGGTTCGTGGGTTGATCGTCGCGGGTCGGACCAGTCCAACCATGAGGCGAATCGATTCGACGAATCGGTTCGCCCGAAGATAGGTCTGCCCATGCCCGGGGGTCAAGAGTCAGTTGGCCGCACCGGGAGGATTGCTGGGCAACACGGGCGTCATCGGGCCGTCACTTCATTGACATGGTTCAGTTCCCGGTCCTACGATCCGTGCGAATCGATTCGCAAGCGCTGCCCTCCGGAGAGCGTCCCCCGCGCCCCACCAAGGAGCCGCCCGTGAAAACCCCATCCCGCAGCAGCTCAGGACGAGCCCGTGTGTTCGTGGCCCGACTCGTCGTCGGCCTGCTCGCCGCCGCTGCCGCCGTCACCGCCGTCTCGTCCCCCGCCCTGGCCGCCGACGAGTCGATCAGCGTCAACTTCGCCACCACCAGCGGTGCGCCGACCTACCGCGCCTCCGGCTGGATCTACGGCATGACCGAGAACGCCAGCGGTCCGGCCGACCACTTCTACTCCGACGTCAAGTTCCAGTACATGCGCGCCGGCGGCGCTCAGCTCCCGGGCAGTGGCTGGGTCGGCGGAACCTACGACCGGCGCTGGAACTCCACACTCGCCCAGGCGCGTCGGACCACCGGCCTCGGCGGGAAGTTCATCATCCTGCCGCACGACCTCTGGGGTGCCGACGGCGCCGGGATCTCCCGCTTCCCCGGTGACAACGGCAACTGGACCGACTACGACAATTTCCTGACCCGCCTGATCAGCGACGTCCGGGCGTCCGGGCTGTCGGTGCAGTGGGACATCTGGAACGAACCCAACATCACCATCTTCTGGAACCGGCCGATCTCCCAGTACCTCGAACTGTGGCGGCGGACCTACCAGCGCATCCGGGCGGAGTTCCCCAGCCAGCTCATCGTCGGGCCGAGCTGCGCCTGTGTACCGTCGACCAACCACGCCTTCTGGAACCAGTACCTGGACTTCGTCCGCTCGACGAACACGGTGCCGGACATCATCAGCTGGCACTCGCTGCCCGGTGACCCGGTGGCGAACGTCGCCGCCGCCAACGCCACCCTCGACCCGCGTGGCATCGCCCACCCTCGTCCGTACCAGATCAACGAGTACGGCGCGCCCGACGAGCAGAACCCGGCCGACGGCGCCTGGTACATCGCGCGCCTGGAGCGGGCCAAGGCCGACGGCCTGCGGGCGAACTGGGCCAGCGGTGGCAGCCTGCACAACGACCTCGGCAACCTGTTGATCCGTAACTCGGCCGGCCAGCACCAGCCCAAGGGGGAGTGGTGGAACTACCGCTTCTACGCCTCCCAGGTCGGGGAGATCGTCGCGGTGACCCCCAGCCAGTCGTACGACGCGTACGCCACGAAGGCCGCGGGGGCTGCGAAGGTGCTCATCGGCGGTGGTCGTACCACCGGGAACCTGACCGTCAACCTGCAACGCCTGGACACCACCAGCGGCATCGTGCAGAACAACCAGGTCCGGGTGCTCACCCAACGCATCCCGCACAACGGCGGCGGCGCCGTGGCGGGGCCGGTGACGGTGTCGAACAGCGTGGTCGGGGTGTCCAACAACAACGCCACAGTCACAGTGCCGTACACCAACCAGACCGACACCTACACCGTCACGCTGCTGCCTCCCGCGGACGGTGGCTTCCAGTCGGTGGCGGTGGCCCAACATTCCCAGCAGTGCCTGAACAATGCCGGCCTGAGCACCGCCGACGGCAACGTCCAACAGCAGAACTACTGCGACGGCGGTGACCAGCAGCTCTGGAACTTCCGCCCAGTCGCCGGCGTGGCCAACACCTACACGGTGGTCAACCAGCAGAGCGGCAAGTGCCTCGACGTCAGCGGCGTCTCCACCGCCGACGGCGCGGCAGTGCACCAGTGGACCTGCCTGAACGCCCTCAACCAGCAGTTCACGCTGCGCAAGGTGACCTACTCGGGCAACGACTCGCACGACTACCAACTCGTCGCCCGGCACAGTGGCAAGTGCGTCGACGTCAACGCGGTCTCCACGGCGGCCGGCGCGCTGGTTCACCAGTGGACCTGCAAAGCGGTCAACCAGGGCAGCCCGTTGAACCAGACGTGGCGGCTCCTGGGGCGGTAGGCGTCCCGGGGGAGGTGGTGCGCTGGCCGTCCGCCCAACGGCCGGCACGCCACCTCGCACCCGCATTCATTGACATGAATTAATTAAAGGTCATACGATTCCCTCCGAATCGATTCGCCATCGCCACCACCCCCCGTGGCGCATCGACACCCCCACCGCGCTTCCACGACTCCGAGGAGCCACCTCGTGCGAACCCCGTCCCCCCTCGGGCCCGGAACAGCCCGTGATCTCGTCCCGAGACGTCAGCGCGCCCGACGTCTGACCGCCCTGGCGGCCGCGCTGGTCGGCGTGCTCGTCGGCATCGGCGCCGCCCCCGGTGCCCCGTCGCCGATCGCCGAGGCCGCAGCCGCCCCGATGGCGGCCGCCATCGAGCCGGGGCAGAGCACCCGGATCGTCGGTACGCCGTCCGGCCGCTGCCTTGAAGTGCCCAACTCCAGCACCACCAACGGCACCCAGACGCAACTCTGGGACTGCAACGGCACGTCCGGCCAGACCTGGACGTGGACGTCGGCAAAGCAACTCCAGGTGTACGGCAACAAGTGCCTGGACGCCTCCGGCCGCGGCACCGCCAACGGCACCCAGGTGATCATCTGGGACTGCAACGGCCAGAACAACCAGCAGTGGAACGTCAACAGCAACGGCACCATCACCGGCGCGCAGTCCGGGCTCTGCCTCGACGCCAACGCTGCGGCCACCGCGAACGGCACCAAGGTCATCCTCTGGGCCTGCAACGGTGGCGCCAACCAGCAGTGGGCCTCGCCGACCACCACCACCCCGCCGCCGACCAACCCGCCGACCGGCGCGCGCCCGTGCGACATCTACGCCTCCGGCGGCACCCCGTGCATCGCGGCGCACAGCACCACGCGGGCGCTCTACGAGGCGTACGCCGGCAACCTCTACCAGGTCCGACGCTCGTCGGACAACACGACCCGCAACATCGGGCTCACGGGCACCGGCGGCACCGCCAACGCGGCGACGCAGGACTCGTTCTGCTCCGGCACGACCTGCGTGATCACCGTCGTCTTCGACCAGTCCGGGCGCGGCAACGACCTCTGGTACCAGGGGTCGAGCGTCGTTCCGGGCTCCCCGCAGAGCAGGCCGGCGACCGCGACCACGGAGTCGCTGACAGTTGGCGGCGCGAAGGCGTACTCGCTCTACATCAACCCCGGCAACAGCTACTGGCGCGACGGGCACCTCACCGGCGTGCCGACCGGCGCGGCACCCGAGGGCATGTACATGGTGACCAGCGGGACCCACGTCAACAGCGGCTGCTGCTTCGACTACGGCAACAGTGAGACGACCAGGAAGGCCGACGCCGCCGGGGCGATGGACGCCATCAACTTCGGCAAGCAGTGCTGGTTCGGCGGCTGCTCCGGCAGCGGCCCGTGGGTGCAGGCCGACCTCGAGTGGGGTCTCTTCCCGGGCGGCAGCAGCTCCTGGAACCCGAACCAACGCGCGTTCACCAACAAGTTCGTCACCGCGACGCTGAAGAACAACGGCACGACCCGGTTCGCCATCAAGGGCAGCGACGCGCAGGCCGGCAGCCTCTACACGCTGTACGACGGCTCGCTTCCGCCGGGATACAGCCCGATGAAGAAGCAGGGCGCGATCATCCTGGGCAGTGGCGGTGACTGCTGCAAGCCCGACGGCGGTGCGAACCTGAGCGCCGGCACCTTCTACGAGGGGGCGATGGTCGCGGGCTATCCGTCCGACGCGACCGAGAACGCCGTGCAGGCCAGCGTGGTGACCGCCGGTTACCGCTGATCCTGGCGACGCCCGAACGAGTCGTGCGCCGGTCACCACGAGGTGGTGACCGGCGCACGCGCGGGTGGGTCTCAGGCGACAGCGCAGGACGCGCCGTTGAGGGCGAACGAGGGCGGTCGGGCGTTGTTACCGGTGTGGGTGGCCTGGAAGCCGAAGCTCACCGAGCCGTTGGCGGGGATGCCGCCGTTGTAGCCGACGTTGCGGGCCGTCACCTGCCCCGAGCTGGGTGAGTAGGTGGCGTTCCAACCCGAGGTGATGGTCTGCCCACCCGGCAGGGTGAAGACCACCGACCAGCCGTTGACGGCGCTGGTGCCCGTGTTCGTGACGGTGATGCTCTCGGTCAGCCCCGTGTTCCAGGCGTTGACGTCGACAGTCACCCGGCAGGCGCCGGAAGCCGGCGGCGGCGTGGTCGGCGGTGGCGTGGTCGGGGGCGGGGTGGTCGGGGGCGGGGTCGTGGGGTTGGTCAGTCCGAAGAACGCGATGGCGGACGCGGCCATGCCTGCGGAGGGCAGGCTGTGCCCGGCGCCCTGGATGCTGTACGCCTCGACCTGGACGGTGCCGCCGCTGTCCGCGTACCGGCGCCGGTTCCAGGTGGCCTGAGGGGTGTCGGTGGAGGTGGGTGTCTGGCTCAGCCCGAACACGTTCGTCCACTGCTCGATCGCCTCCTGCAACAGCGAGTACGGCACGAGCGTGTCGTTGGTGCCGTGCCACAGCTGCACGCGCGGGCGGGGCCCGGAGTAGCCGGGGTACACCTGACGGACCGCGTCGCCCCACTGCTGCGGGGTCCGGTTCATGTTCCCGCCGGTGCACTGGCTGCTCCCGGGCGGGTAGTCCGCAGCGTTGGCGAAACAGTTGAACGGCACACCCATGAACGCGGCGCCGGCCTTGAACACGTCGGGATAGAGCGCCAGCATGTGGTTGGTCATCATGCCACCGGACGAACTGCCGGTGGCGTAGATCCGGTCCGGGTCGGCAGCGTACTGCTGTTGCACGTACCGGATCATCGAGATGATCGACACCGGGTCGCTGCCTCCGCCCCGCCGCTTGGCGGCGTCCGACCAGGTGTCGAAGCAGTTGCCGAACCCGGCCTGCTGGGTGGCGGACGGGTAGATCACGATGTATCCGTACCGGTCGGCCTGGCTGGCGAACTCGCTCCCGGAGTAGAAGCCCGGGCCGGACCCGCCGCAGCCGTGCATGGCCACCACGACCGCCGGCCGGGCCGGACGGTTGTCCGGCACGTAGACGTGCATGCGCATCCGACCGGGGTTGTCACCGAAGCTGGTCACCTCGGTCAGTGACGCCGCGTACGCGGGCCCGACCGTGGGGACCACCAGGCCGGCCGCCACCAGTGACGCGGCCAGGGCGATTAGCAGTTTCCTTCTGATCCTCAACTGACGACTCCTTCGATTGCCTGTGCAGGCTGGATTGGCCGTGCGACCCGGTCGCGGGTCTGCCCGACTCCCGCGGTGATCGCACGCTGCCCGCTACCTGTGGCTCGCCCAGCCCGGCTTCGGATGGCATCGTGTGGCAGTTAGTGTTCCCTCCGGGTCAACAAGTGTCAATCGAAGCATTTCGATCTACTGGGAAGGGTCCGTCTACAGTCGTCATGCCGTCCCCGAGGAGCGCGGAGCGCCTGTGGCAAGCCCTTTCGACATCGACGAGATCTATCCGGACGACGGAGACCAGCCACTGCGGCTGCCCCGCCGGCAGGTCGGCAACTCGCCCCAGGGTGTCGCGGTGACCCTGTTGGCGGACTACACGCTGCGGACCCGGGTCGCCCTCCCGTCCGCCGCCATCGTCGCGTTGCTCGGGGAGACCGGCGTGACCACGGCCGGAGCGCGGACCGCGATCAGTCGCCTGGCCCGCCGTGGCGTCCTGGAGGGCAGTCGACTGGGGCGGCACAGCTCCTACCGGCTCAGCCGCGCCGCCGCCGCGAACCTCTCCGTCGGCGGGCAGTGGATCCTCGCCTCCACCATCTCGACGGTGCTGTGGGACGGGTCTTGGACGATCGTCGCCTTCTCGCTGCCGCAGGATCGCAGTACGCAGCGCCGAGCCCTGCGGGCGCAACTCCGGTGGCTCGGTTACGCACCGCTGTACGACGGCCTGTGGATCTCACCGCGGGAGCTGACCCCCGCGGCTCGGGCCGAGCTCGACCGGCTCACCCTCGGCGCCGTGACGGTGTTTCGCGGGCGGCAGAGCGCGCTCGCCTCTGCCATTCACCGGCCGCCGATCGAAGCCTGGGACATCGAGGCGATCGGTCGGAGCTACGACGCGTTCCTCCGGCGGTGGACGCCGCTGTTGCCCGGGGTGCTGTCCGGGCAGGTCGACGGCGCCGCAGCGGTGCGGGCCCGTACCGAGGTGATGGACACCTTCCGGCGTTTTCCCGTCCTCGATCCGCAGTTGCCCGTGGAACTGCTTCCACGGGACTGGCTCAGGCGCCCGGCGCGGGAGTTGTTCGCGGCCGTCTACGACGGCCTCGCAGTGCCCGCCGAGCGACACGTCCGAGCGGTCGTCGAGCGGTTCGCCGACGCCGCGCAGCCCGGCATCGCTGCCCACACCACCGCCGACCTGGTCGCCGGAATACGCGCCGACGCAGCCGTCTCCGAGTAGCTCGGCCACCAGGCGCTCGTGAACCGCTCACTGTCGCGGCCGGCGACTGTGAGCGATAACAGGGTTGCCCTCCGATGCGGTCTGAGCGGCGCGGTGGTACGACTCGTCCGCTGGTCGCGCGGCGGCTGAGCACTGTTGTTCTGGGCGTTTGGTACCGGGCGAAACACGGCGTTCCGGGAGATCGGCGTGAACGGCCCGTTACGTCTTGACGAACGGCATGTTATCGCTCACTCTCGATATAGAGGACGATCGTTCCCGTGGCTCACCGGGCGAGCCGCACGGGTCGTACCTCCGATCACGACGTTCGCAAGGGCATGCGGCCGTCACCTCGGGACCGGCAGTTGCCGGCGACAGCCCTCTCGGACCGCGCGCGCTGAGGCCGGGTGGCCAGGAAGACCGTCCCGATCGGTCGCCCCGAGTGAAGTGGCACATCACCACCACCGATGCAACCACTGAAAAGGAACGCCATGAAACCCATGAGAACGATGCTGGCGGCGGCGACAATCGCCGTCGCCCTCACCACCGGTATGACGGTGGCGCTGACTCCCGCATCCGGTGCCGGCACGACCCTGAAGGCGGCCGCCGCCGAGAAGGGCCGTTACTTCGGCGCCGCCGTCGCCACCGGCAAGCTCTCCACCAGTGCCTACACGACGATTCTGAACCGTGAGTTCAACAGTGTCGTGGCCGAGAACGAGATGAAGTGGGCATCCAACGAGCCGTCGCAGGGCCAGTTCAACCACTCCGGTGGTGATCGTCTGGTCAGCCATGCGCAGGCCAACGGGATGAGCGTGCGGGGTCATACCCTGCTGTGGCACGCACAGCAGCCGGGTTGGGCGCAGGGCATGTCCGGCACCGCGTTGCGGAACGCGGCGATCAACCACGTCACGCAGGTCGCGACGCACTACCGGGGCAAGATCTATGCCTGGGATGTGGTGAACGAGGCGTTCGCCGATGGCGGTAGCGGTGGGCGTCGGGACTCGAACCTTCAGCGCACCGGCAACGACTGGATCGAGGCGGCATTCCGGGCTGCGCGGGCGGCGGATCCGGGTGCGAAGTTGTGTTACAACGACTACAACACCGACGGGATCAACGCGAAGTCGACGGGCATCTACAACATGGTGCGGGACTTCAAGTCCCGTGGCGTGCCGATCGACTGTGTGGGCTTCCAGTCGCACCTGGGCACCTCGCTGGCCGGCGACTACCAGGCCAACCTCCAGCGGTTCGCCGATCTCGGTGTGGATGTCCAGATCACCGAGCTGGACGTGATGACCGGCGGAAACCAGGCCAACATCTACGGCGCCGTCACCCGCGCCTGCCTGGCCGTCTCCCGCTGCACCGGCATCACCACCTGGGGTGTACGCGACTGCGACTCGTGGCGCGGGTCCGACAACGCGCTGCTCTTCGACTGCAACGGCAACAAGAAGGCCGCCTACGCCGCCGTCCTGGACGCTTTGAACGGTGGCTCGACCCCGCCCACCACGCCCCCGCCGGGCTCCGGGGTGGACACCAGCGCCTGGTACGTGTTGGTGAACCGGAACAGCGGCAAGGCGCTGGACGTCTACGCCTCGGCCACCAGCGACGGGGCGCGGATCAGCCAGTGGTCGCGCAACAACGGCGTCAACCAGCAGTGGCAGTTCGTCGACTCGGGGAGTGGCTACTACCGGGTGAAGTCCCGCAATTCCAGCAAGGTGCTCGACGTCAGCGGCTTCTCCACCGCCGACGGCGGCGCGATCGTGCAGTGGTCCGACCTCAACGGCACGAACCAGCAGTTCCGACTCGCGAATTCGGCCGACGGCTACGTACGCCTGATCAACCGCAACAGCAACAAGGCCGTCGAGGTGCAGGGCTCGTCCACCGCCGACGGTGGAAACGTCGTCCAGTACGCCGACTGGGGTGGCAACAACCAGCAGTGGCAACTGGTCCGGATCGGCTGACGACCGCCGCCGTCGACTGGGAGAAGCGGGAGCTGCCGGCCGTTCGGGATCCAGCCGGCGCCCGCCCGGGCGAAGTGTGACGAGTGGTGGCCCGCCCCCCTCCGGGGCGGGCCACCGTGGCCGTCAGGGTGTTGCTGACGGTGATCGCGCGGATCGATACCAATCGTTTGACGTATGACGTCTCAACCGCTAATTTTCACCCCGCGGACCACCCGGCCAGCGGGAGCCAGGACGTCGTACCGTGCCGTTCGGCGCGGCCTGTCACGAAGCCCGGATCGTGGCATCGCCATCGACGTACGCCGTTGGCCGCGGGTTGCCCGCACAACAACACCCCAGACGTGCTGACCCCACCACCAGGACGCCGGCACGCACGCCAGGGCACGCGCGGGCACTTTCGCTCGCGGGTGACCCCGATCGAAGGAGTGGACCATGAAAGCCCTCGGTGAGGCTCGTCCCGCCTCTCGACAAAGATCTCGCTGGCGGTCAGGGTTGGCCGCGGCGGCGGCCGCGGTCATGGCAGCCAGCACACTCGTCGCGGTCAACGCGGCGCCCGCCGCGGCGGCGACAGTGGACACCAACGCCTCCTACGTGCTGGTGAACCGCAACAGTGGTAAGGCGTTGGACCTGTACGCCTCGGCCACCAACGACGGGGCGCGGATCAGCCAGTGGACGCGGAACAACGGCGTCAACCAGCAGTGGCAGTTCGTGGACTCCGGGGGTGGCTACTACCGGATCAAGTCGCGGCACTCGGGCAAGGTGCTCGACGTCAGCGGTTTCTCCACCGCTGACGGCGGTGCGATAGTGCAGTGGGCCGATCTCAACGGGACAAACCAGCAGTTCCGCTTGGCCGACTCGGACGGCGGCTATGTCCGGCTGATCAACCGCAACAGCAACAAGGCCGTCGAGGTGCAGGGGTCGTCCACAGCCGACGGCGGCGGGTTACTGCCGCCCACCTGGACGAGCTGCCACTGCTGGTTGGTGCCGTTTCAGTCGGCGTACTGCACGACGTTGCCGCCGTCGGCTGTGGACGACCCCTGCACCTCGACGGCCTTCTTGCTGATCCACGTCAACAGCACCAACGCCTCCCCGGTGCTGTCGACGACCACGTCTCCTCCCAGGCCACCGTGATGTTTCGATTCCTCAGCCGTACAACGCCGCAGGCCGAGTGCCTCTCCAGCTGCCAGTTCGAGGCAGTCTGCAAGCAT
>NZ_JAKKFD010000027.1 GCF_022229005.1 Micromonospora trifolii
GCTGACTGAGGGCGCTCTCACATATGCGCAGGGATCAGGACTGATAACCCGCCGAGCGGTACTCGTACTCCCGGTCGTCGTCGCGGTCTCCGTGGTCACGGCTGAAGTCCCAGCCGCCGGCCGCCTCACGACCGGGCCGACCACCCACCGCGAAACCGCCGATCTCCTGGCCACGACGCCAGCCACGGAAGTAGCCTGTCGTGTTCTCCGCGAGGCTTGCCGCATCACGCACTATCCGCAATGGGCGCTCCTCGCGCAGCGGCGAACCGGGCACCAGGTTGGCCTGCGGCACGCGCTTCGGCAGCCCGGCGTTGGTCTCGGCGCCCACCGCCGGGCGGGCGGCCTGCTCCGCGGCCTGCCAACCGGTGTCGGCGGTGGTCGACCAGTCCAGGTCGGACTCCTCGGCCTGCCCGACGAACCAGGCCGACTTGGCCTGGGCGAAGATCAGCAGATCGCCATCGCCCTCGTCGGCGACCGGCGGCGGCCGGTGCTCCATTGGCGGTGGCCGGTGCTCCAGCGGCGGTGGCCGGTGCTCGACCGGGGGCGCCGGCCGGTGCTCGGTGGCACGCTCGGTGCGGGCGGCCGCCCGACCGTTGCGAGCGGCCTGCTCGCGGTCGACCAGGCGCAGCGGCGGCGTCTCCAGGTGCTGGTCCGCGGGAGGGTTGAGCCCTTCGCGCAGCGCCCTGTCGGCCAGCGGCGGCGGCTCCACCAGCCGCAGCATCGGCGGCTCCGGCGGCAGGTCGTCCGCCAACCACGGCGGGGTGACCCGACCGTCGGCCCGGCCCGGGTCGGTCGGGGCGTCGACACCGCGGCTGCCGCCGTACGAGTAGGCCACCGGGTTGTTCGGTGAGCTGTCGGACGGGTCCTCCGGGTTGTTGACCAGCGGCCAGTTGGCACGGGAGCCGGGCGGGGGTGCGGCCTCCTGCCCGGGTCGGGGGGTCGGCACCGGAATGCTGAGATCGGTGGCGCTGAACCCGCCGGTGGGTGGCTCGTCGACCGGGCGTTGCAGGTGGCTCGGCCGGGGCTCGCCGTTGGTCTTGGGCCGGGGCGGAATGACGGTCCGCTGACGTTCGGCCCGCGCGTTGTTGATCGCGGCAGTCGTCAGGGTCGGGCGGAAGGGCTCGCCGGCCTCGGCCGGCGGCACCATGCCGCGCTGTGCCGGCGCGATCGGGGTGATCCCGGGCGGCGGAGGCGGCGGCGAGGAGACGGGCCGGTTGGTCGGGCCGTCGATCCGGCTGGGGAGCGGTTCGCTGCGACTGGGCAGCGTGGAGGCCGGCGGACCAGCCATCGCCGCCGGCGTCATCGGCGCGGGTGCGACCGGTGGCGGCGTGACCGGCGCCGGGGCGACTGGCGGTGGCCCGAGCGGGCGGGGCGACGCCAACGGCGCGTTACCGGGGACCGGCTCGGGACGACTGCGCCGCCCGACAGCGGGTGCCGGGTCGGCGGCCGGCGGAGTGGGTCGGACAGACCGCAACCCGGCGTTGGTGCCGGCCAGGCCGGTCATCCCGGCACTGGTGCCGGCCAGGCCGGTCAACTCGCCGACGGACTCGCCACGGCGGGCCGCGGCCCGGCGGCCGGGTGCCTGGACAGGCGTGGTGACCCGTGAGCTGAGCGCGCTGACCAGCGCCTCACACCCGGCGTCGCAGGCCCGTACGGAGGCGACGGCCTGGCGGACAGTCTCGGCCACCGCGGACGTGAGCGCCCGGTTGACCGCAGCCCGTCGGGGTGTCTCGGAGATGGCGACCCGCAGGGCGGTGACCGCCTCGTTGATCTCCTCGGCGTCGGCGACCCCGTCCGCGGCGAGGTGCGCGGCGATGGCATCCGCCGCGACCGAAACCTCGCGACCCCGGGCGACGGTGCCCCCGAGCATGCCCGGCTCGGGCAGGGCGTCCAGCACGGCCAGAGAGACCGGCTCGGCCGGGTCCGGGTAGGCGCGCAGGGCCGCCGGGTAGAGCTCCCGCAGAACCTCGCGCAGCGCCACGGCGGCGGAGTGCCGCCCACTGGCCAGAGCGGCGTGTGCGGAGAGCACCTGCTTGTAGCCGGCGAGGTCCCGGGGTGCCGGCAGGGTGACGGCGGAGAGTGCCCCCGCCTGCAACGCGCGGGCGAGGCCGACCGCCCGTCGTTCGGCCGGAGGCGACTGCATCTCCTCAAGGGAGTCGTCGTCGGCGAACCGCTCGGCGAAGTCGTCCACCGAGTCGTCGTCGGCGATCGCCAGGGGCCGCCCCGCCGCGCTCAGCAGCGAGGTGACCGTGTGGTCGTCGCTGTCGGCGGCGATGGCCGCACCGCTCGGCCCGCCCGACCGCTCCACGAGCAGCGCGACGAGCTGGGCGTAGCCAGCGGCGTCATCGCTGATCTCGCAGACATGCAGCAGACGGCCTGCGTCGTCGACCACAGCGGACGTCAGCGTCGAACCGGCGGAGGCCGGTCGGTCAGCCGGATCCGCCGAGGCCAGACCGCAGTAAACGCGCACGAGCGCCACGGCGTCGTCCTCCTCCCGGGACAGGTCTTTCCTCTGCCAGCAACTGATGCTCCCCGGTACGGGTCAGTCGCGCCAGTCCACCACCGCAGAGATCTTGCCGACAATGGTGCGCCAACCCAAACTTGCGGTCTGCGCACCGATCTTCTTCAGCCGTCGCCGACCCATGAACGCGCCGATCCCACCGTTGGCGGTGGCACGCAGCGCCTCGTCCAGGTCGTCGAGGCTGGAGCCGGCGGAGAGCATGTCGAGTACCGCAGGCAGCCGCAATGCGTACGAGAGGTCACGTGCGGCCTCGCCCGCCTCGATCAGCAGGCTCGAATCCCACGTGTCGTGCCCGCCGCGCAGGTTCTCCACGACCAGGTCGAGCTCGTAGGTGTCCTCCTCGAGCGGAGCGATATCTGCCGGCTCCACCCGTTCGGACAATTCATTCCAGCTGTCCAGTTGGGACAGATCGTTTGGCGCACCGGATCGGATGAAACTGACAAGCGACTCGGGGGTCTTGAACAGCAGCAGCTTGCCGCGGTTGCTGAGGAAGACCGGCACCTCCTCGTCGTCCGCCTCGTCCGTGACGGCCTCGTCCGACTCGTCGTCGGTGTCGGCGCCGTCCCGGCGGCGCTTCGACTCGTCGTCGTCCTCGGCGAACTCCTGGGCCAGCTCCTCGTCGAGGATGACGACGGTCTCGTCGTCCTCCTCCTCCTCGATCGCCTGACGGCGGGCGAGGAACGGGTCGTCAAGGTCGCGCTCGGTCACGTCGGTCGGGGTCAGCGAGCTGGCCGGTCGGTACGCCCGGAGCGTGAAGCCGGTGCCGGCGGGCAGGGCGATCTCCACTGGGTCGATACGCAGCTCGTCCCAGAGTGAACGGTCGATCGACGCCGCCGGGCGGTCGGTCTCGGTCTCGTCTGGCTCGGCCGCGCCGGTGGTGTCGTCGAGCTCGGGCTCGTCGGCGTCGGGCCGTTGGGGCGACTGGCGGGCCACGCTGACCTCCGTGTGCTTCGGGTTGCCCACCCACCGGGGTCTCTGACCGGCGAGTGACTCTGGGCACATACCCTAGTCGGCGGCCCTGGGTGACCGATGCCCGCACCCCGGTGGCCGGTTGACGCACGGGTCCGACCTGCTGGTCGTCACCGCTGGCGAAGCGGCGGTTCGACAAGTAGCGTAGCTACGCATGAAGGCCCAGGCGCTGCACGGCCATCTCGACGCTCTGCTGCTCGCCGTGCTCGAACAGGGCGCGCTGCACGGCTACGCGATCATCGAGGCGTTGCGCGCCCGCAGTGACGGCAATCTGGATCTGCCCACCGGCACCATCTATCCCGCGCTCCGTCGCCTGGAACGCGCCGGTCATGTGGCGAGCACCTGGAGCACTGTCAGCGGCCGGGAACGGCGGACGTACCAGCTCACCGACTCCGGCAGGCGGGCGCTGGCCGGGGAGCGGGCCGGTTGGCGCGAGTTCCAACTGACCGTCGGCCGGTTCCTCGATCCCGGCAACCCGCCGACCCCGGCCTGACCCGCTCGGATCCGCCGCCGATCAGCGGGTGGTGGCCAGCAGCCAGCCGCGTGCCGCGCGGGTCAGCGAGAAGTATCCGCCGCCCACCAACACCGCCCCGATGATCATCGGGGGCCAGTGTGCCGCCGCGTCCCAGAGGTTCAGCGACCAGGTGAAGAGGGCGCTGCCGGCCACGATGCCGAGGATCAGGACGCCGGTCAGGCCGGTGCCCACCGCACGCTGGGCCAGAGCCAGGCCCGGCCGGGGCGCCCGCGCGCTCGCCCAGACCACCAGCAGACCGGCCACCGAGAGCAGCAACGCGCTCATCCAGATCCAGTCCACCGAGTTGGAGAGCAGCAGGTAGCCGGTCGGGGGACGTGGGCCCCCACTCCAGCTCGACCCCCGCCAGGTCAGGTCACCGGCGACCACCCCCACCCCGGCGATCGCCAGCATCCGCAGGGAGAGCCCCCGCAGGGCGCCCACCGCCAGCTCGGCCTGCCAGGACGGGAGCACCTGCGCCGGTGAGCCGAACTCCACCACCGCCCGGCGCTGCGCCTCGGTGGGTGGCACCCCGCTCTCGCGGTACGCCTCGACGGCGTCCAGCAACCCGTGCCGGGCCTCGGTCAGCAGGTCGGACTTGAGTCGCGCCGGCCCCTGCAACCGAGCGGCCAGCTCCCGCAGGTGCTCGTCGACCATCACGTCCTCACCGCGCCCCATGGCCACCACAGTGCCACGGAATCCCGCCGGTCGACGTCCGGGAGAACCCTGGTCCGCCCCCGAGTCGGGTCAGGGAGCGAGCGCCAGGTAACCCCGTTCGGCAGCGGCCTGGAGAAGCCACTGGTCCCGGTACCAGCCCGGGGCGGCGACCAACTCGGCGTGCCGGCCGCGCTGGATCACCCGGCCGCCGTCCAGGACCACGATCTCGTCCAGCTCGGCCAGCCCGCTGAGCCGGTGGCTGATCAGCAGCACCGAGTGCCCGGCGGGGGTGGCGGCGAGGGCGGACGCGAGCACCGCGTCCGCGGCGGACGGGTCAAGACCTTCGGTGGGTTCGTCGAGCACCAGCACCGGCGGCGCGGCGAGCAGGGCACGGGCGAGCGCCAGCCGCTGCCGCTGCCCGCCGGAGAGCTGCCCGCCCTCCTCGCCGACCAGCGTGTCCCAGCCCGCAGGCTGGGCGCGGACCCAGTCCAGCAGGCCGGCGGCGGCGGTGGCCGCGGTCAGCTCCTCCTCGCCAGCCGCGGCCCGCCCGAGCAGCAGGTTCTCCCGCACCGTGGCATGGAAGACGTACGCCTCGGCGAGCAGCCCGCCGACCGCGCGGGGCAGCGCCTCCTCGGCGTACGTCGAGAGGTCGTGACCGTCCAGTGTGACCCGGCCGGACGCGGGCCGGACGGTGCCGGTCAGCACGGCGGCCAGGGTGCTCTTGCCGGCGCCGCTCGGGCCGACGACAGCGATCCGACGTCCCGCCGGCAGGTTCAGGTTGACCCCGTCCAGGGCGGGCGCCGCACCGGCCCGGTACCGCACTGTCACGTCGACGAAGCGCAGCTCGTGCGGACCGCTCAGGTCCGTTGGACCGGTCGCGGCCGGCGCGGTCGGCGGGTCGGCGTCGAGCAGGTCGGCCACCCGGGTCAGGCCGGGCCGCAGCTGCGTCCACTGCCGGGCCGCCGCGACAAGCGCCAGCGTCACCTCCACGGCGGCCAGTGTGCCGACGGCCAGGACGCCCACCAGCACCCCCGGCACGTCGGCGGCGAGCGCGACCAGCACCACAGCCGCGGCGGTCACGCCGGCGGCCAGCACGCCGGCCGCGTCCACGGCGAACCCGGTGGCGGCCAGTCGACGTTCCAGCCGGGCCAGCCGGTGGGCGCGCTGCTCGGCGGCGCGCAGCGTGACGTCTGTCGCCCCGAACGCGGCCAGGTCGGCGGCGCCGTGGGTGAGGTCGATCGCGTCGGTGGCCAGCGCGCCCCGCAGGGGGGCCACCTCGGCCGCGCTGCGGCGGGTGACCGCTGTGGCCAAGGCGGGCAGCGCCACCCCGGCGACCAGCAGCCCGACGGCGAGCGCGCCGGCGGCCGGTGGCGAGATCAGCGCCGCCACGGCGACCGCCGACACACCGACCACTGCCGCCGCCGAAGCGGGCACGAGCACCCGCAGCAACAGGTCCTGGACGGCCTCCACGTCGGAGACCAGGCGACTCAGCACGTCCCCCGAGCGGTGCGTCGTGCCACGGCGGGCCGCCAGGGTGGCGAAGACCCGGGCCCGGACGTCGGTGATCATGCGGAGCACCGCGTCGTGCCCGGCGAGCCGTTCGGTGTAGCGGAACACGCCCCGGCTGATCGCCAGCGCCCGGACCGCGACGATCGCCACTGTGAGGCGGTCCAGCGGAGGCTGACCGGCGGCACTCATCAGCAGCCAGGTGGCGGTGGCCATCAGGGCGAGCCCGGCGAACTCGGTGGCTGCCGCCAGCAGCCCGGCTCCGACCAGGCGGCCCAGGTACGGCCGGGCCAGTCGCAGCACCACCCGCTCGGCGGCGGCCCGCCCGGCCGGGGCCGCGTCGGCCAACGCCGGCCCCTGGTCCCCGGTCATCGGGTGGCCTTCCCGGTCGGTTCGGGCGTCAACTCGGTGACCCGACCGTCCTCGATGCGCAGGATCCGGTCGGCGTCGGCCAGCAACGCCGGTCGGTGCGCGACCAGCAGCGCCGTCCGCCCGGCGACCAGGCGGCGGGTGGCGTCGAGCACCACCGCCTCCGCCGCCGTGTCGAGTCGGGCGGTGGGTTCGTCGAGCAACACCACCGGGGCGGCACGCAGGAACGCCCGGGCCAGTGCCACCCGCTGCCGCTGCCCGCTGGACAGCCCGTGACCGCGTTCGCCGAGCAGGGTGTCCAGCCCGTCGGGCAGGCCGGCCACCACGTCGTCCAGGGCGGCGTCGTGCACGGCGGCGGTGAGTGCGTCGGCCGGGGTGTCCGGCGCGCCGAGGCGGATGTTGTCGGCCAGCGAGGCGGCGAAGAGGTGCGCCCGCTGCGGCACCCAGGCGAGCTGACGACGCCAGGCGTCCGGGTCGGCGGTGGCGAGGTCGACCCCGTCCACTGTGATCCGGCCGGTGGTCGGCACCACGAAGCCCAACAGCAGGCCGAGCAGGGTGCTCTTGCCGGCGCCGCTGGGCCCGATGATGGCGATCCGCTCACCCGGCCGGATGGTCAGGTTCACGTCGCGCAGCGCTGTGGTCCGCTCGTACGCCACTGTCACCCCCTCGAACCGGATCTCGGCCCGCGCGTCCGGGACGGAGGCGCCCTCGGCGGCTCGGGGTGCTGTGGGCGCGGCGGAGACGGTCAACGCCTCGTCCAGCGCGGCCAGCCCTTCCATGCTGGCGTGGAAGCGGCTGCCGGCGGCTCGCAGCGGCAGGTACGCCTCCGGGGTCAACAGCAGCACCAGCAGCGCGGTCTGCAGGGCCAGCCCGCCGCCGAGCAGCCGGATGCCGACCGGCACCGCTACCAGCGCCACCGAGAGGGTGGCGACCAACTCGAGGACCAGCGCGGAGAGGAACGCGATCCGCAGCGTCTTCATGGTGGCCACGCGGTGACCGTCGGCCATCCGGCGCACCACGTCGGTCTGCGCCCGGGCCCGCCCGAACGCGCGCAGCGTGGGCAGCCCGGCGACCATGTCCAGGAAGTGCCCGCCGAGCAGTGCGAGCCGCCGCCACTGCCGTTCGGTGGCGGCCTGCGCCTGCCAGCCGAGCAGCGCTCCGAAGACCGGGATCAGCGGCAGGGTCAGCGCGATGATCACCGCCGAACTCCAGTCGGCGAAGACGACGCGCGCCAGCACCGCCAGGGGCACCGTCACGCTGAGCACCAGTTGTGGCAGGTAACCGGTGAAGTACGCGTCCAGCGCGTCCAACCCACGCCCGGCCAGGGTGGCGATCTCACCAGCCCGCTGCCCGGCCACCCAGCCGGGCCCGTGCCGGCCCACAGCGCCGAGCAGGTCGGCCCGCAGCGTGGCCTTGACAGTGGCGGCGACCCGCGCCGAGACCGTGCCCTGCGCCCAGACCAGTGCTGAGCGGGCGGCGACCGCGACCACGAAGCCGGCCAGCGCCGGTCGATCCAGCCGGCCGTCGATCGCTGTGGCCAGCAGCGACGCGAGCGCGGTGGCCTGCGCCACGATCAACCCGGCGGCCAGCACCCCCAGGAGCGCGAGCACGGCAAGATCGCCCCGGGCCGCAGGGACCCGGCGCAGCAGACGCGGGTCGAACGGACGGCGGCTCACCAGTACACCGGTGCCCTACCGTCGGTCCGTCCTCGGAAAACCCACCAGCACATCGCCTGGAAGCCTAGTAGGGCCGGAAGTAGCGGCAGCGCCACCCAGCCCAGCAGCCGCAGTGTCGGCGCGCTGGCGGCGGCGTCGGCCACCAGCAGCGAGGCGCCCGGGTCGGTCGTGGACACCAGAACGTAGGGCCAGAGAGCCGCTCCGACCAGCACCACCGGCAGCGCCAGGGCCGCGCCGGTGGCGACCAGAGCCCACCCTGGCCGCCGCCGGGTCAGCGCCGCGCCGGCCGCCAGCAGCGCCGTCACGAGCAGCACCGGCAGGAGTACGGCCACCGCCGGCCGCTGCACGGCGTCGCGTACCCGGGCGGAAAGCAGGCCCACGACGGTGGCCAGGGCGACAGCGGTGAGCGCCACCGGGACCAGCCGGCGGGCCGTGCGGCCGACCGTGGCGGCGGCCTCGGCCGGCAGCCGCAGGGTGAGGAAGGTCGCCCCGTGCACAGCGACCAGTGTGACCATGGCCAGCCCGGCAGCGGCCGCGAACGGGGTGGCCAGGTGCGTCACCCCGGCGACGTGCCCGTCGGCCTCAAGGGGTACGCCCTGCAGCAGCGCGGCGAGCAGCGCACCCCAGCCCAGCGCGGCGAGGGCGCTGCCGATCACCACGACGCGGTCCCAGCGGGCGCGGATCCGCTCGTGGCTGGGTCGGCTGCGCAGCTGCACCCCGACGGTGACCAGGATGACGCCGACCAGGGCGCCGACGACGACCGGATAGCAGCCGGCGAGCAACTCGCCCTCCAGGAGGGGGAACGCGCCGAAGAGGATGCCCATGGCGGCCACCAGCCAGACCTCGTTGCCGAGGAAGAACGGGCCGAGCGCGGTGAGCGCCTCCCGGCGCCCGGCCGGGCCGCCGCCGCGGGCGAGCAGCAGCCCGACGCCGTAGTCGTAGCCGGCGAGCACCAGATAGCTGGCGAAGAAGAGGCCGAGCAGGGCGTACCAGGCGAGGTCCACTGTCTTCTCCTCAGATGAGGGCGGGTTCGGGGTGGGCCGGCTCGCTGGGCGGTGCCGGTGGTCGGCCGAGCGCCGGGTCGGCCGCGCCGCGCCTGGCGTGCCGGGCGAGCAGCACCCAGTTGGTGACGGCGAGGGTGCCCAGCAGCAGGCTGAACCCGATCAGTGAGGCGAGCATCAGCGGTGCGCTGACCGGGGAGACGGCCTGCTCGGTGGGGAGCAGCCCGTACGCCACCCAGGGCTGACGGCCGACCTCCCGGGAGATCCAGCCGAGGATCACCGCGATGAACGGCAGCGGCAGCGCGAGCAGGATCAGCCAGAGCGGGAAGCGCAGTCGGATGATCCAGTCCCGGAAGAGCAGGGGCAGCAGGAGCCAGACGCAGCCGAGGGTGAAGCCGATCAGGATCATGAACCCCAACCCGACGCTGGCCAGCACCGGCGGGGTGTAGTCGCCGGGGCCGAACCGGGTGGTCCACTCGGCGATCAGCGCCTGGCTCTCCAGGCTGTCGCCGCCGAACTTGGTCGGCTGCACCGAGCCCACCGGGCCGAACTGGGCGAAACCGAAGCCCTGCACCATCGTGATGGCCAGTGCCGCGGTGACCAGGCCGATCCGCAGCGAGGTGCGGAAGAGCGCGAAGTCCGCGGTACGCCGGATCAGGTGCCCGGCGCTGACCGCCGCCATCAGCATCCCGCCGACCAGCAGCGCCGCCGAGACCACGTGCCCGAAGGCCATGCCGAGGCTGGGGTTGGTGAGCAGCGCACCGAAGTCGGTGAGATGGGCGATCCCGTCGCGGACCTCGTAGCCGACCGGGTTCTGCAGCCAGGAGTTGGCCACCATGATCCAGAACGCCGAGGCGTACGCCGTGATCGCCACGCCCCAGAGCAACGCGAGGTGGACGCCCTTGCCGAGCCGGTGCCAGCCGAAGATCCACATCCCGAGGAACGTGGACTCCAGGAAGAACGCCACAAGCGTCTCGATGGCCAGGGGCGCCCCGAAGACGTTGCCGACGTAGCGCGACAGGCCACTCCAGTTCAGCCCGAACTGGAACTCCATCACGATGCCGGTGGCGATGCCGAGCACGTAGTTGATCACGTAGAGCTGGCCCCAGTAGCGGGTCAGCCGCTCCCACTTCGGGTTGCCGGTGAGCACCCAGGCGGTCTGCATGCCCACCAGCAGGGTGACCAGCCCGAGCGTGACGACGACGAACAGGAAGTGGATCGACGTGGTGGTGGCGAACTGCAGGCGGGCGAGGAGCAGGGTGTCCATGACCAGCCCTCCATAGCGTTGGCTGCCTTGTCGTAGCCACCCTACACGTAGCTAGCCTACATAAAAACTCTACTACGCCTTGTCGTAGACAATATTACGACGATGCGTAGTAGCTGCGTTTGCTGGTGGTGCGGCGAGGCAACGCCGGGCGAGGGGGCGGCCTATGCCGCTTCGCCGCCTTTGCTCTGCTTCAACCCACGCAACGGTTCTGCCGCGAAGGTGGTGCGTGGGTTGAAGCAGAGCAAAGGGGGACTCGAACACCTGGCCGTCCGGCCGGCGACACGCCGTCACCCGGGCAGTGGCGTGGGGCGGGGTTGGCGCGTCAGCTCAGGAAGAGGGTGACCGGGAGAGCGACCAGGGTGGCGGCGACCGCGAGGGCGGTGGCGCCCAGCACCCGGGGCGGCCGGTCGCTGACCAGCAGGCGCTGCACCCGTACGTCAAGATCCCGATCACCCATGCCGAGCGCGCCGGCCGGTGTGATCCGGTGCCCGGCGGCGGCGAACCGGCGTAGCGCCCCCGCCAGCGGGGCCTCGGCGTGCAGCTCGCGGGCCTTGTCGTCGGCGCGCATCTCGACCAGCAGGGCGACCCGCTCGTGCGCGTCGCGCACCCAGCCGAACCACGGCAGCGCCCGGCACAGCGCGGTGAACGGCAGCAGCACCAGATCGTGCCGCTCGTGGGCGTGCGCACGCTCGTGACTGAGAACCGCGGCCAGCTCGGCCCGGTCCAACAGGCTCAGGGTGCCGGCGCTGACCACCACCTGCGGCTTCACGCCCGGCAGGCAGTACGCGGCGGCGCTCGGATGATCCAACACCAGCGCGCCCGGCGCCGCCGGGTCGTTCCGGGCGACCAGGGAGAGCAGGTCCCGGTGGCGACGCTGGGCGCGTACGGTGCCGTGGATGCTGCGCACTGTCGTCGTGACCAGCACCGCCCCGATGCCGAAGCCCACGCCGACGCCGGCCAGGTGGAACGTGCCCACCCCGATCGGCAGGGCGCCGTGGGCGAGGTCGTTGGCCAGGGCGAGCAGTGCGCTACCTGTCGGCCGCTCGTACGCGCTCAGCCCGAGCGCCATCGGCAGGCCCATCGCGGAGAGGCCCAACGCCAGCCCGACGGCCTGCCAGCAGACGATCGCCACCCGAGGGCTGCGCCACGTCCAGGTGGAACGGGCCAACACCTGGGCGGTCAGATAGCAGGCCAGCATCGTGGCGGCGAAGTGCACGGCGTAGGCCATGGTGTGCGCCCTACCGCTCCGCTGCTTCGCCGGCGGGTCGTCGGCCCGCCGGGCCGTCCACCCGATCGGTCAGGGTGTCGGCCCCGCCCGCGTCGCCGCCGGTGGAGCCCGGCCCGGTCAGCCCGGCCTCGCTGCCCAGGGCTGCTCGCAGCACCTCGGCCTCGGTGCCGGTCACCGAGCGGGCGAACCGCACCAGCGCGGCGTCCCGGCTGCCGCCCAGGTCGAGGGCGTCGAGCATGAGTTGAGCGATGTGCGCCTCGCGGCTGGCCGCCGGACGGTACCGCCAGGCGCGACCCTCCCGCTCCCGCTGCACCATGCCCTTGCCGGCGAGCCGGTCCAGCACTGTCATCACAGTGGTGTACGCCAGTTCGCGGCCATCGAGCGCGTCGGCCACCTCGCGCACGGTCACCCCGTCCGACGTGCCGGGAACCACGTCCCACAGCACGTCCATCACCGCACGCTCAAGATCGCCCAACCGAGTCACGAACCAATCCTACCCCCGGTAGTAGACCCCCCACCCACCCCACCGGGCCGTCCCACCCCCACCCACCCAACCCAGCGATGATCATGAGGTTGACCGGCTTGACGGAGATCAAACACTCCGCCGACCCCATGATCACCAGTCAGGATGGCCGGTGCCGGCGGCCGACGCCCCGCTAACCGGAAACTCAACCCAAGGCAGAACCGGTGAGCTGACCCACCCGACGAACCCGGCCCACGTCAGGTTTTCCGGGGGAGCCCGCCCACGCAGGGATCAAGCCTGACCGCCCGGAGTGGGCGGGCTCCCCCGGAAAACCCAAAGGCCGAGAAGAACGATTACACCCCCTTGGGGTGCCACACCGTCTTCGTCTCCAACAGCGCCGTCATCCGATCCAGGCCCGGGTCGACCGACCAGTCGTGGTCGGCCGGGGCCGGTCGGAGCACCCGCTTGAGGTTCTCCGCCGCCTTGACCTCCAGGTCGGTGGCGAGCGCGGCGTCGGTGACCCCGGTCAGGTCGATCGCGTTGACGTCCATGTGCGCGGCCAACGTCGGCGCGGTTTCGGTGATCGCGCCGGTGAGGATGTTGACCACACCGCCGGGCAGGTCGGAGGTGGCCAGCACCTCGGCCAACGTCACCGCTGCCAGCGGCTCGCTCGGCGAGGCCGCCACCACCACTGTGTTGCCGGTGACGATCGCCGGGGCGATCACGCTGACCAGACCGAGCAGCGCCGGGCGTTCCGGCGCTACCACAGCGACCACGCCGGTCGGCTCGGGCGCTGAGATGTTGAAGTACGGGCCGGCTACCGGGTTGGCGCCGCCGTACACCTGGGCGAGCTTGTCGGCCCAGCCGGCGTACCAGACCCAGCGGTCGACAGCGGCGTCCACCTCGTCGCCGGGGATGCCCAGGGCGACGAACTGTTCGCGGCGGCCCTCCAGCATCTCGGCGGCCCGGTAGAGGATCTGACCCCGGTTGTACGCGGTAGCGCCGGCCCAGCCCTTGACGGCGGCGCGGGCGGCGACCACCGCGTCCCGGGCGTCCTTGCGGGAGGCCAGTGACACATTCGAGGACTGCACGAGATACGACCGTCCCGACTCGCTGCGCGGGAACTTCCCGCCGATGAAGAGCTTGTACGTCTTGCGTACCGCCACCCGCTCAGACATTGAGGTAGCCCTCCAGCCCGTGCCGGCCGCCCTCGCGACCGTAGCCCGACTCCTTGTACCCACCGAACGGCGAGGTGGGGTCGAACTTGTTGAAGGTGTTGGCCCAGACGACGCCGGCGCGCAGCCGGTCGGCCATCCACAGGATCCGGGAGCCCTTGTCGGTCCAGATCCCGGCCGACAACCCGTACGGCGTGTTGTTGGCCTTCTCCACGGCCTCGGCCGGGGTGCGGAAGGTGAGCACCGACAGCACCGGGCCGAAGATCTCCTCGCGGGCGATCCGGTGTGCCTGGGTGACGCCGGTGAAGATGGTCGGCGCGAACCAGAAGCCCCGGTCGGGCAGGTCGCACGGCGGTGACCAGCGCTCGGCGCCCTCGGCCGAGCCGGCGTCGGACAGTTCGCGGATCCGCTCCAGTTGGGCGGCCGAGTTGATCGCGCCGACGTCGGTGTTCTTGTCCAGCGGGTCGCCGACCCGGAGCTGAGCCATCCGTCGCTTCAGCGACTCCAGCACCCGGTCGGCCACGTTCTCCTGGACCAGCAGTCGGGAGCCGGCGCAGCAGACGTGCCCCTGGTTGAAGAAGATGCCGTTGACGATGCCCTCGACGGCCTGGTCGATGGGTGCGTCGTCGAAGACGATGTTGGCGGCCTTGCCGCCCAGCTCCAGGGTGAGCTTCTTGCGGGTGCCGGCGATCGACCGGGCGATGGCCCGGCCGACGTCGGTGGAGCCGGTGAAGGCGACCTTGTCCACGCCCTGGTGCTCGACCAGCGCGCGGCCGGTGTCGCCAGCGCCGGTGAGGATGTTGACCACACCGGCCGGCAGTTCGGCCTGCTGGCAGATCTCGGCGAAGAGCAGCGCGGTCAGCGGGGTGGTCTCGGCCGGCTTCAGCACCACCGTGTTGCCCGCGGCGAGCGCCGGGGCGATCTTCCAGGCCAGCATGAGCAGCGGGAAGTTCCACGGGATGACCTGCGCGGCCACGCCGATGGGTCGCGGGTTCGCGCCGAAGCCGGAGTGTTCCAGCTTGTCGGCCCAGCCCGCGTAGTAGAAGAAGTGCGCGGCGACCAGCGGCAGGTCGACGTCGCGGGACTCGCGGATCGGCTTGCCGTTGTCCAGTGATTCCAGGACGGCCAGCTCGCGGGAGCGCTCCTGGATGAGCCGGGCGATCCGGTACAGGTACTTCGCCCGGTCCCGGCCCGACATCGGGCCCCAGACCTTGTCGTACGCCTTCCGGGCGGCGCGCACCGCGCGTTCCACGTCCTGGGGGCCGGCCTCGGCGACCTCGGCCAGCACCTCCTCGGAGGCGGGGTTGATCGACTTGAAGCTGTCACCGTCGGTCGGGTCGACGAACGTGCCGTCGATGAACAGCCCGTACGAGGGTTTGAGGTCCACCACCGAGCGGGACTCGGGGGCGGGGGCGTATTCGAACATCGGCTATCAGTCCAGGGTGAAGTAGTCGGGACCGGAGTAGGTGCCGGTCGTCAGCTTGGTGCGCTGCATCAGCAGGTCGTTGAGCAGGCTGGACGCGCCGAAGCGGAACCAGTCCGGGTCGAGCCAGTCCGGGCCGACGGTCTCGTTGACCATCACCAGGTACTTGATCGCGTCCTTGGTGGTCTTGATGCCACCGGCGGGCTTCACGCCCACCTGCCGCCCGGTCGCCTCACGGAAGTCGCGGACCGCTTCCAGCATCACCAGGCTCACCGGCATCGTCGCCGCGATCGGGACCTTGCCGGTGGAGGTCTTGATGAAGTCGCCGCCGGCCAGCATGGCCAGCCAGGAGGCTCGCCGGACGTTGTCGTAGGTGGCCAGCTCGCCGGTCTCCAGGATCACCTTGAGGTGGGCATCCCCGGAGGCTTCCTTGGTGGCCACGATCTCGTCGTAGACCTCCTTGTACCGCCCGGACAGGAACGCACCCCGGTTGATCACCATGTCGATCTCGTCGGCGCCGGCCGCGACGGCGGCCCGGGTGTCGGCCAGCTTGATCTCCAGCGGCGCCTGACCCGACGGGAACGCGGTCGCCACGCTGGCCAGGTGCACGCCCGATCCGCGCAACACCTCGGCCACGTACGGAACCATCGCCGGGTAGACGCAGACCGCGCCGACGTGCGGGCAGGACGGGTCGGCCGGGTCCGGACGAATGGCCTTCGCGGCGAGCGCGCGCACCTTGCCCGGGGTGTCGGCCCCTTCCAGGGTGGTCAGGTCGACCATCCGGATCGCCAGGTCGATCGCCTGGGCCTTGGCGGTGGTCTTGATGGAGCGGGTGCCGAGCTGTGCCGCCCGCTGCTCCGCGCCGACCTGGTCCACGCCGGGCAGGCCGTGCAGGAAGGTCCGCAGAGCGGTCTCGGATCGTCCCAGCTCGGAGAGCTCCGACCGGGCCGACGTCGTTGTCGCCGTCATGCCGAGAAGTCTACGCACCGCACCGCCGAGTGATCTTGCTCACGAGCGCTCGGTGACCTGCCGACGTGAGCGGCGTCCCTGGTCCGACCGCACCCGCACCGCCGCGCGGTACGGACCGGTAGGTTGAGCGATCGTGGACGTACACGTCATTGACCATCCGCTGGCCCAGTCCCGGTTGACTGCCATGCGGGACGCGCGCACCGATTCCTCGACGTTCCGGGCGGCGCTGCACGAACTGACCACCATGCTGGTGTACGAGGCTGCGCGCACCTTCCCCGTCGAGCGGTACCCGGTGCAGACGCCGGTCACCGGCACCGAGGGCACCCGGCTGGCCAACCCGCCGCTGCTGGTCCCGGTGCTGCGCGCCGGCCTGGGCATGGCGGACGCCGCGTTGGGCCTTCTGCCCGAGTCCTCGATGGGGTTCGTGGGCCTGGCCCGCGACGAGGTGACCTACGAGCCTCGCGCGTACATGGAATCGCTGCCACGCGACCTGGCCGGGCTGCCGGTGCTGGTGCTCGACCCGATGCTGGCCACCGGCGGTTCGCTGGAGCATTCCTGTCGGCTGCTGGCCGATCGGGGCTGCACCGACATCACGGTGCTCTGTGTGCTCGCCGCCCCGGTCGGCATCGACCGGCTGAAGCGCTCCGGCTTGCCGTTGCGCCTGGTCACGGCCTCGATCGACGAGGGGCTCAACGACAGCATGTTCATTGTCCCGGGCCTCGGCGACGCCGGCGACCGCCAGTTCGGTGGCATGCCCCGCTTCTGAGGGGGATACCCGGTCGGTGCCGGGTCCGGCGGGTCCGTGCGCGCGGTGCGTGGACCCGCTACCGTCTCCGGCCATGACTGGTGTTGCGCTCGCCGAGGAGTTGCTGCTCCTCGCCTACGACGACACGACCGGCAAGGCGACCATGCCACGGATCAGCCTGGACCTGGGCATGGCCGCCGCGGTGCTGGTCGAGCTGGCTCTGGCCGGCCGGATCGCGTACGCCGACGGGTCCCTGACGGTGATCGATCCGACGCCGACGGGCGAGCCGTTCAGCGACGATGTGCTCAGCCGGATCACCGCCGACACCCCGCACACCCCGGCGTCCTGGGTGCAGCGTCTGCGGCACGGCCTGCGCGACCGGATCCTCGCCGACCTGTGCCGGCAGGGCGTCGTCCGGGACGTCGACGAGACCGAGCTGGGCTTCATCCACGTGCACCGTTACCCGGTCGTGGACACCTCCGTGGAGGCGGAGACCCGGCAGCGGCTGGCCGAGGCGCTGACCGGCGCGGCAGCCCCGGACGAGCGGACCGCCGCGCTGGCCACCCTGGTGGTGGTGCTCCGGATGGAGTCCGCGCTCGGGGTGAGCGGCGAGGCCGCCGCCGACGCCCGCCGCCGCTTGACGGAGATCGCCACCGGCGCCGGGTTCTCCGGCGAGGTGAGCACCGACGACTCGGTGGTCCGCCCGTCGGTCGGCCTGGTCGTCGCCGCCCTGGCCAAGGCCGTCGACCAGGCCCTCGGCCCACGCCGCTGACCCCGCGCGCCGGTCAGAGCCCCAGAGCTGCGGCGATCTCGCCGCGCAGCGCGGCGACCGCCGACGCCGCCCTGCCGCGGGCCGTCTGGACGTCACCGTCCACTACCGGTTCCACCACCTCGAGGTACGCCTTGAGCTTCGGCTCGGTCCCGGACGGGCGGATCACCACCCGGGCCGCAGCGGTCCGCAGGATCACCACGTCCGACTCGGGCAGCAGGTCCCGGACACTGTCCACCGGCTGCCCGAGCAGGGTGGCCGGGGTGACCGCCCGGATCCGGGCCATCGCGTCGGCGATGACCCGCAGGTCGTCCACCCGGGCGGAGAGCTGGTCGGTGTGGTGTACGCCGAACTCGGCGGCCAGCTCGTCCAGCCGGTCGGTCAGCGTACGACCCTGCGTCTTCAGGCCGGCGGCCAACTCGGCCACCGTCAGAGCGGCGGTGATGCCGTCCTTGTCCCGGACGTGTTCCGGGGCGACGCAGTAACCGAGCGCCTCCTCGTAGCCGAAGACCAGCGGCGCGCTCCCGCCGCCGGCCCGCACGATCCACTTGAAGCCGGTCAGCGTCTCGTCGTAGGGCAGGCCCCGGGCCGCGCACATCGCCCGCAGCAGCGACGACGACACGATGGTGGTGGCGTAGAGCCCGGTCACCCCCCGGCGCATCAGGTGGTCGGCGAGCAGGACACCCACCTCGTCGCCGCGCAGCATCCGCCAGCCGTCGCTGTCGTCCCGGACGACCACAGCGCAACGGTCGGCGTCCGGGTCGTTGGCGATGGCGAGGTCCGCGCCGGTGGAGTCGGCCAGGGCGATCAGCCGGTCCACCGCACCGGGCTCCTCCGGGTTGGGGAACGACACGGTGGGGAACGCCGGGTCCGGCTCGGCCTGGTCGGGCACCACCCCGGGGGTCGGGAAGCCAGCGCGGGCGAAGGCGGCGGTGAGCACCGCGGCGCCCACCCCGTGCAGCGGCGTGTACGCCACCGTCAGGTCCCGTGGCCCGTCCGCGTCGATCACCGCGGTGGCCCGTTCGACGTACGAGGCGACCAGGTCGTCACCGAGCACCTGACCGGGCTCGCCCAACGGCACCTGGGCCAGCGGCCCGACCGATCGGATGGCCGCCTCGATACCGGCGTCGGCGGGTGGCACGATCTGCGCGCCGGCGCCCAACTCACCGCCCAGCTCCGCGCCGAGGTAGACCTTGTAGCCGTTGTCCTGTGGCGGGTTGTGGCTGGCCGTGACCATCACGCCGGCGACACCGCCGAGGTGCCGCACGGCGTACGCCAGCACCGGGGTGGGCAGCGGGTGGGGCAGCAGCAGCGCCGGGCGGCCCGCACCGGTGGCCACCTGGGCGGTGCGCTCCGCGAATTGCCGGGAGCCGTGCCGGGCGTCGTACCCGATCACCAGCGGGCCGGTGGCACCCTGGGCCGCGAGCCAGGTGACCAGGCCGGCAGCGGCCTGGGTGACCACGGCGAGGTTCATGCCGTTCGGGCCGGCGCGCAGCGGGCCGCGCAGGCCCGCCGTGCCGAAGGTCAGCGGGCCGGCGAACCGGTCGGCCAGCTCCGGGGCGCTCGCCGGCAGCCCGTTGAGCACCGCCGTCAGCTCGTCCCGGCTGACCGGGTCGGGGTCGTCGGCCAGCCAACGCCGGGCTTGCTCGCGAATGTCGTCGATGTCAGTGGTGTCCGCCGCCATGCCCCTTGATAGCACGGCGGCGGATCACCCCTGTGGGTTCCCTCCGGCTCAGCCGTTTCCGGTGAGCTGGAACGTCCGCGTCATCTCGTCGAAGATCGGCTTGCTCTCCGCGAACTTGGAGTCAGTGGCGGTGAGGTAGAACGAGTACGCCTTGCCGTCCTGCGCCACGCCCCGCCAGACGCCGTGCCGCATCGCGTCACCCTCACCGCAGGTGTACTCGAATTCCGCTGCCGGCTTGCTGGCCAGCTCCGTCTCGGTGGAGGCGATCTGGTTGTACGGCTTGACGCAGGAGGTGCTCCGGGTCTTGAGGCCGTTCTCGGCCGTCTCGGCCCACCGGGTGGAGCTGCTGCTCCACTTCTCGGTGATGATGCGGACCTTGCGGCCGCTGTCCGTCGGGTCGACGTAGTCGGTGTACGAAGGGCCGGTGGCCTTCTTCCAGCCCTTCGGCACCATGACCTGGATTCCGCGCGCCGTGTGCTCCTGCATCTCGACAGTGGGAGCCACCGGGGCGGACGACGTGGTGGGCTGCGCGGCCGGGGTGCTCGGCGGTGCGTCGTCGCCGCCGGAGAGCGCCACGGCGGTGAGCAGCAACACGACGACCAGACCGCCGGCCGCGGCGAGCTGCACCTTGCGCGGCCAGCCCTTGACAGTGGTGACGAGCTGACCACCGGTGGCCCGGACCTTGTCCATCGGGCTGCCGGCCGAAGCGGCGGGCGCGGTCGCCCAGGGCTGGCCGGTGCCCGGCACCGACCACTGGTTGCCGCCGCCGTAGGTGCCGCCGACACGCTGGGTGGCCTCCGGTGCCCCGCCGCCGTACCCGACCTGCTGGGTGGCATCGGCCGGGCTGCCGTAGCTGACCCGCTGGGTGGCGTCGGGGTGCCCGCCGGCGTCCACCCGCTGGGTGGCGTCCGCGTTGCCGCCGTAGGTGCGCCCGGCCGCCGGTCGGCCGGGGGTCGGCATCGCGCCGGTCGGCGTGTGCAGCGGACCGGCCAACGCGTCGGCGCTGGTCTCGTCGAGGCCGCCGATGGCGCCGGCCGCGCGAGATGCCTGGGGACGTTCGCCCCGGCGCAGCGCGGCCAGCCGGTCGGTCAGGGACTCGTCCGGGGCCAGCATCGCCGGGCCACCGATCTGGCTGTCCGGCTTCGGCTCCGGCTGGGCCGGCGGGAGGACGGGGATGGGACGCTGCTGCACCGGCACCACGGCGTACGGGTCGGTGACCGAGTGCACAGCCGTCGCCGTGCTGCCCAGCGGGCCGGCGAGCAGCTCGCGCAGCATCGCCCGGGAGGTGTGCACGTCGAGTCGGCGCGCCGGGTCCTTCTCCAACAGACCCATCAGCACCCGGGTCAGCGGGCCGCTGCGCTGCGGCGGGGCGGGCGGGTCCTCCACCACGGCGTGCATGGTCTCGATCGGGTCGCCCTTGTCGAACGGCGGCCGCCCCTCGACGGCGGTGTAGAGCGTCACGCCCAGCGAGAACAGGTCACTGGGAGGGCCGAACTCCTGGCCCATGGCCCGCTCGGGCGAGATGAAGTGCGGTGAGCCGAGCACCATGCCGGGGGTGGTGAGCTGCACGTCGGTGGGCATCCGGGCGACCCCGAAGTCGGTCAGCACGCAGCGCCCGTCGGTGCAGATCAGCACGTTTGCGGGTTTGACGTCGCGGTGCAGCACGCCGATCGCGTGCGCGACCTCCAACGCGCCGAGCAGCGCGATGCCGATCTTGGCGACGGTGCGGGGCGCGACCGGCCCGTCCTCGATCACCATGTCGGCGAGGCTGCGGGCGTCCAGCAGCTCCATCACGATCCACGGCCGGCCGGCCTCGGTGACCACGTCGTACACCTGCACCACGGCGGGGTGCTGGATGGCGGCGGCGGCGCGGGCCTCGCGCAGGGTGCGTTCGTACATCGCGTCGCGGTCGCTGGGGGCCAGCCCCGGGGGCAGGACGACCTCCTTCACCGCCACGTCACGGCGCAGCAGGGTGTCTGTGGCGCGCCACACCGTGCCCATGCCGCCGTTGCCCACCGAGGACCGCAGCGAGTACCGGCCACCAATGGTGGTGCCGGGCGCCGCTCGTCCGTTGGCGGGACTAACTGGTCCGCCGCTCCACGTCGGGATCTGAGTCACAGAAAAGCCACCGGGGGAAATCGAGGGGGGCTGGGACACAACCCCCCTATCTTGCTGGTTCCGACGCCCGATGCGAAAGCCGACGCGGCGGACGTTTGTCGAAGTCGACAGAACGTGCCCTGTCGTTCACCTGGTGTCGACCGGTCGGGACGCACTGTGCGGTATCCCTCACCCGACGACGTGGCCAGGCGTCCTACCATCCGGGGATGAACCAACGGCGGTCAAGTGAGTCCGGTTTCCCGATCAACGGCGTCTACACGGAGGCCGATCTTCCGGAGGACCTGGACTCCCGGCTCGGCAGCCCGGGCGAGTTCCCGTACACCAGGGGTGTCTACCCCACCATGTACACCTCCCGCCCGTGGACCATGCGCCAGTACGCCGGCTTCGGCACCGCCACCGAGTCCAACGCGCGGTACCACCAGCTGTTGCGGGCCGGCACGATGGGCCTCTCGGTCGCGTTCGACCTGCCGACCCAGATGGGCTACGACTCCGACGAGCCGATCGCGCACGGCGAGGTCGGCAAGGTGGGCGTCGCGATCGACTCCATCGAGGACATGCGGCTACTCTTCGCCGACATCCCACTGGACAAGGTGTCCACCTCGATGACGATCAACGCACCCGGCTCGGTGCTGCTGCTGCTCTACCAACTCGTCGCCGAGGAGAACGGGGTGCCGGGCGCGGCGCTCAACGGCACCATCCAGAACGACATCCTCAAGGAGTACATCGCCCGGGGGACGTACATCTTCCCGCCGAAGCCGTCGCTGCGCCTGGTGGCCGACACGTTCGCGTACTGCCGCAGCGAGGTGCCGAAGTGGAACACCATTTCCATCTCCGGCTACCACATGGCGGAGGCCGGCGCGACGCCCGCGCAGGAGATCGCGTTCACCCTGGCCAACGGGGTGGAGTACGTACGGGCGGCGCTGGCCGCCGGGCTCGCCGTCGACGACTTCGCGCCCCGGTTGTCGTTCTTCTTCGTGGCCCGCACCACGCTGCTGGAGGAGGTGGCGAAGTTCCGCGCCGCCCGGCGGATCTGGGCCCGGCTGATGCGGGACGACTTCGGCGCCAAGGATCCGAAGTCGATGATGCTGCGGTTCCACACCCAGACCGCTGGCGTGCAGCTCACCGCCCAGCAGCCGGAGGTGAACCTGGTTCGGGTGGCGGTGCAGGGGTTGGCCGCCGTGCTCGGTGGCACCCAGTCGTTGCACACCAACAGCTTCGACGAGGCGATCGCGCTGCCCACCGAGAAGGCGGCCCGGCTCGCGCTGCGTACCCAGCAGGTGCTGGCCTACGAGACGGACCTGACCGCCACCGTCGACCCGTTCGCCGGGTCGTACGTGGTGGAGGCGATGACCGCCGAGATCGAGGCCGCCGCCATCGAGTTGATGGAGCGGGTGGCCGACCACGGCTCGGCGGTGGACGCGATCGAGGCCGGGTTCCAGAAGCGGGAGATCGAGCAGTCCGCGTACCGGATCGCCCAGGAGATCGACTCGGGGGAACGGGTGGTGGTCGGGCTCAACCGGTTCACAGTGGACGAGGAGGAGCCGTACGAGCCGCTGCGGGTCGACCCGACGATCGAGGCGGCCCAGGCCGACCGGCTGGCCCGGCTGCGCTCCGAGCGGGACGCCGACGCGGTGGCGCGGGCACTCGCCGATCTTCGGGCCGCCGCCGAGGGCACTGACAACGTGTTGTACCCGATGAAGGAGGCGCTGCGGGCCCGGGCGACAGTGGGCGAGGTCTGCGGGACGCTGCGTGAGGTGTGGGGGTTGTACCGGCCCACCGACCGCTTCTGAGCGCCCGGCCGCCACGGCGGCCTCGGGGCGCGGTGTGTCCGGCGCTCTCAGCGGGTATGCGGTCGGTTGAGCCGGGACGCACACCCTGTGCGCCCACGGTGGGTGGCTGCGTGTGAGCGTCCTTAACCGGCTCGTTGCGGAGTGTGGTCGGCTAATTGTCGGAGTGTCAGTTCATCACCCCGACTAATGCGACAATTTGGCAACGGGGCTCCGACTGGCGCCGGGATTCGTGACCGCCGCGATCGGTTACGCGTTGTAGGAGGTGAGGGGCTGATGACGGCATTCGACCGTGATCTACCTGCTGTCCCTCGCCTCGACGAGCGCCCCCAGCAGGGCATACGTGACTCTGTGCGGTCCGATCATTACCGTAACGAGGTTGCGCAGCGTCACCGTCGGAGGTCTAGGCTGTCTGCTGTCCCCGATGATCCATCCATTCCTAGTGATCGAGAATTCGACGTGACGAGTGCGTTGACGCTGCCCGCAAATGGCCAGCTGGCGTCGTCCTGGCCGGAGACGCCGCCGGGATCCCAGCCCCTGCCCCGCGAGCTGGACCACCTTCTCGCGCTCCGGGCACCGGGGTTGATCGCTACGCGCCGTCACCTCCACTCGCACCCTGAGCTCTCCGGCACCGAGTTCGAGACGGCCGCGCTGATCGCCCGGGAGTTGTCGCTGGCCGGGCTGACCCCGCGCCTGTTGCCCAAGGGCAACGGTGTGATCTGCGACGTCAACGGCAGGCCGGACGGCCCGGTCGTGGCGCTGCGCGCCGACATCGACGCCCTGCCGCTGGACGACCCCAAGGACGTCCCGTACCGGTCGACGGTTGAGGGCGTGTGCCACGCCTGCGGGCACGACGTGCACACCTCGATCCTGCTCGGCGTCGGCATGCTGCTGGCCCAGCTCGCCGACCTCGGTGAGCTGGACGGCCGGGTCCGGCTCATCTTCCAGCCGGCCGAGGAGATCCTGCCCTGCGGTTCGCTGGAGGTCATCGAGGCCGGCGGCCTGGACGACGTGGTGCAGATCTTCGCGCTGCACTGCGACCCGAACCTGCCGGTGGGCCAGGTCGGCCTGCGGGTCGGCCCGATCACCGCGGCAGCCGACAACGTGACGGTCCGACTCTCCGGCCCGGGCGGGCACACCGCCCGCCCGCACCTGACAGTGGACATGGTCGACGCCCTCGGTCGGCTGATCACCGAGGTGCCCGCCCTGGTCAGCCGCCGGGTGCCGGCCAACAGTGGCCTGCTGCTGGTCTTCGGCCACGCCTCGGCCGGCACCCGTTACAACGTCATCCCGTCCGAGGCGAGCGCCTCCGGCACCCTCCGGGTGATGGACCGCGACACCTGGGAGCAGGCTCCCAAGATCGTCGCTCAGGTGGTGCGGGACGTGATCGCACCGACCGGCGCCACCGTCGACCTGGAATATCTGCGCGGCCGGCCGCCGGTGTGCAACGACGCCCGCGCCATCCAGGTGCTGACCGCCGCCACGGCCGCCGCACTCGGCCCGGACGGGATCGCCGAGACACCGCAGAGCATGGGCGGCGAGGACTTCTCCTGGTACCTGGAGTACGTCCCCGGTGCCCTCGCCCGGCTCGGCGTGGGTCGCTCCGGCCCCAACGTCGACCTGCACCGGGCGAGCTTCGACGTGGACGAGCGGGCCATCCCGGTCGGTGTCCGCGTCATGGTGCAGACCGCGCTGCGGGCACTGGCGGCGGCGCGCTGACCGGCGCGACCAGAGCCCGGGTCGTGCGCCGTCGGCGCAGCACCACCAACAGCACCACCAGCGGTACGCCGAACGCCACCAGCCAGGGCAGCAACGCGCCCAGCACCGTGAGCAGGACGGTCATCGAGACGACGAACGCCTTCCAGCCGCCCCTGAGCCCGACCAGGAAGCCGGTCTCGGTTTCCTCCTCGGTGTCCTTTGCCGCCGGCCCGGCCAGCGACACGGTGATCGTGGAGAGAGCGGTCAGGTCGGCCAGGCGTCGCTTCTTGGCCTCCAGCGAGGCCAGGTCGGCCTCCCGTCGGCCCAACTCGTTCTCCAGCGACACCAGGTCGGTGATCGAGGTGGCCCGGGACAGCAACCGGCGGGCGCTCTCCACCCGGGCCCGCTGACTGGTGATCCGGGCGTCCAGGTCGACGGTCTCCTCGGTGACGTCCTGAGTGTTGATCTCCCGGCTCTGCTGCCGACCGAGTTTCGCCATCTCCTCCACCACGTCGGTGAACTTCGCCGCCGGCACCCGTAGCTCCAGCTCCGCCACCGCGTCGTCGTCGTCGGCACTGCGTCGCTCGTCGCCACCGACGAAGCCGCCGGCCCGGGCGGCCACGGCGGCGGCCTCGCGGGCCGCCGAGTCCACATCGTCCACCTGCACCCGCATCGTTCCGGTGTAGATGATCGCCCGCTGGTCGACCCGCAGGTCCGGTGCGCCGGCGCCGGCCCCCTCCGGCGCGCCCGCCGCGGCGTCCCGGCCCGCCTCGCCGCCGTTGGCCGCTGGCGCCTCGGCCGTCGTGCCCGCGCTGTCCTGCGCCCCGCTGTCGCCGGCGCCGCACCCCGTCAGCGCCAGGGCCGCCGCCAGTGTCGTCGCCGCCAGCAGCGCACCGCGGCGTCGTCCCACCTGTCCGTCCATCCCCGCTCCCATCGTCGTCAACCGGTGTGGCGATAGCTCGGACGCGACGCGCACGCCGGCTGGTTCCGGCAGACTGCGCTGAGGACGTCACGATTCGATAATCGAGGAGTCACGATGCGGCTCACCAAGTACGCCCACTCCTGCCTTCGGGTGGAACACGACGGGGGAGTGCTCGTCGTCGACCCCGGTGTGTTCAGCGACGCCGCTGCGGCGCTGGACGGTGCGGACGCGGTGCTGATCACCCACCAACACCCCGACCACCTCGACCTGGCAGCGGTGCGCCGCCAGCTCGACCGGCAGCCGTTCCCGATCCACGGGCCCGCCTCGCTCGGCGAGGCCCTGGGCGACTCGGCCGACGTGTTGCGCCCGGTCAGCGTCGGTGAGTCGTTCACCGCCGCCGGGGTGGCGGTGCGCGCGTACGGGGGGAGGCACGCCGTGATCCACCCCGACATCCCGGTGGTCGACAACCTCGGTTACCTGATCAACGACGTGGTCTACCACCCGGGCGACTCCCTGGTGGTGCCTGACGAGACACCCGTCGACACGCTCTTCGCGCCGATCCACGCCCCCTGGTCGAAGTTCTCCGAGGTGGTCGACTTCATCCGCGCGGTCGCGCCGCGGCGCGCGTACGCACTGCACGACGCGTTGCTCAACGACAACGGGCTGGGCGTGCTCGACCGGCAGTACACCGCGCTGTCCGGCACCGAGTATCAGCGACTGGAGCCCGGTAGCCGGGTCGACGTCTGACCGCGATGCCCGGCCTCTCCGCGGAGCTGGTGCAGCAGCTCTACCGCACCCCACCGGACCGGTTCGTGGCCGCCCGGGACGCCGCTGTGGCCGAGGCCCGCCGGTCCGGCGACCCGACCACCGCCCGGCAACTGGGCCGGCTGCGTCGCCCGACGGTGGCAGCCTGGTTGGTGAACCTGCTCTCCATCCGACGTCCGGAGCTGGTCGCCGATCTGGTGCAGCTCGCCGACGCCCTGCGGGTCGCCCAGCGGGAGCTGCGCGGGCCCCGACTGCGGGAGCTGTCCGCGCAGCGCCGGGCGGTGGTCGGCGCCCTGGTCGCCGAGGTGCGCAAGCTCGCCGCGGCCGAGCCGGACGCGCCACCGGCGAGCCGGCTGCCCCTGGCCGAGGTGGAGGCGACGCTGAACGCGGCGTTCTCCGACGTCGAGGTCGCCGAGCAGGTGCGGGCCGGACGGCTGCTGCGGGCGGCCAGCTACGCCGGCTTCGGTGAGGTGCCCCGGCCGCAACTGCGGCTGGTCACCGGTGAGGACGAGGAGCGTGAGGAGGAACGCCCGGCCCGCCGACCCGGCCCCCAGCGGGGCCGTGCGGAGGCGGTACCCCGCACGGACCGGGCCGCCGAGCGTGCCGAGCAGGCCGAACGGGCCGCACAGCGGGCGGCCCGAGCCGAGCGGACCCGGCAGCGCCGCGCCCTGGACCGGGAGTTGGCGAAGGCCCAGGCCGACCAGGAGCGGGCCGAGGCCGAGCTGACCGAGGCGACCGGGCAGGAGCGCGACGGTGCGGCCGTACTCGATGGTCTTGAGGCCGAGCTGGCCGAGCTGGAGCGGCGGCGCGCGGTCGCCGAGCAGGACCTCAGCCGGGCCAAGCTCGCCCGGCGTGCCGCCGAGCGGGCGGTCACAGTGGCCCGGCGGCGCGCCGGTGAGGTCGAGGCGGCGGTCGAGGCACTGGCGGCCGAAGAGGGGGATGCGGACGCGGGCGATGGCGCGGCAGACTGACCATCGATGGACGACGACGAGTGTGCGGGCCGTACACGGCGGGTGGCCCCGGATCGGGACGTGGTCGTGGTCGGCGGGCCCGGTTGCCCGAGCGGGGCACCGCAGTGACTCCGGAGCAGGTAGCGGCCGCCAGTAAGCCCGTCGTGCTCGACCTGGGCGACGCCTTCAGCCGGGACCCGACCACGTTGCGTCGGGCCCGACTGCTCGGCATTTCCGGCTGGGCCTTCTACATCAGCGGCCGGGCCGGCGCGCTCGGCGATGTGCGGGCCGAGACGGCCGCCGCCGCCCTCGGGTTCATCGCCCCGGACGCGGTCGCCGACGGCTGGGACGCCGCCGCGCGGGTCGTTGCGCCGTTCGAGGTGGCCGCCGCGAGCCTCGCCGAATGCTGCCGGTGGGGGGCCCGGCAACTCGGCCCCCTGCCCGGCACCGAGCGCCTGTCGGCGCTCGTCGAGCGGGCCGTGGTGGCCGCGGAGGCGAGTGCGATGCCGCTCTTCGCCGCGTGGCGGGCCATGCCGCTTCCGGATCTTTCTCCCGGGGCCCGCAGCGCCGCCGGGCTGCGGCTGCTCCGGGAACACTTCACCGGCGCCTACCTGCTGGCGGTACGCGCCGCCGGAATGACCCCGCTGGAGGCCGTGCTGGCCGGGCCGGAGGGCGAGGCCGGGGCGGTGGCCTGTGGCTGGCCGCCGCCGTACCCGCCGATCGGGCCGCTGGTGCGCCGCCGACTCTGGGCGGAGGCGGTGACCAACCGGCTGGCCGCGCCGGCGTTCACGGCCCTCGGCCCCGCCGACGGCGCGGAGTTGGTGGAGTTGCTGCACCGCACCCGGGTCGACCTCGGCTGAGCCTCCCGCCGGCCGGAAAATGGGCGGCGCCGCAGCGGATCGGCTGCCAGGATGTCCTGCCGTGACCCTTCCCGCTGGTTGGACGACGCGCCGGCCCACCCTCGACGACGTGCCGACGATCCTCGCGGTGGTGCACGCCGCCGACACCTTCGCCATCGGCCATCCCGACTTCGACGCCGAGGACGTCGCGGCGTCGCTGACCGCCCCCCACTTCGACCCGACCCGGGACTCCTGGCTGGCCATCGACCCGGACGACACGGTGGTCGGCTGGGCGACCGTGGACAACCCCACCGCTGTGGGCCGCGAGTTCGTGGAGGTCTACGTCGACCCGGTACGGGCCGCCGCCGTCCGCGCGCCGTTGCTGCTCCGCCAACTGGACCGGGTCGCCGAGCGCGCCGCCGAGCGGGGGCTGCCGTCGCTCACCGTCCGCTGCGCGGTCTTCGCCCCGGAACGTGACTGGGAACACACACTGCGCGGGCTCGGGTTCGCCCTGGTGAAGCGGTACGTCCGGATGAGCCGGCAGTTGGACGACCTGCCCGACGAGCCGGCCGGGCCATCGGCCGTGACGGTGCGTCCGGTCCGCCCGGACGACGAGGCCGACCTGGTGGAGTTCCACCGGATCTACGAGGCCGCCTTCGGTGACACCCCGGACCACGAGCCGCTGTCGTACGAGCGGTGGCGGGCCCGGATCGGCGACCTGACCGCCTGGGACGAGTGGTTCGTCGCCGAGGTGGACGGGGTGCCGGTCGGCGCGTTGCAGTCCTCGGATCAGGCGCTCGACCAGCAGTCGGGCTGGGTGAAGAGTCTGTCGGTGCTCTCCGCGTACCGGCGTCAGGGGGTGGGTGCGGCGTTGCTGCGCCGCGCCTTCGCCCGCTACGCCGAGAAGGGGCGTCAGGCGGTCGGCCTGGGCGTCGACCTCACCAACCCGACGGCACCGCTGTCGCTGTACCGGTCGGTGGGCCTGCGGGAAACCCAGTGGACCGACATGTACGAACTTTCCGTTCCGGCGGCCGGTGTGTGATTGACGACCCCGGCCCGGCCCGCCCGGCGCTCCGGTCGACAGCGGTAGCAGACTGGAGGGGTGCGATACGCGCTGCTACGGCGAGGCGGTGCCGGTGGGGCGGGCCCGCAGCTCGGTGACGTAGTCGTCCGGGGCGCCCGCCTTCTCGGCGGCGTTCGCGATCTCCGACAGATACCACGAGGTCGGCAGGCCACCCTCGTACCCGTTGAAGACGTAGATCCACGCGGTCACGTCGCCGTCGAGGGTGGAGACGCGCACGTGCAGCTTGCGGTACGTGCCGGCGGTCACTCCCTCGATCTCGTCGAGCTGGCCCGCGTCGTACGGGTGGATGTCGTAGAGCGCCACGAAGACCCGGTCACCGGGAGACTCGACAAGGGTGCTCACCGCACCCTCCCAGCCGATCACGTCCGCCCCGGCGAAGGTCAGCCGCCAGCCCTCCAGCCAGCCGGTGCCCACCATCGGCGAATGCGGACAGTAGGCGCGCATCCGGGCGGGGTCGAGATTTGAGCCGTAGGCGGCGTGATGACGCACGGCGATGACGATAGCCCGGCCGACGGGTGGGGGAGAATACGACAGTGCGTGTCGAATGCGCTCGGGAGAAGAAAGTCACTGTGACCATGGACGAAGGGCGAACGCTGTGAGCCGGATCGTGATCATCGGTGGGGGGCCGGCCGGGTACGAGGCGGCTCTGGTCGCCGCCCAGCTGGACGCCGATGTCACTGTGGTGGAGGCCGACGGCGCGGGCGGCGCCTGCGTGCTCTCCGACTGCGTACCGTCGAAGACCTTCATCGCCAGCTCGCAGGTGGTCACCGGCTACCGCGACACCGAGGAGTTCGGGGTGCACTCGGACGGCCTGGAGGCGGTCACCGTCGACGCGCGGGCGGTGCACGGGCGGGTCAAGCGGTTGGCCCTGGCGCAGTCCGCGGACATCCACGCCAAGTTGCTGAAGGCGGGGGTCACCTTCGTGGCCGGCACCGCTCGGCTCGGCGAGGACTCCCTCGGGCACACCCACCGGGTCGTCGTCACCCCCGCCGACGGCGGCGAGGAGTACTCGATCGACGCGTCCACAGTGCTGGTGGCCACCGGCTCGACGCCCCGCCAGCTGCCCACCGCCGTGCCGGACGGCGAGCGCATCCTGACCTGGCGACAGGTGTACGACCTGCCGGAGCTGCCCGAGCACCTGATCGTGGTCGGGTCCGGCGTGACCGGCGCGGAGTTCGCCAGCGCGTACCTGGCGATGGGGGTCGAGGTGACACTGGTCTCCAGCCGGGACCGGGTGATGCCCCACGAGGACGCCGACGCCGCCTCCGCCATCGAGCGGGTGTTCCGCAACCGGGGCATGGAGATCCTCAACAACTCCCGGGCCGACGCGGTGCGGCGGACCGCCAACGGCGTCGAGGTGGAGCTTTCCGACGGCCGTAGGGTGACCGGCTCGCATGCGCTGATCACCGTCGGTTCGATCCCCAACACGGCCAACCTGGGCCTGACCGAGTACGGGGTGGAGTTGGGCCGGGGCGGCTACCTGACAGTCGACCGGGCTTCCCGGACCAACGTGCCCGGCATCTACGCCGCCGGCGACTGCACCGGGGTGCTCCTGCTGGCCAGCGTCGCCGCCATGCAGGGCCGGATCGCCATGTGGCACGCCCTCGGCGAGGCGGTCCGCCCGCTGCGGCTGCGTACCGTCGCGGCGAACGTCTTCACCGACCCGGAGCTGGCCACGGTGGGTGTCTCGCAGGACGAGGTGGACGCGGGCAAGGTGCCGGCCCGGCAGGTGATGCTGCCGCTGTCCGGTAACGCCCGGGCCAAGATGGACGACCTCTCCGACGGTTTCGTGAAGCTGTTCTGCCGTCCCGCCAGCGGTCAGGTGATCGGCGGTGTGGTGGTCGCTCCGAAGGCCAGCGAGCTGATCCTGCCCATCACCATGGCGGTGGAGAACAACCTCACAGTCAACGAGCTGGCCCAGACCATCACCATCTACCCGAGTCTCTCCGGCTCCATCACCGAGGCTGCCCGCCAGCTCATGCTGCACGAGCTGGAGTGACCCGCCGGGTCAGGATCATCGCTATCGTGGCCAGGACGGCGACCTCGGTGAGGATCAGAAGGCGTTCGGCCAAGCCGATGAGCATCCGGTCACCGGGATAGGCGGACCAGATCATCGCCGCCGCGAGGGCCAGGCTCAGCAGGACGAGGGCGCGTAGCGTCCGGGCGGCGGGCGTCAGGTCGGGTCGGCGGGCGAGCAACCAACCGGCCGCCGGCAACGCCAGGAAGGCGACCACCGACGCGTACCGGTGCAGGTAGGCGGCGGTGGTCATGGCGCTGCCCGGCTCGTTCGTCGGCACCACGGCGGCCAGCAGCAGCCCACCCACCCATGCGCCGAGCAGCAGCTCGGCCGTTCGACCGGAGCGCGGCCGGGGTGGGCCGGCGCGGCGCAGTCCGTACAGCAACGCCACTGTGGCGAGCGCGAGCACCACCATGGCGACGTCGATGACGCCGCCCCGGTCGGAGACCGCGAAGTCGCTGATGGTCAACGCCCACGGGTTGAGGTCGTCGTTGACTTCGAGGTGGCCGATCACGGTGAGCAGCGCCGCCAGGGCGATCCCGCCCAGGGCCAGCAGGCCGGTACTCCGGGTAACAGGCATGCCTCAGCCTGTCGCCGCGGACACCCCAGCCGAATCCGGGACAGCCACCGAAATCAACCCCCGGGACCACCCCTAGAGGCCTTCCGGCATGTGGCCGTGACGTGCTTCCGCGCATCCGTGAACGTCCGATGGTTGGGAAGACCTTCGCCAGGTCAGGCGACGTTCAGCTGGATGTTCCCAATGCGGGCGACGATGTCGAGATGACCACCCAGGCCGGTGACGTAGGCGCGGAGTGATTCCAGGCTGGTTTGCTCGCCATTCTCGATCTGGCTGATTCTCGCCTGCGTCAGCCCCGCCGCCTCGGCCAGTTGCACCTGAGTCATACCCAGGTGCTTGCGGATCTCTGCCAGCTGCGCCCCACTGACCGCTGCCAGCATCTGCTCACGGTGCTGAGCGCGCCGGGAGACCCGGTCCGGATCTGCCCAGGATGGATCGATCGCGCGGGCCTTCGCCTTGACGTCCTGCCAGTCAGCTCCATCGGTCATCTCTGTGTTTCCCTCAGCCTGGAGAGGTGCTCCTGAAACCGGTCGTCCGCCAACGGGACCGCCGTCTTGTACCAAGTCTGCCACTGGCCCGACTTGTCGCCAGCGACCAGAAAAACAGCTTCTCGAACGGGATCAAAAGCGAAGATCATGCGGACCTCCGTGGAGCCAGTCGACCCAGGTCGCAACTCCTTCATGTGGTGGAAGATGCTGCCTTTGAGGCGGTCAACCAGGGGACGCCCGAGCGCCGGCCCGTGTTCGGCGAGGAGGTCGATGGCCTCGCTGATGAGGTCGGCGCTGGCGGGATCCGTCTTGCAGAGGTGGAGGAACCACTCCTCGACCTCAGGATGAAGTTTGACGTCCCACATGCTGTCAATATAAGTGCAGCTTATACCCGCAGATCCAACGACACTCAGTCGATGGGGACGTCAACCGCGGCGGCGGCGGCGGCGCGGGCGTGGCGAGCGCTCACCACTGTCATCGCCCATCCGGCCGCGGCGAATCCGGCCGCCGCGGCGGTGGCGATGATGGCCAGCCGCCAGGCCGACTCGGTCAGTGCGGTGCCGCCCAGGTGCCCGACCAGCGCACCGTAGGTGGCCCAGCCCAGCGCGGCGACGGCCTCGTAGAGCACGAACAGGCGGTACGGGTAGCGGCTACGCCCGGCCGAGAAGCAGGCCGCCATCCGGCCGCCGGGCACGAACCGGCAGAGCAGGATCACCAGCGGCCCGGGTTGTCGCAGCCCCTGGGTGACCCGGCTGGCCACCCGGCGGGCGCGGCTCAGCTCGGCGTGCCGGGGTGGCCGCCGGTCCGGTGCACTGCGCCCCAGCAGGTAGCAGGCCAGGTCGCCGGCGAACACGCCGAGCGCGCCGACGGCGATGGTGACCGGCAGGCTGAGCCCGCCGTAGACGGTGAGCGCACCACTGGTGATCATGACGATCTGGGTGGGGATCACCGGGACGAAGGCGTCCGCGATCAGCAGCGCGAGCAGCACCAGGTACGCCCACGTCGGCGACGCGACGTCAGTCAGAAGTTCGGGCACGCCTGCCACCTCGCCGGATGCGGCCGATTGGGTGTCTTGAGCCTGACGTCGTGTCCGGCGTCACGGTGGACGGCCCCGGCCCGTCGTGACCGTCGACACGACTGGGCCATCCAGTTGGAACGAGGCCGGTCGCTGCCGGGTGACGGGGTCGGAGGCGGTTCCACCCGTTCGAGGCGGGCGGCAGAACGGCGTTCGTCGGCGTACCGTTGTCGGCGCGGCCACGCCCGTCGGGTCCCCCGTTCCTGACGATTCGGCCGCCAGGGCCGCCGGCGGGTCCCGCGCCGGCGGCCCACCCCTCCGCCGCAAATCCGGGTGCATTCCCGAACGTCGCGCGGGTACGGTCGCCGTATGCGCAGCGCGGTAGTGATGACCACGACGCCGGGTGTCCCCGGCGCCGCTCTGACGTAATCACAGTCGACCAGGCCCCGGGGCGATCCGCCCCGGATGGCCGCGCGGCGTTCGGTGTCCAGGTCGCCTCCGGGTCGTACCCGATCCAGGAGCCCGACATGATCGACCACCGTAGGCTCGGCCGTGAGCTGGACCTCTTCGTCTCCGATCCGCTGGCCGGCGCCGGCCTGCCGATCTGGCTGCCGGCCGGCGCCGCCGCCCGGCACGCCGTCGAGGATTACGTCCGGGAGTTGGAGCGCCGCTCCGGCCACCAGCACGTCTACTCGCCGCCGCTGGGCAAGCGGGAACTCTTCGAACTCTCCGGCCATCTCGGCTACTTCGCCGACGACATGTTCCCGCCGATGCGGCTGAGCGCCGACGACGAGTTCGTGCTCCGGCCGGCGCTCTGCCCGCACCACGCGTTGGTCTTCCGGGCGCGGGGCCGTTCCTACCGGGAGCTGCCGTTGCGGATCGCGGAGCTGGGCGGGATGTACCGCTCGGAGCGCTCCGGGGTGCTCGGCGGGCTGTCCCGGGTACGCGCCATCTCGCTCAACGACGCGCACACCTTCTGCGCCCCCGAGCAGGTCGGCGCGGAGGTCGTCGAGATCCTCGGGCTGATCCGTGCCGCGCACGCCGCGCTCGGTGTCCGGCCGGCCGGGTTCCGGCTGTCGCTGCGCGGACCGGGCGAGAAGTACGTCGGCGACGACGCCCAGTGGGCCCGCGCCGAGCAGTTGCTCCGGGAGGCGCTGGCCGGGGTGGAGTACGTCGAGGCGCCGGGGGAGGCCGCCTTCTACGGCCCGAAGATCGACATTCAGATCGTCGACGCCGCCGGTCGGGAGTCGACCCTCTCCACCATCCAGTTGGACTTCGACAAGCCGGAACGGTTCGACCTGTCGTACACCGACTCGGACGGCAGCCGGCGTCGGCCGGTGATGGTGCACCGCAGCCTGGTCGGCAGCATGGAGCGGCTGTTCGCGTACCTCATCGAGGTGCACGAGGGCGCGTTCCCGGCCTGGTACGCGCCCGTCCAGTTGGTGTTGTTGCCGGTCGACGACGGCCAGGTCGACGCGGCGGCCGACCTGGCCCGACGGGCGGTCGAGGCCGGCCTGCGGGTCGAGGTCGACGCCTCCGGCTCGCTGGGCGCCCGGGTCCGGGACGCGGCCCGCCGCCGCGTCCCGTACCTCGGGGTGCTGGGTGCCCGGGAGGCGGCCGACGGGCGTCTCGCGCTGCGCCTGCGCGGCGGCCGTGCCCTGGCTCCGATGCCCGCCGACGCCGCGCTCGCCCTGATCGGCGGGCAGGTCGCCGCCCGCGCGACCGACCTGCTGCCGTCGGACTGACACACCCACCGATCGCCTCGCGCGCACGGCCGCCCGACCTCAGACCGACGCCGGTTGGGCGGCCGGTTCCTCGTCGACCACCGCTCCGGTGAACTGTGAACGGTAGAGCCTGTGGTACGCGCCCTGGGCGGCGAGCAACTGCTCGTGGGTGCCCTGCTCGACGATCCGACCGTTCTCCATCATCAGGATCAGGTCGGCGTCGCGGATGGTGGAGAGCCGGTGCGCGATCACGAAGCTGGTCCGGTCCGAGCGCAGCGCGGCCATCGCCCGTTGCAGCAACACCTCGGTGCGGGTGTCCACCGAACTGGTGGCCTCGTCGAGGATCAGCAGCGACGGCTCGGCGAGGAACGCCCGCGCGATGGTGATGAGCTGCTTCTCGCCGGCGCTGACGTTGCTGCCCTCCTCGTCGATGACTGTGTCGTAGCCGTCGGGGAGGCTGCGCACGAACCGGTCCACGAAGGTGGCCCGGGCGGCGGCGAGGATCTCCTCCTCGGTCGCGTCCGGCCGCCCGTAGGCGATGTTGTCCCGGATGGTGCCGCCGAACAGCCAGGTGTCCTGGAGCACCATGCCGATCCGGCCACGCAGGTCGTCGCGGCGCATCGTCGTGATGTCCACCCCGTCGAGGGTGATCCGGCCGGCGTCCAGCTCGTAGAACCGCATCACCAGGTTGACCAGTGTGGTCTTGCCGGCGCCGGTCGGGCCGACGATGGCCACCGTGTGCCCCGGTTCGGCGATCAGCGACAGGTCGTCGATCAGAGGCTTGTCCGGCTCGTAGCGGAACGAGACGCGCTCGAACTCGACCCGACCGTGCGGGTCGGTGACCCGGGCCGGCTCGACCGGGTCGGGGGTCTGCTCGTCCGCGTCGAGCACCGCGAAGACCCGCTCGGCCGACGCCACACCGGACTGGAGCAGGTTGGCCATCGAGGCGAGTTGGGTGAGCGGCTGGGTGAACTGGCGGGAGTACTGGATGAACGCCTGCACGTCGCCGAGGCTCATCGTGCCGGAGGCGACCCGCAGCCCGCCGACCACGGCGATCGCCACGTAGCTCAGGTTTCCGATGAACATCATCGACGGCATGATGATCCCGGAAACGAACTGTGCCCCGAAGCTGGCCCGGAACAACTCATCGTTCTTCGCGTGGAACGCGGCCTCGACCTCACGCTGCCGGCCGAAGACCTTCACCAGCTCATGACCGGTGTACGCCTCCTCGATCTGGCCGTTCAACTCGCCGGTGTGCGTCCACTGGGCGATGAACTGCTTCTGCGAGCGCTTGGCGATGCGCTGGGTGACCAGCACCGACAACGGCACCGCGACCAGCGCCACCAGGGCCAGCACCGGCGAGATCCAGAACATCACCGCCAGCACGCCGACGACTGTCAGCAGCGAGGTGAGCAACTGGCTGAGGGTCTGCTGGAGGCTGGTGGAGATGTTGTCGATGTCGTTGGTGACCCGGCTGAGCAACTCGCCGCGCGGCTGCCTGTCGAAGTAGGGCAGCGGCAGCCGGTTGAGCTTCTCCTCCACCTCGGCGCGCAGCCGCAGCACTGTGCGCTGGACGACCCCGTTGAGCAGCCAACCCTGCCACCAGGACAGCAGGCTCGCCGCCAGGTAGAGCCCGAGCGCCAGCAGCAGCACCCGCTTCAGCGCGCTGAAGTCGATGCCCACCCCGGGCACCACGTCCATCCGGGCCAACATGTCGGCGAAGCTGTTGTTGCCGCTGGCCCGGGCCGCCGCGACGGCCTGCTCGGCGGTGGTGCCGGCGGGCAGTTGCCGGCCGATCACCCCGGTGAAGATCAGGTCGGTGGCGTGGCCGAGGATCTTCGGCCCGGCCACGCTGAACCCGACGCTCACCACTGCCAACGTGATGATCGCGGCCAGGTGCAGTCGGTGCGAGCGCAGCCGGCCGAGCAACCGTCGGGCCGACGGCCCGAAGTTCATCGACTTCTCGGCGGGCATGCCGGCGCTCATCCATCCCGGGCCGCCGCGCTGGCCGCCGGGCGGCAGCCGCTTCGGCGTCGCCGCGCCACCGCCGGTCTCCGCCGCGGGCCCCCCGCCGGGTTGCTGCGCGGTCTCATCGGGCGTCCGTCCGTCGCCGGCCGGCTTCTGACTGGGTACGGCCGCGGTGCGCGGCTCGTCACGCTCGCTCATGCCGCCACCTCCGTGGTCTGCTGCGAGGCCACGATCTCGGCGTACGTCGGGCAGGTTTCCAACAACTCCGCATGTCGTCCCACTCCGACGACGCCTCCGTTTTCCAGGACGATGATCTGATCGGCGTCGATGATCGTGGAGACCCGCTGGGCCACGATGACCACTGCCGCCTGCGCGGTGACCGGCCGCAGTGCCGCTCGCAGCCGCGCGTCGGTGCCCAGGTCGAGCGCGGAGAACGAGTCGTCGAAGAGGTAGATCTCCGGTTGCCGGACCAGGGCCCGGGCGATGGCGAGGCGTTGCCGCTGCCCGCCGGAGACGGTGGTGCCGCCCTGCGCGATCGGGGCGTCCAGCCCACCGGGCATCTGGGCCACGAAGTCCCGGGCCTGGGCGATCTCCAGCGCCGTCCACAGTTCCTCGTCGGTGGCGTCCGGGTTGCCGTAGCGCAGGTTGCTGGCGACCGTCCCGGTGAACAGGTACGGCCGTTGCGGCACCAGGCCGATGCGCCGCCACAGCTCGTCCGGCGCCAACTCCCGCACGTCCACCCCGTCGACCAGCACCGCGCCGGCGGTGACGTCGACCAGGCGGGGGATCAGCGACAGCAGGGTCGTCTTTCCCGCGCCGGTGCTGCCGATGATCGCCGTGGTGGTGCCCGGTGTCGCCCGGAAGGAGATGTCGCGCAGCACCGGCTCCACAGCGCCCGGGTACTGGAAGCGCACCCCGCGCAGCTCCAGCTCGGCTCGGGTGGGCAGCTCGGTGACCGGCGCGGCGGCCGGGACCACCGAGGAGTCGGTGTCCAGCACCTCGACGATCCGCTCGGCGCAGACCGCCGCCCTCGGCACCATCATCAGCATGAAGGTGGCCATCATGACCGCCATCAGGATCTGCATCAGGTACTGGAGGAACGCGGTGAGCGCGCCGACCTGGATCGCGCCGGCGTCCACCCGCTGCGCGCCGAACCAGAGCACCGCCACGCTGGAGACGTTCAGCACCAGCATGACCACCGGGAAGATCAACGCCATCAATCGGCCGGTACGCAGAGCGGTGGCCGTCAGGTCGGCGTTGGCGACGCCGAAGCGGTCCGTCTCGTACGGCTCGCGGACGAACGCGCGGACCACCCGGATGCCGGTGATCTGCTCCCGCAGCACCCGGTTGACAGTGTCGATGCGGGTCTGCATCAGCCGGAAGCCCGGCACCATCCGACGGATGATCGCGCCGAGGGCGATGGCCAGCACCGGCACGCTGACCAGCATCAGCCAGGAGAGCCCGACGTCCTCACGCAGTGCCATGAACACGCCGCCGACGCTCATGATCGGTGCGGCGACGAGCATCGTGCAGCTCATCAGCACGAGCATCTGCACCTGCTGCACGTCGTTGGTGTTGCGGGTGATCAGCGACGGCGCTCCGAACCGGGCCACCTCGCGGGCGGAGAAGCGGTTGACGTGCCCGAACAGTTCGGCGCGTACGTCGCGGCCGAAGCCCATCGCGACCCGGGCGCCCAGGTAGACGGCGGCGATCGAGCAGACGATCTGGATCAGGCTGACCAGCAGCATCCAGCCGCCGGTGCGCACGATGTAGTCGGTGTCGCCCCGGGCCACGCCCTGGTCGATGATGTCCGCGTTGAGGCTGGGCAGGTAGAGCGAGGCCATGGTGCCCACGAACTGGAGCAGCACGACCGCCAGCAAAGGTCTCTGGTAGGTGCGCAGTTGGCCGCGCAGGAGTCGGATCAGCACGCCGGGTCCTTCGTTTCGGTAGGGCGTCCGGTCATCCGCGGGTCGTCTCCGCTGCCGATGACCTCAAGCAGGAACTCCCGGATCACCTTGGCCTTCGCCGGGTCGGCGTCGACCGAGGTGAGGGGCCGCCCGGAGTGCATGAGCGCGCCGAGCGCGGCCACCCGTTCCCGCCCGGCGGGGGTGATGGCGAGTCGGATGCTGCGTCGGTCGTTGTCGTCGCGCTGCCGCTCGACCAGACCGTCGCGCTCGAGCGTGTCGACGATGCCGGTCAGCGTCGCCGGGCGGACGAACCCCTTCTCGGCGACCGCCCGGTGCGGCAACTCGCCGTGTCGGGCGAGCGTCATCAGGGTGATCATGCCGGCCTGGGTGAGGCCGTGCTCCTCGGCGAGGTAGCGGTTCCACCGCTGCCCGACCAGGTGCCCGGCCACCACCAGCAGCCGGCCGAGCGGCACGTCCTGGAGGGTCACGAGTTCCACGACAGGTAGGTTAGCTCCCTGATAGTCAGGGGCCAAACGAAATTGCCGCAGCGGTGGCCACGAACACGATCTGTAGGACGGTGCGCTGTGCCAGCGGAGTGACCGGGTGGCCGGCGAGGGTCAGTTCACGACGGGCGGCCGAGACGTTGGCCGGGAACATGGCGAGCATGAGCAGGCCGAGCCCGGCTGCCGCGACCCGGGCGGTCGCCGGCACCAGCAGGCCGACGGCGCCGACCAGTTCCAGCACGCCGGTGACGGCGACCAGCAGGTCCGGTCGGGGCAGTCGGGGCGGGACCATCGCGATCAGGCCGGCGCGGCGCTGGCCGACGAAGTGTGCGACGGCGGTCAGCGTGAACATCACCGCCAGCCCGACGCGCAGCGCGGGGTGCCAGCCGTCCAGTGCAGAGATGCCGGCCAAACCGGCGAGTCGGGCCAGCGCGGTGCCGACGATCAAGGCGATCAGGGGTGCCATCGGAATCCTCCTCGGGAAAACTTGTCAGTGGCAAGATTGCGCGCCAGAGGCGCATCTTGTCAATGGCAAGATAGGATTGGCGCATGACGGACACTCGCGCCTATCACCACGGCGACCTGCGTCGCACCCTCCTCGCCGCGGCGCTGGAGGCCGTCGGGGAGGTCGGGCCCGCCGCGCTGAGCCTGCGCGACCTGGCCCGCCGGGCCGGTGTCTCGCACGCCGCGCCCGCACACCACTTCGGCGACAAGGCATGCCTGCTCACCGCGCTCGCCGCGCAGGGCTTCGACCTGCTGGCCCAGACGTTGACCGAGGCGGATGGCGACCTGTTGGAGGCCGGCGTCGCGTACGTCGACTTCGCCGTCACGCACCGGGCGTACTTCGAGGTGATGTTCCGGCCGGAGCTCTACCGGGCCGACGACGCCGAGTTGACCGCGGCGCGGGGTCGGGCCGGCGCGGCGCTCCGCTCCGGGGTGGCGGCGCTACCCACCGGCGGCGCTCCCGCCGACACCGACCGGGACTCGCTCGCGGCCTGGTCGATCGCGCACGGCTTCGCCACCCTCTGGCTGGCCGGCGCGCTGCCCGACCGGGTGGGCGACAACCCCCGCGAGGCAGCCCGCGCCGTGCTCCGCCGACTGTCAACCTAGAACCAACCCCCCGGGGCCCACGCCCCTCCCCGGGGCTCACGCCCCCACCCGGTTGATCATGAAGTTATTGCCATGACACGCCGACGCGGGAGGCAACAACCTCATGATCAACGAGGGTGGATGGGTGAATGGGTGGGTGGGTGGGTGGGGCTACCAGCTGGTGGGGAGGGGCATTCCTTCGGTGAAGCCGGCGGCGCTCTGCACGCCGACGATGGCCCGCTCGTGGAACTGGGTCAGGTCCCGGGCGCCGGCGTAGGTGAAGGCGCTGCGTACCCCCGCGATGATCTCGTCGATCAGGTCCTCGACACCGGGGCGGGCCGGGTCCAGGTGCATCCGGGCCGAGGAGATGCCCTCCTCGAAGACCGCCTTGCGGGCCCTGTCGTACGGGCTGTCGTCGGCGGTTCGGGCGCTGACAGCCCGAGCCGAGGCCATTCCGAAGCTCTCCTTGTACCGCCGGCCGTCCGCGTCGGTGTAGAGGTCACCGGGAGACTCGTAGGTGCCGGCGAACCAGGAGCCGATCATCACGTTCGACGCGCCGGCGGCGAGCGCGAGCGCCACGTCCCGGGGGTGCCGCACTCCGCCGTCGGCCCACACGTGCCGGCCCAGTTGGCGGGCGGCGGCTGCGCAGTCGAGCACGGCGGAGAACTGCGGTCGACCCACGCCGGTCATCATCCGGGTGGTGCACATCGCGCCGGGGCCGACGCCGACCTTGATGATGTCCGCTCCTGCCTCCACCAGGTCGCGTACGCCCTCGGCGGTGACCACGTTGCCGGCCGCCACCGGGACCCCCGGGTCCAGCTTCCGGACCGCCTGAAGCGCGGAGATCATCCGTGCCTGGTGGCCGTGTGCGGTGTCCACGACCAACGTGTCCACCCCCGCCTCCAGCAGCGCCGAGGCCTTGCCGGTCACGTCCCCGTTGATCCCGACGGCCGCCGCGATCCGCAGTCGGCCCCGGTCGTCCACGGCAGGCGTGTAGAGGGTGGCGCGCAACGCGCCCTGTCGGGTCAGCACCCCGACCAGCCGACCCTCGGCGTCCACCACCGGGGCGAGTCGGCGACGGCCCGCCGAGAGCAGGTCGAAGCCGGTACGCGGATCCGCGTCCGCCGGCACGGTGTGCAACTCGGTGGACATCACGTGACGCAGCTGCGCGAAGCGGTCCACGCCAGTGGTGTCCGCCTCGGTGACCACACCCATCGGCCGGCCGGCGTCGTCGACCACGATCACCGCACCGTGCGAGCGCTTGGGCAGCAGGTGGATGGCGTCACCCACGGTCTCGGTCGGGCCCAGCGTGATGGGCGTGTCGTAGACCAGGTGGCGCTGCTTGACCCAGGCGACGACATTCGCCACCACCTCGATCGGAATGTCCTGCGGAATCACCGTGATGGCACCCCGGCGGGCGACCGTCTCCGCCATCCGCCGTCCGGCGACAGCGGTCATGTTCGACACCACCAACGGAATGGTGGTGCCGGTGCCGTCGCCGGTGGAGAGGTCGACGTCGAGCCGGGAGCCCAGGTCGGAGCGGGCCGGCGCCATGAAGACGTCGGTATAGGTCAGGTCGTGCGCGGGAGCCGCGCCGTGTAGGAACCGCACTCGGCCCATCATCCCCGCTCGTGGAGCGTCCCGCCGCCGGTGGTCGTGGAAAACACTTCCGTCGCCTCCGCTGTCGTCGACGTCGCGTAAGAGCTGGTCAGCCCAGCAGGAGCGCCACGGCGAGCCCGGCCATCACGACGGCGATGACCGCGTCCAGCACCCGCCAGGCCGTGGCGCGGGCGAGCAGCGGTGCGAGGCGCTGGGCGCCGACGCCGAGCGCGGTGAACCAGACCACACTGGCCAGGACGGCGCCGGCGCCGAAGACCCACCGGTGCGGGTGCTGTTGGGCCACGCTGCCGAGGAGCAGGACGGTGTCCAGGTAGACGTGCGGGTTCAGATACGTGAAGGCGGCGCAGGCGAGCAGTGTCGCCCCCAACGTGGCCGGCGGACGCTCGGTGGGCAGCAGGGCGCCGGGACGCAGGGCGCGGCGGGCGGCGAGCCCCGCGTAGCAGAGCAGGAAGGCCGCGCCGCCCCACCGGATCGCCATCAGCAGGCCCGGTCGGCCGGTCACCAGCGAACCGACCCCGGCCACCCCCGCCATGATCAGCAGCGCGTCCGAGGCGGCGCAGGCCAGCACCACGGGTACGACGTGCTCGCGTCGCAGGCCCTGGCGCAGGACGAAGGCGTTCTGGGCGCCGATGGCGACGATGAGCGCGATGGAGATCGAGAAGCCGGCGACGGCGGAGGTGAGCACGGAGTCGACGCTAGGGCCGCCGACAGCCACCAGTCCAACTAAAGATTCTGACGCAACTTAAGCTCAGCTAATGGATGGTCTCGACTCGGCGCAGCTACGGACCCTCGCGGCGGTGGTGGCGGAGGGCAGCTTCGACGCGGCGGCCCGGCTGCTGCACGTCACGCCGTCGGCGGTGAGCCAACGGATCAAGGCGCTGGAGGAGACCGTCGGCCAGGTGCTGGTCCGCCGCGCCCGTCCGTGCGTGGCAACCGACGCCGGCCGCCCGCTGCTGCGCCTGGCCGGCCAGCTCGCGCTGCTCGAACGGGAGGCGCTGGCCGATGCCCGCGGCCCGCTGGCCGGCGGCGGTCGGATCCGGGTCGCCGTGGTGGTCAACGCGGACTCGCTGGCCACCTGGTTTCCCGCCGCGCTGGCCCGGTTGCCGCAGCGGGCCGGGCTCTCGTTCGACCTGCGGCAGGACGATCAGGACCACACCGCCGAGTTGCTCCGCGACGGTTCGGTGACGGCTGCGGTCACCGCCCAGCGGGAGGCAGTGCAGGGCTGCCGGGTGCTGCGGCTCGGGTCCATGCGCTACCGCACACTGGCCACGCCGGAATTCGCGGCGGCCCACTTCGCCAAGGGACTCACCGCCGCCGCGCTGGCGAGCGCCCCGCTTGTCGTCTTCGACCGGAAGGACCGGGTGCAACACCGGTTCATCCGGGCGGTGGCCGGTCGACCGCTCGACCCGCCGGTGCACTACGTACCGTCGATCCCGGCGTTCAGCGAAATGATCAGGCTCGGGTTGGGCTGGAGCATGGTGCCGGAACAGATCGCCGAGGCCGACCTGACCGCCGGCGGCTGTGTCGACCTCGCACCGGGCCGACACCTCGACGTCCCGCTGTACTGGCAGCACTGGCGGCTGGAGTCGGACGTGCTCAACGCCCTGACTGCCGCCGTCCGCGCGGTCGCCGCCGAAACCCTGCGCTGACCGCCCGCCGGGCGGCTCAGGCGATGGTGCAGATGGGGGCACCGGCGGTGATCACGGCGCCGACCTCGGCGCTGAGGCCACTGACCGTACCCGCCTTGTGCGCGTGCAGCGGCTGCTCCATCTTCATCGCCTCCAGCACCACGACCAGGTCACCCTCGGCCACTGTGTCGCCGTCCGCCACCGCGATCTTGACGATGGTGCCCTGCATCGGCGAGGTGAGCGCGTCGCCGCCGACCGGGGCGCCGGCCTTGGCGCCGCCGCCGCGCCGGGTCGGCTTGCGGGAGGCGGGTGCCGCGGTGGTCGTACTCCCGTCGAAGCCGGCGGGGAGGCTGACCTCGATGCGCTTGCCGCCGACCTCGACCACGACGGTGTCGCGCTCGGCCGGCGCCTCGGCGGCGCCGGCGGCGGCGGTGAACGGCGGCACCGTGTTGTGGAACTCGGTCTCGATCCACCGGGTGTGCACTGTGAACGGCTCGGCGGTGAACGCCTCGTCCCGCACGACGAGCCGGTGGAAAGGCAGCGCGGTGGCCATCCCGTCGAGGACCATCTCGTCCAGCGCGCGGCGGGCGCGCTCCAGCGCCTCGGTCCGCGTCTCACCCGTGATGATCACCTTGGCGAGCAGCGAGTCGAAGTTGCCGCCGATCACGTCGCCGGCCGAGATGCCGGTGTCGACCCGCACACCCGGCCCGCTCGGCAGGCGCAGCGCTGTGACAGTGCCGGGGGCGGGCAGGAAGTTGCGGCCCGGGTCCTCGCCGTTGATCCGGAACTCGATTGCGTGCCCGCGAGGCGTCGGGTCCTCGGTGATCCGCAGCTTCTCGCCGTCGGCGATCCGGAACTGCTCCCGGACCAGGTCGATGCCGGCGGTCTCCTCGGTGACCGGGTGCTCGACCTGGAGTCGGGTGTTGACCTCCAGGAAGGAGATGGTGCCGTCGACGCCGACCAGGTATTCCACGGTGCCGGCGCCGTGGTAGCCGGCCTCGCGGCAGATCGCCTTGGCGCTCTCGTGGATCTGCGCGCGCTGGGCGTCGGTGAGGAACGGCGCGGGCGCCTCCTCGACGAGCTTCTGGTGACGTCGCTGCAACGAGCAGTCCCGGGTGCCCACCACGATCACATTGCCGTGCTGGTCGGCGAGGACCTGCGCCTCGACGTGCCGGGGCTGGTCGAGGTACCGCTCGACGAAGCACTCGCCCCGACCGAACGCCGCGACCGCCTCCCGGGTGGCCGACTCGAACAGTTGGGGGATCTCCTCCATCGTGCGGGCGACCTTGAGGCCGCGCCCGCCGCCACCGAAGGCGGCCTTGATGGCGACCGGCAGGCCGTGGTCGACGGCGAACGCCATCACCTCGTCCGGGCTGGCCACCGGGTCCGGGGTGCCGGGGACCAGCGGTGCGCCGGCCCGCTGGGCGATGTGCCGGGCGGTGACCTTGTCGCCCAGGTCGCGGATCGCCTGCGGGGTCGGGCCGATCCAGGTCAGCCCGGCGTCGATGACGGCCTGGGCGAAGTCGGCGTTCTCACTGAGGAAGCCATAACCAGGGTGTACGGCGTCGGCGCCGGCCCGAGCGGCGACGTCGAGCAGCTTGTCGATGCGCAGGTAGGTCTCGGTCGCGCTGTCGCCGCCGAGGGCGTACGCCTCGTCCGCGAGGGTGGCGTGCAGGGCGTCGCGGTCGGAGTCCGCGTACACGGCGACGCTGCCCAGGCCAGCGTCGCGGCACGCGCGGATCACCCGGACGGCGATCTCGCCGCGGTTGGCGATGAGTACCTTGCGCACCTTCGTGGCTCCTCCCGGGCAGGTTACTGACGGGGAGTGTATCGGCCGCCCACAGCGGCCCTAACGATCGCTCAGTGTGGGATGCCGCACTGCACCCGCCACGGCTTAGTCAAACTTGGCTATTACGCTTATCGGGTGTCTTCGACTCGGATGATGATTCTCGGTCTGGTGCGGTGGATGCAGCCCGTGCACGGCTACGACGTGCGCCGCGAGCTGCTGAGCTGGAGCGCCGACAAGTGGGCGAACGTGCAGCCCGGATCGATCTATCACGCCCTGCGCAAGCTCACCGAGGAAGGGCTGCTCCGCGCCGTCGCGACCGAGCAGGTCGGCGCCCGTCCAGCGCGCACCACGTACGAGGTGACCGTCAAGGGGGAGGACGAGTTCGAGACGTTGCTGCGCAACTCCTGGTGGACCATCAGCGAGCCTGCCGACCCGTTCGTGGCGGCCTTCTCCTTCCTGCCGGCGATGCCTCGCGCCGAGGCGGCCGCCGCCCTGCGCAACCGTGCCAACCTGCTGCGCGCCGGCGTGGAGTCGATGCGTGCCTCGCTGGAGTCGGACTGGGTGCGCAACCGCAAGCCGGCCCACGTGGGCTGGATGTTCGAGCTGTGGTCGGCGCGGGCGGAGGCGGAGATGACCTGGTGCGAGCGGATCGCCGAACGGATCGATTCCGGAGTGTCGTACCTGCCTGCTGAGCTGGATGAAGCGCAGGGTTGGTCGGGGTGGAGGGACGGTGCGGAGCAGTCCGACACCGACGCGGAATAATCAACGTTGACTAAAAAAGCTATATCGCGTTAGCCTTCTGCGGCACAGCGGGGGAGTGCGCCGTCCGGCGTCGTCCCACTCGACGGCCGGCCCGACCGGCCCGAAACGACCAGGAGCAGAAATGATCGAGACCAGGGGGCTGCGGAAGTCGTTCCGCTCCCGCGCGGGTCGAGAGACGAAGACGGTGGACGCCGTGCGGGGCGTCGACCTTGACGTTGCCAAGGGCGAGATCTTCGGCTTCCTCGGCCCGAACGGCGCCGGCAAGACCACCACGCTGCGGATGCTCGCCACGCTGATCGAGCCGGACGGCGGCGAGGCCACCATCGCGGGCGCCGACCTGCGCAAGGACCCGGCCGAGGTGCGCCGCCGCATCGGGTACGTCCCGCAGGGCGGCAGCACCTGGGACGAGTCCACAGCCCGCGAGGAGCTGGTGCTGCACGCCCGGATGTACGGCATCAACAAGGCCGACGCGCAACGGCGCGCCGCCCGCGCCCTGGACGCCTTCCAGCTCACCGAGTACGCCGACCGCAAGTGCAAGACCTACTCCGGCGGCCAGCGTCGCCGGGTCGAGATCGCCCTCGGCATCATCCACGAGCCGAAGATCGTCTTCCTGGACGAGCCGACCACCGGCCTCGACCCGCAGAGCCGCGCCCACATGTGGGACGAGATCCGCCGGCTCCGCGCCGACGGGATGACCGTCTTCATCACCACGCACTACCTGGACGAGGCCGACGCGCTCTGCGACCGGATCGCGATCATGGACAACGGCGAGGTGGTGGCCGAGGGCACGCCCACCGAGCTCAAGCGGGAGATCTCCGGCGACGTGGTGCTGGTCGGGCTCGACCTGGCCGCCACCCCGCAGGCCGCCCAGACGCTCGACGGCGAGCCGTACGTCAACAAGCTGGAGACTGTCGACGAGGGCGGCCTGCGCCTCTACGTCGACGAGGGCGCCACCGCCATCCCGCAGGTGCTGCGCCGACTCGACCACGCCGGGCTGGAGCTGCGCTCGATCGAGCTGCATCGACCCAGCCTCGACGACGTCTTCCTCACCAAGACCGGCCGCTCGCTGCGCGAGTCCTGACCACCGGAGACGACTCTCATGAAATTCGCCCGTGACACGTGGCTGATCTTCCAGCGCCAGATCCAACTCCTGCTCCGCAACCCGGTCTGGGTCTTCGTCGGCGTGTTCCAGCCGGTCATGTACCTGCTGCTCTTCGCCCCGCTGCTCAAGCCCGCACTGAACGCGCCCACCCAGGCCGCCGCCTACAAGATCTTCGTACCGGGTCTGCTGGTGCTGCTGGCCATCTTCGGTGGCCTGTTCCAGGGCTTCGGCCTGATCGCCGAGCTGCGAGCCGGCGTCATCGAACGCTCCCGGGTCACCCCGATCAGCCGGCTCGCCCTGCTGCTCGGCCGCTCGCTGCGCGACGTGGTCTCGCTCCTGGTGCAGGCCGTCATCATCACGCTGCTGGCGCTCATCTTCGACCTGCGCGTGTTCATCGGGGACCTGCTGCTGGCGTACCTGATGCTCGCCCTGATCGCCCTCATGACCTCGGCCGTCTCCTACGGCGTCGCCCTCAAGGTCAAGAGCGAGGACGCGCTGGCCCCGCTGATGAACACGGTGGCGCAACCGGTGCTGCTGCTCTCCGGCATCCTGCTGCCGCTGACCTTCGCACCCGGCTGGTTGCAGGGCATCGCCAACTGGAACCCGTTCTCCTGGGCGGTCGACGGCACCCGGGCACTGTTCGCCGGTGACCTGGGCAGCGACAAGGTCTGGCAGGGCCTCAGCATCACAGCGGTCCTCGCCGCGCTAGGCGTCTACTGGGCCGCCCGCCAGTTCGCCCGCAGCGTCCGCTGACGCTGGCTGTTGCTGTTCCTCGATGGTGGGGTGTCCCCTGGCGGGACACCCCACCATCAGTGTTCGGCGGCTGTCGGCAGTCAGCGGTTCCCGGGGCTCAGCGGACCCGGGCGAGGGTCAGGCCGTCCGCGATCGGCAGCATCACCAGGTCCACCCGCACGTCGGCGAGGACCTCGTCGTTGAACGCGGCGATGGCCCGGTCATTGGCGTCCTGCGGGGCGATGACCCGCCCACCACGCAACACGTTGTCGACGGCGATCACCCCACCCGGACGCATCCGGGGCACCAACTCCGCCCAGTAGATCGGGTAGCCGGTCTTGTCCGCGTCGATGAACGCGAAGTCCAGGTGCCGTTCGTGCGGCAACTCCCGCAGCCCGTCCGCCGCCGGGCCGATGCGCAGGTCGATCGAATCCTGCACGCCGGCCCGCGCCCAGTAGCGCCGGGCGATGCCGGTGAACTCTTCCGAGATGTCGAAGCAGGTCAGTCGCCCACCCTCGGGCAACCCGCGGGCGATCGCCAGCGACGAAAGCCCGGTGAACGTGCCGACCTCGACGGCCTGCCGCACGCCGAGCAGCCGGGTGAGGAACGTCAGGAACGCGGCCTGCTCCGGAGCCACCTGCATGGTGGCGTGCTCCGGCAGCACCGACCGGGTCTCCTCGGCCAGGTCACGGATGATCTCGTCCGGCGGGGAGCCGTGTGCGACCAGATAGGCGTGCAGCTCGTTGGTGAGCGGGATCGACTTGGTGGTCATGACCGGACGTTACCGAGCGGCTCGACAGTTTGGCCGCCCGGCGCGACAGTCGTCCACAGGTCGGTGATCCGCAGATCCAGCTCGGCGAGGAGCCGGCGCAGCAGCGGCATCGACAGCCCGACCACAGTCCCCGCGTCACCCTCGATCCGCTCCACGAACGGCCCACCCAGCCCGTCGATCGTGAACGCGCCGGCCACCGCCAGCGGCTCACCCGTGGCAACGTAAGCGGCGATCTCGTCGTCACTGATGTCAGCGAAGTGGACAGTCGTCGACGCGACCGCCTCCGCGCGCCGCCCTGCGGCAACGTCGACCAGGCAGTGCCCGCTGTGCAGAACGCCGCTGCGCCCCCGCATCCGCAGCCACCGCCGGGTCGCGTCGGCCGCATCCGCCGGCTTGCCGAGAATCTCACCGTCGAAGGCGAGCACCGAGTCGCAGCCGATCACCAACGTCCGCTGGTCGGCGGCCGGGTTCAGCCGGGTCAAGACCGCCTGCGCCTTCAGGCGAGCCAACTCCAGGCACAACTCCTCGGCCCGCTCGGTCACCACCAGGGACTCGTCCACCCCGCTGACCAGCACCTCCGGCTCGATACCAGCAGCCTGGAGCAACTTACGACGGGCAGGGCTCGCCGAAGCGAGCACGAGGCGGAGCGGCAAAGTCTCAGACACCAGCCCGACGTTACCGCCCAGGCCCCCACCAAGACCGACACCCCGCCAGCACGGCCATGTACCCGGCCGTCCGGCGGCCCGGGTCGGCAGGTGGCCTGGGTCCGTTGGGTGGCCTGGGTCGGTAGGTGGTCCGGTGGTCCGGTGGTCGGGTGGCCCGGTGGCCCGGTGGCCCGGTGGTGGGGTGGCCCGTGTGGCCCGGGTGGCCTTGATCCACTCGACTTTCAGGAAACCGCGCTATCCCGTCGTCCCGGACACCGCGATTTCCTGAAAGTCGAGTGGATCACCGCCTAGTTGATCGTTCAGCGACTGATTCTGGGTGGAGGATCATCACCGCGCCGCCGTCGCCGCGCCATCACGGCCCACCCGACCCCGGCAGCTACGAGCACTCCGAGAGTGGCCAGCCCACGCGCTGTCGCGCTGTCGCTCTCGTCATCCGGTTGAGCGCCAGCCGTCGTGGTCCGGCCAGCACCGGCCGGGGCGCTCACCGATTCAAACCCGAGGGGCGGTACGTCTGCCGTCAGCGCCGCCACAAGATCGATCACCCCATAGCCGTACTCGTCGTCACGCCCAGGAGGGCCCTTGTCGACGGCGGTAGCCGTGAGCCGGTGCGCCACCTCGCGGGCCGGCAGGTATGGGTACTTGGACCTGATCAACGCAGCCGCGCCCGCAACGATCGCCGTCGCGTCGGAGGTGCCGGTGCCTTTGCGGTACTTGCCGTCGATGCTCGTGCTGTAGATGTCGACGGCGGGCGCAACCACGTCAATCTCCGGCCCAGATACCGAGACGGCAGCGTGAGTGCCGGATTTGTCAATGCCCCCCACGGCGAGGACGCCGTCCTCGGACGCGGGGTAACCAACTTCCGTGTCGGCCGGTCGATTACCTGCAGCGGCGACGACGACAACATTCGCGAGAATAGCTCCCCTGATCGCGCGACGCAGGGCAGGGCTGGAGCCTCCAGCACTGGAAATGCTGATGACGCCAGCACCAGAGGAAACGGCATAATCGATTGCCCTACCCAGATTGTCTGGGCTGCTCTGATTGTCGGCCGTCGAGGAAATAATTGGCAAGACCTTGGCCTTCGGTGCTATACCTCGAGCTCCTCGGCTTCCTTCTTGGCCGTGGGCAGCGATGAGGCCGGCCATCCCGGTGCCGTGGCTATTTCGATCGCTTTGGCCATCATTGCTCCCCCCTTCATTGGTAAGGTCGACTCCGCGGAGGAGATTCGCTCTTAGGTCTGGATGCGGGTAAACGCCTGTGTCCGGTACTGCCACGGTTACGCCCTCACCCTGGCTGATCTCGTTGGCCTCTCCCGAGTTTAGGGTTGCTAAATGCCACTGGTCGGAGCGAACGCGGTTTGGGCCAACGTCAGGCGGCAGGCTGGGTGCCCTCGCGGCGATGGGGCTGGATGATAGGGCGATAATCCCGACGGATATCAGGATCGCGAGGAAGGCTTGTGTGGTCGACCTTTTCACCGGCCGATGCCGATTGCCGGTCCTGGGTCTATTGGCCCCTCGTCGTCGGGAGGGCGGACCACTGGGTTAACTCCCTTTTGCGTTTCCCAAGGATTGTCCGGGTCCCAGCGATTCGGCTCTGCTGTATTGCCGTCGTTCCGCCTAGGATTGCCTGTTCCACTCATCCCAGAACTCCAAGGCCCCGGCGCTCCGCCGATCGGAGGCATTCCGTGTGCACTGGAAAGGCCTCTACCTGCGGAAGGGCGGGATCCGGCCGCGCCAGTAGGGGCAGTTCCGGCGCCACCGCCACCAATCACGCCTCCAACCGGGTTCACTCGTCGTGGGGGAACGCTGTTGCTGTCGGGTTGACGGGGCAGCGATCCGGGAACGCTGCCGATAAGGCCTCCAGGCGGCATCGTTCGCGACGGATCCAGCCCGGGAGCGCGAGACGGGCCATTCGAGCCATTGGGGCCAGGTCTCCCGATCGGTTGCCCGGGCTGGTGGCTCACTTGCGCGGTGGTGGCAGCAGGCGGAAGGACGGGTGGTACCCCCGGCAAGGAAGGGGGATTCGATGCAGTGGACAGGCCGGGCTGTCCTAGGCTGGGTGGGCTTAATGGAGCGCCTGCTACAGCGCCATTAAGAATTGGACCATTTCCGGTCGCTATGGGCACTGGTGCGGCTGCGGTGGGCTTAGTGGCGGACGGGTTCGCCGTCGTCTTTGGTGGCATAGGTGCTGGCAAGATCGGCGGAATGATGGGCGCTGAAGCGCTTCCGTACACATCCGGGTTAGAAATATCCTTACCGGACTGCGGAGGTGCCACGGGTGGTTTTCGGAGGGTTGCTTGGGCTTGTTGGAGTTCGCCGCTCAGGCTGAACATCATGGATCGCGCCTGCACGTTGAGCCGTTCCAGTTCCCCGTCAGCAACAGGCGGCTGGGTTGCCCGATTGGCCATCACCGCTTTCGGGTCGGCGACCATCGACTCGTACGCCTGCTTCTGCTGGAACTTGGTCGCGTACTCCTCGTGGATCTTGCGGAGTGCGGCGCGGGTGGTGCCGATGGCCTGGGTCGCGGCGGACAGCGCTGTGTAGTTCGCGGCGGCGGCGTCGTGGGTGCGCTGCACCTTGTCGATGAGTTCGTCGAGTTCGGCGAGGTACGTGCGGGAGGCGGCGCTGGTTTCGGGAGGCCATGCCTCGGCGAGTCCGCGTCGGTACTGCTGGAGGCGGCCGAGGTGGATTTGCGCCAGGTCGCAGACCTTGCGCCAGCCGGCGACCTGTTTCCAGTGGTTGGCGGTGTCGTGGTCCTGGAGGCAGGCCCACATGCTGTTGACATCCATGAGGTGCCAGTCGGTGAGGCCGGAGGTGCGGCCGGTGCCCCGCTCGATCATGGCAGCACCACCGGCCCTGCGGCGTCGGGGCTGGTCGGGTCGGTGAGGGTCGGCGTCGGACCGCCGGGGAGGACGCTGGCCGGGTTGGCGAGGGCTCGTTGCACGTCGACCACTCGGGCAGCGGTGAAGGCGTCGCTGTCGGCGTAGTGGGTGGCGACCTGGTCGGCGGCGGCGGCGAGGTGGCCGGTGGCGCCTCGGACGGCGTACACCATGTCGGCGGTGGCCTGCTGCGTCTCGTGGTGCGCGTGCAGGAAGGTGACCAGCTCGATGAAGGCGTCGCACGGGTTGGGCAGCTTCGCGGACATGTCCTCGGCGATGTACGACAGGTGCGGCGCGTAGTTGCTCTCGACTTCGGCGGCGAGCCGGTCGGCGAACTCTCTGAGCTGGCTGATGTCGGCTTCGATGCCGCCGTAACCGCGTAGCCAGGGTGCTGGCCGGTCCTCTTCGGGGATCATGGATCCTCCCTACCCGTAACGGCACCGTTTCCCTGAGTGAGGTTAACGGCTCAACGCCACCCTGACAGCCCCCGTACGGCGGTTCTCGGGGTCAGCGGGGAAGGCCGGCGGCACGCCACCCACGGGAGTTGCCCGGTCGACCGCTGCGCGCCCAGGCGGACGCGGGCGCCTCCGCAGGGGCGGCGGCCGGACGGGACCGGATGATGATCGCCCCCACCAGAGCGGCCAACTCCTCGGCGGTGGGCACGCCGCGGACGACCCGGAACAGCGGCTCTTCGGCAGACATGCCGCCAGGGTACGCGGCGCGAAGTTACGCGAAGCGCACAGTGGCGTGCCGGCGGTGTGAGCGTCAGCGGGTCCGGGTACCGTCTCACCGATGTCGAACGCGCTTCCCCAACTCGTCGCTGACCGATACCGGCTTCTGTCGCCGCTCGGCCAGGGTGGCATGGGCCGGGTGTGGAAGGCGCGCGACGAGGTGCTGCATCGAGATGTCGCCATCAAGGAGTTGGTGCCGCCTCCCGGTCTCACCGATGAGGAGCGCCGCGAGATGCGCGAGCGCTCGTTGCGGGAGGCGCGGGCCATCGCCCGGCTCAACCACGCCAACGTCGTCCGCATCTTCGACGTGCTGCGCACCGACGGCGATCCGTGGATCGTCATGGAGTACGTGGCGTCGAAGTCGTTGCAGGACACTCTCGCCGAGGACGGCCCCGTTTCGGTGGCCCGCACTGTGGAGATCGGCCTGGGCGTGCTGGGCGCGCTCAGCGCCGCGCACAAGGCGGGTGTCATGCACCGCGACGTGAAGCCCGGCAACGTGTTGCTCGGCGACGACGGCCGGGTGGTGCTGACCGATTTCGGTCTCGCCACGATCCCCGGCGACCCCAACGTGACCCGCACCGGCATGGTGCTCGGCTCGCCCGCGTACATCTCGCCGGAGCGGGCTCGGGACGGCACTGCCGGGCCGGAGGCCGACCTGTGGTCGCTGGGCGCGACGCTCTACGCGGCGGTCGAGGGCAAGTCGCCGTACGCCCGGCCGTCGGCGATCGGCACCCTGGCCGCGTTGGCGACCGAGCCGATTCCGCCGCCGAAGAACGCCGGTCCGCTCAAGGCAGTGCTCAACGGGCTGCTGCGCAAGGACCCGAACGAGCGGATCACCGCCGAGGTGGCCGAGCGCTTGCTGCGCCGCGCCGCCGGCAAGCGGTCGCGCGGCATCTCACTGCTTGATGGCGTACGCCGGCCTGGGCCGAACGGTCCGCGTGAGCCGCGCCTGCCGGTGGTGCCCGCCCCGCGACCGGCCGAGAGTGCCGACCGGCCGGTGTCGCCGCCGCCGGCCGCCTCCGCGACCGCCTCCGCCGCCACCTCTGCTGCCGCAGCGACCCCCGCCGCCGATGCCACGCCGACGGCCATCGTCTCCTCCGGTGAGGTCGCCGACCCGACCGCGGTCGTGCCGGCCGAGCCGACCACAGCGGCGCCGGCCGAGCCGACCGCCCCGATCGACCGTCCGTCCGATGCCGACCCGTCCGATGCCGAGCCGACCGCGAAGGTCACGGCCGCGCCCGACACGAGCGGCGACGGTACGACGGACGTCGACGACGAGCCGACGGTTGTCGACGGTCCGCCGGTGGCTCCGGAGCAGCGCAAGCCGACCACGCCGACGTCGCTTATGCCGCCGCTGAGCCCGGCCGGCCGCGCTGCGGTGCCGCTGTCGGATGGCACGAAGCCGAACAACACCCGACGCAACCTGCTGATCGGGGCGCTTGTGGCCCTGCTGCTGATCGGCCTCGTGGTGATCGTGCCGATGCTCACCAAGGGCGACGACAACGAGACCCCGCAGACCGGCCCGACGACCGGGGCGGCCGTGACGTCGGCGCCGGCGCAGTCCTCGGCTCCGGCGGCGCCTCCGCCCACCACGGGCGCACCGAGTGCGTCGCCCTCGGCCACGCCGTCGACCGATCCGAACGCGCTGCCGGCGGGTTGGAAGCTGCACAGGGGGCCGACCTTCTCTATTCCGCTTCCACCCGGCTGGAGCGGCCGTCAGACCAGCTCGGACACGGTCGTCTTCAACCAGTCCGGGGGGCCAGGCAAGATGCTGGTCCAGTGGACGCCCAGCCCGAAGAAGGACGCGGTCGCCGACTGGAAGGAGAAGGAACCGGACCGTCGGAGTCTGGTCAGCAACTACCAGTTGGTGGGCAGCATCAAGGCCTGCGACTGGTACCGGACCTGCGCCGACTGGGAGTGGTTGGAGACCCGGGACAACACCCGCATCCACGTGCGCAACCGGGGCTTCGTAACGGCCACCAACCGGGGTTACGCCATCCGGTGGGAGATCGCGGAGAAGGACTGGCAGGCCAACCTCGCCAACTTCGACCAGGTCGTCAAGGGCTTCAAGCCCGATCGGGTCAACTGACAGGCGTTCCGCACCTGCGCGAATCTCTCTCGCATGTTCTTGCGTCGTTCGGGGTATCTGATCTCCAACGACGGAGGGAGGTGCGACATGGGTTACCGATACAGGAACGCCCGGCCCCGGCTGGCACTGTGGATGCTCGTCGCACTCGGCGATGTGGCACTGCTGCTGATCAGCGTTGGGCTTCCGGTACTCGTCGCGCTGTTGGGCGTCGTTGCCATCACCGTTGGTGCGGTGGGCGTCCGGCGGCTCAGCCGGCGGGACGCGCTGGTCCGCGAGGATGCTCCGGTGATGGTGCCGGCGTTGAGCCGACGGCGGGTCTGACCCGTACCCGGTGGGTGGCGGCAGCCGGACCGATTGTCGACCGTGATGGTGACCGTCGATCCCGCTGCCGCCAACGGCCCGGTCAGGTGTTGTTGGCCAACGCGATCAGGCGGCTTCGGTCACCGTTCCAGTAGTTGCGGTCCACGTTGCCGCTGATCCCGGAGACCGCGCCGGTGCTGGTGTACTGCCAGAAGCTCCAGACCGACGCGCCGGCCGGCAGGGCGCCCGGCGTGCTCGACCAGCGGGCCAGCCAGAGCGGGTGGTTCGCCCACGGGCCGGTCCAGCTGCCTGTGCACTGGTTCCACCAGCTCGTGGTGGTGTAGATGACCGCGTACCGGCCGGTGCGGGAGCGGTAGGTGTTCAGGAAGTCCTGCACCCAGTTGCGCATCCCGGTCGTGCTGAGCCCGTAGCAGTAGCCACCGGCGTACGGGTTGCCCTCGATGTCCAGCGCGGCCGGCAGGGTGCGGCTGTCCGCGGACCAGGCGCCGCCGTTGGAGGCCAGGTAGTTGGCCTGGGTCGAGCCGGCGGAGATGTTCGGGCGGGCGAAGTGGTACGCCCCGCGGATCACCCCGGCGTTGTACGAGTTGACGTAGTTGGCGTTGAAGTTCGGGTCCTTGTAGCTGGTGCCCTCGGTCGCCTTGATGAAGGCGAACTGGATGCCCGCGTTGCGGACGCTGGTCCAGTTGATGGTGCCCTGGTAGCGGGACACGTCGACACCGGGTGTGGTGGCGGCGGCCGCCGGTCCGGCGGTCGCGACCAGGGCCGCCGCCGCGGTGGCGAGGACGGTGAGGCCGGCCGCGAGCGCGCGGCGCAGCGATGATCGGGTACGGGCCATGAATGCCTCCAAGGACGTCGCTCTATCGACATTCATCTTTGGAGGTAAGTGCCCTAGATCACAAGGGTGACCGGAAAAAAGCTTCACGGGCGGGGCGTGGAGGTCCGCTGGCCGGGGCGGGACGGATCAGCGCAGTGTGGCCGGGTCGAGTTGCCAGCGGAACGGCTCGACGACGGTCAGCTTCTCGCCGGGCTTGGCCACCTGGTCCTCGACGTAGTGCTCACCATCCAACCGGAACAGCCGCAACGAGTGAGCGTCCCCATCCTGCTCGACAAGCAGATACCAGGGGATTCGCGCAATGGCGTAGAGCTGCATCTTGAGCAGGCGGTCGGCTGCGGCGTTGCCCGGCGAGACGACCTCACCGACGAGAGACACTCGGTCGGAGTCGAGATAGGTGCCGTCGTCGTCGGCGTCGGTGACGACGAGATCCGGGATGACGACCCGGTCGACGCCGAGCCGGACGTTGATCGCGTCATAGACCAGGAGACCGCGAGGCTCTGCTGCTGCCTCGATGCTGTTCGCCAGCCGGCGCGACACCCGCTGGTGCCGTCGGCTCGGTGCAGGGCTCACCAGCAGGCTCCCGTCGAGCAGCTCGATCCGGTCAGGCGTCTCGCCCAAGGCGAAGTAGTCGGCCTCGGTCCACAGGCCGACGTGCGGTTCCAGGGGGGCTGCGCTCACCTGCGTCCACCTCCCGCTTCACTCGCCACCCGATCAGTTTCACAGGATACGAGCCGGTGCCTCGGGAGCGACACGGAACGCCGCCGGTAGGCTCGCGCCCCATGATGTCGATCGACGGGCTGGGCGACCTGTGGGACACGCTGTTCGGCGCGCAGCCGGACCCGCCCGCGCTGCTGGTGCTGATCACCGGGGCCGTCGCGCTGGTGGTGGTCTCCACCCGGCTGCCGTGGCGGATCGCCCGTAACGCCATCACCATCGCGCACGAAGGTGGGCACGCCCTGGTCGCCCTGCTCACCGGCCGCAAGCTGCACGGCATCCGGTTGCACTCGGACACGTCCGGGCTGACGCTCTCCGCCGGCCGCCCCACCGGGCCTGGCATGATCCTCACCCTGCTCGCCGGATACGTCGCGCCGCCGCTCGTCGGGCTGGCCGGTGCCTGGCTGCTCGGTGGTAACCGGATCACCCTGCTGCTGTGGGTGGCAGTGGCGCTGCTGCTGGCCATGCTCGTCATGATCCGCAACGCCTTCGGAGTGGTGTCGTTGCTGATCACGGGGGCGCTGGTGTTCGCCGTCTCGTGGTACGCGACACCGCAGGTCCAGGCCGCCTTCGCGTACGCCGGGGTGTGGTTTCTGCTGCTCGGTGGGGTGCGGCCGGTGGTCGAGCTGCAACGGTTGCGCTCGCGGGGCCGGATGCCCGCCTCCGATGCCGACCAACTCGCCGGGCTCACCCCGTTCCCGCCGCTCTTCTGGGTTGGCGTCTTCGCCATCGTCAACCTGGCGGCGCTGCTCGCCGGCGCGCTGCTGCTCGCCGGCCCGATCCTCACCGACGCCGGCCTGACCACCGGCTGACCGGCGGGCTGAAGGCGCACGGGCGGAAGGCGCACGGGCGGGCAGAATGGGGCCATGCGATACGTGATCATCGGGGCGGGTGCGGTCGGCGGGACCATCGGCGTACGGCTGGCCCAGGCCGACCGGGACGTGACAGTGGTGGCCCGCGGCGCCCACCTGGACGCGATCCGCGCGCGGGGTCTGACACTGCGGCAGCCCGACGGTGAGGTCACCGCCCGGCTCGCGGCGGTGGACCGGCCCACCGACCAGCCGCTGCCAGCGGACACCGTGCTGATCCTCACAGTGAAGTCGCAGGACACCGCCGGCGCGCTGGCCGCCTGGGTGGACGCGCCGGTGGCCGGCGGCGGCACGGCGGGCGAGCGTCTGCCACTGGTGACAGCGCAGAACGGGGTGGCCAACGAGCGGGCCGCGCTGCGCCTCTTCGCCGACGTGCACCCGGTCTGCGTCTGGCTGCCGGCCACCCACCTGGACCCGGGTGTGGTGGTCGCCAACGGGTACCCGCATCCCGGGATGCTCCACATCGGGCGCTACCCCGGGGGCGCCGACGACACCGACCGGGCGGTCGCCGCCGACCTGACCGACGCCGGCTTCGTCGCCCCGGTCCGCACCGACGTGCTGCGCTGGAAGTACGGCAAGCTGCTCAGCAACCTCGGCAACGGCTTACAGGCGTTGCTCGGACAGGACATCCCGGACGCGCTGGTCGAGCGGGTACGCGCCGAGGGCGTCGCCGCGCTCGCCGCCGCCGGCATCTCGCACACCTCGCCGGACGAGAAGGCCGAACGCGGCGACCTGGTCGGGCAGCGCCCGGTCGACGGTGAGGCCCGCTCCGGCGGCTCCACCTGGCAGAGCCTGGCCCGGGGCACCGGATCGACCGAGGTCGACCACCTCAACGGCGAGATCGCACTGCTCGGCCGGTTGCACGGCGTACCGACACCGGTCAACGTCGTCGTGCAGCGGGCCGTACGCCGGGCGGTCCGGGAGCGGATCGGGGCCGGCGCGTTCCCACTCACCGAACTGGAAAAGATGATCGCCTGACCGGGGCAACCGACGACCCCGCCCGGTGCGTGTTCCCAGCGACCGACACGGGGAGGTAACGGGTGCCGGACGTCGACGGGTTCGACGAGTTCTACCGGGGGAGTCGGCAACGACTCCTCGGGTTCGTCTACGCCCTCACCGGCGATCGGGGCGAGGCGCAGGACGCCGTGCAGGAGGCGTACATCCGGGCGTGGCAGCGCTGGTCGACCGTCAGCGGGTACGACGACCCGGAGGCGTGGCTGCGGGTGGTCGCCAGCCGGATCGCGGTCAGCCGGTGGCGCAGTCTGCGGAGCCGGGCCCGTGCGTACCTGCGGCACGGTGCGACCGAGACGGTTCCCGGGCCGGGCACCGACACCGTCGAGGTGGTCGCCGCGCTGCGTCGACTGCCCGAGGAACAGCGCGTCGCCATCGCCCTGTACTACCTGATGGGCATGCCGGTCGCCGAGGTGGCGCGGGAGACCGCAGCCCCGGTGGGCACTGTCAAGGCTCGACTCTCCCGGGGGCGTGCCGCGCTCGCCGGTCTGCTCGCCGTCTCTGACCTGGAGGAGGCAACCGATGCGTGACGACCCGACGTTCGTCGAACAGATCCACCGGGACCTGCGGGACGTGCGGTGGCTCGCCCCGGAGGAGATCCGGTCCCGGGGCCGTCGCCGCAGCCAGCGCAGGATCGTGGTGGCGACCGTCGTGCTGGCCCTCGCCGGGGTTTCCGCTGTGGCGGTCGCCGCCCCGAGGAAGTCTTCGCCGCCGGCCCTGCCGGCCGCCGCGCCCTCCGCCTCGCCGACCCAGCACGAGATCACCACCGACGCCCTGTTGCAGCCAGCCGACCTGCCACAACAGGTCGATGTGCAGCTCAGCCAATCGGGGCTGGGCGAGCCGGTCCTGCTGGACCACATGCTCGCTGTTTGCCGGGCGAGTCAGGGGCACTCGCCCGGCTGGCAGTATTCGATCCTGTCCCGTTCGCAGACCCTGGTGCCGAAGCGCGCTGCGGCAATCCTCACCGAGTCCGATGGTCTGGTCACGCAGGACGTCTTCCGGCTGGCTCCGGACGCGGCCGTCCAGCTACTCGCCAATCTGGACGACCTGGTCGCCCCGTGTGCCGAGTGGAACAGCGTCGGCGAATACAAGGTGGGGGGCGCAACGGGCACCGGGTCGGCGACGCACCGCTGGGCGGTGGTCCAGCGGGACTTCGCCGGCGACGGCGCCGCGCTGCTGCGGCACACCGGTTCGCAGCCAGTCGACCAGAAGACGGGCGAGCCCATCGGTGCACCACCCCGGCCGACCACCACCGCAGTGGTCCGGGTGGGCGACCTGATCACCGTGCTCAGTCTGGGACAGGCCGGCACCGAGCTGGACCTGCGCCGCCTTGCCGAGGTCGCCGCCCGCCGGATGTGCGTCGCCGCCAACCCAGCCTGCTGACCCCGGCTCGGGGCCAGCAGGCAGCGGCGAGATCAGAGCGGGATGTTGCCGTGCTTCTTGGGCGGCAGAGTCTCCCGCTTGGTGCGCAGGACGCGCAGCGCCCGAACGATCTGGGTGCGCGTCTCGTGCGGAGCGATCACCGAGTCGATGTACCCGCGCTCGGCGGCCACGTACGGGTTTGCCAGGGTGTCCTCGTACTCGGCGATCTTCTCGGCCCGGACCGCCGCCGGGTCCTCGGCGCCGGCCAGCTCGGAGCGGTAGAGGATGTTCACAGCGCCCTGCGCGCCCATCACCGCGATCTGCGCGGTCGGCCAGGCGAAGTTCAGGTCCGCGCCGAGGTGCTTGGAGCCCATCACGTCGTACGCCCCGCCGTACGCCTTGCGGGTGATCACGGTGACCTTCGGGACGGTCGCCTCGGCGTACGCGTAGATGAGCTTGGCGCCCCGGCGGATGATGCCGTCCCACTCCTGACCGGTGCCGGGCAGGAAGCCGGGCACGTCCACGAAGGTCAGCACCGGGATGTTGAACGCGTCGCAGGTGCGAACGAACCGGGCGGCCTTCTCCGAGGCGGCGATGTCCAGGGTGCCGGCGAAGTGCATCGGCTGGTTGGCCACCACGCCGACCGGTCGCCCCTCGACCCGGCCGTAGCCGACCACGATGTTCTGCGCGTAGAGCGGCTGGACCTCCAGGAACTCCCCGTCGTCGAGAACGTGTTCGACGACCGTGTGGATGTCGTACGGCTGGTTGGCCGAGTCCGGGATCAGGGTGTCCAACTCCCGGTCCTCGTCGCTGATCGCCAGCTCGGCGGGGGCGTCGACGACGACCGGCTCGTCGAGGTTGTTCGACGGCAGGTACGACAGCAACGCCTTGACGTAGTCGACAGCGTCCTCCTCGTCGCTGGCGAGGTAGTGCGCGTTGCCGCTGCGCGAGTTGTGCGTACGCGCGCCGCCCAACTCCTCCATGCCGACGTCCTCGCCAGTCACCGTCTTGATCACGTCCGGACCGGTGATGAACATGTGCGAGGTCTTGTCGACCATCACGGTGAAGTCGGTGACCGCCGGGGAGTAGACCGCGCCGCCGGCGCAGGGCCCCATCACCAGTGAGATCTGCGGGATGACGCCGGAGGCCCGCACGTTGCGGAAGAAGATCTCGCCGTAGAGGCCGAGCGAGACGACGCCCTCCTGGATGCGCGCGCCGCCGGAGTCGTTGATGCCGACCACCGGGCAGCCGATCTTCATGGCCAGGTCCATCACCTTGACGATCTTCTCGCCGAAGACCTCACCGAGCGAGCCACCGAAGACCGTGAAGTCCTGCGCGAAGACGCACACCTGCCGGCCGTCCACCGTGCCGTAGCCGGTGACCACACCATCGCCGTACGGGCGGTTGCGCTCCAGCCCGAAGGCGGTGGACCGGTGCCGGGCCAGCTCGTCGAGTTCGACGAAGGAGCCCTCGTCGAGGAGCATCTCGATCCGCTCGCGTGCGGTCTTCTTGCCGCGCGAGTGCTGCTTCTCCACGGCGCGAGCCGACCCGGCGTGCACCGCCTCGTCGACCCGGCGCTCCAGGTCCGCCAGCTTGCCCGCGGTGCTGTGGATGTTGGTCCCGGTCTCGGTAGTCACCCAGGGAATATAACGATGGTTCAGGTGGGTGCTGCTGTGCAGTACGCCTCAGTGTCGGCCGGAGCACCGCCGTAGGCTGGCGGAATGTCGGGCTCCCCGTACACCGATCTGGACCGGCCGCCGCTGTCGGTGGCCCGGCTGCGCCGCGCGTTGATCGCGCCGAACGGGCCCTGGGCCCGGCTGGAGTTGCGTGCCGAGACCGGCTCCACCAACGCCGACGTGGCCGAGGCCGCTCGGGCCGACGAGCCCGAGGGTCTGGTAGTGGTCGCCGAGCGGCAGACCGCGGGGCGGGGCCGGCGCGGTCGGGTCTGGCAGTCGCCGGCGCGGGCCGGCATCGCGACGAGCGTGCTGCTGCGGCCCGGCGAGGCCGTGCCGGAGCGCGGATGGCTGCCGGCGACCCCCACCGGGTACGGGTGGCTGCCGTTGCTGGCCGGCGTGGCGCTGGTCGAGGCGGTGGCCCGGCTGGCCGAGCTGGAGGCCACCCTCAAGTGGCCGAACGACCTGCTGATCGACGACGCGAAGTGCGCGGGCGTGCTGGCCGAGGCGGTGCCCGGACGGGCAGCGGACCAACCGCCGGCCATCGTGCTGGGCATCGGGCTCAACGTGACGCTGCGCGCCGACGAGCTGCCGGTGAATCCGACCGGGCTGCCGGCCACCTCGCTCCAGTTGGCCGGCGCGGTGGCCACCGATCGGGATCCGCTGCTGCGGGCGCTGCTGCGGGCGGTCGCCGACTGGTACGACCGTTGGCGTTCGGCGGGCGGCGACGCGGTGGCCAGCGGCCTGCGTGACGCCTACCTGGCGGCCTGCGCGACGATCGGCCGTGAGGTACGCGTCCTGCTTCCCGACGGCGACTCCCTGACCGGCACCGCCACCGGGGTGGACCCGGACGGTCAACTGATGGTCACCACGTCCACCGGCGCCCGAACCCTGGCCGCCGGCGACGTCCTGCACCTCCGCTGAGGACCGGCAAGATCACGAAGAGCCGAGTGGGACCGCGCGGCGGATGTCGCGGTGGGGCTTGGGGGGTTTACCGTCTGCGCGTCCAGAAAATCGCGTTGGAGGTTCCCGTGGCGTTTCCTGAAGACGTGCTCACCGAGGACGAGCACGTCGTGCTGCACCTGCACCCGCACTGGAAGGCGCTGATCCGGCCGATCGCGGTGCTGGTGCTGGCCATCGCCGCGGTGGTGGTCGGCGTGCTCCTGTTGCCCGAGAGTGGCGGCGGTTCGATCGCGCTGGCCGTGATCGGGGCGATCGCCCTGGTCGCGGTGCTCTGGCTCGGCCTGTGGCCGTTCCTGGTCTGGCGCACCACCCACTACCTGTTCACTAACGAGCGGGTCCTGCTTCAGCAGGGTGTGTTTTCCCGGGACCGGCGGGACCTCCCGCTCGCCCGGGTCAACGACCACTCGATGAACCAGCGTTTCGTCGAGCGCCTGCTCGGCTGCGGGACCCTGACCATCGAGTCGGCCGGTGAACGCGGCCAGTCGGTGCTCGCCGACGTGCCGGACGTCGGCAAGGTGCAGACCAGGCTGTACGAGCTGGTCGAGGCACAGCACGACAAGCACTCGCTGGGCGATGGCGAGATGCGCGACATGCTCGCCGACATGCAGGACGGCAAGCCGCTGCGCGACACCACCACCTGAACCGGACGGTTGGGACCCGCCCCTGCCGCACTGTCGGGGGTGGGTCAGTCGGGTCGGTGGGCCTCGGGTGAGTCGCTGCTCTCCGTCGGGGCGCCGTCGGACGACCCGTCGGTGGGCGGGTCCGCTGCGGTCGGGCCACCGTCGGGCTGGTCGACTGCGGGCTGGTCCGCTTCGGGCGCCGGGGCGGCTTCGGGGGCTTCGGCCTCGGGGGCTTCGGCCTCGGCGGGGTCGGCCTCGACCGGTCGTACGGCGAACCAGCCACGGAAGCGGGTCCGCAGCACCTCCTGCTCGGGCCGGTCGTCCGGGCCGAGGCGCAGCATGGTGCCGGTGAGGCTCACGGTGCCGAGCCCGGGGCGGGCGGTCGACGGCCTGGCGCCCATCACGTCGACCCGTACCGCGAGCCGGTCGCCGGCCCGCACGGGCGCGAGCCAGCGCAGCTCCTCCAGGCCGGGGGACGCGTCCGCGGCGGCCCGGGACAGCAGGTGGTCGACGTACGCGCGCATGAACAGGCTCACCGTGTAGAAGCCGCTGGCGATCAGACCGCCGTGTCGGCTCGCGGCGGCCAGGTCGGGGTCGACGTGGTACCACTGCGGGTCGAAGCGGCGGGCGAAGGCGACCATCTCGTCGGCGTCCACGGTGACCACGCCCAGGTCGACGGTGAGCCCCGGGACGAGATCCTCGAAGAACAGCTCGGCCGGTCGTCCAGTGCCGGAGCGGGCGTCGGGCGTCGTCACCGGCGGGGCGCGCGGCGGGTGCTGACGTGCAGCTCCGCGGCGAGTTCCGCGTCCAGGTCGACGGCGGGGCTGACGCTCAGCCGCGGGGGTCGACCCTGAGTGGGTGTGCCGTTGGGGGAGTCGAGGCGTTGCGCCGACTCCGCCTCCTCCAGTTCGGACACGGACTCCGCCAACTCGGCGACCGGGTCCATCTCCGCCATGGTGTCCCACTCGTCGCGCGGAATGTCGTGCCAGGTGGGCTCGGGCTTCGTGGCCTCGTCCTCGGCCGGTGCGACGGGTTGGAAGACGAAGGTGCGGTACGACCAGAACCGGAACAGCGTGGCCAGCATGACGCCGACGGTCTTGGCGAGATTCAGCGCCAGCAGGCCGTGTACGCCCAGGCCGTACTTGGCCGCCGCGACGGCGCCCAGTTCAATGAGCAGGCCAGCGCCGTTGAAAAGGAAGAAAAGCAGATATTCCCGGCGAAGCGCTGATTTCGGGCGATCGCGGTACGTCCAGTGCCGATTCATGAGGTACGACGTGATGGTGGCGACGATGGTCGCGATCACTGTCGCCTTCAACTGACCATTGACGAAAACGGTCAGTGCAAGGGCATTGAACACCGCGTAATTGATGACGGTGTTGATGCCGCCGACGATGCCGAACTTGAGCGCCTCGTGGATGAACTTCTGCCAGCGCTCAGGCAGCAGGCGGACAAGACGCATGCGAAACACCTTAGGGCAGTCGGTGCGGCCGGCGATCACCGGCCGAACGAGATGGGCGGCAGGTCACGCCCCGTGGTCACGGTCGGGATTCACCTGCGGAACGGTCGGGGTTCCCGCTTCGACGAAGACGAACCGCCGGTACGACCAGAATCGAAACAGCGTGGCGAACCCCGTGCCGACGATGTAGCTGGCGAGGTTGTCCGCCAGGCGTGTCTGGAACACCGCCGGCCAGATGGCGCCGAGCCCGTAGCGGCTGAGCGCGAGGCAGGCCACTGTGATGCCGAGACCGACAGCGTTGAAGAAGAAGAAGAGCGCGTACTCGCGGGCCGCGTTGTTGCGCTGGCGGTGCCGCCAGGTCCAGAACCGGTTGCCCACGAAGGCGACGGACGCGGCGATCACGGTGGAGATCGTCTTCGCCGTCAGCTCTTCGACGCCGTGCTTGCTCGTCAGGTAGTTGAAGAGCGCGAAGTCCACGAGGAAGGCGAAGCCGCCCACAGTGGCGAACTTGCTCATCTCGCGGATGAGGTGACCGAAGCGGTCGAGGAGTATGCCGACGAGACCCCGTCGGGTCTGCCGGGGACCCGGTTGTTCCCCGGTCATCGTGGCGGCCACGGAGGGAGCCTACCGGCTGCCGGCCAGTCAGAGGGGTAGCAACGGCAAGCGGGCGTGGTCTCCCGGAGGGGCCCAGCGCCGCGTGCGTAACCGCTGCACAGAGCGTAGCCAATTGGGAGGACTGAGCCGCTCCGGAACGGGAATCCCCGCACCGGTCGGCGGGGCAGGTCCACGGCCCGACCGCAACAAGCGTCCGCCGGGGTGCACAACAAGATTTGCGTGAAACTGCGCGGGAAAGCGGGTATCAGCTCGTGATGCCGCAGCGAGGCCGTAGCTTGTGCAGTTCTTCACAACCTGTCCCACTGACTCGGAAGGCTGCCCGGTTTACGCTGAGGCCAATCCCAGGTTTCCACGAAGGCGACGCATCGCGCCGCCGAGTCTCGTGCATCCCATAGATCGGTCAGCGTCGACCACAAGGAGATGTGTCATGGTTGCTCCGGCTGTTGTGCGGGGTATTGATCAGGCCCCGACGTCCCATCCGAAACTGCTCGCCTGGGTCCGTGAGGTCGCGGAACTGACCACCCCCGACCGTGTCGTCTGGGTGGACGGGTCCGACGAGGAGTGGCGCCGCCTCACCGATGAGCTGGTCGAGGCCGGCACCCTGATCCGGCTCAACCCCGAGAAGAAGCCCAACTCGTTCTACGCCCGCACCGACCCGACGGACGTCGCCCGGGTCGAGGAGCGCACCTACATCTGTTCCGTCGACGAGGCGGACGCCGGCCCCACCAACAACTGGATGGCGCCGGCCGAGATGAAGCGGACGATGACGGATTTGTACCGGGGCTCCATGCGCGGTCGCACCATGTACGTCATCCCGTTCGTCATGGGCCCGGTCGAGGCCGAGTCCCCCATGTTCGGTGTCGAGATCACCGACAGCCCGTACGTGGTCGCCTCGATGCGCATCATGACGCGGATGGGCACCAGGGTCCTCGAGGCCATGGGTGACGACGCGGACTTCGTGCACGCGCTGCACTCGATCGGCGCCCCGCTCGCCCCCGGCCAGCAGGATGTCGCCTGGCCCTGCAACGAGACCAAGTACATCTCGCACTTCCCGGAGAGTCGGGAGATCTGGTCGTACGGCTCGGGTTACGGCGGCAACTCGCTGCTGGGCAAGAAGTGCTACTCGCTGCGGATCGCCAGCGTGATGGGCCGGGACGAGGGCTGGCTCGCCGAGCACATGCTGATCCTCAAGATCACCTCGCCGGAGGGAAGGACCTACCACATCGCCGGCGCGTTCCCGTCTGCCTGCGGCAAGACCAACCTCGCCATGGTGGAGCCGACGATTCCCGGCTGGAAGGTCGAGACCATCGGCGACGACATCGCCTGGATGCGGTTCGGCCCGGACGGCCGCCTCTACGCGGTCAACCCCGAGTACGGCCTGTTCGGCGTCGCGCCCGGCACCGACTGGAAGACCAACGCCAACGCCATGCGCACCCTGGACCGGGGCAACTCCGTCTTCACCAACGTGGGCCTCACCGACGACGGTGACGTCTGGTGGGAGGGCATGGGTGAGCCGCCGGCGCACCTGATCGACTGGAAGGGCAACGACTGGACGCCGGAGAGCGACAGCCTGTCCTCGCACGCCAACAGCCGGTTCTGCACCCCGATCACCCAGTGCCCGATCCTCGCCGACGAGTACTTCGACCCGAACGGCGTGCCGATCGACGCGATCCTCTTCGGCGGACGCCGCAAGGACACCGTCCCGCTGGTGACCGAGGCCCGCGACTGGGTGCACGGTGTCTACATGGGCGCCACTCTCTCCTCGGAGACCACCGCCGCCGCGTCCGGCGCCGTCGGCGTGGTCCGGCGGGACCCGATGGCGATGCTGCCGTTCATCGGCTACCACGCCGGCGACTACTTCCGGCACTGGATCGAGATGGGCAAGGGCACCGACGGCGACGAGGCGAAGCTGCCGAAGATCTACTACGTCAACTGGTTCCGCAAGGACCCGGACGGCTCGTTCCTCTGGCCGGGCTTCGGGGAGAACTCCCGGGTGCTCAAGTGGGTCGTCGAGCGGATCGAGGGCACTGCCGACGCGGTGGAGACCCCGGTCGGCATGGTCCCCGCGCCGGACGCCCTGGACGTCGAGGGCCTGGACATGACCCCGGAGGATGTGCGGATCGCGCTGAAGGTCGACCCGGACGAGTGGCGCAACGAGCTGCCGATGATCACCGAGTGGTTCGAGAAGTTCGGTGACAAGCTGCCCGGCGTGCTCTGGGCCGAGTTGGACGCGCTGCGCGCCCGCCTCGACGCCGCGCAACCGCAGCGGTAGGTGTGAACGAGACCCTTCCCGGGCAACATCGGATTTCATGAGGACGGCCGCCGAGACCCAGGTCCGGCGGCCGTCCGCCGTCCGGGTGCTCACCACCCTGCTGGCGACGACGGCGGCGGCCACCGTCGTGGTCGAGCTGCTCAACTGGTGGTACGCCCCGGAGCAGGGTTTCGGGCTGGCCGTACGGACCGGCTGGGCGATGCTGCGTTCGTTCGGCTTTCTGCTGCTGATCGGGCACGTGCGACGTGGTCGTACCGTGGCTCGCCCGTTCGGGCTGATCCTCGCTGTCACCACGATCTTCGCGGTCGGCCGGCTCATCGTGCCCCGGCAGGGGGTGCCGCCACTGCCCGGCCTGCTCGGCTTCGCCATTCTCACGGCACTCTGCGTCGCGGTGGTCTGGATGCTCTACCGCTCGTCGGCGCTGGCCGGGCACCTGGTCCGGCACCGTCCACGCCTCGTCATCGACCGGGACGGCGTCTCCTGGCGGGAGACCCCTCCGCGCCGACCACAGGCCAGCGCCTGGTTGCTGACCAGCCGCGTGGCGGCCTTCACCTACAGCCCGCTGATGCTGGTGCCGGCCCTGGTGGCCGGAGGCTCCATCCTGGACGGTCGGCTGACCGCGGTGCCGGCGGTGCTGTTCTGGTTCGGCGCCGGCATCACTGCCAGCTACGCGGTGCTGTTCTGCACGGCGTTCCTGATGCGGGGCAAGGACTGGGCGCGTGGCCTGCTGGTCGTCGTCACGGTCGCCGTACTCGCCGTGGACCTGCCGCTGTGCTGGTGGCTGCTCGGCGTGGACGGCCTGGTCCGCGACGGCGGCCCCCTGCTGGCGGCGGCCGGGCTGACCCTCTACGGCCTCCGCCGCGCCGCCCGCGCCCCCGACGCCGCCCCGGCCTGACGCCCCCACCCACCCGTGTCGATCATGGAGTTGTGGTGCCCGGTGCACCGTGATTTGCCGCGTCTGCGACCCACCACGACTCCATGATCGACGGGGTGGGGCCGGCCGGCGCGCCGCGCGGTGCGGTCTGCGCGGGCCGGTACGGGGCAGGATGGCGGGTGGCGTCGGTCACCACGGCCGGCGTTGGCGGCGCAGGTGGATCGTCGGGGCGGTGCGGGAGCAGTCGCGCCGGCTGGAGGGAGGCGCGCGGTGAGTGACGAGTTCGACGTGGTGGTGGTGGGGGCGGGGCCGGCCGGGGCGGCCGCCGCGTTGACGGCGCGCCGGGCCGGTGCCAGCGTCCTGCTCCTGGACCGGGCCGACTTTCCCCGGGACAAGGCATGTGGTGACGGGATCGCCGCGCACTCGGTGGACGTGCTCGCCGAACTGGGGGTGACCGAGGCGGTGGCGGGTTACGCCCCGCTGCCGGCGTTACGCATGATCTCGCCGGGTGGCGGCGCGGTGGCCCGGGCGCTGCCCCGACCCGCGTACACAGTGCCCCGGGAGGTCTTCGACGCGCGGCTGGTGGCGGCCGCGGTGGCCGCCGGCGCGCAGCTGCGCCGGCACACGGTGCGCCAGGTCGAGCCGCGCGCCGATCGCGTGGTGCTCGACGGGCAGGTGTCCGGCCGGGTCGTGATCGGCGCGGACGGCGCCGGCTCGGTGGTGCGTCGGGCGCTCGGCCACCCGCAGAACCCCGACCGACATCTCGCGCTGGCCATCCGGGGGTACGCCCCGGCTCTGCCCGGCCCGTCCGAGCAGCTCATCGTCACCTCGAAGGCGCGCTGGCCGGCGTACGCCTGGTCGTTTCCGATCGGCGACGGACGGGCGAACGTCGGGTACGGGGAGGTCCTGCGAGGTGAGCCGCTGAGCCGCGCGTACCTGCTGGACCGGCTGGCCGCGCTGCTGCCCGGGACCGATCTGACGACCGTGACCGCGTTGCGCGCGCATCACCTGCCGCTCTCCACCCACCGCCCGTCTCCCGGGCGGGGGCGCACCCTGCTGGCCGGGGACGCGCTGTCACTGATCAATCCGTTCACCGGGGAGGGGATCTTCTACGCGTTGCTCTCCGGCGCGCTCGCCGGGTCGGCGGCGGCCCGGTCGCCCGAGGGCGCGGCTGGCCGCTACGCCGACGGGTTGCGTCGCCGCCTCGGTACCCACCTGCGGCACAGTTCGGTGGCGGCCTGGCTGGCCCGGCGACGTCGGGTGGTGGACGCGGCGGTCCGGGCCGCCCGTCGAGACGACCGGGTCTTCTACGACGTGGTCGAGTTGGGACTGGGTGACGGACGCCTCACCGCTCGTACGCTTGCACTGATCGGCGCCGGTCTGGGCGGCGGGGATGGGGCTCCGAGGCAGTGAACTGGCTGAAGGGTCGCTACGCTGCTAGGTGATGACGCTGCGGAACCTTATCTACTCCGTGTACGAGCGCCGGCTCACGGCGAAGCTCGCGGGTAAGCCGGTGCCCCGGCATGTCGGGGTGATGTGCGACGGCAACCGCCGATGGGCGAGGGAGATGGGCTTCGTCGACCCGAATGACGGGCACCGGGTCGGCGCGGCGAAGATCAAGCATGTCCTCGGCTGGTGTGACCAGGCCGGCGTCGGGCACGTGACCCTTTACCTGCTGGCCACCGACAACCTGCGCCGTCCGGCCGCTGAGCTGGACCCGCTCCTCAAGATCATTGAGGATCTGGTGGTGGAGCTCTCCGAGGAAGGCAACCCCTGGCGGCTGCGCATCGTCGGGGCGCTCGACCTGCTGCCGGCGCAGACCGCTGCGGCGCTCAAGGGCGCCGAGGAGCGCACCCGCGAGCGCACCGGCGGCGCGGAGGTCAACATCGCGGTGGGCTACGGCGGTCGCCGGGAGATCACCGACGCGGTCCGTTCGCTGCTGCTGGAGCACGCCGCCACCGGCGGCACTATTGAGGAGCTGGCCGAGGTGCTGGACGTCGAGCACATCGCCGAGCACCTCTACACCCGGGGCCAGCCCGATCCGGACCTGGTCATCCGTACCAGCGGCGAGCAACGGCTGTCCGGTTTCATGCTCTGGCAGTCCGCGCACTCGGAGTTCTACTTCTGCGAGCTCAACTGGCCCGATTTCCGGCACATCGACTTTCTGCGGGCCCTGCGCTCGTACGCCACCAGACAACGCCGCTACGGCGCCTGACCCGGCGGCGACGCTGTCGGTCGCCGCTCGGGCAGGTCAGGTCAGGGCAGGTGGGTCAGTGCCTGGGTGAGGAAGTCGCCCAGGGCGGCCGGCGACTCGATGGTCAGGTCGGCGGCGTTGGCCACCTCGTGCCCGGTCTCCGGGTTGGCCACCGCCACGCAGACGCCGAGGAAGTCCGGGTCGGCGGCGGCGCGAGCGCGCAGGGCGGCGAAGGCCTTGATGTCGGAGACGTCGTCGCCGAAGTACCAGGCGCCGGTGGCACCCTTGATCGCCTCGCCGATCACCATGCCCTTGTCCCGGTCGACCGGCGGCTTGAGCTCCAGCACCATCCGCCCGGCCTGCGAGCGCAACCCCAGACGGTCGGCCTGCGCCTGCCCCCACTGCTGCACTGTCGCGCCGAGTTGCGGGGCGGTACGCCAGTGCAGCGCGACCGAGAGCCGCTTGTACTCCACGAGCGTGCCGGGCGGCAGTTCCGCGCGCGCCAGGTCGGCCAGCTCCGCCATGGTCGGCACCCAGGGCAGCGCGGCCGGTTCGGTGACCGTCTCCCCGCCGGAGTGGCTGTGCTCCAGCCCGTACAGGCCGTAGAGGTCCACGCCGGCGAGCCCGCCGAGCTGATCCCGAAGGAACTCGACGGGTCGGGCGGAGACGATCGCGACCCGCTGGACGACCGGGGCGAGCGCCTCGATCGCGGCCAGCGCCTTGGGAGCCGGGCGTACCGCGGTCGGATCGTCGTCGACGGGCGCGAGCGTGCCGTCGAAGTCGAAGAAGAGCACGGTCCCGGCCGCCCGGCTGGCGGTTATCCGCCAGGCCTGGTCGGCGTTCAACGGGGTTTTCGGCTGCTGATTGCCCAGATTCAACGGCGACACGCGCGTCAGCGTACCCCGGCGATCCAGGCTCATTCCTGGCCGAGCGGACCCATTGAGCGGTACGCGATCAGCGTTCGGCGGCTCCTCGTCCGCGCCGGCCGAACGGCACCACTGCCGCCTCCTGGCCGTGGCTCAACAGGTAGCCCTCCACGAACCCGGTGTTGCGATCGCCGGTGTGGTTCTCAATCTCGTTGAGCCGGGCCACCAGGAACTCGGTGAGCGCGCTGATTCGGTTGTTCAGACGCTCGTGCAGCTCGGCGACGACGGCCAGGACGACCGCGGTGCCGGCGGTGATGAGCGCAAAGAGGTTGACGAGCAGCGGCAGCTGCCCGCCGTCGACCGCCAGGGTCACTGTGTTGCCGGTCGCCCACAGTGTCACCGACACCGTTGCGACCACGACTGCCAACCACTTCAGGGTCATGGACAGACCCCTCCTTCTGTCCCGCAGGGCTGGGTTCGGCCTTGTCCCGTCCCCCCGCCGATGACGAGCCCAAGCAGTACGAATAGGGACGCTAGCGTGCCCGTTCCAGCCCCGGAGGCAAACGAATGAACCTGACCAGGCGTTCTTTCGCTATCTGAGGAACTAGCCTGCCTGATTGCCCCTTTTTCGGACATCGACCGGCAACGTTGGGCGGTATGCGAGGTATCTGATGGTTTCGCGGATGTGGAACTTCTCCGCGTCCGACACCTGCGGATCGACCAGACGGCGCAGCAGCGCCTCCACGTCGGGGTCCATCGGAGGGGCGGCCTGGCCGGTGCGGGGGCCGGCCGCGGCGCGGTCCCAGCCGAGTGCGGCGAAGGCGGCGGCCGGGTTCAACCCCAGGCCCTCGCAGAAGGCGACCACCCGCTCGGCCTCCGGGTCGCTGGCCCAGTCGCCCCGGACCCAGCGGTTGATGGTCTGCCGGGAGACGCCGGTGCGCCGGGACACCTCGGTGCCGCTCCAGGCTCGGGTCGCCCGGGCCTCGTCCAGAGCCCGCCGGACGAAGGTGGCGAAGGCGATCTTCCGCGCATTGGCCGTCTCGGTCACTCCGTGACGGTACGGCCAGCCGGCTGCGAGTGCGTGCCCCGGCTCGCCACTGTCACGCAGACGTGACAATGGGTTCGGATTTCCGGTAAACGAGTCAGTGCCACTGTTGAGGGGTGTCACGCGGGCAGAATAGATGAACGTAGTGGCAAACGTAAGCGGACGAAAAGCTGATACTGTCACGCCCATGGGACAATCTACGGTGTGTCACGTGCATGAGACGATTGGTGCTCACATGCGTCACGCCCCCGGTGCCAGGGGGTCGTGGTGACAGAGCTCGCCACCCGCGCCCAGGCCTTCGGGCTGATCGCCGAGGGGGTCGCCGCCGGGCTGACCGCCCCCTGGCGCCTCTACCTGGCCCGAGGCTGCCGCTACCTGTCGCTGAGCGTCGGTGATCGCGCCGAGTGGAACGCCTGGCGTACCCATCTCGGCTGTCCGGAGCTGAGCGTCCGGGTCTACGACGCCGGCGGCGAGATCCGCCGGTCCTCGGTGGCCGAAGTCGTGCTGGACGGCTGCCGGATCAGCGTCGAGCTGGTCGAGGAGGTCAGCACCGACGACCTGGACCGGCTGCTCGTCGCCGACCCCACCACGATCGAGCCGGAGGAGCGATGACCTGGCGTCCCGGCTGGGCCGGAGCTTTCCGATGAGCCCGTTTCTCGCGGTGTTCCTGGTCCTGGTGCTCGGTGCCACCAGTTACGCGGCCGGCCGGCTGCACGGGCAGCTCAGCTACCGCATCGGCTACCGCTTCGGTTACCGGCAGGGTTACTTCGACGGTGACCGGGGCGCCTGGAACCGGCGTCGTCGGGACGCCCAGGCGGCGATCGCCTCGGCCCTGTCGGTCTCGCCCGCGGGGGTGGTCCGCTCCGCCGGTGCTGTCGAACGCCCCGGCACCACGTACACCGGCTCGTCGTTCAGTGCGCCGGCCGCCCCGATCACCGGGCGGCACCCGACCGGCACGCTCGTCCGACGTAGCGGTTGAGGTCGGTCGGCGGGACTGCCCCGCCGACCGGCGCCACGAACGCGGTGCGTCGTCCGCGGCGGACACGCACCGTCGGGGCCACGTCAGACCGGTGACGGTGGCCCCACCGGCCGGGATGCGCGCAGGGGGCATGCATCCCGGCCGGTTCCGCCGCGCCCGCCAGCGGTCCCACTGCTGGTGAAAGCGGCGACGGAGACCTGTTCACGAGCGCGTCCTGGGAGATCCACGTTCGGCCTCTAGCCGGAAAGGTCCGGCGGGGCTAGCGTCTAGGCATGGCACGGGGTTCTCCCGAGCCAGCCGGTCCGCCCGGATCTGCGACCTCGCGCATGGGGTTCCGCATCCGACCCCGTGTCCCCGGGCACCGGAGGAGGCGGAACACGGGTGGCGGGTGCCCATCCGTCGGAGCAGGCCTGTGACGACTCGCCGTACCACCGCCGGTGCCGACCAGACCCCGGCCGCGACTGCCACGCCCCGCCGAGCCACCAGGAGCCGCCGTTCGGCGGCCGCCGCGCCGGCCGGCCCCAAGGAGCCACGACCAGCCGGCCAGGCCTTTGTCCTGGACACGTCGGTGCTTCTCTCCGATCCGGCGGCGTTCCACCGGTTCGCGGAGCACGAGGTGGTGCTACCACTGGTGGTCATCACCGAGCTGGAAGGCAAGCGGCACCATCCGGAGCTGGGCTGGTTCGCCCGGCAGTCGCTGCGGATGCTCGACGACCTGAGGGTTCGGCACGGCCGACTCGACCGCCCGGTGCCCGCCAACGACGTCGGCGGCACCCTGCGGGTGGAGCTCAACCACACCGACGACGGCGTCCTGCCGCCCGGCTTCCGCACCGAGAGCAACGACGCCCGGATCCTCTCCGTCGCGCTCAACCTCGCCGCCGAGGGGCGGGAGGTGACCCTGGTCAGCAAGGACATGCCGCTGCGGGTGAAGGCGGCGTCGGTGGGCCTGCACGCCGACGAGTACCGCCACGGCCAGGCCGGCGACCCGACCTGGACCGGCATGTCGGAGATGGAGCTGAGCGAGGAGCAGATCGGCCAGCTGTACGCCGGCGAGACACTCGACCTCGACGAGGCGGCCGGGCTGTCCTGCCACACCGGCCTGGTGCTGCACTCGGGGCGTGGATCGGCGCTGGGCCGGGTGCTGCCGGACAAGTCGGTGCGTCTGGTCCGGGGCGACCGGGAGGCGTTCGGGTTGCACGGCCGCTCGGCCGAGCAGCGGATCGCCCTCGACCTGCTGCTGGACGAGTCGATCGGGATCGTCTCGCTGGGTGGCCGGGCCGGCACCGGCAAGTCGGCGCTGGCGCTCTGCGCCGGGCTGGAGGCGGTGATGGAGCGCCGCCGGCACAAGAAGGTGATCGTGTTCCGCCCGCTGTACGCCGTCGGTGGTCAGGAGTTGGGCTACCTGCCGGGCTCGGAGTCGGAGAAGATGTCGCCGTGGGCCCAGGCGGTCTTCGACACGCTCGGCGCTGTGGTGCACGAGAACGTGCTGGAGGAGGTCACCTCGCGGGGCATCCTGGAGGTGCTGCCGCTGACCCACATCCGCGGGCGCAGCCTGCACGACGCCTACGTGATCGTGGACGAGGCCCAGTCGCTGGAGCGCGGGGTGTTGTTGACAGTGCTGTCCCGGATCGGGCAGGGCTCCCGGGTGGTGCTCACCCACGACGTGGCCCAGCGGGACAATCTGCGGGTCGGCCGGCACGACGGGGTGACGGCTGTCATCGAAGCGCTCAAGGGCCATCCGCTCTTCGCGCACGTCACCCTCAGCCGTTCGGAGCGGTCGCCGATCGCCGCTATGGTCACGGACCTCCTGGAGGACATCCCGATCTGACGGGGCTTATGGGGGCTTTTGTCCGCATTTTTGGAGTGGCGCAGATCACAAATGGCCTGGTTGGTTTCCCATCAGCCTCACTGTGCGCAATCGTGTCCCACGAGCGTCCATGCACCACCGGAATCGTTGGTGATCGTTCGTCCCGAGACGGACGACATCGGCGAGGGTCGGTGCGTCGGCGCGACCGGCAACCGGTCGGGGCGCTCGCGGCACGGCTGATGGCCCACCTGTGGTCTGCGCCGCGCCGCGTCCTTGCTCCCGACGAAGGGACCACTTCGTGAGTCGGCTGTGGAGCCGGTTGGGCGCCCGTACGGCTGCTGTAGCACTGCTCTCCGTGGGTGTTGCCGGTGGCTTCTACCTGGGCGAAGACCGAGAAACCCAGCAACAGGGTCTGACCGAGCAGGTCAGTCTCGAGGTCGACCGGGCCGACCTCGCGTACCAGCGCGAGCGGCAGGCCGCCCACCAGGTGCAGTTCTCCAAGCAGCGGGCCGCCGAGTACCAGGCCAAGCTGCGGGCGAAGGAGGCCGCCAAGGAAGCCGCCGAGCGGGCCCGCCGGGCCGAGGCCGCCGCGGCGTCCCGTAAGCGCGAGCGCGCCGCCGCCAACGCGCCCGCCAAGCCGTACGACGGGCCGATCCCGGCGTCCTGCGCCGAGTACAGCGGCAACCGCAAGGTCGGCTGTGCCCTCATGATCGACAAGGGCTTCGGCATCGCCGAGTTCCCCTGCCTGGAGAAGCTCTGGACCAAGGAGAGCGGCTGGAACCACAAGGCCGCCAACTCCTCGTCCGGTGCGTACGGCATCCCGCAGTCCCTGCCGGGCAGCAAGATGGGCTCCGTCGCGTCCGACTGGCGCACCAACCCGGCCACCCAGATCATCTGGGGGCTGGGCTACATCAAGGGCAGGTACAAGTCGCCCTGTGGCGCCTGGACCTACTTCCAGAACAACGGGCACTACTGACGGCTCTCGAAGGCGGGGCGGGTGGGTCTTCACCCGTCCCGCCTTCGCGTACTCCGGACGGGACGTGAGTGGCGGTCGGCCGCTTTTGCTGATAGCAGTTGTGGAGTGACCCTGCACCCGTCAAGCGGCGACCCCTACCGGTTCGGCACCGAGGCGTTCTACGCCGCGCTCGGCCGGGCGTTCGTCGCCATGTGCGCTGTGGTCCCGTTCCTCTTCCTCATCGAGGCCGTCGACCAGGGGCTCGCGTTCGGCCTGGACGCCACCGCCGGCATCATCCCGCAGCGCATCGACGGGCTGGACGGGGTCTTCTTCTCCCCGTTCCTGCACCACGGCTTCGACCACCTCTACAGCAACAGCATCCCGCTGATCCTGCTGGGCACCTTCGTCCTCGCCGCCGGCGCCCGCCGGTTCCTCTGGTCGACCCTGGTCATCATCCTGGTCAGCGGGCTCGGCGTGTGGTTCACCGGCTCACCCAACTCGGTGGTCGTCGGTGCCAGCGGCGTCATCTTCGGCTACCTGGGCATCCTGCTCACCCGGGGCATCGTCGAGCGCAGCTGGTGGAACTTCGCGGTCTTCCTCCTGGTCGGTCTGCTCTACGGCTGGCAGCTGGTCGGCATCCTCCCCACCGACGAGCGGATCTCCTGGCAGGGGCACCTGTTCGGCCTGCTCGGCGGGGTGGTGGCGGCGATCCTGTTCCGTCGACGGCGACCCGCCGTGGACGGCCCGGACTACTCGGGCTCCACGCTCAGCCTGCCCTGAGGCGATTCTCCGGCGCGCCTCTGGGACGTGCTTGCCCGACCGTCGCCGCCCGCTTACGGTCGAGATCAGCACGCGTTGATCCGTGAGCGGAAAGCGACGGTACGCCATGCGCGAGGTCGATGTCGCCGTGATCGGGGCCGGTCCGGCCGGTCTCTTCGCCGCGTACTACGCCGGGTTCCGAGGGCTGTCGGTGGCGGTGATCGACGCGTTGCCAGAGCCGGGTGGTCAGGTCACCGCCATGTACCCGGAGAAGCTGATTCTCGACGTCGCTGGCTTCCCCGCGGTCAAGGGCCGCGACCTGGTGGCCAACCTGGTGGCCCAGGCAGCCCCGTTCGGTCCGCAGTACCTGCTCGGCACCCGGGCCGAGAAGCTCGCGTACGCCGACGGTAGCCCGGTGCTCGGCCTGGCCGGTGGCGAGCAGCTCGCGTGCGGCGCGATAGTGGTCACCGGCGGGCTCGGCAGCTTCAGCCCCCGGCCGTTGCCGTGCGCCGACGGCGCCCCCGGCTCGGGGATCGTCTACTTCGTGACCGAGCCGACCGAGCTGACCGATCGGGACGTGCTGATCGTCGGTGGCGGCGACTCCGCCTTCGACTGGGCGCTGACGCTGCAACCACTGGCCCGGTCGGTGACAGTGGTGCACCGTCGGGAGAAGTTCCGGGCCCACGCCTCGACGGTCGCCCGGGTGCTCTCCCTACCGGTGCGGGTAGTGGTCAACGCCGAGGTCACCAGGCTGCTCGGGGACGGCGCGGTGACCGGTGCCGAGGTGACAGTGCGCGGCGGCGCGACCGAGACGGTGCCGGTGGACACCGTGGTGGCAGCCCTCGGCTTCACCGCCGACCTGGGTCCGCTCGCCGAGTGGGGGCTACGGCTGGACCGCCGGCACATCCTGGTCGACAGCGCGATGGCCACCAACCTGCCCCGGGTCTTCGCGGCGGGTGACATCACCGAATACCCGGGCAAGGTCCGCCTGATCGCCACCGGCTTCGGTGAGGCGGCGACGGCGGTCAACAACGCGGCAGTGGCCATCGACCCGAGCGCCCACCTCTTTCCCGGGCACTCCTCCGACGCCGGCTGAGCGTCGGTATCGGACCCAGACCGACCTGAGTCCGGATCGAGACGGGTCGACCCGATCCTGAGGGGATGACGGGTTCCGAGACACCGCACGACGGCGCACCCACCACGCTGTCCTGGCTCTGCCACCCCGCCACAGTGTTCGCGCTGGTCCTGCTGCTGGTCAACGACCATGTGCTGAAGGCGGCCTTCCCCGGCCCGGTGACCGGCAAGCTGAGCGACGTCGCCGGCCTGGTGCTCGCCCCGCCGCTGGTCGCGGTGCTGCTGACCCTCCTGGTGCCACGGCTGCCGTCCCGGGCCGCCGCGGTGGCCGGCCTGGTCGCCGTGGGCGCCGGGTTCGCTGTCGTCAAATCCAGCGGGTACGCCGCCGAACTCGCCTCCTCCGCCTGGACCGTGCTGGCCGGGCCGTCGCTGGTCCGGGCCGACTGGACCGACCTGCTCACCCTTCCGGCGCTCGGCCTGGCCTGGTGGAGTTGGACGCGGTCACGTCGCCGCCCGGTGCGTCGACGGGCCGCCCGGCTGGTCCGGCTGCTGGTGATGCTGCCACCGGCGGTGCTGGCGGTGGCCGCGACCAGCGCCGTCTACTACCCCTACGCGGTGGGCACAGCGATGCTCGACGGTCACCCGGCTATCTCGTCCGGCTCGGGATACAGCAGTAGGGACTGGCCCACCGGGCCCGCCGACGGGCAGTGGTCGATCAGCGAGGACCGGGGAACCACCTGGCGGCCCGCCACCGACGCCGAGGAACGGCGGTTGTCCCGCCCGGACGCCGGGCAGCGGCAGGCGTGCGTGCCGGCCGAACCTCAGCGGTGCTACCGGGTGGTCGCCGGGCACCTGCGGGTGGAGCAGAGCGACGACGCCGGTGCGACGTGGCGGGTGGCCTGGGAGGTGTCGGACGCGCGCCGTGAGGAGTTGGCCCGACGGTCCTACAACCCGGGCGACATCCACCGGCACTTCGCTTCCCGGGATCTGATCGTCTATCCCGCTGCGGACGGCGGCCACGAGGTGCTCGTCGCCAACGGTCGGGACGGCGTCCTGCGCCGGACCTCGGACGGTGGGTGGCGGCGGGACGGCTTCCTCGACCAGCGGGATCCAGAGGAGTACCGCTGGGAAGAACCACCCCCGCTGGACGGCGGCGGCCCCGGCGACCGCCAGACGGATCTGCTGCTCGTCGTGGCGCTAGCGCTGACCCTCGGCTGCGCGGTCACCGTGCTCGCCGGCCACCTGGCGATCCGCCACGGTGGAGGTCCGCGCTGGTGGGGGATCGCCGGAAGTGCGTCGATGCTTGTCGCGGGGATCGTGTTGGCCGCCGTGTGGGAGCGCGACGATGACAGCGGCACGTCCCTGGCCCTGCTGCTCTTCGTCCTGCCGGTGGGCGTCCTGACGACGGCGGCCCTGATCATCCGAGCCTCCTACCAGGGTGCGCTCGCCCGGTGGATCAGGTGGGCCCTGACCGGGCTCCTGCTCACCGCGCTCCTGTCCGGGCTGCCGTTGGTCGGTTGGCTGTACGGCACGCCGTCGCAGACCCGCTTCGCGGTGGCGCTTGCCCTGCTGGCCGTCGTGCCGGGTGTGCTGCTGGCCATTCGGATCGCCGGGATGGTCGACCCGGCCCGCGCGTTCGAGCGCCGGTACCCGCCGCGTCCGCCCTACCTGCCCTATCCGCACGGGCCCTACCCGCCGGGCCCGCCGGCGGTGCCTGACCCGCCCTACCCGTCAGCGGGGTTGGGGCAGGCCGATCAGGTCGGCCAGTAGCCCAACCTGGTGGTCGAAGTACTCGTCCCGATGCGCGACGGTCTGGTTGAGTCGACCGAACAGCTCGAAACTGATCAACCCGAAGAGCTGGGTCCAGCCAGCCATGCCCCGGGCCAGCAGGGCGGGGGGAATGCCGGTGAAGAAGACGTCGGCCAGCTCGGTCAGGTCGTCGTGCAGCGGCGTCGACAGTTCATCGGCGGGGGGTGGGCTGAGCAGGCCGGTCTCCAGCCCTTCTCGAAGCAGGCCGACAAGGGTCAGTGGGGGGCGCTGGGCCGGGCTGACGGTGTCGTCAGGGGCGGCGTACCCGGGGACCGGGCTGCCGTAGAGCAGCGCGTACTCGGCGGGGTGGGTGAGCGCCCAGTCCCGGGCCGCCCGGCACGCCGCATGCCAGCGGGCGCGAAGGTCGAGCCGGTCGGGGCCGGCGGCAGCCGCCTCCACCGCGTCGCCAAGTGCGTTGTACGCCTCGATGATCAGCGCAGTGAGCAGGTCGTCACGGCTCGGAAAGTAGCGGTAGATGGCGGACGAGACCATGCCCATGTCCCGAGCCACCGCGCGGAGGGAGAGGTTCGCGCCGTCGGTGGCGAGGTGTTGGCGGGCGACCGTTTTGATCTCGTCGAGCATTTCGGCGCGGACCCTGGCGCGTATCGAGGAAGCGGGCATGGAGTCAGTCTGTCATTGATTGAAGCGCCAATCCAAAAAGAGAGCACTGCTCTTGACGCGGCGGTGTTGGCGGGTCATGCTGGGTGAGCAAACGAGAGCAATGCTCTCGACTCATATCACCGCTTCCAGGGAGCTCCCCATGGCACTGCACGTGATCGTCGGCGCCGGCCCGGTCGGCACCGCGACCGCCCACCTTCTCGCCGACCGAGGTGAGCGGGTTCGGGTGATCAGCCGCCGGGGCGCCGGGCCGGAACACCCGTCCATCGAACGGATCGCCGCCGACGCCGCCGACCGGCTCAGCGTGCTGACCGACGGCGCGCAGGCGTTGTACAACTGTGCGAGCCCGGCCTACCACCGCTGGCCCGTCGACTGGCCGCCGCTGGCCGGTGCCCTGCTCGCCGCCGCCGAGCGGACCGGCGCGGTGCTCGCCACGGTCGGCAACCTCTACGGGTACGGACCCGTCGGCGGCCCGATGACCGAGCAGACCCCACTGGCGGCCACCGGCACCAAGGGTCGGGTACGCAACCGGATGTGGGCCGACGCGCTCGCCGCCCACCGCGCCGGTCGGGCTCGGGTCACCGAAGTACGCGGCTCGGACTACTTCGGTGTCGGCGGCACCTCGCTGGCGATGATGGTGCTGCCCCGGGTGCTCGCCGGGCAGCGGGTCTTCCTACCCGTCGACTGGGACGCGCCGCACACCTGGACGTACATCCCGGACGTCGCCCGTACCCTCGTCGCCGCCGCCACCGACCCGCGGGCCTGGGGTCGGGCCTGGCATGTGCCGAGCGCGCCGGCAGCGTCGATGCGTGAGCTGGCCACCCGTGTGGCGGCATTGGCCGGCGTGCCCGTGCCGAGGCTGATCCGGATGCCCTACCCGGTGCTGTGGCTGGGCGGCCTGGCCAGCCCCCTCACCCGCGAACTGCGGGAGACCGCGTACCAGTTCGATCGCCCATTCCTGATGGAGTCGGTCGCTGCCACGGCGGCCCTGGGTATCGAGCCCACCCCGCTGGAAAGCGCGCTGACGGAGACCGTCGAGGCCCTGCGTCGCTGAACCCGCGCCCTTCCCGTCGCCGGCCCGCTGATACCTCAGCGGCGGGCCGGCGGGGCGAGCGCGGCGATCAGCACCGCCACCATGGTCAGCGCCGCCCCGAGCAGGGTGTTCACACCGGGGTGTGAGGCCGCCGTGGGGAGGACGAGGTCCAGCAGGACGGCGCCCACGATCTGTCCGGCGATGGTGGCCAGGCCGAGCAGCAGCACACCTGTGAAGCGCACGATCGCGGCGGCGATCGCGATGAACACGATGCCGATCGGGCCGCCCAGGTAGAACCACGGCTCGGTCGGCAGGTGACCGCCGGGCCAGCCGCGTACGGCGATGTCGATCGCGAACGCGACGAGCAGTGTGACAGTGCCGACGGCGAAGTTGACGAGCGTGGCGGTCAACGCGCTGTCGGCCGCCGCCCGGACCCGGCCGTTGACGGCCTGCTGCCAGGCGATGCCCACCCCGGCGAGCAGCGGCAGCAGGGCCAGCGCCAGCGCGCCCGGGTCGCCGAGTCGGTCGCCGACCGCCAGACCGACCGCCAGCACTGTGAGCACCGCGCCGGCCAGCCGCTGCCGGGTCACCGGCTGCCGGCCGGTCGGCCCGATCCCGGCCCGGTCAACGGCGAGGCTGCTGCCGGTCTGCCCGGCGACCACCGCCACTGTGAAGACCGCCACGCCCAACGTGCCGATGGTGAGCCCCTGGGTGGCCACCAGGAACGCCCCGCACATCCCACCGAGGCACTGCCACGGCCGTAGCGTGCCCGTGCGCAGGGCCTTCCGCGTCGCGACCAACCCTCGCCGACCACCGGGGGTGGCGGGCACCAGCACCAGCAGCACCAGCAGGCCGATGCCGAACGAGACGACAGCGGCGGCGAAACCGTCGTCGAGGCGTACCCCCAGCTCGCCGTTGATGCGCGACTGCACCGCCACAGCGACCCCGGAGGCCGACGCCAGCGCGACGCCGGTGATCCGGCGGGCGGCCGACAGGGTCTGCGGGGTCGCCGTGTCGGCGGTTGTCACTCCTGCTCGGCCAGCGGACGACCATCGAAGTCGACCGCCGAGTAGAGCGCCAGCTTCTCCAGCCGGTGGTACGAGTCGATCACCCGGATGGTGCCGCTCTTCGAGCGCATCACTATCGACTGGGTGTATGCGCCGCCGGCCCGGTAACGCACCCCGCGCAGCAGGTCGCCGGAGGTGACGCCGGTCGCCACGAAGAAGCAGTTGTCGCCGGTGACCAGATCATCGGTGCCCAGCACCCGGTCCAGGTCGTGCCCGGCGGCGATCGCCTTCTCCCGCTCCTGCTCGTCGCGCGGCCAGAGCTTGGCCTGCATCGCACCGCCCATGCACTTCAGCGCGCACGCGGAGATGATGCCCTCCGGCGTGCCGCCGATGCCCATCAGCACGTCCACGTCCGACTCGCCACGGGCGGCGGCGATGGAGCCCGCGATGTCGCCGTCGGAGATGAACCGGATCCCCGCCCCGGTCCGGCGGATCTGCGCGACCAGGTCGTCGTGGCGGCTCCGGTCCAGCACGCAGACTGTCACCTCGGAGATGTCGGTGCCCTTGACCTTGGCGATCCGGCGCAGGTTCTCCGCCACGCCGGCGTTGATGTCGATCACGTCGGCGTACGCCGGCCCGACGGCGAGCTTCTCCATGTAGAACACGGCGCTGGGGTCGAACATCGCACCCCGCTCGGACACGGCGAGCACCGCCACCGCGTTCGGCATGCCCTTGCTCATCAGGGTGGTGCCGTCCACCGGGTCGACGGCGACGTCCACCTCCGGGCCCGTGCCGTCGCCGACCTGTTCGCCGTTGAAGAGCATCGGGGCGTTGTCCTTCTCGCCCTCGCCGATCACCACCACACCGCGCATCTGGATCGAGTTGATCAGCTTGCGCATCGCGTCGACGGCGGCCCCGTCGCCGCCCTCCTTGTCGCCCCGACCGACCCACCGGCCGGCGGCCATCGCCGCGGCCTCGGTGACCCGGACCAGGTCGAGGGCAAGGTTTCGGTCGAGATCCTGTGGGATCCGCGTCCTGGTGTTCGTCATGACGGCTACTCCTCCTCGCGACGGTGCGGGGACGACCGGCGGCGGGGAGGCCCCCACTGCCGGCTTTGTCGCTGATCCTCACACGATGGCCGACCGGGCGTCGGCGCGGGGCGGTGATGGCCCGGATACCGCCGGTCGGGCGGCTGCGAAGATAGCGGGGTGGAACCCGCACAGCCAGCCGACCGCGTACCCGCCGACAGCACGCCGCCCGACGGTCAGCCGCCGGCCGACGTCCCCGCCGGGCACGGTGGTGAGCCCGCCGCGACCGATCCGACCCCACCGAGGCCGGCGGCGTCCGGCAAGTCCGAGCGGTCGCCGAAGGACATGGCGATCTCACTGCTGGTGCTGCTCGTCCCGATCGCGCTGCTGCTGGCGTTCTACCGGGGATTCCTCGGTGGTGACCAGGCCACCACAGTTGATCCGGCGCCCGCCATCGAGCAGGCCCGCTCGGCGAACGTCTTTCCGGTGACCCAGCCGCAGGGGCTCGGCTCCGACTGGACGACGGTCAGCGCCCGCTACCAGACCGTCGAGGGCGGTGCGAACCTGCGACTCGGCTACCTCACTCCGGAGGGGCGGGGCGTCCAACTGTTGCAGAGCAGCGTCCCGGCGGACCGTCTGCTCCCCGCCGAGCTGACCAGTCAGAGCCAGCCGCAGGGCCCCACCGAGCTGGCCGGGCGCACCTGGCAGCTCTACACGGCCCGGGGCAACCAGCAGGCGCTGGTCCTGCTGGAACCGACCCGCACGGTGATCGTCGTGGGCGACGCCCGGGACAACGAACTCCGCGAACTGGCCGGCTCGCTGCGCTGACCGGACCTGGTGGTCGCTGGCTCCGCTGGCACCAAATCTGGGCAACCGGTCCGAAGGGTGATTGTCCGACGCGTCGACAGGGAACAAGGAAGCTGTGATCCGGGCGCGCTGCTCGGCCCGGATCGCGCGACGCAGCCGACGGTGCTGCTGCGTCGCCGGAGTTTCCGGCGCCGTCCAGGTCGTCGGGTGACCCCCTTGGGAGACACGTATGACTGTTCGACGACTCGGCGCCGGCCTGGTAGCCGCCGCTCTGATCACGCCCGCACTGGCCGCCTGCGCCAGCGGAACCGGCACTGGATCGACGCCGTCCCCGACGGTGAGCGCGTCCGGCACGGCGAGCCCGTCCGGTACGGCGGGCCCGTCCGGAGCCCCGGTGGCGGGCGACGCCAAGCAGGCACTGCTCGACTCCACCAAGGAGATCAGCAACGGGAACTTCCGGTTCAGCCTGGCCGGTGCCGGCTCGACGGCGGAAGGGCTGGTGCACCAGCCGAGCCAGAGCGCGGCGATGAAGATCGCGATCGGTGGCCCCTCGTCCGACCTGGCGATGAAGCTCGACGTGGTCCACTACAAGCCGGACAGCTGGGTCAAGCTGGAGCTGACCGGCCCCACCGCCGACAGCCTGCCCGCCATCAAGCAGCTCAACCTCGGCAAGTACCAGCACCTCGACCAGAACCGGATCAAGGGCAACCGCAACCTCGGCTTCGACTTCGAGAAGGTCGACCCGGCCGGTAGCGCGGTGCTCACCCAGGGCATCACCGAGGTCCGCAGCACCGGCACCGGCGCGTACGCCGGCACCATCGACGTCACCAAGGCCGCCGAGGCGGGCTCGCTGAACGCCGCCACGATCGCCGCGCTGGGCACCCAGGCGAAGACCGTCCCGTTCACCGCGAAGGTGGACCCGCAGGGCCGGCTCAGCGAGCTGGTGCTGCAGTTGCCGGCCGCCGGCCAGACCGCGGCCCAGGAGATCAAGATGACCTACTCCGACTACGGTGCCGCCACCGCAGCGCAAAAGCCGCCGGCGGACCAGGTCGTCGAGGCGCCGGCCGAGCTGTACAGCCTGTTCAACTGACGTACCCGGGTGGGGCGGCTCCGGCCGCCCCACCGGCGGTCGGTCAGGAAGCGGGCTCCTGCCGGGCGGCGTCGATCCGCGCCCGCGCACCATCCAGCCAGCGTTGACAGATCACCGCCAGCGCCTCGCCGCGCTCCCAGAGCGCCAGCGCCTCCTCCAGGGACGTGCCGCCGGCCTCCAGCCGCTCCACCACCGAGGCCAGCTCGGCGCGGGCCTGCTCGTAACTGAGCCGTTGGTCCGGCCCGGCCTTCGTGTCGTCAGTCATCGCGTCCATCTCAGCACACCACTCCCCACCGCGCCGCGTCGCCACTCAGCCATCGACAGTGGCGGCCAGCTCGCCGTCGGACAGTCGTACCCGCAGCGGGTCGCCCTTGCCGACCTCGGCGGCCGCGCGGACCACATGGCCGTCCGCGCGCTGCACGATCGCGTACCCCCGGTCGAGGGTGGCGGCGGGGGAGAGGGCGCGCAGCCGCGCGAGGGTGTGCCGCAGGTCGTCCTCGGCGGCGGCGAGCCGATGCTCCAGGCAGCGACCGGCGCGCTGACGCAACGCGGTCAGCTCGGTCGCCCGATGCTCCACCATCACCTGGGGCCGGGCCAGCACCGGCCGGGAACGCAGCCCGTCGAGCCGGTGCGTCTCCCGGTCGACCAGGTTGCGCACCGCCCGTTCGAGACGGTGCCGGGCCTGCCCGATGAGGCGTACCTCCTCGGTGAGGTCCGGGACCACACGCTTCGCCGCGTCGGTCGGGGTGGAGGCGCGGACGTCGGCGACGTAGTCGATCAGTGGGGCGTCCGTCTCGTGGCCGATCGCGCTGACCACCGGGGTACGACAGCCGAACACCGCCCGGCAGAGGGCCTCGTCGGAGAAGGGCAGCAGGTCCTCGATGCCGCCGCCACCCCGGGCGATGATGATCACCTCGATGCTCGGGTCGGCGTCCAGCACCTTGAGCGCGTCGACGATCTGTGGGACCGCGGACGGGCCCTGCACCGCCACGTTGACAGTCCGGAACTCCACCGCCGGCCAGCGCCGACGGGCATTCGTCAGCACGTCCCGCTCCGCCGCCGACGCGCGACCGGTGATGAGCCCGATCCGGCCGGGCAGGAACGGCAGCCGACGCTTGCGGGCGCGGTCGAAGAGCCCTTCGGCGGCGAGCAGCTTCTTGAGCTTCTCCAGTCGGGCCAGCAGCTCCCCGAGCCCCACCTGGCGGATCTCGTCGGCCCGCAGGCTCAGCGTGCCCCGGGCGGCGTAGAACTCCGGCTTGGCGTGCAGCACCACACGGGCGCCCTCGCGGAGCTCCGGCGCACCGGCGTCCAGGACGTCCCGGTTGGTGGTGACGGTCAGGCTCAGGTCAGCCGACGGGTCACGCAGGGTGAGGAAGACGGTGCTGGCTCCGGGGCGGCGGCTGATCTGCGCCACCTGCCCGTCCACCCACACCCAGCCCAGCTTGGCGATCCAGGCTCCCACCTTCTGGCTGACCACCCGTACCGGCCAAGGCTCCTCAGCGCTACTAGCCCCGCCGCCGCCCCCGCCGCTTCCCACCCGCCCACCCTCGCTCACCCGCCCACCCTACGGACCTCCCCCACCTGGCCCGTCGATCATGAAGTTATTGCCCTCTGTGGCGGCGTGTCGGAGCAATAACTTCATGATCAACGCAGTAAGGGGTGGGTTGCGGCCCGGTGGCGGGTGGAGGGGTGGCACGTACGATGGGGTGGTGACTGAGGCTCAGGCGACTCACCGGACCGGCAAGCGCGTGCTCCTGGCCAAGCCCCGCGGCTACTGCGCGGGTGTCGACCGCGCGGTGCAGACAGTGGAGGAGGCGCTGAAGCTCTACGGCGCCCCGATCTACGTGCGCAAGCAGATCGTGCACAACAAGCACGTGGTGCAGACCCTGGAGGCTCAGGGCGCGATCTTCGTGGAAGAGAACGAGGAGGTGCCGGAGGGCGCCACCGTCATCTTTTCCGCGCACGGTGTGGCGCCGGAGGTCTACGAGCAGGCCAAGGCGCGTTCGTTGAAGGCGATCGACGCGACCTGCCCGCTGGTCACCAAGGTGCACCACGAGGCGCGGCGCTTCGCGGCCGAGGACTACGACATCCTGCTCATCGGTCACGAGGGGCACGAAGAGGTCATCGGCACCGCCGGTGAGGCTCCCGCGCACATCCAGCTGGTGGACGGCCCGGACGGCGCCGACAAGATCACCGTACGTGATCCGGAGAAGGTGGTCTGGCTCTCCCAGACCACGCTCTCGGTCGACGAGACGCTGGAGACGGTGGCCCGGCTCAAGCAGCGGCTGCCGCTGTTGCAGTCCCCGCCCAGCGACGACATCTGCTACGCCACCTCCAACCGGCAGCACGTGGTCAAGGAGATCGCCGCCGACTGTGACGTGGTGATCGTGGTCGGTTCGACGAACTCCTCCAACTCGGTCCGCCTGGTCGAGGTCGCTCTGGACGCCGGCGCCCGCGCCGGTCACCTGGTCGACTTCGCGCACGAGATCGACGACGCCTGGCTGGAAGGGGCCACCACGGTCGGCCTGACCTCGGGCGCGAGCGTCCCGGACGACCTGGTCCAGGAGGTGCTGGTCCACCTCGCCGCCCGCGGCTTCGCCGACGTCGAGGAGATCACCACCGCCAACGAGCGGCTCACGTTCTCGCTTCCGCAGGAGCTGAGGCGGGACATGAAGGCCGCCGCGGCGCGCGGCTGAGGCGCGGGAACGAACTCGGGCCGGCGTACGTCAGATTCGGCATGAGGACTTTTCGGCTCGCCGTTCCCGCGCTGGCCGTCTGCGTGGCGCTGAGCGCCTGCGGCGGCCAGGGTGTCGGGGGCGGCACACCCACCCCGACACCGACGGGAGCGCAGCCGGTGACCAGCCAGCCCACGCCCGACCCGACCGCCTCGCCGACGACCGTCACCCCCTCCGCGCCGTCCGGGGTGAAGACTCCGAAGCCGGGCGGCCCGAGCACGCCGCCGGGCGTCGGGGCCACCACCCTGAGCGGCACCCTCCAGGGCGGTGTGGAGCCCGGTTGCGTACTGCTCGACGGTTACCTGCTGCTCGGCGGCCCGCGTGACGTGCTGACGGCGGGCGCGCGCGTCGAGGTCACCGGTCGGGTGGAGCCCGGCATGATGACAACCTGCCAGCAGGGCACCCCGTTCGTCGTCACCGCAGCCCACCGGTCCTGACCACTCACGCCTGACACGCGGGAGCCCGCCCCCGAACGTGGGGGCGGGCTCCCGCCGGTGTTACGAGCGGATCAGTTCACAGCACCGATGATCACGTTGCCGCGACCCACGATCGCGCCCTCGGTGGTGACGATCGCCAGTTCACCGGAGAGCTGACGCCCGTCGGCCGGAACTGCCACAGCGGTCACCGTGCCGGTGATGGTGGCCGACTCGCCGTGCATCAGCGGCACCGCGACGGCCGGAGCGGTGATCGTGCCCAGCGACGCGGACGCGAACGCGTCGTAGTAGTCGTAGGCGGTGCTGGTCCCCGGCCCGTCGACCCCGTACGGCTCCACCACGACGCGGTAGGTGCCGGCGGGCGGGTTGGTCAGCGTGACCGCCTCCTCCGAGTCGCCGTCCGCGGCCCGACCGACCTCGGTGGTGCCCCGGTAGACGAACAGGTCCAGGTCGGCGCCCGCGTTGGCGGGGTTGCCGATCCGGGCGGTGAACGTCGACGTCCCCGCCGGGATCTCGACGGTCCACTCCTGGTTGGGGCCGCCCTCGGTGATGGTCGGACGCTCGGTACGCACACCGGTCAGCGCGCCACTGCGGCCGCTGACCGAGACCGGGCCGAAGGCGTTGGTGACGTTCCAGCTCACCGGGGTCGGCTCGCCGGCCTCGACACTGGGCAGCTCGACCAGCGCCGGCTCGACAGTCAGACCCTGCACCCGCGCCTGGAGCTTGAACGGGTTGTTCAGCGCCGGGGACGTCCGCCGCGACTCCACCTCGATCTCCCAGACCCCGGGAAGCGGGTTCTGGTAGTCACGCTCCTGCGGCTTGCAGACGTTGACGTCGGAGAAGTTGGTGTAGCAGACGGTGCTGGTGGTGGCCTCCACCGGCACACCCAACGGGTTGATCGCGATGAACCGGGTCTGCGAACCGGTGGCGATCCCGGAGAGGTTCACCTGGAGGGCCTTGGCGCCCTCCGGCACGGTGACGAAGTACGACGTGAAGCCGTTCCGGTCGACCGAGCCCTCGTTGGCGTACGAGAAGTTGGGCTTCTTCACGTCGTTCGAGGCCACCACCACCGCGGACACCTCGAAGTCGACCACGTTGGTGGCCGGATCGTCGATCCGCACGATAGTGCCGTGCGCGCCCTCGGTGGCCGGCTTGGCGGTGACGCTGATGGTGACGGCCTTGTTGAGCGGCAGCGCGACGGTCTTCGGCGCCTTGAAGGTGCCGTCGTTGCCCTGGAGCGTGATGTCGTGCTTGATGGTGCCGGCCGGGCCGCTGGTGCGGGTCAGCTTGACCGGGTAGGTCTTGCTCTGGCCGACCTTGTGGCCGCCCTCAGCCGAGGTGCAGCGGTTGTAGACGCCGGTGCCCCGACCCGGGTTCGGCACGAACTTCACACCGTTCCAGATGGTCAGCTGCTCCGCGAGGGGGCTGCAGACCGGCGCGTCGGAGACGTACGAGCGGGTTTCGACGCCCTGGCGCAGCAGCTGCCAGGCGCCCGGAACGTTGACCATGCCGTAGCCCTGCGCGTACGTCGGCACGTCCGCGATCGGCTTGGCGGAGCTGAACAGCGCCCGACGCAACGCGGCCGGGCTGACGCCCCGGTCGGTGGCCTTGGCAGCCGACAGCAGCAACGCGCCGGCACCGGCGGTCTGCGGAGACGCCATCGAGGTGCCGTTCAGCATCGCGTAGCCCGGGGGCAGCGCGTATCCGGCCTCGGGGACCGGGGCGCCGAGCTGCCAGGTCGGCGCGGTGGAGATGGCCGAGCCGGGGGCGGCGATGTTCGGCTTGAAGCCGCCGTCCTCGCGCGGGCCACGGGAGGAGAAGTTGAACAGGGCGTTCTTCTTCTTGACGACCGAGCCGTAGTTGGACAGCCAGGTGTCCTTGCTGATGTTGGCGGCAACGCTGATCACGTTGCTGGCGACGGACGGGTCGCCGACGGTGTTGAGACCCGGGCCGGAGTTGCCGGCCGAGATGACCAACTGCACGCCGTACGTCTCGATCAGTTCGTTGTAGAGGTTCGTCCGCGCGTTGTTGCCATCGTTCAGGCCCGGCAGGCCACCGATCGACATGTTGACGATGTCGACGCCACGGTTGGCCACCAGGTCGATCATGCCGGTGGTGAGGGCCGCAGCGGTGCAGCCGCCGCCCCAGGAGCAGGCGCGGGCGGAGACCAGCTTCGCGCCGGGCGCGGCACCGTCGAAGGCCCCGTTGCCGAGCATGTCGTTGGCGGCGGTGATGCCGGCGACGTGGGTGCCGTGGGTGCTCTCGACGATGCCGATGTTGACGTAGTCGTAGGTGCCCGGCAGCCCGATCGGCGTGGTGTTCACGTTCTTGCGGAACTCGACGACGAAGGGCTGCCGCTCGGCGACCGGCGTGGCCGGGTTGTCGGTGCCGAAGTAGCCGATGTCGTACTTCTCCTTGTACGGCCGCATGACCGGGTCGTCGGTGAAGTTGAGGTTCTGGTTGGCGTCCACCCGGATGTTGTTGGTGGCCGGGTCGAAGAGCACACCCCAGGTGTCGGTCGTGTCGCCGTCGCGGTTGACGTCACCCCGGGCGTCGCTCGCGGTGGTGACCGACTCGCTGAACAGGTTGAACCGGTACGCGCCGGCCGGCGCCGTCCAGGTGCCACCGGCGATGGTGAACGACGGGCCGGCCACCTCGGCCTGCATCCGCCGCCACGAGCCGTCCTCCAGCGGGTCGGTCGCGGTGACCCAGTCGACGATCTTGCGCTCGCCGGTGGTGGTCTGCTGCAACGCCGGGTGGGCCAGGTCCACACCGGAGTCCATGATGCCGATCGTGATGCCCCGGCCGTCCCACGCGGGGTGGGCCGCTGTGAACGCCACAGCGCCGATCTCGTTCGTCGGCATGTAGGGGTTGTCGGCCGGGGTGGTCTCGCCCGGCGCCGCGACGGCGGCCTGCCGCGCGCCGGCGGTGCCGGCGGGGGTGCGTTCCGGGGACGGGTCCGGCAGTTGGATGACCTCGTCCAGGTCGACGGCCGAGACGCCGGGCAGGCGTGCCGCCTTGAGAACCCGGTCGGTCGGGACCTTGGCCAGCACGAAGCCGACCCGGTCCTGCCGCTGGCTGACGGTGCCGCCGAGCTTGGTGAGGCTGTCGGCGACGTCCCCCGCCTCGCCCTTCTCGGTGGCGACGATCAACGTGACCGTCGGTGCCTTCTTGGCGCGGGCCTCGCTGAGCAGTTTGGCGTCGTGGGCGCCCAGCGTCTCGGCGGCGGTGGCCGGGGAAGCGTCCGGTGTGGTGGCGGGAGCGGCGGCCGCGGTGGCGGCACCACCCATCGTCGTCATGGCGCTCGCCGCCAGGACCGACGCGAAGAGCGCGGCTGAGGTGCGCCGGCTCAGGTTTCGGAGTCTGCTCACGTTCTCTTTACCTCCAGAGAACAGGGCCCTTCAGAGAAGGGCGCTCGGGTGAGCAGAATCTTTCGGGGTGTCGGCGAGCACTGTCACTAGTGGTCAGTTCCTTGTGACCACTTCGTGACATGCGGGCATACGCACTGTCACATAGATGGCTAGCGGGCCGAGACCTCGTCGGCCGGATCGGCCAGCTCGGGTGCCTGCGGCTGCCGGGGCGTCAACTCGACCTGTGCCGGCGTGGCCAACTCGTCGTCCGAGACGCCCAACTCGGCGAGCTTGCGCGCGCTGACCAACACCCGGGCCTCCAGCGAGCCGACCGCCCGGTTGTAGGCGGTCACCGCACCGGCCAGCGAGGACCCGAGCTTGCCCACGTGGTCGCCCAGTGTGGAGAGCCGGCCGTACAGCTCGCGGGCCAGTGTGTGCACGGCGAGCGCGTTGCGGGCCAGTGCCTCCTGCCGCCAGGAGTAGGCGACAGTGCGGAGCAGGGCGACCAGAGTGGCCGGCGTGGCGAGCACCACGTTGCGGGTGAAGGCGTGCTCCAGCAGCGTCGGGTCTCGCTGGAGCGCGACGTCGAGGAACGGGTCGGCGGGAACGAAAAGCACCACGAACTCGGGTGAGTTGTCGAACGCCGACCAGTACGACTTGGCGGCCAGGGCGTCGACGTGCCCGCGCAGGTGCCGCGCGTGCGCGTCGAGGTGGGTGTCCCGGCCACGCTCGTCGCGGGCCTCCATGGCTGTCAGGTACGCGTCGAACGGGGCCTTGGCGTCCACCACCACCGAGCGACCACCGTGCAGACGGACCACCAGATCCGGTCGGACGACCTGCTGGTCGGTGGCGGCGGTGACCTGCTCGGAGAAGTCGCAGTGCTCCAGCATGCCGGCAGCCTCGACGATCCGGCGCAGCTGGTGCTCGCCCCAGCGGCCCCGCACCTGCGGTGCACGCAGCGCCGCCACCAACTGCTTGGTCTCGGTGCGCAGCTCACCGGAGACCGCGTTCATCGAGCGGACCTGCTCACGCAGCTCGGCGTACGCGTCGACGCGGTCGTGCTCCAACTCGGCCACCCGCTGCTCATAGCGGCGCAGGGTGTCGTGCAGCGGCGCGACCGCCCGGGCCACCGCCTCCTGGGACTGCGCGGTGGCCTCGTAGCTCAACGCCCGCATGGACTGCTCCAGCCGACCCTCACCCTCCCGGGTGGCGGCCAGGGTGGCATCCAGGCGAGCGATGTCGGCCGCCGACCGGGACCGGGCCGCGAGCCAACCCACCGCCCCGCCGGCGCCGAGGCACACGATCACCAGGAGCAGGGTGGAGACGTCCATCACCGGAGCTTGCCAGACGGATACGACGTGCGAGCCGGGGGTACGTTCGATGGCATGGAACTTGTGCTCTGCCTCGCCGTTGTGCTGGTCGGCGCGCTGGGCGCCGCCGCGCTCATCCGCGCTCAGGCCGGCGCCCGTCGGCGCACCGAGCTCGGCGACGCCCGCGCTGAGGCGCAGCGGTGGTACGAGCGCCTCGGCGGTCAGTTGATGAACCTGCACGGCGAGGAGCCAGCGGTACGCCAGGCGCTGGCCGACGCCGGTGAGCGGTACAACGCGGCGGGCTCCCAGCTGGAGCAGGCGTCCACGCCGCACCAGTTCGGGCTGGCCCGGGAGACCGCGCTGGAAGGTTTGGCGTACATCCGGGCGGCGCGCACGGCCTTGGGAATCGATCCGGGTCCCGAGGTGCCGACACTGGCCGCCGCCCGCGGCGCGGGGCAGCTCACCAAGGAGCGTGAGGTCGATGTGCAGGGGCAGACCTTCCGGGCCGGGCCGCAACCCGGTCGGGAAACGCCCTACTACTACCCCGGTGGGCGGTATCAGGGTCGACCGGTGCCCGCCGGCTGGTATTCGACGCCCTGGTGGAAGACGGCGCTGGGTGCCGGCGCCGGTGTGCTCGGCGGCATCCTGATCGCCGACGCGCTCTTCTCGCCCGCCTTCGCCGACCCGGGGTACGGCTACGACGCCGGCTACCAGGAGGGCTTCGGTGACGGTGCCGACCAGGGCGGCGACGGCGGTGACCAGGGCGGCGACTTCGGCGGCGGCGACCAGGGTGGGGACGTCGGCGGCGGCGACTACGCCGGTGGGGACTTCGGCGGTGGGGACTTCGGCGGTGGCGGCTTCGGCGGAGGCGACTTCGGGGGCGGGGACTTCGGCGGCGGCGACTTCTGACAGTCGTTCCGACCTACCACGTAACGGGCCCCGGTCACAGCGACCGGGGCCCGCTTCCGTACCTGTCGATCAGCCGGTGTTGCGCATCCCGGCGGCGATGCCGTTCACGGTGGTGAGCAGCGCGCGTTCCAGGGCGGTGCCGTCGCTCGGTGCGCGCCGGCCGCCCGGGGCGGTGGCGATCGCCCGTCCGGCGGCCCCCGACTCCCGGTACTGCCGCAGCAGCGCCACCTGGAGATGGTGCAGCGGCTCCAGGTAGGTGTCGCGGACGGCCAGGGTGCGCTGGAGCACCGGCGAGTTCTCCAGCAGGGCCGGTGAGGCGGTCACCGCCAGCACCTCCCGCTTGGTCAGCTCGTACTCCTGCTCGATCTGCTCGAAGATCGGGTGCAGCTTCTTCGGCACCAGCGTCTCGACGTACCGGCGGGCGATGCTCAGATCGGTCTTGGTCAGCATCATCTCGACGTTCGACAGGAACGTGCGGAAGAAGTGCCAGTTGCGGTGCATCTCGGCCAGCACGTCCGCCAGCCCCGCCTCACGGGCGGCGGCCAGCCCGGAGCCGACGCCGAACCAGCCCGGCACGATCTGCCGGGTCTGCGTCCAGCCGAACACCCACGGGATGGCCCGCAGCCCGGACAGCCCGGCGCCGGTGTTCGGCCGCTTCGCCGGCCGGGAGCCGATGTTCAGCGCGCCGAGCAGCTCGGTGGGGGTGGACGCCCAGAAGTACGCGGGCAGGTCCGGGTCCTCGACGAGCGACCGGTAGGACCGGAACGCCGACTCGGAGACCACGTCCATCGTCGCGTCCCAGCGCTCCAACATCTCGGCCGGCTGCCGGGGTGCGGTGTGCAGCAGAGTCGCCTGGAGCACCGCGGCGAGGGTGAGCTCCAGGTTCTCCCGGGCCAGCGAGGGCAGGGTGTACTTGTCGGAGATCACCTCACCCTGCTCGGTCACCTTGATCGCGCCGTCCATGGTGCCGTACGGCTGCGCCAGGATCGCCTCGTGCGTCGGGCCGCCGCCGCGCCCGACCGTGCCGCCCCGGCCGTGAAAGAGCCGCAGGTGCACACCGTGCCGGGCGGCCACGTCGCGCAGCGCGCGCTGTGCCCGGTGGATCGACCACTGGCTGGTGGTGATCCCGGCTTCCTTGTTCGAGTCGGAGTAGCCGAGCATGACCTCCTGCACGTCACCCCGGGCCGTCACCAGCGCCCGGTACGCGGGCAGCGACAGCAGCTCGTCGAGGAGTTCGCCGCCGGAGTTCAGCTCGGCGGGTGTCTCCAGGAGCGGCACGAACCCGACGCGGGCCCGCCCGCTGTGCACGTCCACAAGGCCGGCCTCGCGGGCCAGCACCACGGCGGCCAGCACGTCGTCGACACCCAGGGTCATCGAGATGATGTACGACTCGATCACCTCGGAGCCGAACCGGTCCTGTGCCTCCCGGATGGTGCTGAACACGTCGAACGTCTTGCGGGCCGGCTCGGACAGCGACGTGTCCACCGTCGACAGCGGGCGGCGGCCGGTCAGCTCGTCGGCGAGCAGCTTGGTGCGTTCCAGCCGGGTCAGCGCCGGGTAGTCGGAGACCTCGCCGACCGCCTCGTAGAGCTGCGCGAGCACCGCGTGGTGCGCCTCGGCGTGCTCCCGGACGTCCATGGTGGCCAGGTGCAGGCCGAACGCGGAAACCGTACGGATGGTGGAGGCCAGCCGGCCGACAGCGGTGAGCTGCCCGGAGTTGCGGGCCAGTGAGGCGCGCAGCAGGTCCAGGTCGGCGATCAGCTCGGCGGAGCCCCGGTAGTCCCGGCCGGGTACGTGCGCGGTGCCCTGGCGCAACCGCAGCCGGGTGTTGGCGAGCTTCGCCTTCACGCAGCGCGCCTTGAGCCGGTACGGCTCCTCCGCGTTGACCCGGCGGAAGCGCTGCGCGACCTCGGGCAGCGCGTCCAGGTCGGCGGCGAGGCTGGCGGAGAGGTCCAGGGACACCCCGCGCAGTCGGCGGGACACCGAGACCTCGTTGATCAGGTGGTCCATCGCCTTCTCGGTGGCGGCGATGCCGTGCTCGTGCTGGATGGTCAGCACCTCGCGGGTGACCGCCGGGGTGACGAACGGGTTGCCGTCGCGGTCGCCGCCGATCCAGGTGCCGAAGCTCAGCGGCCGGGCCGTCGGTGAGGTTTCCACGCCGAGCGTGCGCAACGTGTCGGCCAGGTCGTCGAGCACCTGCGGCGCGGCCTCGGCGTACAGGTCACGCAGGTAGTAGATCGCGTTGCGGGCCTCGTCGGTAGGGTCCGGCCGGTCGAGCCGCAGCTCGTCGGTCTGCCACATCAGGTCCAGCAACTCGGCCAGCCGGCGGTTGGCCGGGCCCTCGTCGCTGGCGCCGTAGAGGATCGCGTTTGCGGTCTCGTTGTCCAACTCGTCGGCGATCGCGCGCAGCTTGGACAGGATCGAGCGACGGGCCGCCTCGGTCGGGTGCGCGGTGAAGACCGGTCGCACCGCCAGTCGGCGAGCGGCGTTGGCGATCTCCTCGGCCGGCACCCCGCGCTCGGCGATCATCTTGGCGGCCTGGTCCAGCCAGCCGCCCTGCACCGCGCGGCGGCGGCGCAGATCCCGCGCCCGGTGCACCTGCTCGGTGATGTTGGCCAGGTGGAAGTAGGTGGAGAAGGCGCGGGCCAGCTTGGTGCCGGTGGTCACGTCGAGCCCGCCGAGGCGCTGGGCGGCCGCCGGGGCGTCGGAGCGGACCTGGGCGCGGATCTCCTCGACGAGGTCGAGCAGCGGGCGACCCTCCTGGCGGGCCAGGGTCTGGCCGAGCAGGGTGCCGAGTCGGCGAATGTCGGCGCGCAGTGCGGCGTCGGGGCCGTCATGGTCGTGCTGGTCGGTCACGATGCGCTCCCTTGCGTGGATACGAAGGACAGCGCTGTCCGACTTACTGGATGGTATCCGCGCGCAGGGGATGTCTGGAGGGCCCCCTGGTGATCCACTGCCTCTGGGAGGGTGTTTTCCGGGGTGATCTCAACCACCGTCGCGGTCCGGCGACGGGCCGGGGTGTGTCGCCTCGGGGCTGGAGGGTGCGGCCCGGCGACCCCGGACCAGGCTCGCGCTGATCAGCCCGAGCCCTCCGAGCACGGTCCAGATCCCGAGGGCCGCAGCCGGCCAGCCGGCCGACCGCCAGTCGAAGTACACAGCGGCCTTGGTCAGGTCGTTGGCGAGCCCGGGGATGTTCCAGCGGTGCATGCCGCGCAGCACCCCGGGCAGGAACTCGGGCGCGTAGATGCCGCCGGAGCCCGGGTTGCCGAGCACCACCAGCAGCAGGATGACCAGCGCGGTGCCCGCGACACCGAGCCAGCCCTGGATGGCGCTGGCGAACATGGCGGCGGCGAAGACGGCCAGCGCGCCGATGGCGGCGATCGTCGGTACGTCGTGGTGCCAGATGTCCAGGACGGGTCCGACCACCACCGCGCCGGCGATGCCGAGCAGCACGCTGTAGACCGCCAGGGCGGCGATGCGCAGTCCGGCCCGTCGCGCCGTACGGGGGGTGGTGCCGGCGGATATCCCGAGCACCGTCGAGGCGAGGTAGCCGCCGAGCACGTACCCGACGTTCAGGTAGAAGGGCACCACTCCGCGCGGATCGGCCGGGGTGACCGGCACCTTGTCGACGATCTGCAACGGGGTGCCGGTGCGGCCGGTGGCGGTGCCGAGGACCTCTTTGATGGCGCTGGTGGCAGAGGGGCCGGAGGCGCTCGCCACGGTCAGGAGGAGGCCGTTGTCGGATCCGGTGCTGAGGACGGCGTACACCGCGCGGCTGAGCAGTCCGTGCTCGGCGGCGGCCGGGTCGTCGTACCCGACGGCTTTGAGGATGGTCGTCTGGCCGCGCACGGCGTCGAGCGTCGCCTGGGCGCGTTGGTCGCCGGAGACGACGCCGATCGGCAGGTCGCGGGGTGTGGGCTGGTGCAACGCGCCGACGTAGGCCGCGATGAACGCCGTGGCCAGCACGAGGGTGCCGAGGAGCAGTCCGATGCTGCGCGGCGCCCAGTCGCGAGCTGTGCCGTGCGATTCTTTGTCCACGTTGCTAGCCTATGGTCCGTTTTGTGGACAGCCGGGCGGAACCAGTCGGCCGGGCGGCCGGCGGGGAACGCCACGGAGGCCGGTCCGGGTACGCCTGCCGGCGGCGGTCAAGATCCCCTGGCAACGGTCGGGTTCGATCCCAAGATCGCGCAACATCCAGGATGTAGTGGCCTCGCTGCGTCGATGCGGCCACTACATCCTGGATCGAGCACGATCTCGCCGGAACGCGGGGTGACGCGCGCGGCGCGGACCTGGCCGGAAGGGGGTGGCTGTCGGTCGACGGGGCTAGGCTTGTTGTCGTGCACCCCCCGTCCGGCTGGACGAGGGGCCGCCGTCGTGTGCGTCGACTCCCCGAAAGGTTTCCCTTGCTCACCGGTCTGTTCACCGCCGCACTGGCCGACCCCGGGCTGACCCGGGCGCGTGACCTGGCGCGCTCCGGTGCCGCCCAGGTCGACGGCCTCGACATCACCGCTCCGGCGGCGCTGCGCCCGTTCGCCGTCGCGGCGGTCGCCGCGGACAACGACGGCGCCGGGCGACCGGTGCTGGCGGTGACCGCCACCACCCGGGAGGCCGACGACCTGGCCGCCGCGCTGGGCGGGTTGCTGCCGGCCGAGCAGGTAGTTGTCTTCCCCTCCTGGGAGACGCTGCCGCACGAGCGACTGTCCCCCCGCTCCGACACTGTCGGCCGGCGGCTGGCCGTGCTGCGCCGGCTGGCCCACCCGCAGGCGACCGACGCGCACGGCGGCGCCGGGCCACTGCGAGTGGTGGTGGCTCCGGTCCGTTCGCTGCTCCAGCCGCAGCTCAAGGGGCTCGGTGATCTGGAGCCGGTGCAGCTCGCCGCCGGCGAGGAGGCGGACCTGGAAGAGGTCGCCCGCCGGCTGATCGACATGGCGTACGCCCGGGTCGACCTGGTCACCAAGCGTGGCGAGTTCGCGGTCCGCGGCGGCATCCTGGACGTCTTCCCGCCGACCGATGAGCACCCGTCCCGGGTCGAGTTCTGGGGCGACGAGGTGGAGGAGATCCGCACCTTCGCCGTCGCCGACCAGCGCACCATCGAGCAGGTTCCGCTGCTCTGGGCGCCGCCCTGTCGGGAGTTGCTGCTCACCCCGGCGGTCCGCGACCGGGCCGCCGCGCTCGCCGAGCAGCACCCCGAGCTGGCCGAGATCCTCGACAAGCTGGCCGAGGGCATCCCGGTGGAGGGGATGGAGTCGCTGGCCCCGGTGCTGGTCGGCCCCGACTCGCTGGAGCTGCTGCTGGACGCCATGCCGGCCGGCACCCACGTCCTGCTCTGTGACCCGGAGCGGATCCGCACCCGGGCGCACGACCTGGTGCGTACCTCGGAGGAGTTCCTGCAGGCCAGCTGGGCCGCCGCCGCGGTCGGTGGCCAGGCGCCGGTGGACGTCGGCGCCGCCGCCTTCCGCACCCTCGGCGAGGTACGCGCCGCAGCGGGCAGGCTCGGCCAGCCGTGGTGGACGCTGTCCCCGTTCGGCCTTCTCGAAGGGGAGACCGCCGAGACGCGGCAGCCCTGGGAGGACGCGCCGGAGCAGGCCCCCGTCACCCCGGACGACGCCATCGCTGTCACCCTGGCCGCCCAACCGGCGCCGCTGTATCACGGCGAGACCTCGCGGGTGGTCGAGGACCTCAAGCGCTGGGCCGGCGAGGGTTGGTCGATCGCGCTGGTCTTCGAGGGGCACGGCCCCGCCCAGCGCGCGGTGGAGGTGCTGCGCGACGCCGGCCTGGGTGCCCGGTTGACCGAGGAGGTCCCGACCGCGCCCGTCCCCGGCGAGCTGGTTGTCACCTGTGGGGCGCTGAGCAGCGGGTTCGTCGACGAGGCGTCCCGCTTCGTGCTGCTCACCGGCAATGACGTGACCGGCGGTCGGGGCACCTCGACGCGGGACATGCGCAAGATGCCGAGCCGTCGGCGCAACACCATCGATCCGCTGGAGTTGAAGACCGGTGACCACGTGGTGCACGAGCAGCACGGCATCGGCCGCTACGTCGAGCTGGTGCAGCGCACCGTCAACGGTGCCAGCCGGGAATACCTCGTCATCGAGTACGCGGCCAGCAAGCGGGGCCAGCCCGGCGACCGGTTGTTCGTCCCGACCGACCAGCTCGACCAGCTCTCCCGTTACGTGGGCGGCGAACAGCCGACCCTGCACAAGATGGGCGGCTCGGACTGGCAGAAGTCCAAGGCCCGGGCCCGCAAGGCGGTCCGGGAGATCGCCGCGCAGCTCATCCAGCTCTACGCCGCCCGAAAGGCGTCCAAGGGCCACTCGTTCGGCCCGGACACGCCGTGGCAGCGGGAGCTGGAGGACGCCTTCCCCTGGCAGGAGACGCCGGACCAGCTCGCCGCGATCGACGAGGTCAAGCGGGACATGGAGCAGACCGTCCCGATGGACCGGCTGATCTGCGGTGATGTCGGCTACGGCAAGACCGAGATCGCGGTCCGGGCGGCGTTCAAGGCGGTGCAGGACGGTAAGCAGGTGGCGGTGCTGGTGCCGACCACCCTGCTGGTGCAGCAGCACTACAACACGTTCGCCGAGCGGATGAGCCAGTTCCCGGTCCAGATTCGGCAGCTGTCCCGGTTCCAGACGCCGAAGGAGACCGAGCGGACGCTGGAGATGGTCGCCGACGGCACCGTCGACATCGTCATCGGTACGCACCGGCTGTTGCAGACGGCGACCCGCTTCAAGCAGCTGGGTCTGGTGATCGTCGACGAGGAGCAGCGCTTCGGTGTCGAGCACAAGGAGCACCTGAAGACGCTGCGCGCCTCGGTGGACGTGCTCAGCATGTCGGCCACCCCGATCCCGCGCACCCTGGAGATGGCGATCACCGGCATCCGGGAGATGTCCACCATCGCCACCCCGCCGGAGGAGCGGCACCCGGTGCTCACCTTCGTCGGCGCGCAGGACGACCGGCAGGTGGCCGCGTCCATCCACCGTGAGCTGCTCCGCGACGGGCAGGTCTTCTACCTGCACAACCGGGTCGAGTCGATCGACCGGGCGGCACGGCGGCTGCGGGAGCTGGTGCCCGAGGCGCGGGTCGCGGTGGCGCACGGCCAGATGGGCGAGGACGCCCTGGAGAAGGTCATGGTCGGCTTCTGGGAGAAGGAGTTCGACGTCCTGGTCTGCACCACTATCGTCGAGTCGGGCATCGACATCCCGAACGCCAACACGCTGATCGTGGAGCGGGCCGACCTGCTCGGCCTGGCGCAACTGCACCAGATTCGGGGCCGGGTCGGCCGGGGCCGGGAGCGGGCGTACGCCTACTTCCTCTACCCGCCGGAGAAGCCGCTCACCGAGCACGCCCACGAGCGGTTGGCGACCATCGCCCAGCACACCGAGTTGGGCGCCGGCATGTACGTGGCGATGAAGGACCTGGAGATCCGGGGCGCCGGCAACCTGCTCGGCGGCGAGCAGTCCGGGCACATCGAGGGCGTCGGCTTCGACCTGTACGTGCGGATGGTCGGCGAGGCGGTCTCCGCGTTCAAGGGTGAGCGGCCGGAGGAGGAGACCGACGTCAAGATCGACCTGCCGGTCGACGCGCACCTGCCACACGACTACGTGAGTGTGGAGCGGCTGCGCCTGGAGATGTACCGCAAGCTCGCCGAGGCGCGCGACGAGGAGCGGCTGGGCGAGGTGATCGCCGAGATGACCGACCGGTACGGCGAGCCGCCGGCCCCGGTGCAGAACCTGGTGGAGGTGGCCCGGTTCCGTCTGCTGGCCCGCCGCTACGGCCTGGCCGACGTGTCCATGCAGGGCAAGCACGTACGGTTCGGCCCACTGCCCCTACCGGATTCGAAGCAGTTGCGGCTCAAGCGCTACCACCCGGATGCCGTCTACAAGCAGGCCACCGACCAGGTCAGCGTGCCCCGACCGACCACCCGTCGGATCGGCGGCGAGCCGCTGCGTGACCAGGCGCTGCTCCAGTGGTGCGCGCAACTGCTCTCCGATGTGCTCGGTGCCCCCGCCCCGCTCGCCGTCGCCGCGGGCGCGAGCGTCTGAGCCTGCGGTGTGCTCTCGACCAGGGGCGGTCGCGCGTCGACGCCGTCCCTGGTCGGGGGATCGGCGAAGGTGGGGGGCGTCACAACCCCGGGTGACGGCGTGAGAGAGTGACGGCTATGCGTGCTCGCCGTCTTGCCGCCGTCGCCACTGTGGCGCTCGGCCTCGTCGCCCTCTCCGGTTGCCGTGCTGAGCCTGGTATCGCCGCTTACGTCGGTGACCAGCGCATCACCGACGTTCAGGTCACCGCCGCGATGAAGGACCTGCGGACGAAGAACCCGGCACCGGAGTCCTCCGCCGCCAGCGGGCAGCCCGCGGCGCCGCAACCGTCCCTGCCAAAGGTGGCCGACGTGGTTCGGGCCATGGTGCTGACCAAGGTGTGCGAGAAGCTCTCCGCCGAGAAGAACTACCAGCCGCGCGGCCAGGTGACCGCCGAGCAGGCCGCCCAGCAGCTCAGCCTCGACCCGGAGACCGCGCACGTGCGCGAGGTGGCGAAGTTCTTCACCTGCCTGTCCGGGTTGCCGGCCGAGCCGGTCGAGCCGAGCAAGGAAGAGCTCGCCGACGTGATCGCCGCCGGGCGTGCGGCCGGCAAGATCCCGGCCGAGGTGACCGATGAGGCCGCCACCCAACAGCTCGACGGCGAGCAGCTGCGCGGCGCGCTGGCCACCAAGAGGATCCTGGCCGAGGCGGTCGGTCGTTACGACGTCACCGTCAGCCCTCGGTACCGTCCGCTCGAGTTTCCGCTGCTCAGCTTCAGCGATGACGTACCCGCGGTGAGCGTGCCGTTGGGTGAGCCGGGTTCCGACGCGGTCACCGACATTTCCACCCCGGAGGGCCCGACCGCGACGCCGGAGGCCGAGGGTACGGCCAGCTGAGCATGACCGCACGGATCGTCCTTCTGGTCACCTCACCCCGGTTGCCCGCCGGCCTGTTGACCTCCGCGGCCTGGGACGTCGTACGCCAGAACCCGGTGTTCACCGGCGCGGACAGCGAGTTGACCACGGCCATGCGCCAGGCGGGCGCCGAGGTCACTGTGGTGGACGGCCCAGCGACGCAGCCGTTGCTGGACGCGGTGGCGACGCACGGCACCGTGGTGTGGCTGGCCGGTCCGGCGGGTGACGAGGCGCTGGCCCGGGAGTTGGGTCTGCGGCTGGCCCGGCAGCCGGGGTTGGCCGAGATGGAGTTGATGTACGGCTCGTGGGATCCGCCGGGTGCCCGGCTGCTCGACGCGGTGGCCGTGCTGGATCGACTGGCCTCTCCGGGTGGTGACCCGTGGAAGCGGGCGCAGACGCACCGAAGCCTCGCCGGTTACCTGCTGGAGGAGAGCTACGAGGCGTACGACGCCATCAGCGCCGACGACACCGACGCGCTGCGCGAGGAGTTGGGCGACGTGTTGTTGCAGGTGGTGCTGCACGCGCGGCTCGCCGAGGAGTTGCCCGAGGACGAGCGGTGGACCATCGACGACGTGGCCGGTGGCCTGGTGGACAAGATGATCCGGCGTAATCCGCACGTCTTCGCGGGTGCCGAGGCGGGCACCCTGGAGGAGATCACCGAGAACTGGGAGCGGATCAAGCGCGCGGAGAAGGCGCGGCACTCGGTGTTGGACGGTGTGGCCCTGAGCCAGCCCGCGCTGGCCCTGGCAACGCAGATCCTCGGCCGCGCCGCCCGCAGGGGCATCGAGGTTCCGCCCCCGTTGGCGGACACCCAGGTGGACGCTGAAGCACGGCTGGGCGCCAGCCTGCTGGCAACGGTCGCCGCAGCCCGCGAGGCGGGCATCGACCCCGAAGCAGCTCTCCGCCGCGCCACCCTGGCCTACGCCGAAGCCATCCGCCACGCCGAACCCCCACCCGCCAGCCCACGGTGATCATGAAGTTATTGCCCCGACACGCCGAGGTGGATGGCAATAACTTCATGATCGACGGAGTGGGCGGAACCGGCGGCGGGGCGCACAGCGGTCGGTAGGGTGGGGCGGTGGAAGCGTTTGGGGTGCTGGCTGAGCGGGTCGTCGAGGCATTACTGGAGTCGCGGCCGGGGGTTGCCACCGCTGCCGGGGACCACCGGTTCGACGACCGGCTGCCGGACCTGTCCGCCGACGGGTTGACCGCCGATCGGGCGATGCTCTCCGACGCGGCCAACGCACTGTCCGAACTGGACCCGGACTCGCTCGACGTCGACGAGCAGGTCGACCACGCACTGCTCGCCTCATTCGTGGACCGGGAACTGTTCGAGCTGACCGAGATCCGGTCGCACGAGTGGGATCCGCTGCGCCACAACCCCGGCCCGCTGCTGCACCCGCTGCTGGCCCGCCCGTACGCCCCCGCGGAAGTGCGGCTGACCCAACTCGCCGGCCGGCTCTCCGCCGTACCGGACGCCCTGGCCACCGCCCGCGCGACGCTGCGGGACATGCCGCGCATCCACGCGGAGACGGCGGTCGGGCAGTTCACCGGCACGGCCGCACTGATCCGCGACGAGCTGCCGGCGTTGCTCGCCCAGTCGCCGGGCCACCTCGACCGGGTCGAGCCGGCGGCCACCGCCGCGATCGCCGCGCTGGAGGAGTTCGTCGCCTGGCTGCGCACCGGCCTGGCCGCCGATGCCGGCCCCGGCCGTGACCCGCGACTGGGCCGGCGTCGCTGGGAGGCCCGGCTCTGGCACACCCTCGACACCGAGTTGGGCGCCGCCGAGATCCAGCGTCGCGCCTGGGCCAACCTGGATCGGGTCACCGCGGAGATCCGCGAGGCGGCCGTCGAGCTGGTCGGTGGCCCGGCCGACGACGCGACGGTACGTCGGGCGCTGGACCTGCTCGCCGCCGAGCACCCGAACGACGCGACGATCGTCGAACTGGCCGGGGTGACACTGGACGAGGCGACCGACTTCGTCCGCGCACACGACCTGGTCACACTGGTCGACGACCGGTGCGTGATCCAGGAGATGCCGGAGTTCGCCAGGGGGGTCGCTGCGGCGTACTGCGACGCGCCCGGCCCGCTGGAGACCGCCGCCCTGCCGACCTTCTACTGCATCGCGCCCACCCCGTCGGACTGGTCGGCGCAGCGGGTTGACTCCTTCTACCGCGAATACAACGCTCATATGATCCGCAACCTGACTGTGCACGAGGCGATGCCGGGGCACTTCCTCCAGCTCGCCCACGCCCGCCGCTACGTCGGTGGGACGCGGGTCCGCGCGCTGGCCGAGTCCGGCCCGTTCATCGAGGGCTGGGCGGTCTACGCGGAGGAGGTGATGACGGGGCTCGGCTTCGGCGGCCTGCCGGTGCGGTTGCAGCAGCTCAAGATGCAACTGCGGATGACCATCAACGCGTTGCTCGACCAGTTGGTGCACGCCGAGGACCTGCCCGAGGCCGAGGCGATGGCGTTGATGACCGGGCGCGGCTTCCAGGAGGAGGGCGAGGCGGCCGGCAAGTGGCGGCGCGCGCAACTGACCTCCACCCAGCTCTCCACCTACTTCGTCGGGTACAGCGAGGTGGCCGAGATCGCCGCCGCCCGTCCGGACGGCGTGTCGGTCCGCGACTGGCACGACGCGATGCTCGCCCACGACTGCCCGCCCCCGCGCCACCTGCGCACCCTGCTCGGTCTCTGAGAAGAAACGCCGGGCCGCGCGGGTTCAGCGCCGCCCGGCGCTCACCGTCGCGTCGACGAGCCAGCGCGAGATGGAGTACGCGGGCGGCAGTTGCGCCGGCAGCGCATCGAGGCCGAACCACTGAGCCCTGGTCAGCTCCCGCCCATCGACCACAGGTTCGGCCTTTGGGTCGGCGGCACGGGCGGTGAAGCCGGCGAGCAGCACACCCGGGCCGGAGATCGCCCACGGTTGGCTGCCGAAGTAGGCCAGCCGGTCGACGGGCAGCCCGACCTCCTCGCCGACCTCCCGGTGCACCGCCGCCTCAAGTGTCTCGCCGGCCTCGACGAAGCCGGCCACCAGCGCCCACAGCCCGGTCGGACCGGTGGCGTGCCGGACCAGCAGCAGCTCGTCAGCGTGCACGGGCGGGCCGGGCCGGGTGATCGCCACCAGCACGGCGGCGGAGAGCTGCATCGGCACGTACAGGCCGCAGTCGGGGCACTGGCGGGCGGTCTCGCCGGGCCGGTCAATCAGTTCCGCTCGGCAGGCGCCGCACCACCGGTGGGTACGCCGCCAGGTCAGCACCGCCAACGCCCGGCCGGCGAGCGTGGCGTGCGGCTCCGCTACCTCGGCGGCGAGCGACGCCCAGCCCCGCGCCCGGCCGGGAAGGTCGTCGGCGGTGGTCAGGTCGGCGCCCCAGGCGAGCACCCCGTCGAGCGTGCCCAGCGGCACCCACTCGGTGTCGGCGGGCAGGTCGGCGACCCGGAGGGGTTGGCCGTCGACGCCGGTCAGCAGCTTCGCCCCGGTCACCGGCAGGGCCAGGTCGCCGGGGCCGGGAGGTCGGCTCCGATCGGCTCCCGGCAGGAACCCGCCGGGCGGCGCGGCCGGCGGGTCGGTCACGAGCCGCCGGGGCGGCGGTCGACGACGTCGGCACCGGCGGGCGGTGCGAACGCGCCCTCGTCGACGGTCGCGGAGTAGTTGCTCAGTGCCAGCTCCATCGGCTTGCCGTCGACCGGCCCGGTGAAGCTGCCGAGCACGCCCTCGGTGGTCACGCAGGCGGTGAAGTCGCCGGACGACGAGCTCTGCACCGCGACGCAGGCGGCGTGGTGCCCCGCGACTGTGGTGTCACTCTGCTTGATGACCGCCTGTGGGTCGAGCGCGGCAGCGGTGAGCAGCCCGACCACCACCGGCGGCGTGACGAGGCCCTGCTGGTTGGCCTCGCCGAACAGCGTCACTGTGGGCCTGCTGCCCGGGGTGGGCGGGGTGACCAGCGTGCACTGCGGGCGGGCGCCGGTCGTCGTGCACCGGGTGATGGCCTCCGGGGTGACTGTGAGTCGACCGCCCGGATAGGTGTACGTGGATCGCGCCGGGTCCTGCGCCTGCACGATCGCGGCGCGCTGGCCGCCGGGCAACTGGTAGTCGGCCGAGTAGGTCAACTCCAGTGCCCGATCGAGCCGGGCGGCGAGGTCGTTGACGAGTTCCGAGCGGCCCATGGCGACTCCGGCGTCCTCGAATGTCTGACAGCCGGTGACCGTGAGCGACGCGATGACCGACACGGCGAGCATGCGGAGGGTGGTCGAGGCGGCGGGCATGGCGACCAGCCTGGTGGATCTGGTCCGCGCAGCGCAAACCCGTTGCCGGTTGACGCCCGGAAATCCGGGAATGTCCGTCAGCGCGGGGCGACCCGGGTGCGCGGGCGACGCCGTGCCCGTTCGCGTCGCCCGATACGCTGCGTTCAACACCTGCCTCAGCCGCACCGTCGCGGCCCACCCACGGACGTGATCACAACAACGAGGAGCGACTTAGTGGCAACCATCGAGGGAATCGTCGCCAGGGAGATTCTCGACTCGCGGGGCAACCCGACGGTCGAGGTCGAGGTCGGTCTGGACGACGGCACGGTAGCCCGCGCCGCCGTGCCGTCCGGCGCCTCCACCGGCGCCTTCGAGGCGATCGAGCTGCGCGACGGTGACGCCGACCGCTACCAGGGCAAGGGCGTGGAGAAGGCGGTCTCCAACGTCGAAGACAAGATCGTCGACCAGATCATCGGGTACGAGGCCAGCGAGCAGCGGCTGATCGACCAGAAGATGCTCGACATCGACGGCACGGAGAGCAAGTCGGAGCTGGGCGCGAACGCCATCCTCGGGGTCTCCCTGGCGGTGGCGAAGGCCGCTGCCGGCAGCGCCGAGCTGAGCCTCTTCCGCTACCTGGGCGGTCCGAACGCGCACCTCCTGCCCGTGCCGATGATGAACATCCTCAACGGTGGCGCGCACGCCGACTCGAACGTCGACATCCAGGAGTTCATGATCGCGCCGATCGGCGCGCCCACCTTCCGGGAGGCGCTGCGCTCGGGCGCGGAGGTCTACCACGCGCTGAAGTCGGTGCTGAAGAAGAAGGGCCTCTCCACCGGGCTCGGCGACGAGGGTGGCTTCGCGCCGAACCTGCCGACGAACGCGGCGGCCCTGGACCTGATCGCCGAGGCGGTCGAGAAGGCCGGTTACCGGCTCGGCAGCGACATCGTGTTCGCGCTCGACGTGGCCGCCACGGAGTTCTTCGACAACGGCACCTACACGTTCGAGGGCGCCGCGAAGTCCGCCGAGGACATGAGCACCTACTACACGAAGCTGGCCGACGAGTACCCGATCGTGTCGATCGAGGACCCGCTGGCCGAGGACGACTGGAGCGGCTGGCAGACGCTGACCGCCTCGATCGGCGACCGGGTGCAGATCGTCGGTGACGACCTGTTCGTGACCAACCCGCAGCGCATCGCCCGCGGCATCGCGGAGAAGTCGGCGAACGCGGTTCTCGTCAAGGTCAACCAGATCGGCTCGCTGACCGAGACGCTGGACGCGGTGGACCTGGCCCACCGGGCCGGCTTCAAGTGCATGATGAGCCACCGCTCCGGCGAGACCGAGGACACCACCATCGCCGACCTGGCGGTGGCCACCGGCTGCGGCCAGATCAAGACTGGCGCCCCGGCCCGTTCGGACCGTGTCGCCAAGTACAACCAGCTGCTCCGGATCGAGGAGGAGCTGGCCGACGCGGCGCGCTACGCCGGCGCTGGCGCGTTCCCGCGCTACCGTTCGGCCTGAGACGCACGAAGCCTCGGGGGAGGGGTGTGACGATGCAGCAGCGCCGCACACCGGGTGGTCAGCGTCCCGCCCGCCGGCCGGGTCAGTCCGGTCGGCCGGGCGGCGGGCGCGCCACGCGGGGATCGGTCCGGGAGGCCGGCGTACGCGCCGAGCCGCGCGCCGCCGGCCGTGCGCCGGGTGCTGCCCGCGGCGCCGAAGGCGTGCGCTCCGCGAATCGTCCCGCCGCCGCTCGGCGTACCGCCGCCGCTGGTGCCGTGAAACGGCTCGCCGCACCCAACCCCCGTCGCTTCACCGGCAGGGCCACGGTGCTCTTCGCGGTCCTGATCGCGCTCGCTCTGGCCTACACGTATCCGGTCCGGGTCTACCTGGACCAGCAGGCCGACATCGAGCGGATGGAGGCGGCCCAGGCGGTGCAGGAGCGGGAGATCGCCAAGCTCGCCGCCGAGGCCGCCAACTGGAAAGACCCCGAGTACATCAAGACGCAGGCCCGGGAGCGGTTCTTCATGGGCCGGCCCGGGGAGAAGATGATGGTGGTGCTGCACGACCCGGAGGGCGCCGCCCGGGACGCCGGGAAGTCGGCCGGTTCGGCCCCGCCGGCCGGGCCGGTGACCTGGTACGACACGCTCTGGTCGAGCGTGCGGGCTGCGGACAGCCAGCAGCCGGGCCAGTGATCCACCGACCAGCACACCAGGAGAGATGGGCACCGTGACTGTCGTACCACCGTCGGAGCCGGCGGCGGATTCCGTTCCCCTGCCGCAGCGCGAGCCGGCCACCGAGGCCGACCTGGCCGCGGTGGCCGCGCAGCTCGGCCGGACGCCCCGGGGCACCCGGGCGGTGGCCCACCGGTGCCCGTGTGGCCTCCCCGACGTGGTGGAGACGACCCCCCGCCTCGCCGACGGCACCCCGTTTCCGACGCTCTACTACCTGACCTGCCCCCGGGCCACAGCGGCGTGCAGCCGGCTGGAGTCGGCGGGGCTGATGAAGGAGATGGCGGACCGGCTGACGACGGACCCGGAGTTGGCCGCCCACTACCGCGCCGCGCACGAGGACTACCTCACCCGCCGGGAGGCGATCGGTGAGGTGCCGGAGATCGCCGGCATCTCGGCCGGCGGAATGCCGGGCCGGGTGAAGTGCCTGCACGTGCACCTGGGTCACGCGCTGGGTGCCGGCCCCGGGGTGAACCCGTTCGGCGACGAGACGTTGGAGCTGGTCGAGCCCTGGTGGTCGGCGGGGCCGTGCGTGGACGTGCCGGCGGACGAATGAGCGCGCACATCGGGTCCTCGGCACCCGAGAGTCAGATCCTGGTGCGGCGGGCCCGCACCGGGGACGTGCGGAGCATCCGGCGGCTGGTCGACACCTACACCGACGACCGGCGGCTGTTGAGCAAGGCCACAGTCACCCTCTTCGAGGACGTGCAGGAGTTCCGGGTGGCGGTCCGGGCCGAGGACGACGCCGTGGTGGGCTGCGGTGCGCTGCACGTGATGTGGGAGGACCTGGCCGAGATCCGTACGGTGGCGGTGGATCCGTCCTGCCAGGGCCGGCGGATCGGCCACCGGCTGGTCGGTGAGCTGATCGACTCGGCCCGGGAGTTGGGTGTGGCACGGATCTTCGTGCTCACCTTTGAGACCCGGTTCTTCGGCTCGTTCGGTTTCCGGGAGATCGACGGCGCCCCGGTGCCGCAGCCGGTCTACGAGCAGCTGCTGCTCTCATACGACGAGGGTGTCGCCCAGTTCCTGGACCTGGAGCGGGTGAAGCCGAACACGCTGGGCAACACCCGGATGCTGCTGCGTCTCTGATCAGGCCTTGCGGGGGTGGGCGGCGAAGAACTCCCACATCAGGTCGGTGGCGGACAGCCCGGCGGAGGATGCGGCGAGTTGGCCCGTCGTCGGGGTTGTTGCGGGGCTCGTCGGGCGACCCGGGCGAGCCGTGGCCCACTGCCAACCAAGCCGCCGGGTGGCCGCCCGTCCTGCCGTAAGGTTGCTGCCGTGACGACGCGTGTGGCGGCCATCGACTGCGGGACCAACTCGATCCGACTGCTGGTCGCGGACCTGCCCGACGCCTCGGCCGGGCCGCAGGCGCCGCTGGTCGACCTGACCCGGCGGATGGAGATCGTCCGGTTGGGGCAGGGCGTGGACCGCACCGGCCGACTGGCGCCGGAGGCGATCGAGCGGACCCGGGTGGCGTTGGCGTCGTACGCCGCCGACATCGAGAAGCTGGGTGCGCAGCGGGTGCGGATGTGTGCCACCTCGGCTTCCCGCGATGCCGCCAACGCCGCCGAATTCACCGAGATGGTGCAGGTCACCCTCGGTGTCGCGCCCGAGGTGGTCAGCGGCGACGAGGAGGCCCGGCTGTCGTTCACCGGCGCGGTGCGCGGGCTGCCCGCTGACGCGAAGGAGCCCTTCCTGGTCGTCGACATCGGTGGTGGTTCCACCGAGTTCGTGGTCGGTGGCCGGGCCGCCGGGGTGCGGTCGGCGATCTCGGTGGACATCGGCTGCGTCCGGATGACCGAGCGGCATCTGCCCGGCGACCCGCCGACGCCCGAGCAGGTCGCGGCGGCGCAGGCCGACATCGCGGCGGCCGTGGACCGGGCGCTCGCCGTGGTGCCCGGTCGCGAGGCGGCCACCCTGGTCGGCCTCGCCGGGTCGGTCACCACAGTGGTGGCCCTGGCGCAGGGCCTTCGGGAGTACGACCCGGAGCGCATCCACCACGCCCGGGTGTCCTACGACGAGGTCGCCCGGGTGACCGCGGAGCTGCTGGGTCAGACCCGTGCGCAGCGGTTGGCGAACCCGGTGATGCACCCGGGCCGGGCCGACGTGATCGGCGCGGGCGCGCTGGTGCTTCGTGTGATCATGGAGCGGGCCGGGATGCCGTCGGTGGTCGCCTCGGAGCACGACATCCTCGACGGCATCGCCTGGAGCCTCCAGTAAGCCACCCGCGCTGGCGGGCTTGATCAACTCGCCTTCATTGAAACCGCGGTGTCCGGCCGCCTCAGATGCCCCGACTTCCTGAAAACCGAGTCGATCACCGCCCGGCGCACCCCGGTGCACCCCGTGCCCGGTGCCCGCGCACCCCGCGCACCGCCCCCCGTCATCCATGCGTGTCGTGGCGGGTTCGTTGACGCTACTTCGCATTACGCAGTAGTGTGCAATGCGTGGACACCACACAGTTGCTGAAGGGCGTGCTCGATCTGGCCGTCCTGGCCGTGCTCCGAGAGGAGGACGGTTACGGTTACGACATCCTGCGCCGGCTGCGCGAGGCCGGCCTGGAGGAGGTCGGTGACGCCTCGGTCTACGGGACCCTGCGCCGCCTCTTCGCCGCCGGCCTGCTCACCACCTACGTCGTGCCGAGCGAATCCGGGCCGCACCGCAAGTACTACTCACTCAACGCCGCGGGGCGTGACCAGCTGACGCGCTCCGGCAAGCTCTGGCGCTCGTTCGCCACCACAATGGACAGTCTGCTCGACGATCGGGGGATGGCGGCATGACCGTCGCGGAGCAGGAGATCACCGACTATGTGGCGCGGGTCCGGGCCGCTCTGGCCGACCTACCGCCCGGGCAACGCGACGAGCTGACCGAGGATCTCGCCGACCACCTCACCGAGGTCGCCGCCGAGTCCGAGGGCACCCTGGTCGAGCGGTTGGGCGAGCCCGAGACGTACGCCGCCGAGCTGCGCGCCGCAGCCGGCGCCGCTCCGGGCAGCGGGCGCAACCTCGACCAGCGCGTGGCGAGCGCGATGGCTCGGGTCCGCGGCCGGCTGCGCGCCATGGACACCCGTCTCGGCCCGCCCCTGGGGTACGAGACGGCCAGCGACTTCCTCCGACTGTTGCGCCCGGCCTGGTGGGTGCTGCGCGGCTATCTGGCGGCGATGCTGGTCACTGTGGTCACCACCGGTGGCGAGTTCGGGCTGCTGCCCCGGTTCGGCGGTGAGCTGCTCGCCGGCCTGATCATGCTGATCGGCTTCGTGCTCGGCTCCATCTGGATCGGTCGCCGTTCGGCCCGGCTGACCCGCTGGCCGCGCTCGGTGGTGCAGGTTTCCAGCGCGGTGCTGGTGGTCTTCGCGCTCGCGGGGCTGGTCGACGCGGAGGACGGGCGTGACAACGACTACTACTACGACCAGACCTCGGTCGACAGCCAGTACAGCCAGATCCGGGACGTCTTCGTCTACGACGGTGAGGGCCGGCTGGTAGAGAACGCCCGGCTCTTCGACCAGAACGGCAATCCGATCCGGCTCGGCTACCACCCGGACTGCCCGAGCCCGCTCGACGTCTATGGCCAGCCGTTGCTGCGGCCGTACCCGTACTGCCCGGAGCAGGCTCCCTTTGGGCCTCGCGGCCCGGGGGCGCCTCTCCTGCCGGCGTCACCCACGACCACGCCGAACCCGAGCAGCACCGCCGGCTTGACCGGAACGCCGATGCCAACGGCCACCGGCCAGCCCACGGCGGGCCCGAGCGCGATGCCGAGCGGCATACCGACCCCCACCCCGACGCGCTGAGCCACAGTGTGTGAACTGGATCATGCAGTTGAAGCTGGGAAATAGCTGAACGGACGAGGCGAGCGGGACGGCACCGTAAATCAATGATCGTTACGGTGTCGTCTGCTCATCAACCCCTCGGAAGGAACCCCAGTGCCAGAGCAGGTCGCACCGCCCCCCGCGCCCGACGCCGCAACCCCTGAGCCGGCCGTCGAGACGCCGCAAGCGGCCGCGCCGCAGCAGGCCAAGCCCGAGTCGGCCGCCGAGACGCCGCAACCTGCCGCGCCGCAGCAGCAGCAGCCGGCCGAGTCGGAGCCGGCCGTCGAGACGCCCCAGCCGGCCGAGCCGAAGGCGGAGAAGTCCGGTGCGAAGAAGGCCCTCGGCATCGTCGGGGCGATCCTCGCCGTCCTCGTCGTCGCCGGCCTGAAGTTCGGCGTCGTCTCGGCGATCGGCAACTACTTCAACAAGGACGAGACCGCGGCCGCCAAGACCGGCGACTGCATCGCCGAGCTGCCCGAGGTCACCGGCACCGAGCAGGAGGAGGTCGACGGCGCCAAGGTCGTCGAGTGCACCTCCACCGACGCGGCGTACAACGTGGTCGGTCGGTTGGACGGCCAGAGCGAGGCTCAGGCCAAGGCCGACACCACCTGCACCCAGTTCTTCAAGGAGAGCGAGGAGGGGTACGTCTTCTCCAGCATCGAGCCGGGCAAGACGGGCTACGTGCTCTGCCTGACCAAGAAGGTCTGACCGCAGCGACAGCGCGGTATCGACGGCGGCGGGAACAGACCCCGCCGCCGTCGGCGTACCCGGAGTCACCGGGGGGCGAACAGGAGGTGAATGCCACTGTTCCGGCGTCTTCCCGACGGCCGCGTGGCGTGGCAGGCTACCGGCACGTAGGACCACTGGGCGACCAGCCAACGATGACTGACCGCTAGGAGGACGGCCCATGGGCGAAATGGTGAGCTACCGCAGCAACGGGGGCACGAGCGAGGGGTATCTCGCGATACCCGCCAGCGGCACGGCCAGCCCCGCCGTCATCGTCATCCAGGAATGGTGGGGCCTGGTCCCGCACATCCGGTCGGTGGCGGACCGGTTCGCCGAGGCCGGTTTCGTCGCCCTCGCCCCGGACTTCTACCACGGTGAGACGACCAGTGAGCCGGACGAGGCGCAGCGGCTCCTGCTGGCGATGCGGATGGACGAGGCGGCGAAGGACATCGCCGGCGCGGCCGACTATCTCGCCGGGCGACCCGAGGTCACCGGTAAGGTCGGTGCCGTGGGCTTCTGCGCCGGTGGCAGCCTGGCCCTGTGGTCGGCCACCATCTCCGAGCGGATCGTCGCGACCGCCGGTTTCTATCCCGTGCTGCCGTGGGAGTCGATGCGCCCCGACTGGGCCGACTACGCCGGCAAGGCAGCGGTCATCCACTGCTCCGAAGAGGACGGCACCTCGGCCGACGAGGGCGTACAGACCGCGCGCCGGGCGATCGAGGAGGCCGGCGGCGACTGCCACCTCTACGACTACCCGGGCACCTCGCACGCCTTCTTCAACGACGACCGGCCGGAGGCGTTCGACCAACGCGCCGCCGCCAGCGCGTGGGCCCGCACCCTGGAACTCTTCCGGGCCAAGCTTGGCTGAGACGCGTACCCCCGCACAGGTGGTCGCCCGCGCAGCGCGGGCGACCGACCTGGCCGACCTCGACGCGGCGGTGAGCGACTGTTTCGCCTGCCCGCGGCTGGTCCAATGGCGGGAGGAGGTCGCCCGCACCCGCCGGGCCGCCTTCCGCGACCAGGAGTACTGGGGGCGGCCGGTGCCGGGCCTCGGCACCGGTGACGCCCGGATCGCCATCCTCGGGCTGGCGCCCGCCGCCCACGGCGGCAACCGCACCGGCCGGATCTTCACCGGTGACCGGTCGGGTGACGTCCTGTTCGCGGCGCTGCACCGGGCCGGGTTGGCCAACCAGCCGACCAGCGTCGCCGCAGACGACGGGCTCACAGTGCGCGACCTGCGGATCTTCTCGGCCGTCCGGTGTGCGCCTCCGGACAACAAGCCGACCCCCCTGGAACGGGACACCTGCGCACCCTGGCTGCACCGCGAGGTCACACTGATCCGGCCCACGCTGCGGGTCGTTGTCGCGCTGGGCGCGTTCGCCTGGGCCGCGTGGTGGCCGGTGCTCCAAGCGGTGTACGGGCAGCGCCCGCCCAGCCCGCGACCGGCGTTCGGTCATGGGGCACACTGGTCCGGCACGAACGCTCCGGACTTGCTGGGCTGCTACCACGTCAGTCAGCAGAACACCTTCACCGGGCGGTTGACACCAGAGATGTTGGACGACGTCTTCGGCCAGGCTAAACAGCTGGCCGGAGTGGACTGAGACGACGCGTGGGGTGGTGGCGATGACAGACGGAACACGCCCGCCCACACCGGTACCGTCCGCCGAGCCGGGTGTGCTGCGGCCGGTGCTCGGCCTGTTCCGCCGGTGGTGGCCGGTCGGCGCGGTCGCCGCCCTTCTCGCCGGTGCCGCGCTGGCGTCCGCGCACTCGTCGATCGGGGCCAGCCGAATTCCGCCGGCCGCGGACAACGTGCCCTGGGTTCCCGAGTACCCGACCGTCGAGCCGTCGCCGTCCATCCCGATCGAGCCACGCGACGCCGGCGAGGCCACCCAGGCGCACATCCCGCAGTGGGTCGGCACTGTGGCGGTGGTCCTGCTCGGGTTGGCCATCCTCGCCGCGCTCGGCTACCTCTGCTGGGTCCTGATCCGGGGCGCGCTGCGCCGCACCACCCGGGCACTACCCGCGCAGCGGGCCCGCCGTAGCGCCGAGGGCACCGCCCGCGAGGTGGTCGCCGCCCTCGACGCCGGCCTGGTGGAGCTGGACGACCGGGACACCGACCCCCGGGTGGCGGTGATCGCCTGCTGGGTGCGCCTGGAGGAGACCGCCGCCGCGGCCGGTGTGCCGAGGCTCGCCGGAGACACCCCCACCGACCTGGTCAGCCGACTGTTGCAGGGTGACCCGGCGGCGGGCGTGCCGGCCATCGCCAGCACCGACGTGCTGGCCGAGTTCGCGCATGTCTACCGGGAGGCCCGCTACGCCACCCACCCGGTCGGCGAACGCACCCGGGACCAGGCCCGCGCCGCGCTCGGCCGGCTGCGCGGCGAACTCACAGCGGTGGTGACGCCGTGAGCGCGAGGAGTGAGCCGGGTTTGCGAGCCCCGCAGTCGCGAACCGGAGGTGACAGCGCATGAGTAGCACCAGCATCGACGATCTGCTCGCGTTCGAGGAGGAGGCGGCGCCGGTCGGTCCGCAGGCGCGCGACTCCCGTTGGCGTCCGGTGCTGCGCTCGCTCGCGTGGGCCGCCGCGTTGGTCGCGGTCCTGCTGGTCGGCCTCCGCGCGGTGGGCCTCCAGGTCTCGCTGCCCGTACTGATCGCCGGGGTGCTCGCCGTCCTGGCGGTCCGACGGGTCACCGCCCTGCTCGCGCCGCCGCCCCCGCCGCCCGGCGGTGGTCGGGTCGGCACGGGCGAGGAGGACGGCAGCTACAACTGGGGTGCCCGGGACGCGCTGCGCAGCGCGATCAACCGGTGGGAATGGCCCCTGGACTGGTCCTCGACCCGACCCGAACGGTTCACCGGGACGGTGCTGCCCCGGATCGGTGAACTGGCCGACGAACGGATGCGGCTGAAACACGGCGTCACCCGTGAGTCGGATCCCGCCCGTGCTCGCGTCCTGCTGGGTGACCGCCTGTGGACGTTCCTGGAGACCCCGCCTCGCCGCACCCCGTCGCCGCGCGACCTCGCGGTGATCGTCGCCGAACTGGAGAGTATTTGATGAACGACGTGGACCGGAGCATTGCCCCCGCCGAGGTCGGGCACCTGGCTCGGGCGGTCCTGGACGCGGTCGGCACCGTCGTGGTCGGCAAGCGGGATGCGTTGGAGTTGGTCCTCGCCGGCATCCTCGCGGGCGGGCACGTGCTCCTGGAGGACCTGCCGGGGCTCGGTAAGACGCTCACGGCCCGATCGTTCGCCCAGGCCCTCGGGTTGGACTTCCGTCGGTTGCAGTTCACCCCCGACCTGCTGCCCGCCGACGTCACCGGCTCCTTCCTCTACGACCAGCGCAACGGCGACTTCACCTTCCGGGCCGGCCCGGTCTTCACCAACCTGCTCCTCGCCGACGAGATCAACCGGACGCCCCCGAAGACCCAGTCCGCGCTGCTGGAGGCCATGCAGGAGAAGCAGGTGTCGGTCGAGGGTGTGACCTACAAGCTCGACGAGCCGTTCCACGTGCTGGCCACCGCCAACCCCATCGAGTACGAGGGCACCTACCCGCTGCCCGAGGCGCAGCTGGACCGGTTCCTGCTGCGGGTCTCGTTCGGTTACCCGCAGCACGAAGAGGAGTGGGAGGTGCTGCGCCGTCGGATGAGCCGTCGCCGGGAGGAGGCGGACATCAAGCCGGTGGTCGACGCGGCGACGCTGCGGGCCATGCAGGCCGCACTGGAGGACGTGGTGGTGGAGGACTCCATCGGCCGCTACATCGTGTCGCTCACAGCGGCCACCCGGGAGCACCCGTCGGTGCTGGTCGGCGCCTCGCCTCGCGGTTCGTTGGCGCTGTTGCTGCTGGCCCGGGTCCGGGCGGTGTTCGGCGGACGGGACTACGTGGTGCCGGAGGACGTCAAGTCGGTGGCGGCGCCCGCCCTTGCCCACCGGATCACCCTGCGCCCGGAGATGTGGTTGCGCCGGGTCGACCCGGCGTTCGTGGTGGGCGAGGTGCTGGAGGCGACTCCCGCCCCGGCCAGTGGCGCGCTGCCCAGCTACGCCGCCGGCGGGCCCCGGCACTGATGACCGGACCGACAGTGCCGACGGCCACCGAAGCGGAACCGGCTGCCGGCTGGGCGCCCACCCCGGCGCTCGGCCGTGCGGTGCTGCTCGCCGGTCTGCTGCTGGTGGCCGGCGTGCTGCTGGGTCGGGTGGACCTGATCGTGCTCGCCGCCCCGTTCGCGTTGGGTACCGCGTACGCGCTGCGGCGACGGCCCACGGCGCTGCCACAGGTGTGGATCACCCAGGATGACGGCGGGCCGCTGGTCGAGGGCGGTGACGTGGCGGCGGCGGTGAGCGTCGGTAACCCGGACACTGTCGACTACGACCTGGTGGTGATGCGGTCCCGGGTGTCGCCGTGGCTGCGGATCGACCGGGCCGGCTTCGCCCGCGACGAGGCCGTCGACGCCGGGGAATCGAGCGCCGTCCCGGCGACCGGTGCGCCGGCGCAGGGCAACGGCGGGCGCCGTTCCGTCGCGGACCGGCCGTTCGTGACCTCGGTGCCGACCGGTGCCGCTGTGGACCTGGAGTTGGCCGGTAAGGCCCTGCGCTGGGGCCGGCACCCGATCGGCCCCGCCGGTGCCCGGGTCGCCACGGCCGGCGGTCTGCTGGTCTCCCGCGCGGTGATCACCGAGCCGGTCCGGGTGCGGGTGTACCCGCGTACCGAGCCGTTCGAGGCGGTCGAGGCGATGCCCCGCGCCGCCGGCCTGGTCGGGGCGCACCACTCTCGCCGACCCGGTGAGGGCGGCGAGTTGGCCGGCGTACGCGTCTTCGCCCCCGGGGACCGGCTGCGCCGGATCGACTGGCGGGTCTCGTTGCGGGCCCGGCAGCTGCACGTGGCCGCCACCCTCTCCGACCGGGACGCGGAGGTGGTGGTGCTGCTCGACGTGCTCGCCGAGGCGGGCCGCTCCGGCGGGGTGGACGGTGCCGCCTCGGTGCTGGACACCACAGTCCGGGCCACCGCCGCGATCGCCGAGCACTACCTGCACCGAGGTGATCGGGTCTCGTTGCTGGAGTACGGGCCGGCCGCACGCCGGCTCCGCCCGGCCGCCGGGCGACGGCAGTACCTGACCGTCCTGGAGTGGCTGCTCGACGTCCGGGTCCACGCGTCCGCGCACGAGCCGTACGACCAGGTCTTCGGCCCGCAGCTGCTTTCCTCGGACGCGTTGGTGGTGGTGCTCACCCCGCTGCTGGACGAACGGTCGGCGCAGATGCTCGCCCGGCTGGCCCGCGGCGGGCGGTTCGTGGTGGCGGTCGACACGTTGCCGACCGACCTGGCGTCGCCGAAGGACCAGGGTTGGGCCGAGGTGGCGTACCGACTGTGGCGCCTGGATCGGGAGATCATGATCGGGCAGCTGCGGGAGCACGGCGTACCTGTGGTGCGCTGGGCCGGCGCCGGCAGCCTGGACCAGGTGTTGCGGGACGTGGCCCGGTTGGCGACGGCCCCAAGGGTGGGTGGCCGGTGAGCGCGAGGAGTGAGCTTGCGAGCCCCGCAGTCGCGAACGAAAGGCGGGCCCGGTGAGCGCTTTGCTGGAGCGGGTTCGGGCGGCGCAGTACGCGGTCACGCGCATCAGTGCGGCCCCGCTGCTTGTTCGGGCCGGGATCTTCGTCATCGTGTTTGCCGGGTTCGTCCTGGCGTTCCCCGCGGAGGTGCTTTCCGGCCGGCCGATCCTCTTCCTGGCGGTGGCCGCCCTGTTGCCCGCGATCGGGCCGCGCAAGGTCTGGGCGACCTTCACGGCGTTGGTCACGGTCGGCGGCTGGCTGTTCGCCACCGACGGGTACGGCCGTCCGGTCGCCCTCTGGCGGCTGCTCGCCGTCGCGGCCCTGCTCTATCTGGGGCACACCCTCTGTGCGCTCGCCGCGTTGTTGCCCTACGACGCCGTGGTGGACCCCGAGTTGATCACCCGTTGGTTGGTGCGGTCGGCCGCCGTGCTGTTGGGTGCCGCCGTGCTCGGCGTGCTGTTGTTGCAGGCGGCGGGGACGGGTGGAGGTGCCGGATACCAGTGGGTGACGGTGCTGGGGCTGCTGGTGGCGGTGGGGTTGGCAGCGTTGCTGGGCTGGCTGCTGCGACGCCGGTGACCACAGCGAAGTGAGGGTTACGCAGGTCACATGGGTTGTGCTCCGTCACAGATGGGGGGCGCGAGCGGGATTACCTGAGCCGGCCGGGGAATGATAGACAACGTGAATCCGAAGCGGATCCTTGTGGTTGGTGCCGGGCACGTCGGTCTGTACGCGGCCCTGCGCCTGTCGAAGAAGCTCAGCTCCCGTGAGGCTGAGGTCATGGTGGTTGACCCCCAACCCCACATGACCTATCAGCCGTTCCTGCCCGAGGCGGCGGCGGGCAACATCTCCCCGCGGCACTCTGTGGTGCCGCTGCGGCGGGAGTTGCGCCGGTGCAAGATGGTGGCCGGCACGGTCACGCGGATCGAGCACGACCGCAAGGTGGCCACTGTGCAGCCGATCAGCGGCCCGGCCCGGGAGATCACCTACGACCACGTGATCGTGGCCCCGGGTTCGGTTTCCCGCACCCTGCCGATTCCCGGCCTGCACGAGCAGGGCATCGGGTTCAAGACCATCGGCGAGGCGATCTACCTGCGCAACCACGTGCTGGATCGGCTCGACGTGGCGGCTGCCACGCCGGATCCGGACGTCCGCCGTTCGGCGCTGACCTTCACCTTCGTCGGCGGTGGGTACGCCGGCATCGAGGCGCTCGCCGAGATGGAGGACATGGCTCGCGACGCCCTGCGGTACTACCCGGAGCTCAAGCAGGACGAGGTCCGCTGGGTGCTGGTCGAGGCCACCCAGCGGGTGCTGCCCGAGGTTGACCGGGACATGGGTGCGTACACCGTGCAGCAGCTGATGAAGCGGAACATGGACATCCGGCTGGACACCCGCCTGGAGTCCTGCGTCGACGGGGTGGTCAAGCTCTCCGACGGTGACAGCTTCCGCTCCGACACGATCGTCTGGACGGCCGGTGTGAAGCCGTCGCCGATGCTGGACTCGACGGACTTCCCGCGTGACGATCGCCGCCGGATCACCTGCCTGCCCACGCTCCAGGTGGTCGACGGCGACCGGGTGCTCGAGGGTGCCTGGAGCGCTGGCGACTGTGCCGCCGTACCGGACCTGACCAAGGAGCCGGGCAACTTCTGCTCGCCGAGCGCTCAGCACGCGGTGCGCCAGGCCGCCCGGATGGCCGACAACATCACGGCCGTGATCCGGGGTCGTGAGCCGGTGAACTACAAGCACAAGCACGTCGGCAGCGTGGCGAGCCTCGGCCTGCACAAGGGCGTGGCCCAGGTCTACGGGATCAAGATGACCGGTTGGCCGGCCTGGGTGATGCACCGGACGTACCACATGAGCCGGATTCCGTCGTTCAACCGGAAGGTCCGCGTGGTGGTGGACTGGTCCCTCGCGTTCTTCCTTAAGCGTGAGGTGGTCGCCCTGGGTCAGCTGCACGACCCGCGTGAGGAGTTCGTGGAGGCCTCCCAGCCGGTAGGCGCGCCCCGCGTCTGACCAGAACCGACGCTGACCCCGTCGATCTTGCACTTCCGGATGCCGTGATGCGCCTTCTGGTGCGTCTTGTCCGGACACAAAGTGCAAGATCGGCGGGGTTTTGGTTGCTCTAGACCCGCCACGTCCAGGCGTCGGCGATGCGGGTGGGTGGGCCGTAGAGCTGCTCCAGGGTCGCGCGCAGGGCTTCGGCGTGGGGGGCGTCGTCGGTCAACGCCACGCAGGAGGCGCCCCAGAAGTCCGCGTCGCGAACGGCCTGGCGGCGCTGCTCGTCGCCGATGGCCGGCTGGTCGCCGCGCCGGGCGACATCGGCCAGTAGCGCCGAGGTGGGCTGCTTGAAGGTGCCCATCGCCGCGGTGCCGCCCCTCCCGTACGGGCCGATGAAGAAGCCTTCCGGCAGCCCGAAACCGGCGTCGGCGGCGGTCGCCCAGCGCATCGGCCAGGGCTCCTTCGGGGTGGGCAGTGGCACCGGGACCAGCACCCCGCCCGGCGGTACGCACTGCCGCCAGTGGCCACCGGTGATGAATTCCGGCACGGCGGGTCGTCCGGCGGTGGGCAGGGGCGTCGGAAAGATCGGCAGCAGCGCCACACCGACGGCCAGGGGCACCAGGCGTCGTGCCGGACCGGAGCTGCGCAGGGCCCGGTCGACAGCGAGCACCAGCAGCGTCGCGACGATCGGCAGCAACGCCAGCGCGAACCGCATCGGCAACGCCCCGTCCACCACCGGCAGCCCTCCGATCAGGGCGTACGGACCGGGGATCGCCGTCCTGGTGCCGCCGAGCACCACCTCCGGGCCGAGCGACAGTGCCCCCATCACCAGGCCCGCCACGACGCACGCGAAGACCAGCCGGCGTCGCCCGGCCCAGATCGCGCAGACCGCGGCGACCAGCAGCAGTGGCCAGCCGAGGAAGGTGTTGTACTCGGCGGGGCCGGTGGTCAGCCGGGCGGATTCGCCGCTGCCAGCCACCGACAGTGGAGAGAGCGTCCACCAACTGCTCAGGTCGGCGGAGAAGTAGGCCGGGGTGAACATCCCGTCGGCGACCCCCTGTGGCCCGGCGAACTGGAACCACAGCGGATAGCCGAGCACCAGCAGGGCGAGCCCGGCGGCGATCGCCAACCCGCCGACGAACCCGGGGAGCGCCCGGCGGGCCAGGTCCCGGTCCGCCACGGCGTAGCTGATCGCCATCACCAGCAGTGTGATCGCGGCGAGGAAGAGCACCTCCTCGCCGATGAAGACCTGCGCGGTCACCGCGCCGGCCAGCCCCGCCGCGGAGGTGAGGAGTCGACGGCGGTCCGGGCCGGCGGCTCGGGTACGGCCTGCCTGCTCGGAGATGCCGGGCCCCGGGTCGGCCGCCCGCAGCAGCCGGACCACCAGCCAGACGATCACCGGCACCAGCCACTGTGCGGTCATGTGCAGGTGGCTGTTGCTCTGCGAGACGATGCCGGGTCCGAATCCGCACAGCCCGCCGCCGAGTGCGGCGGCCACCGGCCGGACGCGCAGCGTCCGGTGGAAGAGCAGGTACCAGGCGAGTGCGGTGCCGGCGAGGTTGGCGGCGGCGAGCAGCGCGAAGGTGACCGGGGCGCCCAGCAGCAGGGTGACCGGCGCGAAGAGGACGCCGAGGGCGATCACCGTGGTGTTGGCCATCAGGTTGACGCCGTCGGGGGCGTTGAGCCGGTCGGTGAGCAGGTCGAAGTCGCCGAGCAGCGCACGGGCGTCCACCGCCAGGAACCACTCGTAGAGGGCCTGGTCCTCCGGGTTGAGTGCCAGGATGCGGCCGCCCGGGTCGGGCCACAGCCCGTGGGTGAGCCAGCCGGCCAGCACCGCGAAGATCAGGGCGGCCATCAGGTCCGCCCGGTGTCGGCGGACGGCGGCCAGCAGCCGGGTGGCCCGGGGTCGGCGGTTGACCTGATCGGCGAGGCGGAATGCCTGCTCAGGGGCGGCGTCGGGGGCCGTGGGGGCTGCGCTGCTCACGGCATCGACCCTAATGTGGCCAGGCCGGCGGGGTACGCCGGGTCGCCGTAGACCGGCTACGGTGACACTGCACCAGGCGTGTCGGCGCGCCGGTGCCACTCGCCCGGGTGGTGGAAAGGCAGACACGGCCGCCTTAAAAGCGGCTGCCGAAAGGCGTGCGGGTTCGACCCCCGCCCCGGGCACCGGTCGACTCACACATTCTCATTCGTGATCTCCAGGACTTGGCTCTGCCGTTTACTCTTGGAGGGCACGTTCACGTGCAAACGACCCCCTGAGGGAGGCCAGACAGTGAAGACCTCGAACCCGGTGCTCGCCCGGCTCGGCCAAGCGGCCGAGCGGGAGCGCTCCGCCGGGTACGCCCCGGCCGGGCCGTACGGACAGCCCGGCATTCCCCAGCAGTACCCGTCCCAGGCCGACTACCCGGCCGCGCCGCCGACCGTGGCGCCGATGACCGTCGACGACGTGGTCGTCAAGACGGTCGCTCTGCTCGGCATTCTCGGCATCACCGCCGCGGCCGCCTGGGTGCTCGTGCCCGACGCGCTGGTCGGTACCGCCTGGATCGGCGCGGCGGTGGTCGGCCTGGTCCTCGGCTTGATCATCTCGTTCTCCCGGATGGCCAACCCGGCGCTCGTGATCGCGTACGCGGTCGTCGAGGGTGTCTTCGTCGGCATGGTCAGCAAGGCGTTCGAGACGGCCTACGACGGCATCGTGCTCCAGGCCGCCGCAGCCAGCTTCGGCATCTTCTTCCTGATGGCGATGCTCTACCGGGCGAAGGTCATCCGGGCCACCCCGGCCTTCGTCAAGGGCATGATCGCCGTCATGGTCGGCCTCTTCGCCGTCATGATGATCAACCTGGTGCTGGCGCTGTTCGGTGTCAACACCGGCCTGCGCGACGGCAGCCCGCTCGCCATCGGCTTCAGCCTGGTCTGCATCGTGGTCGCCTCGCTGAGCTTCGTGCTCAGCTTCAAGGAGATCGAGGACGGCGTCCGGATGGGCCTGCCCCAGCGCTACTCCTGGGTGGCCGCGTTCGGCATCCTGGTCAGCCTGGTCTGGCTCTACATCGAGATCCTGCGCCTGCTGAGCTACTTCCAGGGCGACGACTGACCTCGTCCGCACTGCCGACCGGCGCCCGTCCCCACGCCAGTGGGGGCGGGCGCCGTCGTCCGCGCCGTTTGCCCGCCGCCGCCGGTCCGCCCGGGGCAGAGTGACGTCAAGGACACATGCCCTGGGGTACGCGGGCGAAGGAGGCGGCGGTGCGCAGCAACAACCCGGTGCTCAACCGGCTGGACGAGACCGGCCGGGTGGAGTCCCGGGTGCTCGGCGCCCGTGACGTCGAGCCGATGACCGTCGACGACGTGGTGGTCCGTACCGTCGGGTTGCTGCTGGTGACCGGCGTGGCCGCGGCGGTGTCCTGGGCGCTGATCCCCGACGCGGCGTGGCTGGGTGCCGCGCTGGCCGGCAGTGCACTCGCCTCGATCGCGCTGGTCCTGGTCATCTCGCTGCGGGGGATCACCAATCCGGTGCCGATCGTCGGCTACGCCATCCTCCAGGGGCTGCTGCTGGGGGTGGCGAGCCGCACCTTCGAGCAGGTCTATCCGGGCATCGTGGTGCAGGCGGTGGCCGGCACCTTCGGCGTCTTCCTCGGCATGGCGGCGCTCTACCGGGCCCGGGTGATCCGGGCGACGCCCCGGCTGGCCCGCCTGGTGATCGGCACCCTGCTCGGCATCGCCGTGCTCAGCGTGGTCAACCTGGTGTCGTACCTGATCACCGGGCGGTCGGGCCTGGCGGTCTACAGCGTCAGCGGGGAGGTCGGCTGGCTGCCGTACGCCTTCTCGGTGGTGGCCATCATCGCCGGGGCGTTCAGCTTCATCCTCGACTTCGATCTCGTCGAGCGCTCGGTGCGCGACGGTCGAGCCCGTCGGTACGCGTGGCTGAGCGCGTTCGGCCTGCTCACCGGGTTGGTCTTCCTCTACTGGCAGTTGCTGCGGCTGCTCAGTTACCTGCGCCGCTGACCGGCCCGACCCGGCGCGGTCGGTGTCGGCCGTAGACTCGGCGGCGATGAGCGCAGCGGAGTTGGACAAGACCGTGCAGTTGCTGGTCCGTCAGATCGCGCACTGGCAGCAGCCCCGGTGGGCGGCGGCCGCGACCGCCGGCAACGTGTCCCGCGCCGACCTGGTGCACCGCCTGGTGCAGGAGATCGCCAACCTGGCCGCCGACGCCGAGGGGGAGCCCCGTCGGGTGGTGCCCCGCCTCGACAACGACCTGGCCCTACCCGATCAGCTGCGGGTGGTCACGGCGGACCTGCTGGCCGCCGACCCGGGGGCCGAGGCGCTGGCCCGGGCCGCCGCCGAAGTGACGGCGACCCGGAGCGCGCTCTGAGGGCAGCTCGGCTCAGCTGAGCCGTTCCAGCACCATGGCCATGCCCTGGCCACCGCCCACGCACATGGTCTCCAGACCGATGGTCTTGTCGTGCCATTCCAACGCGTTGAGCAGGGTGCCGGTGATCCGGGCGCCGGTCATGCCGAACGGGTGGCCGACAGCGATGGCCCCGCCCATCACGTTCAGCTTCTCCTCCGGGATGCCCAGCTCGCGGTAGGAGGGGATGACCTGCGCGGCGAACGCCTCGTTGATCTCGACGAGGTCGACGTCGTCGATGGTCATGCCGGCCCGGCGCAGCGCCTGCCGGGACGCCTCGACGGGCCCGAGACCCATGATCTCCGGCGACAGGGCTGTCACACCGGTCGAGACGATCCGGGCCAGCGGGGTGAGCCCGAGCTCCTCTGCCCGCTGGGCGCTCATCACCACCACCGCGGCCGCGCCGTCGTTGAGCGGGCAGCAGTTGCCGGCGGTGATGCGACCGTCCGGGCGGAACACCGGCTTCAGGCCGGAGACCGCGTCGAGGGTGACGCCGGCCCGGGGCCCGTCGTCGGTGCTCACGACGGTGCCGTCCGGCGTGGTGACCGGGGTGATCTCCCGGGCCCAGAAACCGTCGGCGATGGCCTTCTCGGCGAGGTTCTGGCTGCGTACGCCGAACTCGTCCATGTCGGCGCGGGTGACGTCGTGCACCTGGGCCAGGTTCTCCGCGGTCTGTCCCATGGTCAGGTAGATGTCGGGCAGTTCGCCGGCCTCACGCGGGTCGGTCCACACCTCGGCGCCGCCCTGCGCGCGGCGCTTCGAGCGCTCGCCGGCCGACCCGAAGCGGGGGTTCTCCCAGCCGCCGCCGACCAGGGCCTGCGCCTCGGGCGGCAGCCCGTCGGAGCTGCCCCGGGCGTAGCGGGAGACCATCTCCACCCCGGCGGAGACGAACACGTCGCCCTCGCCGGCCCGGATCGCGTGCATCGCCATCCGGGTGGTCTGCAACGAGGAGGCGCAGTAGCGGGTCAGTGTGGCGCCGGGGACAGTGTCCAGACCGAGGAGGGTGGACACCACCCGGGCCATGTTGAAGCCCTGCTCGCCGCCGGGCAGGCCGCACCCGAGGTAGAGGTCGTCGATAGTGGTGGGATCGAGAGCGGGGATCTTGTCCAGCGCGGCCTGGACGATGGTCGCGGCGAGGTCGTCGGAGCGGACGTCGCGCAGGGACCCCTTGTGCGCCCGGCCGATGGGGGAGCGGGCGGTGGCGACGATGACGGCGTCGCGGGACGACTCAATCGGCATGGACCAACGTTAACCCGCCGGTAACATGGCGCAGAAGCCGGCGCGGCGGGAAATGTCACCCTGGCCGGGGACGATCTAGCGCCGGGTCGTGGCCGCCGCCGCGGCGACGATGGCGGGCAGCAGCGCGTGCGCCCACACGCGGTAGCCGTCGGCGGAGGGGTGGAAGCCGTCCTGGCAGAGCGTCCCCGCGTCGGCCCGGAACACCGGCCCGGTCTCGGTGGCCAGGTCGACCACCGAGCCGCCCGCCTCCAGCACGGCAGTGGTCTGCGCGCGGGCCACCCGACGCCCGGACCAGCCGACCACCTGGCGCAGCGGAGGCGCGATCGCACGCACCGCGCCGAGGTCGGGGCAGGTGCCCACCACCACCTCGACGCGCGCCTCCCGCAGCCGGTGCACCGCAGCGCCGAGATAGGCCGCCGCGTCGGAGGGCCGGCGCAACCCGGTGGCGTCGTTCGCGCCGATCAGGATCAACGCCACGTCGGGCCGCTCACCGAGCAGGGCCCGGGCCACCTGGGTGGCGAGGTCCGTCGAGCGGGACCCGGAGACACCGACGCTGGACAGGTGCACCCGGCGGCCGGTCGGGCCCTCGGCGAGCAGGTTGGCCAACTGCCCTCCGATGGTGTCTTCCAGGCGGTCGACACCGACGCCCAGTGCCGACGAGTCGCCCAGCAGCACGAGTCGCAGCGGGGAAGCGCCCGCCCGGCCGATCGTGGCGCGCAGGGCCAGGCCCAGCTCCGGTTGGGCGTAGCGCCGGTGTCGGGCCACGAACGCCTCACCAGCGAGGACGGCGGCGCCCCCGACGGTGCCGGCGAACAGCGAGATCGCCGCCGCCCGACCCAGTCGGCCGGCGAGGCCGGAGATCACACTCCGCGCGCTGCGCTCGTTCATGCCAGTCCCTCCACTGTCGAGGTGTCCGAGGCGGACCCGTGCTGCGGCACCGCGCCGACACCGAAGAACGCCCGTCGGCGCAGCTGCGCCCACCGGCCGGCCGGCCCTCGGTCGCGGCCCCGGACCTGGACGCCGCTGACCTCCGTGCCGGCGTGCCGAGCCGCCTCCTGCGCTGCCTTCGGCAGCGACCGTACGCCGTCGCCGCGCGTCGGTGTGGCCCGTCGTTCCGGGGTCGCGCCGAGGGCGGAGAGCATCGTCGGTAGGAGCGCGGCAGCGGCCATCGCGTACCCCTCGGCGGAGGGATGGAACCGGTCCCAGGCGAACATCCGGGTCGGCTCGGCCGCGAACCGGGGGCCGAGCAGGTCACCGAGGGAGACCGTCCAGCCGCCCGCCTCGACCACGGCCACCGTCTGGGCGGCCGCGAGCTGGCGGCTCCAGCGGTGCGCCAGCCAGCGCAGAGGCGGCTGGATCGGGCGGATCGCGCCCAGGTCGGGGCAGGTGCCGACGACCACCTCGCACCCCGCGTCGCGCAGGGTGTGCACCGCCTCGACCAGGTAGCGCACCGCCAGCCCGCGCGGGGTGCGGTTGGTGATGTCGTTGCCGCCGATGAGGATCACCGCGATGTCGGGTCGGCACTCCAGCGCAGCCTCCACCTGGTGGCGCAGCGCCGCCGAGATGGCGCCGACCACCGCGAAGCGGTGCAACTGCACGGGCCGGTGCAGTCGACGGGACAGGCCGGTGGCGAGCAGCGCCCCGGGTGTCTCCCGACGGCGGTGCACCCCGTAGCCGGCCGCCGACGAGTCACCGAGCACGACCATGGTGAGCGCCGGACCGGGGAACTTCGCGCCGTACATCCCGTCGCAGCGGGGCGGCGGCGCCTCCGCCATCGGGATGGTCCGGCGGGCCTGGCGGGCCTGGCCAACCAGCACCCCGCCGGTCGCCACCGCGGCCGCCGCGGTGGCGCCGGTGCCGATGGCGGCCAGCCGGACGAGCCGCCGGGCCTGCCGCCAGCGCTCACCACCGGGTACGACGGAATGTGCCACCCCCATACCGCGACATTATCGCGCTGGCCCGACACACCGCTGTCGTCGTGACGGCACCCGGGTGCCTGGAAACCGACGCGACGGGGTACCTGGGCGGGAGAGGCCGGCCGACTTGCGCCGACCCGCCACGCTGATCCGGCGGAGAGGAGCGCGACGATGGGTAAGACACTGAAGCGCAGCGCGGCGTTCACGGCCCTGGCGCGGGCCCTGGCGGCCGGGGCGCGCAACGGGCCGTCGATCGGCACGCGGTTGGCCGCGCTGCCCCGGATGATCCGAGCCACCACCAAGGGGGAATACGACGGCGGCCTTCGCCTGGCCCTGATGACCGCGGCGACGGCGTACATCGTCTCGCCTATCGACCTGCTCCCGGAGATCCCGCTGGCGATCTTCGGGCTGGCCGACGACGCGGTAATGGTCACCTGGTTGGCCGGCAGCGTGCTCGCCGAGACCGACCGGTTCCTGGAGTGGGAGGCCCGTCGCAGCTCGGTCATCCCCGGGGGGCTGGTGCCCTGACGACACGTACGCTGGGCGGTGAGCAAACGTCTTCCCGGCCGCCCACCGCCGGCGCCGCAACGAAGGGCACACCGTGCAGTACTACGACAACGTCGTCGACATGATCGGAAACACCCCGCTGGTGCGTCTGCGTAACGTCACCGAGGGCATCCAGGCCACAGTGCTGGCCAAGGTGGAGTACGTCAACCCGGGCGGCTCGGTGAAGGACCGGATCGCGCTGCGGATGGTGGAGGACGCCGAGGCCGCCGGCCTGCTCAAGCCCGGTGGCACCATCGTCGAGCCGACCAGCGGCAACACCGGCGTCGGGTTGGCCCTGGTGGCCCAGCTCAAGGGCTACAAGTGCGTCTTCGTCTGCCCCGACAAGGTCAGCCAGGACAAGCAGGACGTGCTCCGGGCGTACGGCGCGGAGGTGGTGGTCTGCCCGACCGCCGTCGCGCCGGAGGACCCGCGCTCGTACTACAACGTCTCCGACCGGCTGACCCGGGAGATCCCCGGCGCCTGGAAGCCCAACCAGTACAGCAACCCGGCCAACCCGCGCTCGCACTACGAGACGACCGGCCCGGAGCTGTGGAAGCAGACCGACGGCGAGCTCACCCACTTCGTGACCGGCGTCGGCACCGGCGGCACCATCTCCGGCATCGGCCGGTACCTCAAGGAGGCGTCCGAGGGCCGCGTGCGGATCGTCGGGGCCGACCCGGAGGGTTCGGTCTACTCCGGCGGCACCGGCCGGCCGTACCTGGTGGAGGGCGTCGGCGAGGACTTCTGGCCGGAGACGTACGACAGGGGTGTCGCCGACGAGATCGTGGAGGTCTCCGACAAGGCGTCCTTCGAGATGACCCGGCGACTGGCCCGCGAGGAAGGGCTGCTGGTCGGCGGTTCCTGCGGCATGGCGGTGGTCGCCGCCCTGGAGGTCGCCCGCCGGGCCGGCCCGGACGACGTGGTGGTGGTGCTGCTGCCCGACGGCGGCCGAGGCTACCTCTCCAAGATCTTCAACGACTCGTGGATGGCCCGGTACGGCTTCCTCGACAACTCGGGTGCCGAGCCGACGGTGGCCGACGCGCTGGCCAGCAAGCCGGGCGGGCTGCCCGAGCTGGTGCACGTGCACCCGACCGAGACCGTCCGCGACGCGATCGACTACATGCGCGAGTACGGCGTCTCGCAGCTTCCGGTGCTCAAGGCCGAGCCCCCCGTGGTGACCGGTGAGGTCGCCGGCTCGATCGCCGAGCGGGACCTGCTCGACGCGCTGTTCACCGGCCAGGCCCACCTGCACGACACGATCGAGCGGCACATGGGCGACCCGCTGCCGATGATCGGCGGTGGCCAGCCGGTGAGCGAGGCGGTGGGCATGCTGGAGAAGTCCGACGCCGCCCTGGTCCTGGTAGACGGCAAGCCCAAGGGCGTCCTAACCCGCCAAGACCTCCTGTCCCACCTAGGCGCCCACTAACCCTTGCTCGTCCCCGTCCCCCTGTTACCCGCCGATCTTGCACTTTCTGTCGGGACAAAACGCTGCAATAGCGACGTTCAGGCGACAGTAAGTGCAAGATCGGCGAGGTAGGGGGCGGGGCGGGGTTAGAGGGGGCGGGTGTAGCGGAGTTGTCGGGTTGGGGCTGAGCCGATTGCCTCGTCTCGTTCGTCGCCCGTGGGGGTCCAGCCGCCGCGCTCGTAGAAGGCGCGGGCGTGGGCGTTGTCCCGCAGCACCCAGAGCACGGCACGCCGCCAGCCCTGCGCCCGCATGGCGTCCAGCGCGTCCACCATCAGGGTTCGGCCGATGCCGCGGCCCTGCTCGGCCGGGTCGAGGTGGATCGCGTTGAGCAGCCCGGTGGCCGGGTCGTCCTCGTCGTCCGGGCCCAGGTGGCTGAACCCGACCAGCGCCCCGGCCCGCTCGGCCACTGTCATCCGGTGGGTGTCCCGCTCCCAGATCCACCGCTCGACCCAGTACCGCCCCATCGCCTCCGGTGTCGGGTCGCCCAGCGCCTCGGCCGGCAGGAAGGCGGAGTACGCGGCGACCCGGGAGCGCTGGTGCAGGGCACCCACCGCCATCAGGTCGCCTTCGGTCGCGGGGCGGAGCGTGACGGTCACCCGGCCGAGGCTACCCGGCGGGGCGGAAGCTGCACCGTGGTCAGATCCTCGGCGATGACCAGATCGCCGTCGAAGTGCGCGCGCGCCTCGTCGTGGAACCGTCGCGGGTCGGGGTAGCGCTGGGAGAAGTGGGTGAGCACGAGTCGGCGTACCCCGGACTCGGTCGCCACCCGGGCGGCCTGCGCCGCGGTCAGGTGGCCGACCTCGGCGGCGAGCGCGGCCTCCGACTCCAGGAACGTCGACTCGATGACCAGCAGGTCGGCGTGCTCGGCGAGGGCGTACACCCCGTCGCAGAGGCCGGTGTCCATCACGAACGCGAACCGCTGACCCGGCCGGGGCACGCTGACCTCGGCCCGGGTGACGCGGCGCCCGTCGACGTCCAGGTGCCCGACGCGGATCAGCTCGCCGACGGCCGGCCCGGCGATGCCGTACGCGGCCAGCTTCTCCGGCAACATCCGGTGCCCGTCCGGCTCGACCAGGCGGTAGCCGTACGTCTCGATGGGGTGGCGGAGCCGGCGTGCCTCCAGCGTGCCGCAGCGCAGGGCGATCTGCTGCCCGTCGGCCTCGATGGGCTCGACCCGCAGCTCGGCGGTCTCGTGGAACGAGGTGGCGTACCGCAGCCGGGTGAAGTATTCGGCGCCCCCGGCGGGGAAGTGCACGGCGACCGGGTGGGCCACCCGGTCCAGGGAGAGTCGCTGGATGGTGCCGGGCAGGCCCAGGCAGTGGTCGCCGTGGAAATGGGTGACGCAGATCCGGGTCAGGTCGGTGGCGGTGACAGTGGTGTGCAGGAGCTGACGCTGGCTGCCCTCACCCGGGTCGAAGAGGATCACCTCGTCGTCCCAGCGCAGCACGTACCCGTTGTGGTTGCGTTGACGGGTCGGCGCCTGGCTGGCCGTCCCCAGCACCACCAGCTCGCGCATGGACATCGCCACTCCCGCGGATATGGAGCGACCCCCGGGGCGCTCCGCGCATGTGCGCGGGCCGGCTGGACTTGGCCGGCACCCCGGGGGTCGGGTGGCTGTCGTGGATTCGCCGCACCGCTGCCACACGGTCTCGACGATGGTGCTTTTGCCCGCCTCGCGGCAGGCCGATCACTGTCGAGGACAGCGGCTAGCTGACAGCCACCTCACGAGTCCGATTGCTATACAAGTCTGGACCACCTCCTTTCACGTGTACGGCCACGTTATCGAGTTCTCGTCGGGCTCGGCAACGGATTTCGATCACAGGGCCGAACGGGAATGCCCGACCACCTCCTGGGTGGCCGGGCATCACACGTGTGCGGGTGGCGGTTGTCAGCCGCCGACTCGGGCCACGCCGACCGGGCAGCTCAGCCCGTTCGGGCCGTGGTTGCAGTACCCGTTCGGGTTCTTGGTCGGCGCCAGGTACTGCTGGTGGTAGTCCTCGGCGAAGTAGTAGCTGCCGAGCGGGGCGATCTCGGTGGTGATCTCACCCTTGCCGGCCCGCGACACGATCGGCTGGAACGCGTCGCGGGACGACTCCGCGATGGTCCGCTGCTCGTCGGTGGTCGTGTAGATGGCCGAGCGGTACTGGGTGCCCACGTCGTTGCCCTGGCGCATGCCCTGGGTCGGGTCGTGGTTCTCCCAGAAGACCTTCAGCAGGTCCTCGTAGTTGATCTTGCTGGGGTCGTACACCACCTGGACGACCTCGGCGTGCCCGGTCCGGCCGGAGCACGTCTCCTCGTACGTCGGGTTCTTGGTGATGCCACCCGCGTAGCCGGCGGAGGTGGTGTAGACGCCGGGAAGTGTCCAGAACAGCCGCTCGGCACCCCAGAAACAGCCCATCCCGAAGACCGCTACCTGAAGGCCCTCAGGGAACGGGCCCTTCAACGGGGTGCCCAGCACCTCGTGGCGGTCGGCGACCGGCATGGCGATCGGGCGGCCCGGCAGGGCCTGGTCGGGCGAGACCATATCGGCGTTCATACGGCGCAGAAACACGGTGGGGATCTCCTCTCGTACCACTCCCAGCGTGTAACACCGGAGGGTCTAGCTTCCTTACCCGCGTGACAGTCAGTCAGGCCCCACCGGGGAACGCCGTCGCGACCCGGTCCGCGTACGTCTGGGCCTCGGTGTCGTCCTCGTACCGGGTGCGCGGCCAGAAGAAGCCGCGCAACCCGTCGCCCTTGGTGCGCGGAACCACGTGGGTGTGCAGGTGCGGCACCGATTGGGACACCTTGTTGTTCATCGCCACGAACGTCCCACCGGCGCCGAGAGCTGTCTCCACCGCCACCGCCATCCGCTGGACCATGGCGAAGTAGCCGGGCAGCAGGTCGGCCGGCAACTCCGCCAGGGTCACCAGGTGCACCCGGGGCACGACCAGCACATGCCCCTTGAACACCGGACGGGTGTCCAGGAACGCCATCCCGTCCGGGGTGTCGGCCACCCGGAACGCCGGCACCTCGCCCGCCACGATCCCGCAGAACACGCAACCGCTCATCGGGCCAGGCTATGCCGGCCTCCCCGGACGGTCCGGCTCCCGCCCGGGAGCACGGGTTCCGTTCCAGCCCTCGGGACGGGGCACTAGCCTCACCAGAATGAGTCACGGCTTCGAGACGCTCGCCATCCACGCCGGTCAGGACCCCGAGGCCCGCACCGGCGCGGTGATCCCACCGATCTACCAGACCAGCACGTACGCCCAGGACGCCGTCGGCGCACCTCGCCTCGGCTACGAGTACAGCCGCTCCGGCAACCCGACCCGTGACGCGCTCCAGGAGTGCCTGGCGGCGCTGGAGGGCGGGCCGGTGGGGCTCGCCTTCGCCAGCGGCCTGGCGGCGGAGGACACCCTGCTGCGGGCCGTGTGCCAGCCCGGCGACCACGTGGTGATCCCGGACGACGCGTACGGCGGCACGTACCGGCTCTTCGCCCGGGTCGCCCAGCGCTGGGGCCTGGAGTTCAGCCCCGCCAAGGTCTCCGACCCGGCCTCCATCCGGGCGGCCGTGCAGCCCGGCCGCACGAAGATCGTCTGGGTGGAGACGCCGACCAACCCGCTGCTCGGCATCGCCGACATCGCCGCCCTGGCCGCCGTGGCACACGACGCGGGCGCCCTGCTGGTGGTGGACAACACCTTCGCCTCGCCGTACCTCCAGCAGCCGATCGCCTTCGGCGCGGACGTGGTGGTGCACTCCACCACCAAGTACATCGGCGGGCATTCCGACGTGGTCGGTGGCGCGCTCGTCGTCGCCGACGCCGGGCTCGGCGAGGAGTTGCGCTACCACCAGAACGCGATGGGCGCGATCAACGGCCCGTTCGACGCCTGGCTCACCCTGCGCGGCATCAAGACCCTCGGGGTACGCATGGACCGGCACTGCGACAACGCCGAGCGGCTCGCCGCGTACCTCGACGGGCACGCCAAGGTCGCCCAGGTGATCTATCCGGGGTTGCCCTCGCACCCCGGTCACGAGGTGGCCGCCAAGCAGATGCGCCGGTTCGGCGGCATGATCTCGTTCCGGGCCGCCGGTGGTGAGGACCACGCCGTGGACATCTGCAACCGGGCCAAGCTCTTCGTGCTCGCCGAGTCGCTCGGCGGTGTGGAATCCCTGATCGAGCACCCGGGTCGGATGACACACGCAAGTGCTGCCGGCTCGCCGCTTGAAGTTCCCGGCGATCTCGTGCGACTGTCTGTCGGCATCGAGACGGTCGACGACCTACTCGCCGATCTGGAGCAGGCGCTGGGCTGACCGCTGGGGGAGGATGGCCGTGCAGGACATCATGGCGACCTGGGTCGGAGCGACCGCCAAGCAGATCGCCCGGGGCGTACGCCGAGGTGACGTCTCGGCGACCCAGGTCGTCGCCGACCACCTTGAGTACATCTCCCGAGTCGACAGTGAGCTGGCCGCGTTCCGCGCCGTTCGCGGCGGTGAGGCGATCACCGAGGCGGAGAAGGTCGACGAGCAGGAGGACCTGGCCAACCTGCCGCTGGCCGGGGTTCCGGTGGCGGTCAAGGAGAACACCCCGGTCGCCGGCCTGCCCACCTGGAACGGGTCGGCCGCCGCCCGCACCGACGTGGCGGAGGCCGACCACGAGGTGGTGCGTCGGCTACGTGGCGCCGGCGCGGTGATCCTCGGCGTGACCCGGATGCCAGAGCTGGGGCTGTGGGCACTGACCGACGACGACAGCGCGGTGACCCGTAACCCGTGGGACAGCACCCGTACCCCCGGTGGGTCCTCGGGTGGTGCCGCCGCCGCGGTCGCGGCCGGGCTGGTGCCGATCGCGCACGCCAACGACGGCCTCGGCTCGATCCGGATTCCCGCTGCCTGCTGCGGACTCGTCGGGCTCAAGCCCGGCCGGGGCGTGGTCCCCTGCCAGCTCGGGGCGGACGACTGGTTCGGCCTCACCGAGCACGGCATGTTGACCAGCACGGTCGCCGACGCGGCGGTCGGCTTCTCGGTGCTCGCCGGCCGGCGTCCCGAGAAGCTGGTCCCCCCGCAACGGCTGCGGGTGGGTGTCTCGCTGCGCTCCCCGGTGCGCGGTGTCGCACCGGACGCGCCCAACCGGGACGCGGTCGCCGCCGCCGGTCGGCTCCTCGCCACTGCGGGGCACGACACGGTGCCGGCCGACCCGGTCTACCCGACCGGGCTCGGCCTCCAGGGCATCGCCACCTGGTTCGCCGCAGCCGCCGCCGACGTCCGGGCCTCCGGTCTGGACCGGCGTGGGCTGCAACGGCGTACCCGGCGGCACGTCGCGTTGGGCGAGTGGGCGCAGCGTCGCGGCTACGTGCGGGAGGCGGACCGGGCCGCCTGGCGGCAACGGTCGGTCGACTTCTTCACCGACCACTCGGTCGACCTGCTGCTCACCCCGGCGCTGGCCAGCGCGCCACCGGAGGCGGCCCGCTGGTCGGAGCGGTCCTGGCGGGCGAACATGACGGCCAACATCCGGTACGCCCCGTACGCCGCGCCCTGGAACATCGCCGGCCTGCCGGCGGTAGTGGTGCCGGTCGGTCGCCGCCCGGACGGCCTGCCGGTCGCCGTGCAACTGGTCGGTCCACCCGGCTCGGAGCTGCTGCTGCTCGGCGTGGCCGGTCAGTTCGAGATGGCCGCCCCGTGGACGCGTCACGCTCCCGGCTATCCCCGAGTCGGCACAGGGTCACCGGCCACCGCATGATCGTCTAGGGTGTGCGCGCTTCGTCGCGTGGACCCGTGGGACACCTATGCGCTGCCAGACCTGCGGGGACGCGATGTCCCCCGAAAACGACTACTGCCCGCGATGCTTCACGCCGCTCGGCCAGCCCGCCGTCAGGCCGGGGCTGCCGACCTATCGGGTACGCGGGATCGGCCTGGCGGCGAACGTCGCCATCGGCGCGACCGCCGTGCTCTACCTGGCGGGCTCGCAAGATTCCCTCGGGATCATTGAAGTCGGGGGGTCCGGGCGGCCCGGATGCCGCGCCTTCCGGGATTCCGAGTGGATCAACCTGGTCCGGCCGGCCTGCGCCCCGGTCGGCCTGGCCCGCGGGTTGGTCGGGGAGCGCGGGTGGCACGATCGGGGCATGACGGAACTGGTCGGTCTCGACGACGTGCGGGCCGCACGGGAGTTGCTCGCTGGCGTCATCCGCACCACCCCGCTGGAGCCCTCCCGGCCGCTCAGCGCGGCACTGGGCGGGCCGACGTGGCTCAAGTGCGAGAACGTGCAGCGCGCCGGCTCGTACAAGGTGCGGGGCGCGTACGTGCGGATCTCCCGGTTGTCGGCGGCGGAGCGGGAGCGCGGCGTGGTCGCGGCGAGCGCGGGCAACCACGCGCAGGGCGTGGCTCTCGCCGCCGGCCTGGTCGGCACGCACGCCACCGTCTTCATGCCGGTCAACGCGCCGCTGCCGAAGGTGGCCGCCACCAAGGGGTACGGCGCGCAGGTCGAGCTGGCCGGGAACACCGTGGACGAGTCGCTGGTCGCCGCGCACACGTACGCCGAGCGCACCGGCGCGGTGCTGATCCACCCGTTCGACCACCGCGATGTGATCGCCGGGCAGGGCACCGTGGCGCTGGAGATCCTCGAACAGTGCCCGGACGTCAAGACGATCATCACCGGGGTGGGTGGCGGCGGTCTGATCTCCGGCATGGCGGTGGCCGTGAAGGCGTTGCGGCCGGACGTCCGGATCATCGGGGTGCAGGCGGCCGGGGCGGCGGCGTTCCCGCCCTCACTGGTGGCCGGGGAACCGGTACGGCTGCCCATCTTCTCCACCATCGCCGACGGCATCGCTGTCGGCCGGCCGGGGGAGATCACCTTCAACCACGTGCGCAAGCTGGTCGACGAGATCGTCACGGTCTCCGAGGAGGACATCTCCCGGGCCCTGCTGATGCTGCTGGAGCGGGGCAAGCAGGTGGTCGAGCCGGCCGGGGCGGTCGGTGTGGCCGCGCTGCTGGCCGGCGTGGTCGAGGTGGAGACCCCGGTGGTCGCGGTGCTCTCCGGCGGCAACATCGACCCGCTGCTGATGCTGCGGGTGATCGAGCACGGGTTGGCCGCGGCGGGTCGCTACCTGCGGGTGACCGTCCGCTGTTCGGACCGGCCGGGGCAGCTCGCGTCGCTGCTCAGCCAGATCGCCGAGCACCGGGCCAACGTGGTGGACGTGGAGCACCAGCGGGCCAACCCGCACCTCAGCCTCGGCGAGGTGGAGGTGGCGCTGTCGGTGGAAACCCGGGGCGTCGAGCACTCGGACACGCTGATCAGCGCGTTACGGGCCAGCGGCTACCAGGTGGTCTTCGCGGCCGAGGCGTGACACCGGTGGGTGCCACGCCTCGGATGCGCGGTGCTTCGACAGCTGGTGCCGGCGGCGGTCGACCCGGCCGGCAGCGGGTGGCGCGATCGGCGACGGTCAGCCGGAGAAGGGCTCGAAGCTGACCACTGTCACCTTGATGTCGGCGCCGCTGGGCGCCGTGTAGGTGCAGGTCTGCCCGGCCCGGCCACCCAGGATCGCCTTGCCCAGCGCGGACTCGGGGCTGTAGACGGTCAGGTCGGTCGTGGCCGCGATCTCCCGGGAACCGAGCAGGAAGGTCTCGGTGTCGTTGGTGTCGTCGTCGAAGTAGATCGTCACCACCATGCCCGGCGACACCGCATCGGCGGACGGGGCCTCGCCGACCTTCGCGGTGCGCAGCAGCTCCTGCAGGTAGCGGATGCGACCCTCGGCCTTGCCCTGCTCCTCGCGGGCGGCGTGGTAGCCGCCGTTCTCCCGCAGGTCGCCCTCTTCGCGGCGAGCGTTGATCTCAGCTGCGATCGCCGGACGGTTGGCGATGTGCTCGTCGAGCTCGGCCTGGAGGCGGTCGTGCGCGTCCTGCGACAGCCAGGTGGCGGGCGCCTCGTTGCCAGTGGACACAGGCGTTCTCCTCAGTTGTGCGTGGCTGGCTGACAGGTGAACTACCAAGTTACCAGTGCGGTACGACACAGCGTGTCGGCCATCACCGCCGGTGTCCGGATCCAACACCGGGGGTAGACACCCCGCCAGCCCCGCTTCTGATGCTGTTCGCGCAGCTCAGGACGGTGGTCGGCAGCGCAGAACCTCACCGATGAACGGCCGCGCGGTGGTGGTCAGGCGGTGCTGGGTCGTCACGTGCCGATCCCCGGGATCGGCGGTCACCGTGACCTGTTCGCGGCCGACCTCGGCACCGGCACGGTCCCGGGCGCGCAGCACGCAGACCGCTGATCCACCCGGCGGAACTGTCACCCGGAAGTCGACGAGCACCTGCTTGTCCGTGATGTCGGTGTACGTGATCACCTGGGCGTCGTAGGCCGGGTCGCCGTACTGGCGGTAGAGCCGGACCGAGATCACGGTCAGCGTCGCCACGAGCGCCAACAGCGCCAGCGCGGCCAGCAGCGTACGGCGGCGCTTTCCGCCCGGTGCCCGACGGCGGCCGTAGCGCCCGGCCGGGAATACCGGCGCGCCTGGTGAAATTGTGGCGTGCGTCTCGGTCACCGGCGGGTATCTCCTGGCGTTGTTGTCGGCGGCATCGGCAAGAATGACAGAGCCCCATCCTCCCACCCGGTCCAGCGGCAGGAATGGCAGGTCATGCCCGGCGCTGGTGGCCGGCGACAGGGTGCGGCGAGGAAAGATCCCGGCAGGTCAGCCGGTCGAGCCCGGTCGGGTCCACCGTCCGGCACAGACGAGGAGCGCCGAAGTTGGCAGAGCAACTGCGTCTCATGGCCGTGCACGCGCACCCGGACGACGAGTCGAGCAAGGGCGCGGCGACGACGGCGAAGTATGTCGCTCAGGGGGTGGACGTCCTGGTCGTGACGTGCACCGGTGGCGAGCGCGGGAGCGTGCTCAACCCCAAGCTCGACCGGCCCGACGTGTGGGCCAACATCGGCGAGATCCGGCGTGCCGAGATGGACGCCGCGCGGGCCATTCTCGGCGTCGACCAGGCCTGGCTGGGCTTCGTCGACTCGGGTCTGCCCGAGGGCGATCCGTTGCCGCCGCTGCCCGAGGGCTGCTTCGCCCTCCAGGACGTCGAGGTCGCCGCGGGCCCGCTGGTGCGGCTGATGCGCGAGTTCCGTCCGCACGTGGTGACCACGTACGACGAGGAGGGTGGCTACCCGCACCCGGACCACATCATGTGCCACAAGGTGAGCGTGGCCGCGTTCGAGGCCGCCGGTGACCCGGAGCGCTACCCGGAGCTGGGCGCGCCCTGGCAGCCGCTGAAGCTCTACTACGACATCGGCTTCTCCAAGGGCAAGATCATGGCCTTGCACGAGGGCATGCTGGCCGCCGGTCTGGAGTCGCCGTACGAGGAGTGGCTCAAGCGGTGGGAGGATCGCCCCGACAAGGGCCCGCGGATCACCACCCGGGTCGAGTGCGCCGAATACTTCCCGGTCCGCGATGACGCGCTGCGCGCTCACGCCACCCAGGTCGACCCGGACGGCTTCTGGTTCCACGTGCCGATGGAGCTCCAAAAAAACGCCTGGCCGACCGAGGACTACGAGCTGGCCCGCTCGATGGTCGACAGCCCGCTGCCCGAGTCCGATCTCTTCGCGGGGGTGCGGGAGACGGCGCACGCGCGCTGATTCCCGGCGGGGCTACCCTGGTTACCAACCGCACATCGGAGGAACGCCATGCTGACCGCTGCCCAGGTGCTCGCGGAGAACAACTTCGGGGACACCCGCACGGGTGGTCTGGCCGGGCCGATGGGCCTCTTCCTCATCCTGCTGCTGGCCACCGCGACCATCCTGCTGATCCGCAACATGAACGCTCGGCTGCGCCGTCTGCCGGACCGTTTCCCCCAGCAGTCCGGGTCGACCGACCCGACCAGGGCCGATGCGGCAGTCGTCGATCCGACAGACGGGACCGGGGGGCGTGATTCATCCACGCCCGCTCCCAATGGGCACCAGCAGCACCTGAACGGGTAGTCCGCGCGTGAATCACGCCGAACCGGGTGGTCGCCCCCTGTTGCGGCCACCCGGTTTGGCTTAGCCTTCCGCCGGGGGGACCAAAAGTCTCCGAGCCGTGTGCGGGAGGGGGCGCCGATGACCAGCACAGCACCGGCCGCCCGCCGCGACGTCGGCCGGTCGGCTGACGGGGGAGGTCGATGACCTCCGATCCGGTCGACGACCCATTCGATCGGCTCGGGGTGCGTGGCACACCGGGCCGGCTGCTCGTGCTCACCGCCGCCGTCACGCTGACCGCCCTGGCCGCCGCCGCTGTCGGGTTGACCCTCCCGGTCCGGCTGCCGGCCGACGACCCCCTCGGTGGTCCGGCCCGCTTCGGCATCGCCGTCGCCGTCCTGGCCCTCGCCCAGCTCGCCCGGCTGCGATTCCGCTCGGCAGCGGGCATGGTCAGCATCACCTGGGGCGAGGCGGCCCTGATCGTCTGCCTCTACCTGACCCCAGCCGGCTGGCTCCCGTCCGCCACGCTGCTCGGCACCGGGTTGGCCTGGACGATGCTGTCACTGCACAACGACCGCCGCCCCGCCCTGGAGATCGTCCGGATCGCCGCGTCGCTGGCCGCCGCGTCGGCGCTGGCCGTCTCCGTGACCACAGCGCTCGGCCGGCCGCTGCTCTCGCCACCCACCCCGATGCTGGCGCTCGCCGTGATCGCCGGTTCGGTGACGTACCTCCTGGTGACCGCCTGGCTGGGCGGCGTGACGCTGGGCCTGCGGCACGGGCTGCCGATCGGCCCGCCGCTGCTCGCCGCGTTGCGCGGCAAGCTGCTGATGTTCGTCGGCAACGTGGCGGTCGGCCTGGTGGTGGTCGCTCTGCTGGAGCTCGACCCGCGCTGGTTGCTGTTGCTGCCGCCGCTGCTGTGGTTGTTGCAGCAGACCTACCGTTACCGGCTGCGCTCCGATCAGGAGCGGCGCACCTGGCGTGCCTTCGCCGAGGCCACCGCGGCCCTCAACCAGCTCGACGAGCGGGGCGTGGCCAGCGCCGCCGTCACCGGGGCGCTGACGCTGTTCAACGCCGAACTGGTCGACGTCGACGTGGCCCGGGCCGACGGTCGGTGGCACCGCTACCGAGGCGACGCCAGCGGTCAGCTGGTCGACCGGGAGACCGGCCCACCGGACAAGTCGGCGCCGGACGAGCACGAGCTGAGCCGGGCGCTGTCTGTCGGTGCCGCGCCGGTCGGTCGGCTACGGGTGCGGTTCCCCCGTTCGGCCCCGCCCACGGCCCGGGAACATGACGCGGTGGCCGCGTTCGGCGACGCGCTCGCCGCCGCGCTGCACGACGCCGCTACCCACCACGAGCTGCGGTTGGTGACGGCCCGTTCGTCGTACGAGGCAGTGCACGACCCGCTCACCGGGCTCGCCAACCGCGCGGCGATGCTGAGCAAGGGCGACCAGTCGCTGCGACAGCTCAGCCACGACCACCCGGTGGCGCTGCTGCTGTTGGACATCAACCAGTTCAAGGAAGTCAACGACACCCTCGGCCACGCGGCGGGTGACCAGCTGCTGCGGCTGACCGCGAACCGCCTCAACGCGCTGGTCCGCGCCGGCGACCTGCTCGGCCGACTCGGCGGTGACGAGTTCGCCCTGCTGCTCACGGCGGTGCCGGTGCTCGGCGACCGGGCCGCCCCGATGGCCCACGCGTTGCGTCAGGCCCGCGAGATCGCCGAGCGGCTGGCGGCGCCGACCGAGGTGGCCGGCGTACGGATGTCCATCGAGGTCTCCGTCGGGGTGGTGGTGGCCGCCGCGGGCACCGCGGACCTGACCGAGCTGCTGCGTCGGGCCGACATCGCGATGTACCAGGCCAAGGAGGGCGGCGGCAACGTCGCTGCGTACGACAGCGCGCGCGACGCGGCCAGCACCGACCAGCTCGCCCTGCTCGCCGAGCTGCGTGAGGCGTTGAAGGTCGACGATCAGCTGGTGCTGGCGTTGCAGCCGGCTGTCGACCTGGCCACTGGCGCGCCCACCGGGGTGGAGGCGCTGATCCGTTGGCAGCACCCCCGGCGCGGGTGGCTGAACCCGGCCGACTTCATCCGGCCGGTGGAGAACAGCGAGCAGCTCGGCGCCTTCACCCGCTACGTGCTGAACAAGGCACTCAGTGTGGCCGCCAGTTGGGCCCGGGAGGGGCTGGACGTCCCGATCTCGGTCAACCTCTCGGCACGCAGCCTGCTCGACCCCCGGTTGCCGGCGGAGATCGCCGACGCGTTGCGCCGCCACCAGGTGCCGCCGCACCGGCTCGTCCTGGAGATCACCGAGACGGTGGTGATGAGCGAGCTGGAGGTCATCGACGAGGTGCTGGCGACGCTCCGGTCGATGGGCGTGCAACTCGCTGTCGACGACTTCGGCACCGGCTTCTCGTCGCTGACCTTCCTCACGCGCATCGCTGTGGACGAGTTGAAGGTGGACCGCTCCTTCGTCATCCGGATGGCCGACTCGCCGGAGGCCGCCGCGATCGTCCGGACGACCGTCGGCCTGGCGCACGAGTTGGGGCTGCGGGTGGTCGCCGAAGGGGTGGAGACCGCCGAGCAGCGGATGGCCCTGGCCGAGTTGGGTTGCACCTCCGCGCAGGGCTACCACTTCTTCAAGCCGATGCCGGCGGACAAGATCGGCGCGGTGCTGGGGTCGCTGCGTGACTCGGCGGAGTCGAACGTGTTCCGGCTCCGCGCCGACGGCGCGTCCTGACCGTCCGGGTGGAGCCCGCGCGGTCCGCGCCGGGGCTGGCTATGGTCGTCAGGTGAACCGACTCGCCGATGCCACCAGTCCGTACCTGCTCCAGCACGCCGACAACCCGGTCGACTGGTGGCAGTGGTCGGACGAGGCGTTCGCCGAGGCGAAGCGGCGGGACGTGCCGGTGCTCATCTCGGTGGGCTACGCGGCCTGTCACTGGTGCCACGTCATGGCGCACGAGTCGTTCGAGAACGCGCAGGTCGGCGCCCTGATGAACGACAACTTCGTGTCGATCAAGGTGGATCGTGAGGAGCGCCCGGACGTGGACGCTGTCTACATGACCGCCACCCAGGCGATGACCGGCCAGGGCGGTTGGCCGATGACAGTCTTCGCGACCCCGGACGGCACCCCGTTCTTCTGCGGCACCTACTTCCCGCGACCCAACTTCGTCCAGCTGCTCCAGTCGGTTTCCACCGCCTGGCGGGAGCAGCGCGAGGCGGTGCTGGGCCAGGGCGCCGCCGTGGTCGAGGCGATCGGCGGCGCGCAGGCAGTGGGCGGCCCCACAGCGCCGCTGGACGCCCCGCTGCTCGACGCGGCGGCCGCCAAGTTGGCCAGCGAGTACGACGCCACGAACGGCGGGTTCGGTGGCGCCCCGAAGTTCCCGCCGCACATGAACCTGCTCTTCCTGCTGCGCCACCACCAGCGCACCGGCGATCCCGGCAGCCTGGAGATCACCCGGCACACCGCCGAGGCGATGGCCCGGGGCGGCATCTACGACCAGCTCGCGGGCGGCTTCGCCCGCTATTCGGTGGACGCGCACTGGACGGTGCCGCACTTCGAGAAGATGCTCTACGACAACGCGCTGCTGCTGCGGGTCTACACCCAGCTGTGGCGACTCACCGGTGACCCGCTGGCCCGCCGGGTGGCCCGGGACACCGCCCGGTTCCTCGCCGACGAACTGCACCGGCCGGGGCAGGGGTTCGCGTCCGCACTGGACGCCGACACCGAGGGCGTCGAGGGGCTCACCTACGCCTGGACGCCCGCCCAACTCGTCGAGGCGTTGGGCGAGGAGGACGGCCAATTCGCCGCCGACCTGTTCACAGTCACCGACCAGGGCACCTTTGAGCACGGCATGAGCGTGCTCAAGCTGGCCCGGGACGTGGACGATGCCGCGCCCGAGGTACGCGCTCGCTGGCAGCAGGTGGTCGGGCGGCTGCTCGCCGCCCGGGACACCCGCCCGCAGCCGGCCCTCGACGACAAGGTGGTGGCCGCCTGGAACGGCCTGGCGATCACCGCCATGGCCGAGTTCCAGCAGGTCGCCGCCGTCTACGCGTCCCCGCAGGACGCGGATGCCAACCTGATGGACGGCGTCACCATCGTCGCCGACGGTGCGATGCGCCAGGCCGCCGAACACCTGGCCACAGTGCACCTGGTGGACGGCCGGCTGCGCCGGGTCTCTCGGGACGGCAAGGTCGGCGAGCCGGCTGGTGTCCTGGAGGACTACGGCTGTGTGGCCGAGGCCTTCTGCGCGTTGCACCAGCTCACCGGGGAGGGCCGCTGGCTCACAGTGGCCGGCGAGCTGCTGGACACCGCCCTGACGCACTTCGCCGCGCCCGGTGGCGCCTTCTACGACACCGCCGACGACGCGGAGCGGCTCGTCGCCCGGCCGGCCGACCCGACCGACAACGCCACCCCGTCCGGCCGGTCGGCGTTGATCGCCGGGCTGGTGGCGTACTCGGCGCTGACCGGGGAGACGCGCTACCGGGAAGCCGCCGAAGCGGCCCTCGGCACTGTCGCGCCGATCGTCGGGAAGCACCCCCGGTTCACCGGGTACGCGGCCATGGTCGGCGAGGCGTTGCTCTCCGGGCCGTACGAGATTGCCGTGGTCACCGACGACCCGGCCGGCGACCCCCTGGTGGCCGCCGCCCGCCGGCACGCCCCGCCCGGGGCCGTGGTCGTCGCCGGGCGCCCGGACCAGCCGGGTGTGCCGCTGCTCGCCGACCGTCCGTTGGTCGAGGGGCGGTCCGCCGCGTACGTCTGCCGGGGTTTCGTCTGCCAGCGGCCGGTCACCTCGGTCGAGGACCTGGTAGCCGAGCTGGGTTGAGCGCACGGCCACGCCCGGTAGTCGCCAGCGCCGCCCGTCGGGTGGTCCCGCCAGCGCTTCCGATCCGGGTCGCCAGCCCTCCCGGTGGGACCGTCGGCGGCCCGGATAGGCTGGCCGCGCTATGGATTCCCGTACCGGTCTGCCAGTTGTCGGCATGGTGGGTGGCGGCCAGTTGGCCCGGATGACCCACCAGGCCGCGATCGCCCTCGGCCAGTCACTGCGTGTGCTCGCGACAGCCCCCGACGACGGCGCGGCACTGGTCGCCGCCGACGTCCAGTACGGCGACCACACCGACCTGGCCGCCCTGCGCACCTTCGCCAAGGGCTGCGACGTCGTCACCTTCGACCACGAGCACGTGCCCTCCGAGCACATCCGCACGCTGGCGGCGGAAGGGGTGGCCCTCTACCCGCCGGCGGACGCTCTGCTGCACGCCCAGGACAAGCAGGTCATGCGGGAACGCCTGACCGAACTGGGTGCGCCCAACCCGACCTGGCGGCCGGTCGGGGAGCCCGCCGACCTCGTCGGCTTCGGCGAGCAGGTCGGCTGGCCGGTGGTGCTCAAGGCGGCCCGGGGTGGGTACGACGGCCGGGGTGTCTGGATGGTCGACGACGCCGCACAGGCCACCGAGTTGGCGACCACGCTGCTCGCCGGCGGCACCCGGCTGATCGTCGAGGAGCGGGTGCCACTGCGGCGGGAGTTGGCCGTCCAGGTGGCCCGTTCGCCGTTCGGTCAGGTGGCCGCGTACCCGGTGGTGGAGACGGTGCAACGCGACGGCATCAACGTGGAGGTGCTGGCCCCGGCGCCCGGCCTGGACGAGGAGCTGGCGATCTCCGCTCAGCAGCTCGCCATCGACCTGGCCACCGCACTCGGTGTGATCGGCCTGCTGGCCGTGGAGCTGTTCGAGGTGCGCGACGACGCCGGCCGGCCCGCGATCGTGGTCAACGAGCTGGCGATGCGTCCGCACAACTCCGGGCACTGGACCATCGAGGGTGCCCGGACCTCGCAGTTCGAGCAGCACCTGCGGGCCGTGCTGGACTACCCGATGGGTGACACCGCGTTGACCGCCCCGGTGGTGGTGTCGGCGAACGTGCTCGGCGGTGAGCCGGGCGGGATGTCGATCGACGAGCGGTTGCACCACCTCTTCGCCGCCGAGCCGGGTGCCAAGGTGCACCTGTACGGCAAGCAGGTGCGACCCGGCCGCAAGATCGGGCACGTCACGGTGCTCGGTGATGACCTGGACGACCTGCGGGCCCGGGCCGCGCGGGCCGTGCGCTGGCTGCGTGAGGGCCACGAGTGAGTGACGCTTTCGGGAACGAGGAGAGGGCCGCAGTGAGCACGGTTGGCTTGATCATGGGCAGTGACTCGGACTGGCCGACCATGCGGGCCGCGGCCGAGGTGTTGGACGACTTCGGCGTGGCGTACGAGGTCCGGGTGATCTCGGCGCACCGGACTCCGGTCGCGATGATCGAGTACGGGCGCGACGCCGCCGACCGGGGCCTCAAGGTGATCATTGCGGGGGCGGGGGGTGCCGCCGCGCTGCCCGGCATGGTGGCCTCGGTGACGCCGCTGCCGGTGATCGGTGTGCCGGTGCCGCTGAAGCACCTCGACGGCATGGACTCGCTGCTGTCCATCGTGCAGATGCCGGCCGGGATCCCGGTCGCCACCGTGTCGATCGGCAACGCCCGCAACGCCGGCCTGCTCGCCGTACGGATCCTCGGTGCCGCCGACGAGGGCCTGCGCGCCAAGATGACGACCTACCAGCAGGACCTGGAAAAGCTGGTGGCAGACAAGGAAGCCGCCCTCCAGGCAACCCTGCACTAACCCCCGCTCCGCGGTCCCCGCCCCACCCGCGATCTTGCACTTTCGGTCGTTGCTTCGCGGTTTTTACCCCCTATGCCGCAACAGAAAGTGCAAGATCGCGCAAGGCAGCGCCGCAGGGACCCTCCGGTCTATCTCATGCCGCGTAGGGCGGTCTGTAGGCGTTCCTGGGCACGGCGGCGGCGCTCGTTGCTCGCGCCGAGCACCAGCAGCAGGATGCCCACCGGGATCAGCGCCAGCCACGGGCCCAGGCTGAACAGGGCGTGGATCGCCGTGATCGCTGTGACCGACGCGCCGACGATCACCGGCGCCTGCTGCTGACTGGACGACCCGAAGATCAGCACCGCGACCGCACCGAGCAACAGCAGCATCTGCCGCACAGTGCTGGACTCGGTGGCCAGCACGATCGCCAGCGTCGGCACGAAGGCCGTGACCAGCGCCGGCCCGTACGCCACCCAACTGCTCATGTCGGGTCGGTGGCGCAGCTCCAGGACGCCGACGAGGAGGGCCAACACGGCGAACGGCAGCGTGTACGCCTCGGGCAACGCCACGTCGGCGACTCGCATCAGGATCCACCACGCGGTGATCTCACAGACCACCACCGCCCAGAACAGGATCCGGCGTTCCACCGGCCGGCGGCCGGGTCGGGTCGCCGCCACCCCGAGGACAGCGCCCCAGGCGGCCAGCAGGGCGGCGATGTGGCGGGGCGAGTCGAAGGCGAGGGCCAACGCGATCAGCGCGGCAGCATACCCGGTCCATTCCACTGTGGAGGCTTCTCGCTGCGCCTCGGGGCGGCGCAGCCGGGGCAGGGTAGCGGCGAGCACCTGGAGGACCGCGCCGACGGCGAGCACGCCGAACGCGGACCAGACCGCCGCCAGCCCGGCGACCAGGCCGGCGGTGAGCACGAAGAGCTGCGCCATGAGTGAGGCGAAGAGCCAGCCGAGGATGCGCGCACGCTGGGTGGTGCCGAACAGCGCCGCCACCGCGCCCACCCCGACCGCGCTGCCGAGGGTGAACAGGGTCATCTGCCGGTCGGCCAGGCTGCCGGCGAGCCCGGCGCTGCCGCCGGCCAGCCCCATGGCGAACACCAGCACCCGGGCCAGCCGCAGCGAGCGGGCCCGCTCGACCAGCGGCGGCGGTGGGGTCAGTGCGAGGCCGAGCATCGCGATGGTGAAGACGGAGAGCGCGGCGACGGTGCTGGCGGGCCAGCCCTGGCCCAGCGCGATGGGTGCGATCAGCAGCGTGACGGCTGCCCCGGGCAGCACCACCGGCACGGCCCGGGACCGTCGTCCGCCGCTGAAGCCGGTGGCGGCCAGCGCGGCGGTCGCGGTGAGCAGCAACGCCGTCAGCACGTGGGTCGGGTTGACCACGTCCGATGGTGGGGTGAGCAGCTCCGGCGGCGGGCCCTGCCAGATCCGGGTCAGTGTGCGGTGCGGCTCGACCAGGGCGGTGACCAGCGCGGGTGCGATCGAGGCGAGTGCCAGGGCGGTCGGAAGCGCCGCCGCGGCCAACGCGCCAGCGGCCGGGTTGACCCGCCACCGCCGTCGCTCCGGGTCGTCGGGCAGCCGCCGGAGGGCGCCGTCGAGTCGTACCGCCCAGCGCCGGACCGGCTGGGCCGCGCTGGTGGGCGGCACGGTGGCCGCGCGGATCAACTCGGCCAGTACGCCGAGCAGGGCGGCGGCGGCGGCGTAGACGCCGGCGGCGAGGCCGGTGGGAATGGCGGCGAGGGCGCTGATGGTGGCCCCGCCGACCACAGCCACGCTGACCCAGGGCAGATATTGCGGCACCTGCCGGCGGACCGCGGCCACGGCGGCCAGGCCGAGGCTGGTCGCGGCCAGCGCGGCGGTCAGCACCACCTGCGCCGAGTGTTCGAACTCGGCGGACAGCGCCGCCACCGCACCGGGGAGGGCCAACAGGGCGGCACCGATCGCCGCGCCGCCGATCTGCGCCAGGTGCGGCGGCATCCCCTCGGTGTCGATGTCGGTCACCTGTGGGCCGGCGAGGACGCGGGCCAGCATGGCCACCACCACGCCGATCAGTGCGATGCTGCCCAGTGCCAGGGCCGTGGTCCACGGGCGGACCAGTCCGGCTCCGGCGGCGTGCAGCGCGACGACCCCGGCCACCGTGGCGCGGGACAGCCCGGCGCGCGCCTCCTCAGTGGCCACCGCGGCCATGCCGAACACCGTGGCGACCATTCCGCCGACCAGGACCGGCGACCACCACGCCAGATCGAATGCGGCAGGTGCGCCGATCGTGGCGAGCACCACCGCCACGCCGGACACGTCCCAGCGCCACGGCGGCGGGAGCAGGATGCCGGCGGCGAGGGCCAGCAGCGCCAGCGCGACCGGCGCCTGCCAGGTGGCACCACCGACGGGGGCGGCCGGCCAGTCGCTCAGGTCGCCCCTCCAGATCGGGCCGGGAGTGGCCAGCACACCGACCCCACCGCGCACCGCCGACCAGCCGGCGAGGACGCCGATCAGGGCACCGCCCACGGTGAGGCCGAGGATCGGACCGCGTCGCCACTCCTCCGGCATGCTGCGGGCGCCAACGGCGACCACCAGGAGCAGGGCGGCGGCCACCGCCAGCTGCCCGCCCGGGGCGAGCACCGCCCCGATCCGTACCAGCGTGGCGATCAGGGCGGTGGTGACCGCCGCGGCGGCCAGGTCCGAGCCGTCGAGGGTGAGGTCGGCTCGACGGCCGGCGTCGATGGAGGGGGCCAGGAAGAGCAGCACGGCCGCGACCAGCAGGAGCGCGCCCACCCAGGCGTCGGCGACTGTCGCGCCGGGCGCCCCGAACGCGGCGGCGGTGACCATCAACGCGCCCAGCCCGGTGCCGACCGACAGCGGCGCGGGGATGTGGCGCTGGGAGACCTGTACGACGGCGGCGTAGCCGAGGGTCACGCAGACCGCCAGGAAGCTGGCCGCCAGGACCGGGACGGTCACCTCGCGGAGGCTCGCCGGAGTGAGGGTCGGCTCGGTCGGCATGGTCGCGGCCACGAACGCCGCCACCGCCCCGGGCAGCGCGAACGCGGCCCCGCCGGCGGCCCAGGCGGTGACCGTGTCGGAGGCGGCCGAGGCGATCCGGATCCGGGGCGCCAGCGCGACCAGCGTGCCGGCCACGAACAGGGTGATCAGGACCGCGGCAGTGAGGGTGGGGCTGGCCAGGCTGGCGCCCGCGCCGAACAGGCCGACCACTGCCGCCCCGATGGCGTGCGCCACTGCGGCCCGGTCGGTGCGGGCGGAGAGCCCGATCACCCCGATGCCGATCGCGGTGATCACCATTGGCCAGGGTGCCGTCGCCCAGCCGAGACCGAACGAGGCCGGGACGGCCAGCGCGGTCAGCGCCGCGCCGGCGACCGCGAACTCCCGGCGGATCTCGGTGGGCAGGGCCAGCACCGCCGCGATGGTGAGCAGGAACGCGGCACCCGCGAGCTGCCAGGTGGTCGGCCCGACGGCAGCGGCCAACTCGCCCGGGTATCGGCTGAGGTCGGGGTTCCAGGCGGGCAGGGCCGCCCGGACCGGTGCCACCCCGGCGCGTAGCGCGCCACCGGCGACAACCAGACCACTGACGGTCAGCGCCACCGCGGAGGCGATCTGTGGACCACGTCGGGCCGCCTCCGGGACCGCCCGCACCGCCAGCCCGGTCACAGTGATGACCGCCGCGATCAGCAGCAGCGCCCGGCCGGGGAGTGCCACCGACGCGATTCGGCTGAGTGAGCCGATCACCGCCAGGGTGACGATGCCGGCCGCGACGTCGGGCAGCGGCGGGCGACGCAGCACCAGCGCGCCGGCCAGCCCGATCATGGCGGCCAGCAGCAGCACCACCCCGGCGCCGGTCGCTGTCGGCACGGTCTCTGCCCGCAGCAGGGCGGTGACCGCGTACGCCAGCGAGACGGCGACCGCCAGGGCGTGCAGCAACCAGGTCAGCTCACGCAGGCCGGGCACCGGGCGGGTCGGCTGGGGGTCGGCGGAGCCGGCGGTGGCGTCGATCAGCTCGGCGGCCTCCTCCGGGTCGCCCTCCGGCCGGCTCTCCGCGTCGCGTTCATGGGACGCGGACGGCGTGCCCGGCGACGGCAGGTCCTGCCGGACGGGGCGCTCGACGGTCACGCCGGAACGGGCCAGGCCGAGGTTGACGAGGGCGACCAGGGCCAGCACCAGCGCCCAGCCGCCCGGGCCGGTGATCTGGTCGTACGCCAGCAGGGGCAGCACCGGCTGCGCGGCGAGCACCGTGGCGAAGCGGGGCGCGCGTAGACCGGTCCAGCCGGCGTACCCGAATGCGACGGCGGCGGTGACCGCGAAGATCACCCCGGCGAAGACCGTGCCGGAGCCGCCGCCGGCGCCGATCCGGTCCACCGCCCAGAGCGCGTTGCCGGCGAGCGGCACCAGCAGCAGGCCGACCGCGGCGATGGTCTCGGCGGTCGAGGTGAGCCCGCGCCGGGCCAGTGCCGGTGGGGCGAGCAGCATCAGCACGGTGGCCAGGAGCAGGATGCCGAGCCGGGCCAGCGCGTCCATCGAGCTGGTGGCCACCGCGGCGAAGACCACAGCGGCCACGCCGAGCAGCAACGCGCCCAGCCCGAGCGGGATGTTCTGCACCTCGCGCGAGGACGCCTCCGGCGGGTGTTCCGGGTCGTCGGCGTCCAGCCAGGCGGCCCGGGGCGGGGGCGGCGGCGGATCCTCCGGGGCGGGCGGAGTGCCCTGGCGGGGCACCCGGGGCGGCGGGCCCATTGTGGCGGTCGGTGGCCGCCGGCCGGGACGGCGGCGCAGCACCCGGCGTGGCCGGGTGGCCTGCTTGATCCGCTCCTCGCCGGCGTGGGCGAGGATGTCCCGCTGGAAGAGGGCGGCCTGCATCTTGGCGGCGATCTGCCGCTGCTCGCGGGCGATGGCGGCGTCGCGCGCCTTCATCTCCGCGATCGAGCGCTCAATGTCGGCCAGGTGCTCGACCCACTGTGGTTGATCTGCCCCACAGTGCGGGCATCGGACGGCCGGCTTGATCTCCCGGCCGCACGAGGAGCATTGAAAGGTCGCCACGACACCCCTCCACCCGCACTGTGGACTCCCACTGTCGCAGCATGCCCAAAGCTGGCGCGGATTTCGACTCTTGTCGGCGGGTCCGGGGCAAACAAAGACACCGGCCGGTCATCGAATGCTCGATGACCGGCCGGTGGGGCGTCGGTTCCGTCAGGGGCGACCCATGCCCCGGTACTCCCAGCCGGCCTGGGTCCACAGTGCCGGGTCGAGGCAGTTGCGGCCGTCGACGACCTTGCGACCCTTGACCAACTCGCCGAGGGCGACCGGGTCGGCGTTGCGGAAGTCGGCCCACTCGGTGAGGACGCAGACCAGGTCGGCGTCGTTGACCGCCTCGTTGATGCTGCTCTCGTAGGTCAACTCGGGAACCGCGCGGCGGGCGTTCTCGGTGCCCTGCGGGTCGTACACGTGCACGTCGGCGCCGGCCTTGTGCAGCAGCGCGGCGACGGCGAGCGCCGGGGCGTCGCGGACGTCGTCGGTGTTGGGCTTGAAGGTGGCGCCGAGCACGGCGATCCGGGTGCCGGAGAAGTCCGGGCCGGCCGGGCCGGAGCGGCGGCCGAGCAGGTCCGCGGCGAGCTGGAGCACCCGGGTACGGCGACGCAGGTTGATCAGGTCGACCTCGTGCAGGAAGCGCAGCGCCTCGCCGGCGCCCAGCTCCTGGGCGCGGGCCTGGAAGGCCCGGATGTCCTTGGGCAGGCAGGCGCCTCCGAAGCCGAGGCCGGCCTGGAGGAACCGGTTGCCGATCCGCGGGTCGTAGCCGATCGCGCGGGCCAGTTGGGTGACGTCGCCGCCAGAGGCCTCGCAGACCTCGGCCATCGCGTTGATGAAGGAGATCTTGGTGGCCAGGAAGGCGTTCGCGGCGACCTTGACCAGCTCGGCGGTGGAGAAGTCGGTGACCACCAGGGGCACCTCGCGGTCCTCCGTGGCGGCCAGGTCGAACACGCCCTTGTGCGCGGCGTAGAGCATGCCGTTGGCCCACTCGCTCTTGACGCCGACCACGATCCGGTTGGGCCGCAGGACGTCGTCGACGGCGAAGCCCTCCTGGAGGAACTCGGGGCTCCACGCCACCTCGACGTCCAGGTCGTTCGGGGTGTGCTTCCCGACGAGCTGCTCGACCCACTCGGCGGTGCCGACCGGCACGGTGGACTTGCCGACGATCAACGCCTTGCGGGTCAGGTGCTGCGCGAGGCTGGTGACCGACGCCTCGACGTACGACAGGTCGGCGCCCATGCCGTCGGCCCGCTGGGGGGTGCCGACGCAGATGAAGTGCACGTCACCGAAGTCGGCGGTCTCGGCGATGTCGGTGCTGAACCGGAGGCGGCCGGCGGCGAGGTTGCGCCGGAGCAGCTCGTCCAGGCCGGGCTCGTGGATCGGCACCTGACCGGCGTTGAGCATCGCGATCTTGTCGGCGTCGACGTCGAACCCGAGGACCTCGTACCCCAGTTCGGCGTAGCAGATGGCGTACGTCGCACCGAGGTAACCCGTCCCTAGGAACGTCACCCGCGGCCGGGGTGCGCCCGAGGGCGGAGTCACCGCGGCGATGGCGGGGGTCGGCTGGATGGTGGGGTAGGGGATCGTCACGCCTGTCTTCTCCGCTCGCGCTGGCGTCGCGTCGTCGCGTCGCATTCTGCTGCGGCGCCTGGGCGGGGCACCGGAGGGTGGCTCACTGTCTCAATCTCCATCATCGCTGAGCGCGTAAGGTGCACCATCTTGCCCATACCTACGCGCCGGTAACATCACCTGAACTGCAGTCGCTAGTCTTCAGTCTGCGCGGTCGGCGGTCAGGAGTCGTCACAGACTGCGCATGATAGTGGTGAAGGGGAGGGCCGAGATGGCCGCAGGGGAGTCGTTCGACGTGTACCGGTTGCCCGAGGAGCACCAGGCGATCCGGGAAGCCGTGCGAGAGGTCTGCGCCGCGAAGGTGGCTCCGCACGCCGCGGAGGCCGACGAGACCGGGGAGTTTCCCAAGGCGTCCTACGACGCGCTGCGAGCTGCCGACTTCCACGCACCGCACATCCCCGAGGAGTACGGCGGCGCGGGCGCGGACGCGCTGGCCACCGCCATCGTCATCGAAGAGGTGGCCCGCGCCTGCGCCTCCTCCTCGCTGATCCCGGCGGTGAACAAACTCGGCACCATGCCGCTGTTGTTGTCCGGTTCCGCCGATCTCAAGAGCCGTTATCTGACTCCGGTCGCCGCCGGTGACGCGATGTTCTCGTACTGCCTCTCCGAACCGGAGGCGGGCAGCGACGCGGCGTCGATGACCACCAGGGCGGTACGTGACGGGGATCACTGGGTGCTCAACGGCGTGAAGCGCTGGATCACGAACGCCGGGGTGTCCGAGTTCTACACCGTCTTCGCCGTCACCGACCCGTCCGCCCGGTCCCGGGGCATCTCGGCCTTCGTGGTCGAGAAGTCCGATGCCGGGGTGAGCTTCGGCGCGCCGGAGAAGAAGCTCGGCATCAAGGGCTCGCCCACCCGCGAGGTCTACCTCGACAACGTGCGAATCCCGGCCGACCGGATGATCGGCGCTGAGGGCACCGGCTTCGCGACCGCTATGAAGACCCTGGACCACACCCGGGTCACCATCGCCGCGCAGGCCGTCGGGATCGCGCAGGGCGCCCTCGACTACGCCAAGGGGTACGTGGCCGAGCGTCGACAGTTCGGCAAGGCGGTCGCCGAGTTCCAGGGGATCCAGTTCATGCTCGCCGACATGGGCATGAAGCTCGAGGCGGCCCGGCAGCTCACGTACGCGGCGGCGGGCAAGTCGGAGCGGGGCGACGCGGATCTGACCTACTTCGGCGCGGCGGCCAAGTGCTTCGCCTCGGACGCCGCCATGGAGATCACCACCGACGCGGTGCAGCTGCTCGGTGGCTACGGCTACACGCGGGACTACCCGGTCGAGCGGATGATGCGGGACGCCAAGATCACCCAGATCTACGAGGGCACCAACCAGGTGCAGCGGATCGTCATGGCGCGGCAGCTGCTGGCAGACATCTAGGACGGGTGTCCGGCGCTCCGGGATCCCGG
>NZ_JAKKFD010000028.1 GCF_022229005.1 Micromonospora trifolii
CCCGGGCGACCGCGGAGCATCCGCGCCGACGAGGCGATCATCGAGGCCACCCTCGACCTGCTCGCCGAGGGCAGCACCATCGAGGCGCTCTCGATCGAGGCGATCGCCACCCGCGCCGGGGTCGGCAAGGCCACCATCTACCGGCGCTGGGCCGGCAAGGACGCGTTGCTGCTGGACGCGTTGCGCCGCCTCAAGGGCGTCATGGCGCAGCCCGCGGGCCACTCCGTCCGCGACGACCTGGTGCTGCTGGTCGGCGCGATCGGCAAGAACGTCGACCCGCGGGCGGCCAAGATCATGCCCTGCCTGGCGCCCGCTGTGAACCGCAGCGCCGACCAGTTCCAGCTCTACCAGAACATCATCTCGCCGAGGCGGCAGCTGATGCGCGAGGTGCTGCGGCGCGGCATCGACGAGGGGGTGCTCCGCGCCGACATCGACGTCGAGGTGACGATGGCGCTGCTCACCGGGCCGATGCTGATCCAGCGGGTGCTCCAGTGGAATCCGGACCTGGACGAGCAGTCCCTGCCCGAACGGGTCGTCGACGCCGTGCTGGAGGGCATCCGGTCCCGCTGACGCCGAGCGCTCGGCCAGCGGCCCTCGTGCCGCTGGCCGGCGTCGGTCAGCCGGCCGGTGCGCGCAGTCGGTGCAGGCGCAACGCGAGCTGCACCTCCAGCGCCCGCTCGGGTCGCTGCCAGTCGACGCCGAGCAGCTGCCCGACCCGCTCCAACCGCTGGGTCACAGTGTTGACGTGCACGTGCAGTTGCTCGGCGGCCCGGGCCAGGCTGCCACCCACCCCGAAGTACGCCTCCAGCGTCTTCACCAGAGCCGTGCCGCGCCGCGCGTCGTAGTCGAGCACCGGCCCGACGGTGGCGCTGAGGAACTCGGTCACGTCCTTCTCGCCCCGGTCACCGACAGTGCCCAGCAACAAACCGACGAAGCCCAACTCCACTGTGCTCGCACCCTGCCCGGCGCGGCCCAGCGCGCCCAGCGCCGTCAGGCACCGGTCCGCCTCCTGAAACGTCCCGGCCAGCGCCGCCGGCGTGTTCGACGGGCCACTCGCCCCGGCGGTCACCGGACGACCGGTCACCCGGGACAGGTCCCGGGCCACCGCGCGGGCGCTGCCGCCCGCGTCCAACCCCGGCAGCATCAGCACCACCCGGCCGTCGCGCGCCGCGGCCAGTCCACCACGCGCCGAGGCGTACGTGGTGGCCCAGGAGAGCACCCGCTGGCGCGCCGAGCCGGTCGCGGCGATCGCGTCGTCGCCCACCGCCACCAGCACGTGCGGGGCGTCCAGGTCCACCCCGAGCCGACGGGCCCGACTGCGCAGCGCGTCGGTGTCGCGCAGCGGGCGGGCGATCAGGTCGTCCAGCAACTCGCCACGCACCCGCCCCTCCGCCTCCGCTACCGTCCGGCGGAACAGCAGCAGCAGTGCGGTCACCAACGCGGCCCGCTCCAGGATGCGCTGGTCGGCGTCGACCAACTCGTCGTCCGGGCGCAGCACCAGAGCGCCCAGGTTCTCCGCGCCGGCCACCACCGCCGCGTACCAGAGCGGACCCCGGCGCACGCTGCGCCCCTCGGTCCGGGACGCGGCCACCGCCTCGACGATGTCCGCGCGGTCCGGCTCCTCGATCTCACCCACCCGGGCCAGCAGGCGGCCCTCGGCGTCCAGCGCCAGCAGCGCGCCGCCCAGCACCTCGGTCACCGCCGCCGCCACGTCCTCCACACCGCCGCCGCGCAGCACCAGCGCCGTCATCCGGTCGTGTGCCGCAGCGGCCCGCTCGACCGAGCTGCTGTGCGCCCGGATGGTGGTGTTCGCCGCCGACAACTCGGCCAACGCCGAACGGGTCTCGGTCAGCAGCCGGGCCGTGTCGATCGCCACCGCGGCGTGCGCGGCCAGTGACACCAGCAGCGCCACCTCCTCCCGGACGAACGGCCGGGCCGAACGGTTGGCCGCGTAGAGCACGCCGATCGACGTCGAGCCGAGCCGCAGCGGCACCCCCAGGATCGCCACCAGCCCCTCCTCGCCCACCCCGGCGTCGATCTCGCCGGTGTGGTGGAAGCGCGCGTCCTCGCCGTAGTTCGCTGTGACGTACGGGGCGCCGGACTGTGCCACCAGGCCACCGAGGCCGGCGCCCATCGGCAGGCGCAGCCGCTGGAAACGCGCCGAGACCGACCCGTCGGTCACCCGCATGTACGTGTCGCCCCGCTCGTCGTCGTTGAGCGTCATGTACGCCACGTCCGCGCCGAGCAGATGACGGGCCCTGTGCACGATCGCCCGCAACACGTCGTCCAGGTCGCGCAACCCGGCCAGGTCGCTGACAGTGTCGTACAGGCCGGACAGCTCGCTCTCCCGGCGGCGCCGGCGCTCCAGCAGCGCGCGCACCCGCAACGCCACCGACTTGGCCTGCTCCAGCTCGGCCAGCCGGTCCGGCGGCAGCCCGGCGGCCCGCGCGGCCACCAGCGGTCCCTCGAACTCGACCGCCGCGGCCTCTCGGGCGAGCAGCTCCAGGAACTCCACCGGCGAAGACATGGTCGACATTGTGCTCAGCCCCACTAGTTGGCCGTCCAGCCCCCGTCGAGGGCGATCGACGCCCCGGTGATGAACGCCGCCGGCGGCGAGCAGAGGTACGCCAGCAGCTCGGCCACCTCCTCCGGCTCGATCAACCGTTTGATCGCGGCCCGGGCCAGCATGATCTTCTCGATCACCTCGGCCTCGTCGATGCCGTGACTGGCCGCCTGGTCGGCGATCTGGCTCTCCACCAGGGCGGTACGCACGTACGCCGGGTTGATGCAGTTGGCGGTGACCCCGTGCGCGGCGCCCTCCAACGCGACAACCTTCGACAACCCCTCCAGCGCGTGCTTGGCCGAGACGTAGGCCGCCTTGTACGGCGAGGCGCGCAACCCGTGCACCGAGGAGATGTTGACGATCCGCCCCCAGCCCCGGGCGTACATGTGCGGCAGCGCCCGGCGGATCAGCAGGAACGGCGCCTCCACCATCACCCGCTGGATGTACTCGAACCGCTCGATCGGAAAGTCCTGCAACGGCGCGACGTGCTGGAGCCCGGCGTTGTTCACCACGATGTCCACGTCGACGTCGAGCGAATCCACCGCCGCGGCGTCGGACAGGTCCACGCCCTCGGCCCGGCCACCGGCCTCGGCGGCCACCGCCTTGGCCGCCTCCAGGTTGCGGTCCACCACGATCACCTTGGCGCCGGCCGCGCCCAGCCGCAGGGCACACGCCCGCCCGATACCGCCGCCGCCCCCGGTGACCAGGGCGGTCCGACCGGAGAGGTCGACCTGCACGACGTGGGGGACCACCACGGGTTCTGCCGTCATGGCGCAAGAAGTTACGAGCTGTGTGCTCCCCGGCACATGGGCCAGCGACACATACTCCGTACCAAAGCTGTGTGGTCCCACCCGCCCCTCCCGCCCGTTCCCACCCCGCCGCCGCCCCGCCGCACCCTGCCTCGTGCGTCGCCGGCGCCGCGTGCCGCGCCTCGCGCCGCGTGCCGCGCCGCGTGCCGCAAGATCGCGCAACATCCTGGATGTAGTGGCATCCCGACTCGTCGTGGCCACTACATCCAGGATCGAGCGTGACCATGACGGCAGTGGGCGCCCCGAAGGCCGCTCCCGGTCGGTCGGCACGGTGGTCGTCGTCAAGATCCGCGCAATATCAGGGATGTTGCTGTCTCTCGCGTGTCGGAGGCAGCAACATCCGGGAAGTTGCGCAGATCTTGGGCGAGGGCGAGGGCGAGGGCGAGGGCGAGGGCGAGGGCGAGGGCGAGGGCGAGGGCGAGGGCGAGGGCGAGGGCGAGGGCGAGGGCGAGGATGCGGAAGGCGTGTCCCGTGGGGCTGGTGGGAAGGGCGCCGGTTAGGGTGTCGAACACACGTACTGCTGACGGCTGGGGAGGGGGCGGCGTGCGCGTGCTCGGTGTGGACCCGGGGTTGACCCGATGTGGGGTGGGCGTGGTCGAGGGTGTGCCCGGCCGGCCCTGCACCCTGGTCGCCTACTACGTGGTCTACACCGACCCGGCCGACGACCTGGCGCTGCGCCTGCTGCACCTGGACCGGTCGCTGAACAAACTGGTCGCCGAGCATCAACCGGAGAGCGTCGCCGTCGAGCGGGTGTTCAGCCAGCACAACGTTCGTACCGTGATGGGCACCGCGCAGGCCAGTGGCATCGCCGTGCTGGCCGGAGCGCGGGCCGGGCTGCCGGTGCAGACGTACACCCCGAGTGAGGTGAAGGCGGCCGTGACCGGGTCCGGTCAAGCCGACAAGGCGCAGATGACAGCGATGGTGACCCGGCTGTTGCGGCTGGCCGAGCCGCCGAAGCCGGCGGACGCCGCCGACGCGCTGGCCCTGGCCATCTGCCACGTGTGGCGCGGCGGGACCCGTTCCAAGCTGGCCGCCGCGGCCGACCGGGCACGACGAGGAGGAGCACGATGATCGCCAGCGTGCGCGGCACGGTGACCGCGACGGGCCCGGACCAGGCGGTGATCGAGGTCGGTGGGGTCGGGCTCGCCGTGCACTGCGCCCCGGGGACCCTCGCGGAGCTGCGGGTCGGCCAGGTCGCCCGGCTCGCCACCAGCCTGATCGTGCGGGAAGATTCGCTGACTCTCTACGGCTTCGCCGACGACGACGCCAAGTCGCTGTTCGAGCTGCTCCAGACCGCCAGTGGGGTCGGCCCGCGACTGGCCCAGGCGGTGCTGGCGGTGCACACCCCGGACGCGGTCCGCAAGGCGATCGCCAACGCCGACACGGCTGCCCTGACCCGCGTACCCGGGATTGGTAAGAAGGGTGCGGAACGTCTGGTGCTGGAGCTGCGTGACCGGATCGGCCCGGTGCCGATCGGTGCCGACGGGGTGGCCGGGGTGACCCGCGGCAGCTGGCCCGACCAGGTCCGCCAGGCGTTGGTGGGGCTGGGCTGGACGGCCGGTCAGGCCGATCAGGCGGTGGCTGCGGTGGCGGAGTCGATCGAGGGTGAGACGCCGCCGGTGCCGGTCCTGCTCAAGCAGGCCATCCGACTGCTGGGCCGCACCCGATGACCGTCCGGGCCGCCCGGGCGACGCGGGCCGCGCGATGAGCGAGACCGAGGGGCTGGTCTCGGCGTACGTCAGCGACGCCGACCGGGACGCGGAGGCCACGGTACGGCCGAGGCGGCTGGCCGAGTTCATCGCCCAGGACCGGGTGCGCGACCAGCTCGACCTGTTGTTGCAGGGCGCCATGCGGCGGGGGTCGCCGCCGGATCACATTCTGCTCTCCGGTCCACCCGGGTTGGGCAAGACGAGTCTTGCCAACATCGTCGCCGCCGAGTTGGGCGCGGGTATTCGGGTGACCAGCGGCCCGGCGATCGAGCGTTCCGGGGATCTGGCGGCGATCCTGACCAGCCTCGCCGAGGGCGACGTGCTCTTCATCGACGAGATCCATCGGATCGCGCGGCCGGCCGAGGAGCTGCTGTACAGCGCGATGGAGGACTTCCGGGTCGACGTGGTGGTGGGTAAGGGGCCGGGGGCGACGGCGATTCCGCTGGACGTCGAGCCGTTCACACTGGTCGGGGCGACGACGCGTTCGGGCCTGTTGACCGGGCCGATGCGGGACCGGTTCGGCTTCGTCGCGCACCTCGACTTCTACGCGCCGGCGGATCTGGAGACGCTGCTGCACCGTTCGGCGCGGATCCTGGGGGTGCCGATCACTCCGGAGGGCGCGATCGAGATCGCCGGTCGGTCCCGGGGCACGCCGCGGATCGCGAACCGGCTGCTGCGCCGGGTCCGCGACTACGCCGAGGTCCGGGCGAACGGGGTGGTCGATCTCGACACCGCCCGCGCGGCCCTGGTCGTGTACGACGTGGACGCGTTGGGCCTGGACCGGTTGGACCGTGCGGTGTTGAGCGCGTTGGTCGACTCGTTCCGGGGCGGCCCGGTCGGGTTGTCCACCCTGGCCGTGGCGGTGGGGGAGCAGCCGGACACGGTCGAGGAGGTCTGCGAGCCGTTCCTGGTGCGGGCTGGGCTGTTGGCCCGTACGCCCAGGGGTCGGGTGGCGACCGAGGCCGCCTGGCGGCATCTGGGGCGCACACCGCCGAATGGTACATTTGGTATGGATAGTCCACCTGTGCCCGACTTGTTCTCCTTGGATGTCGATCAGCCGTGATGTGAACGTGATCTGTGCCGCATTCGGCGTTCTCAGGTGCAGGGTTTAGACTTCGCCGCGGTCTGTACAGGACGTGAGAATCCGCCTCCGCTCCGGCACCCACGTGCCGGGCAGGTGGCCAATGGGAAGGTCAGTAACCGTGCATTTGGCAGCAGCGGGTGGCGGGGCCGGCGGTTTCACGCCGATCCTGATGATCGCCCTGCTCTTTGGCGTCATGTACTTCATGATGATCCGGCCCCAGCAGAAGCGCCGCAAAGAGGCGGAGTCGATGCAGTCCAATCTCGGCCCCGGCGACGAGGTCGTGACCATCGGTGGGCTCTACGGCACGGTCACCGGCATCGAGGACGACACCGTCCTGATCGAGGTCGCCCCGGGCGTGCAGACCCGCTACGCCCGCCCGGCCATCGCGCGGGTGGTCACCCGCGCGGAGCTGCCGAGCGAGCCGGTCACCGAGGACGCGGACACCGTCAAGGACTGACCCCTCCCCTCGGGAGCGGCGAGTCCGGCGTACGGCCGGTCGGCCGGCTTCCGGGTCGTGGCGCCCCGACGGGGCAGCGGACGAGACGTGAAAACTGGATAGTTGGGTCGACGCCGGGCGTCGGCACGTTCCCGTGACCGTCGGCGTTCCGCGCCGGGGTGCCTGGTCCTCGTGTCGACATTCCGTCGGCTCAAGGCAGACCCGTCGGGCGGGACCCCCGGCCCGACACCGCCGCCGCTGCGACAGCGGCGCGACCGTACAGGGAGACAGGACAGCCGTGGCACCACCTCAGGGACAGATGCGCCCCGGGCGGCAGCTCGCCGTGCTCGGGTTCATCTTCGTGGTCCTCTATCTTTTGGTGTTCTTCGCCGGCGCCAGCGGCAGCTGGAAGGACCGGCTCGAGCCCAAGCTCGGCCTGGACCTCATCGGCGGCACGCGGGTGACACTGGAGGCGACCAACAGCGTCGACGGCAAGCCCCCGACGGCGGAGAACCTCGAGGAGGCCCGCGAGATCATCGAGAGCCGGGTCAACGCGTTCGGCGTTGCCGAGGCCGAGGTGGTCACCGAGGGCAACCGCAACATCGTCATCTCCCTGCCCGGTGAGAACCGGAACCTCGACGACGTGGGCGAAGCGGCCGAGCTGCGCTTCCGCAAGGTGCTCAAGGGCGCCGACGGCAGCGGGACGGCCGCCGTGCCGCCCGCCGCCACGCCGGCCCCGTCCGGTAGCGCCGCCCCGACCGGCGCCGCGACCCCGACCCCGACGGGCAGCGCGTCGCCGAAGGTGACCTCGTCGCCCAGCGGCGGTCAGGGCGGAATGGCCCCGGCGTCGCCCAGCGCCACGCCGACCCCCTCCGCGTCCGCCACGGCCTCGCCGAGCGCCGCCGCGCCCAGCGCCAGCGCCGAGCCGGTGCCGGCCAGCATCGAGGAGCAGCGCAAGGCCATCGAGCAGAAGATCGGCGCCGCCGCGTGGCAGGCCGCCAACGGGCTGCAGGCCCCGGCCGACCTGACCGCCGACCCGTCGCTGGCCGAGAAGCTCAAGCCGTTCGGCACGCTGTCTCCGCAGGAGGTCGCGGTGCTGCCGGCGCAGATGCAGTTCAACGTGCCGACGATCGGCTGCACGCAGCTCGACCAGCGCCCCCCGGCATCGATCTCCGACCCGAAGCAGCAGGTGGTCTCCTGCGAGGACGGGGCGTCGAAGTACCTGCTCGACCAGGCCAAGGTCGAGGGCACCGACGTGTCCGACGCCGACGCGGTGCTCGACCAGACCAACGCCTGGGTGGTCAGCCTGGACTTCACCGGCGACGGCCAGGGCAAGTGGACCTCGCTGACCCGTGAGGCGTTCAACAACGAGGGCCAGGCCTGCGACGCGACCGCGCTGGGTCAGGACGGCAAGTGCCGGGTGGCCGTCGTGCTGGACAACAAGATCGTCTCCTCCCCGGAGATCCAGGGCGTGCTGACCGGCAACTCCCAGATCACCGGCACCTTCACCCAGAAGGACGCCAGCACCCTCGCCGGTCAGCTCCGCTACGGTGCGCTGCCGGTGACCTTCGAGCAGCAGGAGGCGCAGAACGTCACCGCCACGCTGGGTGCCAGCCACCTGCGCGCCGGTCTGCTCGCGGCCGGCATCGGCATGCTGCTGGTCATCATCTACGCGTTCTTCTACTACCGGCTGCTCGGCTCGGTGATCTTCCTGAGCCTCATCCTCTCCGCGCTGCTGGTCTTCGGCGCGCTGGTGGTGCTCGGCCGGCAGATCGGCTTCACGCTCACCCTCGCCGGCATCGCCGGAATGATCGTCTCGCTCGGTGTGGCGGCGGACTCGTTCGTCATCTACTTCGAACGACTGAAAGACGAGATCCGGGAGGGTCGCAGCCCGCGTAGCGCGGTGCCCCGCGCCTGGATCCGGGCCCGTCGGACGATCATCTCGGCCAACGCGATCACCCTGCTCTCCGCTGTGGTGCTCTACGTGGTCTCGGTCGGCACGGTCAAGGGCTTCGCGTTCGCGCTCGGCCTGGCCACAGTGCTGGACCTGGTGGTGGTCTTCCTCTTCCGCCACCCGATCATGACGATGTTCGCCCGGACCCAGGCGTTCCTGTCCCCGCGGGTCAGCGGTCTGGGCCGGGCACTGCCGGCCCGCAACCAGCCGACTCAGCCCCGCAACCCGCGCGCCAAGGAGGCCTGAGATGGCTGAAAACGGTCTGGCGAGCCGCCTCTACAACGGCGAAGCCGGTCTCAACATCGTCGGTCGGCGCAAGCTCTGGTTCGGCGTCGCCGGGATCCTGGTCCTGATCGCGATCCTCAGCTTCTCGATCCGTGGGTTCAGCCTGGGCATCGAGTTCGCCGGCGGCAACTCGTTCCAGGTGCCGGCCAGCGTCGGCACCCTGGACGACGCCGAGCGGGAGGTCAACTCGGCCCTCGCCGCCGAGAACACCGGCGTCACTGTGGCCACCACGCAGAAGGTCGGCGGCCCGGGCGGCGACTCCTACGAGCTGCGCACGCCGCAGCTCACCGCCGAGCAGGCCACCGCCGTCAAGGCCCAGATCGCCGAGGACCTCGGCATCAACGTCGACCAGATCAGCGACAACCAGGTCAGTGAGGCCTGGGGCAGCCAGGTGACCGAACGGGCCGTGCTCGGTCTGGTCATCTTCATCGCGCTGGTGATGGTCTACCTGATCCTGCGCTTCGAGTGGCGGATGGCCGTGGCCGCGGTCGCCTCGCTGATCACGAACCTGATCCTCACCGCCGGCATCTACTCGCTTGTCGGCTTCGAGGTCACCCCGTCGACGATCATCGGCTTCCTCACCATCCTGGGCTTCGCGCTCTACGACGTGGTGGTGGTCTTCGACAAGGTCCAGGAGAACACCCGGGGCATCACGGCCAACAACAACCAGACGTACAGCGAGGCGTCCAACCTGGCCATCAACCAGAGCCTGATGCGGTCGTTGAACACCTCGGTGGTCGCCCTGCTGCCGGTCGGTGGTCTGCTCTTCATCGGTGCCGGCCTGCTCGGCGCCGGCACGCTGAAGGACCTCGGTCTGGTGTTGTTCGTCGGCATGGCGGTGGCCTTCCTGACCTCCATCCTGGTGGCCACCCCGCTGCTGGCGCTGCTGAAGAACTACGACCCGCGGATCCAGGCGCACAACAAGCGCGTCCTGACCCGGCGGGGCGGGCTCGCCCGTGGCGAGGTCACCGGTAAGGGTGCCGCCGCGAGCTCGGCAGCCCAGGCCGACGTGACCGACGAGCCGGTCGACCAGGACGCCGCCGAGTTGGCCGGTGCCGCCCCCAAGGTGGGCGCTCGGCCGGCGGGCAAGCGGCCCACCGGTGCCCGGGGCGGTCGCCCGGGTGGCGGCGGTAACCGGCCGGGTGGCGCCAAGCGGCGCTGACCCGACAGGAAACACCCGAGCGGCGTCCGGCATGCTGTTGCCGGACGCCGTTCGTCGTCGAAGGAGAGCGAAGAAGCCGTGACGGAGACCCACAGCGCCGCAGCGCACGGGGACAGTGGTCCGGAGGTCGCCCGACTGGTCGCCAGTCGGGTGCTGGACGTGCCCGACTTTCCCAAGCCCGGCGTCATGTTCAAGGACCTGATGCCACTGTTCGCCGACGGCAAGGTCTTCCGTGAGGTGATCGACGAAATCGTCGCGTACCACGGGCGGGACACCTTCGACGTGGTGGTCGGCATCGAGGCGCGCGGGTTCGTCGTCGCGGCGGCCATCGCGTACGCGACAGGGGTGGGCGTGGTGCCGGTGCGCAAGGCCGGCAAGCTGCCCCGCCCGGCGCACTCGGTGTCCTACGAGTTGGAGTACGGCGAGGCGACCCTCGAAGTGCACGAGGACGCCTTCACCGCCGGGCACCGGGTGCTGGTGGTCGACGACGTGCTGGCCACCGGTGGCACCGCCGAGGCGACACTGGACCTGGTCGAGCGGGCTGGCGGCACCGTCAGCGGCTTCACAGTGCTGCTGGAGCTCGGTTTCCTGGGTGGGCGTGAGCGACTGGCGCCGCGTCCCGTCCACGCCCTGTTGACCGTTTGAACCGGTCGATACTCTGCTGACCGTTTGATCCCGGAGCCGTCGGATGGACCCGGCGCCGACCGTCCGGCGGAGCGGCAGGGGGCCGTCCGTGCGGGTAGCATTGCCCTTTGCTGACGCCGGCGGTAACCCGTCCGGCGGGCGAGACCAGGTCGGCCGATCTTCGGCCGGCGTGTTTCCGGCGAGCGGTGAGGAGGCCGGTGTCCCACGATGTCGTCCCTCCGGCGGAGGGCACGGTGCACCCGACAGGCGACGCTGACGGCTCGGTGACCGACCGGACAGGCGACGCGCCGGCCCGGGTGACGGGCACCGGCAACGGCTCCGGCAGGGCTTCCGGCGAGAGCGCGGTGCGTCCTACCAGTGGCCCGCCGAGCGCCGAGGCGTCCCCCGGCGCCGATGGCGTCGTGGTGCCGTTCCCGACCGACGCCGGCATCGACCCGTCGCCCAGCGGTGGCTTCGGCTTGTCCAACGCGCCCACCGGTCGGCGGGTCCGGGCCCGGCTGGCCCGGTTCAACGCGCCCTGGCAGACCTCCCAGGTCAGCGAGGTGCTGGAGCCGCTCATCGCCAGCCACCGGGACAACCACCCCAAGGCGGACGCCCGGCTGCTCCAGCGCGCCTTCGACACTGCGGCGCGGTGGCACTCCGGGCAGTACCGCAAGTCCGGCGACCCCTACATCACCCACCCGCTCGCGGTGGCGACGATCCTCGGCAACCTGGGGATGGACACCACCACGCTGGTCGCCGCGCTGCTGCACGACACCATCGAGGACACCGAGTACACCCTCGACCAGATGCGGGCCGACTTCGGTGGCGAGGTCGCCCTGCTGGTCGACGGCGTCACCAAGCTCGACAAGGTCAAGCTGGGCGACGCGGCGAAGGCCGAGACGATCCGCAAGATGGTCGTGGCCATGGCCAAGGACCCGCGGGTGCTGGTGATCAAGCTGGCCGACCGGCTGCACAACATGCGCACCCTGACCTTCCTGCCCCGCCCCAAGCAGGAGCAGAAGGCGAAGGAGACGCTGGAGATCCTGGCGCCGCTGGCGCACCGGCTCGGTATGAACACGATCAAGTGGGAGCTGGAGGATCTGTCCTTCGGCACGCTCTTCCCGAAGCGCTACGAGGAGATCAACCGGCTGATCGGGGAGCACCAGCCGCAGCGCGAGTCGCTGCTGCGGCAGGTGACGCAGAAGGTCGGCACCGACCTGAAGGCCGCCAAGATCAAGGCGGAGACCACCGGGCGGCCGAAGCACCTCTACTCGATCTACCAGAAGATGATCGTGCGGGGTCGCGACTTCAACGACATCTACGACCTGGTCGGCGTGCGGATCCTGGTCGACACGGTTCGCGACTGCTACGCGGCGCTGGGAGTCATCCACGCCAACTGGCAGCCGGTCCCGGGCCGGTTCAAGGACTACATCGCGATGCCCAAGTTCAACATGTACCAGTCGTTGCACACGACTGTCATCGGGCCCACCGGCAAGCCGGTGGAGATGCAGATCCGCACGTACGCGATGCACCGCACCGCGGAGTTCGGCATCGCCGCGCACTGGAAGTACAAGGAGCACAAGGGCACCCAGATCGTCGGCCCGCCCGCGCACATCGACGAGATGACCTGGCTGCGGCAGCTGCTCGACTGGCAGCGTGAGGCCGCCGACCCGAGCGAGTTCCTGGACGCGCTGCGCTTCGACCTGTCCAGCCAGGAGGTGTACGTCTTCACCCCCAAGGGTGACGTCATCCCGCTGCCGACCGGGTCGACCCCCGTGGACTTCGCGTACGCGGTGCACACCGAGGTCGGGCACAAGTGCATCGGCGCGCGGGTCAACGGCAAGCTGGTGCCCCTCGAGTCGACGCTGTCCAACGGCGATGTGATCGAGATCTTCACGTCGAAGTCCGAGACGGCCGGCCCCACGCAGGACTGGCTGGGCTTCGTCAAGAGCCCCCGCGCCCGGACGAAGATCCGGCAGTACTTCAACAAGGAGCGGCGCGAGGAGGCGATCGAGGCCGGCAAGGACGCGATCGTCAAGGCGATGCGCAAGCAGGGCATGCCCCTGCAGCGGATGCTCACCTCCGACGCGCTCATGTCGATCGCCCGCGACCTGCACCTGGCCGACGTGGCGTCGCTCTACGCGGCGGTCGGCGACAGCCAGGTCTCCGCGCAGTCCGTGGTGCAGAAGCTGATGGCCGCGTACGGCGGCGAGGAGGGCGCGGCGGAGGACATCGCCGAGACCGCCGTCGCCACCCGGCCGCCGCGCAGCCGGCAGAGCAGCAGCGACCCGGGCGTGGTGGTCCGGGGCGTCAGCGACGTCTGGATCAAGCTGGCCCGCTGCTGCACCCCGGTCCCACCGGACTCGGTGTTCGGCTTCGTCACCCGCTCCGGTGGGGTGAGCGTGCACCGCGACGACTGCGCCAACGCCGAGGACCTGCGCGCGCAGGCCGAGCGGGTCGTCGAGGTGAGTTGGAAGCTCACCTCGGCCTCGACGTTCCTGGTCGCCATCCAGGTCGAGGCACTGGACCGGCACAAGCTGCTGGCCGACGTCACCCGGGTGCTCTCCGACGAGCGGGTCAACATCCTCTCCGCCACCGTCACCACCACCCGCGACCGGGTGGCGGTGAGCCGGTTCAGCTTCGAGATGGCCGACCCGAAGCACCTGGGCCACCTGCTGGCCACGGTCCGCAAGGTCGACGGTGTCTTCGACGCCTACCGGGTCACCTCCGGGGCCTGACCACCCACCTGATCGATACCCGGGGCTCGACGCGTACCCGAGAACACGACAGCGCCCGCCGGCTCAGCCGGCGGGCGCTTCGTCGTGCGCGCGGGGGTCAGCCCTGCGGGTTGCTCATCGCGAGGTCCTTGATGATGACCTCCTTCTTCGGGTGGCCGCCACCGGCCTGCTGGGCGAAAGCCCCGTCGTCGCCGGCCTTGGCCACGTCCTTGACCAGGTCCAGGCCGCCGGTGATGGTGCCCAGCACCGTGTACGCCGGGTCCAACGGCGAGTCGCCGTAGACGATGAAGAACTGGCTGCCGGTGCTGCCCGGCTGGCCGGAGTTGGCCATCGCGATGACACCCTCCGGGTACGGCGGGCGCTTGTCGGTGGGCAGGTTCTCCTCGGGCAGGCGGTAGCTCGGGCCACCCTGGCCGTCGGTGGGACGCCAGCCGTTGCCGGTGGCGCTGGGGTCACCGCACTGCAACACCTTGATGCCCTCGGTCACCAGGCGGTGGCACTTGGTGTTGTCGAAGAAGTTCTTCTCCGCGAGGTAGGTGAAGCTGCCCGCCGTGCACGGCACCAACGACCTGTCGACCTTGGCGGTGATCGGGCCGAGGTTGGTGTCGATCGTCATGGTCTGCACGCCCTTGCCGGACTGCTCGTTGCTCGGCCGCCCCACATCCTTGATCTGCGGGGGCCGCTGCTCCGTGGGCAGCGCGTTGTACACGCACTCCGACGCACCGGGCGCCGCGGCGGTGGTGTCCGGCTTGTCGTCGTCGCCGCCGAGGCTCACCGCCAGCCAGACGGTGCCGGCGACCACGAGCACCAGCGCGGCACCCGCACTGATGATCGCCGTCGTCTGCCGGCGCTTGCGGGCCTTGGCCGCGCGCTCGGCCATCTCCTTCTCAAGCCGGGCGCGTCGTGCCGCCGCTTGCTGCCGCTCTCTGGTGGACGTCACGCCTGGATCCTCCTGCTATCTGCTGCTGGGTGCCGCGTGAATGGGTAGGGCGACCGGTCAGCCGGCGCTCGGGCTGCTGGCCGGGGTGCCGGAGGCCGACGGTGCCGGCGCGGCACCGGTGACCGGCTCAGCGACCGTGAGGCTCTGGATCGTCACATCGGTGCTGGGCTTGACCTTCGCCCCGGTCCCATTGTCCACGGTCGGGAGGGCGCCGATCTTCTCCACCACGTCCAGCCCGCCGGTGACCCGGCCGATGACCGGGTACTTCGGGTCGGCGGTGGTGAAGTCCTTGAAGAAGACCAGGAACTGGCTGCCGTTGCTGCCCGGCGGGTTGGAGACCATCGCCACAGTGCCCTTCGGGTACGTCGGCGGCTGGCCGGGGGCCGGGGTGGCCGACGGCGATGCCGACGGGACGGTCGGCAACTCCTCGTCGTAGAACGAGTAGGTCGGCCCACCAAGACCCGTGCCGCTGGGGTCGCCGCAGCGCAGCGCGCCCTCGGCGGTGATCTCGTGGCACTTGGTGTTGTCGTAGAACGACCGGCTCGCCAGGTGGGCGATGCTCGCCGCCGCGCACGGGGAGTTGGTCAGGTTCAGCTCCGCGGTGATCGGCGCGCCCTGGTTGGTGGTCACCGTCATCGCCCGGGTGCCGTCGGTGGGCAGATCCTTGGTGGCCGGCGTGCCGACGTCCTTGAGGTTGGTGTTGGCCGTCGCGTCCTGCGGCGTCCAGAGGCAGGTGTCCTCCGCGGCCGTGTTCTGCTTCGGGTCGGAGTCGAACGCACCGAGCGCCCAGGCTGAGCCGGCCACTACCAACACGAGGATCAGAGCGGCGCCAACTCCGGCCTGGATCTGCCGTCGGCGCCGCGTAGAGGCGGCCCGGCGAGCCAACTGCCGGTCGAGCTTGGCCCGCGCCAGTTTGCGCTGCCGGTCCCTGCTGGAAGCCACCCGTGCTCCCCTTTCCTCTACCTGGTCGTCGCCGGCGGCCGGTCGCACCGGCCCGTCCGGGCGTCACGTGTGCCGCGCCACACGCCCGCCAGAGTGTACGGCTAGTGACTGGGAATGTGGTGTACGAGGTCCACCCCGTCCCGAGCAGCGCTTATCGGAGGTTGTCACTGTGCCTTACGGGGCGCCTGGGACGGACGCGGCAAACTCGCTCGGCCCGCCCGATAGGCTGCGGTGCAGGACGACAGCTGCTCGACGGAAAGGACAGCGCCCGTGCTCGTGGCCGGCTTTCCCGCGGACGCCTTCGGCACCAACTGCTACGTGGTTGCCACCGCGCCGGGGGAGCAGTGCGTGGTGGTCGACCCCGGCATCGGGGTGCTCGACCAGCTCGACGCGCTGCTCGCCGAGCACCGCCTGCATCCGGCCGCCGTGCTGCTCACCCACGGCCACCTCGACCACACCTTCTCGGTCGCGCCGGTCTGCGGTGCGCGCGGCATCACCGCGTACGTGCACCCCGGTGACCGGGAGATGCTTGCCGACCCGTCCAAGGGCCTCTCGACCGACCTGACGTCGCTCTTCGGCGGCCGGCTGAGCTACACCGAGCCGGAGGACGTGGCGGAGTTGACCGACGGCGCCACCCTCACGCTCGCCGGCCTGGAGATCGCCGTCGACCACGCCCCGGGCCATACCGGCGGGTCGGTGCTGTTCCGGCTGCCGGGCGCCGGGTCGAGCTGGGAGGCTGACGAGCTGTGCCTCTCCGGCGACGTCCTCTTCGCCGGGTCGATCGGCCGCACCGACCTGCCGGGCGGAAGCATGCCGGCCATGCTCACCAGCCTGCGCGACAAGATCCTTCCGCTGGCCGACGACACCGTCGTGCTGCCCGGCCACGGCCCCAGCACCACCATCGGCCGCGAGCGCGCCAGCAACCCGTACCTCATCGAGGTGGCTGGCACGTCGCCGGCCGCTCCCACCCGGGGCCTCTAGATCTTCTGTCCGCGCCGCGCGCGGACCCACGACACCACCGCGCCACCGGCGCGGAACCGCAAGGAGTACGCCGATGAGCAAGCCCACGCCCATCTCCGGCTTCCCGGAGTGGACCCCCGGCCAGCGGATGATCGAGCAGTTCGTGCTCGACAAGATCCGGGCCACCTTCGAGTTGTACGGCTTCGCGCCGCTGGAGACCCGCGCCGTGGAGCCGCTGGACCAGTTGCTGCGCAAGGGCGAGACCTCGAAGGAGGTCTACGTGATCCGGCGGCTGCACGCCGACGCCGAGGGTGCCGGTGGTGACGACCAGCTCGGCCTGCACTTCGACCTGACCGTGCCGTTCGCCAGGTACGTGTTGGAAAACGCCGGCAAGTTGAGCTTCCCGTTCCGCCGCTACCAGATCCAGAAGGTGTGGCGGGGCGAGCGGCCGCAGGAGGGCCGCTACCGGGAGTTCGTCCAGGCCGACATCGACATCGTCGACCGGGACACCCTGGCCGCGCACCACGAGGCGGAGATGCCGCTCGTCATCGGGGACGCGCTGCGCTCGTTGCCGATCCCACCGGTGACCATCCAGGTCAACAACCGCAAGATCTGTGAGGGTTTCTACCGGGGCATCGGGCTGACCGACCCGGAGGCGGCGCTGCGCGCCGTGGACAAGCTCGACAAGATCGGCCCGGCGAAGGTGGCCGAGCTGCTGGCCCAGACCGCCGGGGCGAGCGAGGCGCAGGCCAAGGCGTGCCTGGCGCTGGCCGAGATCTCCGCACCGGACGCCTCGTTCGCCGACGCCGTCCGGGCGCTCGGTGTGAGCGACCCGCTGCTCGACGAGGGCATCGAGGAGCTGGTCCGGGTGGTGGACACCGCCGCCGAGCACTCACCCGGCCTCTGCGTGGCGGACCTGCGCATCGCCCGTGGCCTGGATTACTACACAGGCACCGTCTACGAGACCCAGCTGCGCGGCTACGAGCGCTTCGGCTCGATCTGCTCCGGCGGCCGGTACGACAACCTGGTCAGCGCCGGCGCTGTCTCGTACCCGGGGGTGGGGATCTCGATCGGGGTGACCCGGCTGCTCGGTCTGCTCTTCGGCGCGGGGGAGCTGTCGGTCTCGCGGGAGGTGCCGACCGCCGTGCTCGTCGCGGTGACCAGCGAGGAGCAGCGCACGGCCAGCAACCGGGTGGCCGAGGCGCTGCGGCGGCGCGGGGTGCCGACCGAGGTGTCGCCGAGCGCGGCGAAGTTCGGCAAGCAGATCCGCTACGCCGAGCGGCGCGGCATCCCGTACGTCTGGTTCCCCGGTGCCGAGGGAGCGCCGGACGAGGTGAAGGACATCCGCTCCGGTGAGCAGGTCACGGCAGGTGCGGGGGAGTGGACGCCACCCCCGGGAGACCTCAAACCCACTGTCGGCTGAGTGTCTCCACTGGCGCTGACGGCCGCGGGGACCTACGGTAGCGTAAGTTACGCCACCGTAGGGAGTTTCTCGTGACCGTCAGCACCACAGTGAGCCAGACCGCGCTGCTCGTCGAGTTGGAGCCGGTTGTCGCCCGCAACCTGGACCGCCACCTCTCGCTCGCCAAGGAGTGGTTCCCGCACGAGTACGTGCCGTGGAGCGAAGGGCGGACCTTCGACGGGCCGCTCGGCGGCGAGGCGTGGTCACCGACCGACTCCACCATCCCGGACGTGGCCCGCACCGCGCTGATCGTGAACCTGCTGACCGAGGACAACCTGCCCTCGTACCACCACGAGATCGCCACCCTGTTCGGTCGCGACGGCGCGTGGGGCACCTGGGTGCACCGGTGGACCGCCGAGGAGGGTCGGCACGGCGTCGCGATCCGCGACTACCTGACCGTCAGCCGGGCTGTCGACCCGGTGGCGTTGGAGCGGGCCCGGATGACGCACATGTCGGAGGGCTACACCAACGCCCACGGCGACGAGGTGCTGCACTCGCTGGCGTACGTCTCGTTCCAGGAGCTGGCCACCCGGATCTCGCACCGCAACACCGGCAAGGCCACCGGCGACCCCACCTGCGAGGCGCTGCTGGCCCGGGTGGCCGCCGACGAGAACCTGCACATGGTCTTCTACCGCAACCTGCTCGCGGCCGCCTTCGAACTGGCCCCGAGCCAGGCCATGCGGGCCGTCGCCGACGTGGTGGCCGACTTCCAGATGCCGGGCAGCGGCATCGACGGGTTCGCCCGCAAGTCGGTGGCGATCGCCCTGGCCGGCATCTACGACCTGCGCCAGCACCGCGACGAGGTGTTGCAGCCGGTCCTGCGCCAGTGGGACGTCTTCAACGTGACCGGCCTCAACGCCGACGGCGAGGCCGCCCGCGAGCAGCTCGCCGCCCAGATGGAGAACCTGGACCGCGCCGCGAGCCGCTTCGAGGAAAAGCGCGACGCCCGAGCCGCCCGCCTAGCCCTCCGCTAAACCCCACCCCCTGCACCCGCCCCAACCCTCACCTCGTTGATCATGAAGTTATTGCCACTCGCGTCGGCGTGTCGGGGCAATAACTTCATGATCAACCCAGAGGGGTGTGGGGGTTAGGGGGGTTAGGGGAGGGGGAGTAGGAGGCAGGTGCTGGTGGCGTGGGCTATCAGGCGGTCGGCGGCGTCGGTGATGCGGGCCTCGGCCAGGGCCGTACGGCGGCCGCGTTGCAGCACAGTGCCCTCGCAGCGCAGGGTGCCACTGTCGACGGTGACCGGGCGGAGGAACTTCACGTTGAGGTCCAGCGAGGTGTAGCCGACGCCGGCGGGCAGTGTGGTGTGCACGGCGCACCCCGCGGCGGTGTCCAGCAGGGTCGAGAGCACGCCACCGTGGACGCTGCCGAGCGGGTTGTAGTGGAACTCCTGCGGGACCAGCTCGACGACGACCCGGCCCTCGTCGGCTTCCATCCGGGCCATGTCGAGAAGGTGCATCACCGGCGGCGCTGCCAACTCGCCGGCGATCATCGCCCGGAGCATGTCCAGGCCGCTGCGTCGACCGACCTGGGCGGCGTTGACCGACGGGTCCGCCCAGGTGAAGGTACGGCTGCGCACTGGTTCCTGCGTCTGCGTCATGGACGCAGCCTGGCAGCAGGTTGCTGAGTCTGTCAACGAGATCTAGCCTGGTCCGATGCGACCCGCGGCTCTGGACTGGTCAGTGGAGAACTGCACCATCGCCCGCGCGATGGAGGTCCTCGGCGAGCGGTGGACGCTGGTGGTGCTCCGCGAGGTGTTCACCGGCGTACGCCGCTTCGACGACATGCGGGTGCGCACCGGCATTCCGCGCCAGGTGCTGACCAACCGCCTCGCCAGCCTGGTGGAGCAGGGCGTGCTGAGTCGCGAGCCGTACCGGGAGCCCGGCAGTCGGCTGCGCCACGAGTATCGGCTCACGGAGAAGGGCCTGGATCTGTGGCCGGTGCTGGTCGCCGTCCTCGGTTGGGGCGACCGGTACCTCGCCGACGCGGAGGGCCCGCCGCTCAGCGTCACGCACCGCGACTGCGGCGCCGAGGTGCGCGCCGAACTGCGCTGCGCCGACGGGCACGACGTGGGCCGGCCCCGGGACGTGGTGCCCAGTCCGGGTCCCGGCGCCCGTCGCCGTACCCCCTGACCTGAGCCCGCCGCACTTCTGCCGCCCATCGCCCGCGCACCCTGACACCCGATTCCCGTCGCGCGGCGCCAGTGCCGTCCCGGCGCGCGGTGGACCCGACGCCCGGCGCGGGAAGACATCGATGATTGTGCGCACCAAAAGTGGGTCGGATGTCGGTGGGGTGTGACGGTGGTTGTTCGCCAGCGTGTCGGGGGTGTTGCGGCCGTGCGACCAACCGGGATCGGTGAATCCGGGTGAATGCAAGCCTTGTTAATGATCTTAAGTATGTGAATACTTCAGTCTCATCCGGCCGGTTTCCCCAGATCGGCCGGGTTGCCCTCGGGTCAGCTACCCCCGGCAGACCCGCTCCCCCGCCCAGGAGGTTTGTTACATGCGACCCACGAGGTCCTCATTCCGCGTTGCGGCCACAGTCGCCGTTTCCGGAACCCTGGTCGTCGGCTCGCTCATCGGCGCGCCCGCCCAGGCCGCTCCTGCCGCGTCGCCCGACGCCGCCGCCGCGATCTCCGCGGAACTCGGCGACCGCTCCGCCGGCTCGTACATCGACGCCAGCGGCAAATCCGTCGTCACAGTGACCGACGCGGCCGCCGCCAGCAAGGCGAGCAAGGCCGGCGCCGTCGTCCGCTACGTCACCCGCGGCGCCGCCGAGCTCAACCGGGCCACGGCCGAGCTGGAGCGCTCCGCCAAGATCCCGGGCACCGCCTGGTGGAGTGACCCGGTCACCAACCAGGTCGTCGTCTCCGTCGACAGCACCGTCACCGGCGCCAAGCTGGAGCGGGTCAAGGCCGCCGCCGCGCGGGCCAACGGCGCGGTCCGGGTCGAGGCCGAGGCGGGCGTGCTGAGCACCCGGATCTCCGGTGGCCAGGCCATCTACGCCGGCGGGGGCGGGCGTTGCTCGCTCGGCTTCAACGTGCGCAGTGGCAGCACCTACTCCTTCGTGACGGCCGGGCACTGCACCAACATCTCGGCCAGCTGGTACTCGAACTCCGCCCAGACCTCGCTTCTCGGCACCCGTACCGGCACCAGCTTCCCGGGCAACGACTACGGCATCGTTCGGCACAGCAACTCGGCCAACGCCGCCGGCAACGTCTCCCTCTACAACGGCAGCTTCCGGGACATCACCGGTGCCGGCAACGCCTCCGTCGGCCAGTCGGTGCAGCGCTCCGGCAGCACCACCGGCCTGCGCAGCGGCACTGTGAACGCGACCAACGCCACTGTGAACTACGCCGAGGGTTCGGTCTCCGGTCTGATCCGCACCAACGTCTGCGCCGAGCCGGGCGACAGCGGCGGCTCGCTCTTCGCCAACACCACCGCCCTGGGCATGACCTCCGGCGGCAGTGGCAACTGCCGCACCGGTGGCACGACCTTCTTCCAGCCGGTCACCGAGGCGCTCAGCCGCTACGGCGTCAGCGTCTTCTGATCCACGCACCGCTCGCGGGCCGCCGGAACACTCCGGCGGCCCGCGTCGCGTTGACGGCCGCCGAACCCCGCCGACAGCTGGCGAACGCGGCGGCGCTCAGCCGGGCCCGGACGGTCGCGGCCGCCGCCGGGCCGCCAGCACGGCGGCCAGCGGCACGCCCGCCTCGGCGGCGGCCGCCAGCCGCTCCGTCAGCCCGATCCACGCCCCGTCGGTGAAGAGCTCGACGGCGAACCAGCCGACCAGCCCGAGGAGGACCAGCGCCGCCGCGAGCGCCACCCGGTGTACGGGGGCCGGCGGGTGGCGGCGCTCCCGGTCGAGCGACGGCGCCGCTCGACGGGGCACCGCCAGGGCCGGCCAGACGGCCAACGCCCCGAACGCCACCCCGGCGGCCACGGCATGCGTCGTCGAGTCACCGTCCGGGTTCTGCGGGAACGCGACCAGCACCAGGGTCGCCAGCCCACCCAACGCCAGCAGCGCTCGGCCCGTCGGCGCGGCGCTGACCAGGCCGAGCGCGGTCGCCAGGTGACAGAGGCCCAGCCCGGCCAGCCCGATCGTCATGATCCAGCGATGGTCCGCGCCCGCGGCGGCAAGCGCGCTGATGGTCTGCCGCACCGGGTCGAAGCCGTCGGGCTGGGCGGCCTGCGCCAGCGTCCAGCCGCCGACGAGGAACAGCGGTGCGCCACCGGCCGACAGCAGTGCCCAACGGGGAACGGCGGACATCGGGCGATCGTAGCGGTGCGACCGGCGGAGTTCCGGGCCACGCGCCAGGGGTCGACGCGCCGACGGCGCGGACGCCGGAGCAGGCGAGGACGACGAGGCCAGATCAGGCGCGGGCGACGACTCCTTACAGCCGGTCGGGTCGCCCAGGGGTGGGCCCGCTCGGTGGTCCGAGGGGATCCGGGGGTACGACGCCGATGGTCGGCAGGTCCGGGCCGACGCGTACGGTGCCGGCGGTCGACCAGGCGAGGTGCGCCCGCCGGGCGGAGAGGACCGCCAGCAGCGGCCACAGGGAGACCGCCACCGCCGTCACTCGCTCGGCCAGCCCGGTGCGGGACCCACTGGTCACCTCGAACGCGCACCAGCCGAAGAGCGCGAGCAGCACGAGCGTGGCGCTCAACCCCACCGCCCGGCGGAACGCCCAGGGCGGTTCCGGTCGGGTGGGGTGCTCGGTGTCGTGGCCACGCGGCAGCCGCAGCGCCGAGCCGGCCGGCCAGAGCACCAGGGCGAGGACGGCCACCGTCGCCGCGATGCCGTGGCTGAGGGAGCCACCGACCGGCGGTCGGGGAAAGGCGACCAGCGCGATGGTGGCCACGCCACCGACTGCGAGCAGGAAGCGGCTGGGCAGCCCGGCCGCGTGCAGGACGGCGGCGACCGACAGGTAGCAGCAACCGAGCAGCACCAGGGCCACCACCATGATCCAGGCGTCGGTGGCGTCCTGTCCTGCCAGCTCGCTGATGGTGTCCCGGACCGGGTCGTACCCGACGGGCTGTCGGGCCTGCGCCACCGTCCAACCGGCCACCAGCAGCACGGGTGCCGTCGCCGCCGTGGCGACGGCCCAGTTCGGTACGGGCCGCATTTCGCCACGTTAACCGGCGCGGCCGCCGGGGGAGTCGGGTTCGCCGGTCCACCCCACCAGCGAATCGTGCCGGCCTGGCGGGTGCCCGGAGGCGGGGCTGCCACCCCTGACAGAATGCGGGTGAGGACTGTTCCACGATGAGGAGTTGCCAGCCGTGATCCGTACCCACAATGCCGGAAGCCTGCGCGCCGCGGACGCCGGCTCGACGGTGACGCTCGCCGGCTGGGTGGCCCGCCGCCGCGACCACGGCGGGGTCATCTTCGTCGACCTGCGCGACGGTTCCGGTGTTGTCCAGGTGGTGTTCCGCGAGGAGGATGCGCACGCGCTGCGCAACGAGTTCTGCGTGAAGGTCGTCGGCGAGGTGACCCGCCGCCCGGCCGGCAACGAGAACCCGGAGCTGCCCACCGGCGAGGTCGAGGTGACAGTCGTCGACCTGGAGGTGCTCTCCGAGGCGGCGCCGCTGCCGCTGCCCGTGGACGACCAGATCGAGGCCGGCGACGACATCCGACTCCGGTACCGCTACCTGGACCTGCGCCGCAGCGGCCCGGCGAACGCGCTGCGGCTGCGCTCCCGCGCCAGCCAGCTCGCCCGGGGCGTGCTGCACGAGCGGGACTTCCTGGAGATCGAGACGCCCACGCTGACCCGCTCGACGCCGGAGGGCGCCCGCGACTTCCTGGTGCCGGTGCGGCTTCAGCCCGGCAGCTGGTACGCGCTGCCGCAGTCGCCGCAGCTGTTCAAGCAGCTGCTGATGGTCGGCGGCATGGAGCGGTACTACCAGATCGCCCGCTGCTACCGCGACGAGGACTTCCGCGCCGACCGGCAGCCGGAGTTCACCCAGCTCGACATCGAGATGTCGTTCGTCACCGAGGACGACGTGATCGACCTCGGCGAGGCGATCGTCTCGACGCTGTGGAAGGACCTGGCCGGGCACGAGATCACCCGACCGATCCCCCGGATCACCTGGCACGACGCCATGGCCCGGTACGGCTCGGACAAGCCGGACCTGCGCTACGGCGTCGAACTGACCGAGCTGACCGGGTACCTGCGCGGCACCGAGTTCCGGGTCTTCGCCGGGGCGATCGACGCGGGCGGTTACGTCGGCGCGGTGGTGATGCCGGGTGGCGCGGCGCAGAGCCGTAAGGAACTGGACGGCTGGCAGGACTGGGCGAAGGCGCGTGGCGCGCGCGGCCTGGCGTACGTGGTGCTGGACGCCGAGACCGGCGAGGCGCGCGGTCCGGTGGCGAAGAACCTCTCCGCCGAGCACCTGGGTGGGCTCGCCGACGCGGTCGGCGCCAAGCCGGGTGACGCGGTCTTCTTCGCCGCGAGCGCCACCACACGGGAGGCGCAGGAGCTGCTCGGGGCGGCCCGCGTCGAGATCGCCAAGCGGTCCGGCCTGATCGACGAGAACGCCTGGGCGTTCTGCTGGGTGGTCGACGCGCCGATGTTCGAGCGCACGGACGAGGGCGGTTGGACGGCCGTGCACCACCCGTTCACCTCGCCGAACTCCGAGTGGGTCGACCGGTTCGAGGAGGCTCCCGACCGGGCTCTGGCGTACGCGTACGACATCGTCTGCAACGGCAACGAGATCGGCGGCGGGTCGATCCGTATCCACCGGGGTGACGTGCAGAAGCGGGTCTTCGACCTGCTCGGCATCACTCCCGAGGAGGCGCAGGACAAGTTCGGCTTCCTGTTGGAGGCGTTCAAGTACGGCGCCCCGCCGCACGGCGGCATCGCCTTCGGCTGGGACCGGGTCTGCATGCTGCTCGCCGGTGCCGACTCCATCCGTGAGGTCATCGCCTTCCCGAAGACCCGGGGTGGCTTCGACCCGCTGACCAGTGCCCCCACCCCGATCACCGCCCAGCAGCGCACCGAGGCCGGCATCGACGCCAAGCCCAAGCCCGCCGCAACGGCCCACACGGGAACGGCCGGCCCCGCAGCTCCGGTAGCAGACCCGGTCTGACCCGCATCTCCTCTCCTTCGCCTCGTTGATCATGGGGTTGGCGGGCCCACGCGTCGGCGTGTCGCTCGTTAACCTCATGATCGACCTAGGTGGGGGAGTGGGCTGGGATGCGGGTGCTTGTTGTTGGGGGTAGTGGGTTACTCGGGCGGTCGGTTTGTCGGCGGGGCGTCCGCGCCGGGTGGTCGGTTGTGGGGACCTTTCACTCCGGTGAGATCGCGGTGCCGGGAGTCGCGGCACGGCGGCTGGACGTGACCGACCGGTCCGCCGTGCGCGCGCTGATCGCCGAGGTGCGGCCGGACGCCGTGGTCGGAACCCCCTATCGGTACGGGGACTGGGCGGTCACCGCCGACGGGGCAGCGCACGTGGCGCTCGCCGCCGCCGAGGTGGGTGCCCGACTGGTGCACGTGTCCAGCGACGCGCTGCACGCCGGACGACCCCTGCCGTACGCCGACGACGAAGCACCCACGCCGGTGCACGCGTACGGTGCCGCGAAGGCCGCGGCCGAGACCGCCGTGCGGGCGATCGACCCGGGCGCGGCGCTGGTGCGAACCTCCCTGATCGTGGGGGAGGGCAGCAAGCAGATCCAGCTCTGCCGGGACGCGCTCGCCGGCCGGGCCACCCTGTTCAGCGACGAGCTGCGCTGCCCGATCGACGTCACCGACCTGGCCGAGGCCGTGCTGGAGCTGGTCGCCTCGACGTACGCCGGCCTGCTGAACGTGGCCGGCCCGGACGCGGTCAGCCGGGCGGAGCTGGGCCTGCTGGTCGCCGAGCGGTACGGCCTGGACGCGACCGGGTTGAAGACCACCACCAGCGCGGCCACCGGCCTGGTCCGCCCCCTGGACGTACGCCTCGACTCCGCGCGCGCCACCGCCCTGCTGCGCACCCGGCTACGCGGAGTGCGCGAACTCCTCACCCCCCGCGATCTTGCACTTTCTGTTGGGACAGATCGGGATAAAAACGGCAAAAGCTAGTTCCAAAGTGCAAGATCGGCGGGAGGTGTGGCGGTTTCGAGCACACTTTCTTTGCACAACAACTATGCAGAATAGTTGTGCAGAGATAGTGTGCGAGTATGACCTCTGGATCCGACGGCTCGGCTGAGCCGAGGCGTGTTCATCTGGACAGTCGCCAGGTCCGCACCCTGGCTCACCCGCTGCGGATGCGACTGCTCGGATCGCTGCGCATCGACGGTCCCGCGACAGCGACAGCGCTCGCTGAGAAGTTGGGCACCAACAGCGGCGCGACCAGCTATCACCTGCGCCAGCTCGCCGAGGTGGGGCTGGTGACCGAGGACCCCGGCCGGGGCAGCAGCCGGCAGCGCTGGTGGCAGGCCGCGCACGACATGAGCGACTTCGAACCCACGGACTTCGACGACGACCCGGATGCCCGCGCGGCCGTTCAGTGGATCCAGGGCGACCAGGTCCGGCTGATGGCCGACCTGGCCGAGCGGTGGATGGCCGTCGAACACCACCAGTCCCCGGCCTGGCGCGACGCCGCCGGGATGAGCGACCTGGTGCTGCCGCTCGACCCGGACCGGCTACGTGCTCTCAGCGACGACCTCTGGGCGGTGCTGATGCGTTACCGCGACGAAGCCGCGACCGATGCCCCGGATGTCAAGCCCGTGCACGTGTTTCTGGCCGGTTTCCCGCGTCTGGACGAGCGCTGGTGAGCGCGCTGACCGTACGCCAGGTTCGGCGTCGTTACCTCACTCTCTACGGCCTGCGTTGGCTGCCCACGGGTCTGATGATCCCGGTGATGATCCTGCTGATGCAGGAGCGCGGCCTGTCGCTGCCGCAGATCGGCCTGGTCGGCACGGCGCAGGGGCTGTTGGTGTTGGCGCTGGAGTTGCCCACCGGCGGGCTCGCCGACGCCCTCGGTCGTCGACCGGTGCTGCTCGCCGCCGGGGTGCTGAACCTCGCCTCGCTGGCGCTGTTCGCGGTGGCCGACTCGTTCTGGCTGTTCTTCGTGGTCTGGGCGTTGCAGGGCGTCTACCGGGCGTTGGACAGCGGCCCGTTGGAGTCCTGGTACGTCGATGCCACCCTGGCCGCCGACCCGGAGGCCGAGTACGAGCGCGGCCTCGGCTACGCCGGCACTGTCGTCGGCGGGGCCATCGGCGGTGGCGCGCTGCTCAGTGGTGGCCTCATCGCGCTCGGCCCGATCGGGCCGGTCACCGCGCTCACGGTGCCGGTGTTGGCCGCGATCGTCGCGCAGGCGGCGGCGCTGGTCGCGCTGGTCGTGCTGCTGGTCGAGGAGCGGCCGGCCACCGGGGTCGCGGCGCTGCGGGCCTCGGTGGTCCAGGCGCCCCGGATGATCGGCCAGGCCGTCGGGCTGCTGCGTCGCTCCCGGGTGCTGCTGGCGTTGGTGGCCGTCGAGCTGTTCTGGGGCTTCGGGATGGTCACCTTCGAGTCGCTGCTGCCGGTCCGGCTCGCCGAGGTGATCGGCGACCCGGAACGCGCCGCGGTGCTGCTCGGGCCGGCGAACTCGGCCGCCTGGCTCGCCTCGGCCGCCGGCGCGGCACTGACCCCACTGCTGCTGCGCTGGTTCGGCGCCGCGCCGGGTGCGGCCCTCCTGCGCATCCTTCAGGGCGTCACGGTGGTCGGGATGGGGTTGTTCGCCGGGCCGGTCGGCGTGCTGGTGGCCTACCTGGCCTGCTATGCCGTGCATGGCGCGTCCAACCCGTTGCACAGTGGGCTGCTGCACCGGCAGGTCGACGGCCCCTACCGGACCAGCGTGCTCTCGCTGAACTCGATGATGGCGGCACCGGCCGCCGCGCTCGGCGGGGTGGTCCTGACCGCGATCGCCGCCGCTGCCAGCGTCAGCACCGCGATGGTGGTCGGCGCTGTGGTGTTGGCCGTGGCCGCACCGCTCTACCTGCCCGCCTGGCTGGCCGGCCGTCGGGCCGCCCCCGCCACCGAGCCGGCCGCTGTCCTCGCACCCGCCGAGCAGCAAGCCGCCCGTTAGGACCTCAGGCGAGGCGGAGCGTGCTGATCGGATGGGTGTTGGTGAAGCCGAGCCGACGGTAGAGCCGTACCGCCCCGACATTGCTCGGGTAGACGCCGAGCCCGACGGTGTCGAATCGGGCCAGCAGCGCCCGGGTCATTCCGGCGGTCAAGGCCGCGCCCAACCCCTGACCCCGCTGCTCAGGGCCGACGGTCAGGCCGGCGAGAAAGCCGATGTCGCCCCGACTTCGGTCCGCGCCGCAGGCCACCAGACGACCGCCGGCCCAGATCCCGTACCAGTCGACCACCCTGGGGTCGCCCGGTCGGGAGGTGCTGCTCGGAAACGCCTTGTCGATCAGCGCCGCCAGCGCCGGGTGATCGGCTTCGGTCAACCGAACGACCCGTTCCTCGTCGGGCTGGACCGGCGGTGCCGTGCCGGTCCAGTGGAAGTCCCAGTCGGCGTGCTCGACCACTGCCAGTCGCTGCGACACCACACCGCACTCCAGCCGCGGCAGGTGCAGTGCCTGCCCGGTGCTCAGCACCCCGTCGGCGGCCAGCGCGACGCAGATCTCCAGCGCCGTCCCGGCCGGGCCGATCGCACCGCCTGCGGGGACGTGCTCGGGCGGCAACAGCCAGAGCACCGCGTCATCGCGCTGGTAGGCGCGCGCGGGCACCCCACGCCAGAGCATGTGCCGGACAAACGGGTGCTGGCCGGTAACGGCCAGGACGGCGGCCCGGTCCGGGAGCACCTGATCGTCGATGATCATGGCGTCGAGCCTAGGAGACCGGAGCCGGACAGCCGCACCGGGCTGGGCGCTCGGGCACTGGATCCACCGTGGAGATTGGCGAGTCGACCGATTGGGTACATCACGCGCCGACCTACTGGGAACCCCCACCGGAGGACCGACATGCTCGCCATTCTCGCGGCCATCGTCTTTGGCTTTGCCCTGCTGCTCGATCTGCTCGACACCAACTTCGGCGCACCCGACCTGTTCAACTGGAACACCCTCGTACTCATCGGGTTGCTCCTCCTCTCGCTCTACCTGGCCGGCGTGGGCAGCGGCCCGCGCGGCGGCGGCGGTGGCGGCGGTGGCCGTTGGTACCGGGGCCGTCGCCCCGGGCGTGGCTGACCGGAACCGATCACCGGTGGCGGGCCCGCGGCGCGATTCCGGCGTCGTGGGCCCGGCCCGGTACTGTCTTCGTGATGGAGTCCGACGCCCTCTTCTCCCTCGGTGAACCCGCCGGGTCGCGCAGCGCGCCCGACGGACCCGCCGGTGTCGACGGCTTCACCGCGGTGGCCGACGATTCGCCCCTGCCCGTCCGGATGCGCCCGGTGACCCTCGACGAGCTGGTCGGGCAGGAGCACCTGCTCGCTCCCGGCGCACCCCTGCGGCAACTGGTCTCCGGCGGTGCTCCGATGTCGGTGATCCTCTGGGGCCCGCCGGGCAGCGGCAAGACCACCATCGCGCACCTGGTGGCCGGGGCGACCGATCGCCGCTTCGTCGCCATGTCGGCGCTCTCCGCCGGTGTGAAGGACGTCCGGGCGGTGATCGAGGCGGCGCGCCGCCAGCGGCGTTCCGGCGGCCCGCAGACAGTGCTCTTCATCGACGAGGTGCACCGGTTCAGCAAGACCCAACAGGATTCCCTGCTCGCCGCCGTCGAGGACCGCACTGTCACCCTGCTGGCGGCGACCACCGAGAACCCGTACTTCTCGATCATCTCACCGCTGCTGTCGCGGTGCGTGCTGCTCACCCTGCAACCGTTGGACGACGAGGCGGTGCGGGGCCTGCTGCGCCGCGCGGTCGCCGACAAGCGTGGCCTGGACGGCGCACTGTCCCTGACCACCGAGGCCGAGGATCACCTGGTCCGGCTGGCCGCCGGTGACGTCCGTAAGGCACTCACCGCCCTGGAGGCGGCGGCGGCCTCCGCCACGGCCCTCGGCGGCGGGCGGATCGACCTCGCCACCGCCGAGCAGGCGGTCGACGTGGCGGCGGTGCGCTACGACCGCGACGGCGACGCCCACTACGACGTGGTCAGCGCCTTCATCAAGAGCATGCGCGGCTCGGACGTGGACGCGGCGGTGCACTGGCTGGCCCGCATGCTGGTCGCCGGTGAGGACGCCCGGTTCATCGCCCGTCGTCTGGTCATCTTCGCCAGCGAGGACGTGGGCATGGCCGATCCCGGGGCGCTGAGCGTGGCGACCGCCGCCGCGCACGCGGTCGAGTACGTCGGGCTGCCCGAAGCGCAGCTCAACCTCGCCCAGGCGGTGATCCACCTGGCCACCGCGCCCAAGTCGAACTCGGCCACCACCGCCATCGGCGCCGCCATCGCCGACGTCCGGGCCGGTCGCGGCGGCCCGGTGCCGCGAGGGCTGCGCGACGCGCACTACGCCGGCGCCCGAGGGTTGGGCCACGGGACCGGCTACCGCTACCCGCACGACGACCAACGCGGCGTGGTCACCCAGCAGTACGTCCCGGACGACCTGGTGGGCACCGACTACTACCAGCCCAGCCCGCACGGCGCGGAGCGGTCGGTGGCCAGCCGCCTGCCGCTGCTGCGCCGGATCGTGCGTGGTCTGCCGGCCCCAGCCGCCCGCCCGGAGACGCGGACAGCCGAGCCGTCCGTAACGGCGCAGACCGCGCCAGCGCTATCCCCGGGGGCCGCCCGTCCGACGACGGGCACGGCTGCCCCCGGCACGATGCAGGACAGCGGCACCGACGCCGCAGGAGAGGGTCAACAGTGAGATCGCGTGGTGGGGACCGCCCGGACGAGGGCCCGGACGAGCGGCGCGATCCCCGCGCCAAGACCCGCCGTTGGGGTCGCGGCCGAGCGGCTGAGCCCGAGCCGGAGGAGCCGGTAGCCGGCGAGGAGTTCGGCTGGATCGACGACCTGCGTTCGGCGAAGCAGCAACGCACCGAGCTGGGCCCGGACGGTGCACCGGCGGAGCCGAACCGGCCCCGTGGGGGCATGCCGCCGGCCGACCCGGCCGGACCGCCGGCACAAGCCACCCCGCGTACACCGGCAGAGCCGGCCGGTGCGCGCGGCAGCGGGCCGGAGTCCGCAGCGCCGCCGGCCCCGCGCCAGAGTGAACCCGGCGGCACCGCCGCCCGTCGGCCGGTCGACGGGCCCTGGCCCGGGGAGACGCCACCAGCGGGTCGTCGCCCGGATGACCGGCCCCCCGCCGCCGGCCCCGGCGCGCCGGGGCAACCGCCGCGCCGCGGCGTACAGCCGGTGCCCGGCGCCCGCGCTGCCGTGCCCCCGTCGCCACCCACCGCCCGCCCGGGCGGGGATGACCCGGCCGGCCCGCAGGGGCCTCGCCCGGCACCCGGCGGCCCGGCCCGTGCTCGCGGTGCTGCGGCCCCTCCTGGCCCACCCGTGGGCCCACCGACCTCAGGCCCACCGGCCGGCCGCCGTCCGGAGGCCGCCGCTGCGCCGGGCCGTCGTCCGGACGCCGCTGTTCCGCCGGGCCGTCATCAGGACCCCGCAGCGCCCGGCGGTCATCCCGACGCCATGCCGCCACTGCGCCGTCCGGACGCTGGCACGCCGACCCACCGACCCGGCCCGGAGCAGCCGGTCGAGCCTGGCCGCGCCCGGCTCCCCGCCGACGGCGCCCCCGTCGGTCGACGCGCCGTCGGCCCGACCTCCGACCCGGCGCGGGCCGCCGGAGCAGCAGCCGCCCCCGGGCCGGCCCGCTTCGACGGCGCACCGGCTGGCGTCGTGCCGCCGACCACTGATGGCCTGCGGCCCGACCCCGCCATTGACGCTGACCCGCGTACCGCCCGGCGTCGTCCCGGCCCGGCCGACCCCGGCGCACCCGAGCCCACCGGGCGGCGCGCCGCCGAGGCTCCCCGTCCGGCAGCGGGCGGGCGTCGCCGCGCCGCGGAACCCGACGAGCCGGTGGTGCCCCGCTCCGGCAACGCGCCGCCCGTGCCCCGCTCGGGGAACGCGTCGGCGGTGCCCCAGGCGACCGGCGCGCACAGTGGCGCCCTGCCCACTACCGGCCCCGCCGACGGCACCGGTCGCCGGCGGGTCGTCTCCGGTGAACCGGAACGCCGAACGCCGCCCGGCGGCGAACCCCGCCTGGACCGGCCGGAGCGACCCGCGGACTGGCTCCGCCAGGCCGGCCGACTGCCACACACCGACCCTGGCCTGCCGGTGGTCAATCGCCGAGACGGCAGCCCGCCAGCGGGGGATCGGCGTCCGGCGCCGCCCATCGGACCGGGAGACCTCACCGATCAGGCGTCCGGTCGGCTCGCCGTGCCCGACCCGGCCGCCGAGCGCACCGCCGCCCGCCGGCCCGCCGGTCCGCCGGTCGACCCGGGCGCGGACGCGCCGGCCGGTCGGCGCGCCGTCCGGCCCGACGCGTCGGGATCCACCGGAGAGCAGGCGCTGACCTACCCGACGCCGCCCGGTGACCGGCCCGCCCGTGGGCGGGGCGCTGCGGCGGTACCCACACCAGACCCCACCGGCCAGCGCGGCCGTGCCGTGGCGGGGCCCGGCGCGGACGCGCCGCCCGCCCCGGACCCGACCGGCCGACGACGTCGTCCACCGGCCGAGCAGGGCCCCGACGGTACGGCTGTCCCCGGTCGGCCCGGGCCCGCGAGCGACCACGGCGACGACCCCTACGCCGGTGGTCGGCCCGGCGCCGGTCCCGCGGCGCGGGGCGCCGCCCGCTCCGCCCCACCCGGCCGGGCCCGTCCCATCCCCGGCGACGCGCCGGCACCCGGCGCCGGACGCCGCGGCGCCGACGGGCCGCTGCGCCCCGGCCCGGGCGGCGAGGCGGCACCTCGGGACGCGAACCGTCCGGACGGTCCGGCTCGTGCGGCGGTGCCGCCGGGTGTGGATGGTCCGCCACGTTCGCGTCCAGATGGTCCGGCTCGTGCGGCGGTGCCGCCGGGTGTGGATGGTCCGCCACGTTCGCGCCCGGACGGTCCGGCTCGTGCCGCCGTCCGCCCACCCGGCGGACCGCTGCCCACCGACGACCGGACGACCGGTGACCCGGGGCCGGCCGGACCGGCCCGTGGGGCTGCGCCGGCCGGCCGACCAGCGCCGGCCGACCGTGCCGCCGGACGTGCCCTGCCTCCGAATCGGGAGCCCGGTCGTGCCGAGCCGAGCGGTGTCGCGCCCGTGCCGCCGCCCGGACGCGCCGGCGAGCCCGTCGGCGTGGCCCGCGCCGCCGCCGTGGTGCCCTCCGTCTCCGGGCCGGTGGACCGGCCGGAACCGGAGCCCTCCGACGGGCCGGCGCTGCGCTCGGCCGGTCAGGACGCGCCGGACGACGACGCCGCAACGGGTGCCCGTTCCGAGGAACGCCGGCAGACCCGTGAACGACGCCGACTTCGCGCGGCGGTGTTGGCTCTGGTCAGCGTGGTGCTGCTCGGCGCGGTGCCGCTCTTCTTCGGGATCCGGACGCTGAGCCGTGACCCGGTCTTCGACAACCTGGACCAGCTCGGTGTGCCCGCCTGGGCGGCTGCGAAGACTGTCGACGACGTCAGCGGCAGCCGCTGGTGCCTGCTCGACTGCCGGCTGCGTGAGCGCACCGTGACCTCGGAGAAGGCGCCCAAGGAGACGGCGCAGGTCTACGAGGACGCGCTGCGCCGCGACGGGTGGCAGCCGTGGAAGGTGAGCCGCTGCCCGGAGCAGCAGACGAAGGGCAGCTACACCTGCTGGCGTCGCGACGAGTTGACCCTCGACCTGTGGGTCCGCGAGCCGACCTGTGTGCCGCCGCCGGTGGACGGCGAGCCGGCAGTCGTGCCGTCCGCCGACCCGTCGGCCGCTGCGACCGAGTGCACCGGCTCGTTGGTGTCGGTGAAGGTGCGCAACGCGATCGACGACGAGCGGACCAGGCCGCAGCCGACCACCGACCCGTCACTGACCGGTGAGGATCCGTTCCCGACGGTCAGCGCGGATCCGCTGGGCGAGCTGACACCCTCACCGTCCTGAGCCGGTCTCCATCACGGACGGTAGGGTCTGGGGCTGGCGGGCACGCCCGCTACCGGTGACCGTCGACGGCTCGGCGGCCGGTACGGGTGGCATGGTTGTGCGTTCCGGGGACGTCGGGTCCTGCGGAACTCTGCTTGAGGAGGACAGGCGTGGGCGACATTGGAGCGATCGCGGCGCTGATCGCGGCATCCGCGTTCGCGGTGCTGGTGCTCATCCTGACGCTGCCCATCCTGCGGCTGCGGCACACGGTTGACGCCACCACTCGCATGATCAACGATTTGAACGATCGGACCGGACCGCTGCTCGGTGACGTGAACACCACTGTGAAGAACGTCAACACCGCCTTGGAGCAGGTGCAGACCTCGCTCGACGGTGTGAACCTCCAGCTGGCGAAGGTCGACACCATGACCAGCCACGCACAGAACGTCACCGCCAACGTCGCCAACCTGGCCACCGTCGTCTCCGCCGCAGCCGCCAACCCCCTGGTCAAGGTGGCCGCGTTCGGCTACGGCGTGCGTAAGGCCGCCGCCGGCCGCCGGCACGCCGAGACCGAGCGCGAGGTACGCGACACCATCAAGCAGCAGCGACGGGCCGCGCGACGCGGCAACAGCTGATCGCCCGGCGCACCAGGAGGTAGCGGGACATGAGGCGCTTGTTCTGGCTCGGCATCGGGGTGGCCGTCGGTGTGATCGTGGTCCGCAAGGCGACCCGGACCGCGCAGGCGTACACGCCGGCGGGCATCGCCAGCTCGCTGACGGAATCCGCTGGCGGGCTCGTCGAGTCGCTGCGTAGTTTCGTGGAGGACGTCCGGGTCGGGATGGCCGAACGCGAGCAGGAGATCCACCACGCGTTCGCCCAGGGCGAGGCGTTCGACGACAAGTTCGCCGACCTGCGGGAAGACCCGCGGATCGGCGATCGAGAAATCTTTCCGGAGGAACACCAGCGATGAAGACGGCGGAGATCAAGCGGCGGTACCTCGCGCACTTCGAGGCGAATGGCCACACCGTGGTGCCGTCCGCTCCGCTGCCCGCCATCAGCGACCCGAACCTGCTGTTCGTCAACGCCGGCATGGTGCAGTTCGTCCCGTACTTCCTGGGTCAGCAGACGCCCGCGTACCAGCGGGCGGTCAGCGTGCAGAAGTGCCTGCGCACCCCGGACATCGACGAGGTCGGTAAGACCAGCCGGCACGGCACGTTCTTCCAGATGAACGGCAACTTCTCCTTCGGTGACTACTTCAAGGCCGGCGCGATCCCGCTGGCCTGGGAGTTGTCCACGAAGCCGATCGCCGAGGGTGGTTACGGGCTGGATCCGGAGCGGATCTGGCCGACGATCTACCTCGACGACGACGAGGCGTACGAGATCTGGCGGTCGGTTGGTGTGCCCGCCGAGCGGATCGTGCGCCGGGGCAAGGCGGACAACTTCTGGTCGATGGGCATTCCCGGGCCGTGTGGTCCGTCGTCGGAGCTGTTCTACGACCGGGGCCCGGAGTACGGCCGCGAGGGCGGCCCGGCGGTCGACGAGGACCGGTACATGGAGTATTGGAACCTCGTCTTCATGCAGTTCGAGCGGGGTCCGGGCACGACCAAGGAGGACTACCCGATCCTGGGTGACCTGCCGGCGAAGAACATCGACACCGGCATGGGCCTGGAGCGGATGGCCTCGATCCTGCAGGGTGTGGACAACCTGTACGAGATCGACGAGGTCCGGCCGATCCTGGCCCGGGCGGCCGAGCTGACCGGTAAGCGCTACGGCGCGCACTCCGGGCACGTGGCCAGCGAGTCGCACCCGGACGACGTCCGGCTGCGGGTGATCGCGGATCACGTGCGCACGGCGCTGATGCTGATCGGCGACGGTGTCACCCCGTCGAACGAGGGTCGCGGGTACGTGCTGCGCCGGATCATGCGCCGGGCGATCCGGTCGATCCGGCTGCTGGGCTGGCAGGACCGGGCGCTGCCCGAGCTGCTGCCGGTGGCCCGGGACTGCATGGCGCCGTCGTACCCGGAGCTGGCGACCGACTTCGACCGGATCGCGGATTACGCGTACGCGGAGGAGGAGGCGTTCCTGTCCACCCTGCGGGCCGGCACCACGATCCTGGACACCGCGATCGCGGAGACCCGCACGGCGGGCGGCTCCGCGCTGTCCGGGGCGAAGGCGTTCCAGCTGCACGACACCTACGGCTTCCCGATCGATCTGACCCTGGAGATCGCCGCGGAGCAGGGCCTCACTGTCGACGACGAGGGGTTCCGGCGGCTGATGGCCGACCAGCGGACCCGGGCGAAGGCGGACGCGCAGGCCCGCAAGACGGGGCACGTCGACCTGTCGGCGTACCGGTCGGTGCTCGACGCGGGTGGCCCGGTGACGTTCACCGGGTACAGCGAGGTGTCCCGCGAGTCGACGGTGCGGGCGCTGCTCGGCGCCGACGGTCCGCGCCAGGCGGCGACCGAGGGCGACACCATCGAGCTGGTGCTGGACACCACCCCGTTCTACGCCGAGGGCGGTGGGCAGCAGCCCGACCAGGGCATGATCACGGTTGGTGGCGGGCAGGTCGAGGTGCTCGACGTGCAGCAGCCGGTGCCGGGCCTGATCGTGCACCGCGCCCGGGTGATCCGGGGCGAGGTACGCGCCGGTGAGGCCGGCTTCGCCGAGATCGACACGACCCGGCGTCGGGCGATCTCCCGGTCGCACACCGCCACGCACCTGGTGCACCAGACCATGCGCAACTTCCTCGGTGAGTCGGCCACGCAGGCGGGGTCGCTGAACGCCCCCGGTCGGCTCCGGTTCGACTTCAACACCCCGACCGGGGTGTCGCCGAGCGTCCTGCGCGACGTGGAGCAGCAGGTCAACGAGGTGTTGCTGGCCGACCTGGAGGTGCACGCCTTCATCACCTCGTTGGAGGAGGCGCGGCGCATCGGCGCGATGGCGCTCTTCGGCGAGAAGTACGGCGAGGAGGTGCGGGTCGTCGAGGTGGGTGACTACGCCCGGGAGCTGTGTGGCGGCACGCACGTGGCCCGCTCGGCCCAGCTCGGCCTCGTGAAGATCCTCTCCGAGTCGTCGATCGGCTCCGGTGTCCGCCGGGTCGAGGCGCTGGTCGGCATGGACGCCTTCGGCTTCCTGGCCAAGGAGCACCTGTTGGTCTCCCGGCTGGCCGAGCTGTACCGGGTGCCCAACGATCAGGTCGCCGACCGGGTGGAACAGACCGTCACCCAGCTTCGGGACGCCGAGAAGGAGCTGGAGAAGCTGCGTGCCCAGCTGGTGCTGGGTGGCGCGGCGGCGCTCGCGGCGCAGGCGAAGGACGTGCGCGGAGTCGCGTACGTGGGCACCGAGGCGCCGGAGGGCGCGGCCGGCAACGATGTGCGCACCCTGGCCCAGGAGATCCGCGGCAAGATCGACCCGGCGCGGCCGGCGGTCGTGGCGGTGGCGGCGCGGTCGAACGGCAAGGCGTCCCTGGTGGTGGCGGTCAACGCGGCGGCGCGCAGCCGGGGCCTGGCCGCGTCGGATCTGGTGAAGGCGGCGTTCTCCGGGCGCGGCGGTGGCAGCCCCGATCTGGCTCAGGGCGGCGGTCTGCCGGCGGCCGAGGCGCCGAACCTGCTGCTCACCGTCGAGAAGGCGATCACTGAAGCGTGATAGATCATTACTCTGAGTCAGGGCGGGCCGTTCGGTCCGCCCTGGTTCGTACCCGGCCAGCGGTGACCGTCGGTGGCTGAGCTGACGCGCGGTGTGCGGATCGGCGTGGATGTCGGTCAGGTGCGGGTGGGCGTGTCCCGCTCGGATCCGGACGGGATCCTGGCAACGCCGCTGGTCACCCTGGCCCGCGACAACACGGCGGCGCCGGACGCGGTGCCGAGCGACCTCGCCGAGCTGGCCGCGTTGGTGGCCGAGCACGAGGCCGTCGGGGTTGTCGTCGGCCTTCCGGTCAATCTCGCCGGCAAGCACGGTCCTGCGGCCGTCCATGTGAAGGCGTACGCTGACCGACTGGTCGATGTGATAGCGCCTGTCCCGGTAACGCTCACTGACGAGAGGATGTCGACCGTGGTCGCTTCTCGTAGGCTTGCCGAGCGTGGCGTCCGAGGTAAACGTCAACGTGCGGTTGTCGATCAGGCGGCCGCGGTGGAGATCCTGCAGAGCTGGCTGGATGCGCAGCGGAGGCGGACGTAATGATCGACGATCTGGACCTTGGGTTCGACGAGCCGGAGCGGGGGGAGAAGGGTCGGCACCGGCGCGGCTTCCGCAAGGGCAAGGGCAAGGGCGGGTCCGGCGGCGGCCGGGGCAAGACCTTCCTGGCTCTGCTGATGGCCCTGCTCCTGTTGGGCGGCATCGGCGGCGGCGCGTTCTACGGCTTCGACCGCATCCAGAACTACTTCGTCACCCCCGACTACGACGGCAGCGGGGCCGGTGAGATCACCGTCGAGATCAAGAACGGCGCGTTGCTCGCCGACATGGCCGACGCCCTCGTGGCAGCCGACGTGGTGAAGAGCCAGAAGGCTTTCATCGAGGCGGCCGAGGCCAACACACGCAGCAAGAACATCCAGCCGGGCACGTACAAGCTGCGCAAGCAGATGAGCGGCGCGAGCGCCGTGACGGCGATGCTCGACCTGAAGAACAAGATCGTCAACGGGCTGACCATCCCCGAGGGCCGCACGAGCTTCAACATCTACAAGCTGCTCTCCGAGAAGACCAAGATCCCGGTCAAGGACTTCCAGGCCGCCGCGAAGGACCCCGAAGGGCTCGGCGTCCCGGACTGGTGGTTCAAGCGCGCCGACGGCAAGAAGAGCGTCAAGTCCATCGAAGGATTCCTCTTCCCGGACACGTACGAGATCCCGCCGAAGTCCACTGCCGAGAGCGTCCTCAAGCTGATGGTGAACCGCTTCCTCTCGGTGAGCGGGGAGATGAAGTTCGCCGACCGAGTGCAGGAGGAGCGGGGCGGCGTCAGCCCGTACGAGGCGCTGATCGTGGCATCGCTGGCCCAGGCCGAGGCGGGCAACAAGGACGACCTGGGCAAGGTCGCCCGGGTGGCCTACAACCGGGCGTACGGCGAGTTCCCGTGCAACTGCCTGGAGATGGACGTCACCGTCAACTACTACCTGGAGTCGATCGGCAAGCCGACCAAGTCGTCCAAGCAGATGACCGAGGCCGAGCTGAACGACCAGAAGAACCCGTACAACCGCAAGCTGCGGGGCATGATCCCCACCCCGATCAACAACCCCGGCAAGGAGGCCCTGGAAGGAGCGATGAACCCGCCGCCGGGCAAGTGGCTCTTCTTCGTGGCGATCGACAAGCAGGGCCACTCGGAGTTCGCCGAGACGCCGGAGCAGCACGAGCGCAACAAGGACAAGGCCCGGGAGGCCGGCATCATCTGACCGGCCGGGTCATTCCATAAAGGCTCCCTTCCCATTGCGACCACAATTATGGTCGCTGTTGGGAAGGGAGCCTTTATGTGTCAGCTCTGACACGCAATTACCGCGTCATTGTCAGTGACTCGTTCCGGTCCAGGTGCCGGTGCGCGGGTTGAGGAACGTCCACACGCCGTTGCTGTTCTGCTTGCGCAGACCGAACGTGCGGTTGTAGCCGTAGTAGAAGTACCCGGTCTGGGTGCTCGTGTCGAACCCGGTGTTGCGGTTGACCGCGCCGTACGCCTCACCCCAGGTCTGCGGCCCGACCGACCCGTCGATGCCGACGTTCATCACGTCCTGCCAGGTCCGGGTCTTGGCGGCGGTGTTGGAGCCGAACTCACCGTCGATGAAGCTGCTGCCGACGGTGCCGCTCAGATCGTCGGCCCAGACGATGGCCTGCCAGAGCCGCACGATGTTGCCGCTACGGACGCAGGAGCTGGACTGGCACAGCTGGTGGTTGTCGGACCAGCTGCCCGCTGCGGCGTCCGCCCTCGCGGGTGCTGCGGTCATCAGCGAAAGACTGAAAACCGCGGCAATCGCGATAAGGGCACGGAGAATGCTTTTGTTCAAGGTTTCCCCTTTTCCGATCGGCGCTTCCGTCCCCGGAATGCTTTCACCAACGTCGATGTGGGTCAAGCGATAACCCGGTCACCTGGGGCGGCCGCAGGGCCGGTTCTCTGGTGCCCGGGCCGGGGTTCTGGGTACTGTCGATCCCGACGTGCGGGGGAGGGCGGGGACGTGATGTCGACAGTGACCGGGCCGCCGGCTGCCACCCGTAGGGCTGCGGTGCTGGGCAAGCCGATCGCGCACTCCCTCTCCCCGGTGATCCACACCGCGGGTTACGTCGCCGCCGGCCTGACCCTGTGGTCGTACACCCGGATCGAGTGCGCGGCGGCGGAGCTGCCGGATCTCGTCGCCGGCCTGGGCCCGGAGTGGGCCGGGTTGTCGGTGACCATGCCAGGCAAGGAGGCGGCGCTCGCCGTGGCCGACGCCGCGTCGCCGGTCGCCGCCGCCGTCGGCGCGGCCAACACGTTGGTACGCCGTCCGGACGGCTCCTGGTACGCGGACAACACCGACGTCGCCGGAATGGTGCGGGTGCTGACCGACGCCGGCGTGACCGCCGGTGGCGCCGTGACGGTGCTCGGAGCCGGCGGGACGGCCCGCGCCGCGGTCGCGGCTGCCGCCCAGCTGGCCTGTTCGTCGGTGACGGTGGTGGCCCGCCGGGCCGAGGCGGTCGAAGGCCTCCGCCCTGTGGCAGACGCTTTGGGTATCGCGCTGAGCGCCGGATCCTGGGCCGACGCGCCCCGGCACTTGGCCGCCGAGGTGGTCGTATCCACCGTGCCGAGAGGCGTCGCCGATCCGTTGGCCAAAGTGGCTGTCTGGTCGCCGGACGCGGTCTTCTTCGACGCGCTCTATGATCCGTGGCCGACGCCTCTGGCCGTCGCTGCTGTCGCGGCGAACCTGCGGGTGGTGTCCGGACTGGACCTGCTGCTGGCCCAGGCTGTCGGTCAGTTCGAGCAGTTCACCGGAGTTGTCGCACCCCGCCCGGCGATGGCCGCCGCGCTCGCGGCGGCCATCGCCAACTGACGAACCAAAATCGCGCAGTCTTAAGCATCTGGCGACAGCCCTCACGTAATTTCGTGCGCTGCGTGATTTATCTGTCGCCGGACATCATTCGACTGGCTACCTCCCGCAGGTTGGCGAATTCATGATTCGGATTTTGTCCACGATCTCACCACGGATGTGCGCGTTGCCTCTGTTCGGGGGGAGGCAATACTCGTACCCGTTGGTGTAATGGAGGAGAGCTCCATCATCATTTCGGGTGTTGTAGACGGAGAAGGAACCCTCGCTGCTGGAGCCGAGGTCCTGGTAACCGGTCGTGATGTCTTGGTACGAGGCTGTGGGGTTGTTGGCGAGCGAACGCGCTTCGGTCAGGTAGAAGCAGACGCGCGGATAGGTGCAGCCTCTCGCGGAACCTGCGCTGGCAACAGATGTGTCCACCGCGACTATGCCAGCAGTTGCGGCCGTCGTCGCTAGTGCTGCAGCTAATAGAGCTCGAATCCTCACAGTTCTCCCTCGTGATTATCAGGGCACCTGTAGCCCGTGTTGTTTATGAACACTACTGAGCCAGGCATCCATGGTCAACACTGCGAACTGGAAGGAATCGCAAGGGTTGAACGGTCTGAGGGTGGCGACCGCGCCGGGATTGAGACCGCCGGCCGGAACGGGGCACGCGTCCCGCCTGCCCACTGCCGCAGCGCTTGCCTGCCTCTGGATCGCGGATGTCGGTGCGGCTCGTTTTTGGGTAGTGTCCGGTTTGGACCTCCTGCTGGCTCAGACGGTGGGCCAGTCCGATCCGTTCGACGTCGTTCGGCAGGGGCGGTGCGGGACGCGCTGAGGCAGGTAGCCGAAGGAGGCTTTCTTAGCTGACGGTTAAGACGCGCTTACGGAAAACTGTCCTACCTGCCACATGTCCTGGTCATCGATACGCTGCTCACCGTTACGGACGCAGACACAGGGAGTTTCCTTGACCAGGCACGGTATGCACCGCATCACCCGGTTCCGCTCCGGACCCCGGCGTAAGGCGATTGCCATCGGCGTGGTCGGCGGTTCGGTGGTGGCCGGCATCGTGGCGACCATGATGCCGCTGCTGGCCAGCGACGACCTGTCGATCCGGGCGGCGGCCGACACCACCGCCACCGCGGTGTCGCAGGACGGTGACAACGCGGCCAAGTCGACGCTGGCCACCTGCGCGGCGCGCTGCGACGGCAACCCGCGCGGTGGCCGCGAGGCGGTCATCGAGTTCGCTGTGACCACGGTGCCGTCCACAGCGGTCAACATCCGGGCGACGCTGCGGGTGCACGCCTGGCAGCAGTTCGCCGCCACTGTGACGGCGCACGCGTCGCCGCTGAGCGCCCGCGAGTCGCGGCCGCCGCTGACGTCGGCGGGTGCCGCACTGGACAGCGTGACCGGTGTGTCCAAGGGCGTCAACGAGTGGGACGTCTCCAAACTGGTCACCGGCAACGGCACCTGGACGGTCTCGTTGGCGCAGAGCGGCCTGGAGAGCCGGATCTACTGGGCGTCGGTCGAGAACCGCAACCCGGACCTGCGACCCAGTCTGCTGATCAGCTACGACCTCGGGGCCCGGCCGTCGCCGGTGACGACCACCCGGCCGGCACCGCCGCCGTCGCCGAGCGCGTCGCCGACCACCGCCGCGCCGAGGCCGTCGCCGACCGTCGCCCCGACCCGGACGGCGACCCCGAGCGCCAGTGGCACCCTGCCGTCCGGCAAGTGTGGGTCCGTCTCGGACAAGCTCGTCCCGTCCTGCGGCGCCTGGTGGGGCATGTACTCGCCCGCCGGCGCGGCCGGCGGCTGGGACCACGGCAAGGCCGTCACCGACGTGGAGACGCAGGTCGGGCGCAAGTTCGACATCGTGCACCGCTACCACGACTTCTCCAACGCCGGCAGCAACGGCGCCTTCCCCGACGTGTACGAGTCGCAGCAGATGCGCGAAGGCCGGTTGATGTTCTTCGCCTGGGAGTCCCGTGACTTCTCCGCCGGCACGACCCTCAAGTGGTCGGACGTCTACGGCGGCAAGCAGGACGACACCATCGACGCTGTCGCGGGCCGGATCCGCGCCGCCGGCGTGCCGGTCTTCATCGGCTTCGACCACGAACCGGAGGACGAGCCGAACAAGGGCAGCGACGCCGACTTCGTCCGGGCCTGGCGTTACGTCCACGAGAGGTTCGCCAACGCGGGCGCGACCAACGCGGTCTGGGTCTGGACGATGATGGGTTGGTCCGGGCACTACTCCCGGTACGCCGGCCTGTACCCCGGCGACCAGTACGTCGACTGGGTGGCCTACGACCCGTACAACTTCCACGTCTGCAACGGCAGCACTGTGTGGAAGAGCCCGAGCACGACTGTCAGTGGCTTCTACCGGTGGTTGGACGACAACGGCATCGGCGCGGGCAAGCCCCGGATGCTCGCCGAGTTCGGCACCAACTTCAACTCCGCCGACCCGGGCGCCAAGCAGCGCTGGTTCCAGGAGTTCCCGGCGGCACTGAAGGCGCACCCGAAGATCAAGGCGGCGATCTACTTCAACTCGGCCGGTATGACCAGCCGCACGTCGACCTGCGACATGACGATGAATCACGACGCGTCGGCGGTGGCCGGCTTCACGCAGGCCGGGCAGGACCCCTACCTGCGGCAACCCACCGGAGGTAACCGCTGACGTTCGAAACAGGCTGACCGGACGGCGTTCGCCGGGGGGTCGGACAACCGATCCTCCGGCGTTCTGTCGGCTTGCGGATTCATGCACCGCCCAATCGGCGGATTTTGTTAACCAGGCTGGACGAGGCACGCTACCTCGGGTTCTCATCCAATCTGGAGGCGCAGCGTGCCCAAACTCTCGCACTTGTGGCGTTTTGCAGGACGACGTCGTACTCGGGCGGGGATGGTCGCGTTGGCGATCATCGCCGCAGCTCTGGGCGTGCCCACGAACGCGTCGGCCGCTGTGGTGCCGGTCCCGGCCACGGCGACCCTGGTGTCGGCGAACCCCGCCGACGCGACCCCGCACGCCCGAGACGGTGAGACCCGTGCCTTCGCGCAGGTGGGCAACACGGTCTTCGTCGGCGGCAGCTTCACCCAGCTCCGGCAGACCGCCAGTTCCGCGTGGATCACGCAGCGCTACCTCTTCGCGTACGACCGGACCACCGGCACCATGTCGACCACCTTCCTGCCGGTGCTCGACGGCGCGGTCAACACGCTGCTCGCCGGCCCCGGCGGCACGCTGATCGTCGGCGGCACCTTCAAGAACGTCAACGGCGTCTCCCGCAAGAACCTGGTGGCGCTCAACCCGTCCACCGGCGCGATCATCAGCAGCTGGGTCGGGCGCTCCGACGGCGGCACGGTCCGTGACCTGGCGCTGCACGGCAACTGGCTGTACGTTGCTGGCGCGTTCAACTGGCTCAACGGCACCGCGCACTCCGGTCTCGGCCGGCTCAACGCGACCAGCGGCGCGATCGACCCGAGTTTCAGCATCGACGCCACGGTGGGACGGCACGACACCACGTCGTACGTCTGGACCATCGACGTCGCGCCGGACGGCGGCACCCTGGTCGTCGGTGGCAACTTCACGCTCGTGAACGACCTGCCGCGCAACCAGATGGCGTTGGTGGACGTCTCCGGGACTCCCACTGTGCTCGACTGGAGCACCGACAAGTTCGTCCCGCCGTGCGCGGCGCCGACGACCTTCGTGCACTACGTGCAGGACGTGAAGTTCGGTGGCGACGGCAGCTGGTTCGTGGTCGGCACCAACGGCGGCGCCGGCTGGCCGGCCGCGTACTGCGACGCCCTGGTCCGTTTCGAGACCGCCGCGCGGGGCTCTGCACTGCTCGCCACCTGGGTCGACTACACCGGTAACGACACGATCACCTCGGTCGAGGTGGCGGACAACGTCATCTACCTGGGCGGGCACTTCCGCTGGGTCAACAACCCGAACGCCAGCGACAACGCCGGCCCGGGCGCTGTCGACCGCCTCGGCATCGCCGCCGTCACCCCGGCGACCGGCATGCCGGTGAACTGGAACCCGCGCCGTAGCGGCAGCGCCTCGATGCCGTCGGGCACCAGCAGCTGGGGTTCGTCGGTGCCGGTGCTCTGGCGCGGCTCGGACGGCCTCTACTTCGGGCACAACTCCGACGGCATGGGCGAGGAGTACCACGGCCGGCTCGGCATGTTCCCGCTCGCCGGAGGACGCACCTTCACGGCGAAGAACCCGCCGTCGGCCACCACCGGCAACCTCTACCTCGGCACCGCCTCGGGCACCGTGGCGAAGGTGCCGTTCAACGGCACCGCGCTGGGCACCGCGACCAGCGTCAGCCAGCCCACGTACACGGGGGCCGGCGCGACCTGGCGGGTGGACGACCGGATCTACTGGTCGCACACGGTGGCCGGCACGCCCACCGGCAGTCGGATCGACATCTCGCTCTTCAACGGAGGCGCGATCGGCTCGCCGTGGGAGGCGTCCGGCTACAACGACTGGTACAACCCGGCGTTGCTGACCGGCGCCTTCTTCCTCGACGGCCGGCTCTACTACACCCGTACCGGGGCGAACAGCCTCTACTACCGCTACTTCGAGATCGACGGCAACTACCTGGGTGCCACCGAGTTCGCCCTGCCGACCACGGGTGTGACCTGGTCCGCGGTGCGGGGCATGGCGTGGGTGGACGGACGGATCGTCTACGGCTCCACCGACGGCGCGCTGCGGAGCGTGCCGTTCGACCCGACGGCCGCGCCGAGCGCGGTGGTCGCCGGCGCCACGGCGACCGTCATCAGCAGCGCGACGCCCGAGTTGTCCTGGTCTACCCCATCGACATTCTTCTCCGTACAGTAAGGGTCAACCGTTCGTAACGGAGCATCGGTAGATTGTTCACGTTGGGCCGGTGGCGGTAGCACCGCCGCCGGCCCGCGACGGTGGGGGAGGGTCGTTGCTCGGCGCCGCTGGCATCCGAACGAGACGCGTGGTGCGTCTGGTCTTCGCGGTCAAACGCGGCTGGTATCAGCTCCGTTACCGACGGTTGACGCTCGGTCGGGACGTGGAGATCCGTGGCCGGATCCGGCTGCGTCGCGGTGTGCGGGTGACCATCGGTGACCGCACCCGGTTGAACAAACTCGTCCGCTTCGCCGGCCCCGGCGAGGTGCGCGTCGGCGCGGACTGTCTGCTCAACGCCACCTGGATCGGCACCTGGACGTCGGTGACAGTGGGGGACCGGTGCCTCCTGTCGGACTGCGAGCTGCTCGACAACGACTTCCACAACCTGCCCCCCGAGCAGCGGCACGCACCGCCCGGCCCGCTCACCCGTGCCCCGATCGTTCTCGAGGACAACGTCTGGGTCGGTGCGCACGCACTGGTCCTGAAGGGCGTGCGGGTCGGTCGGGACAGCGTCGTCGGCGCGGCGACGGTGGTCCGCACCGACGTACCACCCGGCGTCGTGGTCGTCGGTAATCCTCAACAGACGGTGAAGAAGTTCCATGACTGATGCAGCGCCCGCCCCATGGCCCACGGACGGCCCGTCCTCCGGCACCTCACGTGCCGTGACACTGACCGACCTGCTGCGGGTGCCGATGCACCGGTTGCGGTTGGTGGCGGCGGTCGCCATGGTCGGTCTGCTCGCCGCGCTCGGCTACGTGCTGCTGGTGCCGGCGGCGCTGTCCGCGAGCGCCGTGGTCGCGGTCCGGCCGGTGGTGACCGACGCCTTCACCCCCAGCGGCGCGGGCGCCGACCGGGCGGTCAACATGAACGTGGAGAGCGGCATCGCCACCGGCACCGAGGTGGTGCAGCGGCTCGCCGACTCCGCCGGCGGCGACCCGCGGGACATCCGTGACGCGCTCGAGGTCGAGGTGCCCACCGGCGGGCAGATCCTGCGCTTCACCTACCAGGCGCGCGAGTCGCACCAGGCCGTGCAGAGCGCCAACATGGCCGCCGAGGCCTATCTGAGCGTGCGCCGGGCCATGTACGAGCAGCAGCGCGCGGAGATGCTGCGCTCCTACGACGCCAGCATCACCAAGGTCGCCGCCCAGCAGACAGCGTTGCAGAAGCGGGCGAACACCGCCAAGGACACCGCCGCCGGTGACGCGCTGGTGGCCGAGCTGGCCGGGATCAACAACCAGCTCACCCAGCTCAACGCCGCCCGTACCGAGATCGCGGCGGTCGATGTCAACCCCGGCTGGGTCACCCAGACCGCCGAGAAGGCGCTGGTCACCTCCGCCGGGCACCGGCCGCTCTACCTGGTCGCCGGCCTGCTCGGTGGCGCGCTGATCGGCATCGTGCTGGCGTACCTCTGGGAGTCGACCGACCGGCGGGTCCGCTCGGTCGCCGACGGCCGGGAGGCCTCCGGCCTTCCGCTGCTCGGCACTGTGCGCCGGCCGGCGTTCCGGGGTAGCCCCCGGGCGGTCGACGCGGACATCCGGTACGTGGCGATGGCGGTCGCCGAGCGGGTCCGGCAGCCGGCCCGGGTGGCGCTGGTCACCGCCCGGGAGGACGCCACCGCGCTCACCGCCGGGCTCGCCGTGGCGCTCGCCGTGGACGGCCGGGAGGTCTTCGTCGCCGACGACAGCGGACGGATCGAGCGGCTACGGGCCATCGTGCTCGCCGACCGGGGGCGGCTGCCCATCGACCCGTCCCGACCGTTGGTGCCCAAGCCCCGGCCGGCCGGCAGCACACCGCCCGCCGCTGCCGGCACGGAGAGCACGCCCGCCCGCCGGCCCTCCCCGCACCCGCCTGGCGCCCGCCCGTCCACCGACCCCGACGCCACCCTGACGCTGCCGCGGGTGTCGTCCGCCCGTCCGGAGAACAGTCGCGTCGTCACCCCCGACGAGGTTGCCGTGGGTGTGGGCAGTGTCCGGTTCGGCACCTGGCGGCAGGGTGCGGACCACGGCCTGGTCCTGTTCAACGCCCCGCCGGCCGAGTCCGACGAGCGTGGCGTGGCCGTGGCCCGGCAGGGCGGCGCGGTGGTGGTCGTGGAACGGGACCGCACCCGGCAGAGCGACCTGCGACGCCTGGTGGAGCGGCTGCGCGCCGCCGGGGTCACCCCGCTGGGCTTCGTGCTCACCCGGAACGGCCGGGCCTGAGCGTGTCGGTGACCCGCGCCCCGGCGACCGAACCACCACCCGGAGGCGCTCCGCAGGAGGCCGCGCCGGTGCCGCCGCCCACGCCGCCGCAACTGCCGCTCTGGCCGCTGTCGATGATGTTCGGCCTGGTGCCGCTGTGGTGGCTGTTCGGTGCGTTCTACCTCGGCTGGCCGCTGCTGGGTGCGCTGCTGTTCGCGTTGCTGCTCACCCGGGGGCGCGTGCCGCTGCCGCCGGCGGCCGGCATCTGGCTGCTCTTCCTCGCCATCGTGGTGGTCAGCGCCACCCAACTGTCGTCGCCCGCCTCGCTGCTCACGTTCGCCCTGCGACTGGCCTTCTACCTGACCGCGCTGGTGGTCGGCGTCTACGTCTACGCGGCCGCCCGGGAACGCGCCAGCCTGGTGGCCGTGCTCACCCCGCTCTGCGCGTTCTGGTTCGGGCTGGTGGCGCTGGGCTGGCTCGGGGTGTTGATGCCCCGGCTGGCGATGACCACCCCGATGGAGGTGCTGCTGCCCGGCGGGGTGGCCAGCACCCCGTTCATCCAGGACATGGTGCACCTGACCACCGCTGAGTACAGCGCCCGTTCGCTCAACCCGATCTATCGGCCGGCCGCGCCGTTCGCGTACACCAACAACTACGGCAGCGCGTACGCGATGACCCTGCCCTGCGTGGTGGCCTTCGCGATGCTGCGCCGGCAGGGGCTGCTGCGCTGGGCGCTGCTGGCCTCGCTGCCGCTGTCGCTGGCGCCGGCGTTCCTCACCCTCAACCGGGCGATGTTCCTCAGCCTCGGCGCCGGGCTGGCGGTGCTCGGGGTGCGGGCCAGCCTGCGCGGCAACGTGCGGGTGGCCGCGTCCATCGTCGGTGTGGTGGTGATCGGCGGGTTGGCCACGCTGTTCATCCCGATCACCGAGCTGATCAGCAAACGGGTCGACTCCAGCGACACCAACACCGACCGGCTCTCGCTCTACACCGAGGTGATCCGTCGGGTGCAGGAGTCACCGTGGTTGGGCTACGGCGCTCCGGTGAACGTCGACACCGTGTCGGCGGCCGCGCCGATCGGCACCCAGGGGCAGCTGTGGATGGTGCTGTTCAGCCACGGCGTACCCGCGCTCATCTGCTTCCTGGCGTGGTTCGTCGCCGCCGCGGTGATCTGCGCGCGGGCGACCTCGGCGGCCGGGCAGTGGCTGGCGGTGGTGCCGGTCGTCTGCATCGTGCAGATCCCGTTCTACGGCATGGCCAACCAGAACCTGGCGGTCGCGTTCTTCGCTGTCGCCTTCGCGATGGCGCTGACCGAACGCGAACGGCTGACCCGGTCGGCCGGCTCGTCGCCGACGGCCCTACGGACCGCGCCGGTGCCCGCGTGACCGCCGCGACCCGATCGTCGGCCGGTGCCGACGAGGGCCGGCCCACGCCCGCCCCGGTGGAGGATCAGGCCGCGCCGTCGCCGGCCGGGGACGACGGCTCGGCCGAGACCCGCCGCAGCGCGCGTAGCGGTGTGGCCGGACTGCTCGGCGCGGCCACCAGTGGCTTGTTCGGGTTCGTGCTGGCCGTGGTGATCACCCGAAGCTACGGCCCGGCCGGAGCGGGCGCGTTCTTCGCCGCGATCGGGGTCGTCACGGTGGCCACAGCGATCTGCACGCTCGGCGCGGAGACCGGTCTGATGTGGGCGCTGCCCCGCCGCAGCACCGGCGTGCGCGGTGACGCGGCCCGGGTGCTCCCGGTGGCGCTGATCCCGCCGCTGCTGACCGGGCTGCTGGTCGCCGGCGCGGGCGTGCTGGCCGCCGACGCGCTCGCGCCCCGGCTGCTGCGTGGCTCCGGCGCGAGCGGCGACGCGCTGCTCACCGTCACGTTCGCCGCGGTGCCGGTGGTGGTCACGATGACCCTGCTGCTGGCCGCGCTGCGCTGCGTACGGCCCATCCGGGCGTACGTCGGGGTGCAGTTCCTGCTGCTGCCGGTCGCCCGACCGGTCCTGGTCGGCGCGGCCGCGTTGGCGGGTGGTGGTCTGCTCGCCGGCATGACCGGCTGGTTGGTGCCGGCGGCGCTGGCGCTGCTGGCCTGCCTCACCCTCGTCGCCGGCCCGCTCGGGCTGGGCCGGGGCGCGACGCTGCGTCCGCGCCGCGCCGACTGGTCCACGTTCTGGCGCTTCGCGCTGCCCCGGGCCGCCTCGGCGGCCATCGACGCCGGCAGCATGTGGGTGGGGGTGCTGCTCACCTCGGTGCTGGCCGGGCCGGCGGACGCCGGTGTGTTCGGTGCCGTCGGTCGGTACGTGCTGGCCGGTCAGTTGGCCATGCAGGGGCTGCGGGTGGCGGTGTCGCCGCAGCTGTCCCGGCTGCTCGGGCGGGGCGAGCGGGCCGCGGCGGCGGCCGTGCACCGGCAGTTGACCACCTGGGGCCTGGTGCTGTCCTGGCCGGTTTACCTGTTGCTGGCGGTCTTCGCGCTGGCCTTCCTCCAGCTGTTCGGGCCGGAGTTCACCGCTGGCGTGCCGGCGATGACGGTGCTCGCGCTGGCGATGCTGGTCAACACCGGGGTGGGCAACGTGCAGAGCCTGCTCCTGATGGGTGGGCGCAGCGGGCTGCACCTGGTCGCCACAGTGGCCGGGCTGACGGTGACCGTCTCGCTGGGTCTCTGGCTGATCCCCCACCACGGCGCGACGGGCGCGGCGGTGGCCTGGGCGGCCGGCATCGCCACCGAGAACCTCACCGCCGCCGGGTTCGCCCGGTCGGTCGTTCGTGAGCCGCTGTTCGACGCCGCGATGGTGCGTGCCGCGACGGGCACGATCGCCGGTGTGGGCCTGGCCGCCGGTGCCGGCGTGCTGGTGGGCGGTCGTGGCCTGCCCGGCCTCGCGGTGGCGCTGGCGGTGCTGCTGACCGGCTGCGTCGGCATGTTGACGTTGCCCCGGGTGCGCGCCGGCATCCGGGGGACCATGAGGCAGATCCGTGGAGGGGACAACGCGGCCGCGGCCGCCGAGCCCACCTCGGCATCGACGAGAGGCAGGTGAGGTTCGTCGTGGTGTCCATGCGTGACCGGGTCAAGCAGTTGGTTCCGACCCAGGTGACCACCCGGGTGAAGGAATCGCTTGTCGACTACGGCGTTCGCACCAGCGATCGCCGGCCGCTGCCGGACTTCCTGATCATCGGGACCAAGCGGGGTGGCACCACCTCCCTGTGGAACTACCTCATCCAGCACCCGTTGGTGCCCCGGCTCTTTCCCGCGTGGAACACGAAGTCGGCGCACTACTTCGAGGAGCACTGGGGTCGCGGCGAATCCTGGTACCGCTCGCATTTCCCGACCGAGCGGCAGCGCGAGGCCCTGGCCAAGCGGCACGGCGGGCCGGTCCGGGTCGGCGAGGCCGCCCCGCTGTACATGTTCCACCCGCTGGCCGCGGAGCGGGTCGCCGCGCTGATGCCGACGGTGAAGCTCATCGTGCTGCTGCGGGACCCGGTGGAGCGGGCGTACTCGCACTGGAAGGAACGCCGCACCCACGGCATCGAACCACTGGACTTCGCCGCCGCGCTGGCGGCCGAGCCGGAACGCACGGCGGGGGAGCGGGAGCGGTTGATCGCCGAGCCGCAGTCGTTCAGTGAGCCGTACGACTGGTACACGTACCGGGCCCGGGGGCGTTACCTGGAGCACCTGGAGCCGTGGCTGGAGCGCTTCGACAGGCAGCAGATCCTCTTCCTGCCCAGCGAGGACCTGTACCGCGACTCGCGGGCGACCTACCGGCGCACCCTGGACTTCCTCGGTCTGCCGGCGTACGACCTGCCCAACTTCAAGGTCTACAACGATCGGCGCTCGGCGCCGCTGGAGCCGAGCGTGCGCGCTGAGCTGACCGACTACTACCGGCCGTACAACGACGCGTTGCGTCAACGGCTCGGGCTGGACCTCGACTGGGCGGACCGGGCGGCGTGACGACCCGGGTGGGCCCGGCCGCCGACCCGCGTTCTCGGGTGGACGGCCTGGGTTGGGTGAGCCGCGCGGTCTTCCCGGACGACCGGGTCGGCCTGACCGTGGACGGCGCCCTGCCGGCCGGTCACCAGGCGGTGGCCCGGTACGCGGTGGTGCCGTCGGTCGCCCGGGCCCGGTTCCTGGTGCCGTTGGGCGCGCCCCGGGCCGGGGCGGCGTCCCTGTTGGCGTACAACGCCCTGCGGCCACCGAAGGTGCGCGCGCTGCGGGCGGTGCTCGGCGGGCTGGCCCGGTTCGGTCGGGTGGGGCTCGCGCCCTTTCCCACGTTGACCGTCTCGGTGCCGGCCGGGGTGCCGGCCGCGGAGCTGTTGCTGAGTGAGCGGCTCTCCGCGGACCTGGGTGACACGCCGCTGCTGGCCGCGTTCGGGGTCCGCCCACCCGACCCGAACGGCAAGCCCACCCTGCAACTCTTCAGCGCCGACGGGCGTCCGCGCGGCTACGCGAAGATCGGCTGGAACGACGCGACCCGTGCGCTGGTCAGCGCGGAGGCAGCGGCGCTGCGGGCGTTGCGCGGGGTGGTCGGCGTCGCCGACCACCCGACGCCACCGCGGCTGCTCACCGAGACGTCGTGGGCGGGCCAGGTGGTGGCGGTGATCGAGCCGTTGCCCCCGGCGGTACGCGGGGTGCCGGTGGACGACCCGCCACGGATCGCGGCGCTGCTCGCGGTCGCCAGGCGGGGCGGCCCGGCGGGCACACCTCGACCGCTTGTCGACTCGACCTTCCTGCACCGGCTGGCTGATCAGGCCGGCCGGGCCGCCGCGACCGAGCCGACCGGTGCACGGGCGGTGGCCGCGGTCTCGGCGCTGGCCCGCCGGCATGGCGACACCAGCGTCGAGTTCGGTCACTGGCATGGTGACTGGGTGCCGTGGAACCTGGGCTGGCACGCCGGCCGGTTGGTCGCCTGGGACTGGGAGCACAGCGGGCCGGACGTGCCGGTCGGCTTCGACCTGGCGCACGACGCGTTCCAGCGGGCCCTCGTGCTGCGGGGTGAGCCGGCCGACGCCGCGGCGTCGGCAGTGGACGGGTATCTGAGCCGGCACGGCGAGCGGCTCGGTCTCGACGCGGCGCAACGCCGGCTCGTCGCCGACGCGTACCTGGTGGAGATGTGGTTGCGGACGTGGCGGCTGGCCGACGCGGGCGCGGGCTGGAACGCCGCACTGCATCCCGCACTTCTGGACGTCATCGAGAAAAGACATAGCGGCTGATCTGGAGGAATCGCGGCGGCGACGGCGCGCCGCAGAGTGACGACAAAATCGCAGGTGGTGATGACGATCGATGGACCTCGGACGTTCGGCGTACCGAATCGCCCGCTGTGGAGATCGTCATCTCGGCCGGTCGCGCTATTCAACGACCGGGGAACGTGTGATCTGCTTCTGCCTGGCGTGAACTGAAATTCCAAGCGAACTTGTGGGGAGTCGCGTGGACACGAACAACGACGACAGTGGGGCGCCGGTGCTGCTGCTGGTCGGCTCCAGCGGCGGCCATCTGGCCCAACTACTGGCCCTTCGGCCCTGGTACGAACAGCAGCGGCGCTGCTGGGTCACCTTCGACACCCCGGAGGCGGTGTCGCTGCTGGCCGGCGAGGACCTCGTGCCGGCACACCACCCGACCACCCGCAACGTGCCGAACCTGCTGCGCAACGCGCTGCTGGCCTGGCGGGTGCTGCGGGCCCGACGGGTCGCCGCCGTGGTCACCACCGGTGCCGGGGTGGCGGTGCCGTTCGTGGTGCTGGCCCGGCTGCGGCGCATCCCGACCGTCTACATCGAGGTGTACGACCGGATCGACACCCCGACGTTGACCGCTCGGCTCTGCCGGCCGTTCCTGTCCGCGATGCTCGTGCAGTGGGACGAGCAGCGCCGGCAGTACCCCGAGGCGACAGTCGTCGGGACGCTGCTGTGACCCGGGAGACGGGCACCGCCCGGCGTCCGCAACCCCGACCGGCCACCGAGGCGGCCCGCCTGCCGCGCCAGCGCGACAGCTCGGCGGTCGCCCAGCTCCGACTGCTGGTCGCTGTGGGCACCGACAAGCACCCCTTCGACCGGCTCGTCGACTGGGTGGCGCAGTGGCACGCGCAGGCCGCCGGGCCGATCGGGCTGATCGTGCAGCACGGGCACACCAGCGCGCCCCAGCTGACCGGCGCGGTGCCGTTCCTCGGCCACGACGCGTTGCAACAGGCGATGATCGATGCGGATCTGGTGGTCTGCCACGGTGGTCCGGCGACCATCCTGGAGGCCCGCCGGCACGGCCACCTGCCCATCGTGGTGCCCCGCGATCCGGCGCGCGGTGAGCACGTCGACAACCACCAGCTCCTCTTCGCCCGCCGGCTCGGCGCCGCAGGGTTGGTGGCGCTCTGCGAGACCCGGGAGGCCCTGCACGACGCGTTGGCCGCCGGGGTGGCCGACCCGTCCCGGTACGCGGTGGCCGCCGACCCGGAGGCGCACGAGGCACGACGGGCGGCGGTGGCCCGGGTCGGGCAGATCGTCGACGACCTGGTGGCCCGTTCGACCCCGCGCCCACCCCGGTGGCGGGCCTGGTCCCGGCCGCGCCCGGGTACGGAGGAGATTCGATGACCCAGCAGCCGAGCGTCAGCGTCGTGGTGCCCACCCGGGACCGCCCCGAGCTGCTGCGGGCCGCGGTGCGCGCGACCCTGGCACAGGACTACCCGGGCCTGATCGAGGTCGTCGTGGTGTTCGACCAGTCCGTCCCGGACGAGTCGTTGACCGAGCTGGGAAGCGGCCCGGCCCGCGTGGTGCGGGTGATCCGCAACGCCCGTACTCCCGGGTTGGCAGGTGCGCGCAACAGCGGCACCCTCGCGGCCGAGGGCGAGCTGGTCGCGTTCTGCGACGACGACGACGAGTGGCTGCCCGGCAAGCTGGCCGCCCAGGTCGACGCGCTGGCCGGCGATCCGGCGGCCGAGTTCGTCTGCTGCGGCATCCGGGTCAACTACGACGGGCACACCGTCGACCGGGTGCTCGACAAGGACCGGATCACCCTGGACGACCTGCTGCGCGACCGGATGACGGAGCTGCACCCGTCGACCTTCCTGATCCGCGCCACCGCCTTGCGAAACGGGTTCGGGCTGGTCGACGAGGAGATCCCGGGCAGCTACGCGGAGGACTACGAGTTCCTGTTGCGGGCCGCGCGCAGCGCGCCGCTGATCAACCTGCGGACGCCGTCGGTGCTGGTCCGCTGGCACAAGCGCTCGTACTTCGCGCAGCGCTGGGACACCATCTCCGAGGCGTTGCAGTGGTTGCTGCGGCGCTACCCGGAGTTCGCCAGTCAACCGGCCGGCGAGGCTCGGGTGGCCGGGCAGATCGCGTTCGCCCAGGCCGCCTCCGGCGACCGCCGGGGCGCGCTGCGCTGGGCCCGGCGCACCCTGCGGAGCAATCCCCGCGAGCCGCGCGCCTACCTGGCCCTCGCCGTCGCCGGTCGGGTGGTCCGGGCCGACGCGGTGCTGCGCACCCTGCACAAGCGCGGTCGGGGGATCTGAGCCGCCGCCCGTGTGAGCGGGCGGCGGCGTCCGCTGGGCGGGACGCCCCGGGGAGAGCGCCGCGTCGGTGGCCCGCCGTGACAGACTGACCGCTGTGTTGCGCTGGCTGACTGCAGGTGAATCGCATGGTCCCGCCCTCGTCGCGATGTTGGAGGGGGTGCCGGCCGGTATCGAGGTGACCACCACCGAGATCGCCGACGAGCTGGCCCGTCGACGGCTGGGCTACGGCCGGGGCGCCCGGATGTCGTTCGAGCGGGACGAGGTCGAGCTGCTCGGCGGCCTGCGGCACGGTGTGACCCTGGGCAGCCCGGTGGCGATCCGGGTCGGCAACTCCGAGTGGCCGAAGTGGCAGACAGTGATGGCCGCCGACCCGGTCGACCCCGACGAGCTGGCCCGGCAGGCCCGCAACGCCCCGCTGACCCGCCCCCGGCCGGGCCACGCGGACCTGGCCGGCATGCAGAAGTACGGCCACACCGACGCCCGGCCGATCCTGGAACGCGCCAGCGCACGGGAGACCGCAGCCCGGGTGGCAGTCGGCACTGTCGCCAAGGCGCTGATCCGTCAGGCGCTCGGCATCGAGATCGTCTCGCACGTCGTCGAGCTGGGCCCGGTGGCGGCGAAGCCCGGGTTGCGTCCCACTCCGTCCGACACGGCCCGGATCGACGCCGACCCGCTGCGCTGCCTCGACCCGGAGGCCAGCGCCCTGATGGTCGCCGAGGTCGATGCCGCGAAGAAGGCCGCCGACACCCTCGGCGGTGTGGTCGAGGTGCTGGCGTACGGGGTGCCACCGGGGTTGGGCAGCCACGTGCAGTGGGACCGCAAGCTCGACGCCCGGCTGGCCACCGCGCTGATGTCCATTCAGGCGATCAAGGGCGTGGAGATCGGCGACGGCTGGCAGCAGGCCCGGTCCCGCGGCTCGGAGGCGCACGACGAGATCATCCCGTCGGCCACCGGCGTCCGCCGGGTCACCGACCGGGCCGGCGGGCTGGAGGGTGGCATCACCACCGGCGAGCCGCTGCGGGTCCGCGCCGCGATGAAGCCGATCTCCTCGCTGAACCGGGCGCTGGCCACAGTGGACGTCACCACCGGTGAGCCGGCCACCGCGATCAACCAGCGTTCCGACGTCTGCGCGGTGCCCGCCGCCGCGGTGGTCGCCGAGGCGATGGTGGCGCTGGTGCTGGCCGAGGCGGCCACCGAGAAGTTCGGCGGAGACTCGATCGCCGAGATCCGCCGCAACCTGGCCGGCTACCTCGACGCGCTGGTCATCCGCTGATGGCACCGGTCGTCGTGCTGGTCGGCGCGCCCGGCTGCGGCAAGACCACAGTCGGGCGGGCGCTCGCCGCCACCCTCGGCGTGGAGTTCCGCGACACCGACACCGACATCGAGCAGATGGCCGGGAAGCCGATTCCGGAGATCTTCATCGACGAGGGTGAGGCGCACTTCCGTACCTTGGAACGGGCCGCCGTGGCCGCGGCGCTGGCCGGCGGCACGGGCGTGCTCGCCCTGGGCGGCGGCGCGGTGCTGGCCGAGGAGACCCGGGCGGCCCTGATCGGGCACCGGGTGGTGCACCTCTCGGTCGAGCTGCCCGACGCGGTGCGGCGGGTCGGGCTCGGCGCCGGCCGGCCGCTGCTGGCACTCAACCCACGGGCCACCCTCAAGCACCTGATGGACCAGCGCCGGCCGCTCTACGCCGAGGTGGCCACCGAGACGGTGGTCACCGACGGTCGGGCCCCGGCGCAGGTCGTCGCCGAGGTCGCCGCCCTGCTCCCGCGCTGACGCGGACCTGTCGCGCCGATCTTGCACTTGCTGTCCCGACACAGGGGGCAATCCCCGCATCTCGGCAACCGCAACTGCAAGATCGGCGCAGTGGGGTGGTCCTCAGGCGCGGGCGATCAGGTCTAGGACGTCGGCCAGGGCCTTCGGCTCGCTGAGCATCGGCCAGTGCCCGGTGGGCAGTTCGTGCAGCGGGCCGCCGGCCAGGCCGGTGAAGAACGGGTGCTCCTGTTGGATCATCTGCCGCACCACGCTGAGCGGGAAGGTGCTGGCGACCAGCGCGGTCGGCACCGGGCGACCGCCGGTGCGGTGGACCGGGTCGGTGGCGGCCCGCAGCGGCTGCGGGGTGGCCCGGGTGCGCAGCAGCGCGAGCGTCGGCTCGTCCAGGCCGGCCAGGTTGGTCGGGTCGGCGGCCGGATCCCAGGCCGGCGGCGGCAGCAGGTGCCCGCTGCCGATCGCGGCCCGCAGCCGTTGCTGCTCCTCCGGTGGCAGAGTGTCGAACTGTGCAGTGCCGTCCGGCAACGGCCCACTCTCCACGTAGACGATCCGGGCGATCCGGTCCGGGACGCGGTCCGCCGCCTGGGCGGCCGGCATCCCTCCACCGGAGTGCCCGACCAGCAGTACGTCGCGCAGGTCCTCGACCTCGATCAGCCGGACGATGTCGGTGGTGTGCGTGTCCAGGCTGACCTCCGGCCCGGCGAGGTGGTCGCGTTCGGCCACACCGGTCAGCGTCATCGGATGGACCTCGTGCCCCTGCGACCGCAGCGCGACTGTCACGTCCCGCCACGCCCAGGCACCCAGCCAGAATCCCGGCACCAGCACGAATGTCGCCATCGGTAGCTCCTTCTCTCGGTTACCGACAGACCGTACGATCGATTCCGGACAGGATCCGCCCGGTTTGAAGGAGTGGCCCGTGTCACATCCCGCAGGACGGGTGCTGGCCCTGCTCGAACTGCTGCAGACCCGGCACCGGTCGACGGCCGCCGACCTCGCCGGCCACTTCGGCGTGGACGAGCGCACCGTGCGCCGATACGCGACCACGCTCGTCGAGCTGGGCATTCCGGTCACCGCCGACCGGGGCCGCTACGGCGGCTACCGGCTGCACTCCGGCTACAAGCTGCCCCCGCTGATGCTCACCGACGACGAGGCGGTGGCGGTGCTGCTCGGCCTCGTCGTCGCCGAACGGGTCGGGCTCGCCACCGAGCAGCCCGCCACCGCCACCGCGCTGGCGAAGATCCGCCGGGTGCTGCCGGCGGCACTCGCCGACCGGCTCGCCGGCGTCCAGGAGCACCTGGGCTTCACCCTGCGTCGCCCGGAGCAGGAGCGCGGGCCGGCGTCGGGCACCCTGCTCGCGCTGGCCTCGGCGACCCGGCACCGGCAGCGGGTGGCGCTGGACTACCGCTCCTGGCGGGGCGAGCAGTCGCACCGCGAGCTCGATCCGTACGGACTGGTCTTCCACGCCGGCCGTTGGTATGTCACCGGCCACGACCACCGGCGTGGGGAGATCCGCACCTTCCGACTGGACCGGATCGGCGCGGTGACGCCCGGCGTGGCCACGTTCACAGTGCCGGACGGCTTCGAGGCGGTGGCGTGGGTGACCCGGTCGCTGGCCGGCGTGCCGTACACGCACGAGGTGGAGGTCGTGCTGGAGACCGACCTGGTCGCCGCCCGCCGCCGCATCCCGCCCAGCGTGGCCGAGTTGACCGCCACCACCGACGGGGTGCTGCTGCGGGCCCGAGCGGAGAGCCTGCCCGGTATGGTGGCGCTGCTCGCCGGGCTGGGCTGTCCGTTCACGGTCCGGCACCCGGAGGCGCTGCGCGCCGCGGTGGCCGAGCACGCCCGCCGGTTGGCGGACTGGGCCGCTCGGCCAGCAGGTGGACAGCCGCCCTCGCCGCGCCGCCCGCTGGACTAGGCTGCCGGCGATGGACGAGGTGACCCGGATTCCGGTCGGCGGCGAGCGGCCGTACGACGTCTTGGTGGGACGTGACCTGCTGGGCGCGCTGCCTGGCCTGCTGCCCGGCGCGACCCGGGTGGCGGTGCTGCACGCGCCTCCGCTCAAGGCCCTCGCGGACGCGCTCGGTGAGCGCCTGCGCGCCGCCGGCGTCGAGCCGCTGCCGATCGAGGTGCCCGACGCCGAGTCGGGCAAGCACATCGAGGTGGCCGCCGCCTGCTGGGACCGGCTCGGCGCGGCCGGCTTCACCCGTACCGACGCGGTGGTCGGGGTGGGCGGCGGCGCGGTGACCGACCTGGCCGGCTTCGTCGCTGCCTGCTGGTTGCGGGGGGTGCGCTGGGTGCCGGTGGCGACCTCGCTGCTGGGCATGGTCGACGCCGCGGTGGGTGGCAAGACGGGCATCAACACGTCCGCCGGCAAGAACCTGGTGGGCGCGTTCCACCCGCCGGTCGGGGTGTTGGCCGACCTGGCCACTCTGGACAGCCTGCCGGCTGTCGACCTGGCGGCCGGGTTGGCCGAGGTCGTCAAGTGCGGTTTCATCGCCGACCCGACGATCCTGGACCTCATCGAGGATGATCCGGAGGCCGCCACCGACCCCCGGGGGCCGGTGAGTCGGGAGCTGATTGAGCGGGCCATCCGGGTCAAGGCCGACGTGGTCGCCGGCGACCTGCGCGAGTCGGGCCTGCGGGAGGTGCTCAACTACGGTCACACCCTGGCCCACGCCATCGAGCAGAACGAGGGCTACCGCTGGCGCCACGGCCACGCCGTCGCCGTCGGTCTCGTGTACGCGGCCACGCTGGCCCGGCTCGCCGGGCGGCTGGACGCGCCGACCGCCGACCGGCACCGGGTCACGTTGAGCGCGCTGGGCCTGCCGGTGAGCTACCCGGTCGACGCCTGGCCGCAGCTGTTGGCCGCGATGCGGGTGGACAAGAAGACCCGGGGCAGTCGACTGCGCTTCGTGGTGCTCGACGGGCTGGCCCGCCCGGCGATGTTGGAGGGCCCGGACGACGCATTGCTGGAGGCCGCCTACCGCGAGGTGGCCACCCCATGAAGGTCTACGTCCTCAACGGGCCGAACCTGGGCCGGCTGGGCACCCGCGAGCCCGATGTGTACGGCGCGACCAGCTACGCGGATCTGGTGGCGCTCTGCGAGAGCACCGGCCGGGAGCTGGGGTTGGCGGTGACGGTCCGGCAGACCGACGCGGAGCATGAACTGCTCGGCTGGCTGCACACGGCGGCCGACGAGGGGGCCGCTGTGGTGCTCAACCCGGCCGCCTGGTCGCACTACTCGTACGCGGTTCGCGACGCCTGCGCCATGCTGCGGGGGCCGCTGGTGGAGGTGCACATCTCCAACATCCACACCCGTGAGGAGTTCCGGCACCACTCGGTGGTCTCGGCGGTGGCGACCGGAGTGATCTGCGGTCTCGGCATCGACGGCTATCGTCTCGCTCTGCAGCATCTGGCCACCCGCTGAGGGGCCGTCGATGGGGCGCTCCGAACGGGGGGCCGTCCGATTCGACGCAGCTTGTAGACTTGCCAGGTCTGTCCGCCAATTGATGATCAAGGCAGGAAATGGCCTCCACCAACGACCTCAAAAACGGCCTGGTACTCAACCTGGACGGCGAGCTCTGGGCCGTCGTCGAGTTCCAGCACGTCAAGCCCGGTAAGGGTGGTGCCTTCGTGCGCACCACGCTGAAGAACGTGCTGTCCGGGAAGGTGGTCGACAAGACCTTCAACGCGGGCACCAAGGTCGAAACCGCGACCGTTGACAAGCGCACGATGCAGTACCTGTACGCCGACGGCGAGGACTTCGTCTTCATGGATCTGGAGACCTTCGACCAGATCACCGTGCCCGGTGGCACCGTCGGTGAGGCAGCCAACTACCTGCTGCCCGAGGCGGAGGCGACAGTCGCCCAGCACGAGGGTGTGCCGCTCTACATCGAGCTGCCCACCAGCGTCGTGCTGGAGGTCACCTACACCGAGCCGGGTCTGCAGGGCGACCGCTCGACCGGCGGCACCAAGCCGGCGACCGTGGAGACCGGCGCCACAGTGCCGGTTCCGCTGTTCATCACCACCGGCGAGAAGATCAAGGTCGACACCCGCGACGGCCGTTACCTCGGCCGCGCCTGATGGCTGAGGGTTCCAAGCAGCAGATGCCGGCGCGCCGCAAGGCACGCAAGCGGGCGCTGGATGTCCTCTACGAGGCCGACCTGCGGGACAAGCCTCCGGTGGAGGTGCTCGCCGGCTACGTGCAGCGGATCGAGCAGCCCCGACCGGAGCATCTGGGCTACGCGGTGGGCCTGGTCGAGGGGGTTGCCGAGCACCTCAACCGGATCGACGAGCTGATCGCCAGCTACGCCGAGGGTTGGACGCTGGAGCGGATGCCGGTCGTCGACCGTAATCTCGCCCGGATCGCCGTCTACGAGTTGCTCTACGTCGACGAGATCGACGACGCGGTGGCGATCAGCGAGGCGGTGGAGTTGGCCCGGCAGATGTCGACAGACGATTCGCCGCGCTTCCTCAACGGGGTGCTCGGCCGGATCGCCGAGTACGCCACCCGCTGAGCGTCCGCACCGAACACCGCAATCCGAAAGGGCCCGTGCCGACTGGCACGGGCCCTTTCGGTGAAGCGGCAGATCAGGTGAAGCGGCAGATCAGGTGAAGCGGCAGATCAGGTGAAGCGGCAGATCAGGAGGCGAAGAACGCCCGGGGGTCGGCCACCAGCACGCCGTGCTCGGTGAGCCGCTCGATCAGACCCGACGGTGAGGCGTCGTAGACGATCGCGAGCGCCCGCAGGTCGTCGGCGCGGATGGAGAGCACCCGGCCGTTGTAGTCGCCGCGCTGCTGCTGGATGGCGCGGGCGTAGCGGGCGACGTAGGCCAGGTCCTCGGAGGCCTCGTCGTAGAGCCGCTCCAGGTCCAGGACAATCTTGCTGGTGGGCTCGTGACGGACGCCACTGCCGTCAGGCAGCAACTCCGAGACGGGTACGCGGTAGAACTCGGCCAACTCGGCCAGACGGGACACCGTCACGGCCCGGTCGCCACGCTCGTACGAGCCGACCACCACGGCCTTCCACCGCCCGTTCGACTTCTCCTCCACACCCTGCAGGGAGAGACCCTGCTGCTGGCGGATGGAGCGCAGGCGGGCGCCCAGAGACTTGGCGTATTCAGAGGGCATTCGGACACTCCCAGTGCTGCTCGGGGTTCTCCCGTCGATCGCTACGGAGCGTGACGGTACGGGGAATGCGACACGTGGTCAAGTGGTCGTGCCCCTACCGTTGCGGAGCGTCCGGGGAGTTTTCCCCTTTTCCGGCGCCTGACCCGGTGGTCAGCGGCCGCCGTCCATCACCCCGGTGACCACTGGTAACGTGGCGGAAGCCCCGGCCCAGGTCTGCTGAGCGGTCCGGCCGGAGGTGCCCGACATCCTTTAACGACCCGTCCAGTGAGGCGGGGAAGGAGGTCCGCCGTGGCATACCCACCGGCTGCCCGTTCGTCACCACCGCGACAACCCTCGGTGAAGGTGATCCTCGCCAGCGCCGACGTGCAACGCGTGGTCGACCGCATCGCCCACCAGATCCTGGAGAAGACCCAGGGCGCCGCCAACACGGTGCTGCTCGGGATTCCCACCCGGGGCACCCCCCTCGCCCGGCGGCTCGCCGACCGGATCAGCACCTTCGAGGACGTCGCCGTTCCGGTCGGTGTGCTCGACATCACCCTCTACCGCGACGACCTCCGTCGGCACGCCACCCGCGCGGTGGGTCCGACCGAGCTGCCGCCCGGCGGGATCGACGGCAAACGGGTCATCCTGGTCGACGACGTGCTCTTCTCCGGGCGCACCGTCCGGGCCGCGCTCGACGCGCTCAACGACGTGGGCCGCCCGGCCTCGGTGCAGCTCGCCGTCCTGGTCGACCGGGGCCACCGCGAGTTGCCGATCCGCGCCGACTACGTCGGCAAGAACATCCCGACCTCGCTCGCCGAGAGCGTCAAGGTGACGCTCGCCGAGATCGACGGGACGGACGAGGTCAAGCTCTACGGGGGAACCGCCTCATGATCAAACACTTGCTCTCCGGCGGGGACCTGGACGCCGACACCGCCACCGAGATCCTGGACACCGCCGCCGAGATGGCCACCGTCGCCGGCCGGGAGATCAAGAAGCTTCCCGCGCTGCGCGGACGGACAGTGGTGAACCTCTTCTACGAGGACTCCACGCGTACCCGGATCTCGTTCGAGGCGGCAGCGAAGCGGCTCAGCGCCGACGTGATCAACTTTTCCGCGAAGGGGTCGAGTGTCACCAAGGGTGAGAGCCTGAAGGACACCGCGCTGACCCTTCAGGCAATGGGCGCGGACGCCGTGGTCATCCGACACCCCGCCTCCGGAGCGCCGCACCGCCTGGCCAACTGGGTGGACGGTTCGGTGGTCAACGCCGGCGACGGCACCCACGAGCACCCCACCCAGGCGCTGCTGGACGCGTACACCATGCGGGCCCGGCTGGGCCGGCTCGCCGGGCTGTCGGTAGCGGTGGTCGGGGACGTGCTGCACTCCCGGGTGGCCCGGTCCAACGTGCTGCTGCTCTCCACCCTCGGCGCCAAGGTCACCCTGGTCGGCCCGCCGACCCTCATCCCGGTCGACATCGCGGGCGCCCTCGCGCCCGGCACCGACGTCTCCTACGACCTCGACTCCGTCCTGCCGAACGTCGACGTGGTGATGATGCTGCGTGTGCAGCGGGAGCGGATGAACGACTCCTACTTCCCCTCCGCGCGCGAGTACGCCCGCCGCTACGGGCTGGACGGCCCGCGGATGCGCCGGCTGCCCGAGCACGCGATCGTCATGCACCCCGGCCCGATGAACCGGGGGATGGAGATCACCCCCGAGGTCGCCGACTCACCCCGCTCCACCATCGTCGAACAGGTCACCAACGGGGTCTCCGTGCGGATGGCTGTCCTTTACCTGCTGCTCGGAGGGAACAACCGGTGACCGCGTACCTGATCACCAGCGTGAGTGTCGTCGGCGCCGCGCCGACCGACCTGCTGATCCGCGACGGCGTGATCGCCGAGGTCGGTCCCGACCTGACCGCGCCGGACGCCACAGTCATCGACGGCACCGGCCTGGTCGCCCTGCCCGGCCTCGTCGACCTGCACACCCACCTGCGCGAACCCGGTCGGGAGGACGCCGAGACCGTCGAGTCCGGTTCCCGGGCGGCGGCGCTGGGCGGCTACACGGCGGTCTGCGCGATGGCCAACACCTCCCCGGTGGCGGACACCGCCGGTGTGGTCGAGCAGGTCTGGCGGCTCGGCCGGGAGGCCGGCCTGGTCGACGTGCAGCCGATCGGCGCGGTCACCGTCGGGCTGGCCGGCGAGCGGTTGGCCGAGCTGGGCGCGATGGCCGACTCGGCGGCCCGGGTGCGGATCTTCTCCGACGACGGGCACTGCGTCGCCGACCCGAAGCTGATGCGCCGAGCCCTGGAGTACGTCAAGGCGTTCGACGGGATCATCGCCCAGCACGCGGAGGAGCCCCGGCTCACCGAGGGCGCCCAGATGCACGAGGGTGAGGTCTCCACCCGGCTCGGCCTGATCGGCTGGCCGGCGGTCGCCGAGGAGGCGATCATCGCCCGGGACGTGCTGCTCGCCGAGCACGTGGGCAGCCGACTGCACGTCTGCCACGTCTCCACAGCCGGCAGCGTCGAGGTGCTGCGCCAGGCAAAGGCACGCGGGGTACGCGTGAGCGCCGAGGTGACCCCGCACCACCTGCTGCTCACCGACGAGCGTGCGGAGAGCTACGACCCCGTCTTCAAGGTGAACCCGCCGCTGCGCACGGCCGCGGACATCGCCGCGCTGCGCGCCGCCCTCGCCGACGGGGTGATCGACGTGATCGCCACCGACCACGCCCCGCACGCGGTGGAGGACAAGGAGTGCGAGTGGGCGTACGCCCGGCCGGGGATGCTCGGTCTGGAGACTGCCCTCTCCATCGCGCTGGACGTGCTCGGCCCCGAGTGGGACCTGATCGCCGAGCGGATGTCGCGCACCCCCGCACGGATCGCCGGCCTCACCGGGCACGGCGTCGACCCGGCGCCGGGTGTGCCGGCCAACCTGACAGTGATCGACCCGGCCGCCCGCCGCACCATCGACCCGGCGGAGCTGGCCAGTCGCAGTCGCAACACCCCGTATGCCCGCATGACGCTGCCAGGTCGCATCGTGGCGACCTTCCTGCGTGGCGAGCCGACGGTCCTGGACGGAAAGGCAGTCAAGTAATGGTCAAGCGCAGACCCGCAATCCTGGTCCTGGAGGACGGGCGCACGTTCCCCGGCGAGGCGTACGGCAGCGTCGGAGAGACCTTCGGCGAGGCGGTCTTCAACACCGGCATGACCGGTTACCAGGAGACCCTGACCGACCCGTCCTACCACCGTCAGGTGGTGGTGCAGACCGCGCCGCACATCGGCAACACCGGCGTCAACGGCGAGGACGACGAGTCCGGCCGGATCTGGGTGGCCGGCTACGTGGTGCGCGACCCGGCCCGGATCGGCTCGAACTGGCGGGCCACCGGTGGCCTTGAGGACCGCCTCGCCACCGAGGGCGTGGTGGGCATCAGCGGTGTGGACACCCGGGCGCTGACCCGGCACCTGCGCGAGCGGGGCGCCATGCGGGTGGGTATCTCCAGCATCGACAACGACCCGCAGAGCCTGCTGGCCCGGGTCCGCCAGGCGCCGCAGATGGTCGGCGCCGACCTGTCCGCCGAGGTGAGCACTCCCGAGCCGTACGTCGTCGAGGCCCTGGGCGAGCACCGGTTCACAGTGGCCGCCCTGGACCTGGGCATCAAGCGCAACGTGCCGCGTCGGCTGGCCACCCGAGGGGTGACCACCCATGTGCTGCCGGCGTCGTCGAGCATCGACCAGATGCTCGCCACCGGCGCCGACGCGATCTTCCTGTCGCCCGGTCCGGGCGACCCGGCCACCGCCGACGCCCCGGTGGCGCTGGCCCGGGAGGCGCTGCGGCGGGAGGTGCCGCTGTTCGGCATCTGCTTCGGCAGCCAGATTCTCGGTCGGGCGCTCGGCTTCGGCACCTACAAGCTGGGCTACGGCCACCGGGGGATCAACCAGCCGGTGCTCGACCGGGTCACCGGCAAGGTCGAGGTGACCAGCCACAACCATGGCTTCGCGGTGCAGGTCCCCGGCTCGGGTGACGGCGCGGTCGTCCCCGACCAGGTGATCGACACCGACTTCGGTGGCGTACGGGTGTCGCACGTCTGCCTCAATGACAACGTGGTCGAGGGGCTGCGGGCCGTGGACCTGCCCGCGTTCACCGTCCAGTACCACCCGGAGGCGGCGGCCGGCCCGCACGACGCGGACTACCTCTTCGACCGATTCGCCGACTTGATCGAGGGCCGGAACCACAGCAGGGGGCGCAGCAATGCCTAAGCGGACCGATCTCAAGCACATCCTCGTGATCGGCTCCGGGCCGATCGTCATCGGGCAGGCCTGCGAGTTCGACTACTCCGGCACCCAGGCGTGCCGGGTGCTGCGCAGCGAGGGGATCCGGGTCAGCCTGGTCAACTCCAACCCGGCGACCATCATGACGGACCCGGAGTTCGCCGACGCCACCTACGTCGAGCCGATCACCCCGGAGTTCGTGGAGCTGGTCATCGCCAAGGAGCGCCCGGACGCGATCCTCGCGACCCTCGGCGGGCAGACCGCGCTGAACACGGCCGTCGCCCTGCACGAGGCCGGCGTCCTGGAGAAGTACGGCGTGGAGCTGATCGGCGCGAACATCGACGCCATCAACCGGGGCGAGGACCGGCAGCTGTTCAAGGAGATCGTGGCGAAGGCCGGCGTACGCCTCGGTGTCGACGATCCGACCGGGCTGGTGCCCCGCTCGCGGGTCTGCCACTCGATGGACGAGGTCGAGGCGACAGTCGCCGAGCTGGGCCTGCCGGTGGTGATCCGGCCGTCGTTCACCATGGGTGGCCTGGGTTCCGGCATGGCACACACCCCGGAGGACCTGACCCGCATCGCCGGTGACGGCCTGTCCGCCAGCCCGGTGCACGAGGTGCTCATCGAGGAGAGCGTGCTCGGCTGGAAGGAGTACGAGCTCGAGTTGATGCGCGACCGGCACGACAACGTGGTGGTGGTCTGCTCGATCGAGAACATCGACCCGATGGGTGTGCACACCGGCGACAGCGTCACTGTGGCCCCGGCCATGACGCTCACCGACCGGGAGTACCAGCGCCTGCGTGACCTGGGCATCGCCGTGCTGCGCGAGGTCGGGGTGGACACCGGCGGCTGCAACATCCAGTTCGCTGTCAACCCGGTCGACGGCCGGATCGTCGTGATCGAGATGAACCCCCGGGTGTCGCGGTCCTCGGCGCTGGCCTCCAAGGCGACCGGCTTCCCGATCGCGAAGATCGCCGCGAAGCTGGCCATCGGGTACACCCTCGACGAGATCCCCAACGACATCACCCTGAAGACCCCTGCGGCGTTCGAGCCGACCCTCGACTACGTGGTGGTGAAGATCCCCCGGTTCGCGTTCGAGAAGTTCCCCGGCGCGGACCCGGAGCTGACCACCACGATGAAGTCGGTGGGCGAGGCGATGAGCCTCGGGCGCAACTTCACCGAGGCGCTGAACAAGGCGATGCGCTCGATGGAAACCAAGTCGGCCGGTTTCTGGAGTGTGCCGGACCCGGCGGGCGTCACCCTGGCGGACACTCTCGCCGCACTGCGGATCCCGCACGACGGCCGGCTGTACACGGTGGAGCGGGCGCTGCGCCTCGGGGCGTCGATCGCCGAGGTGGCCGAGGCGTCCGGCGGGATCGACCCGTGGTTCCTGGACCAGATCGCCGCGCTGATCGAGCTGCGCGACGAGATCGTCGACGCGCCGGTGCTCGACGCCGAGCTGCTGCGCCGCGCCAAGCGGGCCGGTCTGTCCGACCGGCAGCTCGCCGCGCTGCGCCCGGAGCTGGCCGCCGAGGACGGCGTACGGACCCTGCGGCACCGCCTCGACGTGCGCCCGGTCTACAAGACAGTGGACACCTGCGCGGCCGAGTTCGAGGCGACCACGCCGTACCACTACTCGACGTACGACCTGGAGAGCGAGGTCGTGCCGTCGGACCGGCCGAAGGTGCTGATCCTGGGCTCCGGCCCGAACCGGATCGGGCAGGGCATCGAGTTCGACTACTCCTGCGTGCACGCCGTCCAGGCGTTGCGGTCGGCCGGTTACGAGACCGTCATGGTCAACTGCAACCCGGAGACGGTCTCCACCGACTACGACACCGCCGACCGGCTCTACTTCGAGCCGTTGACCTTCGAGGACGTCCTGGAGGTCTGGCACGCCGAGGACTCGTCCGGCCGGGCGGCCGGCGGGCCGGGCGTGGTCGGGGTGGTCGTCCAGCTCGGCGGGCAGACCCCGCTGGGGCTGGCGCAGCGGCTCAAGAACGCCGGTGTGCCGATCGTCGGCACCTCCCCGGAGTCGATCCACCTGGCCGAGGAGCGCGGCGCGTTCGGCGCGGTGCTGGCCCGCGCCGGACTGCGCGCGCCGGCGCACGGCATGGCCACCTCGTACGACGAGGCGAAGACGATCGCCGACGAGATCGGCTACCCGGTGCTGGTCCGGCCGTCGTACGTGCTGGGCGGGCGGGGCATGGAGATCGTCTACGACGACCCGACGCTGCGCGACTACATCGGCCGGGCCACCGACATCTCCCCGGACCATCCGGTGCTGGTGGACCGGTTCCTCGACGACGCCATCGAGATCGACGTGGACGCGCTGTGCGACGCCGACGGCGAGGTCTACATCGGTGGCGTGATGGAGCACATCGAGGAGGCGGGTATCCACTCCGGCGACTCGTCCTGCGCGCTCCCGCCGATCACCCTCGCGGGCTCGCACCTGGTCGAGGTCCGCCGCTACACCGAGGCCATCGCGCGTGGTGTCGGGGTCCGTGGCCTGCTCAACGTGCAGTACGCCCTCAAGGACGACGTGCTCTACGTGCTGGAGGCCAACCCGCGCGCGTCGCGGACCGTCCCGTTCGTCTCCAAGGCCACGGCGGTGCCGCTGGCCAAGGCGGCGGCCCGGATCGCGCTCGGGGCGAGCATCGCCGAGCTGCGCGCCGAGGGTCTGCTGCCGGCGACGGGGGACGGGGGCACGATGCCCGCCGACGCGCCGGTCGCGGTCAAGGAGGCGGTGCTGCCGTTCAAGCGTTTCCGGACGCGCGCGGGCAAGGGGATCGACTCGCTGCTCGGGCCGGAGATGAAGTCGACCGGCGAGGTGATGGGCATCGACACCAACTTCGGGCACGCCTTCGCCAAGAGCCAGTCGGCCGCGTACGGTTCGCTGCCGACCGCCGGGAAGATCTTCGTCTCGGTGGCCAACCGGGACAAGCGCGGCATGATCTTCCCGATCAAGCGCCTGGCCGATCTGGGTTTCGAGATCGTCGCCACGGCCGGCACTGCCGAGGTGCTGCGCCGGCACGGCATCGCCTGTGAGCAGATCCGCAAGCACTACCAGGCCGGTGCGGGCGACGACGCGGTGTCGCTGATCGGCGGCGGCCACGTGGCGCTGGTGATCAACACGCCGCAGGGCTCGGGCGCCAGCGCCCGTTCCGACGGCTACGAGATCCGCAGCGCGGCCGTCACCGCGGACATCCCCTGCATCACCACGGTCCCCGGCGCCGCCGCGGCGGTGATGGGCATCGAGGCGCGGATCCGCGGTGACATGCAGGTCCGCCCCCTGCAGGACCTGCACGCCATCCTGCGGGCGGCCCGGTGACACTGTTCGAGCAGGCGGTACGGCCGTGGTTGTTCCGGCTCGGGGGCGGCGACGCCGAGGCGGCGCACGAGTGGACGCTGCGGCGGTTGGCGGCCCTGTCGCGGCGGCCGGCCGCGCTCGCCGCGCTGCGGGCCCGCTACGCGGTCGACGCGCCGCGCACTGTGTTCGGGGTGCGGTTCCCCAACCCGGTCGGGTTGGCCGCCGGTATGGACAAGGACGGCGCGGCGTTGCCGGCCTGGCCGGCGCTCGGCTTCGGTTTCGTGGAGGTCGGCACTGTCACCGCGCACGCCCAGCCGGGCAACCCCCGGCCGCGGCTGTTCCGGCTGCCGGCCAGCGAGGCGGTGGTCAACCGGATGGGCTTCAACAACGCCGGGGCCGCCGCGCTGGCCGCCCGGCTGGCGGCGGCGCCGCGCCCGCTCGGGGTGCCGCTGGGCATCTCGCTGGGCAAGTCCAAGGTGACCCCGCTGGACGAGGCGGTCGAGGACTACCTCGCCTCGTACCGGGCGCTGCGCGGGCACGGCGACTACTTCGCGGTGAACGTGTCCTCGCCGAACACCCCGGGTCTGCGGTCGTTGCAGGACCGCGCCCACCTGGACGCGCTGCTCGGCGCGCTGGTGGGGGAGAAGCCGGTGCTGGTCAAGATCGCACCAGACCTGACCGAGGCGGCGATCGCCGAGCTGTTGGAGGTCTGCCTGGCCCGGGGCGCCGCCGGGGTGATCGCCACCAACACCACGCTGTCCCGTGACGGGCTGGCCGGCGTCGACGTCGAGCGGGGCGGGCAGGCCGGTGGCCTCTCCGGTCGGCCGCTCACCGGGCGGGCCCGCGACGTGGTCGCCTTCGTCCACTCCGAGACCGGCGGCCGGCTGCCGATCATCGGCGTCGGCGGGGTGCTGGACCCGGACGACGCGGCGCGGATGTTCGATGCCGGCGCCGCCCTGGTGCAGCTCTACACCGGCTTCATCTACCGGGGACCGGCCCTGGTCCGCGCCGCCGCCCGAGCGGCGGCCGCAACGGCGGCACCGGATCCGGTCGCCGGCCGGTGATCGGCCCCGGCCCGGTGCTGACCCGGCGCAACCGGGTGCCGGGTCCGCTCCGCGTCGACGAGCACACGCCCGCTGTTGCCCCTTTGCTCTGCACCCCTGGGTGCGCCACCGGGAGCGCGACACCCGGCCACCGGGTGTCGCGTCCGCGGGTGCAGAGCAAAGGCAGCGGAAATGGAAACGGCGGCGGCGGGGGAGGCGGCGGCGGAGCGGTTCCACCCGGCCGCAGGACGTCCGCCGTCCGGACCGCTTGAGGCACGAAGGAGTACGCGTGACACCCGAGGAGATCCTGGCCGCTGACCGGGCGCACGTCTGGCACCCGTACGCCGCGCTGCCGCCGGTCAACCCGCCGTACGTGGTGCGCGGCGCCGAGGGGGTACGGCTCACCCTGGCCGACGGGCGGGAGTTGGTGGACGGGATGTCGTCCTGGTGGGCGGCGATCCACGGGTACCGGCACCCGGTGCTGGACGCCGCGGTGACCGACCAGCTCGGCCGGATGAGCCACGTGATGTTCGGCGGCCTCACCCACGAGCCGGCGGTGCAGCTGGCCCGGACCCTGGTCGAACTGACCCCGGACGGCCTGGAGCACGTGTTCCTGGCCGACTCCGGCTCGGTCAGTGTCGAGGTGGCGGTGAAGATGTGCCTGCAGTACCAGCGGGCCGTCGGCCGGCCGCAGCGGCGCCGGCTGGCGACCTGGCGGGGCGGCTACCACGGCGACACGTTCCACCCGATGAGTGTCTGCGACCCGGAGGGCGGGATGCACCACCTGTGGGGCGACGTGCTGCCCCGGCAGGTGTTCGCCCCGGTGCCGCCGGGCGGCTTCACCGACCCGCCGGACGACGCGTACGTGGCGGCGCTGGTGGAGACGGTCGAGCGGCACGCCGACGAGCTGGCCGCCGTGATCGTCGAGCCCGTCGTCCAGGGCGCCGGTGGGATGCGCTTTCACCACCCGGGTTACCTGCGGGTGCTGCGTGAGGTGACCCGCGCGCACGGGATCCTGCTGATCTTCGACGAGATCGCCACCGGGTTCGGCCGTACCGGCGAGATGTTCGCCGCCGAGCACGCCGGGGTGACGCCGGACGTGCTCTGCGTGGGCAAGGCGCTGACCGGCGGGTACCTGACCCTCGCGGCGACAGTGTGCACAGCGGAGGTCGCCCGGGGCATCTCGGCGTCCGGCGTGCTGGCGCATGGGCCCACCTTCATGGGCAACCCGTTGGCCTGCGCGGTGGCGAACGCCTCGATCGGGCTGCTGCGGGCCGGAGACTGGGCCGGCCAGGTCGCCAGGGTCGGCGCCGGCCTGCGCGCCGGTCTGGAGCCCCTGCGCGGCACGCCGGGCGTGGCCGACGTACGGGTCCTCGGCGCGATCGGCGTGGTCCAGCTCGATCATGAGGTCGATCTCGGCGCGGCGACCGCTGCCGCTGTCGCCCAGGGGGTGTGGCTGCGTCCGTTCCGCGACCTGATCTACACGATGCCGCCGTACGTCACCGACGACGTCGACCTGGCCCGGATCGCGACCGGGGTGGCGGCGGCGGTGGCGGCTGGCTGAGTCGGCCCGCCACCGGGTCGACGGGTTACCCGGGCGGGTCATCCGCCCGGACGAGAAGAGGGGAACACTCCGATGGAGAGCTTCGGTACCCGGCTGCACCGGGCGATCACCGAGCGGGGCCCACTCTGTGTGGGCATCGACCCGCATCCCGGTCTGCTGGCCCAGTGGGGCCTCCCGGACGACGTTCAGGGGCTCGACCGGTTCAGCCGGACAGTGGTGGAAGCACTCGGTGACCGGGTTGCGGTAGTCAAGCCTCAGTCGGCCTTTTTCGAGCGGTTCGGGTCCCGAGGTGTGGCGATTCTTGAGTCAACTATCCGACAGTTACGAGATGCCGGCTCGCTCGTTCTGCTCGACGTCAAGCGCGGCGACATCGGATCGACGGTGAGCGCGTACGCCTCCGCGTACCTTGATCCATCCAGCCCCGTGTATGTCGACGCGGTCACCGCGAGCCCCTACCTCGGCGTCGGTTCGCTGGCGCCGATGTTCGAGCTGGCCGCTGAGCACAGCGGCGGGGTGTTCGTGTTGGCCCTCACCTCCAACCCCGAGGGCGCGGCCGTGCAGCGGGCCGTCACGGCCGACGGCCGCACCGTGGCGCAAACCGTGATCGACGAGATTTCCCAGCTCAACCGGGGTGCGTCCCCGCTCGGGAGCTTCGGCCTGGTGGTCGGCGCGACCATCGGTGACACCGGTCACGACCTCTCCGGTGTGGGTGGCCCACTGCTCGCTCCGGGGCTCGGCGCGCAGGGTGCCGGCGCAGCCGATCTGCGTACCGTCTTCGGTTCGAGCCTCGCCTCGGTGCTCCCGTCGTACTCCCGGGAAGTGCTCTCGGCAGGCCCTGATGTGGCCGCGCTGCGGGCCGCCGCGGACCGCGTGTTGGTCGACTGCCGGGCCGTCCTGCCTGCCCGGTGACTGACTGACGGGTCGGTCACTCTACGGTGATCATGCGGCCCCCACGTTGCCGAAAGCTCCGTTGGCCGCTAGTTTTCCCCGCGCTGGGAACCATGGACCCCTTGGTTCACAGCGACACCACGTTTCACAGATGCGGCGGTGCGCCCCGCCCGCCGCGATAGGGACCTGAGGAGAACTGGTGCCGCTCCCGTCACTGACCCCCGAACAACGCGCTGCCGCGCTCGAGAAGGCCGCGGAGATCCGCAAGGCCCGTGCTCAGCTGAAGGAGCAGCTCAAGCAGGGCAAGACCACCCTCGGTGCCGTCCTCGAGCGGGCCGAGAGCGACGACGTCGTTGGCAAGCTCAAGGTGTCGGCCGTCCTGCAGGCCATGCCGGGCATCGGCAAGATCCGGGCTACCCAGATCATGGAGAAGCTCAAGATCGCCGACAGCCGTCGCCTGCGTGGCCTCGGCGAGCAGCAGCGCAAGGCACTGCTTGGAGAGTTCGCCGCCAACTGAACCTGGCAGCGTGTAGAAACAAGCAGTGAGCACGGATGACGAGGCGCGCCCGGCGGCTCGGCTCACTGTCCTGGCTGGACCTTCGGGTTCCGGCAGGGAGAGTGTCGTCGAGCTCGTCCGGGCGCGTTCTCCGTCCGTGTGGATCCCGGTCGCGGCAACCACCAGGCCGCGCCGGGAGTCGGAGATCGACGGGGTGGACCGCGTCTTCCTCGCCCCCGCCGAGTTCGATCGGCGGATCGTCGACGGCGAGCTGCTGGAGTGGTCCCGGATCGGTTCGCACCGCCGGGGCACCCCGTACCCGCCGCTGCGCGCCCGGCTCGACGCCGGGCAGCCGGTGCTGCTCCCGCTCGACCTGCGCGGCGTCCCGCTGGTCCGGGCGCGACTGCCCGACGCCCGGCTGGTGTTGCTGAGCCCACCCGGGTACGCGCCCGACGCCGCGGTGGCCGCCACCGTCGAGCACGCGCTGACCCACGACCACACCGAACGGGTGGTCGAGGAGCTGGTAGGCTTACTCGGTTCTTCTTATCCGGATCCGGCCTGGTCACGCGTGCGTGGCTGACGGTCGGCCGCCGTTGAGACTCAGCACCGCGTCCGCGCGGCTCGAAAGACGCAGAGGTTAATTCGTGGGATCCATCGCCAACCCCGAAGGCATCACCAACCCGCCGATCGACGAGCTCCTCGAGAAGACGACGTCGAAGTACGCGCTGGTCATCTTCGCCGCCAAGCGCGCGCGCCAGGTCAACGCCTACTACAGCCAGCTCGGTGAGGGCCTGCTGGAGTACGTCGGCCCGCTCGTCGAGACCACCCCGCAGGAGAAGCCCCTCTCGATCGCCATGCGCGAGATCAACTCGGGCCTGCTCACCGCCGAGCCGACCGACCAGCCGTAAGCCCCCGCTGGCCGATGTCCGCCTCGATCGTCCTCGGGGTCGGTGGCGGCATCGCCGCCTACAAGGCGTGCGAGCTGCTGCGACTCTTCACCGAATCGGGTCACCGGGTTCGGGTCGTGCCAACCGCGTCGGCGCTCCGCTTCGTTGGAGCGCCGACCTGGGCCGCGCTCTCCGGTCAACCGGTCGCCGACGACGTCTGGACCGACGTCCACGAGGTTCCGCACGTCCGGCTCGGTAAGCAGGCCGACCTGGTGGTGGTCGCGCCGACCACCACCGACCTGCTCGCGAAGGCCGCCCACGGCCTCGCCGACGACCTGCTGACCAACACCCTGCTGACCGCCCGCTGCCCGGTCCTGCTGGCTCCGGCCATGCACACCGAGATGTGGGAGCACCCCGCCACAGTGGCCAACGTCGCCACGTTGCGCTCCCGGGGGGTCCGGGTCATCGAGCCCGCCGTCGGCCGGCTCACCGGCGCCGACACCGGCAAGGGTCGGCTGCCGGACCCGGCGGAGATCTTCGCCGTCGCCGCCCGGCTCCTGGCCCGCGGCGACTCCGCCCCCGCCGACCTGGCCGGTCGCCGGGTGGTCGTCACCGCCGGTGGCACCCGCGAGCCCCTCGACCCGGTGCGTTTCCTGGGCAACCGCTCGTCGGGCAAGCAGGGGTACGCGTTCGCCCGCGCGGCGGTCGCCCGGGGTGCCCGGGTCACACTGATCGCGGCCAACGTCGGCCTCGCCGACCCGGCCGGCGTCGACCTGGTCCGGGTGGGCACCACCGCCGAGCTGCGGGAGGCGACCGTCAAGGCCGCCGTCGAGGCCGACGCGGTGGTGATGGCGGCGGCTCCGGCCGATTTCCGGCCCGCGACGTACGCGACTGGCAAAATCAAGAAGTCGGACGACGGTGTCGCGCCCACCATCGAGCTCGTCACGAACCCGGACATCGCGGCGGAGCTCGGCCAGCGCAAACGACCAGGGCAGGTGCTGGTGGTGTTCGCCGCCGAGACCGGCGATGCCGAGGCCAACGGCCGGGCGAAACTCGCCCGGAAGCGGGCCGACCTGATCGTGATCAACGAGGTCGGCCCGGACCTGGTCTTCGGCGCCGACACCAACACGGTGACGGTCATCGGCGCGGACGGTTCGGTCAGCCGGCTGCCCGAGCAGGCCAAGGAAGCTGTGGCCGACGCCGTCTGGGATCTCGTCGTGGCGCGGCTACCCGGCCGCTCCTGACGGGTGGAACAGAGCGCGACCGATCCCGACACCGGCCGCAGTGGTGATTAGACTGCCGCGGAACGACCTCACACGCTTAGGAGTGCCGTGACACGCCGTCTCTTCACGTCCGAATCGGTCACGGAAGGCCACCCGGACAAGATCGCTGACCAGATCAGCGATGGCATCCTCGACGCGCTGCTGACCGAGGACCCCCACAGCCGCGTGGCGGTGGAGACCATGATCACCACCGGTCAGGTGCACATCGCCGGTGAGGTGACCACCAAGGCGTACGCCGACATCCCGACGATCGTCCGCCGGACCATCCTCGACATCGGCTACGACTCGTCGAAGAAGGGCTTCGACGGCGCCTCCTGCGGGGTCAGTGTCTCCATCGGCGCGCAGTCCGAGGACATCGCGCAGGGTGTGGACAACGCCTTCGAGCTGCGCACCGGGGCGTCGGAGAGCGCGCTGGACGCGCAGGGCGCCGGCGACCAGGGCATGATGTTCGGCTTCGCCTGCTCGGAGACGCCCGAGCTGATGCCGCTGCCGATCGCGCTCGCCCACCGGCTGGCCCGCCGCCTCTCGGCGGTGCGCAAGGACGGCACGATCCCGTACCTGCGGCCGGACGGCAAGACCCAGGTCACCATCGAGTACGAGGGGCTGCGCCCGGTCCGGCTGAACACCGTTGTCGTGTCCAGCCAGCACGCCGCCGACATCTCGCTGGACTCGCTGCTCACCCCGGACGTGCGCGACCACGTGATCGCCCCGGAGTTGGAGAGCCTCGGCCTGGACACCGACGGCTACCGGCTGCTGGTCAACCCGACCGGCCGGTTCGAGATCGGCGGCCCGATGGGCGACGCCGGGCTGACCGGCCGCAAAATCATCGTCGACACCTACGGCGGGTACGCCCGCCACGGTGGCGGCGCGTTCTCCGGCAAGGACCCGTCCAAGGTGGACCGCTCGGCCGCGTACGCGATGCGCTGGGTCGCCAAGAACGTGGTCGCCGCCGGCCTGGCCGAGCGGTGCGAGGCGCAGGTCGCCTACGCCATCGGCAAGGCCCACCCGGTGAGCCTGTTCATCGAGACGTTCGGCACCGAGACCGTGCCCGTCTCCTCGATCGAGAAGGCCGTCACCGAGGTGTTCGACCTTCGTCCGGCCGCGATCATCCGGGACCTCAACCTGCTCCGCCCGATCTACCAGCAGACGGCCGCGTACGGCCACTTCGGCCGGGAGCTGCCCGACCTGACCTGGGAGAGCACCGACCGGGCCGCCGACCTCAAGTCGGCCGCGGGAGCCTGACCGCCACCAAGCGCAGCGACCGGCGACCCGCGGACGGGTCGCCGGTCGCGCGCGTCTGCGTGGATGTCGGACTGGCGCACCTGGACCGGCCGTTCGACTACCTGGTGCCGGCGGAGCTGGACGAGGTGGCGGTGCCCGGTACCCGGGTGAAGGTGCGCTTCGCCGGGCAACTCGTCGACGGTTGGTTGCTGTCACGCGCCGACGATTCCGGGCACACCGGTCGCCTCGCGTACCTGGAGAAGGTGGTCTCGCCGGAGCCGGTGCTGGCCCCGGAGGTCGCCCGGCTGGCCCGGGCTGTCGCCGACCGGTACGCGGGCAGCCTCGCCGACGTGCTCCGGCTCGCCGTGCCACCCCGGCACGCGCGGGTGGAGAAGGAGCCCCGCGACGAACAGCCCGCCCCGGCGGCCCCCACCGGGGCGGTCGACCCGCGCGGGTGGCGCGACTACCCGACCGGCCCGGCCCTGCTGCGGGCGCTCACCGACGGCCGGGCGCCCCGCGCGGTCTGGTCGGCGCTGCCCGGTGAGGACTGGGCGGCCCGCTACGCGGACGCGGTGGCGGCCACCGTCGCCGGCGGGCGCGGCGCTGTGGTCGTGGTGCCGGACGCGCGTGACCTGGACCGCCTCGACGCCGCGCTCACCGGCGTGCTCGGCCCGGGGCGACACGTCAGCCTCTCCGCCGCGCTCGGCCCAGCCCGGCGGTACCGGGCGTTCCTCGCCGCTCGCCGTGGCCAGGTGCCGGTGGTGATCGGCACCCGGGCGGCGATGTTCGCCCCGGTGGCCCGGCTCGGCCTCGTCGCGGTCTGGGACGACGGTGACGACCTGCACTCCGAGCCCCGGGCGCCCTACCCGCACGCCCGGGACGTGCTGCTCACCCGCGCCCACCTCGCCGAGGCCGGCGCGCTGATCGGCGGGTACGCCCGGACGGCCGAGGCGCAGCTGCTGGTGGAGACCGGCTGGGCCCCGGAGGTGGTCGCCGACCGGGCCACAGTGCGGGCGCGGATCCCGGCCATCGCGCCGACCGGGGACGACCCGCAACTGGCCCGCGACCCCGGGGCAGCCACCGCCCGGCTACCCAGCCTGGCCTGGACGGCTGCCCGCGACGCGCTCCGGCAGGACCTGCCGGTGCTGGTGCAGGTGCCCCGCCGTGGCTACCTGCCGTCGATCTCCTGCGCCGAGTGCCGTACCCCGGCCCGTTGCGTGCACTGCGCCGGCCCGCTCGCGCTGCCCTCGGCCGGCGGCACCCCGGCCTGCCGGTGGTGCGCCCGGGTGGCGGCCGCGTACGCCTGCCCGGAGTGCGGTGGGCGGCGGCTGCGGGCCGCGGTGACCGGCGCCCGGCGTACCGCCGAGGAGCTGGGCCGGGCGTTCCCCGGTGTGTCGGTGCGCACCTCGGGGCGCGAGGAGGTGCTGACCGAGGTGCCCGGCGGCGCGTCCCTGGTGGTGGCCACCCCGGGCGCCGAGCCGGTCGCAGAGGGCGGCTACGGCGCGGTGCTGCTGCTCGACTCGTGGGCCCTGCTGACCCGGGCCGACCTGCGCGCCGGCGAGGAGGCCCTGCGCCGGTGGCTGGCGGCGGCGGCGCTGGCCCGCCCGGCCCCGGCCGGGCGGGTGGTGGTGGTCGCCGACGGCGCGCTCGCCCCCGTGCAGGCGCTGCTGCGCTGGGACGCAGGCTGGTTCGCCGGTCGGGAGTTGGCCGAGCGCCGCGAGCTGGGCTTCCCGCCGGCAGTGCGAATGGCGAGCGTCACAGGAGCGGCCGAGGCGGTGGCGGACCTGCTGGCGGCGGCCCGACTGCCCGACGACGCCGAGGTGCTCGGGCCGGTGCCGGCCGAGGAGGGCCGGGAGCGGATGTTGGTCCGGGTGCCCCGGGCCCGGGCTGCCGCGCTCGCCGAGGCGTTGCACTCGGCCGCCGGCGTCCGGGCCGCTCGCAAGGCCGCCGATCCGGTTCGTCTCCAGGTCGATCCGCTGAGCCTGTTCTGAGGTGTTTCGGCCGGTGCCGATGGTCGCGGACCTCGCCCGCCGCCGAGGGCCCTCGCACACCGCGTCCGGCAAAGCGGTGGCGCCCGAGTGGTAGCATCGCCCGTCATGCCAGGGCGTACGACGGGCTCCAGGTCGCGAGGGGGCGTCAGCCGCGCCGAGCTGGAGCCGGCGCGGGATGGCGCGACGATGGCGGGAACGCGTCGGTCGGGCGCGAGGTCGATGATGTCAATGAGCCGGTGAGCAGGGGTGGACCAGTCGTGACCGTTGGACAATCGATCGTCTTCAACGGCGACCTCGGCAGCGGCAAGAGCACCGTGTCGGTCGAGATCGCCAAGCGGCTCGGCATGCGCCGGGTCAGCGTGGGGGACCTCTACCGGGAGATGGCGCAGCAGCGGCAGATGACCGCGCTGCAGCTCAACCTGCACGCCGAGCTGGACCAGGCCGTCGACGGCTACGTCGACCAGCTTCAGCGGAACATCGCCGCCTCCGGTGAGCGCCTCATCATGGACTCCCGGCTGGCCTGGCACTTCTTCACCGACGCGCTCAAGGTGCACATGATCACCGAGCCGGGCGAGGCGGCCCGTCGGGTGCTCGCCCGCCCCTCCGGGCCGGCGGAGAGCTACGCCTCCCTGGACGAGGCCAAGGCCAAGCTCCGGGAGCGCAGCTCGAGCGAGCGCAGCCGGTTCATCATCCGTTACGGGGTGGACAAGGCCCGGCTGCGCAACTATGACCTGATCTGCGACACCACCCGGGCGTCCGCCGCCGAGGTGATCGAGCACATCGTGGCCGCGTACGAGGGCACGCTCGGCGCCGAGGTGCTGCGCGACGCCCCGCCGCTGCTGCTGCTGGACCCGGCCCGGGTCTACCCGACCGAGGACATCGCCACCCTGCGCGGTCTGTGGGACACCGACTTCGTCGGTGGGGTGGCCGAGGCCGGCGACGAGGCCCTCGAACCGCTGAAGATCGGGTTCACCGGCGAGTACTTCTTCGTCGTCGACGGTCACCGCCGCCTCAGCGCCGCTCTGCAGAACGGATTCTCACTGGTCCCCGCCCAGTTGGTCGCCGAGGTCGACGAGCCGGTAGTGGGTGGGATGACAGCGATCGACTACTTCGCCGCCCAGGTGCGCCCCGGCCTGATCTACGACTGGGAGGCGGCCCACAAGATCCAACTGCCGCTGCCCGAGCCCGCCCTGCTCCGCGGCGACGCGGTGCTCGCGGGCGACCCGGGCGCCAGCGTCTGAACCCAGCGCGAGGCCGGGCCGACGCGCGGGATACGCGCGCCGGCCCGGCCACCGAGTCGTACGGCGGTCGCCGAGACGGCTCAGCCGAGGACGACGCCTGAGGCGCCCACTCCGGCCATGCCGGAGAAGATGTCCTCGTAGTAGAACCGCCAGGCGCAGACCCGGCCCTTGGGGCGGTAGCCGGTACAGGCCGTCGTCGTGTTGGTGTCGTCGATGGCGGTGTTGGTGCCGGTGGCCCAGACCTGGAGGGTGTTCGCCGCGTTCACGATCTCCACCGGGCCCCCGCTGTCACCCTGGCCGACGGCGTTGGTGCCGGTGGTGTTCTCCGCCTGGACCTGGCCGCAGACGGTGCCGAAGTCGCGCACGTTGATGCAGAGGTTGCGGGCCTTCACCTGGATCGAGCAGCGGGTGCCGGAGTACGCGCCGGAGGTGCACACGAAGTTGCCGACCTGGCTGGCCGAAGCGCCGATCACCTGGTTGCTGAACTCACTGACCACGTTGCCGGCCGCATCGGTGCTGTTGTTGAAGACCCGACCGCCCGAGCTGCCGGAGAGAAGCAGGGTGTCGGTACCGGCGTTGCGGGTGCCGACGATGCCCATCGCCTGCCCGGTCGGGTCGGTCGCGACGTTGTTGATGTTGCCGCAGTGCGCGGCGGAGAGGATTCGCGCCGCCCCGCCCTGGAAGACCCCGAAGCCGGTCGAGCAGCCGCCGCCAGTGGTGGCGTTGCGCCAGGCGGCACCGCCCCACCACGGCGCCGTGTCGTCCCATCGGGTCGCCGGCGCGGCGGCGACCCTGGTCTGCACTGTCACCGGTACGCCGGCGAGAGCCGTCGCGCCGAGCAGCCCGTCCTGGGTGCCGACGAGCAGGCCGGCGCCGTCGGCGCGCGGCCCGACCGTGGTGATCTTGTTGCCGGCCGCGGCCCGCAGCCGGTCGGCCGCGACGATGAGTTCGCGCTGTGAGTACGCGGCGGGCAGCACCTGGGTGGCGACTGTGGCCCGGGCGGTGGCCACCAGGTTGGCGGGCGGCTCGCCCTTCCAGTAGACCTGGAGCTGGCGGGTGGTGGGGTCGGCGACGATGCCGGCGAAGCCGGAGTTCGCGCTGCGCTGTGCCGCGTTCGTGATCCGCGCGGCGGCGGTGTTCATTCGCTGCTGCAACCGGAGCAGCTCCGACCAGGAGGCGAAGCCGCCGGGGACCGGTGTGCTGTCGACGAAGGATCCGGTGGTGGCGGCCTTGCCGCCCGGTGCGGCGGTGGCCGGGCTGGCGGTCACGCCCGCTGCGAGCAGCGTGAGACCGATCGCGGCGACGGCGACGCGACGCAGCATCGCCACGGGACGCCGGGTGGTCGGGTGTGGACGGATCATCGGGTACCTCTTCCCCCAGGGATCGTGGAGCGGGCCGAGCCCGCACCAGGACGGTGGCAGGGGCATCGACGCCACGGGGCGGATCCTGGACGGGGCTGGACACCGTTGGACACCGCCGGACGGGGGAACGGTCCGCAGTGGAACTGTCATACATTGGCAGCCGTCTATCGAGTGGCGCCGACCCGGAATTACCCTGCCCCTGCGTCTCCGGGGGGCCGGATGACGGGGGTGGGGGTCGCATGTCTGAGCAGTGGGTACCTTCCGGCACTCATCAGACGTCACATGGGTCACCAGAGCTGGCCCGCGCCGGCACCCAGGCGCAGACACTGCCCGAGTTGGCCGGGTTGCTGCGCCAGCTGCGCCGCCGCGAAGCCCGGCAGCAGGGCGAGACCCTGCTGACATACCGGCAGTTGGCCGCGAAGACCGGCTGGTCGCGCGGGATCATCGGGGAGTACTTCGCCGGCAACATCCTGCCGCCGCCGGAGCGGTTCGACGCCCTCATCCGGCTGCTCGGGGCCACCCCCGCCGAGCAGGGGGTGCTGGCCACCGCGCGGGACCGGGTCGAGGAGCGGCGTCGACGCCCGAACCGCGACCACGCCACCACCGGACGGGCGGTGGCGCGGGTCCGGGCCGGCGGCCCACGTGCCGGCGCCACGTCCCCCCGGTTCCCGATTCCCCGCCAACTGCCCCCGGCGCTGCCCGGGTTCGTCGGGCGTGCGGCCCAACTCGCTCAGCTCGATGCCGAATGCGCTCGCGCCGTGGCGCCCGGGGACGATGGCGTGGCGTCGGTCACCGTCATGACGTTGTCCGGTACGGCCGGGGTCGGCAAGACGACCCTCGCCGTCAACTTCGCGCACCGGGTCGCCGATCGCTTCCCGGACGGCCAGCTCTACGTCGACCTGCGCGGGTTCGACGCCACCGCAACGGTGGTGACGGCCGCCGAGGCGGTCCGAGGCTTCCTGGAGGCCCTTGAAGTACCACCCGAACGCATCCCGACCCACCTGCCCGCCCAGGTGGGCCTCTACCGCAGCCTGCTCGCCGGCCGCCGGATGCTGGTGCTGCTGGACAACGCCCGCGACACCGACCAGATCAGGCCCCTGCTGGTCGGCAGCCCGAACTGCCTGGTTCTGGTCACCAGCCGCAACCGGCTCGCCGGCCTGATCGCCGCCGAAGGAGCCCGGCCGATCGGCGTCGACCTGCTCAGCACCGCCGAGGCCTGGCAACTGTTGGCCCGGCGACTCGGCATGGACCGGTTGGCGGCCGAGCCGCAGGCGGTGGACGAGATCATCGAGCGGTGCGCGCGGCTGCCACTGGCGCTGGCCGTGCTCGCCGCGAGAGGTGCGGAGAAGCCGACGTTCCCGCTGGCCACCCTCGCGGCCGAACTCCGGGCGGCACCGCGACCACTCGACTCGTTCGACGGAGGGGACGCCGGCACCGACGTGCAGGGCGTCTTCTCCTGGTCGTACCGGAGCCTGACCCCGGCGGCGGCCCGCCTGTTCCGGCTCTTCGGCTGCCATCCCGGACCTGACATCGGGTTCGCCGCGGCGGCCAGCCTGGCCGGGCTGCCCCGGGCCCAGGTGCCCCGACTGCTCGCCGAGCTGGCCCACGCGCATCTCGTCACCGAGCACGCCCCCGGCCGGTTCGGCGCGCACGACCTGCTCCGGGCGTACGCGGCCGAGCAGGTCGAACGTCTCGAACCGGAGCAGGCCCGGCGGGCCGCGATCCGGCGTGGGCTGGACCACTACCTGCACACCGCGCACGCGGCGGCGCTGCTGCTGCAACCGGGTCGCGACCCGGTCACCCTCACCGCCGCCGCACCGGGTGTGCTGCCCGAGGAGATCACCGACCTCGGTCAGGCGCTCGCCTGGTTCAGCGTCGAGTATCCGGTGCTGCTGGCGGCGGTCGCCCACGCGAGGCGGGCCGGGTTCGACGGCCATGCGTGGCAGCTGGCCTGGACACTGGTGGACTTCCTGCAGCGCCGGGGGCGGTGGCCGGACCTGGCCGTGGCCCAGCGCAACGCCCTGGCCGGGGCGCAGCGCGCCGGCGACCGACCAGGGCAGGCGAACGCCCACCGTGACCTCGCCCGGGTGCTGTCCCGGCTGGGTCGGGTGAACGAGGCGGCGCGGAACTACCGGCAAGCCCTGGTGATCTTCGCGGAGCTGGGTGACCACACCGGGCAGGCGCGCACCCACCGGGCGTTCGGCGCGATGCTCGACGGGCTCGGCCGGCACGCCGAGTCTCTGGAACAGAGCGAGCGGGCGCTGGCGCTGTATCGGGCCGCCGGACACGTCGCCGGGGAGGCCAGCGCCCGCAACGCGGTGGGGTGGGCGTACGCCCAGATCGGCCGGTACGAGCCAGCGCTCGGGCACTGCCGGGAGGCGTTGGCGCTGCTGCGGACGACAGGCGACCGGCACGGTGAGGCGAACACCTGGGACAGCCTCGGCTTCATCCACGCCCGGTTGGCCGACCACCGGGCGGCGATCAGCTGTTTCCAGCGGGCCCTCGGGCTGTACCGGCGGGTCAGCGACCGCTACGACGAGGCGGACACCCTGTCCCGGCTCGGCGAGAGTCGACAGGCGGTGGGGGATGCGGCCGGCGCCGCGCGTACCTGGCGGCGGGCCCTGGGCATCCTCGACGATCTCGGCCACCCGGACGCCGAGCGGGTGCGGGAGCTGTTGGCCGGGGAACTCGCCGGTGACGCTGGGCACACCGGCGGTGGTTGAGCGAGGTGCGCCGCCCGGCGCCCGGCCGGGCACTCCGTAGACTGGTACGGCACCGCTCGTCCACCCGAAGAAGGAGCCGTCCCGCGTGACCGTCCAGCCCATCCGTCTGTTTGGGGATCCGGTGCTGCGCACGCCGGCCGATCCGGTCGTCGACTTCGACGCCGAGCTACGTCGGCTCGTCGCCGACCTCACCGACACGATGCGTGAGCAGAACGGCGCCGGCCTTGCCGCGCCGCAGCTCGGTGTGAGCCTGCGGGTGTTCACCTTCGACGTCGACGACGTCCTCGGGCACCTGATCAACCCGGTGCTGGAGTTCCCCGACGAGGAGGAGCAGGACGGCCCGGAGGGCTGCCTGTCCATCCCCGGGCTCTACTTCGACACCAAGCGTCGGCAGAACGTCGTCGCCAAGGGCTTCAGCTCGTTCGGCGACCCGATGCAGATCGTCGGCACCGGCCTGATGGCGCGCTGCGTGCAGCACGAGACCGACCACCTCGACGGTGTGCTCTTCCTGGACCGACTGGACCCGGAGGGGCGCAAGGAAGCCATGAAGGCGATCCGCCAGGCCGAGTGGTACGACGCCTCGGCCCCGCCCACTGTCAAGCTCAGCCCGCACATCAGCGACCCCTTCGGTCTGGGGCGCTGACCCGGATGCGCGTGATCTTCGCCGGTACGCCGGCCGTCGCCGTTCCCGCCCTGGCCGCTGTCGCCGCCTCCCGACACGAGCTGGTGGCCGTGGTCACCCGGCCCGACGCGCCCGCCGGTCGCGGACGGGGTCTGTCCCGCTCCCCGGTCGGCGCGTGGGCCGACGAGCACGGCGTCGAGGTGCTCACGCCGGCCCGCCCCCGCGAGCCGGAGTTCCTCGACCGGCTGCGCGAGCTGGAGCCGGCCTGCGTGCCGGTGGTCGCCTACGGCGCGCTGGTGCCGCCGGCGGCTCTGGAGATCCCCCGGCACGGCTGGATCAACCTGCACTTCTCGCTGCTGCCCGCGTGGCGTGGCGCCGCACCCGTGCAGCACGCCGTGCTGCACGGTGACGAGCTGACCGGGGCCAGCGTCTTCCAGCTGGAGGAGGGCCTGGACACCGGCCCGGTCTACGGCACGCTGACCGACGAGATCCGCGCCGCCGACACCTCCGGGGACCTGCTGGGGCGGCTCGCCGATTCCGGCGCCGGGCTGCTGGTGGCGGTGCTCGACGCGATCGACGACGGCACCGCCCGCGCCGAGCCTCAGCCGGCCGACGGGGTGTCGCTGGCGCCGAAGCTGACGGTGGACGACGCGCGGGTGCGCTGGACCGACCCGGCCTTCGCCGTGGATCGGCGGATCCGGGCCTGCACGCCCGCGCCGGGCGGCTGGACCACGTTCCGCGACGAGCGGGTGAAGCTCGGCCCGGTCGTCCCGGTGCCGGACGGCCCCGAGCTCAAGCCGGGGGAGTTGCTGGTGGAGAAGTCCCGGGTGCTGGTCGGCACGGCGACAGTGCCGGTACGTCTCGGCGAGGTCCGCGCCGCGGGCAAGCGGGCGATGGACGCTACCGACTGGGCGCGCGGCGTCCGGGTCGGCACTGGAGAGGACTTCGCGTGACGGCACCGGAGGGAACCCGACCGACGCGCTCCGGCCCGTCGACCGGCCGTGGCGGGGATCGCCGCCCGGTCCGACCACCGCTGGACCGACCGCGCCGCGCCGCCTACGAGGCGGTGGCGGCGGTGCACCGGGACGACGCGTTCGCCAACCTGGTGCTGCCCATCATCCTGCGGGAGGAGGGGCTGTTCGGTCGGGACGCGGCCTTCGCCACCGAGCTGACCTACGGCACCCTGCGCCACCTGGGCACGTTGGACGCGATCCTGACCGACGCGGCCGGCCGGGACGTGGCCCGGATCGACCCGCCGGTACGCGACGCGCTGCGGCTCGGGGCGTACCAACTGCTGCACACCCGGGTGCCGGCGCACGCCGCGGTCTCGTCGACTGTGGACCTGGTCCGTTCGGTCGCACCGGGCGCTACCGGTTTCGCCAACGCGGTGCTGCGCGAGGTGTCCAGCCGTGACGCGGACGCCTGGGTGGCGAAGCTCGCCCCACCGATGGAGACCGACCCGGTCGGGCACCTCGCGTTGGCGTACAGCCACCCGCAGTGGATCGTGCGGGCCTTCTCCGAGGCGCTCGGCGGCGATCTGGGTGAGACGGAGCGCCTCCTGATCGAGGACAATGAGCGTCCGCCGGTGCACCTGTGTGCCCGGCCCGGGCTGATCGACCCGGTCGAGCTGGCCGACCAGGTCGGCGGTGCGCCAGGTGCCTTCTCGCCGTACGCCGTCTATCTTCCCGGCGGGTCGCCGGGCGACATCCCGGCGGTGGTCGACGGCCGGGCCCACGTCCAGGACGAGGGCTCCCAGTTGGTGGCCACCGCGCTCGCCGACGCGCCGTTGGACGGCCCGGACGGGCGTTGGCTGGACCTGTGCGCCGGCCCGGGCGGCAAGGCCGGGTTGCTCGGCGCGCTGGCCGCGCAGCGGGGTGCCCGGGTGACGGCGGTGGAGGTCGCCGAGCACCGGGCCCGGCTGGTCTCCCTGGCGACCCGGGACCTGCCGGTGGCCGTGCTGACCATGGACGGCCGTGAGGTCGGCGGCGACCCGAAGCTGCCGGAGCAGCACTTCGACCGGGTGCTGGTCGACGCGCCGTGCACCGGGCTGGGGTCGCTGCGTCGTCGGCCGGAGTCGCGTTGGCGTCGCCAACCGTCCGACCTGCCGCCGCTGACCCGGCTGCAACGGGAACTGCTCGGCGCGGCGCTGCGGGCGGTTCGCCCGGGTGGTCTGGTCGCCTATGTCACCTGTTCGCCGCACACCGTCGAGACGCACGTGACGGTGACCGAGGCGGCCCGCCGTAGCGGGGTTGCCGTCGACTTCGTGGACGCCCGCCCGCTGCTGCCGGCCGGCATGCCCGGTCTCGGCGACGGACCGACAGTGCAGCTCTGGCCGCACCGCCACGGCACCGACGCGATGTTCCTCGCCGTCCTGCGCCGAGGCTGACCCGTTCCACGCGTCCGGCCGGTCGGTGACCCGGCTGGCCGGACGCAACGCCGCCGGTCGTCGTCCGGGCCCGCCGGAGGCCGGCCAGTCCTTGTGAAACAGGCCCTAGGTGACCGGAAGGCCCTTGGTGCCGGCGTTCCTCATCGAGCGGGTCAGGTTCCGGTCGGAGATCCAGAGGAAGCACTGCACGCCCCGGTTCCCGTTGCGCCACTCCTCCTCGTACGGCTGGTAGTAGATCGTGCCGGCGCGGAAGTCGAGCTGGGAGTTGTCCGGAACCCTGGCGTACTTGGCGATCATCGTCTGGCAGGCCCGGTGGGTCCGCTTGGTGCTGCGGGTGAACTCGGCGTAGCTGGTGTCCGGCGCCTGCCAGACGCCGACGAACTCGGCGTGGTGCTTGGCGGTGCAGGAGACCGGCGCCATCTCGTCGATGTCGTCCTTGACCATCTTCGGGTTGAAGCAGCGGTACGCCAGCGGGGCCGCTCCGGAGAGCGCGCCCCGAAGGCTGCCGGTGCGCAGGTCGACAGCGGTGTCGTCGATGCTGGCGATCTCGGTGACGTCGCAGCGGTACCAGCGGGCCCCGCCCGACCAGGCCTGCGGCGACGGCAGCACGACGGTCAGGCCGAGCCGCCCGGAACGCCAGTCGGCTCCCACCGCCTTGTTGACCGCCGTGTCACACCCGGTCTGCGCGGCCCGCATGCCGGCCGAGCCGGGCTGCGGGGGCGTAGCGCCCTCGGCGCCCGGGCCGGTGAGGGTGCCGACGTGCATGGTCTCCACCCGGTGCGCCTCGGTGCACGCCGT
>NZ_JAKKFD010000029.1 GCF_022229005.1 Micromonospora trifolii
ACCGGCGCCCAAGGCCCGCAGGGCGACGCGGGTGCTCAAGGCTTTCAAGGCGCGACCGGCGCTCAAGGCGCCACCGGCGCCCAAGGTCCGCAAGGCGACGCAGGTGCTCAAGGCGCTCAAGGCTTCCAAGGCGCCACGGGCGCCCAAGGCCCGCAGGGCGACGCAGGAGTTCAAGGCGCCACCGGCACCACCGGCGCCCAGGGTTTCCAAGGCACCCAAGGTGCGCAGGGCGCCACGGGTGCCCAGGGCCCGCAGGGCGTGGCGGGCAACGGAATCGAGGCCGCCTACATTCAGGGCCCTCTGACCGTGATCGCAGACACCCCTGTCGATTTCGGCTGCCAGGCCGGAGATATTGCTGTCGGAACCGGATACCAACTTTCGGGAGCAGGCGTCAACCCGGTGCTCATCCAGCCACTGTCGACCAGCGGCTATCAGTTCACCTTCACCGGCGGAGGCGCTGACATCTGGGTCTCGTGCATTTCACTCGCCACACCGCTGGCATTGACGGCTCGGTCCAGCACGTCAGGCCGGGCACCGTCAAACAGCAGCGATGCCAACGGGCCGAACAGCAGGTCGAACCGCCCCGTCACCGTCGAGGAGGAGTAATGGACATGCGTCAGATATTCGGGTCGCTCGCCTGCGGTGCGGTCCTGCTTACCGGAGTCACGGCATGCAGCGACAAGCCTGCCGAGAAGCCGCAGACGAACAACGCCGGCAACACCGACAAGTCGAACGGCGGCACCGAAACTAAACCGGAGGATCTGCTCAAGCTCGGTGTCGAGCAGGGCCAGGCCGGCAACTTCGACGCGGCGAAGGTCACCTTTGAGAAGCTTGTGGACGCCGAGGCCGACAACAAGTTCGCCTGGTTCAACCTCGGCTACATCGCCCAGTCGCGCAACCAGGCCGACGAGGCGATCAACAACTACGACAAGGCACTGGCGGCCGACGCCAACTACAAGCCGGCCCTTTACAACAAGGCCATAGTGCTGGAAGGCAAGGCGCCGACGACGGCGATTGACATCTACCGCAAGGTCGTGTCGATCGACGACAAGTCATCCACCGCCTACCTCCGACTGGGCATGTTGCTGTCGCAGTCCGGTGAGGACGCGGCAGCGCGGGACGCCTTCAAGACGGCGATCCGTCTGGACAAGGGGCTCACCTCAGCCGTTCCCGCGAAGTACCGCACAACTCCTGCCGCTCGGTCTTCGACTTCGGCGGGTCGGTGACTGGATCAATGCGCACACCTCGCGTAACGGTCTTCACGGGCAGCAACCGCACCCGCTTCATCGACGAATGCTTCGAATCACTCGTCGCGCAGACCTTCACCGACTGGGAATGGGTGGTCATCCTCAATCAGGGGTCGCGTTGGCGGCCCGAGAGGCATGACGATCGGATCCGGCTCATTGTCCAGGACAACCTGAACGGCGTCGGCGCAGTGAAGGGGTACGCCTGCGCCGAGGCTACCGGTGACATCCTGGTCGAGCTTGACGACGACGACCTGCTCAGCAGTGACTGCCTGCAAGAGATCGTCGACGCCTTCGACGCCAACCCGGAGGTGGGGTTCGTCTACAGCGACACCGCGCAGATCCAGGAGGACGGCGGCCGTTCTGAAGACCGTTTCGCGAGTTCGTTCGGCTGGCGGCACTACGACGACAAGGTGGACGGCCGCGAAGTGCTGGTCTGCCGGGCGTTGCCGCCGACTCCACACAATGTGAGCTACATCTGGTACGCACCGAACCATGTGCGGGCGTTCCGCCGGGACATCTACGAGAAGGTCGGCGGGTACGACGAGTCACTCGACGTTGCGGACGACGCCGATCTCATGGCTCGGATGTACCAGGTGAGCGAGTTCCATCACATTCAGAAATGCCTGTACCTGCAACGCATGCACGCCAAGAACACGCAGCGCATTCCAGAAGTCAACGCTCGCATCCAGCAGCGCACGGTGGAGATCTACGACCGGAACATTCAACATAATGTGCTGGCCTGGTCACGTCGCCAAGGGCTCCTGGCGCTCGACCTGGGCGCCGCGCACAACAAGCCGGAAGGCTACCTCGGCCTCGATTACCACGACGGGTCCGGTGTGGACATCGTCTGCGACATCACGAAAGGTGTCGACCTGCCGGACAACAGCGTCGGGGTCATTCGGGCGGTGGATTTCCTGGAACACATCCCGGACAAGATCGCACTGTTCAACGAGCTGTACCGACTGCTCGCGCCGAACGGGATGTTGTTGTCGCTGACGCCCAGCACCGACGGACGAGGCGCCTACCAGGACCCGACGCATGTGGCGTTCTACAACGAAAACTCGTTCTGGTACTTCACGGACGCCAAGTATTCCCGGTTCGTACCTGAAATCACCTGCCGGTTCCAGGCGTCGCGGTTGGTCACGTACTTCCCGAGCGAGTGGCACCAGGCGCACAACATCCCGTACGTCTCAGCGAATCTCATCGCGATCAAGGATGAAGCCCTGCGCAACGGCGGCCTGCTGAACATGTAGCAGCGATCCGACGCGGACCGCAGCTACGTGCGGAGGAAGTGCGTGAGGTCGCCGGCAAGGCGGGTCATCTCTTCCCCTGCTTCGAGGACGAAGACCGATCTGGCGGACCAGGCGGTGTCGTCCCAGTCGGGGCCGGGAGCCCGAAGAGTCACACCTAACGACACGCGACCTCGACCGTCGTGCCGAGCGTCGAGCACAAGCTCGCGTTCCATGGATGTCCAGGTACGGGTGCCGCCCCAACCTTCCCAATCGGCAGCGAGCCTCTCCAGGAACCCGGGCAGCGTCGTACCCAGGGAGGCGTGGAGATCATCAACCTTGGCGACCGTCGACGCTGCCATGCCCAGCTCGTGCAACTCCGTCGCGATCGTGTAGACGAAACCGTCCCCGTACGGATCTTGCGGAGGATGAACAAGCCACAGTTGGTCGCCTTGCCCTTGTAGGACGAAGGGTTCGCTCATAGTGGCTCGCAGTATGCCCCTTCGGCCGCGGCCCGTCCGACGGCCGGGCCGTCCCGCGATCGCTGCCGGGTCGCTTGGCTGCTCGCCCTGGCGAGGGCAGGCAAAAGGCCCAGGTCATGATCGGCGATCAAGCCGGTGACCTGGGCCTTTCAGTGGAGCCGCCTGACGGAATCGAACCGTCGACCTACGCATTACGAGTGCGTCGCTCTAGCCGACTGAGCTAAGGCGGCAACGATCAGCAAGTGTACGGCACCCTGGCGGCACCGACCGAACGGGATACCCCCGTCGCCCCGGCCAGCGCCAACCGGACATCGGCCGCCATCTGGACGTTTACCGGACAGCAGATCATCGGGGCCGGGACTACGCTGCGGCGGGTGAGCGACGAACGCGACCACCCCGAACGTCAGGACGAGCCCGCCGAACGCCCTGACCGTGCGCCGGCCGGTGAACGCGCCGCCCACCGGCCGCGCAGCACCGACCCGCTGGAGTTGGGCTTCACGCCGCGCAAGCCGGTGCCGTGGCTGGCGCCGTTTCTGTTGATCAGCACCGGCATCCGGACACTGCTGGCGGTGCTCTTCGGGGCGTACCTCGACAAGCGCGAGTTGCAGAACGCGTTCGGCGACGGCGTCTTCCGCCAGGTCGGGCCGGACGGCGGGCTGTGGCTCGACTACGTGGCCGACCTCGGCGACGGCTTCAACGCCACCTACTCGGTGGCGTACCTGCTGGCGCAGCCCGAGCTGACCGTCGACGGGCACCGCCTGCCCCGGGCGCAGACCCTGGTGATGGGCGGCGACCAGGTGTACCCGTCAGCGGCCTACGCCGCCTACGAGGACCGGTGCAAGGGCCCCTACCAGGCCGCCCTGCCGGTGGCGCCGGCCGAGAAGCCGACGCTCTTCGCGGTGCCGGGCAACCACGACTGGTACGACGGCCTCACGGCGTTCCTGCGGTTGTTCGTCCGCTCCCGGGACCGCAACTTCGCGGGCTGGGGCACCGGGCAGTCCCGGTCGTACTTCGCTGTGGAGTTGCCGGCCGGCTGGTGGTTGCTCGGCGTCGACGACCAGTCCGGCTCGTACCTGGACGACCCGCAGCTGGCCTACTTCGACGAGGTGGCCCGGCGGCTCGGGCCGGAGTCCAAGGTGATCATCGCGGCGCCGGCGCCGACCTGGGTCAAGGCCGCCGACAACCCCACGGCGTACGACTCGATCGACTACTTCATCCGTACGATCATCGATCCCACCGGGGCGCGGGTGCGGCTTCTCCTCTCCGGGGACCTGCACCACTACGCCCGCTACTCCGGGCCGGACCGTGAGCTGATCACCTGCGGTGGGGGCGGCGCTTACCTCTACCCCACGCACAAGCTGCCGGAGCGCATCGAGGTGCCACCGCGGGACACGCTGGCCCGCAAGGCCAGCTCCGCCCAGCCGTACGACCTGGTGGCCCGTTACCCGGACGCCGCGCGGTCCCGCCGCTACGGCTGGGGCATCTTCCCCCGGCTGCCGTTCCGCAATCCCGGCTTCACCACGTTGCTCGGCACGTTGCACACCCTGCTGATGCTGGCCATGGCGGGTGCGACGGCGAACTGGGCCGACAGCACCAACCAGCGGCTGTTCAGCGTCCCGCTGGTGCTGATGGTGCTCGTGACGGTGATCGCGGCGGCCCTGTTCGCCAAGCCACCGAGCGCGAGCGGCAAACGCCACGCGCGGCACTGGATCCTCGGCGTCGGCCACGGCGTGGCGCAGGTGGCCCTGGCGGCGGCGGGCACCTGGGTCTGGTTGGCGCTGCCGTTCTACGACTGGCCGTGGCCGCTGCCGGCGGTCGCCGCGGCGGTGCTCTACGGCCCGGTGATCGGTCTGGTCGCCAGCCAGCTGGTGGCGGTGTACCTGCTGGTGGCGGGCTCGTTCGGCGTGAACGTCAACGAACTCTTCGCCGGCCAGGGCATCGAGGACTCGAAGTCGTTCCTGCGACTGCGCATCGACCCGGACGGCACGTTGACGATTTACCCGCTGGGGGTGGACCGGGTCTCCCGCGACTGGCAGGTCAACCCCGATCAGTCCCCCACGCAGAGCTGGCTGATCCCCAAGTCCCCCCTGACCCCCCACCTAACCGAACCCCCCACAGTCCTGCACTAACCCCACCCCACCAACCCCGGTTGATCATGAAGTTATTGCCCCGACACGCCGCTCGGGATGGCAATAACTTCATGATCAACGCAGGACGGGGTGGGGGTTAGGGGGTGTAGTGCTGGTCGTGGGCTTGGCGGGGGGCGCAGACGGAGGCTCGGGAGCAGGAGCAGCGGGAGCCGTCGGCGTCCAGGCGTACGGTCACCGCGTCGCGGGGGACGCTGTGGCCGACGACCCGGCCGTCACCCTCGGGGGTGGAGACCCGACTGCCGACCGCCGGGGCGGTCTCCTGAAAACGCTGGTACAGCGGGTGCTCGTACTTGAGGCAGCACATCAGCCGACCGCACGCACCGGAGATGCGCAGCGGGTTGAGCGGCAGGTCCTGGTCCTTCGCCATCCGGATGGTCACCGGCTCGAAGTCGGTGAGGAACGTGGCGCAGCACAGGTCCCGACCGCAGGAGCCGATGCCGCCCTGCACCCGCGCGGAGTCGCGTGCGGAGAGCTGGCGCAGCTCCACCCGACAGTGCAGGGTGGCGCCCAGGTCGCGGACCAGGGAGCGGAAGTCCACCCGGTGCGGGGCGGTGAAGTACACGGTGCTGCGCTCACCGCCGCTCTCGGCGGAGCCGAGCACATGGTCGACCGCCACCACCTTCATCGGCAGGCCGTGCGAGCGGATCAGCCGTTTCGCGGCCACCTTCGCCTCGGCCTTGCGCCGACGCAACGCCTCGTCCCGGCGGAGGTCGTCGTCGCCGGCCAGCCCGACCAGTCGGGGGAAGCCGTCGGTCTCCTCGGTCACCCACTGCGCGGCCCACACGCACTCCGCCACCTCGGGCCCGTCGTCGGTGGGCACCAGCACCCGGTCGCCCACCTGCGGACGCAACTCGCCCGGGTCGAGGTAGTAGAGCCGCCCGTACCGGTTGAAGCTGACCGCGCAGAGCATGCCCATCCCCCCACCTTACGACGGGTCACGCCGCGAAGCGCAGCGGCCGACCACGCCCGGCTGCCATTCATGACCGTCGACTTGACCTATTGCCGGGCGTCCCGTCGTGCCGTTGCTGCTCGCCCGGACGGTTGAATCCGGGGCCGGGCAGGAGACAAGACGTGCCTCGGCGGCGTTGAGTGGAGGCAGACCTGCGGGGGGTGCAGGGGGAAGACCACGGCGTCGCCGTGGGCGGCGGCTCAGGCCAGGCGCCCGCGAGCGACGCCGTGGCCTGTCCGAGGCGAAGCGGCCAGGGCCGAAGACCGAGATTCGGAAGGCGGCCACGGCCAGAGGACCGAGGTCCGGGGCGGCCCGGCCATGGCCGCAGGGCCAGGCTCGGTTACCAGCCGACCCGGGTGGGCTGGTCGTAGCGGGGGCGCCCGTCCGTTGGCGGACGCCACGCGGTCTCGGCCAGGCTCGGCGCCCACTGACGCAGCAGCGTCTCCGCACCGTCGTACGCGACGCAGAGCACCGCCAGCACCCGTGCGGCGATCTCGGCGGCGTCGGCCACACCGGGGCCGACCGGCCCGGGGCGCGTCGACGCACCGGTGGCGGCGACAACGGCGACCGCTTCGGCCGAGCGGAGCACGTCGGCCAACGTGCGGGCCAGCGCGAGACGGCTGCCCTCCACCCAGTCGGCGAGGGCGTCGGCGTAACCGGCGGTGGATTCGAGTCGGCCGACCAGGCTGTCCGGCCCCTCGTCGAGGTGGCGTAGCAGCGCCGCCCGCTGCTGCCCGTACGCGGTGGCGGCCGGACCGGACCAGAGCACCGAGTCGGTGAGCGCGGCAGAGACGTCGTCGTACCCCCGGACGAGCCGGCGCACCGCGTGGCCGGCGCTGGCGAGCGGCACCGGGTGCAGGTCGAGGAAGCTGCGAACCGCGTCGCCCGGCAGCACCTGCATGCGGCGCAGCAGCGGCCAGACCCGGTGCCCCTCGGGGACGCCGGCCGCGATCAGCGTGTCCACCCGGCGGAGCAGGTCGAGGCCGGGTTCGGCGAGCCGGTCCAGTGCGTCCATCACGGTTCCCCAGTGAGCCGGCGGCGGGCCACCCGGTCGACCTCGGCGTAGCGGTCGGCGGCCTCCCGCACCGCCGCTGCGGCGGCGGCCAGTCGACCGGCGGCGGCGCGGGCCTCCCGGGCCCGGTCGTCGGTGGCGGTGGTCCACTGCCGGTGCAGCGCCCGACCGATCTCCCCCGGGCGGCCCGGCGCGTCGGCGCCGAACGCGGTCTGGGCCGGATCGCTGGCGGTGACGGTGTGCGAAACGACTGTGAGCGTGGCGCTCGCCTCGTCCAGTCGGGCGGAGAGCGCGCGCAGCGTGTCCATCTCAGGCCCCCGCGAGCGGTCGGTAGGCGGCGAACGTCTCGTTGTGCAGCTTTTCCCGGGCCCATTCGGCGGCGTCGGCCGCCGCGGTGACAGCGGCCTGCACCGAGCCGGCCACGTCACGCGGGCTGCGGGTGTGCAGCGGCCCGAGGAACCGGACGTCGGTGATCCGTCCACCGGCGGTGACCACCACCTCGACCAGGCCGTCCGGCGAGCGGACGGTCACCTCGACGGTCGACACCGCCTGGTCGAACTCGGCCTGGAGGGACTCGATCCGGCGGTAGCGTCGCACCGCCTCCTCGATCCAGGCTTCGTCGATCTCCCCCCGCGGCATCGGCCGACTCCTCCCGGGTGATCCATCACTCAGTGTGGTGCCACCGTCACCACGGCACAGGGACCGTACCGCACCGCAATCGGGCCTGTCGATGCCTGTGGACAACGGCCGGGAAGCGCGGGTCAGCCCTTCCAGAGGGCGAGCATCATCGCCTCGACCGCGATCCGCGGCTTGACGTTCGCCTCGATCGCCGCGCGGCAGGCGAGCACGGCCTCCAGCCGGCGCAGCGACCCCTCGGCGTCCCACTTCTGCGCGCCGGCGCCGGCCAGCGCGGCCGTGTCGGTGTGCACAGGGGTGACGGGTGCGCGCAGCGCCATGGTGAGCGCGTCCCGGTAGAAGCCCGCGAGGTCGACCAGCGCCCGGTCCAGTGCGTCCCGCTGGGCCCGGGTGGCCCGGGATTTCTGCCGCTTCTCCAGCTCCTTGAGCTGCCCGGCAGCGCCTCGCATGGCGCCGGCCGCGCCCCGGCCGGTGCCGCCCGCGCCGAGCGCGGTCTCCAGCGCCGCCCGCTCGGTCGTGTCGGCCTCGGTGACCGACGCCTCGGCCTCCGCCTCGGCCGCCTCGATCAGCGCGGACGCCGCGTCGAACGCCGCGCCGACACCCGTCAACCGGCGGGGCACCGCGAGCACCGCCTCGCGTCGTTTGCGGGCCTCCGGGTCGCGGGCCAGCCGGCGGGCCCGCCCCACGTGACCCTGCGCGGCCGCCGCCGCCCACTGCGCCACGTCGGGGGCGATGCCGTCCCGACCAACCAGCACCTCGGCCACCGCGGTGGCCGGCGGCTGCCGCAGGGGTACGACCCGACAGCGCGACCGGATGGTCACCGAGATGTCGTCCGGGTGGGTGGACGGGGTGCAGAGCAGGAAGACCGTCCTCGGCGGGGGTTCCTCGATCGCCTTGAGCAGGGCGTTGCCGGCGGCCTCGGTGAGCCGGTCGGCGTCCTCGATGACCACCACCTGCCAGCGCCCGCCGGACGGGGTGCTGGCCGCGCGGAGCACCAGCGCGCGCATCTCGCCGACGCCGATGGAGAGCCCTTCCGGCACCACCATCCGCACGTCGGCGTTGGTGCCGCCCATTGTGGTGTGGCAGCCGGGGCACTCACCGCAGCCGGTGCCGTGCACGCACTGGAGTGCGGCGGCGAACGCCCGTGCGGCGACCGAGCGGCCGGAGCCGGGTGGCCCGGTGAAGATCCACGCGTGCGTCATCCCGGTGGACGGGTCCACGGTGCTGGTCACGGCGTCGTCGGCCGCTGACGCGTCACGGCTGACCGGGCCGGCGGCGACCAACGCGGCCGCGCCAGCACGCAGCACGGCGGCAGCCGCGGCTGCGGCGCGCCGCAGCTCGACCACCGCCTCGTCCTGACCGACCAGGTCGGCGAAGACGTCCGGCATCAGGTTTTGTGCTCCATCGTCACCAGCTCCGCGTCGGATAACTCAGGCTGCACCGAGGTGTCCGGGCCCTGCGCCGGGCGCGGGTGCACGATGCCGCCCGGCTTGCCGAGCATCTCCTCGACCCGCCGGACCACCAGCCTGGTGATCTCGTCGACCGGCCGGGACGCGTCGAGCACCAGGTAGCGCTTCGGGTCGGCGGCGGCGAGGTCGAGGAACGCGTACCGGACGCGCTCGTGGAAGGCGACCGACTCGGCCTCCAGCCGGTCGGTGCCGGTGTTGCGCGAGGCCACCCGGGACAGGCCGGTGCGCGGTTCGACGTCCAGCAGCACCACCAGGTCGGGCTTGAGCCCACCGGTGGCCCAGGAGGAGAGCCAGGAGACCTCGTCGACGGGCAGAGTCCGGCCGGCGCCCTGGTACGCCAGGGACGAGTCGACATACCGGTCGCTGATCACCACGCCGCCCCGGACCAGCGCGGGCCGGACGATGGTGGCCACGTGGTGCGCCCGGTCGGCGGCGTAGAGCAGCGCCTCGGCCCGGGGGGAGGGCGCGTCGTCGCCGGAGGTGTCCAGCACCAGCGACCGGATTCGCCGGCCGACGCCGGTGGCCCCCGGCTCGCGGGTGACCACCACCTCTCGGCCGTGACCGCGCAGCCGCTCGGAGAGCGCTGTGAGCTGGGTGGACTTCCCCGCGCCCTCGCCGCCCTCGAAGACCACGAAGAGCCCGGCGGAGACGAACGGCTCGGCGGGCATCAGCGGACGGCCCCGGATGGAGCCCCACAGGTCGGCGAGGACCGGGACGCCCTTCTTGTCGTCCATCTGGCCGAACGCGCTGATCCCGGCGAAGATGCCGGCGGCACCGGCGGCGAGTAGCAGCAGTCGGGTGGAGGAGACGGAGATGCCGAGGTCGGCGATTGTCAGTTTGCGGGAGCCGCCGACACCTACCAACACGCTGCTCAGGCCGATGGCCAGGATCAGCACCAGCCGGGTGCCGATCTGCACCACAGCGAAGACCCGGCCGCGCACCTCGTCGGCTACCTCGCCGCCCAGCAGCGTGGTGCCGGCCAGGAATGCCATCCCGGCACCGGCGCCGACCAGCACCGCGCCGACGATCGCCATGGACAGGTGGATGGCGAAGGCGAGGGTCATCACCGCGGCGCTGGCCAGCACGATGCTCATGCCGAACCAGCGGCGCCGGGACATCTCCTTGACGACCATCGGGCCGAGCCCGATGCCGAGCGCCAGGCCGACGAAGATGGCACCGAAGAGCAGTGAGAATGCCGCGTCGCCAGCGCCCAGCGAATTGGCGAAGAACTTGGCAGTGCCGACCACGATGCCGCCGCCGGCGAACGCGCCGAAGATGCCCAGCACCAAGCCGCGGACGAGCGGGGTCTGGCCGATGTACTTCCAGCCCTCGGAGAACTGCCGGAACATGCTCTGCTCGGCACGTTCGGCCTCACCGCGTTGCGCCTCGCTGATCTCCTTGATCCCGAAGGCCACCACCAGTGCGGTGGCGAGTCGGGAGAAGGAGTTGATCCAGAGCGCTAGCTGGGCCGGCTCGGCCCAGGAGGGCAGGTCGCCGCCGACGGCGCCACGGACGCCTCGGTCGAGCACGGCAAGGCCGATGGCGGCGGCGACCGGGGTGAGGCCGTACGTGGTGATCAGGGTGAGCTGGTTGGCCGCTTCCAGCCGGGCCCGCGGGATCAGGTTCGGGACCGCGGCCTCCTTGGCCGGGATCCAGAGCAGGGTGAGCGACTCGATCAGGAAGGTGGCGATCAGCGCCCAGCCGACCACCAGGCCGCCTGGGGCGCCGCTGAGGGCGTAGAGCGGAATGGAGGCGAAGAGCACGAAGCGCAGCAGGTCGCAGATGACCATCGTCCAGCGCCTGTCGAACCGGTCGGCGAAGACGCCGGCCACCGGGCCGAGCACCAGCGCGGGCAGCAGCCGGATCGCGGTGACCCCGCCGAACGCCGCGCCCTGGGCGGTGCTGCCCTGCACCTGCGAGGCGGCGAAGAGGGCGGTGGCCAGCAGGCCGAGCCAGTCACCGAAGGAGGCCGCGCCGAGCACGATCCACAGCCGGCGGAAGGGCCGGATGCGCAGCACGGACCGGATTGCGGCATAACCGGACGGATCAACCTGACCGCCGTTGGGTTGCTTGGCGGCGTTGTCCGACTGGTCACCCGAGCGCGACACGCCGGGCGACTCGCCGCTGTTCTGGCTTTCGATGGCCGTACCTCCACGTGCCGGCCCATCGCTGGGCACCTCCGGTGCAACACTCTAGACCCGGCGGGGGTCACCCCCCGGGCGACATTCTCCTGCTCGCTGAGCCTAGGCCGCCGGAGGTACCGGCCGCAGCCCGGACGTACGCGAGGGTATTTCGCATTCGCCGTCAGACAGTTAGCGTGCACACGTGGCCATCGAAAGCGACAAACTTCGCGAGCGCCTGGATCGGGCGACTGCCCACCTCGACCCCCCGTACGCGGTGGTCGACCTCACCGCCTTCGACGCCAATTCGGCCGCCCTGGCCGATCGCGCCGCCGGAAAACCGGTCCGCCTCGCCAGCAAGTCGGTCCGCAGCCGGGAGCTGATCAGTCGAGCCCTCGCCCGGCCCGGCTGGCAGGGCGTGATGGCGTTCACAGTGCCCGAGGCGATCTGGCTGGTCCGCGCCGGCGTCAGCGACGACGTGCTGGTCGCGTACCCGAGCGCTGACCGGGCCGCCCTCGCCGAGCTGGGGGCCGACCCCACGCTCGCCGCCGCGATCACCCTGATGATCGACAGCACCGGCCAACTCGACCTCATCGACGCCATCGAGCCCCCGGGGCAACGCGCCGAGCTACGGCTCTGCCTGGATCTGGACGCCTCGTGGCGACCGCTGCGCGGCCGGGTGCACGTCGGCGTCCGCCGCTCACCGGTGCACAGCGCTAGGGCAGCCGGCGCGCTCGCCGCCGCCGTCGCCGGTCGGCAGGGCTTCCGGCTGGTCGGGCTGATGTCGTACGAGGCACAGATCGCCGGCCTGGGCGACGCGCCGCCGGGCAAGACACTGCTGGCGGGCGCGATCAGGCTGGCCCAGCGCGGGTCGTACCGCGAGTTGCTGGCCCGCCGGGGCGCGGCGGTCGCCGCGGTACGCGAGCACGCCGACCTGGAGTTCGTCAACGGCGGCGGCACCGGCAGCGTGGCCGCGACCAGCGCCGATCCCGCGGTCACCGAGATAACCGCGGGATCGGGCCTGTACGGGCCGACGCTGTTCGACGCGTACCGCGCCTGGCGGCCCACCCCGGCGGCGTTCTTCGCCTGCGCGGTGGTCCGCCGACCGACGCCGGAGCTGGCGACGGTGCTCGGCGGTGGCTGGATCGCCTCCGGCCCGGCCGCCGACAGTCGACTGCCCCGGCCGTGGCTACCGGCGGGGCTGAAGCTGGTCGGCACCGAGGGCGCCGGCGAGGTGCAGACACCGCTGTCCGGAGCGGCGGCGGCCGAGCTGCGCGTCGGCGACCGGGTGTGGTTCCGGCACGCCAAGGCAGGTGAGCTGTGTGAACGGGTCAACGAGCTGCACCTGATCGAGGGGGACGCGATAGTGGCGACCGTCCCCACCTACCGGGGTGAGGGGCAGGCCTTCCTCTGAAACCGGACAGCCGCCCCCACCGCCGGCCGAGGCCCGCCCGCCGTGCCGACTCAGGCGGGTTGGGGCGCCTCGGCCTGCTTGCCGACTGGGGACCGGCCGTTGTCCGGGCCGTCGACCTGGCGGTGCAGGTACTCCCGGATCAGCGCCTTCGCCTCGAGCAGCACCCGCTCGTCGCCCTCGGGCTTCCGACGGAACGCGAGCTTGATCAGCGCATCCGCCGCCTCGACCGCGATCTCCAGCACGAAGCGCAGCTTGGGTACGTCGGTGAGCCCGAAACGCTCGGTGAGCACCCGGGCCAACTGGTCGGCGATCACGCCGTTGTTGTCCCGCTGCTCGTCGAGCAGGTGCAGGTCGACCACGTCGCCGAAGTGCAGGGTACGGAAGCCGGGGACGGTGCGGTGCATCGTGATGTACTCGTCGATGCCCGCGTCGACGCCGTCCCACCAGTGGGTCATCTCGTCGGAGGCGAACCGCTCGTCGAGGCGCTGGAGGTAGGACTCCATGGTCCGCAGGGTCAGCGCCTGCACGATCGCCCGCTTGTCCGGAAAGAACTGGTAGACCGACCCGATCGCCACCTCGGCCCGCTCGGCGAGCAGGGTGGTGGTCAGCCCCTCGTACCCCACCTCGTCGACGAGTTCGGCGCAGGCATCCAACATGCGCTGTACCCGCGCGACACTTCGACCTTGCACCGGTACGCGGCGCAGCGGCCCGGTCGTGGCGGCTGGTGTGGACACTCTGCGCCACCCCCCTTCGACGGATGAACATATCTCCACGTCACGAGTCCGTGACTACCGGTACAACGAGCGGATCGCAATTGCGGTATTTACCAGCTAGAACGTTCCTGATATGAAGTCAGTTCATATTCATGAATGAGGAGCGCGCATGGTCCGCACCGCACCGCTCGGGGCTGGATGGTCCAACTGGGCCGGGAACCAGCGTGGCAGCGCCAGCGCGATCCTGCGCCCCGGCTCGCCGACCGATGTCGCAGAAGCCGTCCGATCTGTCGCCGCCGAGGGCGGTCGGATCCGGGTGACGGGCAGCGGTCACTCGTTCACCGCCGTCGCGCTCGCCGACGACCGTCGGATGGACCTGTCCGACCTGGACACCATCGTCAGCGTGGACGTCGCACACCGACTGGTCACCGTACCGGCGGGAATGACCCTACACGCGCTCAACGGCCTGCTCGCCCGGCACGGCCTCGCGCTGCCCAACCTCGGCGACATCGACGCGCAGACCGTCGCCGGGGCGATCTCCACCGGCACCCACGGCACCGGAGCCGGCTACGGGTGCCTCTCCACCTTCGTCGAGGCGATCACACTGGTCACCGGCACCGGCGAGGTGCTGCGTTGCTCCGCCGACGAGCACCCCGACGTCCTCGCCGCCGCCCGGGTGTCGCTCGGCGCGCTCGGCGTCCTGGTCGAGGTGACCCTGCGCTGCGTGGACGCGTTCGTCCTGCGCGCCCACGAACGCCCGGCCGAGCTGGCGGACGTGCTCGGCGAACTGCCCGAGCTGATCGGCCGGCACGACCACGTCGAGTTCTACTGGTTCCCGTACACGTCCCGGGTCCAGGTCAAGGCCAACGACCGGGTGCCGGCCAACGACCAGCCGCTGTCCCGCTGGCGCGGCTGGATGGACGACGACTTCCTGCCCAACCGGGTCTTCGCCGGCGCCTGCCGACTCGGCCGGGCCGTGCCCGCGCTGGCCCCGGGCATCAGCGCGGTCTCCGCCCGTGCCCTCACCGAACGCCAGTACACCGGCCGCTCCGACCGGGTCTTCTGCACCCCGCGCCGGGTCCGTTTCGTGGAGATGGAGTACGGCCTGCCCCGCGAGGCGCTGCCCGAGGCGCTCGCCGCGCTCCAGCGGATCGTGGACGGCCTGCCGTTCAAGGTGCTCTTCCCGGTGGAGGTGCGGTTCACCGCCGCCGACGACATCTGGCTGTCGCACGGCTACGGCCGGGACAACGCCTACATCGCCGTGCACCAGTACGTCGGCATGCCGTACGAGCCGTACTTCCGGGCCTTCGAGCAGGTGGCCGCCGGGCTGGGCGGTCGCCCACACTGGGGCAAGCTGCACTACCGCGACGCCGCCTCGCTGGCCACTGCGTACCCCCGCTTCGCGGACTTCCAGGCCGTCCGCGACCGGCTCGACCCCGATCGCGTCTTCACCAACGCCCACCTGAACCACGTCCTCGGGGTCTGACGACTCCCGTCGCTCCGGCGTGCGGTTGATCGACTCGACTTCCTGAAAACCGGGGTGTCGCCGGCAGCAGGACGCCCCGGTTTCAAGGAAACCGTGATGATCACGCGAGCAGGGCGAGGGCTACTCCGTGCTGGTCGCGGCCTTGCGCGGGGCGGCCTTCTTCGCCGGAGCCTTCTTCGCCGCCGTCGCCTTGGCCGTGGTGGTCTTCTTCGCGGCAGTGGACTTGCTGGCAGCGGCCGTCTTCTTGGTGGCCGTGGCCTTCTTCGCGGGCGCCTTCTTCGCCGCCGCCTTCTTCCGCGGCGCCGGACCCTTCGCCCGCTTCTCGGCCAACATCTCGGACGCTTCCTCGATGGTCAGCGCCTCCGGCGTCTGCCCGCGCCGCAGCGAGGCGTTGAACTCCCCGTCGGTCACGTACGGGCCGAACCGGCCGTCCTTGATCACCATCGGCTTCTCGGTCGCCGGGTCCACGCCCATCTCGCGCAACGGCGGTGCCGCGGCTCGCCGTCCACGGGCCTTCGGGGCGGCCAGCAGAGCGAGCGCCTCGTCCAGCGTGACGGTGAACATCTGGTCCTCGGACTCCAGCGAGCGGAACTCCTCACCCTGCTTGACGTACGGGCCGTAGCGACCGTTGTTCGCGAAGACCTCGACGCCGTCCGGCGCGACACCGATCAGCCGGGGGAGGCTGAGCAGCTTGAGCGCCTCCTCCAGGGTCAGCGAGTCCGGGGTCTGCGTACGCAGCAGCGACGACTTGCGCTCGCCGCTGGACACGTACGGCCCGAAGCGGCCGGACTTGAGCACGATCGGCTCGCCGGTGCCGGGGTCGTCGCCCAGCTTGCGCTCGCCGCTGCCGCCGAGGAACAGCTCGTGCACCTTCTCCGGGGTCAGCTCGTCCGGGGCCAGGCCCTCGGGGATCGGCGCCCGGTCACCCTGGGTGCCACCCTCCTCGCCCTCGCCCGAGGGCGGTGCCGGCTGCTCGCCGCCGGGCAGCTCCCGTTGCAGGTACGGCCCGTATCGGCCGACCCGCACGACGACCTCGCGGCCGTCGTCGTCGGTGAAGAGCGGGATGGAGTTGACGCTGCGGGCGTCGATGTCGCTGAGGTTCTCGGTGACCAGTTTCTTGAGCCCGCCGGAACGGGCGATGTCCTGGTCGCCGGCACCGTTGGAGCTGCCGAAGTAGAACGCCGTGAGGAAGTCGACCGCCGCGTGGTCACCGCCGGCGATCTCGTCCAGCTCGTTCTCCATGGTGGCCGTGAAGTCGTAGTCGATCAGGCGGGGGTAGTGCTGCTCCATCAGCCCGATCACCGCGAAGGCCAGGAACGTCGGGATCATCGCCTGCCCGCGCTTGGTGACGTACCCCCGGTCCTGGATCGTCTGCATGATCGACGCATAGGTGGACGGGCGGCCGATGCCCAGCTCTTCCAGGGCCTTGACCAGCGACGCTTCGGTGTAGCGCGACGGCGGCTGGGTGTGGTGGCCCTGCGCGGCCAGCTGGTCGGCGGTCAGCGGCTGGTCCTTGACCAGGGTGGGCAGCCGGCGCTCGGCGTCCTCGGCCTCGGCGTTCTCGTCGTCGCTGGACTCGACGTAGGCGCGCAGGAAGCCCGGGTCGGTGATGGTCTTGCCGGTAGCGCCGAAGTCGGCTTCCTCCTGCGAGGTGGAGACCGCCCGGATGCGCACCGACACGCTGGAGCCGACCGCGTCGGTCATCTGCGAGGCGATGGTGCGCCGCCAGATCAGCTCGTAGAGCTTGAACTCCTCGGCGGACAGCTCCTTGGCCACCTCGCCCGGGGTACGGAAGTTGTCCCCCGCCGGGCGGATCGCCTCGTGCGCCTCCTGCGCGTTCTTCACCTTGCCGGTGTAGCGGCGCGGCTCCGGCGGAACGCTGCGCTCGCCGTACAGCTCGACGATCTGTCGGCGGGCCGCCGAGATGGCGGTCTCCGACAGGTTGACCGAGTCGGTACGCATATAGGTGATGTAGCCGTTCTCGTACAGGCGCTGCGCGGTGCGCATCGTCTGCTGCGAGGACAGGCGCAGCTTGCGGGCCGCCTCCTGCTGGAGGGTCGAGGTGATGAACGGCGCGTACGGGCGACGGCGGTAGGGCTTCTCCTCCACCCGGGTGACGGTGAACGGCCGCCCCTCCAGCCGGGCCGCGAGACCCCGGGCGCCACTCTCGTCGAGGTGCACGACACCAGCGCCGGCCCGGACACGACCGGTGGTCGGCTCGAAGTCCTTACCGGTGGCGATCCGATCGCCGTTCAGAGCGATCAGGGTGGCGTTGAACGCACGCGGGCCCTCACCGGCGTTGGCCACCGCGAGGGTGGCCAGGATGTCCCAGTATTCGGCGGTGCGGAAGGCCATCCGCTGCCGCTCCCGCTCGACCACGATGCGGGTCGCCACGGACTGCACCCGGCCTGCCGAGAGCCGCGGCATGACCTTCTTCCACAGCACCGGGGAGACCTCGTAGCCGTACAGGCGGTCGAGGATCCGGCGCGCCTCCTGGGCGTCGACCAGATCGCGGTCGATCTCCCGGGGGTTGGCCACCGCCGCCTGGATCGCCGGCTTGGTGATCTCGTGGAAGACCATCCGCTTGACCGGGACCTTGGGCTTGAGCGTCTCGACCAGGTGCCAGGCGATCGCCTCGCCCTCGCGGTCCTCATCCGTCGCCAGGAAGATCTCGTCGACCTCCTTGGCCAGCTTCACCAGCTTGCTGATCTGCTGCTTACGGTCGGCGGAGACCACGTAGAGCGCCTGGAAGCCGTTGTCGACGTCCACCCCGAGCCGGGCCCAGGGCTCCTTCTTGTACTTGGCCGGCACGTCGGCGGCGTTGCGCGGCAGGTCGCGGACGTGACCGAAGCTGGCCTCCACGACGTACCCCGGGCCAAGGTAGCCCGAGATCGTCTTGGCCTTCGCCGGTGACTCGACGATGACCAGACGGGTGGTTCCAGCGTTGCTCGGCACGTCTCTCCCCGACCTCACTCCTGCTCGTGGTCTGCCGGCGCCCGGACAGCGACCGCTTTCGACCCCGCCGTCGCACCGGCGGTCCGGATGTCCAACGTAACGCGCCGCCCGCGTTTCGGGTTTCGCGGGCCGCAAACCGCTTCAAGGCGGCGGTCGACGCCGCCCCGCCGCGCTCGGCACTGCCGGACGGCGCCACCGTACACCGTGTGTAGGGCTCGAAGCGGGTCACTGTGACGATGGCGGGCCCACTAGCGAGGCGCGACCCGCCCGTTTTCCGCCTGGATCGACCCGCCGGCTGTCCGGCACCGGACAGCCGGCCGCCCCATCCCCGGGCCGTCGCCCAACCTCGTCGATCATGGACTTGTGGTGGGCGTTTTAAGCCCGGACAGGCAATACGTCCCCCACCACAACTCCATGATCGACCCGGTGAGGGTGGGGTGGGGTGGGGTGGGTCAGGTTGGCCAGGCGTCGGTTGGGGCTGCGGTTGGCGGTCCGCCGACCAACTCGGCGAGCCGCGCCAACCGGCGGCGGCCGGTGATCCGGAACGCCGGGCCGCCCTCACCCGGGCCGAGCAACGTCCCGGCCAGCCCCGCCGAGGCGAGCGCCACGCCGATCGACTCCCAACACTCCTGGTCGTCGGCGCCCAGCCGCAACAGGAAGCAGTCCGGAGGCTCCGGCGTCCCGGCGGCGGCGAGCCACAACCGCAACCGCCGGCCGGTCAGGTGGAAGGCGGCCGGCGGGCGTTTCGTCGTACCGTGCAGCCAGGCGGCAGCGAGCGGCTTCAAGACCCGCGTGTACGACGTACGAACGGCGTGTCGCGCGCCCTCGGTCGGCTCCCAGCTCGCCGCCAGTCCGCGCGACGCCAGTTCGGCGACGAGCACGTGCACCCGCCAGGCGGCGTCCACCTGCACCGAGAGCCGGGCGGTGCCGCCCATCCGGACCACCTCACCCGGCCCGGCGAGCAGCCCGGCCAGGTCGGCGACTGTCGGTTCGGCCGCGTCCGCGCCGAAGAAGACAAGTTGTCGGCCCGCGTCGTCAGTCTGGGTCGGGCCGTTCTGAACCGAGCCGTCCTGCGACGGGCGGTTCTGTGACGAGCGGTTCTGTGACGCGCCGCCGCGGCGTCGCCCGGGAGTGGGCGTGTCGGACTCGGGCGCGGGAAACAGCGCCGGGGCCGGCTCTGCCTTCCCGGTGTCACCGAGCCCGCTCAGCGACACTCCGGCACCTCGTCGAATGCCTGTTTCAACTCCTCGGAGTTGAGCTTGCTGGTGTCCAGCGCGCTGGCGTCGTACTCCTTGTTGAGGGTCGCCACGGCGGCCCGCACGCCGTCGTAGAAGGCGGTCGGCTCGCCGGTGCCCAGGCCGTCGATGGTGTCCCGGGCGCGACCGTACGCGTCCCGCATCTTCCCGAGGGAGCTGCGGAAACCCACGGAGATGGCCTCGCCGTTGTCGGCCTCCGGGATGCCCGCCTTTTCCACCTTGCGGCGCGCGGCCTCACTGGCCTGCTCCGCCCCATCGAAGAGCCGCACCAGGTTCTCCTTGGCCTGCGCCGGCGTGGTCTGCGCGGTCATCTGCTCGTCAGTGCTGCTGGTCAGCTTGGTGATCTCGGAGCGCCACGGGGTGAGGGCGCCGCAGACCGAGGCCGCCCAGGCCCGTGGGCTGGGGCCTCCGCCGCAGCCGGCCAGGACGACGATCGTGGCCAGGACCACCGTGAACTTTCCGGCGGCAGACGCCCGGCACGTACGCATGCGTTGCAGCGTACGGCCTTTGGCCAGGTGTGGCATCGGGCCGTTCCTGGATCAGGCGTTGACCGTCTCCGGGCGGTGATCGGTGCTGCCCGCGCCGGTGTTGCCATCGGCGTCCGAGTCGGACATCGCGATGCCCTTGCGCTTGCTGAACACCACCGACGCCACGATGATCAGCGTCGCGACCAGCGCGATGCCGACCCGCAGGCCGACGTTGCGCTCGTCGCCGACGCTCCAGGCCACCACGGCGGGCGCGATCAGCAGCGAGACCAGGTTCATCACCTTGATCAGCGGGTTGATCGCCGGGCCGGCGGTGTCCTTGAACGGGTCGCCGACGGTGTCGCCGATGACAGTGGCGGCGTGCGACTCGGAGCCCTTGCCGCCGTACGCGCCATCCTCGACCAGCTTCTTGGCGTTGTCCCAGGCCCCACCGGAGTTGGACAGGAACACCGCCATCAGGGTGCCGGCACCGATCGCACCGGCCAGGTACGCCGCCAGCGCGCCGGGCCCGAGGCCGAAGCCGACAGCGATCGGCGCCAGGATGGCGAGCAGGCCGGGGGTCATCAGCTCGCGCTGCGCGTCCCGGGTGCAGATGTCGACGACCTTGCCGTACTCCGGGCGCTGGGTGCCGTCCATGATGCCGGGCAGCTCACGGAACTGCCGGCGGACCTCCATCACCACGGCACCGGCCGAGCGGGACACCGCGTTGATGGCCAGCCCGGAGAAGAGGAAGACGACCGCCGCGCCGATGATCAGGCCGACCAGGTTGCGCGGGTTCGCCACGTTCAACGCGTTGAGGATCTCGTTGCCGACGTCGCCCACGCCAGCGGTCGCGTACGCGCTGCTGAGCGTGTCGGTGTACGAGCCGAACAGCGCGGTCGCGGCGAGCACCGCAGTGGCGATCGCGATGCCCTTGGTGATCGCCTTGGTGGTGTTGCCGACCGCGTCCAGCTCGGTCAGCGTGCGAGCGCCGTGCTCGTCGATGTCGCCGGACATCTCGGCAATGCCCTGGGCGTTGTCGGAGATCGGCCCGAAGGTGTCCATCGCGACGATCACGCCGACGGTGGTGAGCAGGCCGGTGCCGGCCAGTGCCACAGCGAACAGTGACAGCGTGATGGAGCTGCCGCCGAGGAGGAAGGCGCCGAAGACACCGGCGCCGATCAGCAGCGCCGAGTAGACAGCCGACTCCAGACCGATGCTGATGCCGGCCAGGATCACTGTCGCCGCACCGGTCTGCGAGCTCTTGCCGATGTCCTGCACCGGTCGCCGTTTGGTCTCGGTGAAGTAGCCGGTCAGCGCCTGGATCGCGGCGGCCAGCACGATGCCGATCACGACAGCGCCGATGGCCACCAGCCGCGGGTTGCCGGTGGCGTCGGTGAGGCCACTGTCGAACTCGCCGAAGGTCGCCGGCAGGTACGCGTAGGCGGCGATCGCCACCAGCACCGCGGAGAGCACCGCCGACAGGTAGAAGGCCCTGTTGATAGCGGTCAGGGCGTTACGGTCGGACGCGCGCAGCCGGGTGATGAAGACGCCGACGATCGCGATCAGCACGCCGATGGTGGAGATGATCAGCGGGAAGACCAGCCCCTGCTCGCCGAACGCGGCGCGGCCGAGGATCAGCGCGGCGACAAGCGTCACGGCGTACGACTCGAACAGGTCGGCGGCCATGCCGGCGCAGTCACCGACGTTGTCGCCCACGTTGTCGGCGATGGTGGCGGCGTTGCGCGGGTCATCCTCGGGGATGCCCTGCTCGACCTTGCCGACCAGGTCGGCGCCGACGTCGGCGGCCTTGGTGAAGATGCCGCCGCCGACCCGCATGAACATCGCGAGCAGCGCGGCGCCGAAGCCGAAGCCCTCCAGCACTGTGGGCGCGTCACCCCGGTAGACGAGGACGACCAGCGCCGCACCGAAGAGGCCGAGGCCGACGGTGAAGAAGCCGACGACGCCGCCGGTCTGGAAGGCGATCTTCATGGCCGCCTCGCGGCCGCCTACTCGCTCCCGTGCGGCTGCGGCCACGCGCAGGTTGGCGCGGGTGGCCAGCCACATGCCGGCACCGCCGATGAACGCGCTGAACAGGGCGCCCACCACGAAGAAGAGCGAGCGGCCGATCTTCACAGCCAGCTCACTGCCATCGGTGTCATGCACCGGAAGCAGGAAGAGCAGCACGACGGCGACGACGACGAAGATCGCCAGGGTGCGGAATTGACGGAGCAGGTAGGCCGAGGCGCCCTCCTGGACCGCCCCCGAGATCTCCTGCATTTTCTCGGTGCCCTTACCAGCGGCCAGCACCGTTTTTGTCAGGGCGGCAGCGAAACCGAGTGCCACCAGCGCGACAACCGCGGCGATGACGACGTAGGTGACATTGCTTCCGGTAAGGGAAAGCCCGCCGCCGTCGGCGGCCAAGGTCTCGGACATCTGTGTCCTCCTGTTACCGAACAATCGCGCCGGTGAGTGGAGACGCACTGACCGACGCCTGGATGCGGACTCGCAAGCGCGCGCCAACCCACCAGCGGACCAGCGATGAACACCCATACCCGCTGGCTGCGGGATAGGTCACTTGCTGACAACCCGGGTACTGTAGCCCTCCGCAGTGTTGGAGGTCACACCCAGGTGGCACCGTGTCGCGATGATCTTCGTCGCTGTGTTATGAAACGAAATCTGATATAGGGCCCGATCCATACGAAGAAGGCCGCATCCCCAGCAGGGGACGCGGCCTACGCAGCGGAACTGGGTCAGCGGCCGACCGGCCACACCATCCGTACCTCGGTGCCGATGCCCTCGTCGACCGGGCGTACCTGGAGGTCCTCGACGAAACCGGCGAGCAGCGCGAAGCCGACGCCGGTGGTCAGCGCCTCATCGGTCAGCGACTCGTTGGCCAGCTCGTCCGGCGGCAGCGCGGTCAGACCGATACCCGCCTCGATCGGCGCCCGGTCCACCACCCGCACGGCGTACGAGCCACCGTCGGACATCTCCACCAGCACCGGGTCGGCAAGGCCGTACTGCCGGTGCAGGGCCACCGCGCGCGTGCACGCCTCACCGATGGCCAGGCGCACCTCGTCCAGCAGGTCCTCCCGCACGCCGGCCCGTCGGGCGACGGCGACGCCGACCAGGCGGGCGGTGCGCACGTGCACCGGGGCGGGCGAGAACGAGAGCTTGACTGTCGCCATCACGCGCCGGCGCCCGCCGAGTCGGCGCTGATCGCCGCGTCGACCGTCGGGTGCAGCGGAAACACCTGGTCCAGCGCGGTGATCCGGAAGATCTTGAGCAACGGCTCCTTGTCGCAGACCAGCGCGAACGAACCGCTCGCCGAGCGGAGCCGCTTGAGCGCGCCGACCAGCACGCCCAGCCCGGTGGAGTCGAGGAAATCCACCCGGCCGAGGTCGACCACCACGTGGCGGGCGCCACCGTCGATCAGTTCGAGGAGTCGTTCACGGAGCCGGGGCGCGGTGTAGACGTCCACCTCACCACCGACCTCGAGCACCGTGTGCTCGCCCACGGTGCGGGTCGCCAGTGACAGCTCCATCGGTCCTCCTCGCCAGAGCCGTAAACTCTCGTGGGCATCTAACCACTACCGCCGGGGCGGCCTGCGGACGCCAGCGGAGGCTTTCCCTTACCCCGGTGTCCGACTTTTCATCTCCGAACACCAGTGCGAGAGTGCAGGGCGTGACCTCCGACGACTTCAGCTCCGCGCGCCACACGCCGCGCCGCGACCTGGAGTCGTCGTCCGCGGCCACCGTATCCGCTGGTCCCGGCCCCGGGCCAGCGCCGGCCGACCTGCTGCGCCGACTACGCGCCCGGGGCGCCGCCGATCCGGTCACCCACGTCGAGCGGGTGCCGGCCCGCGCCGGGGTGCCCGCGCCGTGGCCGTCGTGGGCGTCGGCGGAGTTGCGCGCGGCGTTCAGCCGGCGTGGCGTGGTCGCGCCCTGGCAGCACCAGGCCGAGGCGGCCAACCTGGCGTACGAGGGCCAGCACGTGATCGTCGCCACCGGCACCGCGTCCGGCAAGTCACTGGCGTACCAGCTGCCCGCCCTGGCCACACTGCTCGCCGACCCCCGGGCCACAGTGCTCTACCTGGCGCCGACCAAGGCGCTCGCCGCGGACCAGTTGCGCGCCGTCGCCGCGCTGGAGCTGGAGGGGGTACGCCCCGCCTGCTACGACGGGGACACTCCGCGCACCGAGCGGGAGTGGATCCGCCGGCACTCCCGGTTCGTGCTGACCAACCCGGACATGCTGCACCACGGCATCCTGCCCGGCCACGCCCAGTGGTCCGGCTTCCTGCGCCGACTCGCGTACGTGGTGATCGACGAGTGCCACACCTACCGAGGCGTGTTCGGCTCGCACGTCGCGCACGTGCTGCGTCGGCTGCGTCGGCAGTGCGCCCGGTTCGGGGCCACCCCGGTGTTCGTGCTCGCCTCGGCCACCTCCGGCGACCCGGCCACCGCGGCCGGACGGCTGACCGGCCTGCCGGTGACAGCTGTCACCGAGGACGCCTCCCCCCGGGGCGGAGTGACCTTCGCGCTCTGGGAACCGCCGCTGCTGCCACCCGACTCCTCGGCCTCCTCCCCGGTGCCGCCGCAGGCGACCGGCGACCACGACGAACTTCACCAGGTTCGCCGGTCGGCGCTGCGCGAGACCGCGGACCTGCTCGCCGACACTGTCGCCGAGGGAGTACGCACCCTCGCGTTCGTCCGCTCCCGTAAGGGCGCCGAGGTGGTCGCTGCCAACGCGCGTCGAGCGCTCGACGACGCCGTTCCGGGGCTCGGCGACCGGGTGGCCGCCTACCGGGGCGGCTACCTGCGGGAGGAGCGGCGCGAGCTGGAACGGGCCCTGCTGCACGGTGACCTGCTCGGCCTGGCCTCCACCAACGCGCTGGAGCTGGGCGTGGACCTGGTCGGGCTCGACGCGGTGCTGATCTGCGGCTACCCGGGCACCCGGGCGTCGCTGTGGCAGCAGGCGGGCCGCGCCGGGCGTTCCGGGCAGGAAGCCCTCGCTGTGCTGGTGGCCCGGGACGACCCCCTGGACACCTACCTCGTGCACCACCCGGAGGCGATCTTCGGCGCGCCGGTGGAGGCGACTGTCCTCGACCCGGCCAACCCGTACGTGCTGGCACCGCAGCTCGCCTGCGCCGCTGTGGAGGCGCCGCTCACCCCGGCTGACCTGGCACTCTTCGGCGAGGGAGCGAAGGAGGCGGTCGACGAGCTGGTCGCGGCGGGGGCGCTGCGGCAGCGGCCCACCGGTTGGTACTGGCGGCACCGGGAGCGGCCCGAGGTGGACCTGCGCGGCGAGGGCGGCGCCCCGGTCGCAGTGGTGGAGTCCTCGACCGGCCGGCTGCTCGGCACCGTCGACGGCGGTTCCTCGCACTTCCTTCTGCACTCAGGTGCGGTCTATCTGCACCAGGGCGTCTCGTACGTGGTCGACCAGCTGGACCTGGCCGACGGTTGCGCGCTGGTACGCGCCGAGGAGCCGGACTGGTCCACCAACGCCCGTGACGTCACCGACCTGTCCGTGGTGTCGGTGCGCTCCTACGTGGACGCCGGGCCGGTCGGCATGTTCCTCGGCGAGGTGGACGTGACCAGCCAGGTGGTGTCGTACCAACGGCGGCGGATCGCCACCGGCGAGGTGATCGACACCCGGCCGCTCGACCTGCCCAGCCGGGAGCTGCGCACGGTGGCGGTCTGGTTCACCCTGTCACCGCAGTCGTTGGCCCTCGCCGGGGTCCAGCCGGCCGATGTGCCGGGTGCGCTGCACGCCGCCGAACACGCCGCGATCGGCCTGCTGCCGCTGATGGCCACCTGCGACAGGTGGGACATCGGCGGGCTCTCCACGGCGATGCACCCAGACACCGAGGCGCCGACCGTCTTCGTCTACGACGGGCATCCGGGTGGCGCCGGGTTCGCCGAGCGGGCGTACGGGACGGCCGCGGCGTGGCTGCGGGCCACCCGGGACGCGATCGCGGAGTGCGGTTGCGAGGCCGGCTGCCCGTCCTGCGTGCAGTCACCGAAATGCGGCAACGGCAACAACCCCCTCTCCAAGCCGGACGCGATCCGGGTGCTCGACGTGGTGCTGACGAACCTGCCGCACTGAGCGGCTTGCATGAATCGGCATGCCACGGGGCACAATGGTGTGGGAGCGCTTCCATCGATGTCTATATTGCCGATCGACACCCGTGCCCGAGGAGAAGCTGTGGCCGACACCATCGCCGAGACCGTCGACCTGCTCTACACCATCGACCAGGACAATCTCACCCTCGACCAGCAGATCGCGCTGGGGTCGGCACTGGCCGCCCTGGCCCAGGCGGAACGGCTGGAACAGATCAACGAACGGCTCCGTGGCATCCACCAGGTTTTGAACACCTGGGCGCTGCGGGCCGCGACCTCCGTCGACAGTCACTGAGGTCTCCCGGAGTGATCCTGCAAGGGCACCAGTGGTCACTCCGTGCTGGGTAGTCGTCCGGCGGCCTCGACGACTACCCAGCAGCAACTGATCATGGACAGCGGGGGGCGCGACGGTTGTCGGGCTGTGCGAGACTCCGGCGCACCAATCCCCGGAGGAGTTCACATGCAGCCCGACAACTTGCAGGGTCAGCACCAGTTCCACATCCGCCAGCGTTTGCGCATGATGGTCAACCAGTACGAGGTCCGGGCGGTCTCCCCGGACGGCACCGAGGGTGAGCTGCTGGCGTTCGCGCAGCAGAAGCGGCTCGCCTTCAAGGAGCAGGTGACCATCTACACGGATGACTCCAAGCAGCAACCTCTGCTCGGCTTCAAGGCCCGCCAGCGCATCGACCTCGGCGCCACGTACGACGTCACCGACGCGGCCGGCAACCCGATCGGCCTGTTCCGCAAGGACTTCGCCCAGTCGCTGCTGCGGTCCACCTGGCACGTCGAGCAGGGCGGCCTGCCGCAGGTGACGGGCCAGGAGCGGAGCATGCCGGTGGCACTGCTGCGTCGATTCGTCGACTCGCTGTCCTGGCTGCCGTACCACTTCGACTTCACCGCGGGCGGCCAGCCGGTCTTCACCGTGGTCAAGAAGTGGGGCCTGCGCGACAAGTACGTAGTCGAGGTGCAGAACCCCCAGATCGACCGCCGCCTCGTCATCGCGATGGCCGTCGCCCTCGACGCGCTCCAGGCCCGCTGACACACCCGGCCCGGACCAGGGCTGCGCGGCGACCCTCGGCGGTCGCCGTCGCGCCACCCAATCCTCGGCTGCCGGCCGGGACCTGGATCTCGACCAGTCCCGGCCGGCAGGCCGCAGGCGCCCCGACTTCCGGACGGCAGGCCGTCGGACCGCACGTTCGGGCGGCAGGCCGCCGGCCCTGTTTTCGAGCGGCAGGCCGTTGGACCGTCTGTGGGGGCGGCAGGCCGCTGGTGAGTCGGCCCCCAGACGGCGTCCGCTCCCCCTGTGGAGCTGATGTCGTAGACGCATCACGCTCGATGTCATAAACGATTCAGCTCCACAGCGCCCACCAATCCCACGAGGGCCTGGCTCGTTCAGCCACGCACCGGGCCGGCACGGGCGCTCGCCGCGGCCACCCGGCTCAGGCCGGGTAGTGGTGTGAACGCCACCTCGACCGTCACCAGCAGGTCCAGCCCGTCGAGGTGACAACCGACCAGCCGGCCATCGTTGCGACCGACGAGGTCCGCGGCGGACGCGCAGGCCACCACGTCGCCGTCGAGTGCCCGGGTTGCCCCGGCGAGCGCGCCGAGGTCTGCTGCTACCGCCGCCCGTTGGCTCGCCATCCAGGCGGCGACGATGGCGGCGCCGAACGTTCCGAACACCACGAAGACGAGCCCCATCGCCAGCAGCAGGACTGTCGCTCCACCTCGCTCCGGGCCCGGCTGACCGTCACACGACCCTCCAACAGCGGGTTCGCGACCGGAGCGGGGTGATGGATCTCCAGCTTGTCGCACTACCAACTCCCCTCGTGAGCGCCCGGCTCGACGGCGGCGACGGCGGTGGCGACCACTGTGATTCGCGGTAGCCGGCCGCCCAATGTCCGGACGGGTGCCCGTACCGTCGCCTGCACCCGGTCGCCGTCGACGGACACCGACACCTCTGCCCCCGGCGGCGCCGCGCGACCACCCTCCGCGCTGCCGTCGGCGCCCCGGGCGGCGGCGAGCGCCGCCTCCCGGGCCGCGTGCAGACAGGCCGCCTGTGCGCTGACGGCGTTGACAGCGGTCAGGCCGGCCAGCAGGAGCAGGAGCAGCGCCGGCAGGCCGGCCGCCAGTTCGGCGGTGAAGGACCCCCGGTCCCCGCCAACCGCCCGCGCGAGCCTGGCCCGGCCAACGGCCCGCGCGAGGACGCGAAGTCTCCGCCCGACGCGGGCCGCCGGCTCGGGAACGCTCGACCCTGAATCGCGGCCGACCTGCCGGCGCTCGATCACTTCAGTGCCCGGTCGATGACGGCGGTCAGCGCCGACTGGACGTTGCCGGAGGTCAGCACCTTCAGCAGGATGCCGGCGAAGGCGACCGCGGCGAGGGTGCCCACGGCGTACTCGGCCGTGTTCATTCCGGCATCGCCACGCAGGCGAGCGATGAGTTTGCGCATGACTGTTTCCCTTCTCGATGGGTCAGAGCACATCGCCGAGAACGGCGACGATCACCGGCACGAGTCCGGCGAGAATGAACGCCGGCAGGAAGCAGAGCCCCAGCGGCAGGACGATGAGCACACCCGCCCGGCGGGCCGATGCCTCAGCAGCGGTGGCCCGGTCGGCGCGCAGGTCGTCGGCGAGCCGGGTCAGTGCGCCGGCCAGGGCGGCCCCACTGTTGGCCGAGCGCAACGCCGCCGCGGCCAGCCGCTCGGCGCCGGGCACTCCGTGTAACGCGGACCAGGCCTCCGCTGGGCCACCACCTAGCAGCAGCGTGCGGCCGACCCTGGCCAACCGGCCGGCGAGCGGCCCGTCCAGCGCCTCGGCGACGGCCAACACCGAACGATCCACCGGGGCGCCCGCGCGCATCGCAGCGGCCAGCAGGTCGGCGGCGAGCGGCAGGTCGGCGGCCTCCTGCTGCCGCCGCTTACGCACAGCGGGCGACTCGATCCGCCGCAGGAGGACATCGAGCAGGAACGCGGCCGGAAGAGCCCCGAGCAGCCCGAGCCAGCCCCCGACGACGATCGCCACGGCAAGCCCACCCAGAACCGCCGCGAGCCGGATCGCGTCGGGCCGCCGGCGCCTGGGTGAGCTGGGCCGGCCGGCTGAGCTGCGTTGGCCGGCTGGGCTGCGATGGCCGGCGGCGCTGGGCTGGCCGGCGGCGCTGGGCTGGCCGGCGGCGCTGGGCTGGCCGGCTGAGCCCCGGGCCGTCATCCGGCCCGCCCCGGTGTCGCGCTCAGCCGTTCTGCCCAGAGGAGGCCGACGGTCTGAAGGGCGACCGCAGCGACAGCGCAGGCACCGCCGACAGTGCTGCGCAGGAGCACAGCCATGGGGTCGACGCCGATGCCGTACCCGAGCCCGATCCCGCCAATCGGCAGCGCCGCCAGGAGCCAGGCCGTGGCCCGGGCACCGGCCGCCTGGGCCGCCGCTGCGGCCAGACCCCGGTCGGTCGCCCGAGCGTCCGCTTCGATCCGCTCCACGAGCTCCGCCAGCGGCGCGCCGGTCCGGTCGGCCAACCGCACGGCCGCCGAGGTCAGCTGGCGTAGGCGGTTCGCCCCGTCACTCTCGACGGCCGTGACGTCGAGCGCGTGCGGGACGGGCAGGCCAGCCCGCAGATCCGCCGCGAGGCCGCAGAGCTGGTCAAGCCCACGTCGTCGGTCCCGCTCGGCGCTCCGGTTCACTCGCCACCGCAGCGCGGCGCGCACGGCCAGCGTGCCGTAACCGGCCATCGCGACCGCGGCCACCGGACCGCCGAGCACGGCACCCACACCGCCACCGAGCAGACCGACCACTGGCAGCACGAGGGCCGGCGATCGCTTGGTGCGCACAGACGGAGGCCTACCCGGCGTTCTGCCGGTCGAGCCGACGCCCCCGTGGTAACGGCAATCGGCGATCGTGCACCCGTCGGCAGGCGCCAGGGCGGACGCGTCGCCCCGACAGCCAGCGTCCAGGTCGCCGTGCCCATCGGCGGTTGCCGGGCCGGAGACGTCGTTGCGACCGGCCGTGTCCACGCTGCTGACACCGATCGTGATCGTGGCCGCCGATGTGCCCGGTCGTTGTTCGGCGTCGAGCAGGGTGGGGGCCACCTCCGGGCGGGCGGTGCCGGTCGGGCGTCGGGGATCCCGACGGGCCGGCGGGCGCGTCGGGCCCTCCGGACGCGTGAATCCACCCGCCACTCCCGGCCACCTCGGGCTACCTGTCACGTCCCGGTCGGGCCAACCGAGTGCCGTCCGCCTACCGCGGGGACCCGCTGTGGTCTCCGACTCGAATGCGATGCCGACCGGATGACCCGAGGTCGGGACAGCGCCGGTGCCGCCGACCGGCCCGTCCGGCGTGCGACCGAGTTCCCTGATCCACTGGACCAGGGCGTCATCCGGATCGGCACTGCCGCCCCTTCGTCCCGGAGCAAGCACGCGGCGTCGACGGGCCCGAATGCTCCGCACGGGCCACGCCACCAGGGCAGCGGCGACCAGGAGCAGCGCCGCCGCCACCATCGTCTCGGCGGTCATGCCGGACCCGCCGATCCGGGCCAGGGCTCGCTGAGGATGGGCGGCACCGCCACCCCACGTTCCCGCAGCAGCGCCCCGAGGGCGCGCGCGGCGAGCCCGAGCCCACTGCCGCGCACCCAGGCGGGCACCACTGTCACCATCCGTTCGGGCCCCTCGGGCAGCAGCAGGCAGACCGACTCCAGGACGCGACCCCGGTCGCTCCGTCGCACCTGGAACAGCACCTGCAACGCGGCGGCCACCTGGGCGTGCAGCGCGGCGCGAGGCAGCCCACCCAACATGCCCAGGGCCTCCAACCGGGCCGGCACGTCCGACGGTGTGTTGGCGTGCAGCGTGCCGGCGCCCCCGTCATGGCCGGTGTTGAGCGCGGCCAGCAGGTCGACCACCTCACCGCCCCGGCACTCCCCGACCACCAGCCGGTCCGGGCGCATCCGCAACGCCTGTCGGACCAGGTCCGCCAGGCTGACCACGCCCGTTCCCTCCACATTGGCCGTACGCGCCTGGAGCCCCACCACGTGTGGATGCCCCGGGCGCAGCTCGGCGGCGTCCTCCACCAGCACGATCCGTTCGGTGGCCGGCACCATCCCCAGCAGGGTGTTGAGCAGTGTCGTCTTGCCCGACCCGGTGCCCCCGGTCACCAGGTACGCCAGCCGGGCCGCGACGACTGCGGCGAGCAGTGGTGCCAGCGGGCGCGGCACGGTGCCGTGGCGCACCAACTCGTCGAGGGTGAACGGCCGGTGTCGGAAGGTCCGCAGGGACAGGTAGGGACCGTCGGTCGCCACCGGCGGCAGCACGGCGTGCAGTCGGGTGCCGTCGGGAAGCCGCGCGTCCGCGTACGGGGAGCCGTCGTCGAGCCGCCGCCCCGCGCTGGCGATCAGGCGCTGCGCCAGCCGGCGGACGTCCTCCACCGAACCCAGCGGCACGGCGACCTGGTGCAGCCCCGATCCGCGGTCGACCCAGACCCGCGCGCCGTTGACGAGAACGTCGGTGACCTCCGGATCGGCGAGCAGCGGCGCCAGTGGCCCGGCGCCGACGAGGTCGTCGCGCACCCGGTCGGCGATCCGCAGCATGGCCGTGTCACCGAGCACCGCGGCGGTGGGCTCGGCCCGTACCGCGGAGACGATCGCCGCCGCGGTGACCGGGGTGGTGGCGGCGGCGATCCGCTGGCGTACCCGGGCGGCGAGCGTGCCGTCCTCCGGCCCGGCGGTCATGCCGCACCCGTGGCCGGCACGCCGGTCAGGTCGGTGACGATCCGTTGGCAGAGCACGGCCAGTGGGCCCTTGCCCCCGGCGGCCGGCGCCTCGCCCCGCTCCAGCCCACGGCAGAGCCCCGGCTCGGGACGCAGTGTGCCGGCCAGCGGGAGGCCCAGCGCGCGTGCCACCTCGGTCGCCCGCAGCCGCCCCGGGGCGGGCCCGCGCACCACGACCGAGAGCGCTGCGCAGTGCGGGGCCGCTGCGGCCACCACCCGTGTGGCCGCCGCGGTGGCGCGCAACTCGGCCGGCACGACGACGAACGCCTGGTCGGCGGCTTGCAGCGCCACCACTGCCGCGTCGTCCAACTGTCGGGGCAGGTCGATCACCACGAAGTCCCGCCCACGCCGGGCCGCGTCGACGGTCGCCGCCATCGCCGTCGCTGGCAACGTCAGCATCTCGCCGCGGTCCCAGGAGAGCACCACGAGGTCACCCCGGCTTGGCAGGGCCTGCACCAGCGCCGGGGCGTCCACCCGCCCGTCGGCGCTGGTGAGCGACGGCCAGCGCAGGCCCTCCAGCTGCTCCCAGCCCAGCACGAGGTCGAGACCACCACCGAGCGGGTCGGCGTCGACCAGGAGGGTGCGCAGCCGGGCCCGGGCGGCGGTCACCGCAAGACCACCGGCGAGCACACTCGCGCCCGCGCCGCCCCGCCCACCAAGGACCGCGACGACGCGGGCGCCGACGCCGGCCGGACGGTCCGGGTCATGCTCGGCGAACCGATCCACCAACCACGGCTCCGCGGCCGGCAGCGTGGCGACGTGCTCGGCCCCGATCAGCTCGGCGATCTGCCAGCCCGGGTCGAGCTGACCGGCCCGGCCGAGCAGCACCAGCCGGGGCCGCTGCGGCAACCGGGCGCGCAGACACGCCTGCGCCTGATCGGCGCCGAGCAGCACCAGGGGCGCGGGAAGCCAACGGGTACGGGCAGCCGCTGGGTCGCGGGCAAGCTCCACCTCGGTCCCGCCAACGGCGGCGAGCCGAAGCACATCATCGAGCAGTTCGTCGTCGCCGGTGACGACCAGCGGGAGCCGGCGGATCGGCGGAACCGTGGTACGGGGTGGCATCGCGGCCTCCAGCGGTCGGGCTCTGGTATGCCGCCGACCCTGCTCGGAATCCGCCCCACGGGCCGCCCAGATGTCGTCGCCTGTGGACAACCTGGTGGCCTGTGGAAAATCCCCGCCGAGACAGTTGATCTGCTAGGGGCACGGGCAAATCCGCAGCTAGCGCCGCTGAGCCAAAAGCAGCGGGGCCGCTCCCGAAAGGAGCGGCCCCGCGAGTCGGTGGTCAGCCGGGCTGATTTGTCCAAGCGGCATCGAGGATCACCTTGTACGAGCTGATCCGCACTGGCGACAGCGTCAACAGCTCATCGGCGAGCAATTCGCCCGTCTTCGGATCGAAGATCAGAAGACATTGCTGGTCGTGTTCGCGGTCGTCGAAGGTGACGGCGACTCCATTGCGGCCGGCACGGTCCGTGACCTGCCCCCGCCAGCGGAAGCCGGGCACGTCGGCGAGAACCCGCAGGACCGCCGCTCGGGTCGCACGCGGCACGACGTACTGCGCGTAGAGCGTGCCGACCCACTTGCTCGCCGCCCCCGCGCCGTACTCGACCTTCAGCCGCTCCCGGAGCTCCGACGGGTCGGCCGACAGCGGCCTGAGATCCTCGGGCGACAGCGGCCTGACGCTCGGTGCGGGGGTGCCGGTGGCTGCTGGCCGCGCAGCGCTCTCGCGCTGCCAGTAGTCCCGGGACTCCTGGTCCGGGTACTGCGGCTCCAGTTGGATCCTGATCTGGTTACCGGTCCCGTCGAGGGCCTGCCAGATCTTCGTCTCGCTGGCAAAGGCCACGTGGTGGCGACCGTCGGCAGACGTCATCACCGGACTGCCCCACACCTTGGTGTGGTGATACATGTAGCGCCCGCTCTGGTGGTCGTACCCCGCGTCTTTGATCTTGTCGGCCAGCATGCGCAGCTGCGGACCGGCGGCCGGCGGATCCGCGTCGAACTGGTACGCGACCGGCACGAGCACCAACCCCGCTGCCGCCGGCGGCCCGACCGGCGTGTCCGGTGCGTCCTCGCCGAACGGCTGGAGCACCGCCACGGCACCGACCGCGACCGCCAGCGTCCCGGCCGTCAGGACCAGCCGGCGGGTCGGGCGTACGTGACGATGCTCGGCGACCGTGTCGGTAGCGCTGGCGCGTTCGATCAGCTCGCGCGCCGAGACCAGCGGCGGCCCGACAGCGGCGTTCCGGACCGGGTCGGCCGGGCCCAGAAGAGTACGGGTGCGCTCTGCTCCGAACATCACAGATCCTCTCGAATGGTCACCAACACCGGTCGACGCCGGGTCGGTGCGGGCCGGTCCGACATTGCTTCGGCAAGACGACGGCGGGCGCGATGCAGGCGCACTGCGGCGGTCGCCCCTGTGCAGCCGAGAACCTTGGCCGCCTCGGACACCGTCAGCTCCTCCCAGCCGACCAGCCGGAGGATTTCCTGGTCGAGGTCGTTGAGGGTGGCCAGAGCGGCCCAGATGTCAGCGACCCCGACTGTCGTGTCGGCACCCGACGATCCGGCCAGTCGCTCAAGGTCGACATCGGTGATCGAGAGGAGGTCCGGGGCGGCACGTCGCGACCGCCACTGGTTCGCCAGCAGGCGCCGAGCCACCCCGTACAGCCAGGGCAGGCTGCGGTCCGGCACCTCGGCGCGGCGACGCCAGGCGACGACGAAGACCTCCTGGGCAAGCTCCGCCGAGGCATCCCGGTCAGCGAGCCGGCGCAGGCCGTACCGGACCATGTGCTCGTACTCGGCGGCGTAGAGCCTGGTGAACCAGCCCTCGTCCCGCTTCTTCGGTGGACCCACCCGAACCCCCATTGCCTCGGCGACTCTCACAGTGGCTTGTGTCGCTGAGGGCCCCAGGATTACCGCGCGGGCGGGAAGCGAACGCTGCGCTCAGTCGTCGATTGCCTGGTAGACGGTGGTCCAGAAGTCGTGCCACATCGGCAGCCGCTGGTCGCCAGCGTGCGCCCGCTGCAGGAACACGATCGTCGTCAGGTCCTCGGCGGGGTCGTTGTACCAGGCGGTGCCGTAGAAGCCGGGCCATCCGTAACTGCCGACCGAGGGCCCGAGGTGCGTACGCCGGGTCCGGACCGACATTCCGAAACCCCAGCTGATGGCGTCGAAGTAGCCGGGCCAGAAGCCGGAGATGGCTCTCTGCGTCGGGGTCAGGTGGTCGCTCGTCATCAGCGTCACCGTCGGCCGCGACAGCACACGCTCGCCGCCGTGGGCGCCGCCCGCAAGTAGAGCCGACGCGAAAGCGAGGTAGTCCTGGGCGGTCGACACCAGCCCACCGCCACCGGACTGGAACAGCCGCGGTCGACTGAACCGCCCGTCGGGGGCGTCCTCGACGGCCGGCCCGCCGGTCGCGGCGTTGTCCTGCTCGTACGCCGTCGCGAACCGGCCGACGCTCTCGCTACCCACGCTGAAGCCGGTGTCGGTCATTCCCAGCGGCTTGCACACCCGCTCACGCACGACATCCCCGAAGGACATGCCGGTGGCTCGGGAGATCAGCACACCTGTCACGTTGGCGGCGGTGTCGTACATCCATCGCTCACCCGGCTGGTGGACGAGCGGAAGGTCACCGAGCTGGCGGATCCACTCATCCGGCGACGGATATTCGAGCGCGTTCAGCGCGTCGGCGATCGGCACCGTTCCCGGCTCCGCGGGGACCATGCCGGTGCCGAGGGTCCCGTCCAGGACATCCCGCAGCGTTATCGGGCGTTCCGCCGGGACACTGTCGTCCAGTGGACCTTGGGGATCGGCGAGCACTGTCATGTCCGCCAACTCCGGGAGGAGATCGTCGACCGGGTCGTCGAGGCGGAGAGTGCAGTCCTCGACGAGGGTCATCGCACACGCGGCGACGATCGGCTTCGACATCGAGCCCAGGCGACAGATCGAGTCGACCGCCATCGGCGTCTGCGACCCGGGACCCTCGAACGCGAGCTGACCCGTCGCCTCGACGTGCACCTCGCCGTGCCGGGCGAGGACGACCACCATGCCCGGGACGAAGCCGGACTCGACGTGGCGCTCCAGCAACCCTTGCAGCCGAGCCAGGCGTTTCGACGAGAAGCCACCAGCAGCCACCTGTTACCTCCTCAGCTCGCCCCGTTCGGCAAATTACACGGCAGGCGGCGGTCGCACCGTCCGCGACGAGGTGGGAAGGAAAACCCTCCGAGGAGTACGTGCCCCTCGATCGACCAGCTACTGGCACGGGGCAGGCTGGAGGCAAGACCAACTGGTAGCAGCGGTCTAGATCGCGATCCCGTGTTCCGCATACGCGGACATGCCGTTACTGCGCGCAGCGATCGCAGTGCGGATCCTGCGGGCGAGCCGGGGTGGGCCGTACTGCTCCAAGGACTCTGCGCTCACGTAGCGCCACTCGGTCAGTTCACCATCTGCGAAGCGGATGTCGCTCTCCTGTTCTGGGCTGAGTGTTCCGCCGTCGAAGATGAAGAGGAGCTTGTCGCCCTCGTGTTCGGCCGGCGCCCAGTCCACGACGAGCATCGGCCCGAGCGCCGGGGTCAGATCAAGCTCTTCTTGAATCTCGCGCCTACACGCAGCGCGTGGCGATTCGCCGGGTTCGACGTAGCCGCCGGGGATGTCCCAGTGCGTCTTGTAGCTGGGGCGTACGAGGAGCACGCGACCTTGGTCGTCGAAGAAGAGGGCGCCGGCGGCGACGCGTGGGGTCGCCACGGGTGGCATCTCGTGGGCCGTCACCAGGGCAGCCTAGTTGGACTGGGTTCAGCCGAGCGAACCTTGAGCCACCGGGCCAGTCCGACCAGTTCGGCTGAAGGCTTGCCGCGCTGTCGGCGTATCCAGGTCAGGGCGATTGGCGGCTGAGGAAGTGGTGGCGACCTGCTCGGGTGCCATCTGTTCGGCGTCGAGGAGGACGGCTTCGGCGTCGTCGACGCGGTTCCATGAGCTGTAGGCGCGGGCGACTTCGAGGGCGTGCCGCACTCGGCGCTCCATCGGTAGCCCGGCGGTGTCGACGCGCGGTCCGAGATCGATGGCGACTTGCATCACCGGCCGGAAGCGCTCCCGGGGAAAGGGACGACCCCCGTCGGGGGGAGACGGGGGTCGTCGTAGGTTCGGCTCCGGGGGGGTCGAGCCGAACCACTCAGCGGTCACGGGGGGTGCAACCGCTGAGGGTCTGCCTGTTTCGAGGATGTGAAAGCTCGTCGTACGGACAAGTCTGCCTGAGCGGGCCCGTCACGTCGAGTGGTGCCGCCTCCACTCACTGCGAAAATCTCCTCGCAGAGTGTGAGCGTGATCACGCGGAGCGGAGATGGTGCTGCCAGCCCGCAGGTCTGAGGGGTGGCATGACCCCGGGCACCCGCCGACGATAGACCATCCGGCTAGACTTTCGCGCCGTGGGCCGAAGTGCCGCTTTCTTCGATCTGGACAAGACCGTCATCGCCAAGTCGAGCGCCCTGGCGTTCGGTCGGCCGTTCTACCGGGATGGGCTGATCACCCGGCGTGACGTGGTCAAGTCGGCGTACGCGCAGCTGATGTTCCGGCTGGGCGGCACCGACGAGCAGACCATGGCCCGAACACGGGACTACCTGGCTGCGCTCTGCAAGGGCTGGCAGGTGGAGCAGGTCCGCCAGATCGTCGCGGAGACGCTGCACGAGCTGATCAACCCCTACGTGTACGCCGAAGCCGCCGCCCTGATCGAGGAGCACCAGGCGGCCGGGCGGGACGTGGTGCTGGTGTCGGCGTCCGGCGAGGAGATGGTCCGGCCGATCGGCGAGTTGCTCGGGGTGACCGACGTGATCGCCACCCGGATGACTGTGCGGGACGGCCGGTACAGCGGCGAGGTCGAGTTCTACGCGGCTGGCCCGAGCAAGGTCGAGGCGGTCAGCGAGTTGGCCGCTGCCCGGGACTACGACCTGGCTGATTCGTACGCCTACTCCGACTCGTACAGCGATCGTCCGCTTCTGGAGTGCGTGGGCCACCCGAGTGTGGTCAACCCGGACCGGCAGCTGCGCAAGCTGGCTTCGGAGAACGCGTGGCCGGTGTTGGAGTTCCGGCACCCGATCCCGCTGGGCCGGCGCCTGCGGGAACGGCCCGCGGTTCCGGTGGCCGCGGCGGCCCTGGGGGTCGGGGTGGGCGTGGCCATCGGCATCGCCTGGTACGGCCGGCACCGCCGCACCCGAGCCGCCACCACCACCGCCTAACCACCCACCCCGCGCCGCCCCGGCCTGAGTCAGGTCGGGTCGATCATGGAGTTGTGGTGGGCGCCTTAAATCGGTTAGCGGCTTTTGCGGGGCACCACAACTGCATGATCGACGCCGCGAAGCCCGGGGCGGGCAGGGGCTCGCTCAGGCGGCGGCGAGGATCTCGTCTCCGATGGCGGTGAGCTGGTCGGCGCCGACCTCGACGGCGGCCATGTAGTGGCGTAGCCAGGACCGCAGCCCGTCCGGGGTGCCGGTGGCGAAGGCACCGGCTGCGCCGACGTACTCGGGCTCCCGCTCGCGGTGCCCGACATCGACGGCGAGCAGGCCACGCGGGTCGAGGCCGCTGGCGAGCAGCACCAGCCGGGCGGCACCGCGGGCCACCACGCCGGACGGCCCGGCGAACGGGCGCAGGTTCAGCAACTCCCCGTGTACGACAGCGGCGAGCACCAGCGGCGAGACCTTCGTGCCGCCGGCGACGAGGCCGGCCAGCCCGTCCAGTCGGGTGGCGACGACGGGGTCGGGGACCGGGCGGCCCAGCTCGGCTTCCGACACCATGTCCCGGGCGGCGAGCACGTGCAGTTTCGCGAGCGCCTGGCGGGGCGCCTTCGGCCACAGCTCACTCAGGCCGGGTAGCGCTCCGGCGACCCGCAGCGCCCCCTGGAGCACCGGGTCGGTGACGGTGCCGGCCCGGACCGCCTCACGCTCGTGTCCGGCCCCCTCAAGGGCCGCGCTGGCCACCGCGGAGCGGAGGCTGACCTCGGCGGCGACCTGTCCACCGTGCCGGCGCAGCGCCCGGTGCCCGAGTGCCTGGTCGAACCGCTCGCGGGCCTGCTCGACGGCGGCGGCGATGTCGGCGAGCGCGAGCAGTGGGGCGAGCGGGTCGGTGGTCACCCCGCCACGCTAACGACCCGACCCGACGCGGCGGGCCGCACCCGCCCGCAACGCGACCCGGACCACCCGACCCGACCCGGCACGGGCAAGGTCAACACGGGTTCAGTGACGTCGGGGTGTCCGCCTGGCCTGGACACCGCGATTTTCATGAACCCGTGTCGATCAAGGCACTTCGCGCGGCGACCCCGACGGGGACGGGCCGCCGGGCGCGCGGCGGGGGCCACTCGGCGCGACGCAGTGGGCAGCCGTGGCCGGTCGCAGGCCCCGCGACTACCCTCGTGCCATCGAGACCCAGGTCACCCCGAGGATGAGGAGTCACGGCATGAGCGAGGCATTGGCCAATCTGCTGAACGAGACGCGCCAGTTCCCCCCGCCGGCCGAACTCGCCGCGCACGCCAACGTCACAGTCGACGCGTACGCCGAGGCTGAGGCCGACCGGCTGGCCTTCTGGGCGAAGCAGGCCGACCGGCTGGCCTGGTCGAAGAAGTGGGATGAGGTGCTCGACTGGTCGAACCCGCCGTTCGCGAAGTGGTTCGTGGGTGGGCAGCTCAACGTCGCGTACAACTGCCTGGACCGGCACGTCGAGGCGGGCCGGGGCGACAAGGTGGCGATCCACTGGGAGGGCGAGCCGGGTGACACCCGCACCATCACGTACGCGGACCTGCACGAGCTGACCTGCCGGGCGGCGAACGCGCTCACCGACCTGGGGGTGACCGCCGGCGACCGGGTGGCGATCTACCTGCCGATGATCCCGGAGGCGGCGGTGGCCATGTTGGCGTGCGCCCGGATCGGCGCCGCGCATAGTGTGGTCTTCGGTGGCTTCTCCGCGGACTCGTTGAGCAACCGGATCCAGGACGCCAGCGCCAAGGTGGTGATCACCGCGGATGGTGGTTACCGGCGAGGCAAGCCCTCGGCGTTGAAGCCCACTGTGGACGAGGCGGTGGCGAACTCCCCGTCGGTGGAGCACGTGCTCGTGGTCCGCCGCACCGGCGAGGACGTGGCGTGGACGGAGAAGGACCACTGGTGGCACGAGACGGTGGAGACCGCGTCGGCCGAGCACACCGCGCAGCCGTTCGACGCCGAGCACCCGCTGTTCATCCTGTACACCAGTGGCACCACGGCCCGCCCGAAGGGCATCCTGCACACCACCGGCGGTTACCTCACCCAGGCGTCGTACACGACGCACGCGGTGTTCGACCTGAAGCCGGAGACGGACGTCTACTGGTGCACTGCCGACATCGGCTGGGTCACCGGGCACTCCTACATCGTGTACGGCCCGCTCTCCAACGGCGCCACCCAGGTGATGTACGAGGGCACCCCCGACACGCCGAACAAGGGCCGGTTCTGGGAGATCATCGACAGGTACGGGGTGAGCATCCTGTACACCGCTCCCACCCTGATCCGGACGATGATGAAGTGGGGCGACGACATTCCGGCCGGCTTCGACCTGTCCTCGCTGCGCCTGCTCGGCAGCGTCGGTGAGCCGATCAACCCGGAAGCCTGGATGTGGTACCGGAAGCACATCGGCCGGGGCGAGCTGCCGGTGGTGGACACCTGGTGGCAGACCGAGACGGGCGCCATCATGATCTCGCCGTTGCCTGGCGTGACCGCTGCCAAGCCGGGTTCGGCGATGACGCCGCTGCCGGGCATCGTGGCCGACGTGGTGGACGACCAGGGCCAGTCGGTGCCGAACGGCGGTGGCGGCTACCTGGTGCTGCGCGAGCCGTGGCCGTCGATGCTGCGCACCATCTGGGGTGACGACGACCGGTTCATCGACACGTACTGGTCGCGTTTCCAGGGCATGTACTTCGCCGGCGACGGTGCGAAGAAGGACGACGACGGGCACATCTGGCTGCTCGGCCGGGTGGACGACGTGATGCTGGTGTCCGGGCACAACATCTCGACGACCGAGGTGGAGTCGGCGTTGGTGTCGCACCCGTCGGTGGCCGAGGCCGCGGTGGTCGGCGCGACCGACCCGACCACCGGTCAGGCGATCGTCGCGTTCGCCATTCCGCGGGGCAGCACTGACATCGCGGGTGAGGCGGGCGAGCAGCTCATCGCCGACCTGCGCAACCACGTGTCGAAGACGCTCGGCCCGATCGCCAAGCCGCGGCAGATCATGCTGGTGCCGGAGCTGCCGAAGACCCGCTCCGGCAAGATCATGCGCCGGTTGCTGCGGGACGTGGCGGAGAACCGGTCGCTGGGCGACGTGACCACGTTGCAGGACTCCTCGGTGATGGACCTGATCTCCTCGGGGATGAGCGGTACGAAGTCCGACGAGGACTGACGGTAGGCGTACCCATTGGAGGGTGGCGGTCCGTGCGGACCGCCACCCTCCGTCATGTCTTACGGCTTTGGTGCGCGCCGCAACGCCACTGTCACATCGGTCGGTCGGGGGAGTCAGGAGAAGCTGAACGGGCACAGGCGTAGATCACCTCTGTCCTTTCGGCCGGTTGTGCTTTAGGTTCACGCAGGTTGGAAGAGTTCGACACACATCACATCGATGGTCGGCCACGCCAACGTCCTCCTCCCCATGCCCGAGAAACGGAGCGGCATGAACCACAAACCGCAGTCCAGGGCGCGGCGACGACTACTCGTCGCGCTGCCCGCCATCGCCCTCGCGGCCACGTCACTGACCGTGAGTGGCAGCGCGGCGGCCCAGTCGCCGTCCGGCACCCCTCTGGCGGTGATCGGGGCCGACGAGCACTACATCAACTACGCCGAGCCCGAGGTGCAGCCGGACACCACCGGCCGTGAGGTGAAGGGCAAGGGTGGCATCTACACCCCTGCCGCGGAGTCCGCGCGCGCGTTCGACCAGAAGCACGCCCGGGGCAACCCGGTGACCGCTCGGCAGCTGGCCAAGGACGAGGCCAAGTCGCTGAAGACCGGCCAGAACCCCCGCAAGTTCAAGAAGGCGCCGACCACCCAGACGGCGAAGCTGCTGACGCTGCTGGTGGAGTTCAACGACAAGGCCAACGACGACTTCACCGGCGTGATGGTCCCCAAGACCGTGTTCGAGGACCGCACCTGCGTCCCCGGCACGGTCCAGAACGGCCCGAAGCACAACAAGATCCCCGACCCGGCGCGGCTGCCCCACGAGGACAACAACTCGATGTGGGTGCCGAACTTCTCGCCGCAGCACTACAACAAGATGCTCTACAGCAAGAAGGGCATCACCGAGCGGGTCCGCACGGACCTGAAGGGCCCGGACGGCAAGAAGGGCATCGACCTGTCCGGTCGCACCATGCACAACATGTACCTGGAGATGTCCAAGAACGCGTACACGGTGGACGGGCAGTCCAGCCCGTGGATCACAGTGCCGCACTCGGAGGGCTGGTACGCGGCCAACCGCTGCTTCCAGGACGAGACCGGCGCGTGGGTTCCCGGCCGTGAGCAGTCGATGAACGGCCACCCGGACAACCCGGCCGGCGCGGGTCGCCTCGCTACCGACGCGATCGACGCGCTCGTCGCGAAGGACCCGACCTTCCCGTGGGCCGACTACGACATCGAGGACCAGGCCGACCGCGACGGTGACGGCAACGTCTTCGAGCCGGACGGCGTGATCGACCACCTCGTGCTGGTGCACGCCGGCCAGGGCAAGTCCCGCGGCGGCGGCGCCGAGGGCGTGTACGCCGTGTGGGCGCACTCCTCCACGGTCGCCGGTGGCTACACCATCCCGGGCACCAACCTGAAGGCGTCGAACTACATCGTGCAGCCGGAGGACGCCGGGGTCGGCGTGTTCGCGCACGAGTTCGGCCACGACCTGGGCCTGCCGGACCTCTACGACACGTCCGGCAACGCCGACTCCGATGTGGACTTCTGGGACCTGATGGCCTCGGGCTCGCACTCGGGTGAGATCTTCCAGGCGCTGCCGACGCACATGGGCATCTGGGACAAGTGGGTGCTCGGTTGGGCTGACCCGCTGACCATCCGCCCCGGGTCGAACCCGCGCGAGGTGAAGCTCGGCCAGACGTCACGCACCCCGATCGACTCCGAGGACGGCATCAAGGTCGACCTGCCGGACAAGGTGACGACGCTGGCCACCCCGCACAGCGGCACCAAGATGTGGCACAGCAACAACGACCAGGAGTGGGCCGACGTCAAGCTGAGCCGCTCGGTCGACGTGCCGGCGGCCGCCGACTCGAAGTTCTGGATGTGGAACAACTACATCATCGAGGAGGACTGGGACTACGGCTTCGTCGAGCTCTCCACCGACGGCGGTACGACCTGGACCGAGCAGAAGGTGTACGACGAGGGCGGCACGGTGGTCACCACGCCGGACGGCTACCCGGACCCGAACGGCCGCATGAACGACTTCGGCGGCAAGAAGTACGGCCTGACCGGCAGCACCGACGGCTGGCGGCACGACTACGTCGACCTGTCGGCGTACGCCGGGACGACGGTGCAGCTGCGGTTGCGTCAGGCCACCGACGAGGCGTTCGAGGAGCGCAACTGGTTCGTCGACGACTTCTCGGTCACCGGCGGCGGCGCCACCACGTGGAGTGACGACGTCGAGGGCGGCGCCAACGGCTGGACGGCCACCGGCGGCACCTTCGTCGACACCACCGGTGGAGGCTGGAAGGTCTCCAGCGGCACCGAGGTGCACGCCCAGTTCTACCTGGCGGAGTGGCGCAACTTCGACGGCTTCGACAAGGGCCTGAAGTACGCCTACGACACCATCTACTCGCACGAGGCGTGGAAGGTCGACCGGATCTCCTACAACGCCCCGGGCATGCTGGTCTGGTACCGGGACACCGCGCTCGGCGACGTCAACCACGTCACCGGGCAGATGACCGCGCTGCCCAGCTACGGCGCGAAGGGCGGGCTGCTCATCGTCGACTCGCACTTCGACCCGCTCCGTCGCACTGGCGAGGCGGCAGTGAAGGACCCGTCGGTGACGGACAACCTGCCGAGCCGCCCGCAGTCCTCGAACGCGGCCTTCACGTTGAACCGGACGTACCCGTTCACGGAGTGCCTGGAGGCAGCGGACGAGCCGTACAGCGCCTACTGCACGAAGTTCAAGGGGCAGGCGCCGGTGAAGGCGTTCACCGACGCCAAGGGCTGGTACCCGGGCATCGAGATGCGCGATGGTGCTGCCTACGCTCGGGACAACGACGCGTCGGTGGTCCTGCCGTCGCGTGACAACGCGCCGTACACCACCCGGGTCACCCACCCGGACGGTAGCCCGGCGCCGGAGTTCTACGGCGTGACCCTGGGCGGTGGCGCGATCGTGCTGGGCACCGGAAACCCCGGCGACCAGGGCGTGAACTACGGCGTCTCGCTGACGATCAAGAAGGCTGCCGGGGACAACTCGTCGGCCATGATCTACGTGACGCCGGCGAAGAAGTAACGGTTTCAGGGATCGAGAACTGATGGTGGGGCCGGTGGCGGAGACGCTGCCGGCCCCACTGTCGTAAGTGCGATCAGATTGATCGAAAAATGTCGTTGTATACGTTCGCGTCCGGGTCCGGGCTGGTCAGCGTGGCTGATGAACCGGCGGGGTGTGACGGTGAAAAGCATTCCCAACAAAATCTTGCAACAAATCGACGCGTTCGTCTTCCCACCTGTCCCGCCAGTAACTATGTTCACCAATGGTCCCACTAGTGGGATCGATCTCCCACCGGCCCGTACCCCCGTTGGGCCGGTTCCCTCACACCGGAGGTACCACGTGCGCAAAGTCGCAGTGGGTCTGCTCGGGCTCTCACTGACGGCGACAGGCCTGGCTTTCGGCCCGTCCGCCTCGGCGGCGCCTCAGCCCAAACTGCCGGCCGCAGCACCGGCCGCTGCCGAACCACAGGCGCTGAAGGATGAACTCCCCGACAAGCTCGAGGAGAAGCGCCGCGCACTGCGTGAGCAGGGGCTCAGCGACGTGCTGAGCGGTCGGAGCAAGCCGATCGAGCGCAACGGAAGCACTGTCGTCAAGGTCGGCGAGGTCGGCAAGGCGGCCGGAGCGGGCGCCAACGCCCGCAGCACCGCTGGCGCGAAGCAGACCAAGGACCAGTACGTCGAGCTCAAGCGCGAGCGGACCGACAAGATCTTCGTGATCCTGGCCGAGTTCGGGGACGAGCGGCACCCGTCCTACCCGGACAAGGACATGAACCCGGACATCGCCGGACCGACGACGTTCCAGGGTCCGCTGCACAACAAGATCCCCGAGCCCAACCGGGCCGTGGACAACTCCACCATCTGGCAGCCGGACTTCAGCCCGGAGCACTTCCGCCAGATCTACTTCGGCACCAACCCGGGCGACGAGTCGCTCAAGCAGTACTACGAGGCCCAGTCCTCCGGTCGCTACACCGTCGACGGTGAGGTAACCGACTGGGTCAAGGTCCGGTACAACGAGGCCCGTTACGGCCGCTCCGACGACCCGATCCCGGACCCGGAGCCCGGCCAGCCTGCGGACCCGCGCGATGACCGGGCCGTCTGCGCCGACAACGTCTGCCCGAACACCTGGAACCTGATCGCCGACGCCGCCAACCAGTGGGTCGCCGACCAGAAGGCCAAGGGTCGGACGGACGCCCAGATCGCCACCGAGATGAAGTCCTTCGACCAGTGGGACCGGTTCGACTTCGACGGTGACGGCGACTTCAACGAGTCGGACGGCTACATCGACCACTTCCAGATCGTCCACTCCGGCGGTGACCAGGCCGACGGTGACCCGCAGCAGGGTGAGGACGCGATCTGGAGCCACCGCTGGTCGGCCTTCAACAGCTCGCCCGTCGGCCCGCCGAACTTCCCGATCGGCGGCACCCAGATCGGCAACACCGGCGTCTGGATCCGCGACTACACGATCCAGCCGGAAAACGGCGGTCGCAGCGTCTTCTACCACGAGTACGGCCACGACCTGGGCCTGCCGGACGACTACGGCCCGGCGGACAACAACAACGAGCACTGGACCCTGATGGCCCAGAGCCGGCTCGGCGCCAAGAACGACGCCGGCATCGGCGACCGCGGCGGCGACCTCGGCGCGTGGAACAAGCTCCAGCTCGGTTGGCTCGACTACGAGGTGATCGTGGCCGGGCAGAAGCGCTCCCTGGAGCTCGGTCCGCAGGAGTACAACTCGGACAAGGCGCAGGCCGCAGTGGTCGTGCTTCCGCAGCGGGAGTACACCTTCAACTACGGTGCGCCGTTCGAGGGTGCCAAGCAGTACTTCTCCGGTAACGAGGACAACCTCGACAGCAAGATGACGAGGACGTTCGACCTCACCGGCAAGTCCGCGGCGGCGCTGTCGCTCAAGGGCAAGTACAGCATCGAAGCCGGTTACGACTACCTCTACTTCGAGGCGTCCACTGACGGCGGCAAGACCTGGACCGACCTGGACGGCACGGCAAACGGCACGCCGATCGGCGTCGACGGCGCGGGGCGTCCGGCCCTCTCCGGCACCAGCAAGGGCGCCTGGGCGGACATCAACATCCCGCTGACCTCGGTCGCCGGGAAGGTGGCGCAGGTTCGCCTGCACTACGTCACCGACGGTGGGGTCTCCGACGGCGGCTTCTTCGGTGACGCGATCACCGTGACCGCCGACGGTCAGACCGTGTTCAGCGACGGCGCCGAGACCGACGCCGGCTGGGCGTTGGAGAAGTTCCAGGTGGTCGGGGCGACCTACACCCGGCTGTTCGACAACTTCTACATCGCCGGCAACCGGTCGTACGTCTCGTACGACAAGTACCTGAAGACCGGCCCGTACTTCTTCGGCTACGCGAACACCCGCCCGGACTGGGTGGACCACTACGCGTACCAGGAGGGCCTGCTCATCTCGTACTGGAACACCCGCTGGTCGGACAACAACACCGCCCCGGCGTCGGCGTCCAACCCGGGTGGTCACCCGGGTGAGGGCCGCAACCTGTACATCGACGCGCACCCGCGCCCGATCTACAACCTGACCGGCGCTCCGTGGCGGGCCCGCGTCCAGGTGTACGACGCACCGTTCAGCCTGAACAAGGCGGACTCGTTCACCCTGCACCTCAACAGCCAGCCGCAGTACATCCGTGGCCAGGCCGCTGAGCCGCTGTTCGACGACACCAAGAAGTACTTCTACGAGGAGCTGCCGAACCACGGCGTCAAGCTCCCCGCAGCCGGTGTCAAGATCAAGGTTCTGGAGCAGGACGGCACCTCGATGAAGATCCGGGTCAGCTGACCACTGATCCCGCACCAACCAGCGACGCCCGGGCAGGTCATCTGCCCGGGCGTCGCCCTTTGTCGCACCCGGGTGTCCCCGGTCCCGGTCCGGGACAACCCGGGGCTTTCCCCTGTTCAACGCGACCACCAGGGTCGCCTGCGGCAACCGGGTCCTAGGCTGTCTGCCATGACCGACCAGCGCGGCGGGGCCGTCGACGAGTCCTGTGTCCTCACCGAGGGGCCATGGACGCACCGTTTCGTCGGCGCCAACGGCAGCCGGTTCCACGTGGTCGAGGCCGGCACCGGGCCGATGGTGCTCTTCCTGCACGGCTTCCCGGAGCACTGGTGGGCCTGGCACCAGATGCTGCCGGCGATCGCCGACGCCGGCTTCCGGGCGGTCGCCGTCGACCTGCGCGGCTACGGCGCCAGCGACAAACCACCCCGGGGGTACGACGGCTACACCCTCGCCGCCGACGTCGCCGGGCTGATCCGCGCGCTCGGCGAACGATCCACGACGATCGTCGGCAGCGGCCTCGGTGGCATGGTGGCCTGGACGGTCGCCTCGTTCCACCCGTCCCTGGTCCGCCGCCTCGTCGTGCTCGGGGCACCGCACCCGCTGCGACTGCGCGCTGCCATCTTCGCCGACCCGCGCGGGCAGTTCACCGCCTCCACTCCGGCGCTGAAGTTCCAGCTCCCCCGCTACGAGCACGTGCTGACCCGCGACGGCGCGGCGGCCGTCGGCGAGATCATGCGCCGCTGGGGCGGCCCACAGTGGGTGGCCGGGCCGGACTTCGAGGCGTACGCCGAGCGGTGCCGCGAGGCGATGTGCATCCCGCAGGCCGCGTTCTGCGCGCTGGAGGGTTACCGCTGGGCGTTCCGCTCGCTGCTGCGGCTGCACGGCTACCGGTTCGTCCGCCTGATGCAGAAGCCGCTGTCCACCCCGACGCTGCAACTGCACGGTGCCCTGGACACCGCCTCCCTGCCCCGCACCGCGCTGGGTTCCGGCCGGTACGTCGTCGCCCCGTACGAGTGGCGACTACTGGACGGGGTGGGGCACTTCCCGCACCTGGAGGCACCGGAGCTGGTGCTCGGCGAAATCCTGCGGTGGGCGAAGACCTGACCGGTCAGACCCGCTGCTCCCGCAGGTCGGTGACCTCGGCGGCCGGCGCCCAACCCTGGTAGACACCGAAGTCGAAGACCTCCAACCGCATCGCCTCGGCGACCGGCCAGCGACCACCGGTGTACTCCACCCGCAGCCAGGCGTCGTGCTTGCCGAGCACGATGAACGGCTGCCCCTGCCAGGTGCAGGTGGTCCGCACGTACGCCAGATCCTCGATCTCGCTCGCCGGCAGCACCCGGACGTAGCGGCCCGCGCGGACCTCGTCGAAGCCCTCGCCCGGCTCGGGCTGGTAGAGGCGGATGTCGTCGCCGTCCGGGCTGGCCTGGTATTCCCGGCCCTGCCAGCGGGCCACGTAGCCGTCGCGCATCACGCCTCCCCGACCCGTCGCCAGGTGACCGAGTCGGTGTCCAGTTCCGCGACCACCCGCTCGCTGCCGTCCGCGCCGATGCGCCAGAGTTGGGCGCCGTGCGGCAGCCGTGCGCTGTCCACCTTGAACTCGGCGACCACGTCGCTGCTCTCGCCCGGGGCGAAGCCGTTGCCCCGGAACGGCGGGCGTTCGATGACCCAGCCCTCCATGGCTCGCATCGCCGGCTCGTTCTGACCGCCGTAGGGGATGCGGTAGAGGCTCGGCCGGTGGGCCGGCCAGCGCAGCACGTAGATCTCCTCGGCGTCCGGGGCGAAGGGCGAGCCGGGGTAGCTGAGGCCCAGCGCCTCGTGCAGCTGGGTCGGCGTGGTCAGGTGGGACAGCTCACCGGCGCGGTGCACGAACCCGGACACCCGGTCGTACCCACGATCCAGGTAGTAGGCGAGTTGGCTGGGCGCTATCGCCTTCTGCATGACCGTCGGCCGGGTCGGGTCGACGGCAGCGGGGGCGTACCGGGGGCGGGCGGCTGGTTCGGCCACGGCCGGCGCTTCCACCTGGTCCACTTCCAGGTCGTCCCCGAGCCCCACCTCGGCGGCCCAGTTGGCCAACGCGACGATCTGCTCGCCGGGCAACTTGGCGCCGACGGGCGTGCCCGGGTTGACGGCGAAGGACCAGTCCTCGTCGGGCCAGCGCCGGATCAGTTGGGCGAACTTCACCCGGACCGTGTCGACGTCCCCCTCGACATGGTCGGCGAGGCGCTCCGGCGACGTGTAGACCACCACGTACGTCTCGCCGTCCAGCTGCCCGGTACGCCAGATGAAACCGGGATCCCCGGGGCGGCTTCCGCGCACCGAGTCCGGTGCCGCCGGCAGTAACACCCGGGCCAGCAGCAGGGTGGACAGGAACGTGTCGGTGCTGCCGGAGCCTGCGGCGTTGAGCAGGTCCTCCTCGACCGTGTTGGCCGGCTCGAACTCGACCGGCGCAGGCTCGTTGGCCGGTGGGTGCGGAACCTCGCCCGCGATCGTGCTCTCGCCGCCGAGCGGGGCCGTACCGGCCGGGCCGGCCGGGCCGGCCGACGAACCAGCACTGTCGGTGCTGTCGACAACCGGGTCGCCCAGGCCGGCGCCGGCCTCTGCCGGAGTTACCGGGTGCGGGACGGACGGACTCGCAGCGGGCTGAACGGGGCTGAACGACGCGGGCCCGGATGGGTTGGGACTGAAGGACGACGGACCGAACAGGCCCGGGTCGGAGGGCGTCGAGCCGAACGGCGGAGGGGCGGACTCGGCGGAGCTGGGCCGCCGGGGAGTTTCGACCGGCGCGCTGCTCTCGACCGGGTCGGTGAGGTCGCGGGACTCGATGATGGTGCCCTCGATGACGATGGGCGTGAAGCCGCGGCGCGGCGCGGGCGGCCCGGAGACCGGTTCCGCGACGGACGCCGGCAGGTCCTCCGCCGGCTCGAACCGGCCCAGCCGGTCCTGGGGAATCGCCTGCGTCTCCTCCGCCGACGGCCGTCCAGGCGCACCGGCCAGGGGAGGCTCACCGGTCAGCCGGAACGCGCGGGTGGGCTCCTCGGCCAGCGGGTTGTGCCGGCGCGGCGGCAACGGCTGGGTGATCTCCTCGCCGGATGGTGGTGCGCCCATCCCTCGGGACGCGCCGAGGCCGCTTCCCTCCGGCCGTCGTATCGGCTGGGTGGCTGCCGGGTCCGCCGCCATCGGAAAAGCCCGCGTCGCGGTCTCGTCGACCGGCGCCTCGGCTGGGCGGCGGCGAGGAAAGGGCTGGCTGCCTCGCCCGAACCGGGTCGGCGGGGCCGCCCGGTCACCGGGGCGTCCCCCGCTCGGGGCCGGGTCGCGGGCCGGGCTCGGGTCGAAGAAGGAGCGCCGAGGCGCGCCCTGGGGGCCACCGTTGCCGTTGTTCGGGGCCGGGCCGTCGACGTCGCCCGGCCGGGTCGCTGCCGGCCAGCCCACGCTCGGCCCGGGCTGATCGGTGGTGGGGCCGGCGGTCGCCAACGGGGTGAACCGGGACGGCCGCCCGGTGCGGGGCAGGGCTCCGTTGCCGGGCAGGGCTCCGTTGCCCGGCGCGGGCCGGGGCGGTTCGCTGGGGTGCCGCTGACCGGCCGCGGGCAGGTCATCCTCGCCGGGTCGGCGCGGCGGCTCGGCGGGGACGGGTGGTCGCGGCGTCGGACCCGGCACCGGCGGGGCACCCACCCGAGGAGCCGCGCTCCGCGCGGGCCTACGCGGCGCGAGCGGAACAGCCGCGGGCCCGGACGAAGCCGCCCCCGTTGCCGGAGGCGATCCAGCGGCTGGCGCGGCGTCCTGCGGTGGCGCGCCGGGCCGGGTGCGGGCCAACGTCTCCGCCCGCTCCAGTCGAGCGCGGGCACCCATGGCACGGCCGGGCAGTCGCACGTCGCCTCGGGACAGCTGCGATACGAACCAGGCCGGCAGGTAACCCTCGACCGGCAGACCCGGATTGACGGCGAGCCACCACTCGTGGTTGGGCCAGCTGGCCGCGAGGTCGGCGAAGGGGATGCGTCGGTTGCTGCCGGCGTGATCGCCGAGGCAGGCCCGCAGGGCGGCGGCGGAGGTGAAGGCCAGGACGTGGGTCCGGCCGCCGGTGGTCCAGGTGCCCCATCCGGCGGGTGGCTGGCCGGGCTGCGTCGGCGCGGAGACCGGCAGCAGCACATCGGTGCGGGACAGGAGCCGGAAATAGAGCTCCTGGTCGTTGGCGCGCAGCGCGTCGCGCATCGCCACCTCGGCCTCCGTGGCCGGCTCCCATGCGGTCACGGCCACCTCCCCTTCCGAGAACAGGCCACAGGTATCGCGTACAACCTACAAGGTGGTACCAAGATCACAATGGCTGGCCGGCGGGGGCCTGCCAGGGCTCGGAGGAGGGGATAACATCCCGTTCCGGAGCCGACACGATACGGAGGGTGTCGATGTCCCGATCGATCACGCGCCCGGTCCTCGCAGGTCTGGCAGCCAGCCTGTTGACCGTACCGGCCCTTCCGACCGTCGCCGCCACCGCCGGGCTCCGGGCGGCACCGGCCTGCGCGACCCCGCTCGCCCCCGTCCGGCCGGTAGCGGCCAGACCCTGGCCACAGCAACGGTACGACCCGGCGCGGCTCGCGCCGCTGGCCACCGGCGCCGGGGTGACCGTCGCGGTGGTCGACTCCGGGGTGGACCGGGTGCACCCGCAGTTGGCTGGCCGGGTGCTGGCCGGCGCCGACCTGCTCGACCCGGGCGGGGACGGTGGTCGGGACTGCGCCGGGCACGGCACCGGTGTGGCGAGCATCATCGCCGCGGCACCCCGCCCCGACGTCGCCTTCCGCGGTCTGGCCCCGGGTGCCCGAATCCTGCCGGTACGGGTGAGTGAGCAGCAGGTGGTGCAGGGGCGGGAGTCGGGGCGTACGGTCAGCGCCGACGAGTTCGCCCAGGCCATCCGGTGGGCCGTCGACCATGACGCCGACGTGGTGAACCTGTCCGTGGTGCTGTACGCGGACGACCCGGAGGTCCGTTCGGCAGTGCGGTACGCGGTCGACCGGGACGTGGTGCTGGTGGCCGCCGCCGGCAACCTGCACGACAGCGGGGACCCCCGACCGTTCCCCGCCGGCTACGACGGGGTGCTCGGCGTGGGCGCGATCGGGGCGGACGGCGGGCGGGCGACGTTCTCGCAGACCGGCCCGTACGTCGACCTGGTGGCGCCGGGCAGTGAGGTGCTGACCGCCGCACCCGGTGCCGGCCACCATCGGGTCGAAGGCACCAGTTACGCGGCGCCCTTCGTGGCCGCCACCGCCGCGTTGCTGCGCGAATACCGGCCGGAGCTGACCGCCGCCCAGGTGGCGGAGCGGATCATCGCCACCGCCGATCCAGCTCCGGGCGCGGGCCGGGGCGGCGGGTACGGCGCCGGCGTGTTGAACCCCTACCGGGCGGTCACCGAGACCAGCGGCGGCCGGGCTGCCGGCGCACTGCCGGTCGCCGCGCTCGCCGACGATCGGACCGACCCGGCGCAGCTCGCCCGCCAGGCCCGCCGGGCCGCCGCACGGGACCGGGCCCTGCTGGTCGGCGCGGTGGCCGGCATCACGGCGGTCACCGTGGCGCTGCTCGCCCTGGTGGTGCCCCGGGGCGCCCGTCGACGCTGGCGCCCGGCCGGCCCGGCCTGAGCCCGCCCACCCACGGTCTGAGCCCGGCCACACACGGCCTGAGCCCGCCCGTGCGCCGCCCTGGTCGCCGACCGGCTGCGGGCGGGGCGCTGACCCGGACACGGTCAGCGCTCCCGGCCCACATCGCTCACTGGAACAGCCCGGTGTTCTTCTTTTCGGTGTCCAGGTAGTCGGTGGCGGAGTCGTTCACCGCCAACCTGATGTCACGCAGCATCCCCTGGAGGTCCTGCGAGGCCGAGCGCCACTTCGCCTGCCGCTGCTCGTAGGCCTGCCGCGCCTCGCCCGTCCAGGTCTCCACCAGCGGGGCGGCGTCGCGTTCGAGTTGGCCGAGTTGCGCGTCGAGGGTGTTCAACGCCTTCTGAATGTCAGCGCCGGCCTGCTGCAGCGCGGCGAAGTTGACGACCAGCACACCATGGTCCATCGGATTCCCTCCCCAGCGGGATCAGAGCGGCAGTTGGATGCCGCCGCGGTTGGTGCCGGCCACCCGGCTGGCCACCTCGTCGTCGGACGCGTGGTAGTGCCGACCTGCGGTGCGGATCGCACCGGCCGTCTCGCGTAGCGCGCGGTGCAGCGCCGTCTGGTCCTGAGACCACTGCTGCTTGACCTGCTCGAACGACCGGCCACCAGCGCCACGCCAGGCCTGCTGCAAAACCTCCAGCTCGGCCAGCAGGCCGGTCAGCATGGACTGCAACGACTGGTCCACCTGCTCGAACTTCGCGGCGGTCTGCTGCATCACCGCTGCTTCTGCCTTGGTTTGGGACATCCGGACGTCACCTCGTCTCTCGGATCGCACCTGGCCGTCGACGCGCCCACAGTGGCCGACGCGTCGTCGCTTGGCCCGGTCGTCGAGCACTGAGACACGGGTCAGCGAAGGACTTCGTGGCTGACGGTAGCGACCTCGTAGCGGTTCTGCTACCCCACCGGCTTCCCCTGTGGACAACCGAGGCGGCCATCGGTCGCTTACGATGTGCCGCAGCCACGTCGCGGCGCGTGACGGGCCGCCGGAGGGCGGCCGGCCGCCCGACCCGGTCCCCACTGGTCGAGGAGGCACGGTGCCGGCGATCACCACCGGAGGGCCGCACCCGCCGACCCCGGTCGAGTCCGAGGCAGGTGCCTCCCCACGGGTGGGCGGGCCGGGCCGACCCACCGACAGTGGCCCTCTGTCGGTGGGTCAGCGCACCCCCCGCCGCCGGTCGCCCGTGGCCCGGTGGGTCGCGCTCGGCCGTCGGGTGGGCGCCGGAACGCGAGCCGGCCAACTGGTCACCGCACAGGTCGCGGCGGCGCTCGTCCTCGTCACCCTCGGCCGACCCGCACCGGTCGTCGCGGCGGCCGTACTGGTGGCCGTGCTGCTGGTGGCCGCCGCCTGGGTGCCGGTACGGGGGCGGTGGCTCTTCGAGTGGCTGGGCACCGCCATCGGGCACCTCACCCGCCGGCGGGCGTTGACCGGGCCGGCCGACGCGGCCGAACTGCTCGACCTGGTCGCCCCGGGCACCGTGGTCCGCTCGACCGAGTTGACCGGCGGGCCGGCAGCCGTCCTGGAGGACACCACCGGCATGGTCGCGCTCCTGGAGCTGGGCGACCCCGGCGACCTGCTGGGCGACGTGTCCCAGGCGATCCCCGCCCCGGCCGCGTTGCTCCCCCCGACCGGCCCGGACCAGCCCCCGCTGCTGGTCCAACTGCTGCTCGCCGGCGCACCGGCGCCGGTGCCGAGCGCCGGCGGCACTGTCGGCACGTCGTACCGGCAGCTCACCGACGGACGGCTCGCCGGGCGCGAACGGGCGGTGGTGGCGGTCCGGGTGCTGCGGGTGAACGGTTGGTCCGAGGAGGACCTGCGCCGGGTTCTCGCTGGCACGGTCCGCCGGATCGTCCGCCGGCTCGGGCCGTTGGCCGCGCGGCCGCTCGGGGTGCCGGCGGCGCTGCGCGTCCTGGGCGAGCTGGCCCACCACGACGGCGAACCGGTCCGGGAGTCCTGGCCGGCGATCCGGTCCGGCACCCTGGTCCAGGCCACCTTCCGACTGGTCCAATGGCCCGACGGGGGCGCTGTGGCTGGACGCCGGCTGGTGCCCCGCCTGCTCGCGCTGCCGGCGACGGCCACGACGGTGTCGATCTGCTCAGGCCCGTCGCCGACGTCAATGCCGTCGGGTCCACCGGCTGCCGGCGGAGTGCCGACCGAGCTGACCGTACGCCTGGCCGCCGCGACGGCGACCGAGTTGGCGGCGGCCACCGAGGCACTGGTCCGACTGGTGACCGACCTGGGGGGAAAGCTGCGACGGCTCGACGGCGCCCACCTGAGCGGGCTGGCCGCCACGCTGCCGTTGGCGCTGACGGCACCCGGGGCGCAGCCCCGCCCACCGGCGCCCGGGGCGCGACAGGGCCCAACCGTGGACGACTGGGAGCTGTCAGTGGGCGACGCGGGATTGATGGTCGGCACCAACCGGCACGGCCGAGCCGTCACCGTGCGACTGTTCCGGCCGGAGAGCACCCGCGTGCTGCTGGTCGGCGGGGTGCGGGCAGCCCAGCTGGTGGCCCTGCGCGCCCTGGCACTCGGTGCCCTGGTGGTGGTGCAGACCGCCCGGCCACGCGCCTGGGAGCCGTTCATCCGAGGGGTTGGCGCGCCGGGCGGCACGATCCCGTTGCTCCCGCCCGGTCGGGCGGTCGCCGACGGGGTGGGCACCGCGCTGCGTCCGTTGCTCCTGATCGTCGACGCCGTGGCGGCCGAGGCCGCGCCGGGCCCGCCGTGGCGGGCCACCCTGGTGGTACGCGACGAGCTGACCCCGGCCGATGTGGACGCGTTGAGCCGCGCCGACCTGGCGTTGCTCCAGCCGCTGACCCCGACCGAGGCCACCCTGGCCGGCGCCGCGCTGGGGCTGGGCGGCTCGGCCGAGTGGCTGACCCGGATCCGGGAGGACATGGTGGCCGTGGTCAACCGTCGGGCGCTGCGCTGGGCGCTGCTCTCCCCCACTCCGATCGAGGCGCAACTGATCGGGCCACCGACGCGCGGCTGAATCCACCGGGGCGGCCGGCTGCCGGGTTACGCCGGTGCGGTGTCCGTGGCACGATCCCCGCCATGGGTTTTCTGAAAGGTCTGCTGATTCGGCTGGCCAGCACAGCTCTGGCTTTCTGGCTGGCCACGCTCCTCATTCCAGGCATCTCCCTGGACTCGAACTCGGCCACCGAGACGGTGACCACGCTGCTCCTGGTGGCGGTGATCTTCGGTGTGGTCAACGCCGTTCTCCAGCCGATCATCAAGACCGTCGGCTGTGGCTTCTACCTGCTGACCCTGGGTCTCATCGCCCTGGTGGTGAACGGGCTGCTCTTCCTGTTCACCAGTTGGATCGCGGACCAGGCCGGGCTGCCGTTCTCGGTGGACGGTTTCTGGCCGGCGGCCGTGCTCGGCGCCCTCTTCGTGAGCATCGTGACCTGGATCCTCGGCGCCGTCCTCGACCGGGACTGACCGGCGACCAGCCAGCACCGACCCGGTTCGCCGGGGCTCCGACCTCGGTTGGGGCTCCGGCGGGCCGATGACCAGAGTTCGGGAATTGGCCGGCCGGAGTGCCCTTCTCGACGGTTAGCGTCGCGGCATGTTCTCGCTGACCTACCCCGACGGGCACCTGCTCAGCACCGATCCGGCGCGGATCGATCTGGACCTGGTGCACCACTGGTTGTCCACCGACGCGTACTGGGCTCTCGGACGAGACCGGGAGACCACCGAGCGGTCGTTCGCCGGCTCGCTGCCGTTCGGCATCTACCGGCCGGAGGACGGCCGCCAGGTGGCGGTGGCCCGGGTCGTCACGGACCGCGTCACCTTCGCCTGGCTCTGCGACGTGTACGTCGACCGGGCCGCCCGGGGTCGCGGGCTGGGCGGGTGGCTGGCCGGCGCGGTCCGCGACCACCTGGCCGAGCTGGGCGTACGCCGGATCCTGCTCTGCACCAGCGACGCGCACCAGGTGTACGAGCGGGTGGGCTTCACCCCGCTGGACGTGCCGCAACGCTGGATGCAGCTCGACCGACGGCCCCCGGTGACCCCGATCACCGGAAAGGAACAAAGCAGCGCTACGCCCCTTACGGTTGAGGCGTGACGCCACTCCGTCTGGGATACCTCTACGGCCTCGGCGCGTACCTGCTCTGGGGTTTCTTTCCGCTCTACCTGAAGCTGCTGCGGCCCGCCGGCCCGCTGGAGATCCTGGCCCACCGGATCGTCTGGTCGGTGGTCTTCGTGGCCCTGCTGCTGGGGGCGCTGCGCAACGTCGGCTTCCTGCGGGCGCTGCTGCGCCGCCCGTGGGCGGTGGCGGGGATCGTCGTCGCCGCCGCGCTGATCGCTGTCAACTGGGGCACCTACATCTACGGGGTCAACTCCGACCGGGTGGTGGAGACCGCGCTCGGCTACTTCATCAACCCGCTGGTAGTGGTGCTGCTCGGGGTGACGGTGCTGCGGGAGCGGCTACGCCCGGCGCAGTGGGTGGCGCTGGGGATCGGCGCGTCGGCGGTAGCGGTGCTGACAGTGGACTACGGCCGGCTGCCCTGGCTGGCGTTGACCCTGGCGTTCAGCTTCGCCGGCTACGGCCTGGTCAAGAAGCGGCTCGGGCTGCCGGCGGCCGAGGGGCTCTTCGTCGAGTCGGCCGTGCTGGCGTTGCCGGCGCTGGGCTACCTGGCCTGGCTGACGGCGAAGGCCGACCTGACCTTCGGGCACGTCTCGGCCGGGCACACCGCGCTGCTGGTGCTGGCCGGCGCGGCCACGGCGATCCCGCTGCTGTTGTTCGCCGGGGCGGCCAACCGCCTGCCCCTGAGCAGCCTCGGCATGGTCCAGTATCTGGCGCCGATCCTTCAGCTCGGTTGCGGGGTGCTGATCTTCCACGAGCCGATGCCGCCGGCCCGGCTGGCCGGCTTCGCGTTGGTCTGGCTGGCCCTGATCGTCTTCACCATCGACGCCGTCCGAACCTCCCGCCGCACCCGCCAGTCCCGCCAACCGACCCCCGTCCCCACCCCCGTTCCCACCCCTTGACCCCGCGATCTTGCGGTTTCGGTCGTCGATATGCCCTCGATGTCCCCTATGGGAGGGCAGAAAGTGCAAGATCGCGGAGGACGAAGGGGTTAGGGGACGGCGTAGGTCAGGAGGGGTGTTCCGTCGGCTTTTTGTAGCTCCACGCTGACCAGCTCGGCGTCGGTGAACCTCGTCGCGCCGGTGAAGCTGAGGTCGTCGCCGGGAGCCGCCAACCAGGAGCCGATCTGCTCGGTGGCGCCATTCGGACCACGCGCCACCAACCGGAACGGGTACGCCTTGCCGTAGCTCGTCCGCGCGTCGTACCCGCACCGCATTGTCACCTCGGTGCCCCACTTGGTGCCGGTGAGCCCGAGGTCGGCGTGCACCGGCCCGGCGGCCACCGGTCGCATGGCCACCATCGACACCTGCGGGGCCGGCTTGCCCTGCGGCACGGACGGGTCGACCGGTCGAGGCAGCGCCACTGCGGTGCCCACACCGACCACCAGCGCCAGCCCGGCCGCGGCCAGTGTGGTCAGTGCGTACCGTCGCCGGTCCGCGGCGCGTTCCCGACGACGGCGCTGGCGGGCCTCGTCGAGCAGCGCGGGCACCCGGGGCGGGGCCGGCGGCGGCAGGATCTGCTCCAACCCCGCCGGGTCGAGGCGCCCGAGCAACCCGGGCAGGACGGCGATCTCGGCGACCGCCTCCCGACACGAGGCGCAGCCGCCGAGGTGCCGCTCGTAGGCCGCCCGTTCGGCGGGGGCCAGGGCGCCCAGCACGTACGCGCCGTCGTCGTACGCGAACTCGCACCGGGTCATCCCGTCACCCCCATCTCGGCCAGGACCAACCGTAGAGACCGCAGCGCGTAGTGGGTGCGGGATTTCACGGTCCCTGGCGGTACGCCTAGGCGGGACGCCGCCTCGGCCACCGACCGCCCCTGGTAGAAGCACTCGACCAGCACTTCCCGGTGGGTCGGGCTGAGCCTGTTCAGCGCCTCGGCGACGGTCCACGCCTCCACCGCCCGTTCGGCCTCGTCGATCACCTCGGGCGGTTCGGGCAGATCGTCGGTGAACACCTCGCCGACCCGGGTGGATCGCCGCCGCCAGGCGTCGATGGCCAGGTTGCGGGCGGTGGTGAACAGCCAGGACCGCACCGATCCCCGCCTCGGGTCGAGTGACTCCGGATGTCGCCAGGCCCGCAGCAGCGTCTCCTGCACCAGGTCCTCGGCCCGCTGCCGGTCCCCGTTGACCAGCCGCAGGGCATGGGCGTACAGCGCCTCCGCGTGCTCGTCGTGCAGCGCGCGCAGCAGTTGGGCGTCGTGGTCGCTGATGGCGGTCTCCTCGCTTCCGGCGCGCGTCCGGCGGTGCGTTCGCTCGGGAATACGTGCTGTCACGCCGATCGGTTCAGCCCGAGGTCAGACCGGTCGCGTGGTGGTTGCCGCCGACGAAGGTGTTCATGCCCGGTTCACATCGCGGCTGACGTGCGCTCACCACGTCCTCCTAGCGTCCGGCTGGTACGCCGCCTGTCGCGTCACCGACTTCTCTGGAGGCTTCCCCCATGAGCGACCGTCCCCGGCTGCTCCCCCTGTTGAACGGCACCCGCCATGGCACCCGTGATGCCATGACCTGTCTGTACCGGTGCGGAAACGCGTGTGACCACCCGGTCCCGAACACCTCCGACAACGCGTACTTCGGTGACGTGGTGAACGCCGAGGTGTCGCGGCGTGGCGTGGTCCGGGCCGGCGCGGTCGGCGCGCTGGTGCTCGGTTTCGGCGGCGCGGCAGCCGGAGCGCTCGCCGGGGCGGCCCCGGCCATGGCGGCCCCGACCGCCGCCCCGGACGTGCCGGAGAACTTCGGGTTCGGTCGTCCGGGCACCGGGGTCGGCAGCGGCGCGCTGACCTTCAAGCCGATCCCACCGAACAAGCTGGACACCCTTGTCGTGCCGAACGGCTACGACCACGCCGTGGTGATCAAGTGGGGTGACCCGGTGCTGCCGGGCGCGCCGGATTTCAACCTTCACCACCAGACCGCCGCAGCGCAGTCCAAGCAGTTCGGTTACAACAACGACTTCGTGGGCGTGCTGCCCCTGGACAAGCAGGGCAAGCGAGCGCTGCTCGTGGTCAACCACGAGTACACGAACGAGGACCTGATGTTCCCGGGCTTTCCCGGCCTGGACGGGCTCTCCGTGGAGCAGCTGCGCACCGCCATGGCCGCACACGGTATGTCAGTGGTGGAGCTTGAGCGGGTAGCGGGCACCGGGCAGTGGCAGCCGGTCGGCAAGGGCCCGCGGCCGTACAACCGGCGGGTCACCGCCCTGAGCACCAAGTTCGACCTGACCGGCCCGGCCGCAGGCTCGGCCTGGCTGAAGACCGCCGCCGACCCCAGGGGCCGCACCGTCGTCGGCACGCTGAACAACTGCGCCGGTGGCGTGACCCCGTGGGGCACAGTGCTCTCCGGCGAGGAGAACTTCAACCAGTACTTCGTGGGCGCCGACGCCGCCCCGGCCGAGCTGAAGCCGAAGCTGGACCGCTACGGCATCAGCACCGCCAGCCGTTACCCCAGCGGCAGCCGCAAGTGGGAGCGCGCGGACGAGCGCTTCGACCTGGCGAAGCACCCCAACGAGGCACACCGGTTCGGCTGGGTCGTCGAGATCGACCCGTTCGACCCGGAGAGCCGCCCGCGCAAGCACACAGCGATGGGCCGGTTCAAGCACGAGGGCGCCAACGTGATCGTCGCGAAGGACGGCCACGTGGTCGCGTACATGGGCGACGACGAGCGGTTCGACTACCTCTACAAGTTCGTCTCGGACAAGAAGTTCATGAAGGGCAACTCCTGGGCTGCCCGCAAGCACAACCTGACGCTGCTGGAAACCGGCACGCTCTACGTGGCGAAGCTCGACCAGACCAGCGCCGCCGAGATCGACGGCTCGGGCAAGCTCCCCACCGACGGCGCGTTCAACGGTCGGGGTCGCTGGATCAAGCTGGTCAGCGGCAACCGGTCGTTCGTCGACGGGATGACCGCCGCGGACGTGCTCACCTTCACCCGGCTCGCCGGTGACAAGGTCGGCGCGACCAAGATGGACCGCCCCGAGGACGTCGAGCCGAGCCTGCTCACCGGCAAGGTGTACGTGGCGCTGACCAACAACACCAACCGGGGCGTCGGCAGCAACCCGAAGGCGGACGAGGCCAACCCGCGCAACGCCAACAAGCACGGGCAGATCCTGGAGCTGGTCGAGGACCGCAACGACAACACCTCGGAGACCTTCGCCTGGTCGCTGCCGATCGTCTGCGGCGACCCAACCGACCCGTCGACCTTCTTCGCCGGGTACGACAAGACCAAGGTCTCCCCGATCTCCTGCCCGGACAACGTCGCCTTCGACGCCACCGGCAACCTCTGGATCTCCACCGACGGCAACGCGCTGGGCAGCAACGACGGCCTGTTCGCCACCGCCGTGGAGGGCCCGGAGCGGGGTCACCTCAAGCAGTTCCTGACAGTGCCGCTCGGAGCGGAGACCTGCGGCCCGTTCATCACCGGCGACAACCGCTCGGTCTTCGTCGCCGTGCAGCACCCGGGTGAGATCACCGGGGCCTCGGTGGAGAACCCGGCCTCGAACTGGCCGGACGGTGACTACGCCAAGCCGGGCGTGGTGGTCACCTGGCGCCTCGACGGCGGCCCGGTGGGCAGCTGACGTCGTACCCACGGCCGAGCGGCCGCTGACGTTGCTCCGGCGGTCCGGCGCTGGACCGCCCCGAGAGGCCCTCTCCCAGCCCGGGAGAGGGCCTCTCGGCGGTCAGTTGTCGGAGGCGATGCCGTCGGCCACGCTGCGGGCCACTGTGAGCAGCTTGGCGCGTACCACCCGGGCGGAGGTCATCATCTCGCTGGCCGGCAACGCGCAGGCCAACACGACGCGGCGCTCCATGTCCTTGTCCGGCGCGACGAGCACCGCGGCGCACGCCACGCCCTGCCGGAACTGCCCCATCTCCAGTTGCATGCCGCGCCGGTCGCCTGCGGCGAGGTCGGCCTCGAAGGTCTCGGTGGTGGTCAGCGTGGCGGTGGTGAACGGGCGCATGCCGTACTCGCGCAGATAGCGGTAGCGCTGGTCGGTCGTGAGGGTGGCGAGCAGCGACTTGCCGAGAGCTGTCGCGTGCGCCCCCTCGTCGAAGCCGGGGACCAGATCCTCCAGGTAGGGCGAGCGGTGCCCCTCGGCGACCGCCGTGAGGGCCACCTGACCGCCGACGAACCGGCCGAGGTAGTGGCTGTAGCCGGTGTCCAGGGCGGCCCGCCGCAGCGTCTCACCGACCGCCGGCGGGCCCCGGAACGCCGTCACCAGCTCCCGGTACCGGTCGGCCACCTCCAACCCCACGATGTACGTGCCGTCCTCGCGACGGATCACGTAGCCCTCGTAGGCGAGGGTGCGAACCAGGTGGTACGTGGTGGCCACTGTCAGCTCGCAGCGCCGGGCGATCTGCTTGACGGTCAGGCCCTTCGGGGCGCGACCGACCGACTCCAGCACCCGTAGCGCTCGGGACACGCTGCGAATCAGGTCCGAAGGTTCTGCCAAGGGGTCGCGCACAACCACCTCCGCCGCCGGGGACTTACACCATATGAAAAACAGGCCCGGTGCGAAATGCCTGTTCGGGTCGAGGATGCCAGATCGTCATCCACAGCTTGTGCCCCGCCAGTCACCAGGAGTGCTGTGAGCGGGGCTCGCGTAGGTTTGCCGAACGATGACCGACACCTCCAATACCCCCGATCCGGCCGCTGCCCAACGCCACCCGGTCCGGGCCAGCGCCGGCGCAGTCGTCACCACAGTGGCCTGCGTGCTCCCCGTCTTCCTGCTCGGCGGGCTCGCCGTGCAGATGGGCACCGACCTCGGCTTCTCGCCGGCCGGGCTGGGCCTGGCCGTCTCCGTCTACTTCGGGGTCAGCGCGCTGGCCTCGGTGCCCTCCGGGCGGTTGGTCGAGCGGTACGGGCCGGCAGTGGTGGCCCGCTGCGGCATCCTGCTGGCCGCCGGGTCGATGCTGGCAGTGGCCGCCTTCGCCCGGTCGTACCCGGTGCTGGTCGGCCTGCTGGCACTCAGCGCCGCCGCTAACGCGCTCGGCCAGTTGGCCAGCAACACCGCGCTGGCCCAGCACGTGCCGGCCCGGCGGCAGGGGCTGTCGTTCGGTGTCAAGCAGGCCGCCATCCCGGTCTCCACACTGCTCGCCGGGGTGGCGGTGCCCACCATCGCGCTCACCGCCGGCTGGCGCTGGGCGTTCGTGGCCGCTGCCGTGGCCGCGCTGACGACGCTGGCCGCCGTTCCCCGGCAGTTGCCCGGCCTGGCCCGGCGGGCCGGGGCCGCGCGCGCCGGTCGGGCGACGGCGGCGCTGGTGGTGATCGGCGCGGCGGCGACGTTGGCCTCGGGCGCGGCCAACTCGCTGGGCACCTTCCTGGTGGACTCCGCCGCCGCCCGGGGTCTGTCGCCGGGCCTCGCCGGCCTCACCCTGACCCTGGGCAGCGCGGTCTGCGTGGTGTCCCGGGTGGGCGCCGGCTGGCTGGCCGATCGCCGCGAGACCGGTCACGTCGCCCTCATCGCCGCGATGCTGCTCGTCGGCGCGGCCGGGTTGGGCCTGCTCGCGTTGACCGGGTCGGTGCCGTTGGTGGTCGGCGTGGTGCTCGGCTTCGGCCTGGGCTGGGCCTGGCCCGGCCTGATGAACTTCGCTGTGGTCCGGCTCCACCCACAGTCACCGGCCGCCGCCACCTCGATCACCCAGACCGGGGTGTACGCGGGTGGCTGTCTCGGCCCGCTGAGCCTGGGCCCGTTCGCCGCCCACCTCGGCTACCCGGCCATGTGGAGCATCGCGGCCGTGGCGATGCTGCTCGCCGCCGCCCTCATGCTCGTCGGTAGCCGGCTGTTGACCCGCGCCGCCGCAGCGGCCCGGGGCGTGGATCAGCTGGTGCGGTCGGCGATGTAGTCGCAGAGCGACTCGAGCGCGCTGCGGGACGGGCCGTGCGGCAGCGGGGCGAGCTGCGCGCGGGCCTCCTCGGCGTAGCTGCGCACGGTCTCCCGGGCCCGCTTGAGCGCCGGGCTCTCCCGGAGCAGCCCCAACGCCTCGGCGTGCAGCGCGTCGTCTGTCAACGGGCCGGTCGCCAGGATCTCCCGCAGCCGCACCGACGACGCGTCGGAGTCGTCCGCCTCGCGGGCGTAGAGCACCGGCAGTGTGGGGACACCCTCACGCAGGTCAGTGCCGGGGGTCTTGCCCGACTGCACCGACTCGGAGGCGATGTCCAGCAGGTCGTCGGAGAGCTGGAAGGCGACACCGATCGTCTCGCCGTATCCGGCGAGGGCCTCCACGTGCTCCGGGGCGGCACCACCGAACATCCCGCCGAAGCGGGCGGACGTGGCGATCAGCGAGCCGGTCTTCTCGGCGATCACGTTCAGGTAGTGGGCCACCGGGTCGTCGTCGGCGCGCGGCCCCACGGTCTCCGCGATCTGGCCGTGCACCAGCCGGGCGAAGGTGCGCGCCTGCAACCGGACCGCCTCGGGGCCCAGGTCGGCGGCGATGTCCGCCGCGCGGGCGAAGAGGTAGTCACCGACCAGGATGGCGACCGAGTTGGTCCACCGGGAGTTCGCGCTCGGCGCGCCCCGACGGACGGCAGCCTCGTCCATCACGTCGTCGTGGTAGAGGGTGGCGAGGTGAGTGAGCTCCATCACCACGGCGGCCGGGACCACCTGCGCACCGGTCGGATCACCGAACTGGGCGCCGAGCGCCACCAGCAACGGCCGGAACCGCTTCCCGCCGGCCTCGACGAGGTGCCGCGCCGCCTCGGTGACGAACGGGTCGGCACTGGCCACGCTGGCCCGCAACTCGACCTCGACCGTGTCCAGCAGACCCAGCACGGACGCCTCGACACGGGGATCGGACAGATTGAGGCCAAGCGCGCCGAACTGACTCGTGCTCGCCCGACCCCGTCGACCGCCGGAGCCGGAGGCACCTGAACGCTCGCCCGCCGGTTTCACCACGCTATCAACCATGCCACACCCGTTCGACCTGCTCCGGCCCGGGGATACGCACCGGGGGCCGGCACGTGAACACGCGCCGACCCCCGGTGATCGATCCTTCGGTCATCGAACGAATTCGGCGGCTCCGGTAGCCAGGTCGAGCAGCGGCGCCGGGGCGACGCCCAACACCAGGGTCGCCAGCACACCGATCGTCAGCGCGGCGGCGGTGAGCCCACCGGGCACTGTGACGGTCGGGGTGGACTCGCCCGGCTCGGAGAGCCACATCATCACCACGACCCGCAGGTACGGGAACGCGAGCACCATGCTGGTCAGCACACCGGCGATCACCAGCCAGGCCTGGCCACCCTCCAGCGCCGGCCCGAAGATGGCGAACTTGCTGGTGAAGCCGCTGGTCAGCGGGATACCGGCGAAGGCCAGCAGGATGAACGTGAACAGCGCGGCGAAGAACGGCGACCGCCGGCCCAGCCCGGCCCAGCGGGACAGGTGGGTGGCCTCGCCGTCCTCGTCGCGGACCAGCGTCACCACGGCGAACGCGGCCAGCACCGAGAAGCCGTACGCGACCAGGTAGAACATCGTGCCGGCGAGCCCGTCACGGCTCGGCGCCAACACACCGACCAGCAGGTAGCCGGCGTTGGCGATCGAGGAGTACGCGAGCAGCCGCTTGATGTCGGTCTGGGTGACCGCGAGCACCGCGCCCACCAGCATGGTCAGCACCGCCACCGCGCCGAGGACCGGGGTGAAGTCCCAGTTGGCGTCGGCGAACGCGACCTGGAAGACGCGCAGCAGGGCACCGAACGCGGCGACCTTCGTGCAGGCCGCCATGAAACCGGTGACCGGGGTCGGAGCGCCCTGGTAGACGTCCGGGGTCCAGACGTGGAACGGGGCCGCCGCGGCCTTGAAGAGCAGACCGATGGCGAGCAGCGCCATGCCGGCGAAGAGCAGCACCGGGCTGGCCGGCGACTCGCCCACCGCCGCGTGGATGGTGGCGAAGTCGACGCCGGCCGTCCGGCCCGGGATGCCGGAGGTGAAGCCGTAGATCAGGGCCACGCCGAACAGGAAGAACGCCGAGGCGTACGCGCCGAGCAGGAAGTACTTCATCGCCGCCTCCTGGCTCAGCAGACGCCGGCGACGGGCCAGCGCGCAGAGCAGGTAGAGCGGCAGGGAGAAGACCTCCAGCGCGATGAACATGGTCAGCAGGTCGTTCGCCGCCACGAAGATCAGCATGCCGCCGATCGCGAACGTGGTCAGCGGGTAGACCTCGGTCAGACCGTTGCGCCCCTCGGCCTGCCGCCGGTCGTCGGCCGACTCGGCGGTCACCGCGGCCTGGGCGACGAAGGCCCCGCCCCGCTCGACCGAGCGGTCACCGATCAGCAGCAGCGCCATCGCGGCCAGCACCAGGATCGCGCCCTGGAGGAAGAGCGTCGGCCCGTCGATCGCGAGGGCCTGGCCGGCGGTGATGATCCGCTCGTCGGCGCTGAGGACCACCATGGTCAACGCCGCGAGCACCGCGAGCAGCGCCAGCGTCAACTGCACCACGTGCCGCCAGCGACGAGGCACCAGCGCCTCGACCAGCACGCCGAGCAACGCCGTGCCCAGCATGATCAGGATCGGAGAGATCGCCGCGTAGTCGATCGACGGCAGCTTCAACTCGGTCACTTTGCCGCCTCCTGGACGGTGCCGCCCACGGACGGCGCCGGGTCGGTTCTGCCGATGTCGTCCATGGTCGCCTGGACGGCGGGGTTGATCACGTCAGTGACCGGCTTGGGGAAGAAGCCGAGCAGCACGATCAGCGCGATCAGCGGGGCGACCACTACCTTCTCGCGCAGGTTGAGGTCCCGGCGCATGCCGTCGACCTCGCTCAGCGCCGGGTTGAGGGTGCCCTGGGTGGTGCGCTGCACCATCCACAGCACGTACGCGGCGGCCAGGATGATGCCGAGCGTGGCGATGACAGCGACCGGCTTGTTCACGGTGAAGGTCCCGATCAGCACCAGGAACTCGGAGATGAACGGCGCCGTGCCGGGCAGCGCGAGCGAGGCGAGACCGGCGAAGAAGAGCACCCCGGCGAGCACCGGGACGAGCTTGCCGGCGCCACCGAAGTCGCTGATCAGTGACGAACCACGCCGGGAGATCAACATGCCCACCACCAGGAAGAGCAGGCCGGTGGCCAGCCCGTGGTTGAGCATGTAGAGCACCGCGCCGGTGCCGGCCTGGGTGGTGAAGGCGAAGATGCCCACCCCGATGAAGCCGAAGTGCGCGATCGAGGTGTACGACACCAGCCGCTTGAGGTCGTTCTGGCCGACCGCCAGCAGCGCGGCGTAGACGATGCCGATCACGCCCAGGGCCAGCGCCCACGGCGCGAACCACTTCGACGCCTCGGGGAACAGCGGCAGGCAGTAGCGCAGGATGCCGAAGGTGCCGACCTTGTCCAGCACGCCGACGAGCAGCGCCGCCGCGCCCGCCGGGGCGGCGCCACCGGCATCGGGCAGCCAGGTGTGGAACGGGAAGAACGGCGCCTTGATGGCGAACGCGAGGAAGAAGCCGAGGAACAGCCACCGCTCGGTGCCGGTGCTGATGTCGACCTGCGAGAGCGCCTGCCAGTCGAAGGTCTTCCCGCCGACCACCCAGAGGCCGATCACCGCGGCCAGCATGAACAGACCGCCGACGAGCGAGTAGAGGAAGAACTTCACCGCCGCGTACTGCCGCTGGTGGCCGCCGTAGCTGCCGATGAGGAAGTACATCGGCACCAGCATGACCTCGAAGAACACGTAGAACAGGAAGACGTCGGCGGCCGCGAAGACGCCGATCATCGTGCATTCGAGGACCAGCAGCAGCGCGAAATAGACGGGCACCGACCGCTTCGACGACTCGGCGTCGTGCCAGGACGCCAGGATCACCAACGGCACCAGCACCGCGATCAGCATCAGCATCACCAGCGCGATGCCGTCGGCGGCGAACGTGAAGCTGACCCCCCAGTTCGGAATCCACGAGTACGACTCGCGGAACTGGAACCGGTCACCACCGGCGTTGAAGCTGACCCACATCACCACCGACAGCACCAGCACGAGCAGCGACCAGGCGAACGCCACCTGCTTGGCCAGCTCCGGGCGGTGGCGCGGCAGGAAGGCCACCACCAGGGCGCCCACCAGCGGCGCCACGGTGAGCACCGAGAGGAACGGGAAGTTGGACATTATGCGGCCTTACCTCCGTCGTGGATGCGTGGTCCGCCGGCGGGGGCGGGCGTATTGAGGTCGATCACGCCAACCACCCCGCCTGCACCGCCAGGAACGCCGCCATCACCAGCAGCGCACCTGCCAGGATCGAGGTGGCGTACGAGCGGACAAAGCCGGTCTGCATCCGGCGGAGGCGACCCGAGCCCCCGCCGACAGCGGCGGCGAGCCCGTTGACGAGCCCGTCGATGCCCCGGTTGTCGAGGTACACCAGCGCCCGGGTGAGGAAGATGCCCGGCTTCTCGAAGACCGCCTCGTTGACCGTGTCGGTGTAGAGGTTGCGCCGGGCGGCGGTGACCAGCACCCCGGCCGGCTGCGGCGCGGTGGCCGTGCCGGCCCGGAACAGGAACCAGGCGAGCCCGGCGCCGAGCACCGTGACCAACAGCGACAGGATGGTGATCACGGTGTGCGAGAGGACCGCCGCGTGCTCCGCGTGCTCGCCGCCCAGCCCGGCGGTCTCCGTGAGCCAGTCCGGAACGGACGTGGCGAGCAGGAAGCCGGCGCCGACCGACCCGACCGCCAGGAGGATCAGCGGGATGGTCATCAGCTTCGGCGACTCGTGCGGGTGCTCGATGTCCTCGGTCCACCGCTTCGGACCGTGGAAGGTGAGCACGAACAGCCGCGTCATGTAGAACGCGGTCAGCCCGGCGCCGAGCAGCGCCGCACCACCGAAGAGCCAGGCGGTCCAGTCCTCCCGCTCGAAGGCGGCCACGATGATCGGCTCCTTGGAGAAGAAGCCGGAGAACGGGAACATGCCGATGATGGCCAGCCAGCCCATCATGAAGGTCAGCCAGGTGATCTTCATGTACTTGGACAGCCCACCGAAGCGGCGGATGTCGACCTGGTCCTTCATTCCGTGCATGACCGAGCCGGCGCCCAGGAACATGTTGGCCTTGAAGAAGCCGTGCGCCAGCAGGTGCACGATGGCCAGCGCGTACGCCGCGCCGCCGAGGCCCACACCGAGGAACATGTAGCCGATCTGGCTCACCGTCGACCAGGCGAGGACCCGCTTGATGTCGTCCTTGGCGGCACCGATGATGCAGCCGATCAGCAGGGTGAGCGCGCCGACGCTGACCACCACGAGTTGCAGCGTCGAGTTGGCGGAGAAGATCGGGTTGGACCGGGCGATCAGGTAGACGCCCGCGGTGACCATTGTGGCGGCGTGGATGAGCGCCGACACCGGCGTCGGGCCCTCCATCGCGTCGGGCAACCACGCCTGGAGCGGGAACTGGCCGGACTTACCGGCGGCGCCGAGGAGCAGCAACAGGCCGAGGACCAGCACCGTGGTGCCGGTCAGCGCGCCGACACCGTTGAACACCTCGTCGTACTGGGTGGTGCCCAGTGTGGCGAACATGATGAAGATGCCGATGGCCAGGCCGGCGTCGCCGACCCGGTTCATCAGGAACGCCTTCTTGCCGGCGGTGGCCGCGCTCGGCCGCTCGGTCCAGAAGGAGATCAGCAGGTACGACGCCAGACCGACGCCCTCCCAGCCGAAGTACAGCATCACGTAGTTGTTGCCGAGCACCAGCAGCAGCATCGCCGCGACGAACAGGTTGAAGTACGCGAAGAACCGACGACGGCCCGCGTCGTGCGACATGTACTCCACCGCGTACAGGTGGATCAGGAAACCCACCCCGGTGATCAGCAGTACGAAGACCGCGGCCAGCGGGTCGAAGAGCAGGCCGAAGTCGACGCGCAGGTCACCGACAGCGATGAAGTCCCAGAGGCTCAGCTCGACCGACTTGTTCTCCAGGCCCCGCAGCTGGAAGAAGAAGCTCAGGCCGAGCACGAACGCGGCGCCGATGGCGGCGACGCCCAACCAGTGCCCCCAGCGGTCGGCCCGGCGGCCGAGCAGCAGCAGGATGGCCGCGCTGACCAGCGGGATCGCCACCAGCAGCCAGACGCCCCCAAGCAGCCCCGTGGCCTGGGCGTATTCGACAGTCTCTTCCACCGGTGGACCCCTCTAGTACTTGAGCAGGTTGGCGTCGTCGACACTCGCCGAGCGTCGCGTCCGGAAGATGGACATGATGATCGCGAGCCCGACCACGACCTCGGCCGCCGCCACCACCATCACGAAGAACGCCATGATCTGGCCGTTGAGGTCACCGTTGATCCGGCTGAAGGTGACCAGCGTCAGGTTGGCGGCGTTGAGCATCAGCTCCACGCACATGAACAGCACGATCGCGTTGCGCCGGATCAGCACCCCGGCGGCGCCGATGGTGAACAGCACCGCGGCGAGGACGAGGTAGTAGGTCGGCTCGACCGAGAAGAACGTTCCCATTACTTGGTTTGCCTTCCGTTCGCGACTGCGAGGCTCCGCTTCGCTGCACTCCTCGCGCTCACCGGTCCGTACCCTTCAGGGCCGTCTCCTCGGCGGTCAGCTCGCGCTGCGGAAGGATCGCCGGGGTGCTGCGGTCGGTCAGGCGGCCGTCGGGCAGCCGGGCCGGGGTGGCCACCGAGGAGGAGGTCGCGAAGACGCCGGGGCCCGGCTTCGGGCCGGGGTAGTTGCCCGGGGCGAAGCGCGCCTTCATTGTCGACACCTGATCGACCTTGTCCTGCTTCCGTCGCTCGACGTGGGCCAGCACCATGGCACCGACCGCTGCGGTGATCAGCAGCGCCGAGGTCAGCTCGAACGCGAAGACGTACTTGGTGAACAGCAGCCGGGCGATGCCCTGCACGTTCCCCTCGGCGTTGACCTGCTCCAGACCGGCAGTGGTGGTCCGGTCCAGTGCCTGGTAGAGGCCGGTGCCGACCAGGCCGGCGAAGCCCAGGCCGAGCACGATCGCAGCGACCCGCTGGCCGCGCAGCGTCTCGATCAGCGAGTCGGTGGAGTCCCGACCGACCAGCATCAGCACGAAGAGGAAGAGCATCATGATCGCGCCGGTGTAGACGATGATCTGCACCATGCCGATGAACGGACCGGCCTGGAGCACGTAGAACACGCCCAGGCAGAGCATGGTGAGCACCAGCCACAGCGCCGAGTGCACGGCGTTGCGAGCGGCCACCATCCCGATCCCGCCGATCAGCGCGAGCGGGGCGAGGATCCAGAAGGTGACCGCCTCGCCGGTGGAGACCGAATTCGCCGCGGCGAGCACCGTAGACGTGGTCATGCTTCCTCTCCCTTGCCGGCCGCCACGCGCTGGGCGGCCTGCTCGGCGCCCGGGAACGTCACGCCGGGGTGCTCCTCGACCTGGTAGCGGCCGGGGCCCATCGGGGACGTCTCCGCACCGGCGGAGGTGCCCGGGTTGTCCAGCGCGCCGACGTAGTAGTCCTTCTCGCTGTCACCCAGCCGCATCGGGTGCGGAGGCTGCTCCATGCCCTCCAGCAACGGCGCGAGCAACTGCTCCTTGGTGAAGATCAGGTCCTGCCGGTTGTCCCGGGCCAGCTCGTACTCGTTGCTCATGGTGAGCGACCGGGTCGGGCAGGCCTCGATGCACAGCCCGCAGAAGATGCAGCGGGCGTAGTTGATCTGGTAGACGCTGGCGTACCGCTCACCCGGCGAGAAGCGCTGCTCGTCGGTGTTGTCGCCACCCTCGACGTAGATCGCGTCCGCCGGGCAGGCCCAGGCGCACAGCTCGCAGCCGATGCACTTCTCCAGGCCGTCCGGGTGCCGGTTGAGGATGTGCCGCCCGTGGTAGCGCGGCGCCGACACCGGCGGCTTGAACGGGTAGTCGGTGGTGACGACCTTCCTGAACATGTGCGAGAAGGTGACACCGAATCCCTTGAACGTTCCGGTGATCGCGCCCACGTCACACCTCCCTGGAGTCCGAGCCGGCAACGATGTTGGCCGGCTCCCGCTCGGCGACCACGCGCGTGATACGCGGGCTCGGTGGTACCTGAAGATCCATCGGTGGCAGCGGGAAGCTCCCGTGCGGCCGGTTGTCGACCTGTTCCTGCGTCGTCGGCGTCGGCTTCGGCTTCCGGCTGGGCCAGAAGATCGTGGCGATCAGCAGGATGCCGGCCGGAATGCCGACGGCGATCACCTTGCCGCGGGTGTCCCAGTCCTCGATGGAGCGCAGGCCCGACAGGACCAGGATCCAGACCAGGTTGATAGGCAGCAGCACCTTCCAGCCGAGCCGCATGAACTGGTCGTACCGCAGCCGGGGCAGCGTGCCACGCAGCCACACGAAGACGAAGACCAGCGCGATCACCTTGCCGAAGAACCAGAGCATCGGCCACCAACCGGAGTTGGCGCCCTCCCAGATGGTGATCGGCCAGGGTGCTCGCCAACCGCCCAGGAACAGCGTGGTGGTGACCGCGGACATGGTCACCATCGCGACGTACTCGCTGAGCATGAAGAGCGCGAACTTCAGCGAGCTGTACTCGGTCATGAAGCCGGCGACCAGCTCGGACTCGGCCTCGGGCAGGTCGAACGGCGCCCGGTTGGTCTCACCCACAGTGGCGATGAAGAAGATGATGAAGCTCGGCAGCAGCAGGATCGCGTACCATCCCGGCGCCGGGATGGTCTGGCCCCAGATGGTCAGCTGGGTGCCGTCGCCCTGAGCGGCGACGATCCCGCTGGTGCTCATCGTGCCGGCGGTCATGAAGACCGCCACGATGCTGAGCCCCATGGCGACCTCGTAGGAGATCATCTGGGCGCTCGACCGGAGACCGCCCAGCAGCGGGTACGTCGAGCCGGAGGCCCAGCCACCCAGCACGATGCCGTAGACGCCCATCGAAGAGCAGGCGAGCAGCAGCAGCACCGCCACCGGCACATCGGTGACCTGCAACGGCGTGTGGTGACCGAAGATGCTCACCATCGGGCCGAAGGGCACCACCGACAGGGCGGTGACCGCGCAGATCACCGAGATGGTCGGGGCGAAGAAGTAGACGACCTTGTCGGCAGCCTTCGGGAGGATGTCCTCCTTGAAGGCCATCTTCAGGCCGTCGGCGAGGGTCTGCAGCAGGCCGAACGGGCCGACCTGGTTGGGGCCGGGCCGCACCTGCATGTAACCGACCACGCGCCGTTCGAACCAGACGCCGAGCAGGGTGGCCAGCAGACCGAAGGCGAACGCGAAGACAACCTTGCCGAGAACCAGCCACCACGGATCCCGGCCGAAGTCGGCCAGCGTCGGATCCTGGGCGAGGAAGGACGGACTCACTGTGCCCACCTTTCGTTCGCGACTGCGAGGCTCACTGGTTACCCCCGGAGTTGAGGAGCGGACCCGGGAGACCGGTCTCGTCGGCCGCCACGCGTCCGGCCGGGATGGCCGTACTCGGTGCGGGGACGGATATCCGGACGACAGCGCCGGACGTCGCCCCGAGGCTGCGCCGCACTGTCGAGCCGGGTGAGTTGGTCGGCAGCCAGACCACGCCGTCCGGCATCTCGGTGAGTTCCGCCGGCAGGGTCAGCGCCCCCCGGTCGGTGCCGACAGTGACCGCGTCACCGTCGACCACACCGAGCGCCTCGGCGGTGCCCTTGCCCAGCCGGACCACCGGCGGGCGGGCGGTCCCGGCGAGGTTCTCGTCGCCCTCGGTCAGGGTGCCGAGGTCCACCAGCTGGTGCCAGGTGGCCAGCACGGCCTCACCGGCGTTCGGCTGCGGCACCCGGCCCGGTGCGACCGACGGCGCGGCCGGCCGGGACATCCGCGTCGCCGGCAGCATGCCCAGCTCGCGACGCACGCTCGGCACGTCGGCAGTGCCGAGTTGCACGTCGAGCAGCGCGGCCAGCGCGTCGAGCACCCGGCCGTCGGTCATCGCGGCGGTGTTCAGCACCGCCTCGAACGGGCGAAGCCGACCCTCCCAGTCCAGGAAGCTGCCGGCCTTCTCGGCCACCGGGGCAACCGGCAGCACCACGTTCGCCCGCCGGGTCACCGCGCTGGCGCGCAGCTCAAGGCTGACCAGGAACGGCACCGCGTCCAGCGCGGACTCGGCCAGTCGCGGGTCGGCCAGGTCGGCCGGGTCGACACCGCCGACGACCAGCGCGCCGAGCTGCCCGTTGGCGGCGGCGGTCAGGATGCCGTCGGTGTCCCGACCGGCCTGGCTCGGGATCACTCCGGCCGGAATGTCCCACGCCTCACCCAGCTCGGCCCGGGCAGCCGGCTCGGTGACCAGGCGTCCACCGGGGAGCAGGTTGGGCAGGCAGCCCGCGTCGACAGCGCCGCGGTCACCCGCGCGCCGCGGCACCCAGGCCAGCTTCGCGCCGGTACGCCGGGCCACGTCCGCTGCGGCGGAAAGCCCACCCGGCACGCTGGCCAGACGCTCACCGACGATCAGGATCGCGCCCGGTGCGCTCAGCGCCTCGCTGACAGTGGCGTGCTCGGCGAGCACGCTGGCCTCCTCGCCCGGCACGACCCGGGCCAGCTTGGCACCGAGCTTCTCCAGGCCGCGGGTGGCGAAGGGCGCCAGCGCGTACACCGTCAGGGTCTTCTTCAGGTACGCCTTGCGCAGCCGCAGGAAGAGGATCGGGCACTCCTCCTCAGGCTCCAGGCCGACCAGCACCACCGCCGGCGCGTTCTCCACGTCGGTGTAGGTGACGTCGGTGACCCCGGCGACCGAGCTGGCCAGGAAGTCGGCCTCCTCGCGGGAGACCGGGCGGGCCCGGAAGTCGATGTCGTTGGTGTTCAACGCGACCCGGGCGAACTTGGCGTACGCGTACGCGTCCTCGACGGTCAGCCGGCCGCCGGTGAGCACCGCGGTGCCCTGCCCGCTCTCCCGGGCGATGTGCAGCCCCTCGGCGGCGACGGTGAGCGCCTCGCTCCAGGACGCCTCGCGCAGCTCACCGGTGTGCTCGTCGCGGACCAGCGGAGTGGTCAGCCGGTCGGCGGCCCGGGTGTACTGGAAGCCCCAGCGACCCTTGTCGCAGTTCCACTCCTCGTTGACCTGCGGCTCGTCGCCGGCCAGCCGGCGCAGCACCTTGCCGCGCCGCCAGTCGGTGCGCTGCCCGCAGCCGGCCGAGCAGTGCTCGCAGACGCTCGGGCTGGAGACCAGGTCGAACGGGCGGGCGCGGAAGCGGTACTGGGCACCGGTCAGCGCGCCCACCGGGCAGATCTGCACCGTGTTGCCGGAGAAGTAGGAGTTGAACGGGACGTCCCCGGCGTCGCCCTCCTCGCCGTACGCGTCGTCCCGGTAGATGTTGATCTCCTCGGCGGACGACCGGCCCATCAGGTCGATGAACTTGTCGCCGGCGATCTCCTCGGAGAACCGGGTACAGCGCTGGCAGAGCACGCACCGCTCGCGATCCAGCAGCACCTGGCTGCTGATCGCCATCGGCTTCTCGTACTCCCGCTTGTGCTCGTGGAAGCGCGAGTCGGTGCGGCCGGTGGACATCGCCTGGTTCTGGAGCGGGCACTCGCCGCCCTTGTCACACATCGGGCAGTCCAGCGGGTGGTTGAGCAGCAGCAGCTCCATCACCCCCTCCTGCGCCTTCTTGGCCACCGGGGAGGTGATCTGCGTACGCACGACCATGCCGTCGGCGACGGCCTGGGTGCAGGAGGCGACCGGCTTGCGCTGCCCCTCCACCTCGACCAGGCACTGCCGGCACGCGCCGGCCGGAGCCAGCAGCGGGTGGTCGCAGAACCGGGGGATCTCGGTGCCCATCTGCTCGGCGACCCGGATCAGCAGCGTCCCCTTGGGAGCGGTGACCTCGACGCCGTCGATGGTGAGGGTGACGGTCTCGGTCTGCTTGGCTACGTCGGTCATCAGTGCGCCCCTACCAGGGTCTTCTCCGACAGCTTGGGTGCGGTCCGACCCTCGATGTAGTCGAGGTAGTCCTGCTTGAAGTACTGCAGCGAGGAGGTCACCGAGCTGGTCGCGCCGTCACCCAGACCGCAGAACGAGCGGCCGAGGATGTTGTCGCAGGTGTCCAGCAGGGTGTCCAGGTCTTCGTGGGTGCCCTGACCGGCGAGGATCCGCCGGTAGACCCGGACCATCCAGTAGTTGCCCTCACGGCACGGGGTGCACTTGCCGCACGACTCGTGGTGGTAGAACTCCAGCCACCGGTACGTCGCATAGACCGGGCAGTCCTGGTCGGAGAAGATCTGGGTGGCAGTGGTGCCCAGGATCGAGCCGGCCGCCGCCACCCCCTCGAAGTCCAGTGGCACGTCCAGGTGCTCGGCGGCGAGCAGCGGGGTGGACGAGCCGCCCGGGGTCCAGAACCGCAGGTTGTGGCCGGGCTGCATGCCACCGGCCAGCTCCAGCAACTCGCGCAGCGTGACACCCATCGAGCACTCGTACTGGCCCGGGTTGACGACCCGACCGGAGAGCGAATAGATCATCGGCCCGGAGGACTTCTCGGTGCCCATGCTCTTCCACCAGTCGGCCCCACCGAGCACGATCGGCGGCACGCTGGCGATGGTGCCGACGTTGTTCACCACCGTCGGGCTCGCGTACAGGCCGTGGGTGGCCGGGAACGGCGGGCGCAGCCGGGGCTGACCCCGGAACCCCTCCAGCGAGTCCAGCAGCGCCGTCTCCTCGCCGCAGATGTACGCCCCGGCGCCGGAGTGCACCACCAACTCCAGGTCGTAGCCGCTGCGCAGGATGTTCCGGCCCAGGTAACCCTTGTCGTACGCCTCCTGGACGGCGTTGCGCAGCCGACGCGCGGCGTGCACCGCCTCGCCCCGGATGTAGATGTAGGCGCGGGCGGCCCGGATCGCGTACGACGCGATGATGACGCCCTCGACCAGCGCGTGCGGGTCGTGGGTCATCAGCGGCAGGTCCTTGCAGGTGCCCGGCTCGCCCTCGTCGGCGTTGACCACCAGGTAGTGCGGCTTACCGTCGCCCTGCGGAATGAAGCCCCACTTGAGGCCGGTGGGGAAGCCGGCGCCGCCCCGACCGCGCAGCCCGGAGTCCTTGATCAGCTGGATCAGGTCGTCCGGGTGGGCCTTGAGCGCCTTGCGCAGTGCGGCGTAGCCGTCCAGCTGCTCGTACGTGCCGATGCGCCAGGCGTCCGGCGACAGCCAGCGCTTGGTCAGCACCGGCGTCAGCTTGGCCAGCGTCTCCGGGCGGGGAGTGGTCACTTCTGGGCCCCCGTTTCGTTCGCGTCCGCCGGTCCGGCGCCGTCGGCGTCCGTGCCAGCCTTCGCTTCGGTGAGGTTGCGCTCCTGCGCCCCGGCTTCGTCGCCGGCGGGCTTGCCGTCGCCGGCCGGCGCGTTGGCCGCCACACCGGCGGCCTCGGCCGCCCGTGCGTCGCCAGCTTCGGGCGCGGTGCCGGTGCCGTCCGTGGGGACCTTGGTGCCGGGGGCATCCGGCACCGCGGTGCCCGCGTCCGGCTGCCGGGTCTCGGCGGTACGCACCTGCGGCGACTTGTCGTCCGGTGCCTTGACGTCCCGCGTGGTGCTGCCACTCGCGTCTGCCGGCTTCGCCGTCTCGGTGGCAGTTGCCGGCTTCGCCGTCTCGGCGACCCCGGCCGCACCCGTCGGGGCGGACGCCCCGTCGCCACCCTTGACCGGCGCCGCGCTGGCCTCGACGGGCGCCGGCCTGGCGGCCTCCGCCTTCGCCTTCGCCTCGGCGGCGGCCTTGTCGGCCTCGGCCTTGCTGCGGATCGGGGTGTTCGGGTCGAAGCCCGGCACCGAGACGCCGTGCTGCTGGGCCAGCCGCAGCCCGCGCAGGGTGGGCTCGCCCGGCCCGCCGTCGGCGACCGCACCGTCGCGCTCGTCGGCGAAACCGGCGAGCTGCACCGCCATTTCCTTGAGGGTGCAGAGCCGGGCGCCCCGGGTCGGCATCGGCCGACCGCCGGAGCGCAGCTCGTCGACGACACCGACAGCTGTGGAGGCGTCCACGCCGTCGAAGAAGTCGTAGTTGACGGTCATCACCGGGCCGTAGTCGCACGCCGCCAGGCACTCGGCGTGCTCCAGCGTGATCGTGCCGTCCGCTGTGGTCTCGTCGTGCCCGACGCCCAGGTGCTCGGCGAGGGTGTCGTAGACCTCCTGGCCACCGAGCACATTGCACATGGTGTTGGTGCAGACGCTGACCAGGAAGTCACCGGTCGGCTTGCGCTTGTACATCGTGTAGAAGGTGGCCACCGCGCCGACCTGGGCCTTGTTCAGCCCCAGCACCTCGGCGCAGAACGTGACCCCGGCCGGGGAGACGTACCCCTCTTCGGCCTGGACCAGGTGCAGCAGCGGCAGCAACGCCGAGCGGGACCGGTCCGCCGGGTAACGGGCGATGATCTCGCGCGCCCGCTCCCGGGTCTCGTCAGTGAAAACAGTCATCGGTCACAACCACCCATCACCGGGTCCAACGAGGCGCCGCCGGCGATCACGTCGGCGATCAGACCGCCCTCGGCCATCGCCGGGAGGGCCTGGAGGTTGACGAAGCTCGGCTCCCGGTAGTGCACCCGGTAGGGCCGGGTGCCACCGTCGGAGACCGCGTGGACGCCCAGCTCGCCGCGGGGCGCCTCGATGGCGACGTACACCTGGCCGGGCGGAACCCGGAAGCCCTCGGTCACCAGCTTGAAGTGGTGGATCAGCGACTCCATCGACTGACCCATGATCTTCGCGACGTGCTCCAGCGAGTTGCCCATGCCGTCCACGCCGATGGCCAGTTGCGCCGGCCAGGCGATCTTGCGGTCGGCGACCATCACCGGGCCCGGACGGAGCCGGTCCAGCGCCTGCTCGACCAGCTTCATCGACTCTCGGATCTCGGCGAGCCGGACCTGGTAGCGACCCCACACGTCACCGTCGGGGTGGGTCGGCACGTCGAACTCGTACGTCTCGTAGCCGCAGTACGGCATGGTCTTGCGCAGGTCCCAGGCGAGGCCGGCGGAGCGCAGCACCGGGCCGGTGATGCCGAGCGCCACGCAGCCGGTGACGTCCAGCACCGCGACGTTCTTCGTCCGCTCGGTCCAGATCGGCTGGCCGGAGAGAAGGTCCTCGTACTCCTTGAGCTTCTTCGGCATCATCTTGAGGAACTCGCGGATCTTGACGATCGCGTCGTCCGGCACGTCCTGCGCCACACCGCCCGGCCGCACGTACGCGTGGTTCATCCGCAGGCCGGTGATGGTCTCGAAGATGTCGAGGATGTACTCCCGCTCACGGAAGCCGTACAGCATGATCGAGATCGCGCCCAGCTCCATGCCGGTGGTGGCCAGCCAGACCAGGTGCGACGAGATCCGGTTGAGCTCCATCATCAGCACGCGGATAGTGGTGGCCCGCTCGGTGATGTCGTCGGTGATGCCGAGCAGCTTCTCGACGGCGAGGGCGTACGCCGTCTCGTTGAAGATCGGGGCGAGGTAGTCCATCCGGGTCACGAACGTCGAGCCCTGAACCCAGTTGCGGTATTCGAGGTTCTTCTCGATGCCGGTGTGCAGGTAGCCGATGACCGAGCGGGCCTCGCGGACCGTCTCGCCCTCCAGCTCCAGGATCAGCCGCAGCACCCCGTGCGTGGACGGGTGCTGCGGACCCATGTTGACCACGATCCGCTCATCGTTGATCGGGTCGGTGCCCGCGACGATCGTGTCCCAGTCCCCACCGGTGACGGTGAAGACCCGGCCCTCGTCGGTCTCGCGCTCGCTGGCGTAGTTCGACGTCGTCACTGGTACGACCTCCGCTCGTTCGGCGGTTGGATCTCCGCGCCCTTGTACTCGACGGGGACGCCGCCGAGCGGGTAGTCCTTGCGCTGCGGGTGGCCCTCCCAGTCGTCCGGCATGAGGATCCGGGTCAGGCTCGGGTGGCCGTCGAAGACGATGCCGAACATGTCGTACGCCTCGCGCTCCTGCCAGTCCGCCGTCGGGTAGATGGCGGTCACGCTGGGCAGGTGCGGGGCTTCGACGGAGACGGCGGCCTCCAGCCGGACCCGCCGCCGGTACGTCATCGAGGTGAGCAGGTAGATCACGTGCAGCCGGCGTTCGTCGGCGCCCAGGTAGTCCGCACCGGACACCGAGGAGCACAGCTCGAACCGCAGCGCCAGGTCGTCCCGCATCACCTGGCAGACCTCGGCGATCCGCTCCGGGCGTACGTGCAGGGTCAGCTCACCCCGGTCGACGACCACCTTCTCGATCGCGTCGTTGAAGGCCGGGTACGCCTCTTCCAGCGCGTCGCGGACCTCGTCGAAGTAGCCCCCGTACGGCCGGGACGCCTCCTCGATGGGCTGGCGCTGGCGGACCAGACCGCCGTAGCCGGACACGTCGCCGCTGCCCTGGTTGCCGAACATCCCGCGACCCGCCGGGCTGGCCGGCGGGAACTCGGCGGGGGCACCACTGGTGGCGCCGGCCGGCACCACCGGCAGCGGCACGCCGCCGTCGTTTGGCTTGTCCGTGGGTGACGTCATTTCGGGCCTGCCTGCGGGTGGAGGTGGTTCTGAGCGTTCATCCAGTTCTCGATGCGCAGCTGCTCCTCGCGGCCCTCACGGACCGCCCGGGTCCACTCGGCGCGCCGGGCCTTGTCGCTGCGGTACGAGGAGGGCATCGAGCCGTAGGGCACTACCGGGACGTCGCCGCGCTCCTGGCGGGCCGCGAGCATCTTGCGACCGTTCGGGCCGAGCGGCTCATACATGATCTTCTCGCGGAGCTTGAGGATCGCGTCGATGAGCATCTCTGGCCGGGGCGGGCAGCCGGGCAGGTACATGTCGACCGGCACCACGTGGTCGACGCCCTGCACGATGGCGTAGTTGTTGAACATGCCGCCGCTGCTGGCGCAGACGCCCATCGAGAGCACCCAGCGTGGCTCGGCCATCTGGTCGTAGATCTGGCGCAGCACCGGGGCCATCTTCTGACTCACCCGGCCGGCCACGATCATCAGGTCGGCCTGCCGGGGCGACGCCCGGAAGACCTCCATGCCCCAGCGGCCCATGTCGTAGTGCGGACCACCGGCGGCCATCATCTCGATGGCGCAGCAGGCCAGGCCGAAGGTGGCGCCCCACACGGACGACTTCCGAGACCAGTTGACCAGCTTCTCCACCGAGGTGAGCAGGACGCCGGCGGGAAGCTTCTCCTCGATGCCCATCTGACGTTCCTTCCTCAGTCCCAGTCCAGGCCGCCGCGCCGCCACACGTAGGCGTACGCAACGAAGACCGCGACGATGAACAGGACCATCTCCACGAAGCCGAAGATCGGCAGAGCGTCGAACGAGACCGCCCAGGGGTAGAGGAAGATGATCTCGATGTCGAAGACGATGAAGAGCATCGCCGTCAGGTAGAACTTGATCGGGAACCGCCCGCCGCCGACCGGCTGCGGGCTGGGCTCGATGCCGCACTCGTAAGCCTCGAGTTTGGCCTTGTTGTAGCGACGGGGACCGGCGAAGCGGGCGGCGCCAACGGAAAACAGCGAGAACGCCGCGGCGAGGGCGAACAGCCCGATGATCGGTGCGTAAGGCGAGAGCGACATCGTTTTCTCCTGCTCGTCCTTCCCTGCCCTCGGTGCTTGACGAAAATCACACTATTCACGTCCCTCGCAGTGGCAGTCGGCGGGGGTCGATCTTTGTCAGCGTCGGGGCTGTGACCAGCGCCGATGCCGTCCTACTTATACGGCTGGGGCGGCCTTCGTCATCGCGTTGATGACCCGATCCATCGCGTCCCCGCCACGCGGGTCGGTCAGGTTGGCCAACAGCTTGAGCACGAAACGCATCAGCGTCGGGTGCGGCATGCCGTGTTTGGTGGCGATCCGCATGATCTCGGGGCGACCGATGAGTTTCACGAAGATGCCGCCCAACCGGTAGTAACCACCGAGCCGGGCCTTCAGTTCGTTCGGGTACGCCAGCAGAGCGCGCTCCCGTTCCGGGCCGGCCGGCCGGGCGAGTGCCTGGACCATGACCTCGGCGGCCAGTTCGCCGGACTCCATCGCGTACGCGATGCCCTCACCGTTGAACGGGTTGACCATGCCGCCCGAGTCGCCGACCAGGAGCACGCCCCGGGTGTAGTGGGGCACCCGGTTGAAGCCCATCGGCAGCGCGGCGCCGAGGATCGGGCCGTCGGCGTTGGTCTCGTCGGTCATTCCCCAGTCTTCCGGGGTGTTGGCGAGCCAGTCGGTGAGCAGCCGGCGGTAGTTGGTCTTGCCGAACGCCGAGGACGAGTTGAGCACGCCGAGCCCGACGTTGACCCGTCCGTCACCGAGGCCGAAGATCCAGCCGTACCCGGGCAGCAGGTTGTCGCCGCTGTCCTTGCTGCGTAGCTCCAGCCAGGACTCCAGGTAGTTGTCCTCGTGCTTGGCCGGCGAGTTGTAGTAGCGGCGGACGGCCACACCGATCGGCCGGTCCTCCCGCTTGGCCAGCCCGAGCGCGAGCGGGAACCGGCCGGAGACGCCGTCCGCCGCGACGACCAGCGGGGCGTGGAAGGTGGTGGGCTCCTTGCCCGGCCCGACCTCCGCCTCGACTCCGGTGACGCGGCCATCGCCGTCGAGCACCGGGCCCAGCACGTTGACGCTGGTCCGCAGCTTCGCGCCGGCGGCCACCGCCCGCTGGGCGAGCAGGTCGTCGAAGTCCAGACGCGTACGCACCAGACCGTAGTTCGGGAAGCTGGCCAGCTCCGGCCAGTCCAGTTCGAGGCGCACCCCGCCGCCGATGACCCGCAGGCCGCGGTTGTGCAGCCAGCCGGCCTCGGGCGAGGTGTCCACACCCATCCGGATGAGCTGGCGCACCGCGCGCGGGGTCAACCCGTCGCCGCAGACCTTCTCCCGGGGGAACTCGGTCTTCTCCAACAACAGCACCCGTACGCCGTGCCGGGCCAGGTGGTACGCAGTCGCTGATCCACCGGGACCGGCGCCCACGACAATGACGTCGGCGTCATGTTCCACCGCGGTCATTCGCGCCTCCTCCCGCACGCTCGTGAAATGCTTCACAAGCCAGACGGGACGAGTGTATGACCGGCGTCATACCAGCGCAGGATCAGGGGTACCTAACTCGCCGATGTGACAGCTCATCACCGTCCACAGCAGTCAGGTGTCAGGCCGAGCTGGCGGCGTCCAGGCCCGCGTCGACCCGAATTGTCTCCGGTAGATGCTCGCGGAGCGCCCCGCCCGCCGCCCGGTCCAGTGCCGCCAACACCTCGGCGACCACCTGCCGGACCTCCACCGGGTCGGCCCCGGCCAACTCGCGCAACTGGGCGATGAGTTCGGCCGCGTCGTCGTCGGTGGCGGCCACCGGGTCCGCCGGGTCTGCTCCGGTCATGCGATCGAGCGTACCGGGCAAAGTGGACTAAAGCCTGATATTAACGGAACCTGAATAATGTCCGTACCGGCTGGGCGTGGCCCGTCCGCTACTCGCGGATCCCCCGGTGCAGGGCCACCACACCACCGGTCAGGTTGCGCCATGCCACGCGCCCCCACCCGGCCGCGGCCACCCGGCCGGCCAGCGCGGACTGCGCCGGCCAGGCCCGGACCGACTCGGCGAGATAGACGTACGCCTCGGGGTTGCTCGACACCGTGCGGGCCACCACCGGCAACGACCGCATCAGGTACGACAGGTAGACAGTCCGGAAGACCGGGTTGACCGGGGTGCTGAACTCGCAGACCACCAGCCGGCCACCCGGCCGGGTCACCCGCGCCAGCTCACGCAGCGCCGCGTCGGTGTCGTTGACGTTGCGCAGCGCGAAGGAGATGGTGACCGCGTCGAAGCTGGCGTCGGCGAACGGCAACCGCAGCGCGTCCCCGGCCAGCAGCGGCACCTCGGGCCGGGCCCGCTTGCCGGTGTGCAGCATGCCCAGCGACAGGTCCACCCCGACCGCGTACGCCCCGGACTGGGCCAGCTCGCGCGTCGAGACGCCGGTGCCCGCCCCCACGTCCAGCACCCGCTCGCCCGGCCGCAGCCCGAGCGCCGCCCGGGTGGCCCGCCGCCAGGAGCGGTCCTGGCCCAGCGAGATCACCGTGTTGGTCAGGTCGTAACGCTCTGCCACGCCGTCGAACATCGCGGCGACCTCGTGCGGCTGCTTGTCCAGACTGGCGCGCTGGCCCTGCGGGGTACGGCTCACCCCTCCACTCTGCCAGCCGCCCGCCAACCGACGCGCGCTGGGTGGGGCGGCACGCACCCCGTACGCGAAGGGGCGGGGTGGTCGCCCACCCCGCCCTCGCGTCGTGCCCGCGTCCATGACACCTCGGTCAGGACGCCTGTCGCATCGCACCCGTCACGGTCGCGCCGCTCGTGCGCACCGCTGGTCAGGACACCGGTGTCAGTCGGTCGACTTCTCGTCGGTCGGCGAGACCAGGACCACCTTGCGACGACGCGTGAGCACCAACAGCGCCCCGCCCACCAGCAGGATGATGACACCAATGCCGCCGATCAGGCCGACCTGCACACCGGTCACCGGCAGGCCGCCACCACCCGAGCCGCCACCGGTGGAGCCACCACCGGCACCCGGCGAGACGGTCGTGCCCGGCGTCGTCGTACCGCTCGGGATCGGCGTCGGAGTGGCCGTGGCGGTCGGCGTGACAGTCGCGGTCGGCGTGACAGTCGGCGTCGCGGTCGCGGTCGGCGTCGCCGTCGGGGTGACCGTCGGCGCCTGCGTCGGAGTGACCGTCGGCGTCGGAGTCGTCGACTCGGTCGGAGTGACCGTCGGCGTCGGGGTCGGCGTCTCCGTCGGCGTCGGGGTCGGCGTCTCCGTCGGGGTAACCGTCGGCGTCGGGGTCGGCGTCTCCGTCGGCGTCGGGGTCGGCGTCTCCGTCGGGGTAACCGTCGGCGTCGGGGTCGGCGTCTCCGTCGGGGTGACCGTCGGCGTCGGGGTCGGCGTCTCCGTCGGAGTGACCGTCGGCGTCGGGGTCGGCGTCTCCGTCGGGCTCGGCGTCTCCGTCGGAGTGACCGTCGGCGTCGGCGTCGGCGATTCCGTCGGGGTGACCGTCGGCGTGGGCGTCGGCGTCGGGTCGTCGGCCAGGTCGACGAAGACGTCGAAGATCGCCTGGTTGTCACCCTCGTCGATCTCGGTGAAGGCCTTCCGCTGAGCGGCGCTGGCCCGCCGCGGCTGCTCCTCGGGCTTTCCGGCTGCCGCGTCCAGACCGTGTGCCACCAGCTCGCCGACCCGCAGCACCGGCTCGGTGACGTCGGTGCCGACGGTCACCTTGATGTCCGCCGTGTAGTAGTCACCGGGCCGGATGACAGCGCCGTCGTCCTGACAGAGCGCCTGAGTGACGCCGAAGGTCTGCGTGGTGCACGTGTCCGGCAGGGTGTCGAAGGTGACGCCCGCCGGGAGGGTGAGCACGTAGGCGAGGCCGGTGGCCTTGCGGCTGCCGTCGTTGTAGACAGCCCAGTCGACCGGCACCGTCTCGCCCGGCCGCACCGGCCGAAGGTCGGGGTCGTCGCCGTTGACACCGTTCACCACGACGTTCGCGTTGACGTCCTGCACCCAACTGGTCAGGTCGTACCCGGGCTCGGTGACGGTGATGTCGTGCTCGACCTTGTTGTCTTCCTCGTTGGGGTCCTCGGTCGCCGAGCGGAGGGTGACCACCAGGGTGCCGGCGGCGCCCCTACCACCGGTGGAGAAGATCGGGATACCGAAGTCCTCGCTGGTGCCGGCGGCCAGGTCGCCGAGACGGCAGGTGAACTTCTTGCCGTTCACCCGGCAGCCGTCGGGCACCACGACCCGGACCTTGTTCGTCTTCAGCTTGCTGGTGTCCACCGTGTAACTGACACCCTTGGCGTCTTCCTTGCTCCGGGTGTTGTCGACCGAGAACTTGAACGGCTTGCTCTTGGCCTCCGTGACACCCTTGGCCAGGTTGTAGCTGAGTGGCACCAGGGCCAGGTCGGCCTCCTCGGCCGCCAGCACTGGGGCGGCCACGGCGGCGATGCCGCCGGCCGCGAGCAGCGCCACGACACTGGCGCGCACCAGCGTCGAGCGGTGGAACGCTGTCATCAGTCCCCCGGGGGTAGGGAAGAAAGAATGGTTGCGGAACGAGCGGACGCTATCGGAGGCTGATCTTCCCCGCCAGCAGGCGGAGCCGTTTTTCATCCGTCCGGTCCGAGCTGGGCAGACAGTACGGGCGGGATGGTCACCCATCCCGCCCGTACTGCCGTGCGTTATATGAACGACCCGCAGCGGGCCGATGGAGGACAGCCCCGTCGGTCGACGGTGGTGACGGATATGAGCCGGGACGCTAGCCGCCGACGATCATCTCCACCAGCCCCGCACCGGACAGGCTGACGCTGCGGCGGCGGGGACCACCCGTACCGCCGGGGGGTGATCCGGCGGGAGCATGAGCGTCGATCAGCCGAACGGCCGGGTGTCGACAGTCAGCTGACGTCCACCAGGGGCAGGGTACGGGCGGGATGGTCACCCATCCCGCCCGTACCGCCGTGCATCTATGTGAACGACCCTCGCGGGTCGCTGGAGGACATCTCTCAGGCCGTTGGCGTCTCGTCGCCCGGCGCCACCAGGACGACCCGCCGTCGCCGCGCTACCAGGAACATCAGACCACCGGCGAGCAGCACCGCGGCGCCGATCCCGCCGATGAGGCCCGCCTTGGCGCCGGTCACCGGGAGGCCGCCGCCGTCGCCACCGCCGTCGCCACCGTCTTCGCCACCGCCGCCAGAGCCGCCCTTGGCTGCCACGACAACCGCGTACGCGTCGGTGTTGTCTGTGTCGTCGATGTCGCGCACCTCGGCGGCCTGCTCCGTCGTAGCGGCCTTGAGGAACGACGGGAGAGCCGTCTTCCTGGCGGCGAGGTTGGCGTTGGTGGCCGGCAGTTGGCCGAGCGCGGCAACGGTGCCGCTGCCGCCCTGAAGGGTGACCGGCGCCTTGACGTCCGCGGCGACCTTCACCGGGAAGACGCCCGCGAGAATTTCTTCCGGCGCTACCTGCAGCAGAGGTGTGGGGCAGTCGGCGATCCGCCGGTCCTGCGAGTAGGTGCACTCCCGCACCTGCTCGGTGAAGGTCACGCCCTTCGGCAGGGCGAGGTTGAGTTTGATGCCGTCGGCGATCACGTCGCCCTGGTTGATGATCTCGACAATCACCTGGGTCTCGGTGCCGGGCATCAGCAGCGGCGGCTGCTCCGACGGCGAGACCTGGAACTTGACGTCCGGTACGACGATGCCCATGTCGACGCCGCTCTCGTCGGTCAGCGTCAGATCGGCGGACGCGGTGTTGTTGTTCGGCGTGCTGTCATCCTCGGATTCGAGCGAGAACCTGAGCGGAGCCGTGTAGGGCAGCTCAACGCCCTCCTCCGCCTTCATCACGACGATCGGAACCTCGATGGTCTCACCGGGACCGGGAACCTCGTCGTCCTGGACGCGGCAGGTGACATTCTCCGGCCGCTCGAGGCCGTCGAGTGTGCACGGCGTGGGGGTCACCGGCGCCACCTCGACGCGGTCGAAATCGACCTTCGAGATGTCGAGCTTGATCAGGAAGTTGGTCGGAGTGCCGGGTCCGTTGTTCTTGATCTTGGCGAACGCCACCTTGGCCTCGGCGCCCGCCGCGACCCTGGTGCCTGCCATCTCGACTGACAGGTCGGTGGGGGTGCCGGTGGCGTGCGCCGGGGCGCCGAAGGCGGCGAGGGCGCCGGAGGCGAGGAGCGCCACCGCGCCGAGCCGCGCCAGCGGCCGGTTACGGAAGATCATGAAAGGGTCCCCCCGCAGGGTAGAGGAAAGGTACGGGCGGGGACGTTAGCCGGCCTCGATCACTCCCGCAGCCCGGAACTGGGCCAAGTCGGCAGTGACGCCACGAGTGACCCGAGGATTGTCCGGATTGATGGCGGTTGTTGTGCCGAATCGACGATGGCCGTCGGCACAAGATTCACCGTATCGACACCCGTGGGTGACCGTTCACCTGGTGGACCGCCCGACGTCGCGGGGTCGAGCGGTCAGCTGACGTCCACCAGGGGCAGGGACTTCCCCGCGCCACCGCCGGGCAGCGCGATCGAGGAGAAGTGCGAGACCACCCGCTCGTCGGTAGGGTCGTCGGCCGGCGTGTGGTGCACGGCGAGCCGGTTGTAGAGGGTGTCGCGCTGCGCGGGGATCCGGTCCGCCGAGCGGATCATGCCGATCAGCTCGTGCAGGTTGGAACGGTGCCGGGCACCGGCGGAGGAGATGACGTTCTCCTCCAGCATGATCGAGCCGAGGTCGTCCACGCCCATGTGCAACGAGAGCTGCCCGACGTCCTTGCCGGTGGTCAACCAGGACGCCTGGAGGTGCGGCACCGTCTCGAAGAAGAGGCGGGCCACCGCGACCAGACGCAGGTATTCCAAGGTGGTCGCCTGGGTGCGGCCCTTCAGGTGGTTGTTCTCCGGCTGGTACGTCCACGGGATGAACGACCGGAAACCGCGGGTGCGGTCCTGCACGTCGCGGATCATGCGCAGGTGCTCGATCCGCTCGGCGTGCGTCTCGCCGGTGCCCATCATCATGGTGGCGGTCGACTCGATGCCCTGCCGGTGGGCCAGCTCCATGACCTCCAGCCAGCGCTCGCCCGACTCCTTCAGGGGCGCGATGGCCTTGCGGGGCCGCTCGGGAAGCATCTCCGCGCCGGCGCCGGCGATCGAGTCCAGGCCGGCGGTCTTGATCCGGGCAATGGCCTCGTCCAGGCTCACCCCGGAGACCTTGGCCATGTGCAGGATCTCGCTGGGGCCGATCGAGTGGATGACCAACTGCGGGTACGCCTGCTTGACCGAGGAGAACAGCTCCTCGTAGTACTCCACGCCGTAGTCCGGGTGGTGCCCGCCCTGGAGCATCACCTGGGTGGCGCCCAGCTCGACCGCCTCGCCGCACCGGCGAAGGATCTCCTCGGTCGGGTGGGTCCACCCTTCCTTGTGCTTGGGCGCCCGGTAGAACGCGCAGAACTTGCACGCCGTCACGCAGACGTTCGTGTAGTTGATGTTGCGATCGATCAGGTAGGTGACGACGTTGTCCGGGTAGCGTCGCCGACGCACCGCGTCCGCCGCCTCGCCCAACGCGTGGAAGGGCGCCTCGGTGTAGAGCAGCAGCGCCTCCTCGGGCGTGATCCGCCCGCCGTCCGCGCCGCGCTGCAGGATGTCGTCGATCTCCCGGCTCACCGTCACACCCCGAGCCTACGCCGGCCACCCGCCTTGCCCCTGAGGGGTGCTTGAGGCTGTGATTCGCTCCGCACAGGGCCGGATCGCGCTGGAGGCAGCACCGAAACGGGGCCACCCCCATACCCCTCCGCGATCTTGCATTTACTGTCGCGACACACGGGGCATTCCGTGCATATCGGCGACCGAAACTGCAAGATCGCGGAAAGGTATTGGCGGACGGTCAGGCGTCGTAGTCGACAGTGAGCTTGTCGGTGGTCGGGCTGGACTGGCAGGTCAGCACGTAGCCGGCCGCCAACTCGTCGGGCTCCAGCGCGTAGTTGCGAGCCATCGTGACGGCGCCGTCGACGACCTTCGCCTTGCAGGTCGAACAGACGCCACCCTTGCAGGCGTACGGCAGCTCGCCCCGCACCTTCAGCGCGGCGTCCAGCACCCGTTCCTCGCGACCCATCGTGAAGCTCGACGACCGGCCGTCCAGCACGATTGTCACCTCGGCCCCGATGCCCACCTGGTCGACGGGTCGGCGCACCGGCTCCGGCGGGGTGTCGACGTGGAACAGCTCGGTGTGCACCGCCGACTCGGGCAGCCCGCGCGCGGTCAGCACGTCCCGGACGTCGACCACCATGCCGTACGGGCCGCAGAGGAACCACTCCTCGATCAGGTCGCCCGGCACGATGGTGCCCAGCAACCGGCCCAGCCGCTCGGCGTCGATCCGACCGGAGAGCAGCGGCGACTCGCCCTGCTCCCGGGAGAGGACGTGCACCAGGTGCAGCCGGGTGGGGTACCTGTCCTTCAGGTCGGCCAACTCCTCGGCGAACATCACAGTGTTCGCCGTGCGGTTGCCGTACACCAGTGTGAAGGTGCTGGCCGGCTCGACGGCCAGGGCGGTCGCGACCAGCCCGAGCACCGGGGTGATGCCGGAGCCGGCGACGACCGCGCCGTAGTGCCGCACCCGGTTCGGGGCGAAAGCCGTCGTGAAGGTGCCCAGCGGCGGCAGCACCTCGACGGTGTCGCCACCGCGCAGCGCCCCACAGGCGAACGCCGAGAAGGCGCCGCCGGGGATCTCCCGCACCCCGATCCGCAACCGGCCGTGCCGCGCCAGGTCGTCGGGGGTGGAGCAGATCGAGTACGACCGGCGCACGTCCGCGCCGTCCTCGGCGACTCGCCGGACCGTGAGGTGCTGACCGGCGCGGAACGCGAAGGTCTCCCGCAGTTCCTCGGGTACGGCGAAGGTCACCGCCACGGAGTCGTCGGTGAGCCGGTCGACGGCGGCGACGGACAACGGGTGGAAGACCGGCCGGCGGCGAACCGGGCGGGTGATGGTGACAGTCACAGCGCCTTCAGGTGGTCGAAGGGTTCGGAGCAGGAACGGCACCGCCACAACGCCTTGCACGCGGTGGAGCCGAACCGGCTGACCTGCTCGGTCTCCGGCGAGCCGCACTGCGGGCAGCGGACCGCGAGCGTCAGCGACACGACGCCGGCGGCGGGCACCGGGGCCGGCGGGGCGATCCCGGCGGCGGCGAGCTTGACCCGCCCACCCTCGGAGATCCAGTCGGTGCTCCACGGTGGGCTGTAGACGGTCTGGACGTCTGCGTCCGGGTGGCCGGCGGCGGTGAGCGCGCTGCGGATGTCGGCCCGGATCACGTCCATCGCCGGGCAGCCGGTGTAGGTCGGGGTGATGGTGACTGTGACCCGGCCGCTGGCCGGATCCTCCTCGACCGCCCGCAGGATGCCCAGCTCGTCGATGGTGATGACCCGGATCTCCGGGTCCACGACGCTGGCCGCGGCCGTCCTCGCGTCTGTCACCAGGCCGTCTTCGTTCGCGACTGCGGGGCTCCGCTGCGCTGCACTCCTCGCGCTCACCACTTCGCTCCGGGGTGGGCGCGGTGCAGCACCTGCATCTCGGCGAGCAGGAAGGCCAGGTGCTCGGTGTGCACACCGGCCCGCCCACCGGCGGGGGCCCAGGCGCTGTCCGGCTGGGTGAGCGTCGCCTCGGCCAGCACCGGGCCGACGACCTCGTCGAACGCCGTCCGCACCGTGGCCGGGTCGACCGGCGCCGCCGGGTCCGCGGCGAACAGCTCGTGGGTGTACGGCCACACCTGGTCGACGGCCGCCTGCATCCGGCGGTGCGACTCCTCGGTGCCGTCACCGAGCCGCTTCACCCACAGCGCGCCATGGTCCAGGTGGTACGCCGACTCCTTGCGCGCCTTCGCGCCGATCGCGGCCAACCGCTCGTCCGCGCAGCCGGCCAGCGCCGAGTACAGCGGCAGTTGGTACGCCGCCAGGAAGAACAGCTTCGCCATCGTCACCGCGAAGTCGTCGTTGGGCAGCTCGACCAGTAGCGCGTTGCGGAACTCGCGGTCGTCGCGCAGGTATGCCAGTGCGTCCTCGTCGCGGCCGGCGCTCTCCAGTTCGCCCGCGTACGACAGCAGCAGGCGGGCCGCGCCGAGCTGGTCGAGGGCGATGTTGGCCAGCGCGATGTCCTCCTCCATCTCCGGCGCGCGGGTGGTCCACTCGGCCAGCCGCTGGGCCGCGATCAACGCGTCGTCGCCGAGAGCGAGTGTGAAGTCGAAGGGGCCGTTCACGCCGTCACCTCGCTGCGCTCGGCGGCGGCGCGAAGCGCCCCGCTGCTGTGCTGGCTGGTTCGCTCGCTCCGCTCGCTTCCCGCCACCACCTCGCTGCGCTCGGCGGCGGCGCGAAGCGCCCCGCTGCTGTGCTGGCTGGTTCGCTCGCTCCGCTCGCTCACAGGTGGGCCACCCCGTCCGGCACCTCGTAGAAGGTGGGGTGGCGGTAGACCTTGTCGGCGGCCGGGTCGAAGAAGGAGTCCTTCTCGTCCGGGCTGGACGCGGTGATCGCGCCGGCCGGCACCACCCAGATCGACACGCCCTCCTGGCGGCGGGTGTAGAGGTCGCGGGCGTTGCGCAGGGCAAGCTCGGCGTCGGGGGCGTGCAGGCTGCCGACGTGGGTGTGCGACAGCCCGCGCCGGGCCCGCACGAAGACCTCCCACAAAGGCGAATGACTCGTCATGCCAGGTTGCTCGGCTTGCTCGCTACGCTCGCTCACGCGGCCACCGTCTCCTTCTGTCCCGCCCGCTTCGCGGCGTACGCCGCGGCGGCCTCGCGTACCCAGTTGCCGTCGGCGTGCGCGGCCCGGCGGTGGGCCATCCGCTCCCGGTTGCACGGCCCGTTGCCGGAGATCACCTGCATCAGCTCGTCATAGTCCGGCTGGGTGTAGTCGTACGCCTGCCGCTCGTCGTTCCAGCGCAGGTCCTCGTCGGGGATGCGCAGCCCGAGGATCCCGGCCTGCTGGACGCACATGTCGACGAAGCGTTGACGCAGGTCATCGTTCGAGAAGCGCTTGATCTTCCAGGCCATCGACTGGGCGGAGTGCGTGGAGTCGCCGTCCGGCGGGCCGAACATGGCCAGCGACGGGTACCACCAGCGGTCCACAGCGTCCTGGGCCATCGCCTGCTGCGCGGGGGTGCCGTGCGCCAGGGTGTGCAGGATCTCGTAGCCCTGCCGCTGGTGGAACGACTCCTCCTTGCAGACCCGGATCATCGCGCGGGCGTACGGGCCGTAGGAGCAGCGGCAGAGCGGCACCTGGTTGACGATCGCCGCGCCGTCCACCAGCCAGCCGATGGCGCCAACGTCGGCCCAGCTCAGGGTGGGGTAGTTGAAGATGGAGCTGTACTTCTGGCGGCCGTCGAGCAGCAGTTGGACCAGCTCGTCGCGGCTGATGCCGAGGGTCTCGGCGGCGGCGTAGAGGTAGAGGCCGTGACCCGCCTCGTCCTGCACCTTGGCCAGCAGGATCGCCTTGCGCTTGAGCGACGGTGCCCGACTGATCCAGTTGCCCTCCGGCTGCATGCCGATGATCTCGGAGTGGGCGTGCTGGGCGATCTGCCGGATCAGCGTCCGCCGGTACGCGTCAGGCATCCAGTCGCGGGGCTCGATCTTCTGCTCGGCGTCGACCACCTCGGTGAAGTACGCCGCCAGGTCCTCGTCCGGCGCGGGGCCGACACACCGGCCGCGCGCCGCCGCTGCCCGCAGCTCGGCCTCGGCGGCCTCGACCTCGCCCAGCAAACCGCCGGACGCGTCGTCGGGGGCGCCGTTCGGGGCGGAGAAGTCGTTGCCATACATGAGGCTAAGTGTTACAGCTTGCGCCACGTTGCACCAGGGGGTGTAACAGGAATCCGAGCATCCCATCTGTGAGCGGATGAGCGCTTTGCGCTACCTGAGGGGCGTTATATCGCCGTGACTTAGGCCACGAAACAAAGGTGAATCACTGCAAAAAACTCATACCGGCCCCATATCCCGCCTTTATCGCAGGTTGCCTAGTGTCGAACCCTGGCGGTCTGCCGGTCCGGACGTAGACTTCTGCCGGACAACCGATCGGCTGCCGACATCGACATCTCCACAGAGGCCACCTCCCCCGGCCTCGGCGATCGCACCCGATTCGTCCCGACGACAAGCCGGTCCCCCCGGCCCTGACACCTGGAGTTCACCCACTCATGCGATCTCGCGTGACCCTGGTGCTCGCCATCACGGCGGTCGTGCTCGGCGGCGTCCTACTGGTCCCCACCGCGTACGCCCGTCTCGCCAGCGACGACAGCGGCGGAGGTGGCGGAGCAGGTACGTCGAGCGTTGCCGCTCCCGCGCCCACCCCACCACCGCCGCCCACCCTGGCGGCCGGCCCGGTGTCGGTGAGCTTCCAAGGTGAGTTCTTCTCGTGGGCCCTGCTGGACCGGAAGACGGGCAAGATCTCCGGGTCGCCGAACATGACAGCGACCAGCTCCACCGAATCGATGATCAAGGCGTGGATCGTTTCCGACTACCTGCGACAGCTCGGCGCCAAGGAGCCGTCCGCAGCAATGAAGGAGATGGCTCGACTCGCCATCGTCGACAGCAACGACGGGGCTGCCAACAAGGTCTACGCCGCCGCGGGTGGCTCCTACAAAGCCTCGACCAGCAGCGTCCCCGACCCGGTGATCCAGCGGGCGATCAAGATCTGCGGGCTGACCGACACCAAGCGCGGCAACGTCAAGCCGTACACCGGCTTCTGGAGCTTCACCCGGATGTCCCCCCGCGACGCGGTTCGGGTCGGCGACTGCATCGCCGACGGTAAGGCCGCCGGTCAGAAGTGGACCAAGTGGGTGCTGGACCAGATGAGCAAGGTCAAGGGCACCACCGCGGCCAAGGACCAGCGGCCCTCGTCCGGCGGCGGCCGCTGGGGGATCATCGACGGCCTACCGAAGTCGATCACCGCTCAGGGCCCGGTCAGCATCAAGAACGGCTGGACCCCCATCTACGGCGACGGCGACTGGCACGTCAACTGCCTCGCCGTCACCAGCAAGTGGAGTCTCGCGGTGATGCTGCGCTACCCGATCAGGGCCGGTCTGGACTACGGCGCGAAGGTCTGCGCCAGTGTGGCCACCCAACTGGTCACCCCGCAGCCGGGCGCCGCACTGAAGGTGCCGCAGCAGCCGGTCGGAAAACTCTGATGGCCGGCAACCGTCGGGTCGACCGGCGCAACGGCGGCGAGGCCTCCCCGGTTCGGCTGATCGCCGTCGCGGTCATCCTCATCGGGTTGGTCCTGGTGTCGCTGCGGCTGCTGCCCGGGTCGCCATTCGAGTCGTCCGCGGCGGCCAAGTGGGGTGACGCGGGCTCCAGCGCCAGCGACCGCCCCACCGGCTCCGGCACCGACCGCAGCGCCCGCCAGCCGTCCTCGCCGTCACCGAGCCCCAGCCCGTCACTGGAGCCGCTGCCCTTCGTGGCCAGGAACCTCGATCTGAACATCGAGGGCTGGTACTCCTGGAGCGTCCTCGACCGCCGAACCGGAAAGATCATCGGTTCGAAGAACATGGGCGAGACCAGCACGACCGCCTCGATGATCAAGGCCTGGATCGTCGCCGACTACCTGCGTCGCGCGGCCGACGCCGGCCAGACCCCGAGTGACGCGAAGCTCGCCGACGCGACGCGGATCATCCGGGACAGCGACAACACCCGGGCCGAACAGTTCTACAACCAGGTCGACCGGGACGCCTCGATCAAGCGGCTCATCTCCATGTGCAAGCTGACCGACAGCAGCGTCGCCCCCGACGGCGGCTGGAGCCGGACGGCGCTCTCCCCCCGGGACACCGCCCGGATGGGCAACTGCATCGTCACCGGCACCGCCGCCGGGCCGAAGTGGACCAAGTGGCTGCTCAACGAGATGAAGCAGGTTCGCGGTGCCGGCGACTTCGGCATCCGCAAGGCCTTCCCGGCCAGCGAGCAGAAGACGATCGCCATCAAGAACGGGTGGATCGACCGGACCAGGGAGCAGGAGATGCACATCAACTGCCTGGCCATCGGTGACACCTGGACGATGGGCGTGATGGTCAAGTACCCGATCAACATGGGCTACGACTACGGCATGAAGAACTGCGAGAAGATCACCGAGGCGCTGCTCCGCCCCGGCACCTGAGCCGGTCAGCCGGCGAAGAACTCCGGGCCGCCGTCCGGCAGCGCCGGGGCCTCGCCGATGGCGGCAGCCCGCCGGGCCCACTCGCGGAGCCCGGCGACCTGCCGGTCGCCAAGGGAGAAGTCGAGGGTCCGGAAGTACGTGGCCAGCGTCGCCGCGTCGAAGGTCTCCCAGCGGGCCGCCGCCTCGGCGACCTGATCCAGCTCCGCCAGGCAGAGGTCCCGCGAGCGCAGGAAAGCCTCGTGCACCTCCTTGACCAGGCCCGGGTGGGCGGCGGCGAAGTCGCGGCGGACCGCCCAGACGGCGAAGACCATCGGCAGCCCGGTCCACTCCCGCCACGCCTGCCCGAGGTCGGTGACGGTGAGGCCCTTCTGCGGCGCCTCGTAGTACGCCCGCAGCGCCACGTCGCCGATCAGCACGGCGGCGTCGGCCTCCAGCAGCATCTGGGTCAGATCCGGCGGGCAGCGGAAGTATTCGGGCCGCACGTTGTACTGCTCGGCGAGCAGCAGCTGCGCCAGCATGACCCCGGTCCGCGAGGTCGAGCCGAGCGCCACCCGAGCGCCATCCAGCTCGGCGAGCGGCCGGGTGGAGACCATGTTGACCGAGAGCACCGGCCCGTCGCTGCCCACCGCCAGGTCCGGCAGGAGCAGCAGCTCGTCGGCGTGCTTCAGGTATTCCAACAGCGTGATCGGGCCGATGTCGAGGTCGCCGGCGACCAGCGCCGCGCTCAACCGGTCCGGCGAGTCCTTGTGCAGGTCGACGTCGAGCAGGGCCCCGGAGCGCATCAGACCCCAGTAGATCGGCAGACAGTTCAGGAACTGGATGTGCCCGACCCGCGGGCGTGCGATGCGCTCAGCCATGGCCCGACCGTATCCCCGGCGGTTGGCTCGGGCTCGGCGGGCCGCCCCGGAGTGGCCAAGCCCGCATTTGACGACAGTCGTACCGCGCGGGTCACGACCGGCACGAAGGCCAGCACCACCAGCAGCCCGACCACACCCGCACCGGCGATCAGCGGCCGAGGTGGGACGACAGCGAGCAACGCCCCGCCGATCAGGAAGCCCGCCATCGAGCCACCCTGCACCGCCGCGCCATAACTGGCGTACGCCCGGGCGCGCATCGCCTCCGGCACCCGCCGAGCAGTGAGCAGGTTGGCGAAGACGTTCTCGCCACCATTGGCCGCACCACCCACCAGCCAGAGCGGCACCAACACGCCTGCCGCCGGCACCGACGCCGCCAGCAACACCATCAGGCTGCACACGGCCAGAGTGGCCAGCACCCCACGTACCAACGCGCCGTCGTCGTCGAGCCGCCTGGCGAGTCGTACGGCGAGCCAGGTCCCCGGCAGCATGCCGGCCATCCATGCGGCACTGACCAGGCCGTACGTGGTCGCCGAGCCCCCCAACGTCTCGCGGATGAAGAAGACCTCGATCACGTTGATGCCGCCGATCGCCGCGATCACCACGGCGGTGCTGACCACCATGACGAGCATCAGCGGATCGCGGCGCAGCCGCCAGCTGATCTCCGTACCCCCGGGGGTTGGCACGCCGCCCGAGACGGCCGGGCTGCTCGGGGCGGGTGCCTGACTGGCGGCGGCCTCGTTGCTCACGGCGGCCTCGTTGGCGGCGGGCCGCCGGCCGCCGCGTCGGGTCCGCAGCAGCAGGCCCGCGACCACGAGCGCCAGGTAGGTCGCGGCATCGAGGAGCAGCGGTACGCGGGTGCCGAACTGCCCCACCAACAGGCCGGCCAGCACCGGGCCGCCGAGCGCACCGAGCGAGACGGCCGTCTGACTGATCGCGCTGGCTCGCGGCAGGTCGGCCGGGCGGACCATCGTCGGCAGCAGCGCGGCGAGGCAGGGTTGGGTCACCGCGAGCCCGCAGGCCAGCAGGGTGACGAGCCCGATCACCAGGACTGGTTGCTCGACGACGGCGAGCAGCACGCAGATCGCGGCCTGCGCGAACCCGACGGTCACCAGCAGGGTACGACTGTCCGTCCGGTCGGCGAGTCGGCCCGCGAGTGGGGCGAGCACCACCAGGGGCAGGGTTGCGGCCAGCAGCAGCCCTGACACGGCCAGCCCGCCGGCACCGGCACCCTGAAGGGCCAGCGCCAGCGCTGTCGCGGCGAGGAAGTCGCCGCAGATCGTGGTGCCCCGAGCGGCCGCAACGAGCCAGACGTCCGACCAGCGCGATTCATCAATTGTGAAGGACATGCTTCGAAAATAATCCTTCACAACTGATTCATGCAAGCCTGACTATGCCAACGGCACCGTCCGGTACTGCACAGCGACAGTGCGCGCCCCCGCCGGTGGATCACCTTGGCGCCGCCGCGGGTGATACGGCCGGAGCAGCGCCAGCACCGCCTCGTTCAACTCGGCCAACTCGTCGGCGGTGAGCAGCAACAGGGTGTCGGTGAACAGGGCCTTGTCGTACCACTCGGCCGGCTCGTCCCCGGCGCGCCGCAACCAGTCCCGGGTCCGCTCCATGGCCCGGACCGCATGGGCCTCCACCAGCGCCTGCTCGGCCGCACGCGCCTCAGGCCCGGCATCACGACCCGCCTCGACCAGCACGCTCACACTCGGCACGCGCCACAGCCGCTCACGCGCGTCCCCCCGGCTCGGCGCCTGCTCGACCAGGCCGAACTTCGCCAGCGCGCGCAGGTGGTAACTGGTGGCGCTCGGCGACAGCCCGACGATCTCGGCGCACTCGGTGGCGGTACCACCGCTCGTGCGACTGTTCAGGTACTCCATGATCGCGATTCGGGCCGGATGGGCCATCGCCCGCATCACCTGGGGGTCGCTGATCGTCATCCGGCGCGAATCGGAGCGGGCCTCGGTCATAGGTCCATGATCCCGGCAGGCCCCCCAACCTGCCATCACCCCCGCGTTCCGGCGATCGACTCGGTTTCCTGGAAACCGCGGCGTCGCGCCGGCCTGGACACCGCGACTTCGTGAAAACCGAGTCGATCAAACGCACCTGACCGGGCAACACGCCGTCTCGGATGGGTGGTCGCGTCGGTAATTCGCTGGATGCGTCGGGTAGGGGAGCGTAGGGTTGCAGCCCGCTTGACGGCCGAGGTGAGCTGCACCGGAACGGACGTCTTCGCGCCGGGCGGGCGGCCATCCGCCCCCGGACACGCGAGCGCGCAGCAGATGTGAACGATGGGACGTCAGCATGCCCGCACTTGACCTCGACACCCAGCCTGGCGCCGACCTCGACGCGGACCTGGCCGCCGAACGCGCACACCTCACCACCTCGCGGGCGGCGCTCGGTCGGATGCGGGAGCGGGCCGAGTCTCTCTTCGCCACCGGTGACCAGGTGGCCGGCGACGCGTACGCGGCCGAGACGCTCGGCCGCACCCTGGCCCGCAGGGTCGCCGAACTCGCCGACGACCCGATCACTCCGCTCTTCTTCGGCCGCCTCGACTTCGGCGGCGCCCCGAACACCAGCGCCACCGACAGCGGCACCACGAACGACCCGACCGCACCCGACGGCAGCGGTGATCATTACGGGCGGCGGTATCACGTGGGGCGGCGGCACGTCACCGACGAGCGTGGCGAGCCGTTGGTGCTGGACTGGCGGGCGCCGGTCTCCCGCTCGTTCTACCGGGCCAGTGTGCGGGATCCGCAGGGGGTGGCGGTTCGGCGGCGGTTCGGGTTCAGCAATGGTGTGCTGACCAGCTTCGAGGATGAGCGGCTGGATCGGGGCGAAGAGCTCGGTACCACCAGTCGGATCCTCACCGCCGAGATCGAGCGTCCACGCGTCGGGCCGATGCGGGACATCGTCGCCACGATCCAGCCGGAGCAGGACGAGCTGGTCCGGGCTGACCTCGCCGACTCGATCTGTGTGCAGGGAGCACCGGGCACGGGAAAGACGGCGGTGGGTCTGCACCGGGCCGCGTACCTGCTCTACCTGCATCGGGAGCGGTTGCGGCGGGCGGGTGTGCTGATCGTCGGGCCGAACCGGGCGTTCCTGTCGTACATCGCGGCGGTGCTGCCGGCGCTCGGTGAGGTCGAGGTCGAACAGGCCACGGTGGAGGAGTTGATCTCCCGGGTGGCGGTCCGGGCTGTCGAGGCGCCGGCGGTGGCCGCGCTCAAACACGACGTACGGATGGCGAGCGTGTTGCGGCGCGCTGTGCAGACGCAGATCGGCGCCCCGACCGAGTCGATCACCGTGTCGGACGGTTCGTTCCGCTGGCGCATCGGGGTGGAGCCGCTGCACCGGATCGTCGAGGAGACCCGCCGGGAGGGGCTGCCGTACGGCACGGGTCGGGAACGCGTCCAGGCGCGGGTGGTGAGTCTGCTGCAACGGCAGGCCGAGGCGCGGCGCGCGGAGTCGCCCAGCGATGCCTGGCTGCGTCGGATGAGCCGCTGCCGGCCGGTGCTCGACTTCCTGGACGCGGTCTGGCCGGCGCTCACCCCGGAAGGGCTGGTGCACGGCCTCTTCTCCGGTCCGGACCGGCTCGCCGCCGCGGCGGACGGGCTGCTCAGCGACGCCGAGCAGGCGCAACTCGTCTGGGCCAAACCAGCCCGCACGCCGAAGGCGACCCGTTGGACCGCCGCCGACGCGGTGCTGATCGACGAGGCGACCGGGCTGCTGGAACGGCTTCCCGGGTTCGGGCACGTGGTGGTGGACGAGGCGCAGGACCTCTCCCCGATGCAGTGTCGGGCCATCGCCCGGCGCAGCGAGCACGGCTCGGTCACGCTCCTCGGTGACCTCGCCCAGGGCACCGCGCCGTGGGCGGCGACGGACTGGAAGGAATCCCTCGCCCACCTGGGCAAGCCGGACGCGGTGGTGGTGCCGTTGACAGTCGGTTTCCGGGTGCCCGCCGCAGTCGTCGCATTCGCGAACCTGCTGCTCCCGGTGCTGGCGGTGGACGTACCACCGGCCGAGTCGCTGCGCCACGACGGCGGCTTGGACGTGCGTACGGTGACCGACCTGACCTCGGCGACGGTGGCCGAGGTACGCGCGGCGCTCGCGCACGACGGCTCGGTCGGTGTGATCGCCGCGGACGACGCTGTCGACGGCCTGCGCGCGGCCCTGGCCGAGGCCGGTGTCCAGACCGCGACCGCCGACGACGTGGCGACCGCGGAGCGGGTCACTGTGGTGCCGGCGACGCTGGTCAAGGGCCTTGAGTACGACCACGTGGTGGTGGTCGAGCCGGCCGCGATCGTCGCGGCCGAGCCGCGCGGGCTGCACCGGTTGTACGTGGTGCTTACCCGGGCGGTGTCCCGGCTGGCGGTGCTGCACGTTGCGCCGCTGCCCGCCCCGCTCGTCGGCGGGTCAGCCGGCTGACAGGGCCGCCGCGACCTCCCGCAGCGGGCGGCTGGAGTCGGCGAGCGGCACGTGGAACGACAGCCATGACCCGTCGGCGAAGTCGATCCGCAGCCGCTTCCAGTTCAACCGGTACCTGCCGACCCAGGCGGCGACTGTCGTTCGCGGCACGGACCCGAGCAGTTCGATGTCGGCCTGCGCCCGTTCGTCCGCCGTCGAGCCGGAGAGCAGCCCGACGGGTGCTGTCGCGCCGAACAGCAGCCGCTGGTCGGTGACCCCCAGCACGAGGTTTCGGAGGCCGGGGCCCTTCGCCGCCACGATCAGGGCATGGTGCAGCACGGATGCCGAGGATCCCGGTTCACCTCGACCCCCGACGCCGAAGACGAGCCAGTCGACGGCGTTGTCCGCTCGACCGAAGGTGATGTTCGGTGACAGCACGTTGAGCAGGACACCCAGGAAGCCCGGCCCAGCCGTGACCTGTGGGACCGACGGCTGCGGGGGCGGTGCCGGCGTCAGCCCGCCGCCCGCTCGGACCTGGGCCACCGCGCGCACCTGCTCCCCGGCGGCCAGCAGCCGGGTGATCCCCTCGACGTACCGTGCCCGACTCTCATCGGCAGTCATCGGCGCCCCTCGTGGTCGGTGGGCAAGGACCCTCCCCTGTGGCCTGCGCGGCGGATCAGCCGCCACGACTGACCACCATAGGCACTGCTCGCCGCGATCAGGGGCCTGCCGCAGCCGGTGACGACGGGGTCACTCCCCTGGACTTTGTGCCGTAAAGTAGTTTGCGTGGACCCCGACGATGACTCACCACCCACCGACGCCGCAGCGGCGCTCCGGCTGATCCAGGACCAACGATCGGCGACGGCACGCCGGCTCGATCCCGACGCCCGCCTGGTCTACTGGCCGTGGGGTGTCGCCTGGCTGGTCGGCTTCGGGCTGTTCTTCCTGCGGTTCCCCCCGGGTGACCGGGCGCTGGTCCACCTGCCGAGCTGGCTGCCGCTGACCGTCCTCTTCGTCCTGCTCGCGGCCGCCGGAGCGACCCAGGCGGTGGTCAGCACGCGGGCCTACGGCCAGGTGACCGGCGACTCCGCCCGGCGCGGGCAGTGGTACGGCTACGCCTGGGCCCTCGGTTCGGTCAGCGTCTACGCGGGGCTCGGCCGGATCTCCGAGCACCTGCCGCACGACCTGGCGGCGCTGCTCTGGTCGGCGACCGCCGTCGGGTTGACCGGTGCGCTGCACATGGCCGGCGGGGCGGTCTGGCTCGATCGGGACCTGTTCCGGCTGGGCGTCTGGGTCAGCGTGATCAACCTGATCGGCGCGATCGCCGGGCCGGGCTGGCACGCGCTCGTCGTCGCGGTGGCCGGCGGCGGCGGGATCCTGGTGGTCGGCATGCTCGCCCGGCGGCGACAGCGACAGCGACAGCAGCCGTGACCGAACTGGATCCGGTCATCCACGCACAGGCCCGGCTGCGGGTGATCGCCAGCCTCTCCGCTCTCAACGTCGGCGACAAGATCGCGTTCCCCCGCCTGCAGGAGCTGCTCGCGATGACCGCCGGCAACCTCTCGGTGCACCTGCGCAAGCTTGAGGACGCCGGCTACGTGGAGATCAGCAAGACCCATCGTGGACGCACCCCGGCGACCCTGGTCGGGCTCAGCCGGCGAGGCCGGCTGGCGTTCGAGGAGTACACCGAAGCTATCCGCGCCCTGCTCGACCCCACCCCGTCGAAGGAGCAGTAATGACCCTCGCCCGCGCCGACCAGGCCAGCCGCCGGTACGGCGACGTCCTCGCCCTCGACCGCGTCGACCTGGAAGTGCAGGCCGGTGAGCTGGTCGGCCTGCTCGGGCCGAACGGCGCCGGCAAGAGCACCCTGATGAACCTGCTGGTGGGCCTGCGCCGCCCCAGCTCCGGGCGGGTCGAGCTGTTCGGCCGCGACCCCCGCGACCCGGCGAGCCGGCGGCAGATCGGGGTCACCCCGCAGGAGACCGGCCTACCCGGCACGCTGCGCGTCGGCGAGGTCGTCGACTTCGTCTCCGCGCACTACCCGGACCCGGTGCCCCGGGCGGAGCTGCTCGACCGCTTCGGCCTCGCCGACCTCGTCCGACGGCAGACCGGTGGGCTCTCCGGCGGGCAGCGCCGCCGGTTGGCGGTGGCGTTGGCGTTCGTCGGCCGGCCCCGGTTGGTGCTGCTCGACGAGCCGACCACGGGCCTGGACGTGGCCGCCCGGCACACCCTGTGGGAGGCGATCCGGGCATTCCACGAGGACGGCGGCACCGTGCTGTTGAGCAGCCACTACCTGGAGGAGGTGGAGGCGCTCGCCCACCGGGTGGTGGTCATCGGGCAGGGCCGGGTGCTCGCCGACGACACAGTGGACGCGGTGCGCGGCATCGTGGGCGTACGCCGGGTCAGCCTGGTCGCCGACAACCTGCCCGACCTGCCCGGGGTGGTTCGCACCGAACGGGTCGACGGTCGGCTGCACCTGCTCACCACCGACGCCGACGAGTTGGTCCGAGCGCTGGTCACGGCCCAGACCCCGTTCACCGACCTGGAGGTGCGGCCGACCTCGCTGGAGGAGGCGTTCCTCGCCATCACCAGCGGAGAAGCGCCCGGCGGCGACACCGCCAGCGGGGACACGCCCGCCGGCACCGGCCGACCCACCACCGCCGCTGCCGGCGGCCTACCCACCACCGTCTGAGGAGGCCACCATGCAGCTCGCCCTGGTCCACGCCCGCTACCAACTCCTGGAGATCATCCGGATTCCGGTGGCCGTCTTCGGCAGCGCCTTCTTCCCGGCCGCCGCAATGATCTTCTTCGTGGTGCCCTTCGCCGGTGACGATCCGGTCGGCGCCACCTACGCCACCGCGTCGATGGTCACCTTCTCGGTGATGAGCGCCAACATCTTCCAGTACGGCGTCGGCGTCGCCGAGGACCGCGACCAGCCCTGGAACCCGTACACCCGGACCCTGCCGGCCGGGCCGGCCCCGCGGTTCGCCGGCCGGGTGCTGGCCGGCCTGGCGCTGACCTACCTCTCGCTGATCCCGGTCGTCGTGATCGGCGCGACGCTGACCGCGGCCCAGGTCACCCCGGCGGCGTTCCTGCTGGCCCTCGGCACAGTGGCCGTCATCTCGGTGCCGTTCACGCTGATGGGGCTCGCCATCGGCTACTCGCTGCCGAGCAAAGCCGCGATCGTGGTGGCGCAGGTGCTCTTCCTGCCGCTGGCCTTCGGCGGCGGCCTGCTCTCCGCGCCGGGTGACGCGCCCGGGTTCATCGAGACGATCGCGCCGTACCTGCCCACCCGGGGCGCTGCCGAACTGATGTGGGCGGCGGCGGCCGACTACGACGTGGAGCCGCTGGCAGTGATCATGCTCGGCGTCTGGGTGGTGCTGCTCGCCGCGCTCGCCGGCTGGGCGTACCGGCGGGACGAGGGTCGCCGGTTCAGCTGACGATTCGTCCGTTTCCGCCCCGGGCCGCAGCGGGACGGTGCCAGGATTCCGGCAGGGGGCCGCCGTGGCCGCCCGGGCCGAGAGGGGTCTTGACGTGAGCACCGTCCCGCCGGGTACGCCCTGCTGGGCCGACCTGGCCACCCCGGACCTGACCGACGCGCGGCGCTTCTACCCGGAGCTGTTCGGGTGGACCGGCCAGGTCACCCCGGAGCCCGAGGCGGGCGGCTACACGGTCTTCCTGCTCGACGGTAAGCCGGTGGCCGGCGCCGGCCCGCCCGCGATCCCGGACCAGGTCCCGATCTGGTCGACGTACCTCGCCACCGACGACGCCGAACTGGTCGCCGGCCGGGTCGAACGGGCCGGTGGGCAGGTCGTCGTACCACCGTTCGAGGTCTTCGACAGGGGTTGGATGGCGGTCTTCGCCGACCCGGCCGGCGCCACCTTCAGCGTCTGGCAGCCGCTGGCCATGGCCGGTGCCGAGGTGTTCAACGTGCCGGGCGCGATGAGCTGGAACGAGCTGGTCACCCCCGACCCCGAGGGCGCGAAGGTCTTCTACGAGCTGGTGTTCGGCTGGCAGCCCGACGACCAGGCGGTGGGCGCGATGACGTACACCGGGTGGCGGCTCGGGACGCAGATCGTCGCCGGCATGATGCCGCCGCTGGCCGACGACTTCCCGGCCGACCTGCCCGCGTACTGGACCGTGTACTTCGCGGTGCCCGACGCGGACGCCGCCGCGGCCCGCGCCGCCGAGCTGGGCGGAACGATCCTGGTCCCGCCCCGCGACATCCCGGCGGGCCGCTTCGCCGCCCTGCGCGACCCCCAGGGCGCCCTCTTCTCCGTCATCGACCTGGGCTCCTGACCCAGCGCCTGCGTGCGTCAGGGACGGGTGGGGCGGACGGGCACCACCAACGGGCCGTGAGCGCCGGGGACCACCCGGACGCTGGCCCGGTAGTGGGTGGCGAGCAGCTCCTCGGTCAGCACCTCGGACGGGGTCCCGGCGGCCACCACCCGACCGGCGGCGAGCATCACCATCCGGTCGGCGTACTCACCGGCCAGGGAGAGGTCGTGCATCGTGGCCAGGACGGTCAGGCCATGCTCGCGGCGTAGCTGGTCGACGACTTCGAGCACGTCCTGCTGGTGGCCGATGTCGAGCGCGCTGGTCGGCTCGTCGAGCAGCAGCAGCGTCGCGCCCTGGGCGAGCGCGCGGGCGAGGAACACCCTCTGCCGTTCGCCGCCGGAGAGGGTGGCCAGTTCGCGGCGGTGGAAGCCGGCGAGGTCCAACCGCCCCAGCACCTCGTGCACGGCGTCGACGTCGGCTGTCGACTCCCGGCCCAGGGTCGGGATGTACGGGGTGCGGCCGAGCAGCACGTAGTCCAGCACCGACATGCCGGGCGGCACCACCGGGGACTGTGCCACGGTGGCCACTGTCCGGGCGCGGTCCCGACGGCGCAGCGCGGCACTCGGCGTACCGAAGAGGGTGATCGTCTTCGGCGCGGGCAGCAGGCCGCCGACGGCGCGCAACAGTGTGGATTTGCCGGCGCCGTTCGGGCCGATCACCGTGACCCACTCGCCGACGGCGACGGTGAGGTCGACGCCGGTCAGGATCGGCGTGCCACCGAGGGCGACGTGCAGCCCGCGCACCTCGACGGCCGGCGTGCCGGCGGGTTCGCGGCTCACGTGAGCACTCGCCGCGCGGTCCGCAGCACGAGGACGAAGAACGGGCCGCCCAGCAGGGCGGTCACCACGCCGATCGGCAGCTCGGACGGAGCGGCGACGGTGCGGGCCACCACATCGGTGAGCGCCAGGAACGCGCCGCCGAACAGCAGTGACATCGGCAGGATCACCCGGTAGCTGGACCCGGCGAGCAGCCGGACGGTGTGCGGCACGATGATGCCGACGAAGCCGATCAGCCCGGTCGCGGAGACCGCCGCGGCGGTGCCCAGCGAGGCGGCGGCGATCAGCAGGTAGCGGGTGCGCTGCGGGTGCAGGCCCAGACTCCTCGCCTCGTCGTCGCCGACCGCGAGGACGTCCAGTTCGCGGCGGTGCAGCAGCACGACGACAGTGGTCAACGCGGCGTACGGCAGCACCAGCAGCACGTCGTGCCAACCCGCGGTGGCCAGCCGGCCGAGCAGCCAGGAGTAGACCGGCTGGATGCTGTCGGCGTGTCGTTGCAGGAGGTACGTCTGCCCGGCGGAGAGGAACGCGGAGACCGCCACGCCGGCCAGGATCAGCATCGCCGGTGACCCACGTCGCCCACCGGCCGCGCCGAGCACGTAGGTCATCGTGACGGCGAGCAGCGAACCGGCGAACGCGGCCAGCGGGATGGTCATCGGCAACCCGGAGAGCGTGCCCTGCCGGCCGGCGCCGCCGAGGGCGATCGCCGCGGTGACCGCGAGGCCGGCGCCGGCGGCCACACCGAGCAGGTACGGGTCGGCCAGCGGGTTGCGGAACACGCCCTGGTAGCAACCGCCGGCGAGGGCGAGCAGACCGCCGACGAGCAGGCCCAGCACCACCCGGGGCAGGCGCAGCTCGGTGACGATCGCGATCTCACGCTCGGTCAGCCCGCTGTCCAGGTGCACCCCGGGGAACAGGTTGAGCAGCTCGGCGGCGACGCTGCCCGGGGGCAGGCTCACCGGACCGAGCGACACCCCGACGACGAGCGCGACGAGCACCGCGACCAACCCCGCGACCAACCACCGCAGGCGCAGCCCGGCGGGCCGGGCCCCGGACGGCAGCCCGGCGGGCCGGGCCGGGGTACGTGGCTCGGCCCGTGGGGACGACGGCGGCGTGCCGGCCGGACGACCGGTTGGTGCCGGATCGGACACCTGTCGCGACCCGGTCACCGACGGACGACGGTCACGCGGGCACCTTGGCGACCGCGTCGATGATGACCCGGAGCAGGTCCACGACCCGCGGGCCCCAGCGGGAGGCGATGTCGTCGTCGAGGGCGACGACCTGGTTGTTCTTCACAGCGGTGAGGCCGGCCCAGCCACTGCGTGCCTTGACGGTGTCGGCGTTCTGCTGGCAGCACTTGGCATCGGCCAGGAAGACGAAGTCCGGATCGGCCTTGACGATGAACTCCTGGGACAGCTGCGGGTAGCCGAAGTTCTTGTTGTCCGCGTCGGCCGGGTCGGCGATGTTGGTGAGGCCGGCCTGGCTGTAGAGCGAGCCGATGAAGGTCTTGCTGGTGGCGCTGTACAGCTCCGGGCCCAGCTCGTGGAAGTAGGTGAGCTTCTCGGCGCGCTGCGGCAGGTCCTTGACCAGCTTGGCGATGTCGTCCTTCATCCGGGTGGCGACGTCGGTGGCCTGGTCGGCGTGCCCGGTCAGCGTGCCCAGCTCGGTGATCTGCCGGTACGAGTCGTCGAGCGTGACCGCCGCCGGGGTCTGGTACACCGGAATCTTCAGCTTGCCGAGCTGCTCGACGATCTTGTTGCGGTCGTCGGAGAGCACCACGAGGTCGGGGTTCTTGCCGGCGATCGCCTCGGCGTTCGGCTGGAAGGCCGAGAGGTCGGTCTTGGGCACGTCGGCCGGGTAGTTCGACTGGTCGTCGACGGCGGTGACCTGCGGGCCGGCACCGATCGCGAAGAGCATCTCGGTGGCGGTGGGCGACAGCACGACGATCTTCTCGGGGCGCTTGTCGAGGGTGAGCGCGCCGACGGTGACCGGGTAGGCGGCGGCAGCGGTGCCGGCGCTCGGCTGGTCGTCTGCCTTCTCGGCGCAGGCGCCGAGGGCGAGCGCGGTGACCGCGAGGGTCGCCGCGAAGAGCCGAGAGGTGTGTCTGAACATGGGGGCCTCCTGTCGGTCGAGGAGTGTGGTGCTTCGCCGACAGGGACTTTCGTACGCCCGCCCACGAGGCGCCCTTCCTCGAGAGCGCGTTTCGCGACCGATCCGTAGGCGACCTGGCTCGTCCCCACCGAGTGGTGGGGCATCACAGTTGCGGGACAGCGCCGGGATGAGCACCGGCTTCGCTGCGGACTGGTCGCTAAGACGGTAGCGCACCGCCACGACGTGCCGGATCGATCAAGGGCCGGTCGGCAGCCGTCGATACCTCGGACACCGGCACAGTGCGGGGCGGGGAGGCATATGTCCGGGATCCTGGGGTTTCGGAGCGGGTGGTGGGGCCCCGCCGGGGCGGGACGGGGCCCCACCCGATCAGGAGGACGTGATGGTGACGTTGTCCACAGCCGCCTCTACCAGGCTGGCTCCGGACGCATCCGCCGCCTCGACGAGCACGCGGACCGACTGGCCGGCGTACGGGGTGAGGTTGAGGTTGGCGACCGCCCAACTCCCGTTGCGGTTGCTGGCCGCGCCGGCCTGGGTGAGCAGCGCTGTGGTGCCGCCGTTGTGCACGACGCTCACCCGCAGGTAGTCAGCCGACGAGGCGTTCGAACCGTGCGCCAGGTACCAGGCGAGCGAGAGGGTCAGCGTGCCGGACGACGGCAGGGTCACCGCCGGGGACCGGGCGCTGGTCACGCCGCCGTCGACGTCGTAGTCACCGGCCGCCGAGCCGGCGAGCCGGCCGGTGACCAGATCGTTGGACCCGGCGTACGGGGTGAGCTGCTTGGCTCCGGAGGACGTGGTCGCCTGGGCGGCGCCGCGCTCGAACGCCCCGAGGGTGGCGGTGTCGGTGCCGGCCGGGTTGATGGTCCAGCCGGTGGCGGTCTCGAAGGTGTCCGACCAGACAGTGGTGCCGCCACCGCCGCCGCAGTACTGCGCCTGCTTGCCGATGGCCCGGTACGGGCAGTCGGCGTACTCGCTGAGGATCAGCACCGCCTCCCGGTTGCGCGAGGTCTGCGCCGGGATCACCTCGTCGGGCGGGTAGAAGCCGCCGCCGCCGGACGAGCCCGGGTACATCTCGAAGGTGTACGCCCAGATGTTGTGGGTGGCCCACATCCAGTCGAGGCTGTCTCCGTCGGTGATGTAGAGGTCGCTGGACTGTTCCGGGGTGTAGCCGTTGGTGGCCGCCATCTGCTGACCGATGGTGGCGAAGGTGCTGTACTGGTCCGCGTTCATCCCGGTCGCGGTGTTCGCTGTGGTGTAGCCGTACGGCCAGAGCACCAGCTGCGAGTAGGTGTGGAAGTCGATGTTGGCCTTGATCTGCTGCACGCCGCCGACCACCCGGCCGTTGACGAAGTTGCGCAGCGCCTGCGTCTCGGGCGCGGAGAACGCCGACGGCCCTCGGTAGGTCTCCGACGAGGTGGTGCCGGACGAGCCGCCGCAGCATCCCCAGTTGTAGGACCAGTTGCGGTTCAGGTCGGTGCCGACGTTGGACGAGCCGCTGTTGGGCTGCCGGTTCTTGCGCCAGGACCGGTACGAGCCGGTGGCGATGTCGTACTCGCTGCCGTCCGGGTTGACCGTCGGCACGATCCAGAGCTCCCGGCCGTTGACGATGTTGGTGATCCGGGAGTCGCTGCCGTAGCTGTCGGTGAAGAGGTTGAGCAGGTAGATCGCCATCTCGACGGTCAGGTGCTCACGAGCGTGCTGCTGGGAGTTGAACAGGATCTCCGGCTCGTTCTCGTCGGTGCCGACGTTGTCGGAGATCTTCACAGCCATCAGGTCGCGGCCCTCGTACGACGAACCGATGCTGATCTTGCGGGCGATCGCCGGATGGTCGGCGACGACCTGGTTCACGACGGCGGTCAGTTCCGCGTAGTCGTGGTAGTTCGAGTCGGCCGGCGGGAAGGCCAGCGCGCCGAAGTCGCCGGCGCCGCGCTCGGCGTTGGGTGGCGGGGCGAGCGGTTCCAGCCGGAAGCCGAGCTTGCCGATCGCGGTGGCCTCGGCCGCGGTGGCCGAGATGTGCAGCACGCCGTGTTCGGAGTAGTCGATGGCGGCTCCGGTGCGGGCCACCGCGTTGCGGTCGGCGAGGGTCCGGGGCCCGAGTACCCGGTAGCCAGCGGCGGCGGCCGGCTCGGCGGTGCGGTCCGGTGCCGGTCGGGCGGCGACCGGGCCGGCGGCGACGGTGACGATGCCCAGCCCGGTGACGACAGCGAGCACCAGGACACGGCGGAGGGGGATGGGCGTGCGGAGGGCCATGGACTACCTCCTCGATGGGCGGGAGATCCCGCTCGGTGAAGGACACTTCACCACCTGTCACATGGTCATATCAATATTGATCGCTGCGTTAGCCATCCCAGGCGGATCATCATGGCGGCAATGATTTTCCACCTATCAACATCTGGCGAAACTTCCCTCCAAGCGGAAAACTGACCAGCGACGATGCCCCCTCGACACCGCGGAGCACCCATGGCCAGATCCCGCCTGCGCGCGGCCGCCCTCGCCGGCGTCACCACGCTCACACTGCTCACCAGCGCCACGCCCGCGCTGGCGGCCCACCCGCCCGCACCCGCCCACGACGAGCAGATCACCTACCAGGACTGGTCCGGGCCCGCCGACTGGCACCGGGGCAGCCGGGCCGGCACCCGCGTCGTGCCCGGCGCCCGAGCGGGCGTCACCCTGGCCCGCCCGGCCGGCACCATCGAGTACGCGGACCCGCACACCGGCGCCACCCGCACCTGGGAGTACGGCACCTGGACCTCACCGGTGACCCGTGTCGGGTTCGACGCCACCGAGCTGATCGCCTCGTGGAACGCGGAGACCCCCGCCGGCACCTGGATCCAGGTGGAGATGCAGGGCAGCTACACCAGCGGCGACCAGACCCCGTGGTACGTCCTGGGTCGCTGGGCGTCCGGCGACACCGACATCAAGCGGACCAGCGTCGACCGGCAGGGCGACCCCTGGTCGACGATCTGGACCGACACCTTCAGCATCGACGACGCCGCCGCCGGGGTGCTGCTGCGGTCGTACCAGCTCAAGCTGACCCTCTATCGCGCACCCGGGCAGAGCGCCGCCCCGGTGGTCCGGATGTTGGGCGCGATGAGTTCCACAGTGCCGGACCGGTTCACAGTGCCCCCGAGCGCCGGGCACATCGCCTGGGGCCGGGAGCTGCCGGTGCCGCGCTACTCGCAGAACGTGCACTCCGGGCACTACCCCGAGTACGACGGCGGCGGCGAGGCGTGGTGCTCACCAACCTCGACGGAGATGGTGGTCGAGTACTGGGGTCGCAAACCGTCGGCGGCCGACACCTCCTGGGTGGACCCGACCTACCCCGACCCGACGGTCAACCACGCCGCCCGGATGACCTACGACTACGCGTACGACGGCGCGGGCAACTGGCCGTTCAACACCGCGTACGCGGCCAGTTTCCCCGGGCTGGAGGGCCGGGTGACCCGGCTGCACTCGCTGGACGAGCTGGAGCGTTTCATCGCCGCCGGGATCCCCGTCGTAACCAGCCAGTCCTTCCTCGCCAGTGAGCTGGACGGGGCGAACTACGGCACCTCCGGGCACCTGTTCGTGGTGGTCGGCTTCACCGCCGACGGCGACGTGATCGTCAACGACCCGGCCTCGTCCAGCAACGACGTGGTGCGCAACGTCTACAAGCGTGCGCAGTTCGAGCAGATCTGGCTGCGGACCAAGCGCACCAACGCCAGCGGCGGCGTGTCCGGCGGCTCAGGCGGCATCGCGTACCTGATCAAGCCCACCACAAAGCCCTGGCCCAAGGTCCCCGGCTCCACCAACTGGTAACCCCAACCCCCGCGTCAGCACAGGTTGATCAAGAGGTTTGCGTCACCGGAGGTTGTCCTGGTGACGCAAACCTCTTGATCAACGCTGGGAGTCGGGGGCCTGGGTGGGGTCGGTGGGGGTCTCGTCTTCGCCGGCCAGGGCGGAGCGGAGGCGTTCCTTCTCGGTGCGGCGGCGCTCAGCTGCTTCGGCGATCTCCCCGGCCATCTCGTCCCGCCAACCACGCAGCAGGAAGAAGGAGAGCGCGGCGGAGAACACCAACGCCAGCATCAGCTTCAGAAACACGTTCATGTCGACCAGCCAGAGGCCGGCCAGCACGGCGACGAACAGCCCGATCCGGCCCAGCGTGTACTTGAGCGCGGCGCTCACCTGCACCACTCCGTTCTCTCCGTCGCCAGCCACTGCCGGCGGAAGGGTCGAGCCGCCCGACGGGCGGTCGTGCTCAGCCGGTCCGGCGAGCCAGCCAGCGGACACCCGGGAACCAGAGGGCCGCGTACGCCACTGTGAACGCCCCCGCCGCCAACGCGCCGGAGAGCAGCGGCGGCAACCCCGCGCCCAGACCGGCGATCAGCAGCCCGGCGAACACCCCGACGGCAGCGGCGACAACAGCCGCCACCACCCGTGCCGCGCCGAACTCCCAGGCCCGGAAGTCGTCCCAGAACAGCCAGGCCGGCAGGATCACCGCCAGCCAACCGTTCGTGTGCCCGAAGTCGCCGGCGCCGATCGAGGCGAAAGCCCACTCGAACAGCACCAACGCGAGCACGCCGATGACCAGCCCGGCAAGGCACACCCCGAGCAGATCGCCCAGGGTACGGATGCGGCCCTCGGCGTCCCGGCGGGGAAACCCGCTCTGCTGCTCAGGTCCTCGTTGCTCGGTCATCGACTGCGAGGGTACGTGGTGGCTCAGGCCCAGACCTGCTGCGGCTCGGCGCGCCGCTCGGCCAGCGACGGGGCCTTGTCGTACTCCCGGACCACGTTGTAGCGGGTGTCCCGCTCGACGGGCTGGAAGCCGGCGTCCCAGATCAGGTGCAGCAGGTCGTCCCGGTGCATGGTGTTCGGGGTGCCGTACGAGTCGGCATCGTGGGTGATCTTGTATTCGACGACGGAGCCGTCCAGGTCGTCCACGCCGAAGTTCAGCGAGAGCTGAGCCACCGACAGCCCGTGCATCACCCAGAAGTTCTTCAGGTGCGGCACGTTGTCGAAGAGCAGCCGGGAGACGGCGAACGTCTTCAGCGACTCGGCCGGCGAGGCCATCGTGGTACGCGCCTGGATCCGGTTACGGATCTTGCCGTCCGCCGAGTCGACGAAGTCGTGCTGGTAGCGCAGCGGGATGAAGACCGCGAAGCCGCCGGTCTCGTCCTGCAACTCGCGCAGCCGCAGCACGTGGTCGACGCGGTGCCGGGGCTCCTCGATGTGGCCGTACAGCATCGTCGCCGGGGTCTTCATGCCCTTGCTGTGCGCCAGGGCGTGGATGCGCGACCAGTCTTCCCAGTGGCAGGCGTGGTCGACGATGTGCTGCCGGACCTCCCAGTCGAAGATCTCCGCGCCACCACCGGTCAGCGACTCCAGGCCGGCGTCCATCAGTTCGTCGAGGATCTCGTCGGCGCTCAGGCCGCTGATCTTCTCGAACCACTGCACCTCGGTCGCCGTGAAGCACTTGAGCTTGACGTTCGGCAGCGCCGCCTTCAGCTCGCGCAGGACCTTCGGGTAGTAACGCCAGGGCAGCGTCGGGTGCAGGCCGTTGACGATGTGCAACTCGGTGAGCTGCTCGTCCTCCATCTCCTTGGCCTTGCGGACCGCCTCGTCGATGCGCATCGTGTACGCGTCCTTCTCGCCCGGCTTGCGCTGGAACGAGCAGTACGCACACGACGCCGAACAGACGTTCGTCAGGTTGAGGTGCCGGTTGACGTTGAACATCACCCGGTCGCCGTTCAGCTCGGTGCGCTTGTGGTGCGCCAGCCGCCCCAGCCAGGTCAGGTCGTCGCTCTCGTAGAGGGCGACCCCGTCCTCCCGGGTCAGCCGCTCACCGGCGTACACCTTCGCTTCGAGCTCACGCTTGAGTCCGGCGTCCATGGCACGTCCCTTCCACCTGCGGTCCGGATCGAGCGTACGTCGCGGCGCCGAGGGGCCCGGCGGCACGGTCGCCGGCAGCGACCCACTTCACCAGACTCTCAGCCTCCCGTAACCCGCCAACGCATCGACATGAGTGGCGAGGTGCGGTAGTAACAAGGTGGGGCGGAACACACACACTGGTACCGTCCCGGCGGTCGCGCCCACCGAGCGCGGCGACGAGTGGTTGGACGGGGAGCGGCATGGTCTACAGCGGGCGCGGGCGACGGCAGCGACGACGGAGCCCGGTGATCTCGCCGGTCCTGCGTCCGAAGCTCTGGGCCGCCCTGCTCGGCGCGATCGCCGCAGCCGTGCTCGCCACTCCCGCGTACGCGGAGCCCGGCGTGCCGACCACAGCGCCGGACACCGGCTCGCGCCCTGCGGTCACCGGCTCGCTTCAGCTGCCCGGCGGCGCACCGGTCGCCGGCGTGCCCGTCCCGCCGGTGGTCAACGTCGGCAACGGCCCACTGGCCACCGCGATCTCCGCCGGCGAGGTCCAGGTCGGCGCGCTCGGCGAGGCGTTGCTGGTGAGCCGACAGAAACGCGTCGACGCGCAGGCGCAGCTCGACACGGCCGGCAAGGCGCTGGCGACAGCGCAGGACGCCCTGCTCCGGGCCCAGCAGACGGCCGACACCGCCGCCGCCGAGGCCGTCAAGGAAGCCGCCGCGCTGCCGCCGGGCGACTTCGCCGAGGACATCCGTGGGCTCAGCCGCCTCCAGGCGATCACCCGTGGCGAGAAGGTCGACGGCGGCACCACAGGGGTGGCCGGGGAGCTGTCCCGGGCCCGCGCCGGCGAGCAGGCCGCCTACCAGAAGCACGCCGAGGCCAAGGTTCTGCTCACCGCCGCCGAGACGGAGTTCACCACCGGTCAGACGGCGCTCCGCACCGCCGAGGCGAGCCTGCTCAAGCTGCGCCGGGACAACGCCGCCGCGCTGATCGAGATCGAACGTCAGCAGGAAGCCACCGAGCAGCAGATCGGCGCCGGCTACGTCTCCAACCAGAGCATCAGCGGCATGGCCGCGCACCCCCGGGCACTGGCCGCGGTCCGGTACGCGCTCGCCCAGCTCGGCGACCCGTACAAGTGGTCCGAGGAGGGGCCGAACCAGTTCGACTGCTCCGGCCTGATGTGGGCGGCGTACCGGTCCCCCGGCGCCGACTACTTCGACCTGCCCCGGGTTTCCCGCGACCAGTACGCCGCCACCCGGGGCCGTACCGTCCCGCAGAGCGCGCTGCTCCCCGGCGACCTGCTCTTCTTCGCGTCGGGCAGCAGCTGGACGACGATCCACCACGTCGGCATGTACATCGGCAACGGCAAGATGGTGCAGGCGCCCACCACTGGCGACGTCGTCAAGATCTCGGTCGTCCGCTGGTCCCGGCTGTACGCGGCCACCCGGGTGATCGGCGCGGTGCCGGCACCGGTCGTGACCAACCCGACCCCGCCCGTCTCGACTCCGAAGCCGACGCCCACCCCGTCGCCCACGAAGACCACAAAGCCGACGCCGACGCCGTCGCCCACGAAGACCACCAAGCCGACGCCCACGCCGACGCCCACGACGCCGACGCCGACGCCGACTCTGACGACCACCCCGACGCCCACCCCGACCGGCAGCACCACGCCGACGCCGTCGAAGACCCCGAGCAACACTCCGACGGCCCGGCCCTCGGCACCGACCAACGCGCCGACCAGCTCGTCTCCGGCGACCACGCCGAAGGCCAGCACGAGCGCGACGGGCAGTGGCAGCGCGACGGGCAGCCCCAGCGCCACGGGCTGATCCGCCACGACCCGCTCCGGCTGTCCGCTCG
>NZ_JAKKFD010000003.1 GCF_022229005.1 Micromonospora trifolii
CAGCAGTTCCGGTTGGCCGACTCCGACGGTGGTTACGTGCGGCTGATCAACCGCAACAGCAACAAGGCCGTCGAGGTGCAGGGTGCCTCCACCGCCGACGGCGGCAACGTCGTGCAGTACGCCGACTGGAACGGCACCAACCAGCAGTGGCAACTCGTCCGCGTCGACGGCGGGACCGACCCCACGACGCCACCCCCGTCGAACGGCACGTACTCGAACCCGGTGGTCTGGCAGGACTTCGCCGACGTCGACATCATCCGCGTCGACAACGCCTACTACATGTCGGCGTCCACCATGCACTACTCGCCTGGCGCGCCGGTCCTGCGCTCGTACGACCTGGTCAACTGGGAGTTCGCCGGGCACTCAGTACCCAAGCTCGACTTCGGCTCGAAGTACGACATGAGCGGCGGTAACGCCTACGTCGATGGGATCTGGGCGTCGACGCTGAACTACCGGCCGAGCAACCGGACGTACTACTGGGCCGGGTGCATCGACTTCGCGCAGACCCACATCTACACCGCGTCCGCCGTCGACGGCACCTGGAGCAAGCACACCACCATCCCCAACTGCTACTACGACGCGGGGATGTTGATCGACGACAACGACACCATGTACGTGGCGTACGGCAACGGCACCATCAGCGTGGCGCAGCTGTCCGCGGACGGGAAGTCCCAGGTTCGTGCCCAGCAGGTGTACACCACGCCGTCGAGCATCGGGACGCTGGAGGGCGCCCGCTTCTACAAGCGCAACGGCGCCTACTACATCTGGCTCACCCGCCCGGCCAACGGCCAGTACGTGCTGAAGTCGACGAACGGCCCGTTCGGCCCGTACGAGCAGCGTCAGGTGCTGCTCAACCTGCCCGGCCCGATCTCCGGTGGCGGTGTGCCGCACCAGGGTGGGCTGGTGCAGACCCAGAACGGCGACTGGTACTACATGTCCTTCGTCGACGCGTACCCCGGTGGTCGGATGCCGGCCATGGCCCCGATCACCTGGACCGGCGACGGCTGGCCCGTGCTGCAGACGGTCAACGGCACGTGGGGCAGCACGTACCCGAAGCCGAACCTGCCCGCGCCGCCCCGGGCGGTCAAGCCGCTCACCGGCTCCGACACGTTCGCCGGCACCACGCTCGGCCCGCAGTGGGAGTGGAACCACAACCCGGACAACAGCAAGTGGTCGGTCAACAACGGGCTGAACCTGCAGACCGCCACCGTCACCGGCGACCTGTACAAGGCGCGCAACACGCTGACCCACCGCATCCAGGGCCCCACCTCGACCGCGACGATCGAGTTGGACTACTCCACCATGCGCGACGGTGATCGCACCGGCCTGGCGGTGCTGCGCAACTCGTCGGCCTGGATCGGAGTCCGACGCGACAACGGGTCCACCCGACTGGTCATGCAGAACGGGCTGACGATGGACGGCAGCTGGAACACCACCAGCACCGGCAGCGAGGTGGCGAGCACCGCCGTCTCCGGCGGCCGGATCTGGTTGCGCGCCAACGCCGACATCAGACCCGGCTCCGGCCGGCAGGCCCGTTTCTCGTACAGCACCGACGGGGTCAACTTCACCTCGTTCGGCAATGCCCTGACGTTGGCGAACAACTGGCAGTTCTTCATGGGCTACCGATTCGCCATCTTCAACCACGCGACGCAGGCGCTCGGTGGCGCGGTCACCGTGCGGCGCTTCGACCTGACCACCCCGTGACACCAGTCACACGACGATCGCTCTGACCGGTGGCGCTGGCAACGCAGGCCTGGCGGCATGTGAAGTCCGCGCCACCGCGTCAGGTCCTCGCCGGCCTGTTCCTCGCTCTGTCCAGGAGCGAGGGCAGGCCGGCGTACCACTTCGGGACCGTGCCCCGTCCCGGTTGGTTGGGGACTGCGGGCGGGCACGCGTTGTACGGCTTCGGCATGTCGCGGGGTCCCCGCACAGCCGTGCCGTGTTCGGGGCCGTTGCTGGCGTAGACTGTCGGCGATCCAGCGCTGGTCACCTGGGATTCAGCACCGGCGTGGTGACTGAGCGAGGGGGATCGGGCCGGGCCGCTCCAGTCGACGTCGACGGGCTGCGGGCCGGAGATGTAGCGGGGGGAGTGAAATGGCCGTCCACGGTCCCGCGATGACGGACGTTGCTCGTCTCGCCGGTGTCTCCCATCAGACGGTGTCGCGGGTGCTCAACGGGCACCCCAACGTCCGTGAGCAGACCCGGCTTCGGGTACGCGCGGCGATCGCCGAACTCGGCTACCGCCCCAATGGCGCGGCACGCGCCCTGGTGACCGGTCGATCACAGGTCATCGGTGTGGTCGCGCAGAACACGACGCTCTACGGTCCGGCGTCGCTGCTGGCCGCTCTGGAGCAGACCGCCGCCGAAGAGGGTTTCGCGGTCAGCGTCGGCAGCGTGCGAAACCTGGACCACCGCTCCATCTCGGCGGCCGTCGAGCGGCACCTGTCGCACCGCGTCGCCGGCATCGTGGTCATCGCCCCGGTCGAGTCGGCCGGTGAGGCGCTGGAGCGCCTGCCCAAGGATGTCCCGCTGGTCACTGTCGACGGTGATCCGAGCCGGCCGGTGCCGCTGGTGACTGTCGACCAGGTGGCGGGCGCCCGGGCGGCGACGCAACATCTGCTCGACGCCGGGCACCGCACCGTCTGGCACGTCTCCGGGCCGACCGACTGGTTCGACAGCGTCGGTCGGATCGACGGCTGGCGCCAGGCGCTGCTGGCCGCCGGGCTGGATCCGCCGCCGCCGATGCCGGGGGACTGGTCCGCAGCGTCGGGTTACCGGTGCGGGCAGATGTTGGCGCGGATGCCGGAGGTCACCGCCGTCTTCACGGCCAACGACCATCTCGCGCTGGGCGTGCTGCGGGCGCTGCACGAGTTCGGTCGACGGGTGCCGCACGAGATCAGCGTGGTCGGCTTCGACGACGTGCCGGAGGCGGCGTACTTCATTCCGCCGCTGACCACCGTCCGACCGGACTTCGACGCGGTGGCGCGGGCGAGCCTTCAGATGCTGCTGTCCCAGATCGAGTCGGGCATCGGCGGGGCGCTGCGGCAGACCATCGCCCCGGCGCTGGTCGCTCGCGAGAGCGTCGCCCCACCTCGTCACTGACGGCCGGACCAACCGGAGGTCGCCGCCTCCCGCGACGCGGGGGAGCGGTCCCGCCGCCGTTCCGCGTCCAGTGGGTCCGCGTCAGCGTGCGCCACCACTGTTCACCTGCTCCGCCTGATAAGACGCAACTCGATGGGTTGCAGAGTGTGACCAATCGATGTCGGGCGATACGACGCCGTGCAGGTATTGAACCTCGTGAAATGTCGCCGTAACATGATGGGCGTCTCTGTTAACGCTAACAAAAATTGGCGTCCCACTATCGGCGCACCGACCAGAGATCGTAATCACGGGCGGGCGTCACCGACAAGGAGGCTCGATGAACCGCATTACCCGAGGTCGTCGCTGGGGGAGCGTACTGGCGGCCGGAGTACTGCTCGCCGGTGCCCTGGTCGGCCTTCGCGCGCCGACGGCGCAGGCACTGGACAACGGCGTGGCACGCACTCCCCCCATGGGTTGGAATTCGTGGAACTCGTTCGGCTGCAACATCAACGAGGCGCTGATCCGGCAGACGGCTGATGCGATCGTCAGCAGCGGTATGCGGGACCTGGGCTACAACTACGTAGTGGTCGACGACTGTTGGTTCAACCCCAACCGGGACAGCTCCGGCAACATCCAGGGCGACCCCAGCCGGTTCCCCAGCGGGATGAAGGCGCTCGGCGACTACCTGCACGCCCGGAACCTGAAGTTCGGCCTCTACCAGGTGCCGGTCGACAAGACCTGCGCGCAGTACTTCGGCGCCTACCCCGGTGCGACCGGCAGCCGCGGCCACGAGGTGCAGGACGCGCGTCAGTTCGCCGCCTGGGGTGTCGACTTCCTCAAGTACGACTGGTGCTCGCCGGAGGGCAGCATCAACGACCAGGTGACCACCTTCGCCAAGATGCGTGACGCGCTGGCCGCCACCGGCCGACCGATCGTCTACAGCATCAACTCCAACAGCATCCACGCCAAGACCGGCCCGCAGCGCAACTGGGGCGACGTGGCGAACATGTGGCGAACCACCGAGGACATCACCAACGCGTGGGACACCGGCCAGAGCAACGGCTACCCGATGGGCATCCAGAACATCATCAACGTGACAGTTCCGCTGGCGTCCTACGCGAGGCCGGGTGGGTTCAACGACCCGGACATGATGGAGGTCGGTCGCGGTGGCATGAACGACACGGAGATGCGCAGCCACTTCGCTATGTGGGCGATCATGGCGTCTCCGCTGATCGCCGGCAACGACGTGCGGAACATGAACTCCGCGACGCAGACCATCCTCAAGAACGCCAACCTCATCGCCATGAACCAGGACTCGCTCGGGTTGCAGGGGACGCAGGTGTCGTTCGACGGCACCCGTCGGGTGCTGGCCAAGCGGCTCGCCAACGGTGACATCGCCGTGGCCCTCTTCAACCAGGGCGGCTCGACGACGACGATCTCGACCACGGCCGCGGCCATCGGCAAGTCCGGCTCGTCGTTCACGCTGGTGGACGCGTGGACCGGTGGCACCAGCTCCAGCACCGGGACGATCAGCGCCAGCGTCCCCGCACACGGCACTGTGGTGTACCGGGTCAGCGGTGGCGGGACGACTCCTCCGACGACGCCGCCGCCGACCACGTCGAGCGCGTACGCCAGCGCCGCCTCGGGCCGCTGCCTCGACGTGCCGAACAGCAACACGGCAAACGGCACGCAGCCGGTCATCTGGGACTGCAACGGCGCCGCCAACCAGCGCTGGACCAGCAGCGGTCAGACCCTGCAGGCCCTCGGCAAGTGCCTGGACGCCCCGGTCAACGCCGCGGCCGGTGCCAAGGTGCAGCTCTGGGACTGCAACGGCGGGACCAACCAGCAGTGGACCGTCAACGCCAACGGCACGATCAGCAACACGCAGTCCGGGCTCTGCCTGGACGTCAACGCCAACGCCACGGCGAACGGCACCACGGTGATCCTCTGGACCTGCACCGCAGCGGCCAACCAGCGGTGGTCGCAGCGGTAGCCGATCGGGTCCGCCGGCAGCCGAGGTCGCGGCGACCCACCTGATCCGGCGGTAGTGCTGGTGCCCGCGGACGACAGACGTCGTCCGCGGGCACCGGTCTGTAGAGTGCTGCGGACGACACGCTGAGTCGCCGCATCCTGCCCTTCCGGCGGATCGGCCACATGGCTACGCTCGCCTGGATGCTCCGTTACGAGACCGTGACACCGGTATTTCGGATCTGGTGTTGACGCAATCTATGTGAGCGCTAACACTACCCGAAAGATGACACTTGGCCCCGGCAGTCGGCGGGGGAGTCCAGAGAGGAGAAGCCCGTGGGCAGGAAATTCCTGGTTGCTCTCGGCGGCGCGGCACTCGCGCTCAGTTTGGCGGCGTGCAGCGGCGGGGGTGCGGGCAGCGGCGAGAAGAGCGGCGACGAGAAGCCCAGCGATCTGACCATCGGTGTCTCGATGCCGACCCAGACCTCGGAGCGGTGGATCGCCGACGGCAACGCGGTGAAGTCGAAGCTGGAGGCCAAGGGCTACAAGGTCGACCTCCAGTACGCCGGCGACGACATCCCCACGCAGTCGCAGCAGGTCGACCAGATGATCACCCAGGGTGCTGATGTCCTGGTCCTCGCGGCGATCGACGGCACCGCGCTCAGCAGCCAGCTGCAGGCCGCCGCGGCCGCGAAGATCCCGGTCATCTCCTACGACCGACTGATCCGTGGCAGCAAGGACGTCGACTTCTACGTCAGCTTCGACAACTACAAGGTTGGCGTCGCCCAGGGCACCGCGCTGCTCGTCGGTCTCGGCCTGCTGAACAAGGACGGCTCGAAGGGCACGGCCAAGGGGCCGCTGAACGTCGAGCTCTTCGCCGGCTCGCTGGACGACAACAACACCCAGTACTTCTTCGGCGGCGCGATGGACACGCTGAAGCCGTTCATCGAGAACGGCACGCTGGTCGTCAAGTCCAAGCAGACCACCCCCGAGCAGGTAGCCATCCTGCGGTGGCAGCAGGAGACCGCGCAGAAGCGGATGGAGAACCTGCTCACCTCCAGCTACAACGACGGCTCGAAGGTCGACGGGGTGCTCTCGCCGTACGACGGCATCTCCCGGGGCATCATCACCGCCCTGCAGAACGCCGGCTACGGCAAGGGCGCGAAGAAGCTCCCGGTGGTCACCGGCCAGGACGCGGAGATCGCCTCGATCAAGCTGATCAACGACGGCGTGCAGAGCTCCACGGTCTTCAAGGACACCCGTCTGCTGGCCGAGCAGGCCGTGAACGCGGCCGAGGCGTTCCTGCAGAAGAAGCAGCCGCAGGCCAACGACACCCAGACGTACAACAACGGCGTCAAGGTCGTCCCGGCGTACCTGCTGCCGATCGCGACCGTCTACAAGGACGACATCAAGGCGACACTGATCGACTCCGGCTACTGGACGGCGGAAGAGGTCGCCGCCGGTCAGGCCAAGAAGTAAGCCACTCGTCGGGCCCGGCGTTCATCCGCCGGGCCCGACGCCTGGGCGCGTACCACGTCCAGACCTGACGGAGGACAGTGACAATGGACGACACCATCCTCGAGATGCGTCGCATCACCAAGACCTTCCCCGGCGTGACCGCGCTGGAGGACGTCACCCTCGCAGTGCGCCGCGGTGAGATCCACGCCATCTGTGGTGAGAACGGCGCCGGCAAGTCCACCCTGATGAAGGTGCTGTCCGGCGTCTACCCGTCCGGCTCGTACGACGGCGAGATCCTCTTCGACGGCAAGCCGATGCAGTTCCGTGGCATCCGCGACAGCGAGGCCAACGGCATCGTCATCATCCACCAGGAGCTCGCCCTGGTGCCGTACCTGTCGATCGCGGAGAACATCTTCCTCGGGAACGAGCGGCGCGGCCGCAGCGGGCTCATCGACTGGAACTTCGCCAACGCCGAAGCGGCGAAGCTGCTGGCGTCCGTGGGGCTGCACGAGAACCCGGTCACCCCGGTCATCCAGCTCGGTGTCGGCAAGCAGCAGCTGGTGGAGATCGCCAAGGCGCTGTCGAAGAAGGTGCGCCTGCTCATCCTGGACGAGCCGACGGCCGCGCTCAACGACATCGACTCGGCGCACCTGCTGGACCTGTTGCGGGCCCTCAAGGAGCAGGGCATCACCTGCATCATGATCTCGCACAAGCTCAACGAGATCACCGCCATCGCCGACTCGACAACGGTCATCCGCGACGGACGCGCCGTGGAGACCCTCGACATGAGGTCCGACGACGTGACCCAGCAGCGGATCATCCGGGGCATGGTCGGGCGCGACCTGGACAGCTTCTACCCCGACCGCGAGTCGTCCCCCGGTGACGAGGTCCTGCGCATCGAGGACTGGACGGTGCGCCACCCGGTCCAGGACCGGATGGTCGTCGAGGGCGTCGGTCTCTCCGTACGCGCCGGCGAGGTCGTCGGCATCGCGGGCCTCATGGGGGCCGGGCGGACCGAGCTGGCCATGAGCGTGTTCGGTCGGTCCTACGGGCGCGACATCCGGGGCCGACTCTTCGTCCACGGGCGGGAGGTGCAGGCGCGCAGCGTCGCCGAGGCGATCGACAACGGCATCGCCTACGTCACCGAGGACCGCAAGCGCTACGGCCTCAACCTCATCGACGACGTGCGGCGCAACGTGTCCGCCGCCGCGTTGGACCGGCTGTCCCGCCTGGGCTGGGTGAACGGCAACGAGGAGATCAAGGTTGCCGAGGCGAGCCGCAAGGAGATGAACATCCGGACGCCGAGCGTCATGGCGGTGGTCGGCAAGCTCTCCGGCGGCAACCAGCAGAAGGTCGTGCTGTCGAAGTGGCTGTTCACCGACCCGGACGTGCTGATCCTCGACGAGCCCACCCGCGGGATCGACGTCGGCGCCAAGTACGAGATCTACACGATCATCAACCGGCTGGTGGCCGCCGGTAAGGCGGTGATCGTCATCTCCTCCGAGCTGCCGGAGCTGCTCGGCATGTGCGACCGCATCTACACCCTCGCCGCCGGCCGGATCACCGGCGAGATGCCGGTGGCCGAGGCGACTCAGGAGAGCCTCATGGAGCTGATGACCAAGGACAAGGAGCTCGTCGGATGACCAGCATCAAGACCCCTTCGACGGAGCGCCCCACGCCCCCGGACAGCACGCCCGCCGCCGCCCTGCACAGCGGGACGAGCGACCTGCGGGCGCTGGTGTTGAACAACCTGCGGCAGAGCGGGATCTACGTCGCCCTGGTCGTCATCGTCGCGCTCTTCGCGGTCCTGACCGACGGGGTGTTGCTGAGCCCCGGCAACATCACCAACATCGTCCTCCAGTACTCGTACATCCTGGTCCTCGCGATCGGGATGGTCATCCTGATCATCGGCGGGCACATCGACCTGTCGGTCGGATCGGTCGTCGCGCTCACCGGAGCGGTCTCCGCCGTCCTGGTGATCCAGCAGGGCCACCCGTGGTGGATCGGCGTCGTCGCGGCGCTTGTCGTCGGCGTCGCGGTCGGCGCGTGGCACGGGTTCTGGGTGGCGTACGCCGGCATTCCGGCCTTCATCGTGACCCTGGCCGGCATGCTGCTGTTCCGGGGTCTGACCCTGCGGGTGCTCGACAACATCTCGCTGTCGCCGTTCCCGTCCGAGTACCAGCAGGTCGCCGCGGGCTTCCTCAACGGCCTGCTCGGCGGGCAGGGCTTCGACGCCTTCACGCTGCTGATCGGCGCCATCGCCGTGGCCGGCTACGCGGTCAGCGGCTTCCGCACCCGCGTGGCGCGTATCCGGTACCAGCAGCCCGTCGAGTCGTTCCCGCTCTTCGTCGCCCGGGTCGTGCTGGTCGGCGCGGTCCTCATGTACTTCGCCTGGCAGTTGGCGCACGCCCGAGGGCTGCCGATCGTGCTGATCATCCTGGCGGTCCTGGTGCTGGTCTACGGCCTGCTCACCCGGCGTACCGTCTTCGGTCGCCAGGTCTACGCGATCGGCGGCAACCTGTCGGCGGCGGCGCTGTCCGGGGTGAAGGTCCGCACCGTCAACTTCTGGATGTTCGTCAACATGGGCTTCCTGGCGGCGGTGGCCGGGGTCATCTACTCGTCGCGGTCGAACGGCGCCCAGCCCGCCGCCGGCAACATGTTCGAGCTGGACGCGATCGCCGCGGCCTTCATCGGTGGCGCGGCGGTCACCGGTGGCGTGGGCACCGTGGTGGGCGCGATGGTCGGTGGTCTGATCATGGCGGTGATGAGCAACGGCATGCAGCTGATGGGCATCGACCAGTCGACCCAGTCGGTGGTGAAGGGCCTCGTCCTGCTCGTCGCGGTCGCCTTCGACGTCTACAACAAGCGTCGCGCCGGCACCGCCCGCTGACGCTCGGTCCGTACCAGGTGGCCCCTGACCGCGCTGCGGTCAGGGGCCACCTGCGTACCAACCCGACTCCGCGATCTTGCACTTTGTGTCGACGGTATGCGGCTTATGCGGCATAAGCCGGGACAGAAAGTGCAAGATCGGCGGGGTGGGGGATGGGGCGGGGTGGGGTGGGGTGGGGTGGGGTGGGGTTAGTGGCAGGTGGTGGTGCCGGTGTCGGTGTAGGTCTGGCCGGCTACCGGTACGAACTGCCAGTCGTAGCTGTTGGAGTGCAGGGTGAACTTCAGGACGCCCCACGCTGAGCTGTTACGCGCCTCGCTGTTGGGCTGGATGGTGCCGAAGCCGTAGTGGCCGGCGCCGCCCATCCCGGCGACGAAGCTGTGCAGGCCCCGGCTGGAGTCGGCGCCACCGGCCGGGTTCATCGGGGCGAACCGCTCGTACACGTGGTTGTGTCCCCACACCACGACGTCGGCGTTGTAGTCGTAGAGCGCCTGGTACAGCGGACGCGTCGACGTCGACGGCGCGTGGTTGGAGCTGGACGTGAAGAGCGGGTGGTGCCAGTAGGCGAGCGTGCACGGCCTGCTGCTGGCGGCCAGGTCCGCGCGTAGCCACTGCTCCTGCGTCGAGCCGGCCGACATGCTGATGTTCGAGTTCAGCGACACGACGTGCCAGTTGCCGAGGTCGTACGAGTAGTAGCCGCGACCGCTCGGGCCGGCGGACGTACCGAAGTAGTTGTAGTAGCCGGTCGCGCCCGACGTGTTGTAGTCGTGGTTGCCCGGCGACGGGCGGGTGCGGGACTTGTGCCGACCCCAGGTGGGCTCGTAGTAGCTGTTGAACTGCGACGCCGTCCCGCTGTCGTAGACGTTGTCGCCGGTGGTGAAGACAGTTCCCGGGATGCTGTCGAGCAGCGTCGCGGTGGCGCTGTCGCCGGAGCCCGAGTCGGCGATGTCGCCGGCACCGACGAACACCGGGTCGCCCGACGGGGGTGGCGTGGTGCTCCCGGTGGTGACCACCAGTTGCGGAGCGTCGGCGCCACTCTCGCGAGTGTCGTAGTAGGCGCCGTCACCGCTGGTCGAGGTGGCCCCGAAGCTGTACGTGCCGTTGCCGGTGACCGCGGCCGTGACGTCGACCTCGTACCAGGTGTTGCCGCTGACCGCGCCGATAGTGCCGAGCGTGGCCCCGTCGATGGTCGGCTGGCTGTTCCAGGTGGTGCCGGTCTCCGACCAGGTCGTGTTGGACATCCGGCGGAACGTGCCGCCGGCGTCGCTGCCGCTGTTGCCGCTGATCGTGCGCAGTCGCAGCTTGGCGCCGGTCACCGTGCCGCTGACACCGCTCACCGTGAAGCGCAAGAACGAACGCCGCACCGGCGAGTTGTCGACCACGACCTGCGTGGACGTGCCGTAGTTGGTGGTGGCCGTGTCGCTCTGGACGTAGGTGTCGGCGACCGGCGTGAAGGTCACGCTCGCCGCCGACGCCGCGCCAGCGCCGGTCACGACGACGGCGGCGGTCGCGGCGACGATCACCGTGACCACCCCCAGCGTCACCGACGGACGGGGAAATCGAATGTCCATCCAGGACTCCTTACCTCGTGGGGAAGAGCGCAAGGAATGTAGGAAGGTCGATGAGCCGGCGGGCGACGGGCGGATGAACACCGCGTCCCGGCAAGCGAACACCTCGGTGTTGTCAGCCCGTTCACCCGACCCTCGCCGGGAGGCCATCCGCGGTCCGTTGTGCCTGCTCCACTGAGTACGGACGATGGCTGCCCGTCGACCGCCGATCCGAGGAGATGCTCGTGTACCTGTCGACCGTCTCCCGACCGGTCGCCGACGAACCCGGATCGGGGCCTCGACGCCGCCGGTTCGCGATGGTCAGCGGCAACGTCGTCGCGCTCGGCACTGTCAGTCTGATCACCGACGTGTCGGCCGAGATGGTGGCCGCGGTGCTGCCGCTCTATCTGGTGCTGGGCCTGCACCTCAGCCCGGTGGCGTTCGGCGTGCTGGACGGCGTCCACACCGGCGCCACCGCGCTGCTGCGGGTCGTCGGTGGTTTCGCCGCCGACCGGTTCCGGCGGCGCAAGGTGATCGCTGGCGTCGGGTACGCGCTCTCGGCGGTCGCGAAGCTCGGCCTGCTGCTCGCCGGTCGGTCGATCCCGGCGATCGGCGCCGTCATCGCCGTCGACCGGATCGGCAAGGGGGTGCGCAGCGCGCCGCGCGACGCGCTGATCACGCTCTCCACGCCCCCTGAGGCGCTGGGTCGGGCGTTCGGGGTGCACCGGGCGATGGACAGCGTCGGCGCGTTCCTCGGGCCGCTCGCCGCGTTCGCGGTCCTGCTGGTCGTCGGGCAGTCGTACGACGCGGTCTTCGTCACCAGTTTCTGCATCGCGGCCCTGGCCGTGGTGGTGCTGGTGCTCTTCGTCCGGGAGCAGCCCTCAGGCGAGGCGGGTGGCGAGACTGACGACCCGAAGGTCTCCGTCCGGGAGGCGTTCGGGCTGCTGCGCGTTGGACCGGCCCGACGGCTCGTGCTGGCCGCCGCGATGCTCGGGCTGGCCACCATCGGCGACGGCTTCGTCTACCTGCTGCTGCAACGCCGGATGGACCTCGGCCTGCGCTGGTTCCCGTTGCTCGCGGTGGGGACCAGCCTGGCGTACCTGCTGCTCGCCGCACCGCTCGGCGTACTCGCCGACCGGATCGGTCGCCTGCCCGTGGTGATCGGCGGCTACACCGCCCTCGGTGTGACGTACCTGCTGCTGGCCGGGCCGGTCGACGGTTGGCCGCTGATCGTCCTGGCGCTGACGCTCTACGGCGCCTTCTACGCGGCCACCGACGGCGTGCTCATCGCGCTCGCCGGTCCGGTGCTGCCGGCGCGAGTGCGGACCACCGGAATCGCGTTGGTGCAGACCGGGCAGGCGCTCGCTTACCTCGTCTCCTCCGTGCTGTTCGGTCTGGCCTGGCAGGCGTGGGGGCCGGAGAACGCGATCCGCGTGGCGGCCGTGGCCGTCGCCGGCGTCCTGGTCGGCACGCTGCTGCTGCTGGCCTCCCCGTCCCGACTCACCACCTGGAAGGTGCCCCGATGACCGCGATGTCGACCCGAGCGAAGCTGGGCGTGGTGGTGGCCTCGGCCGTTCTGTTGGGCACCGTGGCGGCCGGCTACGCCGCCACGGCCGCGCAGGCTCCCGCGGCGCCGCCACCGGCCGGCGGCGAGCAGGCGGTCACCCTGGCACCCGGGCCGCGCCTGCTGGCGATCACCGACCGGCACGTCTCCACCGTCGCCGCGACCGACCCCGCCGGGCCGCGCACCGTCGCCGGCCTGGAGTGCCTCCGGGTGTACGCGGCGGCCGGCACCGGGGTCTGCCTGAAGCCGGAGACCGCGTGGTCGTACCAGGTCGTCGTGCTCGACGCGACGCTGCGCCAGACGCGGGCGGTCAGTGTGCCGGGGCTGCCGAACCGGGCCCGGGTCTCGGCCTCCGGCCGGATGGTCTCCTGGACGACGTTCGTCGGTGGCGACTCGTACACCTCCAGTGGCTTCTCCACCCGTACCGGGATCCTCGACACCCGCACCGGCGCCACTGTGGCGTCGCTCGAAGAGTTCGCGATCACCCGGGACGGCCGGGGCTACCGAAGTGCGGACGTCAACTACTGGGGGGTCACCTTCAGCGCCGACGACAACCGCTTCTACGCGACAATGGCGACCGGGGGTAGGAGGTACCTCGTCCGGGGTGACCTCGCCGCCCGTACTGTCGAGACGCTGAAGGAGAACGTCGAGTGCCCGTCGCTGTCACCGGACGGCACCCGGCTCGCGTTCAAGGAGGCTGTCGACGCCGACCCGGCGAAGGGCTGGCGGCTGTCGGTCCTGGACCTGTCGAGCATGCGGGTCACCGCGACCGCCGAGGTCCGCAGCGTCGATGACCAGGCCGCGTGGCTGGACGGCGGGACGTTGGCCTACACGCTGCGCCGGGACGACGGCCAGCCCGACGTCTGGACCGTCCCGGCGGACGGGTCCGGCGCTCCGACGCTGGTGATCCCCGGCGCCGAGTCGCCGTCGCCGCTCACCTGACGGTCCGGCCCCCGGCACCGGCGGTCCGGACACCTGAACGCCTTGGCGCGGACAGCATTCCGTCATGTCGGATTCCGCCGCGCAGCCATCGCCGTTCATCGACGTTCCCGAGGCTGTTGACCATGACAAGGCTGAGCCGTCGCATATTCGTCCTCAGTGGACTCGTGACCGCCGGAGTCGCTGTGACACCCCGCCAGGGTGCCCGCGCCGCGGCGCCGTACCCCTTCAAACTCGGTGTGGCGTCCGGTGACCCGGCGCCCGACAGCGTGGTTCTCTGGACCCGGCTGGCACCATCCCCGCTCAACGCCGACGGGCAGGGCGGCATGGCCAACGCCGACGTGACGGTGGAGTGGCAGGTGTCCGCCACCGACCGGTTCACCTCGCTGGTCGCCTCCGGCTCGGTGGTCGCCCGGTACGCCGACGCGCACTCCGTGCACGCCATCGCGGGCGGGCTCGCCGCCGACTCCGACTACTACTACCGGTTCCGGGCCCAGGGGCAGATCTCGCCGGTCGGGCGGACCCGGACCGCCCCGGCGCCCAGCGCCTTCGGCCGCGACCTGGTGATGGCCTTCGCCTCCTGCGCCCACTACGAGGCCGGCTACTACACGGCGTACCGGCGGATGGCCGAGGACAACCCGGGCCTGATCCTGCACCTCGGCGACTACATCTACGAGGGCGGCGTCGGCAGCTCCACCGTTCGGCAGCACGTCGGCGCCGAGATCGTGTCGCTGGCCGACTACCGCCGCCGGTACGCGCTGTACAAATCCGACCCGGACCTGCAGGCGGCCCACGCGGCGGCGCCCTGGCTGGTGGTGCCGGACGACCACGAGGTGGAGAACAACTACGCCAACATGGTCCGCAACGACAGCAGCCCCACGCTGACCCCCGCCCAGTGGACCGCCCGGCGCACCGCCGCGTACCGGGCCTACTACGAGAACATGCCGCTGCGACCGCCGTCCGCCGCCAACGGCAACAGCATCCCGCTGCACCGGCGGGTCCGGTGGGGGCAGCTCGCCACCTTCCACATGCTCGACACCCGGCAGTTCCGTGACGACCAGGCCTGCGGGGACGGTTGGAAGGTCTGCGCCGACGCGGACCTGACCTCCCGGTCGCTGACCGGCGCCAGCCAGGAGGCGTGGCTGCTCGACGGGCTGGCCCAGCGCTACGGCACCTGGGACATCCTCGGCCAGCAGGTCTTCTTCGCCCAGCAGCTGGACGCGAACGGGGCGGCGAGCATGGACGCGTGGGACGGCTACCGGGCCTCCCGCAGCCGCATCCAGACCGGCTGGCAGCAGCGTGGGGTGCGCAACCCGCTGGTGCTCACCGGCGACGTGCACCGCTCGTGGGCCAACGACCTCAAGGCCGACTACGCCAACCCGTCCTCGGCCACCATCGGCACCGAGCTGGTCTGCACCTCGATCAGCTCGACCGGCAACGGCAGCGGCAGCACCACGGTCCCGAACGCGGCGGCCAACCCGCACCTGAAGTTCTACTCGGACCGGCGCGGCTACGTCCGTACCACGATCAGCCGCAGCCAGGTCCGCGCGGACTTCCGCGCGGTGAACACCGTGACCGAGCACGGCGCTGCGGCGTCCACAGTGCGCTCGTTCGTCATCCTCGACGGCCAGCCCGGCCTGCAGGCCGGGTAAGGGAGAAAGCCACAATGACCGTGACAACCGCACTGCTCACCGCGTCCCTGCTGGTCCCGAACGTGTTTCTCGGCCCGACCGCGATGACCGCCGAGGCGGTCACCTGGACCACCGCGAACAGCGTCGCCACCGGAGACCAGGACCTGCCCTCCATCGCCATGAACCGCAACGGCCACGTCGCAGTGGTCTGGGAGGACGACCGGGACAGCACCGCCCCGGAGGACGACACCCACAGCGAGATCTACCTGCGGCTGTTCCGCGACGGCACACCCGCGTACGAGCTGAAGCTCTCCACCGGAGGGACCAGCGGAGCCGCCTGGCGGCACCTCAGCCCGGACGTGGGGCTCGACGACCGGGGCAACGCCGTGGTGGTCTGGGCCGCCGACGGCGACGGCAACGGCGTCTACAACATCCAGTACCGGGTGGTGTCGCCCACCGGCGCGGTGCTCGGCTCGGGGCAGGCCAACGCCAGCGACGCCGGGCAGCAGATCTGGCCGAGGGTCTCGGTCGACCCGGACGGCGCGCCCAGCAACGCCGCCGCCGTCGGCTTCACAGTGGTCTGGGAGGACGTGCAGGGCACCGCTCCCGCCACCGTCAAGGCCGCCGGCTTCACCGCCGCCACCACCAAGGCGTACGAGGTGACGGCCTCGCAGACGACGGGCACGCACCACCGCCCCGACGTGGCGGTGTCCGCCTCCGGCGAGGCGCTGGTGGTCTGGGACGAGGACGCCGACGCGAACGGCTCGTACAACATCGGGCTGACCCGGCTGGCCCGGTCCAACGGTGCCGTTACGCTGTCGCGGCGGACGGCCAACGCCCAGAACGGCGGGCAGCAGCAGCGGGCCTCGGTGGCGGCGAACTTCGCCGGTGACTTCACCGTCGGGTGGGAATCCGACCACCTCGGCACCCGGGGTGTCTGGGCCCGATCGTTCACCGCTGCGGGCACGGCCCGGCACGACGAGGTTCCGGTCTCCACCGGAACCGGTGCCGTCGCCCCGGGGGTCGGCATCGACGACCAGGACAACGTGGTGGTGGGCTGGACGGTGTCCGGCGCCAACCCGGACGTCTGGGCGCGGGGCCTCAACCCGGACGGCACGTCCACCGGGCGGCTGGCTGCCCAGGCGCTGAGCCAGACCACGACGGGTCGCCAGGAGCACTTCGCGGTCGCCGCGTCGCCCTGGGGCGAGGTGAGCGTCTGCTACACCGACGACAACGACGGCAACACCTTCGACCAGGTGCTCCTCGGCCTGGGGACGACGAACTCCACCTGGCTGATGTCCGCCGACGAGCTGCGCCGTCTGAAGGCGCGGGCGGGCTTCACGACCCACTAGGGCGCGGCTCGCCGCCGACCCGCGCCACCCCGTCGTCCCCGCCGAGGGATGACGGGGTGGCCACGGCGCGCAGAGTGATCGACTGGTCGGTGTGGTCGACCTCGAAGAGCGTCCCGGCCGGAAAGGTCGCCACCGTCTCGGGCGGCAACTGGATCGTGCCGTCGCCGGCCACCACGGCGAAGTCCCGGCCGTTGCGCCCCTCGGCGCCGACCCGGCCGTCCCGGATGGTGACCGCGCGGCCCAGCTGGGCGCCCACCTCGCCGTCGTGCGTCACCACGACCACAGTGGTGCCCCGCTCCGCGTTAACGGCGGTGAGCGCCGCGAGCACCTCGTCCCGACCGGACGCGTCGAGCTGGCTGGTCGGCTCGTCGACCAGGAGCAGCCCGGGCCCGGCCGCGAGCCCCTGCGCCAGAGCGGCCCGCTGACGTTGCCCCGGGGTCAGGTCGCCCACCCGCCGCGAGCCCGCGCCGGCGAGACCGACGAGGTCCAGGATCGCCTCCGGTGGATCGAGCCGGCGTCCGGCGAGGCGTGCCGCGGGTCGCTGCGCCAACCAGATGTTGCGCGACAGCGACACGTACGGCAGCAGGTTGCGTTCGGCGCCCTGGAGCACTGTGCCGATGGTGGCCCCGCGGAGGGCCGCCAGGCCCTTGGACGAGAGCCGCGACAGCTCGTGGTCGCCCACGTACACACGCCCGGCGGACGGCTGCATGAGCCCGCCGAGGATCGCCACCAACGTGGACTTTCCCGAGCCGGACGGCCCCACCAGCGCCAGCATCTCGCCGGGAGAGATCCGCAGGTCCACGCCGGAGAGCGCGACGACGTCGCCGGTGCCTGTGGAGTAGATGTGGATCAGCCGGTGGCAGGTGACGGCCACGCCCTCTGCCGGTCGGGCGAGGGTCAACGGCTCGTCGTGTGGCTCGGCGGTCATCGGCCGCTCCTGCGGCGCACCGAGGCGGCGACGACCCGACCGAGCACGACCGCCGTGAGGGCGAACAGCGCGATGGTGGGCATCGTGAACATCAGCAGACGGCCGACGTCCGGCCAGTCGGGCAACGGGACCGGTGAGCGGCCGTCGCTGAACAACCGCTGCCCGCTTCGGGTGAGCAGCCAGATCACCACTGTGACGAGGCCGCCCGATACGGCGGCGACCGCGGCCGGTAACCCGTAGCCGCCACGGACTGCGCGTGGTGGCAACCCCTGCCGACGCAGCGCCACCAACATTGCCACCCGAGCACGCTGCTCGGCCGCCGCCATCGCGATCAGGCCGGCCGCCCCGATCAGCACCCCGGCCAGCGCGGCGAACAGGTTGAAGCGCAGCGCCAACGCCGGAGCCTGTCGATCGAAGTCCTGGCGAACTCCGGTGATCGTCCGCTCGGACTGGACAACCAGACCCTGGGCGCGAAGCCGATCGAGGACGTCGACGGGAGCCGTTCCCGTCAACCAGACCTCCTCCTTACCGCTCTGGCTGGCGACGGCGAGCCGATCCGCGTACTCCAGGTCGACGACCAGACCGGATCCTCCGAGTCGCGGTAGACGATCGGCAACGCCTCCGACCAACGCCGTTGTCGGTGTCCCGTCGACCCCGTCGTACGGATGAGTCCCGCCGAGCGGCGTCCCCGTCGATCGGGTCAGGTAGACGGGTAGCGGGAAGGGTGCGTCGGCAACAGCGATGCCGGCCGGCGTCGCACGCCGATTTTCCGGCACGGTGAGGATCAGCGCCACATCCGTTCCGCTCGTGGCGTCGAGAAAGGTGTCATCCGGATCGGTCAGCCGCCACCGCGTGATATCGGCGAACTGAGCACCGGTCAGCACCATCGTCTCGTGTTCGCCGTCCTCATCGCCGGTTCGCATCTCCTCGAAGCGGACCTCCAGGTTCCGGGACACCACCGGAGCGACGATGTCGATTTTGACCAGCCGGCAATCCTGCGCGCACTCGGGCACCTGGAGGACGTAGCCCTTGCGACCGGGCTCGATGTCCTGTCGAGAGGTGGCCACTCGGGTGCCGTTGGCGCTGGAGACCGTGACCGCGAGGCGGACCCGATTGCCGCCGAAGACCTCGGCGTCGAAGCTGGCGGAGATGACGATGGTGAGCAGGCGCCCGCGTAGGTGCACAGGTGCCCCGGGTGCGGTTGGGCGGATCTTCCGCTCGACGTCCGCCAAGGACATGCCGTAGGACGAATGCGGCCTGGCCACTGTCGCAAGCCGGTCGGAGTCCACGGCCAGCAGCGGTGTGCCGGCTGCGGAGGACGAGCCCGTGACCACAGTGGCCATCGCGAACCGCCCCTCGGGATCGGCCGCCCGTACGGCTGCCAACAGGTGCGAACGGGACGTCGCACCGACCTCGACCACACGCGGCGCACCGACCTCGACGATCGCGCGATCACGGTAGGCGGCCGACGCGACCTCGCTCGTGGCGACGGTGAATGCGAGCATCGCGACAACCACTGTGAGCAGCGCGATCAGAGGCCGGAACCGTGGTTGCCGGGCCACCTGCACCAGGGCGAGACCACCGGCGGTCCGGCCGCGCGCCAGCAGCGCACCACCCACCGCCCCGCCGGCGATCATGGTGACTCGCGCCAGCAGCAACCCTGCGGCGAGCGCCCCGGCGACCGGCGCCACCAGCGCCAGTCCGCTGGGCGATCCGCCGGAGCGCAACTGCACGACGGCAGCCACGGCGACGGAAACCGCGACGACATCACCGATGGTCGCCCGCCACCCCCTTACCCGTGCCGGCACCCGGCGTAGCAGGTCGACGACCGGTGCGGACAACATCCGAGCCTGGGTGAGAAGCACCGCGGCGAGCGCGCCGAGGGCGCCGATGGCGGCGAAGCCGATCACGGTGGCGTCCACCGTGACGTCGGCGCGGGCCGGGAGAGTGTGCGCGGCGAGCAGTGTGGCAGCGGTCAGGCCACCCAGGCAGCCGAGGGGGATCGCGAACAAGGCGGGTATGGCGTGCTCGCCGATCGCCAGCGCCCACAGCCGTCGGCGCTGCACCCCACGGAGCAGGAGCAGGCCCTGCTCCGGCCGTCGCTGGTCCGCCGCTGAGCCGACCGCGACGAAGAGGACCAGCCAGCAGAGCAGGACGAGCAGTCCGGCGCCCAGCGTCACCCCGTCGGCCAACTGCCCGCGTTGCAGGGCCACCCGGTCGAGCAGGCTGGACAGGCTGGTGCCGCCCCCGAGGCCCTCGCGGCTCCCGTCGCGCGTCACCACGGTGACAGCGGCCCGCAGGTCCGCCACGGACCGGGTGTCGAACAGGCGCTCGGTGACGTAGAGGTCGGCCGTCGACCGATACAGGATGGCCTGGTCGTCGGTCAGGGGCGCGGCCTCGGCGGTGAAGATGGCGTCTTCCGCGCTGCCCACGGCCGACGTGCCGGTCGGGCCCGCCGCGGCCGGCCGAATGTACTCCGCACCCAGCCAGAACGGATCGGTCGCGTCCAGCGGTTGGTAGATGCCGGCCACCCGCACCGGCACCGCGCCGAACGTGAACTGGTCGCCGACGGCGACACCGAGACGCGCGGCGGTGTGCGTGCCGACCATGACCTCGGGGAGTTGCCCCCTTGAGGTGGCCCGGGGGCAGGCGCCGGCCACTGTGACCCGCTCGCAGACCCCCGCGCGGAAGACCAGGCTCGAGGTCACCGTCCCGTCCCGACCGGCGGCGACGCCACCACTCTGGGCACCCAGGACGACCTCGAAGCCGGCCGGCGTCAGTTTCTTGACCATGTCAGCGAACGGCGTCCGTGCGGGGTCCCCGGGCACCCCCGGATATTCGACGGGATCGGCGAGCCGCAGCCGAAGCTCGTTCGGCGTCGCCCTGGAAACCTCGTAGCGGGCCAGTGCCTGCCCGGCCGCGGCGACGTAGCTCGGTGCGGCCGCCGCGGCGGCACTGGCGAGCACCGCGAGCAGGAGCACCGCCAACGCCTGTGCCCGGCGGGCCGCGAGCGCACCCCAGATGACGGTCAGCATTGACGCCGAGGCTATCGAGCCGTCCGCCGGTCCGCCGCCCTGTGCGACCGGACCGAGACCTGCCGGTTACCGGCGTCCTCAGTCGCGGACGATCTCCGCCCGCCCCTCGACGAGGTGCAGCTCTGCTTCGCAGGCGGCGGCCACCTCCGGGTCGTGGGTGGCGAACACGACGGCAGCACCCCGCCGCGCCTCGTCGTGCAACAGATCCAGCACCCGCTGCCGATTGCCGGCGTCCAGCTAGCTCGTCACCTCGTCGGCCAGCAGTACACCCCCACGCAGGGCCAGGCCACGGGCGACGGCCGTGCGCTGCTGTTGGCCACCGGACAACTCCTCGACGAGCTGGTCGGCCTGGCCGGCGAGACCCAGCAGATCCAGCATCGCGGCGGTCTGCCGGAGGGCCTCCGGTGGTGTGACGCCACCGGCTACGAGCGCCACCTGAAGGTTCTCGGCCGCGGTGAGGATGGGAGCGAGGCCGTTGTCCTGCGGGATGAGGACGATCCGGTGCTCGACCGCGTGATCACGGTCGCGCAGCGGCCGACCGTCGACAGTCACTGAGCCGTCCCGTGGCCGCAACAGCCCCGCCATCGCGTTGAGCAGGGTGGTCTTGCCGGCGCCCGACGACCCGGTCAACGCCAGGACCCGACCCGGTCGGACCGTCACCGAAATGTCAGTGAGGACGGCCGGCGCGTCGCCGTAACCGACCGAGACCCCGTCCATGTTCAACATGTGCGACCGCCCCTCACCGGCACCGATGACGGGCAGACTGTCATGGCGAGCGGGAGTCGCACAATCCCGCCGATCTGTCGGTGGTAGGCCGTGGTCAGTCGGCTCGGGTCAGCCGCTGGTGAAGCGCCAGGGCGGTGAGGATGGCCGCCAGCAGGCCGAGGGCGGCCAGCGCGGGCAGGATCCGGGCCACCGGCAGCAGCAGGAGGACGACGCCGATCGCGACGAGCTGACCCGGCGAGCCGCCGACGGTCAGCCGGAGGAACAGCAGACGACCGATGAGGTAGAGCGCGGCACCGCCGTAGAGCACTGTCGTCGCCGGCCATCCCATCGGCTCCCCGGCGGGGTGCCGAGGCTGGTCGGTCAGGCTCGCGAGGATCAGGTGGATGCCCAGGGCGAAGTAGACCACCCCGGCGACCAGCGGCAGGTGCGCCAGCGTGTACGCGTCCGACGCCAGCTGCTGACGGCGTCGGGTGCGCGGCGAGGCCGAGGTCAGCACCTTCGCGGCGGCAGGGGCGACGCCCACGAAGTAGAGCCACCACAGGCACACGGTCGCGGCGAAGCCGAACACCGCCGCCACCAGCACCGGCCAGACGATCGTGGCCCGGCCCACGCCGGCCCCGGCCGACAGCAGGGACTCACCGAGCACGATGATCAGCACCAGGCCGTGGCGTTCGGCGAAGTGTGCCCCGCTGCGGACCTCCCCGAAGCTGGCGGCGGTGGCGATCCGGCCGCCGCCGTAGTCGACGAGGAACGCCACTGTCCACAGCACGGTCTGCGCGGTACCGCCGAGGAAGGCTCCAGCCAGGAGCGGAACCCAGGCGAGTGTGGTGGACACGGCGAAGCGCGCTGTCTGGCGGCGGTACTGCGGGTTGCCGGACGAGGCGTAGGTCATCAGGGTGAGGTGCACCCCGCGGACCGCGAGGTAGGCGATGGCCAGGGTGAGCGGCGGGCTCAACGCGCCGTCGTGGCGCTGCCACGCCTCGGGGATCACCAGGGCGGCCACGAAGATGGCGGCCATCGCCACGAGCATTCCGGCCAGTACGGGGCCGTTGTCCGCGCGGACCTGATTGCCCAGCCAGGCATAGCAGCTCCACGCGTACCAGAACCAGAGCAGGAGCAGCAGCCCCTGGTAGAGGGTGAGCGGCCCCAGCGACTCCGCCATGAAACCGATGAGCCGCGTCAGCGCGAAGACCAGGACCAGGTCGAAGAAGATCTCGAAGGTGGTGGCCCGGTGTGCCTCCTCGACCAGCACCGGCCGGGACCGGCGGATGCGGCTCATCCGCTCATCCTGGTCTGTGCCACCCCTCGTGCGGGGGCCAACGGCCAGCTACGACGGGATCAGCCGAAGAGCAGGTCGAGGTGGGCGTCCAGTGCGCCCAGCGCCTGTTCGGCGGTGTACTGCCCGCCGAGCAGGTAGACACCGAGCCCTTCCATCAGCGCCAGCAGGCCAGCCGCGGCGGCGGCGTCGTGGCGGTCGGGCAGGACGCTGGCGATGAAGGTGGTGAACTGCGCGGTGTCCTCGTGCAGGCTGGGCGCGGCCGACGGTCGCACCGCCGTGTAGGCGAGGAACGCGAGTGCCACCCGCCCGTTGTCGCGGGTGCCTTCGTCGAGCGGCAGCAGCGCGGCGAGCATCGTGCGTAGCAGCAGCCGAGGCGACGGGGTCTCACCCAGCCGTGCCACCGCCTCGGTGACACGGAACTGGCTGCGCTCACGCACCACGCTCAACGCGAACGCCATCATCTCGTCCTTGGTTCGGAAGTAGTGCTGGACCATCCCGGCGGACACGCCGGCCTCGGCAGCCACGTGTCGGAGGCTGACGGCCTCCAGGCCCTGATCCGCGGCGACCCGCATCAGCGCGTCCGCGATGAGGGTGCGTCGCTCCTGGTGATCGACCTTCTTGGGCATGACCTCGATCGTTTCACAGTGGGTGGCCCGGAGACTCCGCCAGCGCGGCGGTCACCGGCTGACGATGTGGCTCACCGGAGTGCCCCGCGCGCTGCGCAGCAGGCCGTCCGGGTCGTCGGCGTACAGTCGCAGCTCGTTCATCGGCGTGGACCCGGTCTTGGGCAGGTCGAAGGTCAGCGGCCGACGCAGCAGGACGTCGATGCTGGTCTGGCTGCCGACCGAGATGGACACCACCTGGCGGTCGCCCTCCTGCTCGACCTGCACCGATCTGCTCGACGGCAGCGAGCGGTAGCGCTTGCGCAGGGCCTCGACGTCCGTCCACGGGATCCAGATGTCGATGCCCCAGCTGAGCCGCACCCGCAGGCCCCGGTCGCCCACGACGTGAGGGTGGAGGGTCATGCTGGCGAACAGGCCGATCATCCAGAGCAGACCCCAGATGCCGAGGCCCAGCACGATCCAGCGGGCGGGACGCCACGGCACCACGTGGGTGACCACCACGTCGAAGATCGGGATCTCCACTACCGACAGGCCGATGAAGATGCCCAGGATCGGCTTGACCACGCCGAGGTAGCCGAACGGCTCGTCGCCGGGCCCCAGCGGTAGTGGGCGTCGCCGCGCCCACGCGTACAGGCTGCGCCACGTCGCGGCCTCGGCCTCGACGGCCCGACGCAGCAGCGAGCCCACCCGCGCCCTGGTTGGCGTCTTCGTGTCGGTCATGGTCGTCCTTCTCGCTCGGGGGCCGACGGTCAGTGCAGCGTGACGGTTCCGGCACCGCCGTCCACTGTGACGAGCTGCCCCGTGGTGATGGTCCGGGTGGCGTCGGGCACGCAGATGACGGCGGGAATGCCGTACTCACGGGCCACCGTCGGGCCGTGCGCCATGATCGCTCCGGTCTCGGTGACCAGCGCCGCCGCGGTGAGGAACAGCGGGGTCCAGCCGGGGTCCGTGGTCGCGGCCACCAGGACGTCGCCGGGCTCGACGTGGGCGGTGCCCGGGTCGTGCACGACCCGGGCGGGGCCGGTCACCCGGCCTGCCGACGCACCCACTCCGGCGAGTGTCCCGTCGCCGGACGAGGTCGCCGGCAGGACGGTCTCGACGTCGGTGCCGTCGGAGAGCAGTGCCACCGGCACCGTCCGACGCCGCAGCTCCCGGCGGTGCACCGCCCGTCGGGCGGTGACGGTGCCACGCAGATCAACACCCTGGTGTACGGCGGTGTGCACCTCGTCGAGGGTCAGGAACATGATGTCGTCGGGCTGGTCCAGCAGGCCGGAGCCGTGCAGGTCGGCGCCGATGAGCAGCAGTTGGCGGCGGGTTTCGCGCAGCGGGTACAGCCCGGCGAACTTGCCGGCCTCGCGCAGGCCGGCCAATGATCGCGCCCGGCGCAACAGGAAACCGGCGATCCTGCCCCGCACCGGCCGCCGACGGCGAGCCCGCGTGGCCAACTCCCGCAGCGCTGACTCCGCCACCGAGGTGGCCCGCTGGAAGCGCTGGTCGGGGCCCTGTCGCGGATCGGTGACCCGCAGGTAGTTGGCGACCGCGGCGAAGACCGGCGTCGGATCCTCCGCCCAGCGCGGCACCCCGAGGTCGACTTCGGCGACGCCCCGGTGACCGTAGACGTCCAGGAAGGTCGTCATGCCGATGTCGGGCAGCGTGCCGCGCAGGTGGCGTGCGGCCAACTCGGCCGGCGGGGTGTCGAGGAGAAGCTGGCGGTGCTCGCCCGCGCCCTGGGCGAGCCGCCACAGGGCCAGGTCCATCTCGATGGTGACGTTGTGCGGCATGCCACCCAGCACGGTGTGGATCTCGTCCGGGCCGGCGACGCCCTTGAGCAACGTGGTCGGCAGAGCGGCGGCGAGCATCCCGGCGACGATCGGCCACATGATCGCGTCGGCGCTGTCGTCGGCGTCGGCGTCCTGCGCCTGGACGAAGCGCAGCCGGTCGGCGGCGGTACGCAGGTCGGCGGGGGCGGCCGAGCGTACCCTCAGCTGCTCGATCGCCTCGAACATCCGGGCCCGCGCAGCCTCGGGACGGGCGAGCGCCCGCAGGATCCCCACCACCGCGCGACCGGCTGTCCGCAGCGACGCGGCCCCCGGTGCCCCACCGCGGCGGGCACCGACGCTGGTCGGGGCGAACCGGGGATCCGCCAGCACGTGCTGCATCACCGCCTGGGCGCGCGGCCCGAAGTCGACAGCCAGGAGCTTCACCAGTCGCTTGCGGGACGACCGGTCGCGTGCGAGGTCGGTCAGGTCGCCGTAGAGGCGGCCGCCGATGTCGACGATCTCGACCCGTACCCCGAGCGCGGCGAGCATCGCGGCGATCTGCGTCCGCAGGGTCGACATGCCCATCGGGGTGACCGGTTGCAGCATGCCCTGGACGTGCCCGAACTCCAGGTAGACACGGGGGAGGGGCTTCTCGCTGCGGGGTGGGGCGGGGAACAGGCTGGTGACCGGCCGGGACTGGAGGAGCCACAGCACGTCGTCCGCGTCGATCGCCCACTCGACGTCCTGTGGGCAGCCGAAGTGGGCCTGCAACCGCTCGCCGGTGACGCGGAGGCGGGCCAGCTGCGTGGACGTCAGGCATCCGGCCTCGGCGCGCGTGACGTCGTCGAGGATGTAGTGGTCGACTGCCGTTGCGCCGTCCACCACCGTCGTGCCGAGGCCGGGCGCGGCGTCGACGGCCATCTCGTCACGGCGGCCGGTCAGCGGGTTCGCTGTGAACAGCACTCCCGCCACGGTGGGGGTGACCATGCGCTGCACGACGACGGCCATCTCCACCGCTGCATGATCGATGCTACGGGCGTCGCGGTACGCGGTCGCGCGGTCGCCGTGCAGCGAAGCCCAGCATTTCTCGATCGCGGCGATCAGCTCGGCGGTGCCGGTGACGTTGAGGACGGTGTCCTGCTGCCCGGCGAAGCTCGCGTCCGGCAGGTCCTCGGCGGTGGCGCTGGAGCGCACCGCCACCGGGCCCGCACCGAGCCGCTGGTACGCGGCGACGACCTCGGCAGTGGGGACGACGCCGAGCCGGTGTGCCTCGGTGGTGACGCAGAAACCGTCGGGGACCTGCTCGCCGTGCCGGATCAGCTCGCCCAGCCCGGCCGCCTTGCCGCCGACCAGGGCGGTCATGGCGGCGGTCACCTCGGACAACGCGATCACGTGCATGGGAGCCCACTCTCGTTGCAATACGACTGCATTGCATCCCACGCTATCTCGTTCACGATGCGACTGCAATGTCACTGCATCGGGGCGCGACCTCGGAGTCGACATGTTGCCGGGATCTGCCATGCTCGGGCCGGTGACGACCGGCCGCCCGACCAGAGCCCGTTCCCACCGCCGCCCACGAAGCCGTGCCATCCGCGTCGTCCTCGCGCTCGTCGCGACAGCGGCCGTCCTGGGCGTCGCGGTGGTGGCGCTGCCGATGCTGCGACCGGCCGGGCCGCGCCCGCTCTTCCAGATGCCGGTGACCTGCGGCGAGACGTGGCAGCTCAGCACCTACCCCGGTCACGACGACTACGACGTCGACTTCTTCCCCGTCGAGGGCGAGACGTGGGGGCGGCCGGTGCTCGCGTCGTACGCCGGGACTGTCACGGTGGCGGGCATCAACGGCTCGCTGGGCGGCCGCAACCCGGAGAACCCGGAGGGCCCACGGGGGCGCGGCGGCGGCTACTGGGTGAAGATCGACCACGGCGGCAAGTGGGAGACGCAGTACCTGCACATGCTCGAACCGCCGCTGGTCACTGTCGGTCAGAAGGTCGCCCAGGGTGACCAGATCGGGCGGCTCGGCAGCACCGGCAACTCCGGAGCGCCGCACCTGCACTACGAGCAGCGCCGTGGCTGGGACAAGGTCGAGACCCACTTCGACGGCACGCCGTCGGGCATCACCACGGACGAGCGCGAACAGATCCTGCGGCGGGTGAGCAACAACTGCCCGGCCGCCTCCTGAGGACGGCAGTTTGCCCGGCGCGGCTCGGGGGCACTGATTCGGGGGACAGCGCAGACGCAGGGAGGAGCCGGTCATGGCCAAGGGTGACGTCGACACGTACCACGAGGACGGGCAGTGGAAGAACAAGCCGGAGGGCCAGGAGCGCGCCAGCAGCACGCATGACGTGAAGGCCGACGCGCAGGCCCAGGGCCGCGAGATGGCGGCCGACCGCGGCGTCGAACACGTGATCAAGAAGCAGGACGGCACGATCGGGGAGAAGAACACCTACCCCCGCAGCCGTGACCCTCGGGACATCGAGGGCTGACAGCTTCCAGTCTCAGCGGACCGACCTCCCCGGCGTGACCGAGGAGGTCGGTCCAATTTTGCGCGGCCGGGCACCAGCCCGCTTTATGCCGGTAAGAGAAATATGGGTGTTTTTGGGGGATATAGTCCAGCTCGGGACTCGAGTGAAAGCTGGGAGTGGGCATGTCGTTTCGGGGCCGGCGTCGTCCGAGCAGCATCGCAGCGCTGGCGGTAGCCGTGACCGTGGGAGTGCTCGCGGTCGCGCCACTCCCGGCCTCGGCGGCCGGCTCCGTGCTGTTCGACCAGCCCTTCCACAACAACACCGCGAACGGCGTCGGCGCTGTGGCGGTACCCGCGGTGCCCGGCCTCCTCGCCACCAACGCCGCCTGCCTGAGCGCGGCAGGCAACTCCACCATCGGCCCGCTGCTCAGCTGCACCAGCTCCACCGACCCGCAGGGCTCCGGCAAGCTGCGCCTCACCCCCGCCGCCATCACCCGCCAGGGCGGGGTGTTCGGCGCGGTGAGCGTGCCCACCTCGCAGGGACTGCACGTCAGCTTCAACACCTACCAGTACGGCGGCATCAACCCCGGTGCGGACGGCCTCGCCTTCGTCCTGGCCGCCGTCGACCCGGCGAACCCGAGACCCCCGTCCACCCTCGGCCAGCCGGGCGGCTCGTTGGGCTACTCGGCGGCGTTCAACGGGGTGTCGGCGGGCCTCTCCAACGGCTACCTCGGCATCGGGCTGGACGTCTTCGGCAACTTCAGCAACAGCACCTACCAGGGGACCGGCTGCACGAACCCGCCGTACATCTCGACCACCAACGGCCGGGTTCCCGGCCAGGTCGTGATCCGGGGGCCGGGCCGCAACGCGGTCGGCTACTGCGCGATCAACAGCACCGCCACCACCACATCCTCGGCGGCACTCGCGTTGCGGGCCGCCACCCGACCCGCCTCGGTGGTGCCGGTCGAGGTGGTCGCCAACACCACCCCGTCGCCGTTCACCACCGACACCGGCATCACCGTTCCGGCCGGGGAGTACCGGGTCAGGTTCACCCCGGTCGGCGGCGCGGCGCGGACGCTGGCCGGCAGCCTCCCGGTCGTGTCGCCGAGCCTGTACCCGTCGCCGACCTGGCTGAACGCCAGCGGCTACCCCCGACAACTCGCCTTCGGCTGGGTGGGCTCGACCGGCTCGGTCACCGACTTCCACGAGGTCGACAACGCTCGGGCGGTCAGCTTCAACCCGGTACCGGACCTGAACGTGACGCAGACCAGCGCGGTCGGGGCCGCCCCGCAGCCCGGTGACCCGGTCACCTACTCGATCACCGCCGGGGTCGATGCCGGCGCCGCCGAGACGTCACCGATCTCGGTCACCCAGACCGTGCCCGCTGGCGTCGTCCCCCGCGCCGCGTACGGCCCCGGCTGGGTCTGCGCCGCACCGTCCGGACAGACCATCACCTGCACCAACAGCAACGGCCCGTTCGCCGCCGGCACCTCCCTGCCGCCCATCACTGTCGTCGCGACAGTCACCGGTACCGGCGTGACACCGACGCAGATCCAGACCGCGACGGTGGCGACCTCGTCGTCGATCGACGCGAACCCGGGCCTGGCCACCAGCACCACGCCGGTAGCGCCGGCCACCGCACCCAGCGGCGTCACCGTCACCCCGGCCCAGAGCTCGGTCTCCGGGGGCGTCCCGGTCACCGTCGGCGGCAGCAACCTCACCGGAGCGACAGCGATCACCATCGGTACGGCCGCCGAGCAGCAGGCCGGCACGTCGGTGCTGCTGGTGCCGTGCACCTCCGGCCCGGCCGCCGGCTGCTTCACGGTGAACCCCGACGGCACCCTCGCCATCTCCGCCATGCCCGCCCGGTCCAGCCCGGCGACTGTCACGGTCAGCGTCGTCACCCGGGGCTCCGCCGGATCGGCGAACTTCGTCTACGCGTCCACGCCGGGCGTACCGACCACGCCCACAGCGGTCGCGGGCGTCACCAGCGCCACAGTGAGCTGGGTCGCGCCGGCGAACAACGGCAGCCCGATCACCAGCTACCTGATCACCCCGATCCGGGACGGCGTCACCCAACCGACTCTCACCTTCGACGCCTCCACCACGAGCCGCACCCTGACCGGGCTGACGGCCGGCGCGTCGTACACCTTCCGGGTGGCGGCGGTGAACGCGTTCGGGACCGGCGCGGCCAGCCCACCCTCGGCGGCGGTGGTCCCGTACACACTGCCAGGAGCACCGACGAACGCCTCGGCCACCGCCGGAACCAACGCCGCCACGGTGAGCTGGACGGCCCCGGCCAACGGGGGGTCGCCGATCACCGGTTACACAGTCACGCCGTATCTCGGCGGCGTGGCGCAGGCGCCCCGGGTCTTCAGCGGAACCGCCACGACCCAGATCGTCACAGGGCTGACCGCCGGTGCCACGTACACCTTCCGGGTGGCCGCGACGAACGCCGGTGGGACCGGCCCACAGTCGGCCCCCTCCGCGTCGGTGACGGTCAACGCGTCGCCGACGCTGACCTTCCCGCCGCCCCCACCCGGCAAGGCGTACGACCCGTACCAGTACCAGCTGACGGTGACCGGCGGCACGGGCCCGTTCACCTGGTCGGTCAGCGCCGGGAGCCTGCCCGCCGGGCTGACCCTCGACCCGGTCACCGGACTGCTCTCCGGCACACCCACAGTGTCCGGCACGTTCCCGTTCACCGTCCGGGTGACCGACTCGTTCGACCAGTCCGCGACCCGACCTGTCGAGCTGGTCATCAGCCCGCTCGGTGGGCTCTCCATCAGCGTCCCGGCGATCTCTGCGCTCGGCACTGTCACCTCCGGCACGACCGGCGTCTCGGGCCAACTCGGTCCGGTGACAGTCACCGACGACCGCGGGCCGTTCTCCGGTAACTGGGTCAGCGTCGTCTCCAGCACCAGCTTCACCACGGGCTCCGGCTCGGGTGGCGAGACCATTCCCAACAGCAACATCACGTACGCCTCCGGGCCCCTCCTTGCCAGCACCGGTGTCGGATCCTTCGTCCCGCAGCCCGGGGCGGTGCTGAACACGCCGCGTACGGCCGCCGGGTGGTCCGGCCAAACTGGAGGCCCGAACTCCGCCACCTGGAACCCCTCGCTGTTGGTGACGCTCCCGTCCGGGGTGGTGGTCGGCGACTACGCGGCGGTCGTGACGCACTCGGTCATCTAGCCCGGCCAGCCCGTCCCGTCAGACGTCGCTGCCCGGCCGTTCCCTTCGGAACGGCCGGGCAGTCTCTGTCGGGGAACCTCAGGCCAGCTGGGTCCGGTGCCGGCGGACGAGGTACCAGCCACCAAGAGTGACCAGCACCAGCAGGGCGATGCCGCCGACCGTGTAGACGAGCCAACTCGGCCCGCTGGACGTCGCGACAGTCATCGGCGCTGCGACAGGGAGGACGATCTTCCCGGTCGCGGTGCGCTCCACGGTGCCGCTGGCGAGCTTCGCGTGCACGTCCCAGGTCCCGGCGGGCAGGGCCTGGTTGACGTCGATCCGCACCTGACCGCTCTGACCGGGCAGGATCGTCACCCCGTTGGTCACCTTGAACGGGCCGGCCTGGACTGCCGCCTTGGTCAGCGACAGGGTGCCGGTCATGTCCAGTGCGCGTTCGCCGGTGTTGGTGACCTTCGCGGTGACCACCGGGAACTCACCGACGCCGGGCTCCGCGGCCAACCCCTCGATCCGGAAGTCCGTTGGCGGCTCACCGCCCGGACCGACGTCGAGGTAGACCCGGATGCCCACCCGGTGGATCTGGGTGACGTTGCCGGTGCGTTCCTTCGCGCTGGTGACCTGCGCCCAGATCGCCGCGTACCGCTCGCCCTTCGATGCCTTCTTCGGCACGGCGAGCTCGACCTCGACCGGTTGTCGCTCACCCGGGTCCAGTTCCATGGTGGCGGTCTTCAGCCGGATCCACCCGCTGAGTTCGTTGCCCGTACGCCCCTCGGGCACTGTGAAGGCGTTGTTCTCGACCGACGCGGCGCCGGAATAGAACTCGATCTTCTGCGTCTCGGCGGAGGTGTTCTGCACCTCGACCCGGCGGTTGATCGTCGTCCCCGGCTTCAGGTGATCCACTATGTAGACCTGGGCCCGGGGATCCTGCACCCGACTGGCCGGGATGTCCAGCATCCGGATGCTGATCGCGGCTTCTTCGGCCGGGTCCTGTCGCTGCTCCCGCACGGCAACGGCTGGTGCCGCCGAAACCCCGAGCGCCACGAGGGCGACCGAGGCCAGCAGCACCAGCCGGCCCAGCGGCTCAGAACACCGAATGTGTCACCGTCCCCGTGTAGACACCCTGGACGGTGCCGACGGGCACGTTCACCACCAGCGTGGGGTTCCAGGTGGCGAAGTTGTTGCCGGTGCCGCCGGTGTGGCTCATCGCCGTGCGCGGAACGTTGATGATCACCTGCTGGGCGGCGGTCGGCTGACCCGGCGTGAAGGTGCCACCACCGGCGGTCGCCGTGGCGGGGCCGGACCAGTACAGGACGTTGATGTTGGGGATCGTCTCCCCGGAGGAGCCGCCGCCGGTAGTGAAGTCGGTGGAGATGACGTTTGCGGTCCAGTTGGGGGTGAGCGCCCCGCGCTGATCCAGCACGGTGACCGGGCCGAGCTGGCCGGAGACGGTAGTGCCCTCCACGCCGTTTCCGATGTTCGCCGTCGCCGGCACGGTGATCGACAGGCCGCCGGCTGCGTCGACGGTGAGGGTCACGATCGTGTCGCCCGTCGTGTCCGCGGCGGCCGGTCCGGCGAGCGCGACGACGGCGGCAACGCCGGCCAAGCCCGCGAGAATCTTTCTACGCATCGAGTCTCCTTTGTCCTATGGAACCCTGACAAGCACTTAAGAGACTATCTACGCAAAACGCCCATACGGGCCGGAATCGCGCGAGCTTCACCCGGTGGCCGCGGGCGATCCCAGGTGGCCCGGAGCTGCGCTCCCGGCCGTCGCGGAGGGCGCGCACGGCAAGGGCTCGGCGCCGTGCCGGCCGCCGAGCCCCGCGAGCAGATTCAGGCAGCGACCACGTACGGGAACGTGGCGGAACGGGCCGCCTTGGTGACCTCCGAGGTGAGGCCGGCCGTGGTGCCGGTGTTGAGGACCAGGGAGAACATCACCTCGGGCACGTTGTCGGCCAGGGTGCGCCCGTTGCGGACCGCGAAGCCGAAGTTCGCGGCCGTGCCGACCTTGTACGAGAGCAGGTCGGGGTAGAGCTGCCGGGCGACGCTCCAGCCGTACGCCTGCGGATCCGGTGCGGTGCCGTTCGCCTTGACCACCCCGGCGACAGCGTTCGCGATCTCCTCGCCGCCCTCGGTGAGGTCGGTGCTGGGGTGCCGGAAGTTGGCGGGGTCGGAGAAGTCGGTGTCGTGGGGCCAGAAGATCGGCCACATCATGGGGTGGCCGGCGCGGTTGATCTGCCGCCATCCGCCGGCGTCGGTGGCCAGCATGGTGCGACACCACACGCCGATCTCGGTGCCGTCGCGCAGCAGTGGCTCGTCGTGGGAGACCTCGAGGACGATCGACTCGACTGTGGTGCCGGCGAAGCTGTTCTTGGCCTGGTCGACCCGCCACGCGGAGCGGTCCACAGGCGAACCGTTCTTGACCGCGCCGTTGATGGTGGCAAGTTCGTCGAGGTCGACGAAGAAGGGGTCGGTGATCCGTCCGGCCCAGATCCGGACGTTGCCACCGGTCGTCACCTCGCCGGTCCGCCCCTCGGCAATGGGGGTGCCCATCGCGGCGTCGTCGCGGGCGTCCGCTCCGGTCAGCTCGTACAACTGGAGGGCCTGCCGGGCGTCGCTGTCCGGCTCGCCGAAGGCGAACCGGTAGGTCAGGTCCTCCACGTCGGTGCCGTTGATGTGAATCTTGATCTCGTAACGCGCCTCGGCGTGGAAGCCGCGCTTGATGTCGGCCTTGGTCACCGAGCTGTTGACGTCCATGACGAACACGGTGGCGCGGTCGCCGTTGAAGACGTACAGGTCGTCGATGTACAACTGGCCGCCCTGGGCGGCCAGGGGCGTATCGAGGTGGTGCGACATGGGCTCACTCCCGGAACTGCCGGATTCTGGATAATCCGAACATAGTGGGCGTAAGCCGAGCGTCCGCGCCCATCGAGGAATCCGGTTCGACGAGGTGAGCGGGAGCCCTCCGACAGCGGTGGGCCGCCCGAGTCTCTCCTCGGGCGGCCACGCCTTCGAACTCGGATCGTCAGATGCGAGACCACTTCTGGTTGGCGGCGCCGAGGCAGTCCCACAGGTGCAGCTTGCCGCCGTTGTTGGGGTTGGCCTCCCGTACGTCCACGCACTTGTTGGCGTTGAGGTTGACCAGGTCGCCGGAGGCGTTGAGGGTGAAGCGTTGCGCGGCGTTGCCGTTGCAACTGACCAGGTTGACCTCGGTGCCGTTGGCGGTGCCGGCCCAGGCCGGGTCCATGCACTTGCCCATCGCGCGGACGGTCCCGTCGGAGGCGAAGGTCCAGCTCTGGGCCGCCGTGGTGTTGCAGTCCCAGATCTGGAGCTTGGCGCCCTCGACCGGGTTGGCGCCGGGGATGTCGATGCAGCGACCGCTCTGCGCGCCCCGGATCCGGTTGGTGCCGGGAGACGGGTCGCCCCCGCCACCCGAGGTGTAGCTGGACACCCGGACGTAGTCGACGAGCATCTGCTGCGGGAACTGGGTCGAGCCGTCCGGGTAGCCGGGCCAGTTACCACCGACCGCCACGTTGAGGATCATGAAGAAGGGGTGGTCGAACACCCAGCGGCTGCCGCCGAGCCGTGCGGGGTCGACCCGGTGGTACTGCACCCCGTCGACGTACCAGGTGATGACGTTCGGCTCCCAGTCCACCCGGTAGGTGTGGAAGGTGTCGGCGAGCGGCGCGCCGAGGGTGCGGCTGCCCGTGATGCCGCCGCCACCGGAGTAGCCGGGCCCGTGCACGGTGCCGTAGACGGTGTTGGGCTCCCGGCCGATGTTCTCCATGATGTCGATCTCGCCAGCGTCGGGCCACCCGCCGCCGGTGCCGAGCATCCAGAAGGCCGGCCAGATGCCCTGACCACGCGGGACCTTGATCCGGGCCTCGAACCGCCCGTACGTCTGGGTGAAGGTGGCCGCCGTCAGCAACCGTGCTGACGTGTACTCGCAGCGCCCGTAGTGGCACTGGTAGTTGGCGGGGTTGTCCCGGCGGGCGGTGATGACGAGGTTGCCCTGGCCGTCGTGGACGGCGTTGCTGGTGCTGTTCGTGTAGTACTGCCGCTCGTTGTTGCCCCAGCCGCCACCGCCGGTGTCGAACCGCCACTTGTTCTGGTCGACGGGCGTGCCGGCGGGGGAGTTGAACTCGTCCTGCCAGCTGATGGGGCCGATGGCGGCCTCGGCCCGGTCGGGGTGCGCCGGGACGACGAGCGCCGTCGCGGTCGCGACGAGGGCGGCCGCCAGGAGTACGAGGGGACGGAAGCGGAGGCTGGGCCGGGCTGTGAACACGGGAGGCTCCTCAGCTTGGGGGGTGGTGGAGGGGGTCTACCAGGGTAGAGAGCGCTCTCTACAGCGAAGCATGTCGATATGGTGTCTTTCTGTCAAGAGTGTTTCCAATATCACGACCGTCCGTTACCGCCCGATGATGACCAGTGAGCGGCGGAGCGCCGATCCCGGTCGTCGCAGCGCCATCTCTCGATGTCTCCGAGGTGGACGGCGCCGGCCCACCGACGGAGTTCGACACGGCCGAGGGTTACTCGATAGCTGTCGAATCGACCCTTCCTATTGCCGTGGGGCGTCCACGGGGGACAGGATGACGAGGCGTGCCGGAAACTTTCCCGTAACCTGCGTGCTGCTGGTCTCTGTCACAAGGAAGTGGGAGTCAGTCATGAGCGAGGCGTCGACGGCGCTGGGTGTGCGCCTCTACCCGGATCTGGTCGAGCGGGGTGGCCTGGCCCCCGCGCTCATCGAAACCGCTGCCCGCCACGGGCTCGACGTGGGCCAGGTGACCGCGCCGGAGCAGGGGCGGGCCCGATTCACCTGCGCCGAGCTGCACTCCGACGAGGGCGTGATCTGCGTGGGGCTGGGATCGCAGGCCCGATACTTCATGATTGACCTGCGCGTCTCGGGAGAGGTTCTCGCCCGCGGTGACGTCATGGACCTGGCGCAGGTCGCCCAGGTGGCCGCGGCCTGGCGGGCTGGCCTGACGTTCGCCGAGCTGACCGCCCGGTTCCCGTTCATGGAGGAGATCAAGCACCGTCCGGCACCGGTGGCTCAGGTCAGCTAGCCGGGCAGGTCAGCAGCGCAGCCGGGGCGGCAGGGGTGCCTCGGCACCGACGTCCCGGTTGAGGTAGGTCGACGCGACGAAGTCGACGAAGCGCTCCGCGTCGGTCGCGATGGAGGCCAGTCCGAACGAGACGCGGACCGCGCCGCCCGTCGGTAGCCCCAACGCGGCGAGGTACTGGTCGATCGTGTCGACCCCCGCCAACAGCCGCTGCCGCATCGACGTCCGGCTCATCCCGAACGCGCCCTCGGCCGCGCCCGGGTTGCAGAAACAGCCGGTACGCAGGGAAAAACCGGCCGCTGCCGCCTCCCTGGCCACGAGCCGCTCGTCGAACAGCGTGCCGTCCGGGTGGCGGAGGTTGAAGGTCAGCGTGCCACCGCGCCCCGCACCCGTCGTCGGCCCGTACACCTGGACCAGCGGTCCGCCGGTGTCGTGCCGCAGGGTGGCCAGCCGCTCCAGCAGCCACTCGGTGAGCAGGCCGACCCGGGCGTGAACGAGGTCCACGCCGATCGAGTCGAGCCAGCGCAGCCCGAAAGCCACGTCCGGGATGCTCAGGAAGTTGAGCGTGCCGTCCTCGAACGCCGACTCGTCGTCCATCGGCCGGTGCCAGTCACCCTGCACGCTCACCGCGCGGATCGTGCCGCCGGCGAACCACGGCCGGCGCAACCGGGCCAGCGCCGAACGGCGGGCCAGCAGCGCGCCGACCCCGGTGGGGTAGCCGAAGAGCTTGTACCAGCTCAGGCAGACGAAATCCGGCCGGACGACGCTGAGGTCCAGCCGGTTCGTCGGCGCGAAGGCGGCCGCGTCGAGCAGCACGTCGTAGCCGCGCTGGTGGGCCAGCTCCACCCAGCCCAGCGGGTGCTGCACCCCGGAGAAGTTGCTCTGCGCCGGATAGGCGAACAGCCCGCGCCGACCGGGCCGACCCCACCGACGGGCCAGGCTGCCGCGGCCTTTGTCGAGCGCCGCGACCAGTGCCGACTCGGCGACCCGCAGCTCCGGCCCGCTGAGTGGCACGTAGCGTACGGACGCGCGGGCCGAGCGGGCGTACTCGCGGATGCCGTTGACCGAGTTGTGGTTGTCCCAGGTGAGCACCAGCGGCGCGGCCCGGTCGAAGTCGTACGCCTCGCCGACCAGCCGGCAGGCGCCGCTGGCGTTCGGGGTGAAGATGACCGCGTACTCGTCCGGGTCGGCGCGGAAGAAGTCGAGCACCGCACGTCGCGCCGACTCCACCAGGGAGCCCGCCGCCACGCTCGTCGGGTTCTCCGAGTGGGGGTTGCTGTACAGGCCGGCGAGCAACCGGTCGTGGTGGGCGCGAACCTGGGCCTGGGCGGCCACCCCCGCCCCGGCGTAGTCGAGGTACACCTGCCCGTCGGTGTCCAGGTGTCGGTACTCGGTGGCGCGCAGCTCGTCGATCCGGCCGGTGGCGGCGTAACCCGGCAGCGCCGTGGGGGAGGCGGGCGGCGTCGGGTCAGGACGCACGACGGGGATCCCGTCGGAGCAGGACCGCCCAGGCCGCGCCCAGGAAGAGCAGCACGAAACCGCCGAGCACCAGCCAGTCGACCCACACCGGCCGGGAGAAGCTGTCGCCGTACGTGGCCAGCAGCGGCGGGCCGAGCGGGGAGCCACCGTCGCGCCAGAGCCGCTCCACCCCGGCGGTGTGCCCCAAGCCCTCGAACGCCCACCGGTTCGACATCGCGTAGCTGAGCCACTGACCACCTACAGCCATGGCCGGCACCGGCAGGATCGCGCCGACGAACAGCACCTGTGGGAAGCAGAGCATCGGCAGCATGAGCGTCGCCTGGGCCGCGTCGGACACGGCCGCCGAGCAGAGCAGACCGAGGGCGAGCGCCGCCGCCGAGGAGAGCAGCAGTGTCGCGTACAGGGCGGCGAAGTCGGCGCCGCCGACGGGCGGCAACCGGTCCATGCCGCGCAGCACCCCGAGCAGAGCCAGGTCCACCAGGGCCAGCAGCGGCAGCAGCACCGCCACCTTCGCCAACAGGTACGGGACCAGCCGGACCCCGGCCAGCCGCTCCCGGCGCAGGATCGGCAGCTCGGTGCAGATCTGGAGGAGCCCGTAGGTCAACCCGAAGAAGAAGCCGCCGAACGCGATCCAGAACAGGATCATCACGGTCACCGTCGGGCTGGGGCTGGTCGGCTCGAACGCTCCCGGGCGGAACAGCAGCGCGAACATGCCGAGCACCATCAGCGGCGAGCCGAGCAGGATCGCCAGGGTCAGTCGGTTGCGGACGACGATTTCCGCGTTGCGCGCGGTGAGGACCGCCCACTGGCGCAGGCGGCCGACGCGCCGGAGCGGCGTCGCGGCGACGTCACCGTCGTCGGTGGTACGGGACGGCTGCTCGGTCGGGCGCTGCTCGGCGAAGCGGTCGGGCCACTCGGCGGGTTGTGTCGCTCCGTCGAGCAGGAGGTGCACCTCGGCCAGGGACCGCACGCCGAAGAACTCCTGGGCGGCGGCCGGGGTGCCGGTGAACGCCAGTCGGCCCTGACGGGTCAGCACGACGACCCGGTCGCAGTGGTCCACGTCGGTGATCTGGTGGCTGGTCAGCACGACGGTGGCGCCCGTGTCCGCGAGCGCGCGGAGCACCCGGAGCAGTTCCACGGCGATCGCCGGGTCCAATCCGGAGGTGGGCTCGTCCAGGAAGAACACGCCGGGCCGGGTGAGCAGCTCGACGGCGATGCTGGCGCGCTTGCGTTCACCGCCGCTGAGCAGGCCGACCGGCGTGGTGGCCCGGTCGGTGAGCCGCAGCTCGGCGAGCACCGCCGCGACCCGTTCACTGATCTCGGCGGGCCCGGTGGTGGAGGGCAGGCGCAGTCGGGCGGCGTACCGCAGGGTGCGGGCCAGGGGCAGCTCGCGGTGGATGATGTCGTCCTGCGGAACGACACCGATGGTGTCGGCCGCGGCGGTGCGGTCGTACGTCATGGTGCCCGATGCCGGTAGCTGTACCCCGGCGAGGATCTCCAGCAGTGTGGTCTTGCCGGCGCCGCTGGCACCGATGATCGCGACCAGCTCGCCCGGCGCGATGTTCAGGGAGATGTCGGTCAGGATCTGGCGACCGCCCCGCACGCTCTGGCCCAGCCCCGCAGTGGCGATGCCGACACCGGCACGCGGGGGAGACGTGGTCTGCTCGGTCGTCATGTCGAGTGCTCGATCCGGTCGGGGAGTGGTCCGCCTGAATATCGTGCCTCGCCGATGCTACTGAGCGGCCGCGCAGTGCGCCCGGAGTGGACGGTCAGTGACCGTCGTCCGTTCAGCCGGTGGTGGTCCGCGCCTGCGCCGGCACCTGGAGGAGATCGAGGCAGTTGCGCCACAGCGTCTCCAGTTGGGTCGGATCGTTGAGCAGCTTCGCGAGCAGGACCCGCCCCTCGATCTGCGCGACGATCGATCGGGCGGCCTCCCGGCTGTCGACAGCAGAGCCCGCCAGGCCGCGCTCCTTCGCCTCGACGACGACCTGCTCGATGAGGCTGATCTGCTCCTCGAAGATCTCTTGGAGCCGAGCGCGGATCTCCTCGGCCTGGTTGCTGAGTTCGAGGGCGAGGTTGCCGAACAGGCAGCCCGCGACCACGCCGGCCTTCTGCTGACCGACGCGCTGGACCTCCTCGGTGGCCTCGAACAGGTCCCGGAGCCGCTGTAGCGGGTCGCGTTCGCTGCCGAGCAACTGCTCCCACTGGCGGCGCTGGGTGACCCAGTGCTCGTCGATGACGGTGCGGGCGAGCGCCTGCTTGGACTCGAAGAAGTAGTAGAAGCTGCCCTTCGGCACGCCCGCCGCCGTGCAGATCTCGGCCACGCCGAGCGCCGTGTAGCCGCGCTGCTCGATCAGCGTGGCGGCCGCGTCGAGAATCTTGTTCTTCGCGTCACTGGTCCGACCCATGCCTCGACGATACACGACCGGTCGGCTAGCTTTTAGTAGACCAGTCGTCTAGTGAAGGTGGTTCCCTCATGAACAGCAGCCCCATGAACAGCAGTCAGGGCCAGAAGGTCGTTGTGATCACCGGCGCCTCCCAGGGCATCGGCGCCGACCTCGTGGCCGCCTACCGCAAGCTCGGGTACGGCGTCGTGGCGACCTCGCGCTCGATCGGCGCGTCCGGCGACCCGGAGATCGTCACGGTCCAGGGCGACATCGCCGAGGCCGACACCGCCGAGCGGGTGGTTCGCGCCGCACTGGACCGCTTCGGGCGGATCGACTCCCTGGTGAACAACGCCGGCATCTTCGTCGCCAAGCCGTTCACCGACTACACCGACGAGGAGTTCGACCTGGTCACCGGGGTCAACCTCGCCGGCTTCTTCCACCTCACCCGACGCGTCCTGCCGCACCTGCTGGCCCGGGGCTCGGGGCACATCGTCAGCATCACGACCAGCTTCGTCGACCAGCCCAACTCGAATGTTCCGTCGGCGCTCGCGTCGCTGACCAAGGGTGGCCTCAGCTCGGCCACCAAGTCCCTGGCCATCGAGTACGCGGCGCGCGGCGTACGGGTCAACGCCGTCGCGCCCGGCATCATCAAGACCCCGATGCACCCGGTCGGGACGCACCAGACGCTCGCGGGCCTGCACCCGGTCGGCCGGATGGGCGAGACCAGCGACGTCGTCGACGCCGTCCTCTACCTCGAGTCCGCCCCGTTCGTCACTGGCGAGATCCTGCACGTCGACGGTGGGCAGAACGCCGGTCACTGATCCGGCCCGGCGGCCGGTGAGACGCCCCGCGCGGGGGGTACCTGGGTGGTACGGCCACCGCACCGGTCGCCGCTAGCCGGCGGAGTTGATCATTTCGTGCGACCGTTGGAGGGGTGATCAACACGAGGTTGGTCACCCGGAAGGAGACCGTGTCGTGGATCTGCCCGACGACCTGCTCACGTTGCTGCGCGAGCCGAGCACCTGCTTTGTCACGACGCTGATGCCCGACGGCTCACCGCAGCTCACCCAGACCTGGGTGGACACCGACGGCACACACGTTCTGATCAACACCGTCGAGACCCACCAGAAGACCCGAAACGTCCGGCGGGACCCACGGGTGGCGGTGGCAATCTCCGACCCGCAGAAGCCGGGCCGCTACCACGAGGTCCGGGGGCGGGTGGTGCGCACCAGCACCGAGGGCGCCGCCGAGCACATCGACCAGTTGGCGCAGCGCTACCTCGGTGGGCCGTACCCGTGGTTCGGTGGTCGTGACCAGATCCGGATCATCCTGACCATCGAGCCCGACCGGGTGCGTTCGATGGGCTGACGGCGGTCAGGTGTCTCGGCGGGCCCGGCTGGGCCCGGGTACCGCGGCGAAGAACTGCCGCAGCGCGTCGGCGACCAGTGTGGGTGCCGTCATGGTCACGAAGTGCGACTGGCCCGGCCAGACGACGTAGCGGGCCGACGGAATTGTCCTCGCGAGGGCGTTCATCGTGGAGGGCATCGGCTCCCAGGTGTCCGCCCCGGCCAGCAGGAGAGTCGGCACGGCGATCGAGGACCACCTGGTGATGTCCGTGCTGTCCTGCGCGAGGGCCTCGAGATCGTGCAGCCAGCCGACCGCCGAGCGACGCGCCTCGACCGGGTCGGGCACCCGATCGCCCGCGCCGGCGGCGATCGCGGCGACGATCTCGGCCGGAACCCGCGTCACGTCGTTCAGGGCCCCTGCCATGGCGGCGGAGTCGTCGCGCTCGAAGGCGGCGCGGTACCGGTCGAGCAGCGGCACGATCTCCGCCCCGGCCGCGTAGAGCGGCGGCTCGAAGATCGCCAGGGAGCGGATGTCGCGCGGATGCGCCAATGTGGTGTGCAACGCCAGCGTCGCCCCGTAGGACGCGCCGACGAGATGGACCGGTCGGCCCGAGGATTGACGGGCCGCCTCGATGACGGCGAGCAGATCGGCGGTCTCGGCCCGGAAGGACTTGGTGCCGGCCGGGACGTCGCTGGGACCGTATCCGCGCCGGGCCGGTAGCCATACCTCGTGGCCCTGGGTGAGGTGCTCCGCGACGGTGGCCCAGGAGTGCAGCCCGCCACCCGAGCCGTGCACCAGGACGACGGGGTCTCCGACGCCCAGGCGTCGTACCACCAGGCGGGTCCCGTCGGCCGACTCGACCGACTGATCGTTGCCGCTCACTGCTGCTCCTGTTTCCGGGTCGGCCAGTTGTTCAACGTGGTGTGCACAGCGTCGAGGATCGACTGCCAGGACGCGTCGACAGCGCGGGGATGCCCGAAACCGTCGACAGTTTGGAGGCTTGCGAAGCCGTGGAAGGTGCTGCGGACGAATCGCATCGCGTCGGTCAGGGCCGGCTCGTCGAGCCCGTACCCGCGCAGCATCGCGTAGCTCAGCTCGATCATGCGCAGGTGCCCGGCTGACCGGGTGCCGACCTCGGGCGGCAGGTGAAGCTGGGTCGCCGCGTACTGCCCCGGATGGCTGACGGCGAACGCGCGCCAGGCGTCGGCGAACCCGATCAGGGCCTGGCGGCCGGCCCGCCCCGCCACCGCGAGCGCGAGCGCGTCGGCGAACGTGGCCGCCGCCCGGACCGCGACGTGCTCGATCAACGCGTCGCGGCTGCGGACGTGCACGTACAGGGCGGCGTCCGAGACCCCGAAGTGCCGGGCGACGGCCGCGACTGTCAATCGGGACAGGCCGACCGAGTCCGCCAGTTCGGCTGCGGCGGCCGAGACGCGAGCGCTGGTCAGACCCTGCCGTGGCATACCGAACCTTTGCTTCACTAGGAAATAACTTAGGCCCCCTAAGATACCACTGCCACCGGCCGCCGGGTGGGGCAGGCATGAACGGCCCAGTCGGGGGAAGACCGGCCGTTCCACAGCCGAACAGGAGAGCCGGGATGAGAGCCGTCGTCTACACGGACGTCCGGACGGTCGCGGTGCGGGAGGTGCCCGACGCGACACTGGAGGCGGAGACCGACGCGCTCGTGCGGATCACCTCCACCGCCCTGTGCGGCACGGACCTGCACATGTACGACGGACGGACCAGCGCCGAGCCCGGCCTGGTGCTCGGTCACGAACCGCTGGGCGTGGTGCAGGAGGTGGGCGCCGCGGTGCAGACCGTCCGGCCGGGCACCCGGGTGGTGATCCCCACGCACCTGTTCTGCGGGACGTGTGTGATGTGTGCCCGCGGGCTCTCGGCGGCCTGTCTGCGGGTCCGGGCCGAAGGTCCGGGTGCGGCGTACGGGTACGCGGGGATGGGCCCGTACCGGGGTGCGCAGGCCGACCTGCTGCGGGTGCCGTGGGCCGACGCCAACTGCGTACCCCTGCCCGGCGAGCCGGGGGACGCGTACGAGGACGACTTCGTGCTGCTCGCCGACGCGTTCGTCACCGGGTGGCACGCCGCCATCCTCGCCGAGGTCGAGCCGGGCGACACGGTGGCGGTGTTCGGCGCCGGCACCGTCGGTCTGCTCGGCGCCTACTCGGCGCTGCTCCGGGGCGCCCGGGTGGTGTACTCCGTCGACGGGGTCGACGCCCGACTCGACAAGGCCGGCGAGATCGGCGCCGTACCGATCGACTTCCGTCGGGGCGACCCGGTCGAGCAGATTCGCGCCGACCGGGCCCGGACCGGGCTGCCGCTCGGCGAGGAGAAACTGGGCGGGGTCGACAAGGTCATCGACGCGGTCGGGTTCCAGGCGCGCGACCGGGAGCACCCCGACCGGGAGCGTCCGAACCAGGTCATCACCGACGCGGCCCGGCTGGTCAACGCCGCTGGCGCGATCGCGGTCGCCGGTGTGTATCCGGACCGGGACCCACACCCCGGGCCCGGCGCGGACGGTCACGAGGACCTTGTCGCGCCGTGGGGAGCGCTGTTCAGCAAGGGGGTGGCGGTCCGGTTCGGTCGCACCCACGACCGCCGCTACACAGTCCTGTTGCGGGACCTGGTCGTCGCGGGCCGGGCGCGGCCCAGCATGATCGTCACCCACCACGGCACCCTGGCCGACGCCCCCGAGCTGTATCGCCACTTCGACCGGCGGGAGCACGGTGTGATCAAGGCGGTGCTGCACCCGCGCTGACCGGACTGGATGGCGCGGTGGGCCGCCACGAACCGCGCTTAACGGACGCCAAGGCACTGACCCGTCGTCCGGTGCGCATCTCTGCGGAATGGTGGCCATCGATGCGTACGGCCGGCAGAGGCGTGGGTCACATCAGCCGCCAGAGACCCCGTGGTGCGCCTCGCATGCGGCGCTGGGCTGACGGCCGATTCCCATCATTCGATGGCGTGACGTGTGCGCTGCGTTACCGGATCCACCGTCCCTGAGGCATCTTTCCTGGTGGGAAAGCTGCGGGAATGGCCGGGGTCGATTGGCGCGTTGTCGCAGGTGGACGCGGGTGCTGCGGTCAGGCCTGGGGTACCGCGAGGGACTGTCGTTGCCGCTGTGGCGGACGAACACTGTGCGACATCTATATTACCGGATTGTTACTTTTTCAACAGTCCCTCGCCTTGCGGATGGCCCTCCGGCCGCAATACGTTGCCGTCAACAACAAAACCAAGTGAAGGTTCAACCTTCCGGAGGCAACCGATGACGTTGGCGAGGTGGTACGAGCGATGAGCGACGTGCCCATCCTCCTTGAGATGCGCTCCATCACCAAGGAGTTTCCCGGAGTCAAGGCCCTCTCCGACGTCAACCTGGTGGTTCGCGCCGGCGAGATCCATGCCATCTGCGGCGAGAACGGCGCGGGCAAGTCCACCCTGATGAAGGTGCTCAGCGGGGTGTACCCGCACGGCACCTACGACGGCAAGATCGTTTACCAGGGGTCGGAGAGCAAGTTCTCCGACATCCGGGCCAGCGAGAACGCCGGCATCGTGATCATCCACCAGGAGCTCGCGCTCATTCCAGGGATGTCGATCGCCGAGAACATCTTCCTCGGCAACGAACCGCGCAAGCGGGGCGCGATCGACTGGAAGGCCGCGAACCGGATGGCGCTGGACCTGATGGCCCGGGTCGGTCTGGAAGAGGACCCGGACACCCTGATCAAGGACATCGGGGTCGGCAAGCAGCAGCTCGTCGAGATCGCCAAGGCGTTCGCCAAGGACGTGAAGCTGCTGATCCTGGACGAGCCCACAGCGGCGCTGAACGAGGCCGACTCCAAGCACCTGCTGGACCTGCTGCGGGGGTTCCGCTCCCGTGGCATCACCTCGATCATGATCTCGCACAAGCTCAACGAGATCGAGGCGATCGCCGACCAGATCACCATCCTGCGCGACGGCCGGACCGTGGAGACCCTCGACGTCAAGGCGGACGGGGTCGACGAGGACCGGATCGTGCGGGGCATGGTCGGCCGTGAGCTGAGCAGCCGGTTCCCGGACCACACTCCGAAGATCGGTGACGTGTTCTTCGAGGTCCGCAACTGGAACGTCCGGCACCCGATCTCCGCCGAGCGGCAGGTCTGCAAGAACGAGAGCTTCGTGGTGCGCCGCGGCGAGATCGTCGGCTTCGCCGGTCTCATGGGCGCGGGCCGCACGGAACTCGCGATGAGTGTCTTCGGCCGCTCCTACGGGGTGTTCGAGTCCGGCACGATCATCAAGGACGGCAAGGAGATCGTCCTGAAGTCGGTGGCGGATGCCATCGACAACGGCCTCGCGTACGTCAGCGAGGACCGCAAGGCGATCGGCCTCAACCTGCTCGACGACATCAAGACGTCGACGGTGGCCGCCAAGCTGTCCAAGATTTCGCACCACGGCGTCCTGAACGAGGTCGAGGAGTACCAGGCGGCTGAGTCGTACCGCAAGGAGTTGCGGACCAAGGCCCCGACGGTCGACGAGAGCGTCTCCAAGCTCTCCGGCGGCAACCAGCAGAAGGTCGTCCTGGCCAAGTGGATGTTCACCGACCCGGACCTGCTGATCCTCGACGAGCCGACGCGCGGCATCGACGTGGGCGCCAAGTACGAGATCTACGGCATCATCCAGCGGCTCGCCGACCAGGGGAAGGGCGTCATCGTCATCTCCTCGGAGCTGCCTGAGCTGATCGGGCTGTGCGACCGCATCTACACAGTGTTCGAAGGCGCCATCACGGGCGAGATCGCCCGGGCGGACGCCACCCCGGAAACCCTCATGAAGCAGATGACCTCGACGAAGAAGATGGCCACACGATGAGCCGATTGAAGGACCTTCAGAAGAACCTGTTCGGAGGCACCACCTCCAACGCTCGCCAGTTCGGAATGATCTTCACCCTGGTGGCGATCGTCGTCCTGTTCCAGATCCTGACCGACGGCCTCACCCTGCGGTCGGACAACCTGATCGCGCTGTTCCAGCAGAACTCGTACATTCTGATTCTGGCCATCGGCATGCTCATGGTGATCGTGGCCGGGCACATCGACCTCTCGGTCGGCTCGGTCGCCGCCTTCGCCGGCATCCTGGTCGCCAAGTCGATGACCGAGTGGGACCTTCCCTGGCCCGCCGCCATCGTGTTCGGCCTCGCCATCGGTGCGGCGATCGGCGCCTGGCAGGGCTTCTGGGTGGCCTACATCGGGGTGCCGGCGTTCATCGTCACCCTGGCGGGCATGCTGCTCTTCCGGGGCGGCAACCAGTTCATCGGTAACGCGAGCACCGTCCCGGTGCCGGAGGGCTTCCGGGAGATCGGCTCCGGCTTCCTGCCCGAGTTCGGTCCGAACACCGGCTACAACAACGCCACGCTGCTGCTCGGCCTGGCCGCGGCGTTGGCGGTGGTGTGGCGCGAGATCCAGGCTCGCAAGACCCGACGGGCCATGGACGCCGACCCGGCGCCCATGTGGATCTCCATCCTGCGGATGGCCATCATGGTCGGCGTCATCGCCTTCGCGGCGCTGCGCTTCGCCAGCGGTCGCGTCGGCACCAGCTTCCCGATCTCCGGCATCATCCTGCTGGTCCTGGTGATCGCGTACTCCTTCTACACCCGCAACACGGCCGGTGGCCGGCACATCTACGCGGTGGGCGGCAACTCCCGGGCGGCCGAGCTGTCCGGTGTGAAGCTCAAGCGGGTCAACTTCTTCGTCATGATGAACATGTCCGTCCTGGCCGCCCTGGCCGGCATGATCTTCGTGGCCCGTTCGGCGGCCTCCGGACCGCAGGACGGCAACGGCTGGGAACTGGACGCCATCGCCGCCGTCTTCATCGGTGGCGCGGCAGTCGCCGGCGGTATCGGCACCATCAGCGGCTCCATCGTCGGTGGTCTCGTCATGGCCGTGCTCAACAACGGCCTCCAGCTCATGGGTGTCGGCACCGACCGCGTCCAGATCATCAAGGGTCTGGTCCTGTTGCTGGCCGTCGCGATCGACGTCTACAACAAGAGCCAGGGGCGCTTCTCCATCATCGGGAGCCTGATGCGGCCCTTCCGCCGCGACGACTCCGCTCCACCCGCCTCACCGCCGGACGCGGAGCGCGAGCCCGCCAAGGCAGCGGTGTCCGGCTGACGGCCACCGACCTCTCCACCCGCCTCACCATCTAGAAAGGCAAGTCCTCACCATGCGTAAATTCTTCGGCACGTCGGTGGTGGCCATCAGCGCCGCCGCCATGCTGGCCCTCGCCGGCTGCGGCTCCGGCCGCGACGGCGACAGCGGCTCCGGCGGCGAGGCCGCCAAGGGCTTCCCGGCCAACTCGCTGATCGGCGTGGCCCTCCCGGCCAAGACCTCGGAGAACTGGGTCCTCGCCGGTGACCTGTTCAGCAACGGCCTCAAGGAGGCCGGCTTCCAGGGTGACGTGCAGTACGCCGGCGCGTCGACCACTGTCGCCGACCAGCAGGCCCAGATCACCGCAATGGTCACCAAGGGCGCGAAGGTCATCGTCATCGGCGCGACCGACGCCGCGCAGCTGTCGACCCAGGTCGCGGCGGCCCACACGGCCGGCGTGAAGGTCATCGCGTACGACCGGCTCATCACGAACACCCCGGACCTCGACTACTACGTCGCGTTCGACAACTTCAAGGTCGGCCAGCTCCAGGGCCAGGCCCTGCTGGACGGCATGAAGGCCAAGAAGCCGAACGGCCCGTACAACATCGAGCTGTTCTCCGGCTCGCCGGACGACAACAACGCCGGTGTCTTCTTCAACGGCGCGATGGACGTGCTCAAGCCGGAGATCGACAAGGGCAACGTGGTCGTCGCCTCGGGTCAGAAGGACGTCAAGCAGACCGCCATCCAGGGCTGGAAGGCCGAGGGTGCGCAGGCCCGCATGGACCAGCTGCTGACCTCGACCTACGGCAACAAGGAGCTGGACGGCGTCCTCTCCCCGAACGACACGCTGGCCCGCGCCATCCTGACCTCGGTCAAGGGTGCTGGCAAGCCGACCCCGATCGTCACCGGTCAGGACTCCGAGGTTGAGTCGGTCAAGTCGATCGTCAAGGGCGAGCAGTACATGACGATCAACAAGGACACCCGCAACCTGGTGAAGGAGACCATCAACATGGTCAAGGCTCTCCAGGCCGGCGACAAGCCGCAGGTGAACGACACCAAGTCCTACAACAACGGCAGCAAGGTCGTCGACACGTACCTGCTCCCGCCGGTCGCCGTCACCAAGGCGAACGCGGCTGAGGCGTACGCCAGCGACCCGAAGCTCGCGCCGCTCACCAAGTAATCACCGCACGGTAGGTAGTAACGCCGATGGGTCCCGGGTCTTCTCTACCGGGACCCATCGTCGTCCCTGCACCCCCGCACCAACCGGCTTCGACCCGGAAGGAGGTCTGACCGTGGCGACACCAGTACGGGCCAGGCCAGCCGGCGTCGGCCGCAACGCCGAATCCCCGCTGCCGTCGGTCCCCGGCGCCAGCCAGGAGGAGATCCGGCGGCAGAACCTCGGCGCTGTGCTGCGCTACGTCCACCTGCACGGACCGACGTCCCGCGCCGAGCTGACCAGCCGGCTCGGGCTCAACCGAAGCACCATCGGCGCCCTCGCGGCCGACCTGGTCACCAGTGGCCTGGTCACCGAGGAGGCGCCGACGACCGCCCGCCGCGCCGGCCGCCCCTCGCTGGTGGTCAGTCCCCGCTCCGACCGGGTCTACGCACACGCGTTGAGCATCGACGCGGACCGGCTGCGTGCCGCCCGGGTCGGCCTCGGCGGGCAGATCCTCGACCTGCGGGAGATTCCGCGACCCAGCGGCATGTCGGCGATCGACGCCGTCGGGCCCCTCGCCGACCTGGTCCGCGACATGGAACGCTCGGTGGCCGGCGACGCGCTGCTGGTCGGCGGCGCCGCCGCGGTCACCGACACCACCCGCGACCCGGACGGCAGGATCCGGATCGCCAGCATCGACGAGACGCTCGGCGCCGCGCTGCAGGCGGAGTTCAGCTCCGGCCCCGGTTTCGTGGCCGGCGACCTGGCCGACATCGCCGGCCTGGCCGAGCACGTCCGGGGTGTCGCGGTCGGCATCGACGACGTCATCTACCTGCACGGCGACCTGGGCATCAGTGCCGGCATCATCGTCGGTGGCCGACTGGTGATCGGCCACCGGGGTCACAGCGGCAAGGTCGGCCACATGGTGGTCAACCCCAACGGCCTGCCCTGCGGCTGCGGTTCACGTGGTTGCTGGGAGACCGAGATCTCCGAAGCCGCACTGTTGCGGCACGCCGGCCGTGACCCGAGCGACCGCGCGGCGGTGGCCGAGGTGCTGCGCGCCGCGGCGCAGGGCGACCCGACCGCCCGCGCGGCGGTCGAGCAGGTGGCGGACTGGCTCGGCTTCGGCGTGGCGAACCTGGTCAACGTTGTCAACCCGGACGCCGTGGTGTTCGGTGGCTCGTTGCGCGACATCTTCACCGCCGGTGCGGACGTGGTCCGGGACCGGCTCGACACCATGCCGTTGCCCGCCTCCCGCGAGCACCTGCGGCTGCGCGCGGCGGCACTCGGCCGCGACGCCGTCCTGATCGGCGCCGCCGAGTTGGCGTTCGACAAACTCCTGGCCGACCCGTTGAACGTCGGCGTCGCGGGCCAGGTCGGGACCGCCGAGCCCGAGTAGCCGCGACTCCGGCGCCGCCTGGCTCCGCGACGTTACCGCTGGCACCATCCTGCCCCCACCCGATCGGGCCCTCAGGAGGCTTGTCGTACGGTCTATCGTACGTTGTACGGTAGACCGGGCGGACAGTTTCGGGAGGGAAGCGCTGTGACGACAAGAGCCGACGCGATAGTGGCGCAAGGGCTGCGCAAGCGGTATCGGGACCGGCACGCGCTGGACGGGTTCGACCTGCGGGTGCCGCGCGGAACCGTGTGCGGCCTGCTCGGCCCGAACGGGGCCGGCAAGACCACAGCGGTACGGATCCTCTCCACCCTGCTCCGACTCGACGAGGGTCGTGCCGAGGTGGCCGGCTTCGACGTGACCCGCCAGCCCGACCAGGTGCGGTACCGGATCGGGCTGGTGGGGCAGCATCCCGCGCTCGACGAGGCGCTGAGCGGCCGGCAGAATCTGGTGCTCTTCGGCCGCCTGTTCCATCTGGGTCGCCGCCGGGCCCGCCAACGGGCGGTCGAGCTGCTGGAACGCTTCGGTCTCGCCGACGCCGCCGAGCAGCCGGTCAGCACGTACTCCGGCGGCATGCGCCGACGGCTCGACCTGGCAGCCGGCATGATCCTGGCCCCGGCGGTCCTCTTCCTCGACGAACCCACCACCGGGCTGGACCCACGCGGCCGCAACGAGGTGTGGGAGTCGGTCCGGCAGTTGGTACGCGCCGGCACCACAGTGCTGCTCACCACCCAGCAGCTGGACGAGGCCGACCAGCTCGCCGACCGGATCTCGGTGGTCGAGGCCGGCCGGGTGATCGCCGAGGGAACCCCTGACGACCTCAAGACCCGGCTCGGCGGCGACCGGATCGAGGTGGTCGTCACGGTGCCGACCGACCTTGCCGCCGCCGTCGCCGAGGTACGCCGGGCGGCCGACGACGAACCGACTGTCGACGTGGAACGGCGGATGGTGAGCGTCCGGGTCGGTCACCAGGCCGGTGCGCTCGTCGACGTGTTGCGGGCGCTCGACGCCGTGAACGTCCCGGTGGCGGACGTCGCGTTGCGCCGCCCAACCCTGGACGACGTGTTCCTGCACCTCACCGGGCACCGGGCGGCGACCGCCGAGGTGGCGGCATGAGCGCGGTGAGCACGCCGGCCCCGCCGGTGGACCTGACGCCCGGCCGGCCCACCCTCCTGGCCGACAGCAGCACGCTGATCTGGCGCGGCCTGGCCCGGTGGCGACGCGACCCCGGCCCACTGATCGCCTCGCTCGGCTTCAACATCCTGATCGTGCTGATGTTCGCCTACCTGTTCGGTGGCGCGATGCGGGTGCCTGGCGGTGGGAGCTACCGAGAGTTCCTGATGCCCGGCATGTTCGTGATGACCATGGTCTTCGGCATCAGCCTCACCACGATCGCCGTCGCCGAGGACCTGGAGCGCGGGGTGACCGACCGGCTCCGATCGATGCCCGTCTCGCTGCTGGCGCCACTGGCGGCCCGGGCGGTGGCCGACATGCTGTTCGCGCTGGTCACCCTCGCGGTCCTGCTGCTGACCGGCCTCGCGATCGGGTGGCGGGCACACGGCGGGGTCGGCGCCACACTGGCGGCGGTGGGATTGATCCTGCTGCTGCGCTTCGCAGTGATCTGGGTCGGCATCTTCCTCGGGTTGGTCACCCGTGGGCAGACGGCCGTCGTGGCCGTGCAGACCCTGGAGTTTCCACTCGGCTTCCTCTCCAACGCGTTCGTCGCACCGTCCACAATGCCCGCCTGGCTCGGTACGGTGGCCGCGTGGAACCCGCTGTCGGCGACGGTCGGCGCCACCCGTGAGCTGTTCGGCAACCCCGGTTGGGGTGGCGACTCCTGGGCGGCGCAGCACTACCAGTGGCTGGCGGTGCTCTGGCCGCTCGTCCTGGTCGCGATCTTCCTGCCGCTCTCGGTCGCCCGGTATCGACGGCTGACCGGCTGAGCCCGCGCGGACGCGGGGTTCGACACGAGCGCCGTGCCCTGGCCGTCGTCGGGCTGGACCAACAACCGCAGCGTCACCCAGATGCTGGAGTTCCTGGTCCTACGCGGCGAGGTCGCGATCGCCGGCCGTCAGGGCCGACAGCGGCTCTGGGACGTGGCCGAGCGGGTCTATCCGGTCGACGTGCCAGTCATCGAGGTGGAGCAGGCGCGCCGGCTTCGCAACGAGCGGCGGTCGCGGGCGCTGGGCATCGCCCGCGAGAAGGCGGTGATCGTGCCCGGCGCTGTTGTCGCCGTTCGACCGGCTGGTGCACGACCGGGTCCGTCTCGCGGACCTCTTCGAGTACGAGTACGTGCTGGAGATGTACAAGCCCAAGGCGAGTCGACGGTGGGGCTACTTCGCGCTGCCGATCCTGCACGGCGAGCGGCTGGTCGGAAAGGTGGACGCCACGGCCGAGCGCCGGCGCGGCACGCTCACCGTGCACGCCATCCACGAGGACGTGCCTTTCACTCCGGAGGTGACCCGGGCCGTGCACGAGGAGCTGCACGACCTGGCGTCCTGGCTGTCGCTGATCGTCGAGGGCCCGCGCTGACGGGTGCTCGTCGAGGCCCCCGCTCCCCGACGAGCACCCGTCGCCCAGCTACGCGATCCGGTGGATCCGGCGCACCGCCAGATAGAGCAGGAGTACGGCGAGAGCGACGAAGATGCCCGTCTCGATGCCCTGGAACAGCCAGAACCGGTCCGCCGGCTGGTAGAGCTGCCAGTTGTACGCGCCCGGTTCGAGGCCCAACTCGGCGCCGCAGACCCGACCGTCCGGCCCCTTCCCGCCCGGTGGGCACTGGATCCGGCCGCCCTCCGCGATCATCGTGCCGTCGGGGTTCCGGACGCCCTGCGCGAGGATCCAGTCTCCCCGGCTGACCTCCGGTGGTCCTTCCCCCTCGATCGGGAAGGTCTGGGTCCGGGCCGGCTGATAGTGCCGTCGGGCCAGCAGCTCGACCGCCGCCCGTACGCCGATGAAGCCGGCGAGGGTGATGCCCATGGCGGGCAGCATCCGCTTCCAGACGGTGCCGGCGAAGACGCCCAGCGCCACGGCGAACAGGGTGTACCCGATCGGGACGATGCCCTGCAGATCGAAGACGATCATGCCGAACCGGCCCTCGTGCGCGGCCTTGGTGAGCGGGTCGACCCACCAGGACATGCCCAGCCCGTAGACCGTCGCGAGGATCAGAACGGACCCGATCACCAGACCGAACTTCACCAGCGCCCAGCGGGTCCGGCCGACGCCCTGGGTCCAGACGAACCGGTGCGTGCCCTGCTCCACCTCGCGGGCGACCAGCGGTGCACCCCAGAAGAGGCCGACCAGCACCGGCAGGGTGATCAGCAGTACGGCCACCAGACTGAGGTTGCCGTACTGGTTGCCGAAGCGCCGATAGCCCGCATCGCACGTCTCCCGGGTCGCCTGCGCCACGTCGGCGCGGGCGAGTTGGCTGGCGCAGTCGGTCAGCCCGAGGTCGGAGAAGGTGTGCCGCATCGCCAGGCCGATGGGCACCAGCAGAGCGGCGAGCGCCGCGAGCCCCAGCAGGGTGTAGAACGCCTGCTTGCGATGTTGCCGCCAGGTCAACCAGATCATGCTGCTACCCCCCACTCGCTGTGACTGGTCTGCGTGGTGCCGTCGGCCAGGTAGGCCAGCACGACGTCCTCCAGGCTCACCTCACGGACCGTCCAGTCCGGATCGGTGACCGGCCCGTCGGTGCGGACGAGCAACGTGGACTGCCGGTCGGTGTGGCTGGCCCGGATCACTGCGGCGACGCCCCCGACAGCGCCGCCGTCGTGCCGCGGCCCGACGAGCTGCCGGTGCCCGGCGACCAGGTCGTCGACGGCGCCGGTGAGCTGCACCTGGGAGGCGTTCAGCACGATCAGGTAGTCGCAGACGCGTTCCAGGTCGGCCAGCAGGTGTGAGGAGAGCAGGACTGTGGTGCCCGACTCCGCGACGCTGCCCATCAACGACTGGAGGAACTCCCGTCGTGCCAGGGGGTCGAGGCTGGCGACCGGTTCGTCGAGCAGCAGCAGCCGCGGCTGCTTGGCCAGTGCCAGAGCCAGCGCGACCTGGGCCCGTTGACCGCCGGAGAGCTTGCCGACCGGCTTGTCCGGAGGGATGCCGAGCTGCGCCAGCCGAGTACGGGCCAACGCCGCGTTCCACCGCTTGTTCAGCTTGCCGCCCGCGATGACCAGCTCGGCCGCCGTGAAGTCCCGGTACAGCGGGGTGTCCTGGGCGACGAACCCGATGTCGGCCAGGCCCTCCGTGTCGCCGTACGGGGACCGACCGAACACCCGGACCGTGCCCGCGTCAGGCTTGAGCAGCCCGACGGCCAGGTGCAACAGCGTGCTCTTGCCCGCGCCGTTCGGCCCGACCAACGCGGCGATCCGGCCGGCCGGCAGATGCAGCGAGCAGTCCCGCAACGCCCAGGTGCTGCCGTATCGCTTGCCGAGGCGGTCTGCTTCCAAGACCATGTCCATCCCTTGTCCTCTCGTTCCGTTCACGCCGCCGCCTCGCGGTCGCGTGAGCGCTTGCGGTGCCTGATGGTTCGTTCGCTCTGCTCGCTCATGCGGGCTCCTTCTGCGGGGCGTCGTCGGCGAGGGTGGCGCGCAGCGTCGTCTCCACCAGGGCGATGACGTCCTCGGCCGTGAGGCCGGCCGCCTTCGCCCGGTGCAGCCACGCGACCAGGTCGTCGCGCAGCTCGGCCTGGTTGGGCAGGGACGCGCCGGCCAGGGTGCGCTGGACGAACGTGCCCACCCCGGGTCGGCCACCGACCAGACCCTCGATCTCCAACTCCCGGTACGCCTTCAGCACCGTGTTCGGGTTGATCGCCAGGGATTGCGCGACGTCCCGGACCTTCGGCAACTGGTCGCCCGGCGTCAGCAGGCCAACCCGTAGCGCCTGTTTCACCTGCTGCACGAGCTGCATGTAGGTGTTCACCTTCGACCGGCTGTCCAGTACGAACTCGATCACTCCCGATGATCCTTCCTGTTGTCCTACGACAGTAGGACTAATAGACAGCTTCATCGGTCGCACACCGACTGTCAAGCCCGGCGAGGCAGGTGCTGTCGAGGCGCGGCGCGTCTCGCCCGGCACGCCGCGCGCTCGTCGGCGGCGCACCGGGTCCTGCTCGGCGCGGCGGGCCGGCCCGATGGCACCGGCAGGCCACCGGTTGGCACCCAGGGGTCAGCCCACGGGGAAGGGACCCGCAGCGATCCGCGTGGACGGGGAGGTGTTCGATGGTCACCAACGAACTGACGACGTCGAGGGCGACTCCACTACAGGCCGCCCGCGCCCGGGGCCGCGTACGCGGGCGGTTGATCCTGCTCGGCCCGGCGTTCGTCGCCGCCGTCGCCTACGTCGACCCCGGCAACTTCGCCACCAACTCCGCCGCCGGTGCCCGCTACGGCTACCTGCTGGTCTGGGTCGTGGTGGTGGCCAACCTGATGGCGATGCTGGTGCAGACGCTCACCGCGAAGCTGGGTCTGGCCACCGGGCGCAGCCTGCCCGAACTGTGCCGGGAACGCCTACCCCGGCCGGTGAACCGGATGATGTGGGTGCAGGCCGAGTTGGTCGCCATGGCCACCGACCTGGCCGAGGTGATCGGTGGCGCGGTCGCCCTGTACCTGCTCTTCGGCATCCCCCTGCTGCCCGGCGGGATCATCATCGGCACTGCCGCGTTCGCCGTGCTCGCCCTGCGCTCGCGCGGGTACCGTGCCTTCGAGGTCGTCATCGCCGTCCTGCTCGGGGTGATCGTGCTGGCCTTCGCCGCCAACCTGCTCGCCTCCGGCTCCGACCCCGCCTCGGCCATGGCCGGTCTGGTGCCGCGCCTACAGGGCACGGACAGCGTGCTGTTGGCCGCCGGCATCCTCGGCGCGACAGTCATGCCGCACGTCATCTACGTGCACTCCGCGCTCACCCGCGACCGTATTCCCGCCGCCGACGACACCGAGCGCCGGATCCTTTTCCGCGGTCAGCGCGCCGACGTGCTGCTCGCCCTGAGCGCGGCCGGCGCGGTCAACCTCGCCATGCTGCTGATCGCCGCGGCCAGCTTCCGGGGCGGCGGTCCGGGCGGCGCGGACAGCCTGGAGGGGGTGCACGCCGGGCTCGGTCAGACCATCGGGACCGCTGCCGCGTTCGGGTTCGCCGTCGCCCTGCTGGTGTCGGGGCTCGCCTCCACGAGCGTCGGCACCTACGCCGGAGAGGTGATCATGCAGGGCTTCCTGCGGCGGCGGGTGCCGCTGCTGCTGCGTCGGCTGGTCACCCTGCTGCCCGCGCTGGCCGTGCTCGCCATCGGCCTCGACCCGACCCGGGCGCTCGTGCTGTCCCAGGTCATCCTCAGCTTCGGCATCCCGTTCGCGCTGATCCCGGTGGTCGCCTTCACCCGCCGCCGCGACCTGATGGGCAACCTGGTCAACCACCCGCTCACCACCGCCGCCGCGTCCCTGGTGGCCGTGCTGGTGGTCGCGCTCAACGCGTTCCTCCTCTGGCAGGTCGTCGCCGGCTGAGCCGGCCGGTCGGCGTCGCCGGTTGAGCCGGCCGGTCGGCATTGCCGGTTGAGCCGGCCGGCCAGCGTCGTGGGCTGAGCCGCGCGGGCTGGTCAGGTGCGACGCCCCTCGTCGCGGGCCGGGATCTCCTGGCGCTGTTCGAGGGCGTCCGCCGGGTTGGCGTCGGCTGGCAGCGACGTCACCTCCTCGAGCGTTCCCGCCGGGAAGGCGCCCTGCTCGGCCAGGTCGGCCTCGGCCGCCTCCGGGTCCACGTCACCCGACACCCGGTCCGGCGGCCCGACGTCGAACGCGTCCTGTCGTTGTTCCAGGGCATCCGCCTCCGGCGGAGGGAACGTGTCGCCCTGTTCGTCCCGGTACGTGCTCATCGGAGCCTCCCACCCGGCGGGTGTCGACATGCCGCCGGGCCGCTGCCTACCCGCCAGCGCCGCACTCAGGCCGTCAGCCTGGTCGAGATCTGGGCAGTTTGCGGGATAGTGCTGCCCCCGCAGCGGCGGAAGCAGCACCATCCGACTAGTTGCGCGTTTCGTGAGGGGGTCTGGCGTCACGCCCGGCGGCAGTGGCCTGCGGTGGGCTTTCGTACCGTGGTGGGCGCCCCCAGGTCGACGGGCTTCGGGCCGTCCGAGCAGGCCAACGCGCCCACCTGGCCGCCGGCGAGGATGGGTGCCGACGCGGTACCGGTCAGCGCCAGCGGCCCGGCCACCCGGGCCCCCACCATCGTGACGTGGTCGGAGGTGCCGGTCAGCGCCACAGCGCCGCGTACCTCGGTGTTCAGCACCTCGACGGCGGTCGCGCGGGACGCCGTCAGGTCTCCGGCGATCGAGGAGCTTTGGGCGACCAGGGCGGCGCCGGGCGTGACGGTGACCGGGCCGTTCACTGTGGCCGCGCGCAGGCAGGTGACACCGGCGGTGACGGTCAGCGGGCCGGCGTGTCGGCCGGTGACCACTGTGGTGCAGGCCGGTGGAGGCGGGATCAGCGTGGCCACGAACGCGCGGGCCGGCCCGATGTTGCCGACGGCGTCGATGCCCCGGTACTCGATGCGGTGCCGGCCGTAACCGGGAGACCGTTCGGCGAACGGGGACACGGACAGGCCGCCCGAGCCGAGGTTGCCGTAGACCAGGCCGTCCACGTCGGTGCCGGTGGCGGTGAACAGGAACGGCGATCGGGCGTCGGTGGGCCAGCCGTAGTAGTTGTGCCAACCGTCGCCGTCGAGCCGGAACTCCGAGGTGACCTGGCCGGTGCCGTCGTCGGTGCCGGTCAACCCCATGGTGAACGGGCCGTTGTACACGTACTCGGTGGGTCGGCCGGGCCGGGTGACGGCGAGCAGCGGCTCGGAGAGGGCGTACGCCACGTCGGGCCGCGTCGCGTCGACAGCCCAGGTGCGGGTCACCGCCTTCCCGGTGGCCGGATCGGTGACCCGGGCGGTCAGCCGGTGGGTGCCCCGCGACAGGCGCAGGGCGCCCAGGTTCACGTCCCGGTCGGTGCCGGTGTCGGCCACCGGCCGGCCGTCGAGCGTCCAGCGCACGCGTGGCGCCCGATCGGTGGGCTGGCTGGTCCGCACGTAGACCACGTCGTGTGCAGCGACCGGCCGGTCGGTCGCTGTGGACGCGGTGATCGCCAGCGGCGACTCCACCGCCGGGGTGCGCACTGCGGTGTCCACGGTCCAGGTGCGGGTCTGGGTCAACGCCGGTGAGTTGCGGACCGCCGGGTCGCGGACGAACTCCGTCGGGTCGGTCACCGTGGCGGCCACCGTGTGCCGGCCGGGGGAGAGGCGTAGTTTCCGCAGGTCCAGGTGGCGGGCGTTGCCGGTACGCGGCACCGCACTGCCGTCCACCGACCAGGTCACTGTCAGCGCGTGGCTCACCGGGTGCAGAGTGTCCACCCAGAGCAGTCGGTCCGCGCCAACCGCCTGGTCGGTGGCCGTGCCGCCCTGCACGATGCCGACCCGGGCCGCGATCCGTTCGGTCATCCGCTCCCGGCCGACCTGGTCGAAGTAGAAGCCCAGCGACTTCATCATCGAGTGTCGGCTGGGTCGCCAGACCCCGCGCTGGAGGTACAGGCCACCCTCGTAGCGGCCGATCGTGCCGCCCGCCTCGCTCGGCTCACCCAGCCAGCGCCACCACTTCGCCCGGGTGTCGCGCATCTGCCGCTCGGTCAGCACTGTGTGATGCACCGACTCCGGTTCCGGCCCGCTGTAGGTGTCGCCCGGCACCCCACGGCCGTAGTAGTCGTACTCGTCCTGCAAGCCGCCGAGCGAGTGCCCCAACTCGTGCGGGCTGATCAGCGCGGAGAGCACGTTGCCGCCGGAGGCGGTGGCGTTGCTGCCGCCGGCCCCGCCGTAGGTGCCGCTGTTGGCCAGAGCGATCAGCTGCCGGTTGCCGGGGTTGGTGCCGACGGCCAGGTCGGCGTACGCGTTCGCGGCGGTGCCGTCGACAGTGAGCAGACGTTGCACGCTCGCCGGGTTGCAACCACCCCAGAAACCCATGCCCAGCGCGGTGTCGCGTTGCGGCGCGGACAGACCGGGGTCGCAGTCCACCCCTGACTCCGCCGAGACGATCTCGACGGCGTAGACGTTGAAGTAGCTGCGGTAGGACTTGAACGGCTCGATCGTCCACAGGGTGTTGAGGTGCCGGTCCACGTGTGCTCGAAAGGTGGGCAGGTCGGCCTCTGTGTAACCGTCGCCCAGCAGCACCAGGTTGAACCGCGTCGCCGGGTCACCGGTGACCTGGATCGGCACCACTGTGGCGCCGGGCGCCGGCGTGGCGGCCGGTGCGGCGGCGGCCGGTGTGCCGACCGTCAGCCCCGCCGCGACGAGCGCCGCGACGCACAACCCCGCTCTGATCCGCACCCTGCGCCCCTTTCGTGGCCGGTCGGCCTGGCGGCGCCGGGCGCCGGGCCCGGCGGGGGCGCGGTCGTCCGGGCCTGCCGCGACCGTGGACATCTCGGACCGTACCGGTCTTCAGACCGACAGGTAACCCTCGACGGTCCTCGCCGGACGTCGACGCCGGCCAGATAGAGGCAGGCCCCCCGGACCGCTCGGCGCAGCCAGCCCGGCGTTCGGCTCGCGCCCGCGCCGGAATCGGCTCAGCCTGAACAGCCCATCGTTCACCATCGATGGATGCGTCCGGGCGTGGTCGTCGTTTTCGGCGGACGGCGTACTACCGACGATCCCGGACGACCTTCGAGGAGAGGGATCAACCATGCGATGGAACGCACGACAGGCCGCCGCCGGGGCCTTCGGGCTCGTCCTCGGGGCTGTGCTGGCGCTGGCCCAGGTCGCACCCGCCCAGGCCGAGTCCAACGGTGGCGTACGTGTGATGCCACTCGGTGACTCGATCACCGACGGTTTCAACGTGCCCGGCGGGTACCGGATCAACCTGTGGCAGCGGTTGGCCGGCGGCGGTTACACCGTCGACTTCGTCGGCTCCGGGTTCAACGGGCCGGCCAGCCTCGGTGACCACGACCACGAGGGTCACTCCGGCTGGCGCATCGACCAACTCGACGCCAACGTCGTCACCTGGTTGCGGGCTACCGATCCGCGTACCGTGCTGCTGCACATCGGCACCAACGACGTGAACCAGAACTACAACCTCGCCACCGCTCCGGCCCGGCTCTCCGGCCTCATCGACAAGATCAGGTCGACGGCTCCGGGAGCGGATGTCTTCGTGGCCACCATCACCCCGGAGGCAGACCCGAACCTGGAGGCCCGGGTGCAGGCGTACAACGCGGCGATCCCCGGAATCGTGGCGCAGAAGGGCAGCCGGGTGCACCTGGTCGACATGCACGCCGCGCTCACCACCGCCGACCTCGCCGACGGCGTCCACCCCAACGCCGGCGGGTACGACAAGATGGCGGCCCGCTGGTACGCCGCGTTGCAGTCGGTGCCCGGCAGCCTGGTCCCGGCGGGCGGACCGCCGGTGGGCACCGCCGTCGGCCTGGTCAACCCCGCCTCCGCGCGTTGCCTGGACGTGAACGGCGCCAGCACCACCGCAGGCGCAGCCACGATCATCTGGGACTGCCACGGGGGCGCCAACCAGCGGTGGACCCGCACCGCCGCCGGGGAGCTGCGGGTCTATGGCGACCGGTGCCTGGACGTGAACGGCGGGGCGAGCGCCGACGGTACGAGGGTGCAGATCTGGACCTGCAACGGCACCGCCGCGCAGCGCTTCACGTTCGGCACGGACGGCACTGTCGTGCTCGCCTCCGCCGGCAAGTGCGTCGGCGTGACCTCCGCCGGCACGGCCAACGGCACCACCACGCAGCTCTGGACGTGCAACGGCAGCGGCGCCCAGCGCTGGTCCGTCCGCTAGTGGACGCCCCCGGGCCGGTCCACGTCGTACCGTGGCGGGACCGGCCCCGGGCGGGCAGTGACCGGTCCGAGGGTGGTCAGTCGGCCGTGGCCTCGGGTGTGGTGTTCCGGCGGGTACCGGCGGCCAGCCCCAGCGCCAGCAGCACGCACACGGCGCCGACCAGGAAGAGCAGCGACGCGGCCGGCTGGCCCAGCCACTCCCAGTACGGGTGCCAGGCCGGGTGCGGTTCGCCGAGGTGGTGGTGCAGCAGTTGCGGTGCGGCCAGCGGCACCGGCAGCCACCACAGCACAGTGGCCACACCGATCAGGCCGTTCACCGTGCCGCGGCTACGGCGTCCCTCGGTGCGTCGGCTGGCCCAGCCGAAGACCAGCCAACCGGCCACCGCGCCCAGCACCGTGCCGAGCACTCCGGCGGGGATCACCAGGGGCGGCGGCGCGCGGTGCAGCCCGACGGAGAGGTAGCTGGCGTCGGCGGCTGTCTGCGAGGAGATCGAGGCGTTCAGGATGGTGTCGCCGCGTCGGGCGGTCAGCGCGGTGTCGGTGATCGCCCGCGGGGTGGCGCACATCTTGTCCGCGCAGCTGACGCCATCGGACACCTGTGGGTCGTACACCCGCCAGCCGGCACCGGTCAGGCGCTCCCGGGCCACAGTGACGATCTGCTCGGCGGGCACCGGCGGTGCGCCGAGGGCCCCGGCGCCGGTGGCGCTCTCCTGGTATTCGCCGCCGTCACCGAACACCAGGGTCTTGACGGTCTCCAGGCGCAGCGCGTGCCCGTAGACGACGAAGAGCGCCGGTGGGGTGTCGATCTCACCGAGGTCGTGGCCGGGGAAGACCTGGGTCAGGATGGCGGCGGCTTCGGCCCGGTCGGGTTGCGGCCGGGACGTCTCCCAGGCGGCCCGGCTGGCCAGCGCGCCGGTGAAGAGGCCGCAGACGACAGCGGCGAGCGGCACCCACGCGACGGCGGCGCCACCGGCCGGGCGGCCGAGGCGGCGTAGCAGCCGCCGTCCGAACCGGGTGGCCGGCGCGGTGTCGCTCACGGACATGGCCACCCTCCAGCTTGAGAATCAGGCCGAGCGACAGTACATCGGCCAGGGGTTCCGGCGCGTCCCCCCGATGACCGTCGACGGTGGCCGGGATCGGCCAGGATGGGCGGGTGGCCGGTCACGGTCGCGACGAGGAGGGTGGGCGATGCGGGTACGTGGACGGTTGACCTGGGGGCGGCGTGCTCGGGCGGGGGCGGTGCTGACCGCGCTGCTCGCGGGCGTGGTGCCGCCGGCCGTGGTGCTGGCGCCGGGCGCTGCCACGGCGGGTGCCGCGGCGGCGGGGACGCCGGTCTGCCAGGTGCGCGACGACCGGCTGCGCGAGATCTCCGGGATGGTCGCCACCGACGACGGGTACGTGGTGATCAACGACGGGGCCGACGACGAGGCCCGCCGCCGGATCTTCTTCCTCGACCAGCGCTGCGCGGTGACGCGCACCGTCTCCTTCCCGTCCCGGCCCCGTGACACCGAGGACCTGGCCATCGGCCGGGACGGCACCGTCTGGGTCGCCGACATCGGCGACAACGACCGCACCCGGACGACTGTCGGCGTGTGGCGGCTCGCGCCGGGGGCGAAGCGGCCGGTGCTGCACCGGATGACCTACCCGGACCGCCCGCACGACGCCGAGGCGTTGCTGCTCGACGCGTCCGGGCGGCCGCTGATCGTCACCAAGGGCGGCAGCGGCACTGTCTTCGTGTACGCGCCGACCACCGCGCTGCGGTCGGACGCGACGACGCCACTGACCCCGCTCGGCCAGGTGACAGTGCCCTCGACCACTACCAGCAACCCGTTCTCGTTCCTGGGGCGCGGGGTGATCACCGGCGCGGCGAGCGCGCCGGACGGACGGCGGGTGGTGCTGCGCAGCTACGCCGACGCCTTCGAGTACGACGTGCCCGACGGCGACGTGGTCCGCGCGTTGACCACCGGCACCCCGCGGATCACCCCGTTGCCGGACGAGCCCCAGGGCGAGTCGATCACCTACAGCCGAGACGGCCGCTCGTTGCTCACCGTCTCCGAGTCCGCCGGTCAACCAGCCGGCACCCGCTCGACGATCCTGCGCTACCCGGCCACTGCCACCACTGCCACCGCCGCGCCACCCACGCGGTCCGATGATCCGGTGGCGCCCACCGCGGTCCGTCCGGCCGCCGGAGAGGTCGGCGGCGGAGAAGGTGGGCAGACCTGGCCGCTGGCCCTCGGCGCGGGCACGCTGCTGGTCCTGCTCGGGGTGGCCGCCGCGCTCTGGTGGAGGCACACCGCGCGCCAGTGAGCGGGCCGGGTCTGCGGCAGGATGGGGGGATGTCCGTCCTGTCCACGTTGCGCCACCCGATCATCGCCGCTCCGATGGCTGGCGGCCCGTCCACGCCCGCGCTGGTGGCCGCCGTGTCCGCCGCGGGCGGGCTGGGTTTCCTCGCCGCCGGGATGATCGACACCGGCCGGCTGGTCGCCGATGTCGCCGAGGTCCGGGCGCGTACCGATCGGCCGTTCGGTGTCAACGTCTTCCTGCCCGACCCCGGCGGCGTCGACGAGGCCGCCATCCGGGCGTACGCGGAACGGCTCGCCCCGCAGGCCGCGCAGCGCGGGGTGAGCCTGGGCGAGCCGGTGGGCGGCGACGACGCGTACCCGGAGAAGCTGGCCGCGCTGCTCGCGGACCCGGTCCCGGTCGTGTCCTTCGTGTTCGGGCTGCCCGACCGGGCGGCGGTGACCGCCCTGCGTGAGCGGGGCACCGAGGTCTGGGCCACCGTGACCCGCCCGGACGCCGCGAGCGACGCCGCCGACCTGGGGGTGGACGCGGTGGTGGTGCAGGGCACCGAGGCCGGTGGGCATCGCGGTGGCCTGCCGGACGACGACGACTACGGGTTGCTGCCGCTGCTCCGGCTGACCGCCGCCCGCTGTGACCGGCCGTTGGTGGCCGCGGGCGGCCTCGTCGACGGCCCCTCGGTGGCTGCCGTGCTGGCTGCCGGCGCCGCCGCCGCGCAACTCGGCACGGCCTTCCTGCGCTGCCCGGAGGCGGGCAGCTCGCCGATGCACCGGGCGGCGGTGGCCGGCGCCACGCCGACCGCGTTGACCCGGTCGTACACCGGTAAGCGGGCCCGTGGCGTGGCCAACGACTTCCTGCGTCAGCACGACGCGGTGGCACCGCGCGGTTACCCCCAGGTGCTGCACCTGACGCGTCCACTGCTCGCCGCCGCGCGGCGCGACGCGGACGCGTCGGTGGCCAACCTGTGGGCCGGGCAGGCGCACCCGCTGGCCCGGGACGTGCCGGCGTCGCAGGTGGTCGCCGAGGTGAGCGCCGACGCCCGCGCCGCGCTGGCCACAGTGGTCGAGCGGTCCAGCCGCTGGGGCTGACCAGGACGCCGGCAACCGGCTCGGGCGGGCGGGAGATGGCCAGGCGGGCAACCCGTTAGAGTCTCGCCGTGATCGAGATCGGTGCGCAGGTCGACCTGTCCCACCCGGCTGAGCGGGTCTGGCGCGCTCTGACCGATCGGGAGTTGCTCGGCCGGTGGTTCGCCGAGGCCGAGATGGTCGAGGGCGTACCGGACCGGATGTTGCTGCACACCGCCGGCCTGCCCGGCTTCGAGGCCAACATCGAGGTCGAGGTGACCGAGCGGCAGGAGCCGGACCTCCTCGTGCTGGCCTGCGACGAGGCCGGTCGGCTCAGCGAGCTGACCTGCACGGTCACGGTCACCAAGCAGGGCTGCCGGCTGGAGCTACGGGAGGTCAGCACGCACGGCGCGTGGTCCGCCGAGCAGCACGACCCCCGCGAGCAGCAGCTCCGGCAGGCGCTGACCGTCCGGCTGCCGGCCATCCTCGACTGGATCGCCTTCCAGCAGGTCGACCTGCGCCGCGCCGACGGTGGGATGACGGCGGAACTGCCGCTGATCGGCGTACGCGGAAGGCCCGGCCGCAATCCCCGTCGGCGTCGCACGCTGGTCGCCGTGGTCGCCGGGGCCGTGCTGGTGGCGGGGACGGCGGCATGGGTGACACTGCCGCCCGACGCGAAGCCGGCCGCCGCACCCGCACCGACCGAGACAGCGTCGCCGACCGTGACGGCCGGCAGGACGACAGTCGCCCCCACGGCGACCCCCTCGGCGCGCCCCTCGCGCAGCACCGCGTCGGCGACCGCCCGACCGAGCCGGACCCCGTCGGCGACACCCTCACGGACGCCCGCCTCGGCTACGCCACCTCCGCCACCGACGCCCGTCACGGCCCGCTACGAGACCGAATCCGACCGACTGTTCGGCTACACCGGCGAGATCGTGGTCGCCAACCCCGGCGGCGCACCGGTGGCGGACTGGGCAGTGGTGGTCACCCTCGCCGAAGGCACCACTGTCGACGACGTCGACGGCGCGAACTGGCGACAGGACAAACGGGTGATCACCTTCACCGGCGCCGCCGTGGCGGCCGGGGGATCCCAGACGATCAGCTTCGACGTCCGCGACAGCCGGCCGAAGGCCCGGGAACCGGAGAGCTGCACGATCGGCGGGCAACAGTGCGCGGGCCTCTGACTAGGCTGCCGTCATGGCACTGCTGCACAGGGCGACCCTGCACCCCACGAAGCTGGACCTGCTGACGGCCTGGCTGCCCGGCCGACAGTGGTTCGCCGGACCGACCGGCGTCGAACTGGTGAGCCGGGGCGCCTACCGGTTCGACGACCCGGCCGGCGAGGTCGGCATCGAGACGATGCTGGTCGGTGCCGCCGACGGGCCGGTCCACCATGTTCCGCTCACCTACCGCGCCGCACCCCTCGACGGTGCGGACGGCTGGCTGGTCGGCACCACCGAGCACTCGGTGCTCGGCCGGCGCTGGGTGTACGACGGCTGCGTCGACCCGGTGTACGCCGCCGCGCTCGCCCACGCGATCTTCACCGGCAGCGGCCAGGCGGAGCAGTACTTCGAGGTCGACGGCCGGCGCGAGGTGCGTGAACCGACGGTGACGGTCGTCGTCGACGGTGCCGCCGACGCCCAGGTGCCGGCCGTGGGCGCGGTGCGACGGGTGGTCGACGAGGACCGCACGCTCATCGGCACCGACACCGTCGAGCTGGTCGTCGTGCGCAGGCCCGGAGCCGGGGCCGACGGGCCGGCCGGGGGCACGCTGAGCGGCAGGTGGCACGGTCAGTCCACCACCGTGCCGCTGGCGTACGTCAGGACGCGCTGATCTGTGCGCGGTGGGCGGCCCGATCGCTCGGGCCGCCCACCGCTGTCACCACTGCGCCGGAGGCGGGGGCGGCGACACGGGCGGCCGGTCGTCGCAGGTGATGGTGTTGGGCAGCAGCCACGGCGCGAGCCACCCGCCGTCGTTGCCGCCGAGGTCGGTCAGTGTGAACTCCGAACCGGCCGGGGTGAAGTGGAACGATCCGCAGTTGTTGACGCCGACAGCCCCGACGTTGCGGGCGTCCACGTTGGCGAACGAGGCCGACCCGGCCGCGCGGGCGCTGACCACCGAGGTGCCGGTGCCGTCGACCCGGACGTCCCGGAACCGCGCTTCGGAGATGGAGTAGAGGTCCTTCACCGGCCAGTCGCTGACCAGCATGATCGCGTTGTACGTGTTGTCCAGGTACGCGTCGCCGGTCACCTCGATGGGCGCCTCGATGCTGCGATCCAGGGCGAAGACCCAGATCGCGCCCAGCCCGATGTTCCAGTTCAGCTCGTACGTGCCGGCGCGTGCGGTGGTGTTGTTGGTGAACCGCAGGTACCCGGTGAACGGCTCCGCGCCGAAGCGGGCCCCGGCGTGCAGGCCGCTGCCCTCGCGTACCGGGTCGGCGACCAGGTTGTGCGAGACGGTGGTGTCGGTGCCGCCGTAGATGGCGATGCCGTTGGCCAGCGTCGGTGACTGCACAGTGTTGTGGTCGAACGTGTTCCGCGCGTTGGCCGTCTTCTCCGACCACATCGCCAGGCCGTCGTCGCCGGTGTTGCGGACGAAGTTGTGCGACACCAGGGAGTCGGTCACGCCGGTGTGGAAGTTGAGCGCGTCGGCGATCTGGTCGACGATGATGTTGTTGGTGACCCGGACGTTGCGCATGGGGCCGTCGAACCACAGACCCGCCTTGGTGCGGTGCAGGTAGAGCCCGTCGATGGTGGAGTCGCTCATCGCTCCGCCGATCGCGTTGACCTGGTCGGTGTCGATGCGCTCCCGCACGTCGCCCTCGATGGCGAAGCCGGAGAGGTGCACGTTCCGGCTGCCGCCGTCGGCGGCGTCCCGACCGTAGAACCCGACTCCGGTGTGCACCGAGCCGTCCGGCGCGGGAGTCGGCAGGGCGACCTCGCGGCCCTTGATGGTGGTGTACCAGTTGCCGGCGCCCTCGATGGTCACGTCGTCAACGATGATGTGCCGGTTGACCTGGTAGGTGCCCGGCGGGATGTACACCTTGAGGTGGGCGCGCCGGGCGAAGGCGATGGCCCGGTCCAGCGCGTCGGCGGAATCCCGCCGGCCGGTGGGGTCGGCGCCGAAGGCGAGCACGTTCGCGGCGAGCAGCCGGACGTGCGGCGGCGCGACCAACTCGGAGTCGAGCAGGTCGATGACAGTCCACGCGGCGGCGCTACCGGGCGGCGCGGTGAGCCGTACCTTGTCGCCGGCCCGGTAGGTACGCCCGAGCAGCAGCCGCTGCTCGTCGTAGTAGTGGGTGGGCCGGAACGGCTTGTCGATGCTCGGGGACGGCGTGGTGGCCGACGGCACGCACTGGCACTCGGTGATCCACCAGTCCGGGTGCAACAGCCCAGCCTGCGGGTCGTTGGTGAACGGGTACTGGTTGTAGAGCCACGAGTACTGCGAGGTGAGCGTCATGGTGCGCAGGTGCTTGCCGTTGACGGCGACCTTCAGCGGCGCGGTGATCCCACCACCCTGCGGCGCGTCCGGGATGCTGTACCGCACGGTGATCCCGTTCGCCGCGCTGGGCAGGACGAACTCCACGTACTCCCCGGGGGTGAGCCGGACCGCCCGGCGGCCGGAAGCCTCCGCGGGCAGTGTGTAGGCGGACCGGTCGGGTCCGATGATCTCGCCGTTGGTGCGGGCGTTCTCCGCTTCCTGCTCGAGGAAGTCGACGTCCGCGCCGCGTCCGGCGACCAGCGCCGGATCGAGGGCGGCCCGGGTGACCACCGGCTGCGCGCCAGCGGACCCGGGTGGACTGGCGGCGGCCGCGGTGGGCCCGGCGACCAGTACGGCGAGACCGGCCGCGAGCGCGACGGCGGTGCCGCTGGGCCGGCCGGGGCGTCCCCGCGCCGGCGTGAGGCTGCGAAACATCGGTGACCCTCCTGGGTGGGTGGTGGTGGAGGTCCGCCTGGCGATCCCCCGACGCCCGACATTGATCGTCATGATGCAGCACCGGACATGGCACTGCAAGACGCCTATCGAACAACGAAAATAAACGACTATCAGGCCGCAAGAAATGGACGGTCGTCGAGTTGAGGTGTCGCGCGTCGGCCACCCCGACCAGCTCAGGCCCGGCGTAGGCTGGTCCGCGTGGATCAAGAAGACCGGATTGCCCTCTTCCTCGACTACGAGAACCTCGCGTTGGGCGCGCGCGACCATCGCGGCGGCGCGGCCTTCGACTTCCGGCCCATCGCCGACGCGCTGGCCGAACGAGGTCGGGTGGTGGTCCGTCGGGCGTACGCCGACTGGTCCTACTTCGACGAGGACCGCCGGATGCTCACCCGGTCCCACGTCGAGCTGATCGAGATCCCGCAGCGGATGGGCGCGTCCCGTAAGAACGCCGCGGACATCAAGATGGCCGTCGACGCCATCGAGTTGGCGTTCGAACGCGACTACATCTCCACCTTCGTCATCTGTAGCGGCGACAGCGACTTCACCCCGCTGGTGCACAAGCTGCGCGAGCTGAACAAGCGGGTCATCGGCGTCGGGGTCGAGGGGTCCACCTCGGGCCTGCTTCCCCCGGCGTGTGACGAGTTCCTGTACTACGACCGGCTGGAGGGCGTGGACATCCCGCCGGCCCGCGGCCGGCGCGGTCGTCCCACCACCCGGCAGGCCGGCGCGGAGCAGCGCCCACCCGAACCGGAGCGGGAGCACGAGCCGGAGGTGGACCGCCGGCCGGCGGGGGAGGAGCCCGGCCGCGACGTGGACGCCCTCGCCGTGTTCGTCGCCCAGTCGGTCGCCGGGTTGCAGGGCAGCGCCAACGGTGAGGTCACCGCCTCCCGGCTCAAGCGCACTCTGCTGCGCAAGGACCCCACCTTCAGCGAGTCCGACTACGGCTTCCGCACCTTCGGCGAACTGTTGCGCCACCTCGCCGAGCGCAACGTGATCGAGCTGGCCGAAGGCCCGGCGAAGGGCGACCCCGAGGTCTCACTGCCCGAGCACGGCGACCGGGAGGTGGCGTTCGGTCTGCTCCGGGGCGTCGTGGCGGACCTGGGCAGCAGTGGCAACCCGGTGGCGTTGTCCGGGTTGAAGAACCAGGTACGCCGGGCCCGCCCCGACTTCAGCGAGAAGAAGCTCGGCTACCGCAGCTTCCTCCAGTTCTGCAAGGCCGCCGCCACTGCCGGCGTACTGGACCTGCGCTGGAGCCCCGAAGCCGACGACTATCTCCTGACAACCCAAACCTGACCACCCCGGTCTCCCGAGCGCGTTGATCAAGAGGTTTGCGTCACCGGGAACGCGATTCGTGACGCCAACCTCTTGATCAATAACGGCTGGGGGTGGGAGTTGCGGGGAGGGTGCAGAGTGGGGGCGGGCTCCTGATTCGCAAGTCAGGAGCGGGAGAACCGCCCGTTATGGTTTCGAACCGTCAACGGTTGGGCCGAAATGCGCCTGGAATGTCGCTCTTGCCCTGGTCCGGGCATACCTGCGCCGTACCCTCGGCGCGGGAATTGCTATACGGTCGGCGAATGAAGGTGGAGGAACACTGGTGGAACGGAGACACGACCCCGCGCGGGCGCAGGGACGTGTACATCCGTACTGACGGGCAGGGTTGGGAGGTCCGCGCCCAGATCGGTGGGGCGTCGGGTCGTGAGCGGGTGCAGCAGTGCCCCAGCCGGGCCTCGGCGGCCATCCTCGCCGACGCCTGGCGCGGCACCCACCCATCCTGGCGCGAGCTAAAGCAGCGCTGATCCGGCACCGGGCCGGGTCGGCAACGCTCCCGGGCTCCAGCCCGGCGCGCCCGCCGACCGGCCCGGCGCTCGGTACGTTGGTCCGCCGCAATCGCTGAGCGATTCACCCGCCGATCACGTCCAGCTCACCGGTCACCGCTTCTGAAGCATGACGGAAGCAACGTCTGCCAGAAGGGCCAACGCCCCAATCCACCACTCGCCGATCGTGCAGCTTCGGTCGCCGAGATGCGCGGAATGCCCCTACGTCGAGCCAGTAGGCGCACGATCGCGTCCAGGGATGGTCGCGGACCCCGTGTCTCCGCCGTTAGTCCGGGTACACGGAGGTTTGCCGGTCGCGCCTGATGGAGGTCCCCATGTCGCAGGGTCCCGACGAGGAGAACCCCAGGCTCGACGAGGAGGTCCGGGAGGCCGAGCGGAGGCTCGCCGACCTGGCCACCTCGTCGGACGACGCGCTGACCGACGACGACGCCCGGGCGCCGGACGAAGCCCGCTCCGAGCAGAACGCCGACTGAGGCTGCCTGAACCGGACGGTAGACATGATCCACTCGACTTCGGTGACATTGCGGTGTTGGAGGCGGTCTGACCCCGCGCCTTCCCGGAAACCGAGTCGATCAACGTGCTGGTCGCCCAAAGAGCTGCCAACGGGGCCTGCCCGGCGTCCTGCCGGACAGGCCCCGACGGCGGGTCAGCGCTTCAGCGTGAAGGTGAAGTCCCCGGAGAGCTTGCCGCTCAACCGGAACGCCGAAACGACCTGCCCCTCCGTGATCAGTCGGTCGACCTCGCCCCGCGACAGACCGCAACCGTCAGCGATCAGTCGTGTCGGCCGGACCGGGATCCGTGCCGCGTTGCGGACCGCGACGTCGATCACGTCGAGGTCCAGGTGATCCGATCCGCCGGTGTCGAGACGCCAGGCGTTGTCCCAGTCGAGGACGAATCGGTTTCGGTGCTGGACGGCCGGATCCTGAAGCAGTTCGGCGGTCAGGCCGGGGTCGTTGGCATGGAGCCGGTCCAGCAGTTCGGGTGGGATGGAGCGCACGGTCATCCGCTCCAGGACCGTGAGCTTCGCCGTCTCCCCGCACTCGGCGCAGAGCACGAGCAGCCAGACGTCGAGCAGTTTGTGGTTGGCGTTGACACGGAACTTGCCGCTCGCCCGAAGGCATGGGGACGCGCATGCGTGGCAACGGCGGCGAATGATCGGTAGGCAGGTGGGCACGACGGCCCAATTTTTGAGCACAGAAGTACACCGGTTTCAGTGAGAAGTCCGCAGCAAAAAGGAGCGCGGCGCAGCTGCGCGACGCGCGACAGATCAGCTCTCGGGAGGTCTCACAGGGTGTACAACGGCACGTCCTTGCCTAGACGACCTGGTTGCGCAGCACGGTAACGGCGCGCGGCGGCGCCGTTCCACTGGTTTTCGCGTACGCGTCAGGAGCCCGGGTGGCGGGAGGTGCCGACCGGTCGGGGTGTCAGGCCCCGGTCAGACGGTCGGGACCGGCAGCACCACGCCCTCGGCCGCCGACCGGTGCGCCAGCTCGATCAACTCAACGGTGTGGACCGAGTCCCGGGGGTCCACCGGCATCGGTGTGCCGTCGCGCAGCGCAGCCGCCACCTGTGTGTAGAAGCTTTGGTACGCGCCGGGCTCCGTCGGCACCGGCCGCAGGTCACCGTCGACGCCGAGCAGGCCGTAGCGGTCCGGCGGAACCTCGCCCCAGCCCGGCTGGTCCGGTCGGCCACCGTCGCGCAGCGCCGCCTCCTGCACGTCCAGCCCGTAGCTGGTGTAGCCGGCCCGGTCGCCCAGCACCCGCAGGCGCGGCCCGAGTTGAGCGGTCACCGCGCCCATCCACAGGTGCGAGTGGACCCCGTTGGCGTGGGTCAACGCCACGAAGGCGTCGTCGTCGACGGCCGCGCCCGCGCGGCGGCGGTCCACCTCCGCGTAGACGCGGTCGACAGGGCCGAACAGCTGCACCGCCTGGTCGACGAGGTGGGCGCCGAGGTCGAAGAGGGCGCCGCCGGCCTCCTCCGGACCGGCGAGCTCCCGCCAGCCCGGCTTGATCGTCGGACGGAACCGCTCGAACCGGGACTCGAAGCGCAGCACCTGCCCCAACTCGCCCTGCTCGACCAGGCGGCGGACGGTCAGGAAGTCGCCGTCCCAGCGCCGGCTCTGGAAGACCGTCAGCGGCACCCCACTCTCGGTCGCCTCGTCGATCAGCACGCGGCCCTCCGCGGCGGTCGGGGAGAGGGGCTTGTCGACGACGACCGGCAGGCCGGCGGCGAGCGCCGCGCGCGCCATCGGGACGTGCTGCCGGTTCGGCGTCGCCACCACGACCAGGTCCAGGGCGTCCGGGGTACGCCACAGCTCGTCGGCGTCGTCGACCAGGCGGGCGTCCGGGAAGTGCTGTCGCGCCTGCTCGCGTCGCTGCGAATCACGGGTCACGATGGCGTCGAGCCGCAGCCCGGGAGTCGCGCCGATCAGCGGCGCGTGGAACACCCGGCCCGCCAGCCCGTACCCCAGCAGACCAACCCGCAACGCCTTCGCCATGCCGTGCCCCCGTCTCCCTGGTCCGCGCCCTGACCTGGCGTCGGTACCGCTGAGAGGAATCTACGCCGCTGGCGGTAGGGCTCCATCTGGGCCCGGCCCCGCTCAGGTCACCGGGTCGGCGCGCAGGTAGGTGAGGACCGCGAGCACCCGACGGTTGGTGTCGTCGCTGGGCGGCAGGTCGAGCTTCAACAGGATGTTGCCGACGTGCTTGCCGACCGCCGCCTCGCTGACGTGCAACCGGCCGGCGATCGACGCGTTGGACCGCCCCTCGGCGAGCAGCGCCAACACCTCGCGTTCCCGAGCGGACAGCGCGGCGAGCGGGTCCCGGGGGCGGTGCAGAAGCTGCCGGACCACGTCCGGGTCGACGGCGGTGCCGCCGCCGGCGACCCGACGCAGCGTGTCGACGAACTCGGTGACCTCGGCGACCCGGTCCTTGAGCAGGTAGCCCACCCGTTGGCCGTCGCCGCTGTCCAGCAGCGCCGCCGCGTACCCGGTCTGCACGTACTGACTGAGCACCACGACCGGGAGGTCCGGTCGCTCGGTGCGCAGCGCGACGGCCGCGCGCAGCCCGTCGTCGCGGCGGCCCGGCGGCATCCGGATGTCGGTCAGCACCAGGTCCGGTTGGTGGTCGCGGGCCGCAGCCAGAAGGTCCGGCGCGGAGCCGACGGCCGCGCACACGGTGAAGTCGAAGCGGGTCAGCAGGGCGACCAGACCCTCCCGCAGCAGCACCTCGTCCTCGGCGAGCACCACCCGGGTCACCGACGACATGGCAGCTCCACCCGGACCACTGTAGGCCCGCCGGGCGGGCTGGACAGCAGCAGCCGGCCGTCCACGGCGGCGACCCGGTCGGCGAGCCCGGTCAGGCCCGTGCCCCGGGCCGGGTCGGCGCCGCCGTGACCGTCGTCGGTCACCTCGACGACGAGGTCACCGCCGACCCGGCTGAGGCGTACGTCGGCGCGGGTCGCCCGGGCGTGCCGGGCCACGTTGCCCAGCGCCTCGGAGACCACGAAGTAGGCCGTCGTCTCCACGATCTCCGGCAGCTCGTCATGCGGTTCGGCGTGCACGGCGACCGGGATGGTGGCGGCGTCGGCCAACTCGCGTACGGCGCCGGCCAGGCCGAGGTCGGTGAGGCTCTGCGGGCGAATGCCGTGCACCAACTGCCGCAGCATCACCATCAGGCCCCGGGCCTGGTCGTGCGCCACGGCGAGCGGTCGGGAGGCGGGAGAATCCTCGGGTACGTCCAGCCGGGCCAGCCCCAGCTGGAGGGTGAGGCTGGTGAGCCGGGGCTGTGCGCCGTCATGCAGGTCGCGCTCGATGCGGCGGCGTTCGGCCTCGTACGCGCCGACCAGTCGGGTGCGGGAGCGGGTGACCTCGCGCAGCGCCGCCGCGTCCACCGGGTGGGCCAGCAACCACCGGGCCACGGCTGCCTGGACGGCGGCGAGCAGACCGGCGGCGTACCAGAGCACCGGGATCAGCAGCACCCCCACAATCGCGTACGGAATGGCCTCCCCGGTGCTGTCGATCGGCTGCCAGATCACGACCGGCTGGTTGGGGTCGCCGGCCAGCCAGGGGCTGGTGATCATCCCGAGGTCGAGCAGCACCAGCACCAGGAACACCCAGTAGGCGACCGGCGTGAACCCGCCGAGCCAGAACAGGTATGCCACCTCCCGCCAGGTCGCGGCGCTACGGTAGCGGGCGACCAGGCCCGGCCACGGCGACGAGGGCAGCGGGCGGTTGTCGACGAGCCCGACCCTCCACCGCTCGACGGCGGCCACCGCGAAGCTCAGGAGCGGGGCCAACGCCAGCAGGATGATGCTGCCGGTGATCAGGAACAGCATCAGCGCGATGCTCGGCGGTCGGCCGTGCTGCCGGAGCGCGCTGAAGACGGGCAGCATGGGTCCGCCGATGATGAGCAGCCCGACGGCGAGCACGCCGGCGATCGGCACCGTGGTCACCAGGTAGGCCAGCGCGCGCCAGGGCCACGCGGAGATCAGCCAGCGGCGGCGGCGCAGCGCCTCGGCCAGGTGCGAAGGGTGTTCCGTGGTCATGCAGCAGACGCTAATCGGGAGCGGCCGGGTGCCCCAGCCGTCCAGATCCACTCTTCGGGGTATGCCCAGCACTACCCGCGAACGGGTGTGCGGAGCCCGAAAACGGGAAGAACGCGCCGTCGCGCGGCTCGCGTGACCTGTGCTGGCGGCGGCTGGAGAGACATGGGTGCCAGAACCTTCGTGGTGGTCGGCGGGACGAGCGGTCTCGGCCTCGCGGTGGCCCGACTGCTCGTCGACGAGCATCAGGTCGTGGTGTTCGGCGACGTGCCGGCCGAGGTCGCCGCCGCGACCGACGAGCTGGGTTGCGACGGCGCCGTCTGCGACATCTCCTCCTACGAGCAGGTCCGTGACGGGTTCGCCGAGGTGGTCGAGCGCTACGGAACTATCGACGGGGTGGCGGCCTGCGCCTCCATGTGGGCGGGCGGCGACCTGGGGGACCTGTCGGTGGAGCACATCCGCCGGGCCGTGGAGATCAACGTCCTGGGCATCACGTACCTGTTGCGGGAGTCGGTGCAGCACCTGCACCGGCAGGGCCACGGCAACGTCGTCTACATCGGCGCGCTGGCGCTGGCGGCACCCCGGCCGGGCATCCCCGTGTATCGAGCCACCAAGAGCTACGGCAACAGCCTGGTCGACTCGCTGGCCGAGGCCCAGCACAGCAACCGGGTCAAGGTGATGCAGCTGCATCCCGGGCCGATGCCGACGCGGCTACAGGAGCGGGTGGGCGCCGAGTTCCTGGACGAGGTGTACGCCATGCCCGAACAGGTCGCCACCGAGGTCGTCCGGCTGCTCTTGCTCGAACCCGACGACCTCTACGTCTCCGGTGAGCGCGTGCTGCGCGCGGACGGGCGGTGGTGACGGCCGCAGCCGGACCCGCCGACCGTCCGGCCTCGGCCTGGGCGCCGCTGCGGACGGCGGTCTACCGCAACCTGTGGCTGGCCCTGCTCGCCGCGAACGTCGGCACCTGGATGCAGACCGTCGGCGCGCAGTGGCTGCTGATCAACCACTCCAACGCCTCCACCCTTGTGGCGTTGGTGCAGACCGCCAGTCTGCTGCCGGTGCTGCTGCTGGCGTTGCCCGCCGGGGTGCTGGCCGACAGCTTCGACCGCCGGCACCTGCTGATCGCCGTGCAGCTGTTCCTGGTGGCGGTGGCGGTGGCGTTGACGCTGCTCACCCTGGCCGGCCGGATGCCGCCGGCGCTGCTGCTCACCCTCACCTTCGCGTTCGGGGTCGGGCAGGCGCTGACACTGCCGGCCTGGGCGGCGGTGATCCCGGAGTTGGTGCCGCAGGAGCAACTGCGCTCGGCGTCCGCGCTCGGTTCGATAAGCGTGAACGTGGCGAGGGCGGTCGGGCCCGCGGTGGCCGGCGTGCTGATCGCCCGTACCGGCGTCGCCCCGGTCTTCGGCATCAACGCGGTCGCCTTCGGGATCTTCGCGTACGCGCTGTGGCGCTGGCGGCCGGGTAACGCCCGCGCGGTCGAGGTGCCCGAGCGGTTCACCGCCGCGTTGCGCGCCGGCAGCCGCTACGTACGCCACTCGCCGACCGTACGCCGGCTGTTGCGCCGTGCGCTGGTCTTCGTGGTCCCGGCCAGCGCGCTGTGGGCGTTGCTGCCGTTGGTGGCGAGTCGGCGGCTGGGCCTGGGCTCCGGCGGGTACGGGGTGCTGCTGGCCGCCCTCGGCGTGGGCGCCATCGCGGGTGGCGTGCTGCTGGCCGTGATCCGCACCCGGCTGTCGGCCAACCAGCTCCTGCTGATCGCGGGGGCGCTGTTCACAGTGGCGTTGACAGTGGTCGGCACCGTGCGGGCGGTGCCGCTGGTGCTGCTCGCCCTGCTGCCCGCCGGGATGGCCTGGGTGACGGTGCTGGCCAACGTCAACGCCGAGATGCAGCTCTTCCTGCCCAGTTGGGTACGGGCCCGGGGCCTGGCCGTCTACCAGGTGTGCTTCGCCGGTGGGCAGGCCGCCGGCGCGCTGCTCTGGGGTCTGGTGGCCGAGATGGCCGGGCTGCTCCCCGCGTACCTGGCGGCGGCGGCGCTGATGCTTGTCGGCACCCTGACGAGTCGGATCTGGCCGTTGCCGGACCTGCGGTCGGTGAACCGGGAACCGGCGGCCTACTGGCCGCAACTGCACCTGGCGCACGAGCCGGACCCGGGGGTGGGGCCGGTGCTGGTGACAGTGCAGTACACCGTCCGGCCGGAGCGGACCCGACGGTTCCTGGCGGCGATGGACCTGGTGCGGGGGGCGCGGCAGCGGACCGGCGCGATGCGCTGGGGGCTGTTCCGCCCGGCCGAGACTGTGGACCGGTTCGTCGAGGTGTATCTGGTGCCGTCCTGGGACGAGCACCTGCGTCAGCACGGTGGCCGGTTGACCGGTGAGGACCGCGCGGCCGAGCAACGGGCCCGGGAGTTGACCGACGGGGAACCGGAGGTCCGACACCTGGTGCCAGCCGCCGCCGGTCCGACGCTGTCCGACGACCGCGAGGCGCTCTGACAGCGCGCGGGAGCAGGCTGGCGCGGGCGTACCGCGTACGGCCGCGTTGTTAGGATGGCCGCACCATGGCGAGTGAGCGCAAGGCGACCGCGGACCCGGCCCGCAGCCTGGCCCTTCTCTGGCGCACCCGGGAGCCGACCAGCCGCAGCGCCGGTCCGGCGCTCAGCGTCGACCGGATCGTCCGGGTCGCGATCGACATCGCCGACACCGAGGGGCTCGACGCGCTGACGATGCGCCGGGTCGGTGAGGCGCTGGGGGTCGGCACCATGTCGGTCTACACCTACGTGCCGGGCAAGGCCGAACTCGTCGCCGTCATGATCGACACCGCGTACGGCGAGATGCCGCGCCCCGCCGTCGAGGGCGACTGGCGGACCCGGCTGGAGCGGATCGCCCGCGACAATCTGGCGCTCTACCAGCGGCATCCCTGGATGCTGCGGGCCGAGACGACCCGACCGGTGCTCGGCCCGCACCTGATGGCCAAGTACGACTACGAGCTTGGCGCGATAGTCGACATCGGGCTCACCGACGTCGAGGTCGACGCGGTGCTCACCCTCGTGCTCGGTCACGTGAAGAGCGCCGCCCGGGCCGCCTCCGAGGTGGTCGACCTGGAGCGCGAGACCGGCATGACCGACGGTCAGTGGTGGCAGTCGCACGCGCCCTGGCTGGAGACCTTCCTGAAGCCCGGCGCCTACCCGATCGCCTCCCGGGTCGGCACCGCTGCCGGCCAGCAGCACGGCGCCGCGTACGGCCCGGAGTACGCGTTCGAGTTCGGGCTGCAACGCGTCCTCGACGGGATCTCGGTGGTGGTCGCCGAGCGGGCGGCCAACCGGTAACCGGCCCTAGCGTGCTGCCCGTCGAGCCAGCCGGGCCAGCGAGCGCGCCGAGGGGCTGCCCGGCTCGGCGTGATAGACGACCAGCGACTGGGTGGTGCCGCTGATCGTGAGCTTCTCGTAGCGCAGCGCCAACTCGCCCAGCTCCGGGTGCTGGAACACCCGCACCCCACCGCCCGCGCGGGCGGTGACGTCGTGCCGGGCCCACAGCCGCCGAAACCGTTCGCTGCCGGTCGTCAGCTCCTGCACCAGCTCGACGAGGCGGGGGTCGTCCACCTCGGGGCCGACCTGTGCGCGCAGGCCGGCCACCGCGTTGGCCGCGACCGCCGTCAGAGCCGGGTAGAGCGCCGGCACGCTCGGGTCCAGGAAGACCGCGCGCAGCAGGTTCACCCCGGCGGCGAAGATCGGCGCCAGCGCGGTCGCGGCGGGGTTGGCGAAGAGCACGTCCAGGTGTCGACCGTGCACGAAGGCGGGCGTCTCGGCCCACGAGCCGACCAACTGCCGGATGCCCACCGGCACCCGCTCCGATGGTCGCGCCGCCCGGCGGGTGGGCACCGGCCGGGCCAGGCCGTGCAGGTGTGCGGCGGCATCCGCGTCCAGCCTCAACGCGCGGGCCAGAGCCTCGACCACCTGCGTCGACGGGTGCCGGTCACGCCCCTGCTCCAACCGCAGGTAGTAGTCGGCGCTGATGCCGGCGAGCAGGGCCGCCTCCTCGCGCCGCAGGCCGGGCACCCGCCGACGGCCGTGCGCGGGCAAGCCGACGTCACCCGGCCCGATCAGCTCGCGCCGGGCACGCAGGTATTCGCCGAGGGGGCCGGCCGTGCTCACCCGCCCATCGTAGGAGCCGCCTACCGACCGCTCAGCCTGGTCCTGCCACTACCAGGAAAAACAGGGAACCGGCTAGGGCCCGCCGCCGGGGTGACAGTGTCGGGGTAAGCGTGATCGAGAGACGGGACAGCAATGACAGAGCGCATCACGACCCCCTTCGGATTCGCCTCGACCGCCGATGAGGTCATTGCCGGGGTGGACCTGAGCGGCAAGAGGGCCATCATCACCGGCGGTGCCGCCGGTATCGGCATCGAGACGGCCCGTTCGCTCGCCGCCGCCGGCGCCGAGGTCGTGCTCGGGGTCCGCCGGGTCGCGGCGGGTGAGCAGGCCGCCGCCGACATCGCGGCCAGCGTCGGCGCGGAGCGGGTCACCGTCCGCGCGCTGGATCTGGCCAACCAGGATTCGGTACGCCAGTTCGTCGCCGGCTGGGACCAGCCGCTGCACATCCTGGTCAACAACGCGGGGATCATGGCGCTGCCCGAGCTGGAGCGCACCGCCGAGGGCTGGGAGATGCAGTTCGCCACCAACTTCATGGGGCACTTCGCCTTGACCGTCGGCCTGCACGACGCCCTCGCCGCGGCCGGCGGCGCCCGGGTGGTTTCGGTCAGCTCCAGCGGCAACCTCTTCTCCCCGGTGATCTTCGATGACCTGCACTTCGCGTTCCGGCCGTACGACCCGCTGCTGGCCTACGGGCAGTCCAAGAGCGCCGAGGCTCTGCTCGCCGTGGAAGCCACCCGCCGCTGGGCCGGCGAGGGCATCTACTCCAACGCGCTGAACCCGGGCGCGATCGCCACCGGGTTGCAGAAGCACACCGGTGGGCTGAAGTCGCCGAAGGAGATGCACAAGACCCCGCAACAGGGCGCGGCGACCTCGGTGCTGCTCGCGGCATCCCCGTTGCTGGACGGCGTCGGCGGTCGCTATTTCGAGGACTGCACCGAGGCACCGGTCGTCACCGAGCGGCCCGCCGACTACAGCGGCGTGGCCGCGTACGCGGTCGACCCGGGCAACGCCGAGCGGCTCTGGACCGTGGCTTCGGACCTGATCTCCTGAAGGATGGCGATGGCCGGCGACCAACCGCGACGGCACGACGTGGTGGAGTTGCGGGTGCACGGCGTGTCCGGGGCGGACCCGACGGTCATCCTCGACCAGCGGCAGGTCCGGCAGGTGGCCGGCGACGGCAGCGGGGGCTTCCACCGGGTCGCCCGGTCGGACGGCGTCGGCCCGGACGGGGTGACGTTGGAGGCGTACCGCTGGGGTGACCTGCCCTCGGGCACTGTGGGCCGAACCCTCGCAATGGTCTTCCTGCTGCCGTTCATGCTCAGCAACGTGGCGGTGTGGATGCGCCCCACCGGCCGCCGCCGCGCCGCCGCGGTCAGCGTGCTGTGTCGGCTCCTCGCGCTCAACCTCACAGTGCTGTACGTGGTGTCCATCGCCGGAGTCGCCCTCGACCTGCTCGCCTGGCGGTGTCTCGGTGCGGCCCGCTGCCGCCCGCCCTTCGACGGCATGGCCGGGCTCGACGGTCGGCACGTCGGGCAGCGGCTGGCAGTGCTGGCGCTCCTGCCGATAGCCGCCATAGCGGTCCTGCGTCTCCTCGGCACCCGTCGGTCCGGCCCGGCCGACAACCCACTGTGGGCAGTGGAGCCGCTGGTGCACCGGCTGCGCGCGATCCACGTGGCCGCCGCGCTCGCCGTACTCGATGTCGTGCTGCTCACCGCCCGTCGCGCCAGCGGCGCGACGTTCTCCACGACGCTGCTGCTGGCGCTCAGCACGGCGGTGGTGCTGCTCTGCGTCGGTCTGCTCGCCGCCCCGGGGTTGATCGACAGGGCGGCGACCGCGCGAACTGCCACCTGGACCGCCCGCACGGCGGTCGGGGTGGCGGCCGTCCTGAGCGTGGCGACCCTCGTCACCGTGGCCAGCGACGGGCGCGACTGGTCGTCGGCGACCGGGCTTCCCGGCTACGGCGGGCTCGCAGGCTTGGCGCTGTTCGGCCAGATGATGTTGCTGGTGCTGCTCAGCGCGGTGGTGCTGTGGCGGCGCGGTCGGGTGGGCGGTCGGTCCGCGCTGCCGGGTGGCCTGGGCGCGGCGGTCCTCGCCGCCCTCGCGGTCGGCCTGACCGGCGCGCTCTCCGCCGGCCTCGTCTACCAGGCGGGGGACCTGCTCGGTGGCTACCGCGGTGACGGTGGGCCACCGTTGCCGTATCGCTGGACGCTGCTGGCCTTCTTCCTGCACGTTGTCGCGGCGGTGCTGCTGTGTGGCGCGTTGACAGTCGTGTCGCGGCGGGGCCGGCGGCGCGCGGCAGCGGCGATCACCACCCGTGACTTCCCGGTCGTGCCACCGGAGGCGGTCGGCCGGCTGCGGTTGGCGACGAGGACAGTCGCCCGGGCGCGGTTCACCGAGTGGTTGGGTCTGCTGGCCGCCACGTACGCGGCGCTCGCGGTGGTCGGACTGACCACGAGTCTGGTGGGGCGTACCGGGCGCGACCCGGAGGAGTTGTCCCGGCACCTGCTCGGGCTACCGGCCGGCGCCGTCCAGATGGGGCTCAGCGGGGGCAGCTATCTCCTCGCCGCGCTGCTGCTCACGCTGTTGATCGGTGGCGTGTTCGCCTATCGGACCGCGTGGTTTCGCCGGCACGTCGGCATCCTGTGGGACCTGGGCACCTTCTGGCCCCGGGCCGCGCACCCGTTCGCCCCGCCGAGCTACGCCGACCGTGCGGTGCCGGAACTGGCCGATCGGATCAGCCAACTGGCCGAGCGGCACGTCGGGGTGTTGCTCTGTGGGCACAGCCACGGGTCCGCGCTGCTCGCCCTCGCGGTGCTGCGGCTGCCCCCGCGCGTGCGTCAACGGGTCGCGCTGCTCACCTACGGGTCGCCGTTGGACCGCCTGTACGCCCGGCTCTTTCCGGCCTACCTCAACGAGGAGGTGCTGCGTGAGGTGGGGGAGCGGGTCGAGTGGCGGTGGCTCAACCTCTGGCGGGACACCGACCCGGTCGGCGGTTGGATCTTCGCCGCACACCGCCCCGGCGATCCACCCACGGACCCGGTCGATCCGGCGGGCCAGGTCGACCGGCGGTTGCGGGACCCACCGGAGCTGCTGGCGGCGCCGGGGGAGCGGTCTGCGCCGCCGCTACGGGGGCACCATCCGGGCGAGACCGACCCGGAGTTCCGGGCGGCGGTGCGCGAACTCGCCGAACGCCTTCGTGGTGCTGGCTGAGCCTGCCGGTCGTGGGCCGGGCGGTACGGGGGACACCGCCACGGTCAGCGGTCCATCCCGGGTACCCGGTCGGACTCGGCCACCGTCGCTCGGACCTTTCGCAGGGTGGCGTCAGGGGCACGGATCGCGGCGCGCCAGCGGTCCACCGTCCGGGTGAGCACCCGGACCACGAACTGCAACTGGTTGACCTGCTCGCGGAGCATGCCCAGCTCGGACCGGGCGCTGAACGCCTCGCCCTCCAACTGGGTGATCCGCGTCTGCAACGGCTGCACGAGCGTGAGGGCGGCCTCGGTGAGCGTGTCGGCAGCGTCGGCCTTGAACTTGCCGCGCTGCACCACGACGGTGGCGATCGCGGCCAGGCCGGTGCCTCCGCCGAGGATGCCGAGCACGCTGAGCGCCACCTGCACCCAGTGCGGTGCGGCCGGTGCGGGTGCGGTAATCACGTGACACCTGCCTGCAACTGTTCGTAGGTCACAAATTCGCACGCGCGGGCCAGGCGACGAAGGTCGATGGCGATCTGCCCGGCCCGCCAGAGCGACCCGACAGTCACCGCCATCACGAACGACGTGGCGACTATGGAATTCCGGCCCGACATGACCAACAGGGCCACCGTGTACATGCCGGTGAGCGTGCCGAGCACCAGCACCGCCGCGAGTTCGAGGCCGAGCCCGGTGGAGAGCCGGCCGGGCCACAGGATGCCCAGTAGTCCGCCCACGCCCACCGCGATCAGGCCCAACTCCCAGGCGATCTGGATGGGCTCCGGCATCGACGTCTGGACGGACGTCGGCCGGACATTCAGGATCATCATCAGAATGCCGCAGAGCGGTGCCGCGGCCAGGACGGCGATCTCGTACGGCTGGTGGCGGGATCGGATTCGTAGGTTTCCCACGGCAACTCCTTGGTCGAGGACCGGCGTCCGGCAGCGCCAGGTGGACCAGTGCCGTTCGGTGGGCCGCGACTGTTGAGTTGCGGCCCGTGCGGCGGAGCCCGGTGGTTCGTTGCCCGTGGACGGTCGTTGGGCGAGAAGATGGAGGCGACTCGACCTCGTTGGCTGCCGTTATCTGCCTGTGTATCACCGATGGCCGGTTGGCGTCCACCTGGTGTAACGTCGCATTCCCGCAGGTCAGGGCCCATTAATGGCTGACTTTGGGCTGTGGGACGGGCGAAGCGCGGCGACCCGGCCGCTCGGCCACCCGGTGACAAGGAGTGTCGGATATCTTGCCCAGGGTGACAGTGGCGGCCGGGTCGCCGATCGATCAACGGGCGAGCAGGGCGCGCAGCGCCCGGAGCACCTCGGCCGGGGCCTCCTCCGCCATGAAGTGTCCGCAGGTGACCGTCTGGTGGTCCAGGTCGGGTGCCCAGGCCCGCCACACCGCCGCCGCGTCGTAGCCCAGCGCCGCGCCCCAGTCCTGCTGGAGCACCGTCACCGGCATCCGCAGCTGGTTGCCGGCCGTCCGGTCGGCGGCGTCGTGGGTCACGTCGATCCCGGCGGACGCCCGATAGTCGGCGACGATCGAGGGCACGGCGTCGCGGGACGCACGCAGGTACGCGGCCCGCACCTCCGCCGGCAGGGCGCCCGGATCACGGGTCCAGACGTCCAGGAAGTGACCGAAGAAGGCGTCCGGGCTGGCGGTGATCAGCTCTTCGGGCAGGCCGGGCGGCTGCGCCATCAGATAGAGGTGAAACGCCACAGCGGCGCTGGCACCGTGCAGCACGTCCCACATGTCCAGTGTGGGTAGCACGTCGAGCACTGCCAGGTGACTGATCGCCGCCGGATGGTCGAGGCCGGCGCGGAACGCGACAAGGGCGCCCCTGTCGTGCCCGGCCAACGCGAACCGATCGTGTCCGAGCGCGCCGGCCAGTGCCACGATGTCGGCGGCCATTGTGCGCTTGGCGTACCCGGCGCCGTCGGTGTCGAGGGGCTTGTCGCTGGCGCCGTAGCCGCGCAGGTCGGGGCAGATGACCGTGTGGTCTGCGGCCAGATCGGCGGCGACGTGCCGCCACATGAGATGGGTCTGCGGAAAGCCGTGCAACAGCACGATCGCCGGCCCGGAACCGCCCACGGCGGCGTTGAGCGTCACCCCGTCGGCGACTGTGACGCGTCGGTAGTCGAATCCGTTGATCTTCGGGTCCACGGGGAACCTTCCTGGTGAGCAGTGCCGGCGGGGGCGGTGGCCCCGTCGCCGCCGTACCGCGTCGAGCCTGCTCGGCGGTGATCAGCAGCCGGTCAGCGTCGGATCAGTACCGGCCGGGCCACGGGCCTAGATTGGTGCCATGACCAGGCAGCTGACGGCACCCGTCGCGGTGACCTTCGGCGTGCTCGGGCCGGTGACCGCCGCGACCGAGCGCGGCCCGGTCCCCCTTCGGGGACACCGGCAGCGCCTGGTGCTGGGCCGGCTGTTGATCGCCCACGGTCGGGTGGTGCCGGTGGATCGTCTCGTCGACGACCTGTGGGAGGTCGCACCGGACGGCGCGGTGGGCGCGATCCGAACCTTCGTCGCCGACCTGCGCCGGGCCCTGGAGCCTGACCGACCACCCCGCCAGCCACCCCGGATCCTGGTCACCGAGCCGCCCGGGTACGCCCTGAAGGCCGCCCCGGACGCTGTCGACGCCGGACGGTTCGAGGCAGCCGTCGGCGAGGCGGCCCGGCTGCTGACGGCCGGACGCCCCGCGCCGGCCCTGGCCGCGCTGGACGCGGCGCTCGGGCTCTGGCGCGGGCCCGCGTACGCCGACTGCGCCAACGAGTCCTGGGCGATCGCGGAGATCAACCGGCTGGACGAGCTGCGGATGCTCGCCATCGAGCGGCGGGCGGAGGCGCTCCTGGCGCTGGGCCGACCGGACGAGGCCGCCGCGGACCTACCGGCACACCTGGCCAGCCATCCGCTGCGCGAGGACGCGTGGCGGCTGCTCGCGACGGCCCGGTACCGCGCCGGCCGGCAGGGCGACGCGCTGGCCGCGCTGCGGGAAGCCCGCCACGTCCTGGTGACCGAGCTGGGCGTGGACCCGGGGCCCGAGCTGCGACGGCTGGAAGCCGACATCCTGGCCCAGGCGCCGCACCTCGCCCCATCCCTGGACCGGGTCGCCACCCCCGGCCTCGGGGAACCCGTTCGACCCGCCCAGGCGGAGCAGCGCCCGTTCGTCGGTCGCGACGCGGAGCTGGAGCGGCTGTGGCACGCCGCCGAGGCCGCGTCCCGACGCCGCCAGCCCGCACTCGCCCTGCTCAGCGGCGACCCGGGCGCCGGCAAGACGGCGCTGGCCGAGGCCCTCACCCGGCGACTCGCCGCCGAGGGCTGGACCACGGCATGGGGACACAGCCCGGAGTACGACGGCGCTCCGGCGGCGTGGCCGTGGACCCAGATCACCGACGTGCTCGCCGGGCCCGTCGCCGCCCCCGCCGTCGCCGCCGACTCGGCTGACCCTGCCACCGTGCGGTTCCGTCGACACCGCGAGGTGGCCTCGCTGATCTCGGCGGTCGCCGACCAGGAGCCGCTCCTGCTGGTCCTCGACGACCTGCACCGCGCCGACGGTGACACCCTGGACCTGCTGACCGCACTGCTCACCGGCCCGCAGCCGGCCAGCGGGCCGGTGCTGATCCTCGGCACCTACCGGGCCACCGAGATCAGCCCGGAGCTGACCGCCACCCTCGCCCGCGCCGCCGGGCTGGAGCCGGTCCGGGGGTATCTTGCCGGCCTGCCCGCGTCGGCGACCGGCGAGCTGGCCGGCGCCATCGTCGGGGCGGAACTGGACCCGGCCACCGCCCGCTCGATCCACCGTCGCAGCGGCGGTAACCCGTTCTTCGTCCGCGAGCTGGCCCAGCTCTACGCGAGCACGGGCCAGGCGGGGTTGGCCGCGGTGCCGCCCGGGGTACGCGACGTGATCCGGCACCGGCTGGCGCAACTACCCGCCCCGACCCGTGCCGTGCTGCGGCAGGCGGCAGTGCTCGGCCGGGACCTCGACCCGGACGTGCTGGGCGTGCTGGCCGGTGACCCGACGGCAGCGCTGGACGCCGTCGACCGCGCCCTGGCAGCCGGGTTCCTCACCGAGCGGGAGTCCGACGGGCGGCTGCGCTTCACCCACATCCTGGTCCGCGACACGCTCTACGCCGACCTGTCCGCGCCGCGCCGTGCCGCCTGGCACGCGGCCGTCGCCGATGTGCTGCGACAACGGGAAACCGTCGAGCCGGCGGCCCTCGCGTACCACCTGCTTCGCGCCGGCGGGCCGGTCCACGCCGCCGAGGCGTCGACCTACGCCCGGGTGGCGGCCGAGCGGGCCGAACGGGGCGGCAACCCCCACGAGGCGGCCCGCCTGTGGGGCCAGGCGATCGACGCGTACGACCGGGCCGGTGGGGTCGAGCCGCGCGGTCGGGTGACCGCGCTGCTCGGCCTGGGGCGGGCGCTGGCCGTCACGGGCCGGCTGGCCGAGGCACGGCGACGGCGAGCCGAGGCGATCACCGCCGCCGAGTCCACCGGCGACCCCCTGCTGATCCAAGAGGCCCTAGCTGGCTTCGACGTGCCCGCCAGTTGGACGCGCAACGACGACGACCTGCTCTCCGGGCACATCGTCCGCGCCGCCGAACACGCCCTGACCGCGCTCGGCCCGATCGGCTCGGCGCAGCGCAGCCGGCTGCTGAGCACCCTCGCGCTGGAACTGCGCGGCACCACCACCGATCGTGGCCGCCGCGCCGCCGCCGAGGCCGAGGCCATCGCCCGCGACATCGGCGATCCCGGGCTGTTGGCCTTCGCGCTCAACGCCCGCTTCATGCACGCCTTCCACAGCGTCGGTCTGGCCGACGCGCGGGCCCGGATCGGCCTCGAACTGGTCGAGCTGGCCGCCCGGCACCACCTGGTGACCTTCGAGGTGCTCGGCCATCTCGTGCTGGTCCAGGCCAACTGTGCGCTGGCCGACCGGCCCGCCGCCGACGCCCACGCGCGCGCCGCCGACCGCCTCGCCGAGCGGTACGAGCTGCCGTTGGTCGGTGTCTTCACCCGGTGGTACGCCGCGCTGCGCCTGGCGCTGAACGGTCATTCGGTCGCGGCGGCGGACGCGTACCGGGCGGCAGCCGACCGAATGTCCACTGACGGCATGCCGGGGCTGACCCAGGGGTTACTGCCGCTCGCTCTGCTCGGCCTGCGCCTGGCCGACGCGGTGAGCGACGCCCCGCCGGCAGGTGACGCCCGGCTGGTCCCCGGGCTGCGAGCGAATCCCGGGCCGGACGACGAGGACTGGGCGCGGCTGGACTGGGGCCCGCACGAGCCCTGGGTCCGACCACTGCTGCTCGCCGCCGCAGGCGACCGCAGTGCCACCCGAGCGGCACTGCGAGCCCTGCCGGACGGGCCGCACGACCTGCTGCGGGAGGTGCGGCTGTGCCTCACCGCTCGGGCGGCGCTTGCCATCGACGACCGGTCGACCATGGAAACCGTCGCCGCCGCGCTCCGCCCGGCCGTCACCGAACTGGCCGCCGGCAGCGGAGTGGTCACCGTCGGCCCGATAGCCGGGCACCTCGCGGATCTGGCCGCTGCCCTGGGCCGCGACAAGGAAGCCGCCGAGCACCGTCGGACCGCTCGCGCGCTCACCGCGCGTGTCCGCGCCGACGACCCAACCTGAGCGCCGCCGGGCGAAGCTGCCCGATGCCAGGGCCGGCCACACGGAACACGACCCAGGCGGAGAAGTAGCGTCTCCCCAGCTCGCGCGTTCTTCCGGTGCACCTTCTGGTGCCACACGACACTGTCCCCCGAGCTCGGGCTACCTGGCGACTTGCCGGTTTCCGCCGGAACCCACCGGTGGGTGCTGTCAGATGGAACCACCGGCGCGTCCACCGTCGGCCACGGTCGGAGGGAGTACGCGTGGAGGCGCTCATCCTGATCGTGGCGCTGGGCCTCACCGTCCTCGTCGGCACCACCCTCGGCGGCCGGTACCGGGTCGCCCCACCGGTCCTGCTCATCGCGTTGGGCGTGCTGCTCGGGCTCACGCCGCCGCTGTCCGAGGTCACCCTGGAACCCGACCTGGTTCTGCTGATCTTCCTGCCGGCGATCCTGTACCGGGAGAGCCTCACCATCAGCCTGCGGGAGATCCGGGCCAACCTGCCGGTGATCGGGCTGCTCGCCGTGGTGCTGGTGGTGCTCACCATGGTCACTGTGTCGTTCACCGCGCAGGCGTTCGGGGTGAACCCCGCCGCCGCCTGGGTGCTCGGCGCGGTCCTCGCGCCGACCGACGCCGCCGCGGTCACCGGCCTGGCCAAGCGGCTGCCCCGGAAGCTGCTCACCACCCTGCACGCGGAGAGCCTGATCAACGACGGCACCGCGCTGGTGGTCTTCGCGGTGGCCGTGGGGCTGCTCAGCCACAGCGACAAGCCGGGCGTGCTGGGCATCGGCGAGGAGTTCGTCGGCGCCAGCGTCGGCGGCGTGGTCGCCGGTCTGCTGGTGGGGGCCGCCGTGGTGCTGATCCGCAAGCGGCTCGACGATCCGTTGCGCGAGGGGGCGCTCAGCGTGCTGACGCCGTTCGGCGCCTTCCTGCTCGCCGACTCGGTGCACGCCAGCGGTGTGCTGGCGGTGGTGGTCGCCGGCCTGGTGCTGGCCTACGCCGGCCCACGGGTGATCCGCGCCCGGTCCCGGGTGCTGGCGTACGCGTTCTGGGACCTGTCCACCTTCCTGATCAACGGCGGCTTGTTCGTGCTGCTCGGCACGCAGATTCCCCGCGCGGTGCGGGGCATCACCAGCACCTCGCCCGGGCGGGCTCTGGTGATCGTGCTGGTGGTCACAGTGGTCGTGATCGGCACCCGGCTGCTCTTCGTCTACCTGACCGCGCAGTCGGCGCGGCTGCGGCGCCGCCGGATAATGGACCCGAGCCAGGGGCCGTCCGCCTGGCGGGTGGGGACCGTCGCGGGCTGGTCCGGTTTCCGGGGCGCGGTCTCGCTGGCCGCCGCCCTGGCCGTCCCGACGGTGATGGTCGACGGTCGACCTGTTGTCGAACGCGATCTGATCATCTTCGTCACCGCACTGGTGATCGTGCTGATCATGCTGCTTCAGGGCACCACCCTGCCGTTGGTGGTGCGCTGGGCCGGGCTGAGCGGCGACCCGGAACGCGTCGACGAGGCCCGCAACGCCCGGCGGCGGGCCACCGAGGTGGGTCTGGCCGCCCTTCCGCAGGTCGCCGCGGAGGTCGGAGCCCGGAATGACTCGGTGCGTCGGCTGGAGGCCGAGTACCGGCGGCATCTGGAGGACCTCGACGAGAGCGGCGGGAACACCGCCGAGGAGCGTCGGTTGGAACGCCGACTGCGCCTCGGCGTCCTCGCCCACAAGAGGCGGGAGGTCACCCGACTGCGCGACAACCGGGAGATCGACGACCTGGTGCTCCAGGAACTTCAGGCCGCGTTGGACAACGAGGAGATCCGGCTGCTGGGGCGCGGACCCAACGAATGACGGAGGGCTCAGAGCACCTGGTCGAGGAACCGGCGAAGCCGCGGATGCCCGGCCCGCTCGAAGATCGCCTCGGGTGGGCCGGCTTCCAGCACCACGCCCCGGTCCATGAAGGCGACGGTGTCGGCGACCTGCCGGGCGAAGCCCATCTCGTGGGTCACCACCACCATGGTCATGCCGGCGGCGGACAGGTCGGCCATCACCCCGAGGACGCCCTTGACCAACTCCGGGTCGAGCGCCGAGGTGGCCTCGTCGAAGAGCATCACCTCGGGCCGCAGCGCCAGCGCGCGGGCGATCGCCACCCGCTGCTGTTGACCACCGGAGAGCTGCGCCGGCCGGGAGTCCGCCTTGCCGGCCAGCCCCACCAGCTCCAACTGGGCCCGGGCGACGGTCTCCGCCTCGTCCGCACCGAGCTTGCGCAGCCGGCGCAGCGCCAGCGTGACGTTGCGCAGCACGCTCATGTGCGGGAAGAGGTTGAACTGCTGGAACACCATGCCCACCCGCTGCCGCAGCGCGTCGGGGTCGTCGCCCAGCACGCTGCGCCCGTCCAGCAGCACGTCGCCCCGGTCCGGTTCGATCAGCCGGTTGATGGTGCGCAGCAGCGTGGACTTGCCCGACCCGGACGGGCCGATGACGCAGGCCGTCGCGCCCCGCGGCACCGAGAGGTCGACGCCGCGCAGCACCCGGTTCGGTCCGAAGGCGAGGTGGACGTCGCGTACGTCGAGGCTGACCGAGGTCGTCGTGGCGGTGGTCATCGCCGATCTCCTTCCGTGGCGGCGTACGAAAAGGTTTCGTCGTCGTCCTCTTCGGTCGACGCGGTGGCCGGCCGGCCGTTGCGCAGCCGCCGGTCGATCCAGTTGACGACGTGCGTCAGCGGGACTGTCAACGCCAGGTAGCACAGCCCCGCCAGCAGCAGCGCCGACTCGTTGCCGGTGGTCGCCGCGTAGTCCTGCCCGATTCGGAACAGCTCCCGCTGACTGGCCACCAGGCCGAGGAAGTAGACCAGGCTGGAGTCCTTGATCAGCGCGATGAGCTGGTTCACCCAGGCCGGCAGCACCCGCCGGATGCCCTGCGGGATGATCACCAGCCGCATCGCGTCGGCCCAGGAGAAGCCGAGCGCCCGGGCGCCCTCCAACTGGGCGGCCTCCACCGACTGGATGCCCGAGCGGAAGATCTCCCCGATGTACGCGGCGGCGATCAGCGACAGCGCCAGGATGCCCAACGGGTAGGGGTCCGGCCCCCAGACCTGCATGCCCAGCGGGGCCAGCCCGACGCCGATCAGCAGGATCGTCGCCGCCGCCGGCAGCCCCCGGAACACGTCGGTGTAGACCCGCGCCGGCCAGCGCAACCAGCGACTGCGGGAAATCCCGGCGACGGCCAGCAGCAGGCCCAGCACCGAGCCGAGCAGGGCGGCGGAGACCGCCAGGATCAGCGTGTTGGGCAACCCGACGGTCAGCATCTCGGGCAGCGCCTCGCGCATCGCGTCCCAGTCGAAGAAGGTCTCCCACAGGGTGCTCAACGGATCCATCTGTCGCTCCTCCTACCGCCCTGCTCGCTCGTCACCGGCTCAGGACGCGGCCGACGCGGACGCCGACGGTGTGGCCGACGCGGACGGGGCCTTCACAGTGCCGCTGCCCGGCGTGAAGTCCGCCGGGATCGGCCGGCCCGGGTAGTACTGCGCCTGCAACCGGCTCCAGGTGCCATCGGCGATGACCTCGTCGAGGCCCTTGTTCAGCGCCTCGCGCAGCTTGTCGCCGCCCTTGGCCACGGCGTACGCGGTCGGTGCCGGGCTGAGCTGCTTGGCGGCCACGGTGATCTTGCCGTTGCTGTCCGCGGCCGACTTCTCGCCGATCTCCGCCGGGGCGATCCAGGCGTCGGCGGTGCCCGCCTTGAGCTGGTTGATCGCGCCGTTGTAGTCCGGCACCCGCACGGGGTTGAGCTGCTTGCCGGTGGCGTAGTCGTCCTGGACGGTGCCCTGCACCACCACGACCCGCTTGCCGGCGAGCTGGTCGAAGCCGGTGATCGGCGAGCCGGCCGGGACGTCCAGGCCGAAGTAGCCGAAGTCGTAGCCGTTGCCGAAGTCGACTGTCTTCTTGCGGGCCTCGGTGATGGTGATCGAGGAACTGCCCACGTCGAACTTGCGGTTGTTGACCTGGCTGAGCAGCGCGGAGAAGTCGGTGCCGACGAACTCGACGGTGAGGCCGAGCTTGCCGGCCACCGCGGTCAACAGGTCGTTGTCGAAGCCGGTGAACCTGCCGTCCTTGAGGTACACGTTCGGCGGAGCGTCGGTCAGCGTGCCGGCGCGCAGCACGCCCGCCTGGGCCAGGCCGTACGGGTTGGCGGTGGCGTCGGACGAGCTGTCGTCGCCGCAGGCGGTGAGGGCGGTGGCGGCCAGGATCGTGGCCGCGCCCAGGGCGGCGGCACGGGTCAGGGCAGGAAGGAATCGCACTGGTGTCTCCGAAAGGGTGGTGTCTCGGGGCGCACGGACGTGCGCCACCGACGGCGCGCCCGATGGGCGTACCGGTGGGAAGGGAGCTCGGGAAGGGGGTGCTAGAGCGCGGTGCCGCGACGACAGGCGGCGCTGCACATTCGCATCATGTCCACGTGCCGTCGCCGGGTCAGTGCGGGCGAGGGTCGACCGGCGCGGGAGTCCGCGACGTCGGTCGGTGGGGCGGTGCGCAGGATGCTCATGGTTCTCCCGGGTCTGTGCTGACCTGGGTGCCAGGCCACGCTTGCACCGACGTCGTGCCGGTGCCTGGTCTTCACCCGGGGCACCCCACCGCGGAGGAGGGTTGCCGGCCAGCGAGCCGGGGCTTCGCGCTGGCACTCATGACCTGCGCCGAGGCTAGCAGCAGGAACCTGGGGATCGTCCAGTCGTTATGACCACGCTCACCGTGCGCGACGAACTGCCGGCTCGCAGGTCAGCCGGCGTGCACGTGCGGTCGACGGTGCGGGTCGGGCTCCTGGCGGCGCAGGATCTCCCGGGTCACCGAGGCGATCGCGCCCTGCCCGAACGCCAGGTAGCGCAGGAAGTTGCGAGTCGGGCCGCCCTCGGACCACTCGAAGTAGATGTGGGGGCGCCGACGGCTGCGGTCGCGGATCTCCAGCAGCAGGGCGGCGAGCGCGGTGGGCACCGACGAGCTGGCCAGGCTGAGCACCGGGAAGCGGCCGTCGACCACCCCGCCGCGGACCAGCAGCTCCGTCTCGAAGTCGGACGGGTCGGTGACAGTGACCTCGACGAAGATCACGTCGCTGTCGTCGGGAAAGTCGTTGTCCGCCATGGTCTGCGCCAGCTTGGCGCGGTACTCCGCCTCGTCGCGCCGGTCGGGTTCGTGCGCGACGAGGCGGATCCGCCGTCCGGCGCGCTCGTCGATCATCCGGGCGGCCGTCCGGTCCAGCTCGACGTGGTCGACGCGCAGCTCGTAGGCCCGCATCACCCGGGACAGCACCGACACCAGGATGATCCCGCCGATGAAACAAGCCGCGATCTTGACGCCGTCCGGGCGCTCCACCACGTTCGCCACAGTGGTGTAGACGAAGATCACCGCGATGACGCCGAACGCGATGGTGCGGCCGCGCTGACGCTGCCGGAGCGCCGCGAGCGTCACCGCCGTCGCGGCCGAGGTGATCAACACCAGGACCCCGGTGGCGTACGCGCCGCCCTGCGCGTCCACGCTGGCCTCGAAGACGATCGTGATCAGGAACGCCACGGCCGTGAAGACCAGCACCAGCGGCCGGACGGCTCGCGCCCAGGTCGGCGCCATGCCGTAGCGGGGCAGGTAGCGCGGCACCAGGTTGAGCAGACCAGCCATCGCCGATGCCCCGGCGAACCAGAGGATGCCGATGGTGGACAGGTCGTAGATGGTGCCGAACACCTCGCCGAGGTGGGCGTGCGCCAGGTAGGCCAACGCGCGCCCGTTCGCCGGCCCGCCCGGCTCGAACGCCTCCGGCGGAATGAGCACGGTGGTCGTCACGCTGCTGGTGATCAGGAAGACGCTCATGATCACCGCTGCGGTGGTGAGCAGCCGGCGGGCGCCACGGATCCGGCCCAGCGGTCGTGCCTCCGAGTCCTGCGGGTCACCTCGTACGCTCGGCATGACCGCCACCCCGGTCTCGAAACCGGACAGACCCAACGCCAGCTTCGGAAAGACCAGCAGCGACAGCCCGACCACCAGCCACGGATCACCGTGCCCGGTGGTCAACATGGTGGTCCAGTCGCCGACAGCGCTCGGATGCGTCGCCACCCGCCACAGCGCGTCGGCCACCACCACCGCGTTCAGCGTCAGATAGACCGCGACCAGGACGACGGCGATCCCGATGGCCTCGGTGAATCCCTTGAGGAACACCGTGCCCAGCAGCGACACCAGCAGCAGCGTGACGAGCACCTCGTGACCCTTGAGCCCACTCGGCCAGAACGGGTTCTCGTCGATGTGCGCCGTCGCGTCGGCGGCCGAGAGGGTGATGGTGATGATGAAGTCGGTGGCCGCGAAACCGAGCAGCACCAGCACCAGCAACTTGCCCGGCCAGTAGCTGAGCAGGCGTACCAGCATCGCGATGGAGCCCTCACCGTGCGGGCTCTCCACCGCCACCCGTCGGTAGACCGGCAACGCTCCCAGCAGGGTCACCAGCACCAGCACCAGTGTCGCCACCGGTGAGAGCGCCCCGGCGGCCAGCGCCGCGATGCCCGGCTGGTAACCCAACGTGGAGAAGTAGTCGACCCCGGTCAGGCACATCACCTTCCACCACGGGTGGTGCCGGTGCTCCGGCGGGCGCCCGTGCGGCCCCGGGTGCTGCACGGCCTGGTCCGAGCCGGCGTCGAGCAGCCACCCCCGCAACCGGCCGGCGCGTCTGTCGACAGTCACCGGCGCGTCCCCCGTCATCCGCCCACGGTCACCGTGAGTATCCGCCCGACGGGCCGCCCCCGTCCGCCGGTGCGCGGAACCCAGCCGACGCCACGGCGGGTTTCAGGGCCCGGGACAGGGGGGAAGCAGCGCCCCGGGCTGGACGGGACGGCACCGGGGGAGGGGACAGGGCATGGTTGGCAGCCGTCGCTTCCGCCCGGGTGGTGGCTTCGGCCGCCAACTCGACGAGTACGAGACGAGGGTCGGTGTGCCCCCGTCCACGGAGCCGCCCGCCGCGTCCCACGGCGGCCTGGTGGACAGCGCGGTCTACATCCGAGGGCACCGGTTCGCCTCGCCGTCCGGCCTCGCCGAGACGTACCGCTGCCTCCAGGAGCAGGACGGCGCGATGGCCTGGATCGGGTTGTACCGACCCGACATCGAGCAGATCACCTCGCTGGCCCGGGAGTTTCGGCTGCACGACCTGGCGGTCGAGGACGCGATCAACGCCCACCAGCGGCCCAAGCTGGAGCGGTACGGGCACACCCTGTTCGTGGTGCTGCGCGCCGCCCGCTACGACGACCTGCGGGAGGAGGTCGAGTTCTCCGAGTTGCACCTGTTCATCGGCCCGGGCTTCGTGGTCACCGTCCGACACGGTGAGGCGCCCGACCTGGCCGCGGTGCGGCGGCGGCTGGAGACCGAGGCGCAGATGCTCGCCCGGGGGCCGGAAGCGGTCCTGTACGCGATCCTCGACCAGGTCGTCGACGGGTACGCGCCGGTCGTGGCGGGACTGGAGAACGACATCGACGAGATCGAGACCCAGGTGTTCGGTGGTGACCCGAACGCCAGCCGCCGCATCTACGGGCTCAGCCGCGAGGTCATCCAGTTCCAGCGGGCCGCCCGCCCTCTGCTCAGCGTGCTCGACGCGCTGGCCGACGGCGCCGGCAGTGCCAGCGCCGACGAGGAACTGCGCCGCTACCTGCGCGACGTGACCGACCACCTGACCCAGGTGGTGGAGCGGGTGGACGGTTTCCGGCACCTGTTGCAGAACATCCTCACCGTCAACGCCACCCTCGTCTCGCAGCAGCAGAACGAGGAGATGCGCAGCCTCACCGCGGCCAGCTACAGCCAGAACGAGGAGCTGAAGAAGGTCTCCTCCTGGGCGGCGATCCTCTTTGCTCCCACGCTCATCGGCACCGTGTACGGCATGAACTTCGTCCACATGCCGGAGCTGAACTGGCGCTTCGGCTATCTCTTCGCGCTGCTGTTGATGCTGCTGGTCTGCGGCACCCTCTATGTGATCTTCAAGCGGCGCGGCTGGCTCTGAGTCGCGCGGCCGGGATTCACTCGATGCCGCGAAGGATGTGCCGCTCGTCCTCGACGTCGTCGTCGCCGGCACTGATCCGGCCGAGCAGTACGGCGGCCGCCCAGATCGTCAGTGGCGTGGCCGCCCCGGTCATTCCGCCGCCGGTCCGGTCGTCCCGGGTCTGGCTCCGCTCTGTGCGCGGTGGCCTGCGCTGAGCCTGCATGGGCCCTGCCTCTCCTCGTCGAAGCCGCCGTGGGTGGCGCGGGGTGACCCCGCGCCACACCGGCCGGGCGAACCGCCTGCGAGCAGCTCACCACCGGTACGACAGCCACTCGAACCTTCCCACGCCCGGCCGCATCCGCACCGCTTGTTTTCGGGTTTCCGACTGTCGCCCGCCAAACCGGACATTACGCCTCGACGGTCGAGGCGTGGTCAAGGCAGCGGGTGGGCGATACCGCGGGCGTGGTCGGTGAGCGCCGCGCCGACCACCGTCGCGGCCAGCGGCAACACCTCCAGACAGCGGCGTACCGCTGCGGCCATCAGCGTGTTCGGCACCCGCATGGACAGCGTGCAGTGCGGCACCCACCGCCCCGGCTGGTAGTGCTCGGCGAGGGGGATGCCGGCGGCGGCGAGCCGGTCGTGCACCAGCCGGTGGTGCGCCAGCAACTCCGGGGTGGGAGCCGGGCCGAGCCAGAGCACCCGACCGACGAACTGGCCGGCGTGCTGGAAGTCGAGCCGCAGCGGGGCGGCCACCACAGTCCCCTGTAGCGCCTCGGCGACCTGCTCGGGGTCGAATCGAGGCGCCACCATGAGCGAGACGTGCGGACGGTGGCGCTGCTCCAGCAGCGAGCGCATGCTCTGCACGCCCTCGGCCTCCAGCGCGTCCCAAAGCACCCGGATCCGGCGGGTGGCGTCCGGGTCCAGGTACAACTCCACCGCGGCGACCATTTGATCACCGTAGCGGCCGAGGTTTGCGCGCCCGGGTCCGGCGGTACCTGTTCGGAAACCGACCAGGAAGGCGTTCCCGTGGATGTGAGTGACCTGCTGACCGAGGCGTACGACCGGCTGCCCGACCTCGTCCGCGCGGCCGTCGACGGCCTCAGCCCCGATCAACTGCGCCAGCAGCCCGGGCCGGGCGCCAACTCGGTCGGCTGGCTGGTCTGGCACCTCACCCGGGTGCAGGACCACCACGTCGCCGACCTGCTCGACGCCGAGCAGATCTGGGTGAGCGGCGACTGGGCGGGTCGGTTCGGGCTCGCCGCCGACCCCGACGACACCGGCTACGGGCACTCGCCCGCTCAGGTGGCGGCGGTGCGACCGGAGAGCGCGCAGGCGTTGATCAACTACTACGGGGCGGTCGCGGCGCGTACCGGAAGCTTCCTGGCCGGCCTGGTCCCGGCGGACCTGGACCGCGTGATCGACGAGGCGTGGGACCCGCCGGTCACCCTCGGCGTCCGGTTGGTCAGCATCGCCGACGACGACCTGCAACACGTGGGCCAGGCCGCCTACGTGCGCGGCCTGGTCGAGGCCGGCTGACGCACCCCTCACCCTCTTCGGGTGAACCGGGCTCACCCCGACGCGGGTGATCCTGCGGGAAACCGTGGGGAGGGGACCCGATGGGCGCGACGGCGGAGCAGTACCTACGGCAGCTGGACACCGGTCGGCGGCCCGACCTGCCGGAGACCACAGCGGGGACGCTGCGGCTGGACTTCCGCGACGACGGCAGCACCGATCACTGGTACCTGACCATCGCCGACCAACAGGTCCGGGTGACCCGCTCAGCCGACGATGCCGAGCTTGTGGTGCGGGCCGATCGGGCGGTCTTCGACCGGATGGCCCGCGGCGAGCTGCACCCGGGCGCGGGCCTGTTGCGCAACGAGCTGACCGTGCAGGGCAACATGCAACTGCTGATGCTGCTGCGGCGGATCTTCTCCGGGCCGGTAGGCGCCCGTCACCCGCAGGAGCTGGGCCGGGCCGCCCTGGTTGGCCGGGCCGCGACGACCGCTCGGAATGAGCGGTCGTGAAGCAGGAACTGGTGCACGTCATCGCCGGCAACCTGTTCGCGATCAGCGACGCCCAGGGCGACATCGAGGCCGACCCGCAGGCCCCGCTCGGACTCTTCGCGTACGACACACGGTTCCTGTCGCACTGGGTGCTCAGGATCGACGGCGAACGGATCAACGCGCTCTCCCGCGACGACCTCACCTACTTCGAGACCCGGTTCTTCCTGGTCCCCGGTGCGGCGAGCCACTACGTCGACGCGGACGTGTCGATCATCAGGCACCGCTCGGTGCACGACTGCCTGCACGAGAACATCACTGTGCTCAACCACTCGTCGCAGCCCGCCGAGTTCACCGTCCGGATGGAGATGGCCAGCGACTTCACCGACATCATCGAGGTCGGGCAGCTACGGCAGCGGGCCGTCGAGGTCAGCGCCGACCCGGCGAGCCAGCGGCTCGTGCTGCGCTACCAGCGGGACCGGTTCGTCCGCGAGACCACAGTGCGCAGCACCGCCCCCGCCGAGGTGGACGAGCAGGGGATGACGTTCCGGATCCGGATCGAACCCGACGGGAAGTGGGAGACCGACCTGCACGTCAGCGCGACAATGGGCGGCGAGGACGGTCGGGATCTCCGCGCCGACCTGCAGTCGCACCAGCAGACCGTGCGGACGGGGATGCGCGAGGACCTGGTGCAGTGGCTGGACCGGGCGCCGCAGCTGGTGGCCGAACGCAAGGGCCTGGAGGAGCTCTACCGGGGCAGCCTCGCGGACCTGGCGGCGCTGCGCTACAAGCCGCTGTCGTACCGCGAGCGGGTGCCGATCGGCGGTCTGCCGTGGTCGATGGGGTTGTGTGGGCGGGACGCCCTCATCACCTGCCTCCAGACGATGGCCTTCACCCCCGAACTTGCTCCGGCGACGCTGCGGATGCTGGCGCTCATGCAGGGCGGCCAGCTCGACGACGCGCTGGACGAGGAACCCGGCAAGATCCTGGCCCAGCTCCGGTACGGCGAAACGGGGGCGTTCAGCGACCGGGCGAGCGCGCTGTACTACGGCGCGGCGGACACCACCCCGCTCTTCGTCGTGCTGCTCGACGAGTACGAGCGCTGGTCCGGTGACGCCGACCTGGTCCGCGAGCTGCGTCACCCGGCCCGGATGGCGTTGGACTGGATCGACGAGTACGGCGACCTGACCGGGGACGGCTACCTGCGCTACCAGCGCCGCAACGAGCGCGACGGCACGGTCAACCAGTGCTGGAAGGACTCCCCGGACGCCATCGTCGACTCCCGCGGTCGGCAACCCGCCTTCCCCCGCGCCACCTGCGAGTTGCAGGGCTACGCGTACGACGCGAAGCGGCGCGGCGCCCGGCTGGCCCGGGAGTTCTGGGGTGACCCCGCGTACGCCGACCGGTTGGAACGGGAGGCGGCAGCGCTGAAGGAGCGCTTCAACCGGGACTTCTGGATGCCGCACCGGGAGTACTACGCGTTGGCGCTCGACCCGTACGGCGAACCGGTCGACGCGTTGGCCTCCAACATCGGGCACCTGCTCTGGAGCGGGATCGTCGAGGACGACCGCGCGGAGGCGGTCGCCGAGCACCTGGTCGGGCCGCGACTGTTCAGTGGGTGGGGGGTGCGCACGCTGGCCTCCGGGCAGCGCACGTACAACCCGGTGGGCGCACACCTGGGCGCGGTGTGGCCGTCGGACAACGCGCTGATCGCCGCCGGGTTGCGCCGCTACCGCCTCGACGCGCAGGCGGCCCGGATCGCTGACGGCATCTTCGACATGGCGCAGACGCTCGGCGGGGCGGCGCCGGAGATGATCGCCGGCTACGAGCGCAGCCTCACGACCTTCCCCGTCCAGTTGGCGACGAGCTGCCGCCCGCAGGCGTGGTCGTCGGGAGCGTTGCTGATGCTGCTCGGCACCATGCTGGGCCTGCGACCCACCGGCGACAACCTGTTGGTGAACCCGGCGGTGCCGGAGGGGTTCGGGCGGCTGGAACTGCTGGACATCCCGGGCCGTTGGGGTCACTCGGACGCCTACGCGAGAGACCGGACCACCGAACGCCGGCACCGCCTGCGCTGAGGCGATGGAACAGCGCTGAGCCCGCCGACGGTGGGCGTCGCGGTCAGCCCATGGTCTTGGCGCCGTCGATCGACTCCCGCAGGATGTCGGCGTGCCCGGCGTGCTGGGCCGTCTCGGCGATCAGGTGCAGCAGCACCCGGCGGACCGTCCAACTCGCCCCCACCTCGAACCAGGGCGCCTGCGGCAGCGGGTGCGCCGCGTCCAGGTCGAGGGTGGCGGTCAACTCGTCGGTCCGGGCGGCCACCTGCTGGAAGCGCTCGACCAGCCCGGTGAGGGTCTCGCCCGGCATCATCTGGAACTGACCGACCCAGTCGATCTCCTCGCGGCCCATCTCCTCCGCGCCGCCGACGGCGAAGAGCATCCACCGGTGCTCGACGCCGGCCACGTGCTTGACGAGGCCACCGAGGCAGAGGCCACTGACTGTGGGACGGCTGGCCGCCTGCTCGTCGGTGAGCCCGTCGACCGTCTGCAAGAGGAAACCGCGGTGCCTGCGGAGCGCCTGCAGGAGGTCGGCGCGCTCACCTGTGAGCTGCTTAGTGCTGGTCATGCCGCCACCCTTCGTTGATGTCCACCCGGTGCCACCGTAGGGCCAGGTACCGACACTTCCCGGGCACGACACCTCCTCGACCGAAGACCCGCCAGCGGTTGCCGATCCGCGCCGGTGGCGGTCCACTGAATGACATGGGTGTGATTAAGGTGGGCACGTCGTCCTGGGCGGACCAGTCCCTGCTGCGCTCCGGGTGGTACCCACGCTCGGCCAGCACGCCGGCCCGTCGACTGGGCTTCTACGCCAGCCAGTTCCCGATGGTCGAGGTGGACACGTCCTACTACGCCATCCCGGTGCCCGAGACGACCCAGGGCTGGGTGGACGCCACACCTGACGACTTCACCTTCGACATCAAGGCGTTCAGCCTCTTCACCGGTCACCCGACACCGGTCGCCGTGCTGCCCCGGGACCTGCGACCGGCAAGCGGCCCGACCCGGATCCGCCGCCGTGACCTGCCGGAGCCGGCGTACGACGAGCTGTGGGCCCGGTTCCGCGCGGCCCTCGACCCGATCGCCGCGGCCGGCAAGCTCGGTGTGGTGATGTTGCAGTTCCCGCCGTGGCTGGTGCGCAGCCCCGCGGCGGAACGCCGGATCGTCGAGCTGGCGCAGCGCTGCCGGCCGTGGCGGGTCGCCGTGGAGCTGCGGCACGCCTCCTGGTTGGACGACGACGCCGCGGCGGACACCCTGGACCTGCTACGCGCCCACGACCTGTCAGTGGTCTGCGTCGACATGCCGCAGGGGCACCCGTCGTCGGTGCCGCCGATCCTGAGCATGACGGCGGAGCCGGCGATCGTCCGGTTCCACGGTCACAGCGACGCCTGGCGCGAGGGCGACAAGCAGGAGAAGTTCCGGTACGCGTACGCCGAGGACGAGCTGCGGCACTGGGCCGGGCTGCTGGCCGAGTTCGCCGATCTCTCCGACGAGCTGCACGTGTTGTTCAACAACTGCTGCGCCGGGCAGGCCCAGCGCGACGCGACCCGGCTGGCGCAACTGCTCGCCGAGACGATGGTCGTCGAGCAGGCCGTCCCGGCGACCGGCTGACCGCCGCACGGGCTGCCCGGCCGGGCGCCGGTCCGCTCAGGACCGCCGACCCCTGCTGCGCAGGGCGTCCTGGGTCGACTCGCCGATGTCCGCGTCGTCGGGGAAGCTCCGGCCGCTGGGGGCGGGATCGGGTGGGGCACCCGGTCCGGCCATCGTCGTACGGGTCGGCTCGACCGAGCCGAAGCCGTGTCGTCCCGCCGGGTCCGACCGGCCCGCCGGGGCACCCGCGCGTCGCTCTCCGCGCCGTCCCTCGGGCACCGCTGTCTCCTCGCTGCCCTCGTCCATCGGTGAGTCGTCGTCAGTGCCCCAGGGCGCGTCGGCGTCGAAGCCGTCGCCGGTGCCCCACGGCTTTGTCGCTTCCGGCTCCAGCCGGTCGTTGTCACCGCTGCGTCCCTTGTGCGCCGTCATGGCCACCCCGCTCGTCGGTCCGCCGCCACCGGCGGACAATGTCCCGTCCTCGGGCCGGGACTGCCCGCCCGAGCGTGGCGCGCGACAGGTCGCCGGCACGCCGCCCGCGCGCGGGCTCCGTCGTCGCTCCGGTGCGTGCGTAGAGCCGGCCAGCGCCCCGCCGTCGAGGTGGCGGCGGGACGCCGGCCGGTCCGACGTTCAGCGTCCGGCCATCGCCATCGGGCGCTTGCCGTTGCTCATTCCCGCCATCTTGATCATGCCCTTCGAGGCGCCCTTCATCCCACCGGCGCGACCGAGCATCCCGCGGAACACCTGGCCGGGCTTCTGCTGCTCACCCATGTACGCGGTGACCACGACCAGGGTGCCGGTCAGCGCCGGAATGGCCCACTGGAGCAGCTTCATCTGCCGCTGCGAGGAGGCCACGCTGGCCGGGGTCTGGTGGTTCGGCTCGGTGGCGCCGCTCACCGACGGACCGCCCGCCTTCTCCAGCCGCATGCCGACCAACCGGCTGTAGCCGGTGACCGCCAGTGCGCCGATGGTCAACGCGGTCTTGATGGCGCTGGCCCGGCCAACGCCGGACTGGGCCGCCACCCGTGGGCTCTCGGTCACCAACTCGCCGACGGCGCCGGCCAGGTGAGCGCCGATCGCGGCCGCGTTGACCGGTGTCCACTTGGACCATCCGGCCGAGGCGACCGGAAGCCGCTGGGTCGAGTCGCTGATTTTCGCCGCTGCGCCGTTGACGCCGAAGGCACCCATGAGGGAGCCGCCAAACCAGGCCGCCAGGCCCAGATCGTGCATCGATCGCAGTGCGGTATGCCGTTCGGACATGTGATCCCCTTCCGCCGTGTCGGGCGGTGCGGCTTACCCGCCGGTCGGGCAGCTAACCCCGCCCCGGGCGGGCCGATCCGCGCTGTGGCGGGCCGCTACCGGACATCCGTGGCGTCGGCGGGTCGACCTGCCCCGGGCAGGAGTCGTTGGCCCGGTGGCGGGTAGATCCCGAGCGACGCCGACGAGAGGGGAACGCGATGTCGCAGCCGGACGAGAGCCGGGAGAAGACCCCCAAAACAGACGCGGTGCTCATGCACCCCGACAACGACCCACACCGGAACACCGCCGAGGTCGCGCCTCGCAAGGAGCACGCCGAGATCCAGGTGGAGCGCGACGGTGAACTGGTGCCGCTGGACCAGGACGAGTGAGCCGACCGGCCGGTACGGCTCAGCGGGGCGGCAGGTCGCCGACGAAATCGGCGATCCGCCGCGCCAGCGGGACGCTGACGCGGACCCAGGTGAAGTGGTCCAACGTCGTACCGGCCTGCGCCACTGTGTACCGCTCCCGGGTCACCGGCGCACCGGCCAGCTTCGCGCAGAGGTGGTCCATGGTCTCGTGCGGGGTGAACTGGTCGTCGTCCACACTGACGGCGAGCACCGGGGTCCGCACCGCGCGGACTGCGGCCTCGGTGTCCGTACCGTCGAGCCGGGGAAATCGGCCGGTGCGCGCGGTGTGGGCCCAGTCGCGGATCACGCCGCGCGCCTGCCGACCGCCGAAGCCCCAGCCTGGCCAGACCCCGAGCAGCGCCGCAGTGGCGGCGATCGCCTGGGTGTAGGGCAGTACGCCGAGGCCGCGCCGGCCCGGGTAGCTCCGCCAGTACGGGATGCCGACGGCGACCAGCGCCAACCCGTCCACCTCGTCGCTACCGTGCAGGGCGAGGTGCAGCAGCGCTGCCTGCCCGCCGAGCGAGTGCCCGAGGAGCAGTCGGGTGCGTCCGTCCAGTCGCGGCTTGAGGGCGGCCAGGACGGCGCCGACGTCGTCGGCCAGTTCGGCGTAACCGTGCCGGTCCGCCCGACTCGGCGCGGGCGTGCTCGCCCCGGTGCCGCGCAGGTCGGCCACGACCACGGCCAGGCCGGCGGCGCGTAGCGCGGCGGCGAAGGGCCGGTAGTACCGGGCCCGGACCCCCATCGCCGGCCAGATCACGACCACCGGCGCGCCCGGCGCCCCGGCCGGCTCCGGATAGACCTGCACACCCAGCCGGCCACCGTCGACCTCGACGAACTCCTGCGCGTACTCCGGATCCCCGTTCACCGGCCCAGCCTACGGCCTGACGTTACCGGCGGGTAGCAGCAGGCCGCCGGGTCGACGACAGCGCTGTGCGGACGTGCCGCACGCTCGTCGGACGCGACGAAGGGCCCCGCCGTCCGGCGGGGCCCTTCGAAGGACGCTGCGGTCAGGAGATCGAGATCGCCCCGTTGCTGGCCCGCACGCAGGCCACCGCACGGGCGCTGGTGGAGGCCGCGCCGCTCAGGCACTGGCCGAGCACCTGGTGCCCGGTGGCGTTCGGGTGCCACGACTCCTGGCAGGTCTGGAAGTACGTGACGCAGGTGTTGGCGATCCGCTGGATAGCGATCTTGTCCTTGCCGGCGAGGCTGGTGACGAAGGTGCCGGTCGCGCCGTCCTGAAGCCGGATCGGAGTGGCCAGCGCGCCGCTCGGGCTGCTGGTCTGCTCGCAGAGCCGGGCGCCGTTGAAGGCCTGCTGCACGTTCAGGTACACCAGGTCGTCGGCGGGGAACTCGGCGGCCAGAGTGTCCCGGGTGGACTTCACGATGCTGCCCAGACCCTGGGAGAAGCGGTGCCCCGGCGCCAGGCTGGCCCGGTGGATCGGGCAACCGGCCGCGTACCGCTCGGCACCCAGGTCACGGAACTTGTCCCGGGTGTCGTCCCGGCTGTCCTCCTCGTGGAACTGCTGGTTCAGGTCCAGCGGCAGCGGGTTCGTGTAGTCCTGGAACACCACCCGGTGCTGCCCGTCCGCGTCCACCTGGTCGAGGGTGGTCAGGATCTGGCGTACGGCAGCTGTGGTCTCCGCGGTGGCGGCGCTGAGCTGCGCGGCGGTGGCCAGGTCGGCGTCGCTGCACGGCTTCTGCTCCACCGGCCCGTTCAGGTACGCCCAGAACTCCCACCAGCCGGTCCAGGCGTCGGCGATGAACCGGTTGGCGCACTTCTCCGCGACACTGCCGAAGGTGAACGAGCTGTTGTTGGAGCCGAGGCCGACAAGCACCAGGTCGATGTCCTGGGTCTGCGCGACGGCGCGCAGCTGGCTCAGCTGCGAGGCGACGGTGCGACCGTTGGTCCGCGCCTGGGAGGCGTTGGCGATGTCGTGTGGCTGACCACCGGAGCAGGCCAGGTTGAACCGGTTCTGGATGCCCGGCAGGTTGGCCTGGTTGAGCGAGGCGTTCGCCGAGCGGTGGCAGAAGAACGCGTTGTTGTTCGCCCCGGTCCAGCCGGGGAAGCCCTGGCTGACTCCGTTGACGTCGACGACCGGGGTGTACGCCCCGGCGCCCTCGCCACTGATGAAGCTGTCCCCGAGTGCCACCGCGGCGGTGGGCAACGCGGCGGACGCGGGTGCGGGCAGCGCGAAGGCGGTCGACAACGCGGCCATGGCGATCGTTAGTCCCGCGGCGAGCGCGGTACGCCGGAACCTGGGCATGGGGCCCCCAACCATCGAAAGATGAAAGATTCTCTGAGAGCGCGATCAGATCACCCCGGTGCGACGGGCGTCAATGGCCCGTAACAGATTCGTTCGACGAAAGACACGCGCCCGTAGGCAGGACGGGCTACCGCGTCGACATTGGACCCGCGCTCCGGGTCGTCGACAGCACCGGCCCGCGCCCCTCGGCGCGCGGAGTCAGCGACCGGTCGGGCGGTCGCGGCGGTCCAACAGGGCCGCGCCCCCGGCGTTCAGACCGACACCCCAGATCAGGAGTACGCACAGCCACTGCACCCACCGCACCGCGCTCATCTCGCCCGAGAGCAGGTTGCGCACGCTGCCGAGCGGGGTGAGCCACGGCTGCGCCGGACGGAGCGCGTCCACGGCACCCAGCAGCGCGAACAGCCCCAGCGGCAGAATGATCGTGGCCAGGAACGCCAGCACCGCCGAGCGCAGCAACAGGCCCAGCCCGGTGCCCACCAGGCCGGCGACGATCTGCACCAGCACACTGCCCAGCGCGACCGTCCCGGCGAACCGCCACGGCGCGCCGGCGACATCGGCCGGGGTGAGGGCCAGCGTCGCGGCGCAGATCAGCACACCGACCACGCCGAAGACCACCGCCGGCAGCCCCACCGCGAGCACTGTGGGCAGGACCGGAAGGCGGACGGACGACCGGCGCAGGTCGCGTACCAGCAGGATGCCGAAAAGGGGCGTCACGACCGACATCAGGCTCTGGACCGTGCCCGAGAGTTCGGCGAAAGTCCGGTCGGCGGGATCCGCCGCCGCGACCAGCGCCACGGCGGCCAGCAGCCCCACCACCAGGGTGCCCACCAGCAGCCACCGCCGGGCCGGCGTACCGAGGGAGCGCCGCAGCGCGTCGCGAATCGTCAGGTCCACCTCGACCGCCTCCCGATCTGCTCGACCCGGACCGGCGCGCACCCCGCGCTCAACCAGCCGCGATCATGGGTGAGCGTACCGGTGGCGGTGCCTCTGCGTGGTCCCATGATCACCCGCAGGTTGTTCGTTGGCTCACGTCCGGCGGGCCGCGCGCGGCGGGTCGCGTAGGTCCTCCGGTGGTTGTCCTAGCCTCGGGCTAGGCTCGCTGCGGCGCGCCACGCCGGCTGATGTCGCCGGTGACCGGCAGCAGACCGCCGAGACCGGGGAGTACGACCAGTTGACCGCAGAGCCTGACACCCTGTACGGGGCCGATGACCTCACCCACCTTGAGGGGCTGGACGCTGTCCGCAAGCGGCCCGGCATGTACATCGGTTCCACCGACAGCCGTGGCGTGGGTCACCTCGTCAACGAGATCCTCGACAACTCCACCGACGAGGGTGTCGCCGGTCACGCCGGCCACGTCGAGGTGATCCTGCACGCCGACGGCTCGGTGCAGGTCGACGACGACGGCCGCGGCATCCCCACCGACGTGCACGCCAAGTCCGGCATCTCCGGCGTCGAGCTGGTGCTGACCCGGCTGCACGCCGGCGGCAAGTTCGGCGGCTCCGGCTACAAGACCTCCGGCGGTCTGCACGGCGTCGGCGCGTCGGCGGTCAACGCGCTGTCCCGCCGCTTCGACGTGACAGTCCGCCGGGCCGGCAAGATCCACGCGATGTCCTTCCGACACGGCGTCCCGGGCATCTTCGACGGCGACGGGCCGGACGCGTCCTTCACCGCAGGCCCCGGGCTCCAGATCACCGGCGCCATGAAGCGCGGCCAGCGCACCGGCACCTCGATCCGCTGGTGGCACGACGCCCGCTACTTCGAGACCGGGGCGGCGCTCGACGTCGACGCCGTCCGGATGAAGCTGCGCAACACCGCGTTCCTGGTCCCCGGCGTGACCTACCTGCTTCGCGACCTGACCGGCGAGACGCCCGCCGAGGAGCGGTTCCACTACCCCAACGGGCTCAGCGACATGGTCGAGTTCCTCGCCCCGGCCGGCGACCGGCCGGTCTCCGGCACCCTGCTGATCAACGGCGAGGGCACCTACCGGGAGAACGCCGCCGACGCCAACGGCGTCATGCAGTCCAACGTGCAGCGGCGCGCCGAGGTCGAGGTGGCGTTCCGGTGGGGCACCGGTTACGAGCGCACCGTCGAGTGCTTCACCAACACCATCCGCAACGCGCACGGCGGCACCCACCGCAAGGGCTTCGAGCGGGCCCTCGTCCGCGCGCTCGCCGACGCGATCCGCAACACCCGCGGTCTGCTCAAGGCCAAGGAGGAGCCGCCCACCCTGGACGACGTCCTGGAGGGGATGACAGCTGTGGTGCACGTGCGGATCCCCGAGCCGCAGTTCACCTCGCAGACCAAGGACGAGCTCTCCACCACCGGCATCACAAAGGTTCTCCAGTCCCTGGTCGACGCGCACATCAAGGCCTGGCTGGAGGATCGACGCACCAAGGCCGAGGCGCGCACCGTCCTACAGAAGATCGTCGACGCCGCCCGGGTGCGACTCACCCAGAAGCAACAGAAGGACGCCGCCCGACGCAAGACCGCCCTGGAGGGCGCGTCCATGCCGCCGAAGCTGGTCGACTGCCGGGCCACCGGCATCGACCGCAGCGAGCTGTTCATCGTCGAGGGCGACAGCGCCCTGGGGACGAGCCGGATGGCCCGTTCCTCGGAATACCAGGCGCTGCTGCCGATCCGCGGCAAGATCCTCAACGTGCAGAAGGCCAACCTCCAGCAGGTTCTGGACAATGCCGAGTGCGCGGCCATCGTGCAGGTCCTCGGCGCCGGCTCGGGGCGCACCTTCGACCTCACATCGCTGCGCTACGGCCGCGTGCTGATCATGGCCGACGCCGACGTGGACGGCGCCCACATCCGTACGCTGCTGATCACCCTTTTCGCCAGGTACATGCGGCCGCTGATCGAGGCTGGTCGGCTCTACGCCGCGATGCCGCCCCTGCACAAGATCACCACCAAGGGGCGCAGCCCGCAGACCGTCTACACCTACACCCAGGCCGAGATGGAGACGACGGTTCGCAAGCTGGAGAAGTCCGGCAAGCAGATCGTCACGCCCATCCCACGGTTCAAGGGTCTCGGTGAGATGGACGCCGACGAGTTGTGGGACACCACGATGAACCCGGCCACCCGCGCCGTCCGCCGGATCACCCTCGACGACGTCGACGCCGCCGAACGCATCCTCGAACTGCTGATGGGCGAGAAGGTCGAGCCGCGTCGCAACTGGCTCATCGACTCCGCCGACCGCGTCGACCGGGATGCGATCGACGCATGAGCGAGCGGGTTTTCGATACAGCGCGATGGTGCCTCGTGCCGTTGCGCAGCGAAGCGAAGCGACGGCATGAGCGAGCGACAGCGAGCGAATTTTTGGTACAGCGCGATGGTGCCTCGTGCCGTTGCGCAGCGAAGCGAAGCGACGGCATGAGCGAGCGACAGCGAGCGAATTTTTGGTACAGCGCGATGGTGCCTCGTGCCGTTGCGCAGCGAAGCGAAGCGACGGCATGAGCGCCCGTTCCGTTCCGATGGAGAGCTGAGTCATGGCACGCCGTAAGGAAAACAAGGTCGACCTCTCCTCGTTCGACCAGGCCGGCGCGCGGGTCTTCGACAACCCGCTGGTCACCGAGGTCTCCGACTCCTATCTGGAGTACGCGTTCTCGGTCATCCACTCCCGCGCCCTGCCCGACGCCCGCGACGGCCTCAAGCCCGTGCACCGGCGCATCCTCTGGTCGATGTACGAGCAGGGCTACCGCCCGGATCGTGGGCATGTGAAGTCCGCCCGGATCGTCGGCGACTGCTTCGTTGCCGGCACACTCGTCTCGACGCCCGACGGTCTGCGGGCCATTGAGGAGATCGAGGTCGGGGACCTCGTTCTGGACGGCGGCGGAGCCTCCGTACCGGTGACTGCTGTTTATCGGAACCCGACCTCCGAACTCGTGCGCGTGACCTGGAGCAACGGGCACACGATGCTCGTCACGCCGGGTCAGCGCTTCCGCGTGGTCGCCGATGACCTTTCGGTTCAATGGGCGGAGGCTCGGGATCTCCCCGGGCGACTGGCATTGGCGTACGGCAGTCGCCGTAATGCGGTGTCGACGCCTGCCGGTGACGTCTACGACTATGTGCGCGGGCTGCTGGTGGCTGAGGGCTTCCCTGCCCATCGGTCTCGCGAAGCGGACGGCCGGGTCCGGATCCACATGTGTGACGTCGAGCCGCTGGACGTTGCTCATGGCTGGGCCATCGCCAGTGGATTGAACGTCTCCCGAGGTAAGCGCGAGGCGCGCAATCCCCTCCATCGCGACCAGCACATTCTGACCTTCAGCCGGAACGAGGGGCTGCTGGAGGCTGCACGTCCGCTCAGCCGAGACAAACACGTGCCGGGCGACATCATCGCGAACCGGTCGGCGTGGGTGCCGTTCCTCGCCGGTTTCTTCGACGGAGACGGCTACGTCCGTAAGCGTTTCAGGGAGATCGTCTTCGTCAGCACGAGCAAGGTGCTGGTGCGGCAGATCTACGCCATGCTTGCCGACTTCGGGCTGCACGGGCACCACTGGACCAGCGGTCGCGCCTCTGCGGGTAACCCGCCCTTTGGTCTCTCGGTCAGCGGGCGGGACGCTGCAGACCTTGCGCGGTTGTTGCTGCCCTGGGTGCGGATCGGATACAAGCACGACGGCTTGCAGCGGGTCGCCGAGATCGGCTACGAGTACAGCGGCAAGCAGGGCAACGACCGGTTGCCGTACGGTCCGGTCATCGCGGAGTTCACGGCCGCGCATCAGGGCGGCGGGTGGTTCCGGGACCAGGACGGACAGGCGTTCCGTGACTCGCTCTCGGCGAGCGGTGGCCCGAAAGTGCGGTATGGCAAGGACCGCAATGGTGTTCCGCTCGCGGACCGGTCGTTCCAGTTGGAGCGGGCGGTGCGAGACGGCTGGATCCACAAACTCCGCCGCCTTGGCTCACCGCTCGCTGCTCGGCTCGACGCGTTGGTCGGCAGTTCGTTCCTGCGGGTCACCTCGGTTGAGGCGGTTTCGCCGGACGTCACGTACGACATCCAGGTCAGCAGTGATGAGCACGCGTTCGTCGCCGAGGGCTATGTCGTTCACAACTGCATGGGAAAGTACCATCCGCACGGCGACACGGCGATCTATGACGCGATGGTCCGCCTCGCCCAGGACTTCTCGCTCAACGTGCCACTCATCGACGGGCATGGAAATTTTGGATCCCCAGACGATGGACCGGCAGCATCGCGTTACACCGAAGCACGAATGTCCCGCGAGGCCATGCTGCTCGTCGGTGAGCTGGGCGAGGACACCGTCGATGTCGAGCCCAACTACGACGGGTCGCTGACCCAGCCCACAGTGCTGCCGGCGGCCTTCCCCAACCTGCTGGTCAACGGCGCGTCCGGGATCGCGGTCGGGATGGCCACCAACATGATCCCGCACAACCTGGCGGAGGTCGTCTCGGCGGCTCGCTGGCTGATCAACCACCCGGACGCCACTCTGGACAAACTCATGGAGTTCGTCCCCGGCCCCGACCTGCCCACCGGTGGGGTTCTGCTCGGCCTGGACGAGGTGCGCCGGGCGTACGAGACCGGGCGTGGCGTGGTGCGGATGCGCGGCAAGGTGGAGATCGGCCCCATCGAGGGCAGCCGGGGCCGTCAGGCGATCACAGTGGTCGAGCTGCCCTACGGCGTCGGCGCGGAGAAGGTCATCGCCGCGATCACCAACGAGGTCACCAAGACCAAGCGGCTGACCGGCATCGCCGACGTCAAGGACCTCACCGACCGGGAGAGCGGCACCCGGCTCGTCGTCGAGTGCAAGGTCGGGGTCAACCCGCAGGCGCTGCTCGCCGACCTCTATCGGCTGACCCCGCTGGAGCAGTCGTTCGGCGTCAACAACCTGGTCCTGGTCGACGGGCAGCCGCGCACGTTGGGCCTCAAGGCGCTGCTGGAGGTCTTCCTGGCCCACCGGTACGAGGTGGTCACCCGGCGCACCTCGTACCGTCGGCGCAAGCGTCAGGAGCGGTTGCACCTGGTCGACGGTCTGCTGATCGCGCTGCTGGACATCGACGAGGTGGTCCGGCTGATCCGGGGCAGCGACGACGCGCAGGCCGCGAAGGACGGGCTGATGAGCCGGTTCGGTCTCTCCGACATCCAGGCGACGTACATCCTGGACACTCCGTTGCGCCGGTTGACCAAGTTCGACCGGATCGAGCTGGAGGCCGAGCAGGAGCGACTGCGCGGCGAGATCGCCGAGCTGAGCAAGATCCTCGACGACGAGCGGGTGCTCAAGAAGGTGGTCTCCGACGAGTTGGCCGCCGTGGTCAAGCAGTTCAGCACCGAACGCCGTACGACGCTTGTCGACGGTGACCTGAAGGAGGTGCTGGCCGCGTCCGCTCCGGCCGGCCCGCTGGAGGTCGCCGACGACCCGTGCCAGGTGATCCTCTCCGCGACCGGGCTGGTCGCCCGGACCGCGGCCGAGTCGGAGGAGAGCTCCGAGGGGCGCCGACGCAACGGCCGGGTCAAGCACGACACGGTACGCGCCATCGCGCACTCCACCGCCCGTGGTCGGGTGCTGCTGTTGACCAGTGCCGGCCGGGCGTTCAAGGTCGACGTCCTGCCGCTGCCGGTGCTGCCCGAGCAGGCGGGCACTGTGTCACTGCGGGGCGGTATGTCCGCGGCCGAGCTGGTGCCGTTGGCGTCGGGGGAGACCGTCGTCGGCCTGGCCCCGCTCGGCGGGCAGGCGGAGGGCTCACCGGGGCTGGCGTTGGGCACCCGGCAGGGCGCGGTGAAGATCTGTTCGCCGGAGTGGCCGGTGCGCTCCGACGAGTTCGAGGTGATCGGTCTGCGCGACGGTGACGAGGTGGTCGGGGCGACCTGGCTGACCGACGGCACCGAGACGCTGACCTTCGTCACCTCGGAGGCGTCGCTGTTGCGCTTTCCCGCCGGGTTGGTCCGGCCGCAGGGCCTCAAGGGCGGCGGTATGGCCGGCATCAACCTGCCGGCCGGGGCGCGGGTCGCGTTCTTCGGCGCCGTGCGCACCGACGACCCGGGGCATGGCGAGCCGATGGTGGTCACCTCCACCGGCGCGACGGTCAAGGTGACGCCGTTCAAGGCGTACCCGGCGAAGGGCCGGGCGACCGGCGGCGTGCGCGCGCATCGCTTCCTCAAGGGTGAGACGGACGTGGCCGTCGCCTGGGTGGGCCCGCGACCGGTCGGCGCGACCGCCACCGGCGACCCGGTGGAGCTGCCCGCGGCGGACCCGCGCCGCGACGGCAGCGGCTTCGCGGTGATGCTCGGCCCAACGGTGGTAGGCCACCTGATCGAACGCGACTGACCCACCCGCGTTGTCGCGCCCAGCGCGCCCGGCCTCAAGGTCGTGCTCGAACCAGGTTCGAGCACGACCTTGAGGGGTGGGGCGTCCGTCAGCGCGGTATGGTGGGGCCCTCTGTTGTCGGTGAGGGTCTGGGTGCGCCGCTAAGCACCCCTCAACATGATCTCAACTCTGTCCGGCGGAGTCGCCGGCGCGGCGTGAGCGCCGCCATCCGGGTCCGGCCCAGGCGCGAGCTACGCGCCGCCCGCCGTCCCCGGCCACACCGCTGCTGGGGTCACCTGATCGCCGCGCCACTCTGGCCGATGCACGGCGCGAACCTCGGCACCCTGTTGCGTACGTGCGACGCGGTCGGCGCCTGCCTGGCCGTGCCCCCGTTCCGTTGGGTGGACGAGGCAGTGGCCCGGGGTAACACGCTGCGCCGGCCGGGCTGCGTTCACCGGATCGGCAGTCCGCTGAGCTGGCTGGCCGCCGAACGGGCCGCCGGCACCCGGGTCCTCGGGGTGGAACTGGCCGACGAGGCCGTCCGGCTCGGTGATCTGCCCGCCGCTCGGGGCCGCACCGTGGTGCTGCTGGGGCACGAGGCGACAGGCATCCCACCCGAGGCGCTCGACCAACTGGACGCGGCGGTGGAGATCCCCATGGTCGGCCACGGTCACAGCCTCAACGTCGCGGTAGCCGGCTCCCTGGTCCTCTACAAGTTGGCCGGCCTCCTCTAGCCCGCCCCCGCTCGGCTCGCGCCGATCTTGCATCTTCTGCCCCGACAATGCGCTGCGAAAGGTGCATATAGGCGCCCGAAAGTGCAAGATCGACGCGGTGCAGGGTGGGGCGGGGATCAGGCGACGTTGTGGGGGCGGAACTGGACGCTTACCCGGGGGCCCACGGGGCGGGTGGTCTTCGGGATGGCGTGTTCCCAGGTGCGTTGGCAGGAGCCGCCCATCACGATCAGGTCGCCGTGGCCCACCGGGAAGCGCAGGCTCTCGCCGCCGCCGCGTGGGCGAAGCAGCAGCGGCCGGGGTGATCCGAAGGAGACGATCGCGACGATCGTGTCGGTGTGCGCCGAGCGGCCGATGGTGTCGCCGTGCCAGGCCACGCTGTCGCGGCCGGACCGGTAGAGGCACATGCCGGCGGTGACGAAGGGTTCGCCCAGCTCGGGCGCGTAGTGGGCGGTCAGCGCGGCCCGCGCGGCGGTGAGGACGGGGTGGGGGAGCTGCCTCGCGCCGTCGTACCAGCAGAGCAGGCGGGGCACGTCGACCTCGGCGTCATACATTGCGCGCCGTTCGGCACGCCAGGGCACCTCGGTGAGCAGGGTGTCGAGGACCGTGTCGGAGCCGCGCACCCAGCCGGGGAGGTGGTCGAGCCAGGCGCCCCGGCTGAGCTGGTGCCGGCGGATCTGGCCGGGCAGTGGACCCAGGGTCGGCCCGGCGTCGGCCAGGTCGAGCATCGACGGCTGGTAGGCGGCCTGCGTCATACGGCCACCCTAGCAGCACTTTCGTACACCCGTGCTAGCCCTGAGTCGGGGTCGTGGCCGGCTGTGGTCAGCCGGGGACGGCGGCGGCGCGTACGGCGTCGAACACCGCGTCCACCACCCGGGCCCGGCCCTGCCCGTCGACTGTCGACCAGGCGCGCGCGGCGAGCGTCGCGCGCCGCTGCGGTGAGCTGAGCAGCCCGTGCAGGGTTCGTGCCGCCGCCGCGCGGGCGGCTCGTCCGGCGACGCCGCCGGCGGTCAGCTCGGGCAGCTCGCCGAGGCCGGCGGCCAGGCCGTGTCGCACCACCCGGGTGTACGACTCACGTTGGTTGTCGACCACGCAGACCAGTGCGCTGGGTGCGCCGAGGCAGCAGAGTTCCCAGGTGGACGTGCCGGCGGCGCTGACCACCAGATCGGCCTCGGCGATCAGAGCCGGCAGCGAGGTGGTGGGCGGGACCGGTCGGATGATCTGCCCCCGGCCGGGGGTGACGTCCTCGACCTCCGCCTCGATCTCGGGTCGCCCGACGATGACAGTGAGGTCCATCGGGTGACCGGTGGCCACGAGCACCCGGGTCAGGACCGGGGCCGCGCCGACCGCGTCGGTGCCGCCGAAGAAGGCCAGCACCCGGGGGCGGCTGACCGCCGTGGCGGACGGGGCGACCGGCGGCCGGGCGCTGGTCACTGTGTCGCGCAGCAGCGCGTACCCGCTCCCGGCGAGCAGCCGGCCGGGCAGTTCCGCCCCGGAGCCCAGCCCGGGCAGTTCCGCCCCGGCATCCGGCCCGGCCAGCTCCGCGCCGAAGTTCTGGTCGAGGTAGAGGTCCGCGACCTGGCCCCGGCTGTCTCCGTCGATGATGGCGAGGGTGTAGACACCGGCGGCGCGCAGGGCTCCGGCCCCGGCCGGGTCCAGCTCGTAGGAGTCGAGGACCAGCACGTCCAGATCGTGTCGGCGGGCCGCCTCGACCAGTTCGGCCGCCGAGTCCGGGCCGGGCAGCAGCGGGATGCCCCGCGCGGCCAGCTCCGCGGTGGCCCAGTCGAGCCGTTCGACGGTGCCGAACACTGTGACGTCGGCACCCCGGGCGAGGAACTCCTCGGCGAGCGCCAGGCAGCGGACGAGGTGGCCGACGCCGCGCCGTGGCCCGGCGTCGCAGCGCAACCCGACCCTCAGGGTGCTCAGGACTCCTCCAGGTGCTTCTGTCGTACGTCGGCGTTGAGCGCGCGCAGCCGGGGTTGACCGTCGAGCCAGTCGGCGAGCTTGGCCAGCGGCACGCTGACGTCACCGAAGTGGTCGACGATCGCGCTGACCAGCGCCCAGTCCTGCTCGGTGTCGAGGGTGAGCCGCAGCGCGGAGCGGTCCGGGGTGAGTGTCACTCCGAGCACCCGGAACAGTTCCGGATGGGTGTAGGCGTACGAGGTGACGTGCACCCGGTGGTGGTCGGTGGCGAGCCGGCCCAGGGTGCGCAGCGTCTCCGCTCGGATGATCTCGACGTCCAGCCCTCGGGGCAGGGTCCGGGCGATCGACGTGCTGGCGTAGTCCAGCCCGGGGACGGCCCGGTACACCGACGCGACCAGGGCGATGATCTCCGGGTCGAGCAGTGGGCAGTCGGCGGTGAACCGCATGACGGCGTCCCCGGGGTGCGCCGCGAGGGCGCCCACGAATCGGTCCAGCACGTCGTCGACCGGCCCGCGGTGGCACGGTACGTCGAGCCGGGCGCACTCGGCGGCGACCGCGTCGTCGACCGCGTCGGTGCTGGTCGCGACCACCAGGTCGGCCAGGACGCCGCTGTCGCGGGCGGCGCGTACGACCCGGCCCAGCACGGACCGTCCGGCGAGCGGGCGGAGCACCTTGCCGGGCAGCCGGGACGAACCCATGCGCGCCTGCACGATGCCGACGATCCGTGGCGCGGCGGCGTCCGTGGCGGCCCCGGCGGTCACTGCTGCTCCTCCTGCTTTTGGGCGAGCATCGCTGTGGCCCGGCGTTTGGCGGCGCGGGCACCCCGCTTGGCCAGCCGGGCCGGGGTGATGGCGAGCCGGCCCACCCGGTAGCTGATTGATCCGCTGAGCAGGCTGATCGTCGTCTCGGCCCGGCGTAGCGCCCGTTCCCGCGAGGTGAGCAACTCCTCGGTCCACGCGGTCAGCGCGGCCAACCGGGTGAGTTCCTCGCGCTGTCGCAGCCACGCCTCGCGGAGCTGCTGGTAGCTGTGCCCGCCGACCGGCGGGTCGGTCGGCGCGACGGCGTGCAGCTCGGTGGCGAGGCCGACCCGGCTGCCGGCGTCCAGCCCGTGCAGCGCGGCGGCGATGGCCGCCTCGACCTCCACCGCCTCGCTGACGGTCGCGCGGCCGAGGTCGTGGCCGGCGAGTCCGCCGAGCACCACGGTCAGGCCCGCGACGTCGAGAGTGGACGACCACGGGTGGGCGTACCCGCCGGTGAGCAGGCCCGCGGCGAAGCGCCACAGCCCGCGAGCGAGCACCACGTCGCCGGGCAGCGCGGTGGTGGCCCGCCAACTGCTGTCGAGCACCGCGTACCGCTCGCCGTCGACCACCACGTTGTCGGTGCCGGCCAGCGCCGCCGCGCCGGCGATCCGGCCGTCGGTGTCGGCCTGGTCGGTGAGCCAACCCGCGTACCCGTGCAGCAGCGCGCGCAGGGCGGCCAGGTCGCGGCGCAGGGCCGCGTCGAGCAGCAGGGTACGCAGCAGCCGGCCGGACGGAACCGGCCCGGACAGCGCGTCCGCGTCCCGGTACGCGGCCTCGCGACTGGCGAACGGTGCGACGGCCGACGTCGTCGCGTCGGTGGCCGGGATGAGCCCCCAGCGCCAACCGGAGGGGCCGTGCAGCACCTCCAGCACGCCGATCCCGGGGCGACCGGTCTGCACGAGGGCCACCGGCAGGTCCCGGTCGACTGTCGGAGTGGTCGGGTCCGTGGGGTCGGCGGGCCGGTGGGCGAGGGTCAGCCAGCCCGGTGCGAGGTCGGCGGCGCGCCCGGCGTGCAGCGCGTCCACCGCCAGCCGGGCCGGGTCCTGGAGCACTGTGGCGCTGGTGAAACCCCCGGCGCAGGCGCCGTGCAGCACCGCGTCGAACAGGCCGGAGCCGGCGTCCCGGTCGAGGTGGTCGGCGTCCAGCAGCGCCGTCGGGGTGCTGACATCGGGGTACGCGGCCCAGCACGCAACCGGCCGCAGCCCCGCCGCGCCGAGCCGCTCACGCAGCTGGTCCCGGTTGGCCGGGTGGGCCCGGTCCAACACGCCGCCGATCACCCAGGCGGAGTCGTCGCGGCGGGCGTACCAGGGGGTGGCGTCGACCAGCCGGTGCAGGCCCAGCGGGTTGTCCAGGCGCAGCAGCAACGCGCCACCCGGTCGCACCGCGGCGACGAGTCGTGCCAGCACACCGTCCCAGCCGAGGCGGGTGCCCTCCACCGACTCCACCGGGTCCAGCCCGGCAGCCGCGATCACCACGTCGTACGTCTCGTCGTCGGGCAGACCGGCCGGGCCGCCCACCACCACGCGGGTGGCCCGGTGCGCCAGCGCCACCGCGTCCGGGTGGCTGCGCAGCAGGCAGGTGACCTCGGCGTGGGCGAGCTGGTCGAGCAGCGCCGGGTCGTGTGGACCAGCCAGCAGGACCCGGGTGCCGGGCGGCACCAACCGGGCGGCCAGCGCGGCGAGCGGTCCACCGTTGGCCAGCCGTTCCTGCGGCAGGTCCGACCAGGCCAGCATCTCTCCGCCCGGCAGGGTGATCCGGTCGGCGGGTGCCGTCTCAGTCGTCACTGTCTTCCTCTTCCTCCTGGAGGTTCGCCCAACCGAGCAGCTCGCGGAGCTCGGCCGGCGTGCAGCGGTGGTCGGTGCCCAGTTCGGCGCGGGCGATCTCGACAGCTGTGGGCAGGTCGACAGTGGTGCCGTGCAGTTCAGGCCACTGTCGCCGGATCCGGGCGGTGCCGCCGAAGGTCGGGTCCTCGTTGGACAGGATCATCGGGTCGCCGTAGACCGCCGGCTCGCACCCCGCCGCGATGCCGTAGAAGATCGCGCTGGTCAGCCGGTTGGATGCTACCCGGCGGTGACGGCGCAGCTCGGTGAGTTGCCGGTCGAGGAACTCCGGATCGGTGTCCTTCCACCAGTGCCCGCGGTAGCCGTGGCAGATCACCCGGAACCCGGCGCGCTCGTAGAGCCGGCGCACGTTGCGCATCCGGTACTCGTGCCAGTAGAGGCAGACAGTGACCGGGCCGGGCTCGGTGTGCTGGATGAGGGCGATCAGTTTGCGGTGGTCGCCCTTGACGTGTTGGCCCTCCCAGCCGTGGAACGGGTACCAGATGGTGCCCTCCCGCTCCTCGGCCGGCGGTTCCTCGGGTCGCAGGGCCAGCAGGTAGCTGAACGGCGCGCCGATGACGACCACGTTGCGTCGCCCCACCGACCAGGCCCGGCGGCGGGTCTGCTCCGACCAGAGCAGGCTGGGGGTGCGGTCGGCGTACGGGTGGCCGGGGGCCAGGCCGTCACCGATGTTCCAGCCGTGCTGCACGTACCCGTTGATCCGGGGTGGGTGCCGGTCGCCGAGGCCGGCGTACCGGGCCAGCACGTGTGCGTGGCCGTAGAAGTGGTTGGCGTGGTGCATCAGGTTCCCATCAGGCGGCGGAACGCACCGAGCCGACCCGCAGCGCGGCGGTCAGCGCGTCGATGACGCGGTCCTGGTCGGCGTTGCTGAGCCCGGGGTAGAGCGGCAGCGACAGCTGCTGGGAGTAGAACGACTCGGCCACCGGGCAGGACCCGCGCCGGTAACCCAGGTCGGCGAAGGCCGGGTGCCAGTGCACCGGGATGTAGTTGACCTGGACGCCGATGCCGGCGGCGCGCATCCGGTCGTACACCTCGCGGCGACGCCCGTCGAGCACCCGGATCGGGTAGAGGTGCCAGGCCGGGTCGGCCCACGACCTGCGGTTCGGCAGCAGTACGCCGTCCACGTCGGCCAGCGCCTCGTCGTAGCGGGCGACCAGGGCGCTGCGGCGGGCCGTGAACTCGCCGAGTCGACGCAGTTGGCTGCGACCCAGGGCGCAGAGCACGTCCGGCAGCCGGTAGTTCAGCCCGAACTCGTGCACCTCCTGGTGCCAGCCGCCCTCGTCCGGGAAACGCAGGTCGTCGCGTTCGCGGACCACACCGACGCCACGGAACCGGCGGGCCCGCTTCAGGATCTCCGGGTCCAGCGCCGCGACGGCGCCGCCCTCGGCGGTGGTCAGGTTCTTCGTGGGGAAGAACGAGAACGTGGTCAGGTCGGCGAGCGAACCGACCGGCCGACCGTGGTACGTCCCGCCGATCGAGTGCGCCGCGTCGGCGAGCAGCAGCGCGTCGCTGCCCTCGACGGACTTGCGCAGCGCGTCGTAGTCGGCGGGGTGGCCGGCGTAGTCGACGGCGGCGACGACCTTCGTCCGCGAGGTGACCGCCGCGGCGGCCGCCGCCGGGTCGAGGCAGAACGTCTCGTCGTCGACGTCGGCGAACACGATCTTCGCGCCGAGGGCGACCGCGCTGCTGGCGGTCGCCACGAACGTCATCGGCGGGACGACCACCTCGTCGCCCGGCCCCACCCCGGCCGCCGCGTACGCCACGTGCAGCGCGGCGGTGCCGTTGGAGACGGCGGCGACACCGACTCCGCCGGTCCACCGGGCGAGGTCGGCCTCGAAGGCGTCGACCTGCGGACCGGTGGTGAGCCAGTCGCCGCGCAGCACTGCGGCGACGGCGGCGACGTCGTCCTCGCTGATCGACTGCCGACCGTACGGGAGCATCCCCGTCATCAGTTGATGCCGAGCATGTCGCGCAACTGCTCGACGGTGAGCCACTCGTCGTTGGTGTCCGACTGGTAGGCGAAGCCGTCCGGCACCGGGTCGCAGTCGACCGGGGCCTGGTAGCCCCAGGTGGCGATGGTCGGCTGGACGATGAACCGGCCGTCGGCGCGCAGCGTCCGCCGGCTGTCGTCGGGCGCGATCATCTCCTCGTGCAGCTTCTCGCCCGGTCGGATCCCGATCTCGTGGGTGGTGGCGTCCGGGGCCACGGCCTCAACCAGGTCGAGGATGCGCATGCTCGGGATACGCGGCACGAACAGCTCGCCGCCCTGCATCTGGTCGAACGAGTCCATGACGAACTGCACGGCCTGGTCCAGGGTGATCCAGAAGCGGGTCATCCGCTTGTCGGTGATCGGCAGGCTCTTGCCCTCGGCGGCCAGCCGGCGGAACAGCGGGACGACCGAGCCACGGCTGCCCACCACGTTGCCGTAGCGCACCACCGAGAACCGGGTGGGGTGCTGGGCGGCGTAGTGGTTGGCCGAGACGAACAGCTTGTCGCCGACCAGCTTCGTCGCGCCGTACAGGTTGATCGGGCTGGACGCCTTGTCGGTGGAGAGCGCGATGACCTTCTTGACGCCGGCCTCGATCGCCGCGTCGACGACGTGCTGTGAGCCGGTGATGTTGGTGGCGATGTACTCCGAGGGGTTGTACTCCGCGGTGTCCACCTGCTTCAGCGCGGCGGCGTGCACCACGTGGTCGACGCCGTGCATGGCCCGGGTGAGGCGGTGCCGGTCCCGGATGTCGCCGATGAACCAGCGCAGCCGCGGGTCGTCGCCGAGTTGCTGGCGCAGCTCGTACTGCTTGAGCTCGTCACGGGAGAACACCACCACGCGGGCGGGGTCGGCCTCGTTGAGGATGTGCCGGAGGAACGTCCTGCCGAAGGAACCAGTTCCCCCGGTGATCAGAATGGACGATCCATTCAACTCACTCAATGTGGTGCTCCCGTGTTCGTGGATGAACGAGCGGCCCTGGGCCGGCCGACCGGGGTGACACGCTAGCCATGGCGGGTTAACTCCTCGGCGCTCGCGGGTGAACCACAACCTGTGCTCCCGTGAATGCCGAACACCGTGTAGGCGAACACTTCCGACCGCCTCGGATGTGGGCTGACCTGGCCGGATCGGGCCGTTACAGTGACCGCGCGAACGACCCGTCGGCCCGGCGCGCAGCCGGGTCCCACGTTCACCCGACATCCACCCCGGCGCAGTTCGAGCGGGCCACCCCGGGCGTCACCGACGCCGGCCGGTGGGCCCGTCGGATCAGCGCGGCCCGGTCCGGCCGGCAATTCTGGAGGCGTTCATGGCACCCGGTAGTGACGTGATCGAACGGCCGGTGGTGGCGGCCGGGACGCCGAGCGGCCCGCCCGCCCGGCGTTGGCTGGTGCCGCTGCTGCTGGTCGTCGGTTGGGTGCTCAGCGTGGCCTGGCGGATGTGGTGGTCCCGGCACATCGTGCTGCCGATCGCCCACACCGACGAGGACAGCTACCTGAACACCGCCCGCGCGCTGGCCGGTGGTCCGGGGGGCTTCAGCAGCGAGAACGACCTGCTGCGCCGGGTCGGCTACCCGATGCTGATCTCGCCGGCGTTCCTCGGCGACCGGGACTTCACCGACAGCTACCGGCTCGTCCAGCTCATCAACGCGATGGTGAACTCGACGCTGTTGCCGCTGGCGTACCTGTTCGGTCGCCGTCTGTTCCAGCTGCGCCGCTCGTACGCGCTGCTCGCCGCGGTCGCGGCGGCGACAGTGCCGGCCACCGCCTTCTACTCGGGCGTCGCCATGATCGACGCGGTGATGGCGCCGCTCGTGGTCGCGTGGCTGCTCGCCGTGCACCGCTGGATCACCCGGCCCGGCCCGCTCGCCGCCGCCACCGTGGGGCTGCTGGTCGGCGGGTTCCACCTGCTGCACTCCCGCGGCCTGGTGATCGTGGGCGTGCACGCCGGGCTGGTCCTGTTGCTGTTCGTCCGCCGTCGGATCAGCCCGCCCGCGGTGCTCGCGGCGCTGCTGCCGGTGCTCGCCATGGCGCTCGTCAACGAGGCCGCCATCCGTCACCTCGGCGGCAAGGTCTACCTGCTCGGCAGCACCCCCGGCGGCAGCATGGTCGAGGCGGTCGCCTCCGCCCAGGGCGTGGCCCGGGTGAGTGCCGCGGTCACCACCCAGCTCTGGTACCTCGTGGTGATCACGTTCGGAATGGCGGGGGTGGCCTGGGCCGGCGCCGTGCGCGAGCTGTGGCGCCCTAGGCACGGCGACGCGGCCCGCTGGACGCTGGGCGTGGCGCTGGTGGTGACAGTCGGGGTGGCCGGCGGCGCGTCGGTGATCCTGTCCGGCATCACCGGCAAGCCGCTGGACGCGATCTACGGCCGCTACGTGCAGATGCTGGCGCCGTTCTGGCTGCTGGTCGGGCTGGGGGTGCTGTTCACCGCCGGGTGGCGGGCGGTGCTGCGCCGGGCTGCGGTCGCTGTGGCGCTGCTGGTCGGCGGTGGCGCGCTGGTCGCCGCCCGACTCGCGTACGTGGCCAGCCAGGGCCACCGGTTGCGCTACGGCGGGTTCAGCGCACCGGACCTGGCGGCGTTGACCGGGGGCTGGCGGGAGCTGCGACCGGTGGTCGGGTCGCTGGTCGGCATCGCCGCCTGCGTGCTGCTCGTCGCCGCGGTCCGGGTGCCCCGCCTGCGGCTGCCCCTCCTCGGCGCCGTCGTGGTGGTCAACCTCGTCACCATGCAGATGATCGACCAGCGGATCGTGCGACCGACCGCCGCGAGCACCGCGCCGACGCCCCGGGTGGCCGACGTCGGCGTACGCCCCGGCGAACGGGTGTGGGCCTCGACCGGCGTGCACTACGTTCTCCGGTTCAACCTCAGCCACCAGGTGACCTGGGGCGACGTCCGGTGGTTCGGCGACAAGCAGCCGCCGGCCGTGGCGCAGGTCGTGTTCGCCCGCTGGGCGCCCGGGCAGGCCGACGACTGGAACGGCACGGCGTACGGCTTCGTCCGGCTCGGCGGCAACCCGGAGCAGCATTGGGCCGCCTGGCGGCGGGCCTGACCCACCGCGCCCCGGTGGACACCGCTATTCGTGAACGGCGGATGTCCACCGGGAGCACGCCCGGTTAATGGTTTCCGTCCATTACGGAATAGCGTCCGACAATCAGCGCTGGCGGCGGTCCGCCCGAGCCAGGGAAATCGGGATGACGGTGATTTCCCGGCCGTCGGACAGCTCCTGTCGCGGGGTACCCTCGACGAATCGGAAACGTCGGTTCATCTGTCGTACGACGGTATTGTGACCGAGCACCTCGCCGTCGAGTCGGTCCAGGTGCAGCCCGTCGAAGGCGTACTCGACGGCCTCCCGCATGACCCCCAGCCAGGCCGGCAGTGTCTCGCCCCGCCCGTCCAGCCCGTCGGCGTCGAGATAGAACCCCCACGCGCCGGTGCGAGGGCCGTCCAGCCGCAGGTCGAAGAAGGTGACGACGCCGCAGGGCTTGTCGTCGCGGACGTACACCAGCACCCGCCGGGACCTGTCGTCGCGGACCGCCGACCACCACCGGGCGTGCTCCTCGGCGGTGATCTCGTGACTGGTCTTGCTGACCTGTCGATTGGTTTCCTGATTACGCCAGGACAACATCAGGTGAACGTCGTCCGTCGTCGCTTCGCGCAGCACGTGCGTCTCGCTTTCCTGGCCGTTCACGTCGGGTTCCGGCACCTTACCCGGGCCTACCGGGAAATCAGATACGCATTCGTTGGGTTGTAGACTGCGGCGCATGAACGAATTGAGTCGCGCGCAGATCCGCGACCTCATGGCTCAGGTGCTGAAGAATCAGGACAAGGAGCTGCCCGCCGACGACGCGGCGCAGTTGCGGGAGATCGGCTTCCGGTCGCTCGACTTCTCTGAGCTGGCCCTGCGGGTGGAGGACGAGACGGGGGAGGAGCTCAACTTCGACGCCCCCGGGCTGCGTCGCATCGCCACCGTCGGGGACGTCCTCGACTTCCTCGTCGACCTTCAACACCAGTGACCGTCGCGACGTCGCACCAACCCACCCCCGCTGACCCGGAGCCGGCCGGTGCCGACAACTGGCTTGTCGTCGGTGGCACCGCGCTGACCTGGCGTTCGCTGCCGACTCCCACCCTGCCCGACCCGGCGGCGGTGCTCGCCCACTCGGCGGTGCACGCGCTCACCGCGGCGCGGCAGCACGCCGTGCACGGCACCGAGCTGCTGCTCAGCACCGAGAGTCGGGTCGACGCGGTGATGCGCGCCGAGCTGCTGGAGGCCGGGTTCACCGTCAGCGTCCTCGACGACGACGGCGTGCACCCGAGCGCACCGGCCCGGCCGCGAACCGCCGAGCCGGGCCGGCTCTGGCTGCTGACCTCGGGCTCCACCGGGCGTCCGAAGCGGGTCGGGCACACCCTCGACACGCTGACCACAGTGCGGGCCGACCAGCCCGACCGGACCTGGCTCTGCCCGTACGCCCCGGGCACGTACGCCTGGTGGCAGGTCGTCACCCTGTCGCTGACCCAGCCCGGCCAGCACCTGGTGGTGGTCGAGCCCGACGAGTTGGACGACTGGCCCACTGTCGCGGCCGCCCACGGGGTGGACGCGGCCTCCGGCACCCCGACCTTCTGGCGGCGCACCCTCTACCGCGACGCCGAAGCGCTGGCCCGGGTGCCGCTGCGCCAGATAACCCTCGGCGGCGAACCGGTGGACCAGGCGATCCTGGACCAGCTGCGGGAGGTCTTCCCGACGGCCCGGATCTCCTGGATCTACGCGTCCTCCGAGGTGGGGGCGTCCATTGTGGTCCACGACGGGCGGGCCGGTTTCCCGGTCGACTGGCTGGACCGGGAGACCCCGGGCCGACCGACGCTCTCCGTCCGCGACGACGAACTGGTGGTCACCTCCCCGTACCACGGGGCCGGTCTGGCCGGCCCGATCCGTACCGGGGATCGGGTGCAGGTGCTCGACGGCCGGGTGCTGATCACCGGCCGACTGGACTCCGACGAGATCAACGTCGGTGGCAGCAAGGTCTCCGCAGGCGTCGTTCGCGGCGTGCTCACCGGTCACCCGGCGGTGGCCTGGGCCCGGGTGACCGGCCGCCGGGCCCCGGTGCTCGGGCGGATGGTGGTCGCGGAGGTGGTCCTCGCCGCCGACCCGTCCGCCGCCGACACCGGTGTACCGGACGAGGCCGCGCTGGTCCGCTGGTGCGCCGACCGGCTTCCCGAGCACGCGGTGCCGCGCCGCATTCGCGTCCTGACCGACATTCCCGTCAAGGAGACTCTGAAGAGCGATGTCTGAGCCCGCCGACACCCAGCTCGTCCCGCCCAGCTCCGTGGTCCTCGTCTCCGGCGGTTCCCGTGGCCTGGGCCTGGCCATCGTCACCGACCTGCTCGACGCGGGCGTACGCGTGGCCGCGTTCGCCCGCACCATCACCCCGGAGTTGGAGAAGCTCGCCGCCGAGCACCCCGACCGGGTGCACGTCGGCTCGGTGGACGTCACCGATCTGCGCGCCGCGCAGAGCTTCGTCCGCGAGGTGGAGCAGCGCCTCGGCCCGATCGACGGCATCGTCAACAACGCCGCCATGGGGCAGGACTCCCTGCACGCGCACACCGCCACCGACGACATCGCCCGGATCATCGAGACCAACCTGACGGCTCCGCTCCAGCTGACCCGGCTGGTGATCCGCCGGATGCTGGCCAAGGGGCTGCGCGGCCGGATCGTCAACATCACCTCGATCTGTGGGCAGCGCGGGTTCCCCGGCCTCGTCGCGTACTCGGCCACCAAGGGCGGCATGGACGCCGCCACCCGGTCGCTCGCCCGCGAACTGGGCGGCCGGATGCTGGTCAACTCGGTCGCGCCCGGCTTCTTCGCCTCGGAGATGTCCGCAGTGCTCGGCCCGACCCAGCTCGACCAGATCGTGCGCCGCACCCCGACCGGTCACCTGACCGAGCCGGAGGAGGTCACCCCTGTCGTGCGGATGCTGCTGCGGGAACACACCAACATCAACGGCCAGGTCATCGTGGTGGACGGTGCCGCCGCCATCTGACCTGCGGCCGGGTCTCCTCCCGGTGCGACCAGCGCGGCGGGTCGGCCCCACCGGGCCTGCCCTGCCGTCGGGGGTGGGCGGCGCCGCTGTGCCGCGTCCGGTGCCAGGGCTGCTCGCCGCCGCCGAGCGGCATCTGCGCATCGGGTCGGCGGCTGCGATGGCCGACGCTGTCACCCGCAGTCACCTCGACGATGGACGGTGCGTTGGCTGGTACGGCCCACCGGCGCCCGGCTGGCGGGTGGCCGTCGACGCGGAGCGCGCCGACGCCCCGGTGCCCCCGGCGCTGGCCCGCCGGTTCGGCGCTGGTGACTTCTGGGCACGGTGGACCCGGGCCGAGTGCTGCTGCAAGCTGGCCGACGTGCCGATCGCGACCTGGTGGCGGAGTCACGGCCTGGGTACGCCGGCGGCCGGCGCCGCGCTGTGGCGAACCCTGCGCCTGGCCGACCTGGTGGTAACCGTCGGCTTCGCCCCGACCCTCCTACCCCGCCCCACCCAGCGATCTTGCACTTTCTGACGCCGAATCGCGGCTTACACGCCTTTGGCCGGGACAGTAACTGCAAGATCGCCGAGGTGGGGTGGGGTGGGGTGGGGTGGGGGCGCTTAGATCAGGTTCCAGGTTAGGGGGGTGCCTCGGGGGACGTCGGTGGCGAAGGTGCGGCCCAGGACCCGGTCGATCTCCACGGGTGCCAGGCCGCCGGCCGGCCGGATCGAGCGGACGTTGTGCGCGGTCACCGGGTCGCCAGCCTGGACGTCCTCGACCACGAAGAGCGAGCGGCGGAACCGCAGCCCCTCCCGCTCGGCGGGGGTCGGTCCGACAGCGGTGCCGCCCATTGCCTCGTACGCACGGGCCGACTCGGCGACCAGGGCCGTGAGCTCCGCCGGGTTCAGGGAGAAGCCCGAGTCCACGCCGCCGTCGGCCCGGTCCAGCGTCACGTGCTTCTCGATGAAGCAGGCGCCGAGCGCCACCGAGGCGACAGCCACCCCGATGCCGGGCGTGTGGTCGGAGAGCCCGACCGGCACGTCGAACGCGCCGGCCAGCACCGGCAACCGGCGCAGGTTGCTGTCGGCCGGCGGCGCCGGGTAGGACGCGGTGCAGGCCAGCAGGACGATGCCCGCCGCGCCGCCGTCCCGGGCGGTGCGCACTGCGGCGTCGATCTCGGCGACCGTCGCCATTCCGGTGGAGATGACCATCGGCTTGCCGGTGCTGGCCACCAGTCGGATCAGCGGCAGGTCGACCAGCTCCGACGAGGCGATCTTGTACGCGGGCGCGTCCAGCGACTCCAGCAGCTCCACGGCGGTCGCGTCGAACGGTGACGAGAAGACTGTCAGGCCACGCTCGCGGGCCCGCTCGAAGATCGGGGCGTGCCACTCGTACGGGGTGTGCGCGCGTTCGTAAAGGCGGTACAGGTTCTCCCCGCCCCACAGCTCGTGCCCGCTGGAGATCCGGAACGCCGGGGTGTCGACGTCGATGGTGATGGTGTCCGGCCGGTACGTCTGGAGCTTGAGCGCGTGCGCCCCGCTCGCGGCCACCGCGTCGACGATGGCCAGCGCCCGGTTCAGATCGCCGTTGTGGTTGCCGGACATCTCGGCGACCACGAACGGTCGCTCCCCGGCACCGACCGCGTGCGGTCCGATCTTGATTGTCGCCGTCATTCCGACCTCTGCTCAGGTACGTCCGCACCGGGGTGCGGTGGTGCTGTCGTCGTCCACCCGGCGGGCGGACGACCTGGGAAATCAGGGCGCCGGGAGCCGCCCCGGCTCCCGGCGTGCTCTGCGGATGCGGTGGGGTCGATCACGGCAGCCGGCCGACGGTCAGCGCGTCGCGCCGCTCCGGCGCGAGCCCACAGTCGCGCGTCGACCCGGTGCTCGCCCCTCGCCCCGGGTCCTCGTCGGCGGTGAGCGGACCGCCGTCGGCGCCGCCCACCGGGCCGGGCCGACGCAGGCGACCAGCGACCCGGTGGGCCTGGCGCAGCGCCGAGTACGCCAACCAGTCACCCCGCCCGACGAGGCGGTGCTTGAGCCCTGTCACGCCCGGGGGCAGCGGGTAGCCGCCGGTGGGCAGGTACCGACGGTAGTGCGCGGCGGCCCGGTGGAAGAAGTCGCGCCGCAGGTGTGGGTGCAGCCGGCCGTCGTTGCCCACCACCACCAGGTAGTGGCTGATCATCAGCTCGAACAGCTCGGCCTGCAACCGCTCGTCCGGGTGCTTCTGGGTGACCCAGTCCATCAGCCGCTCGTACTGGGCGAAGGCGTCGAAGTGCCGGCCGCTGCGGGTGGAGGTGATAGCGCCCTGGCGGCCCTGCCGGTACAGGTAGCAGACCCGGTCCAGCACGGAGATCTTCTCGGCCCCGATCAGCAGGGGGTGGCTGAACGGGATGTCCTCGTACCAGCCGGGGAAGAACCGCAGCTCCAGCTCGTCCATGAAGTCCCGGCGGACCACCTTGTTCCAGGCGGTGTGCTGCACCCGCAGCAGGTGCGGCTGGTCGGCCAGCCGGGTCACGCCGGTGATGCCGCGCAGCAGCGGGCTGCTCGCGTCGACCTCCCGCCGGCCGTCCTCGTGCACCCGCAGGTGGTCGAGCATCAGCACGTCGGGCTGGTGCTGGCGCAGCCGGTCCAGCACCGCCGCGATCGTGCCCGGCGGCAACCAGTCGTCGCTGTCGACGAACCAGACGTACCGGCCGGTGGCCACGTCGAGCCCGGCGTTGCGGGCCAGCCCCAGACCCACGTTGCTGCTCAGGTGCACGACCCGCACGCCGTCGCGGCTGAGGGCGTACGAGCGCAGCATGTCGCCGCAGCCGTCCGGGGAGGCGTCGTCGACGGCGATCAGCTCGACCGCGTCCGACTCGCCCGCCGGGATGTCGGCCCGGATCGACTCGAGGCACTGGTACAGGTACGCCTCGACGCCGTACACGGGCACGACGATGCTCAGCAGCGGTGCGTGCGTCGGCTCATTGACCACGTCCGCCACCTTCGACGACCCGGGTGGCCGGCCCCGGAACCTGACGTTGCCGCCGATGGTGGACTCTCTGAACTCCCGCCCAGCGGCAGGTTAACGCCGGGCCGGTGGGCGGTATCCCGGCCGGGGAAACGCGTGCTGGTGGGGCGGGTGGGATGCGTCCGGTTCACCCGGGAGTGACCCGGTAGGGTGCCTCGGTGCGGCCCTGTCGGGTCGTCGTGGGCGTCGCCGTCGCGCCGTCCGACGCCGCGCCGAGGAGGCTACGACAGTGCTGGTGACCCTGCCGAGCGCCGGGATCCCGGCATGACGAGCGTCGCCGCGACGACGGCCGCCCGACCCGCAACCGCCCCGCCCCGGCTGCCCTCGCTGACCGGGCTGCGGTGGATCGCCGCTCTGCTGGTCTTCGGCTTTCACGCCGGCACCATGCGGATCATCGCCGAGCCGGACTACAAGGCAGTGGTCGACGAGCTGTTCACCCTGGGCCTCTCCGGGGTGCAGTTCTTCTTCATCCTCAGCGGGTTCGTGCTGGTCTGGTCGGCCCGCGAGGGGGACTCCCGGCGTACCTTCTGGCGGCGGCGGATCGCCAAGATCTACCCGAACCACCTGGTGCTGTTCGCGGCGACGCTGGGGGTCGCCTGGTATTTCGCCGACCCGGTCCTGCCGGCGGCGGCGTTGGAGAACCTGCTGCTGTTGCAGGCGTGGGACCCCCGGCCGGGCTGGTTCTACAGCATCAACACGGTCAGCTGGTCGCTGTCGTGCGAGTTCTTCTTCTACCTCTGTCTGCCGCTGGCGCTGCCGCTGCTGCGCCGGGCCCGACCGAAGGTGCTCTGGGCGCTGATCGTCGCGCTGCCGCTGCTGATCCTCGCGCTCTGGCCGGCGCAGGAGTTGGTGCCCGAGGTGAGCCGCTGGTGGTTCACCCAGATCTTCCCGCCCGTACGGTCGCTGGAGTTCTGGTTGGGCGCGGTGGCGGCCGAGTTGATGCGCCGCGGGCTCTGGCGCGGTCCCAATCTGAGCGTGGCCAGCGGGATCTTCCTGGTCACCTGGGTGGTGGCCGCGCAGTGGATCCGCGCCGAGCTGTGGACCACACTGCTCGCTGTCGCGTACCTGTTGGTGATCACCGCTGCCGCGGACGCGGACGTGCGGGGGCGGCGCTCGCCGTGGCGGTCCCGGCCGCTGGTCTGGCTCGGTGAGGTCTCGTTCGCCTTCTATCTGGTGCACGTGCTGGTGATGACGAGCGTGCTGCGCTGGAGCGGCACCTGGGGGATCGGCTTCGCGGGCTGGCGTGGCCCGGCCGTGGTGTTCGGCTTCCTGGCGGTGACCCTGATCCTCGCCGGGCTGTTGCACCGCTTCGTCGAAACCCCGATGATGCGCCGGCTCGCGCCGCGCCGTGCGGCCCGTCCGGCACCCGTTCCCCGACAACGCACGGCCGGCGACGACGACGCGCGAGACCCCGCAAGCAGCGCCCGCGGCGCTGTCGACGGACCTGCCGGCGAGGTCGGTCAGACCGGCGGTCGATCAACGTACGTCGACCTGCGCTGACAGCGTCCACCCTGGTCAAAGGGGTCGGCGCGGCGTGATTCGACACGCCCGTGGTCGGTGCGCCCGGATCGGCGCGACGGTAGCGTGGAGACGTGCTTCCGGTCGCGTTCACCTGTCCGCTGTGGTGGGTGGCGCGCTGGGCGACTCGTGTGCTGACCAGCCTCGCCGTCGTCGCGGCCCTGGCGCTCGGCGCAGGCCCGGCCACGGCCGCCTCGTCGACGTCCGGCCCGGTGCCACCGTCGAGCGCGGTGCCGGCCTCGGTCACCGCCGGGTCGCTGGCGGCCCCCTGCCGGCTCGCCGGGCCACCCGCTGCGGCCCGCCCGGCCCCGGCGATACCGCCGGAGGCCACCGAGGAGTCGGTCCCGACCTGGTCGGTCGACACGCCGGTGGCGCTCCCCGGCGACCAGGGCACCATCGGGTCCGGCGTGTTGCCGGTCCGCGCGGCCGAATCTGACCGGCTGCCCCTCGGCGACGGTCCGAGCGGTCGGGCTTCCCGGGCCCCACCCGGGCGCTGAGCCACCGGGACGACCGTCCCGTCACCGCGCCCTGTCGACCCACCGCTCCCGGACCCGCCGACCCGTGGCCCACAGTGGCCCGCTGGTCGGCGCGGCTCCCCATCGCACTGCTCTCTCCCCGAGGTGCCGACCATGGAGACCGTCGTCTTCTACCAGTTCGTGACCGAGGTGCCGCAGGCCGCCGCCATCTGGTCGACGCTGTTCCTGCTGACCCTGGGCCTGCTCACCGTGCTGGCCGCCCGCCCCGAACGGGACCGGCCCACCGACGACCCGCTCCCGGCCGGGCCCACTCCTCGGGAGTTGGCCGCCGCCCAGGCCGTCGACCTGCGCCGCTACGCCGAGGAGGTGGCCGTCGCCGCGGCCGGCGCGGCCACCACCGCCAAGCGGTGGCGCGCCGCCTGGCTGACCGCTCAGGAGCAGCTGGAGCGGGCCTGGACCGGGTACGACGAGGCGGACACCGCCGCGCGTCGCTTCGCGGGCGCCGGGGCGCTGCCCACCCCGCAGACCCCGCACACCCCCGCCGAGTACGCCGCCCGGGAGCGCTATCTGCACCGAGCGGCGATGGCGGCGTACTGGAGGGGCGACCTGACCATGGCGCAGCTCGGCGACGTGTTCGGGCACCGGCGCGGCTGGGATCCCCGGCGCCACCCGGTCGAGCAGGAGGTGCTGATCAGCCGGGTGATCCGGGATGCGCGGCTGGCCGACTACCAGGTGGCGGCCGACCGCGAGCGGGCCGCCTGGCGCGACGCGGAGTTGGCAGCCGAGTCGGCTCGTGCCCTCGCCGAGGAGGCGTACGCGGCGGCGGCCCGGCTCCGCCCCACTCCGGTGCCCGCGCGTCGGACGGTGGCCGGTGCGTTGCGCCCCGCCGTCGTGGCACTGTGGCGCCCGGCCCGGGTGGGTTGAGCCCAATCCGTGATGTGAGGCCGGTCACCCCATTGCGAAATCGGACGTGCGGCGCGATCGACAGCATTGTTCCCGCGATTGCGGTCGCGTTCTTTGCAGCCTGTCCGGTTGTCGCCCGTAGGCGTCGCCGTAACCGGTTGTCCCATCGAGTCACATCATCGGCAATACGCGCAGAAATTGTCGTGCCAGTTGGGGTTTACGCAGGTGAACCTGGCTTGGCAGGGCGCTGAGACGCCAGTAGTGTCGTCCCGTCCGGTGCGGTTACCGATCGCAAGACGCGACGCCGCATCGACCCGCTTAATCGTGATCAACGAACCGGGGACCCATCAGTAAGTCTGGGGTGAATCCGCGAGCCACGGCCCGCGGTAGGGCGATCTTCCCGCCCGAATCCGTCAGCTAACCCGGTAGGCGGTGTCGGAAGGAGTCCCATCCTCGTGCAGCACCTTTCCACCCCTCGGTTGTTCCCTCGCCTCCACGGCGCGGCGGTGCACCCGCTCATTCGTCGCGTGACGGTGAGCTGACCCCCCGGGTCATCGCCTTCCCCGCCCGGCCGCGCCGGGCGTTCCCCTGAGCGGTTCACCATCCGCGGACCACGGTCCGCGCGCTGGCGCCTGCCCGGATGCCGGTCCGGCCCCGGTGTGCCGCTCTCCCCCCGATCCGTGGAGGACCCCGTGAAGCACACCCTGAAGCGTCAGCTCCGCCGCCTCGCCACCGAGCGCCCGTACCAGATCGTTGTCGCCTCCGCCGCGGCCCTCGCGATCGCCACCACCACCGGTGCCCTACTCACCACTGCCGACGACGCCCCGGCCGGCCAGCGCACCGCGACCACTGTCGCCGAGATGCGCAGCGACGTCGCCGCCTCCCGCGGCGATGTTCGGGACGCGTCCCCCTCGGCCAGCGCCGCGCCGACCACTGCCGCCCCGGCCGCCAGCGCCGCGTCGCCCGCCGCCAAGGCCAGCAGCAACCCGGACCTGACCCGGAAGCCGGAGCGGCCGAAGCCGCCCGCGACCAAGGTGCTCGACTACGACTACGAGGCGCAGAACACGTACTACAACTGCGGACCGGCGGCCACCCGGAACGCGCTCAGCGCCGCCGGCATCGACCGCACCCAGGAGGAGCTCGGCGCCGAGCTGGGCACCACCGAGATGGGCACCAACTCGGCCGAGGACACCACCCGGGTGCTCAACGCCGAGGTGAAGGGCTCCCCGTACCGGACCCGGATGTTCCCCGGCGCGCCCAGCCCGGCCCAGATGGACCGGCTCCAGGCCGACGTGGTGAAGGCCATCACCGATGGCCGGGGCGTGGTGGCCAACGTCGTCGGGGACGCCACCGACACCGACGGCAGCTGGCACTCCTACGGTGGCGGGCACTACATCGCCGTCGTGGGCTACAAGGACAACGGTCGCACCGTGCGGATCGCCGACTCGGCGAACCCGGCCGACCCGTCGTACTGGATCACCACTATCGACCTGGCCAACTGGATCACCAGCCGGGGCTACTCCGCCTGACCCGGGCACGCTGACCGCCGCGGGCGCCGTCCCCCACAAGGGGCCGGCGCCCGCGGCGTTTGTCCGCGCGGCCCGCCGTAAGCCGTCATCGACGGCTCTCGTACCCGGCTGTGAACCGTGGGAGACTGCGGCCGTGGTGGAGAAAACGGGTGGTCCCGCCGGCCGCAGGCCGGTCCTGCTGCTGCTGCACGGCATGGGGGCGACCGGGGACGTGTGGTTGCCCTGGGCGCCGTACCTCGAGCAGCACTGGCCCGGGCGGTGGCTGGCACCGGACCTCGCCGGCCACGGCTGGGCGTCGCCGCTGCCGTCATACTCCTTCGCGGGCTTCGCCCAGCAGGTCGCGCAGGCCCTCGCCCCCGACGACCGGCTGGTAGTGCTCGGGCACTCGCTGGGTGGGGTGGTCGGCCTGGCGCTGGCCGCCCGCGACGCCGGGACGCCGGTGGACGCTGTGGTCGGGCTGGGCATCAAGGCGCTCTGGTCACCCGCCGAGCTGACCCGCGCCGCCGAGGTCGCCGCCCGCCCGGTGAGCTGGTTCGCCAGCCGCACCGAGGCGGCGCGCCGCTACCTGCGGGTCGCCGGGCTGGCCGGCCTGGTCTCGCCGGACCATCCGGTGGTGGACGCCGGGCTGCGCCAGGTCGACGGCCGGTGGCGCCTCGCGATGGACCCGGCCGCCTTCGCCGTCGGCGAGCCCGACCTGGCCGCGCTGCTGGCGGCGACCGACGTGCCGGTGGTGCTGGCGCGCGGGGAGAACGACCCGATGGTCACCGACGAACAGCTCAAGGAGTACGGCGTACCGGTCGCCACCCTCCCCGGTCTCGGCCACAACGCGCACGTGGAGGAACCGGCCGCGGTGCTGGCGCTGCTCGACCCGTACCGCTGAGCGGCTACGCCGGTGTGGACGCGGTCAGGGTCTCGGCCGGTGCCAGCTCTCGGCGGGCGGCGGTCAGGAACGCCTCGGCGTACGACTCGGCCGGGAAGTCACCCAGGTAGCGGCGGCGGGTGGCCCAGCGGGCCTCGGCCAGCGGGTCGGTGTCCAGCAGCGCGGTCAGCACCTCGTCCACATTGGACATGTCCCGGCGCAGTACGTAACCCGACCCGGCCAGCGGGAACCGCTCCACGAACCGGTCGCCCTCGTCGCCCATGTCGGCGACCGCGTACGGCTTGCCGGAGTAGAGGAAGTCCGAGATCACGCCGGACACGTCGGAGACCAGCGCGTCGGCGGAGTTGACGCACTCGGTCAGGCTCAGCTCCCGAGCCGCCGCGCCGACCACGTGCTGGCGGCCCGTGCGGGCCCGGTCGGCGACGAGCAGCTCGGTCAGGCGGCCCAGTTGGCGGGCCGACGCCGGGTTCTGCGCGGTGTACGGGTGCGCCCGCAGGATCACCGTCGCTCCACGCTCCAACAGTTGGCGCAGCAGCCTGTCGGCCACCGGCAGCGAGCAGTAGTCGGCGTCGGCGTGGTGCCCGGTCCAGGTCGGCGTGTAGAGCACCGTCGGGTGCGCCAACCCTCGTGCGGGCTCCGGGCGTACCTCGATCGACTCGACCTGTGGGCGACCCACCACCACGAACTTGTCCGCCGGGATCTGCACTCCGGCGCGGGCGTACCTGTCGATCGCCGCCTGCCCGGCCACGAAGATCCGGTCGAAGATCCCCGACACCGGGTTGGCGCTCGGAGCCTTGTCGCTGTCGCCGTGGTGCAGCTGGATGTGGGTGAGCTGGGTGAAGCGGACGCAGTGGCTGTTCTTCGCACCGTGGTTGACGTAGAACGCCACCCGAAGGCTCGGCACCAACGCCTCGTCCATGGCCCCCAGGGTGGGGCAGTAGACCACCGGCGCGCCGGTGGCCGCCGCGATCGGAGCCAGGAACTCCGGCTCACGCAGCACGACCAGGAACGGTCGGCCGATCCGTTCCAGGTACGGCAGCCACATGGTGACCTGGTATTCCGAGCCGGGGGGCGCGGAGAAGTAGAGCAGGAACTCCGGCTGGTGCCGGCGCAGCGCGGCGGTCACCGACCCGCCACCGGCCCGCGGCCGGAACCGCCGCCGGGCCAGCTCCAGTGCGACGGCACCGGCGCCCGCGCCGACGAGCAGGCTGGCGGCCAGCGCCACACCGGCCGGCAGAGCGAGCGCGGCGGCGAGGGCCAGGGCGGCGAGCAGCCCGAGCAGAGCCGTGCCGAGCCGGTCGGCGATCATCGGCGTCCAGGCGCGTACCCGCAGATTTGCCGCCCGGATCTCCAGACTGCCGGCGGTGCGCAGCGGCCCCACCAGCAGCACCAGCCCCAGCAGGACCAGCCCGGTGGCGACCAGCGCGAGGTTGAGCTCGTCGTCCAACCGCCGGGAGTAACCGACCAGGATCGCCGCGGCGATCAACGCGGTCTCCGCCACCAGATCGGCGCTGGGCCGGATCCGCTGCTCGGCGGCCGAGGCGGCCAGCGCGGCGACGGCCAGCGCCAGCCCCCAGCCGGTGGCGCCGGTCAGCGCCAGCACGACAAAGGCCAGCACGGCCAACCCGGTGGTCAGGCACCGGGCGGCCAGCTTTCGGACCAGGTCGCCGCGCATGTCGCTCCGTTCGTGGTTCCGCAGCCGCCTGCGTCAGTTGGCGGACGTCGCGCCGGCTGGCGTCTCGACCCGACCCGACACGGACTGCGCCGGCACGCTCGGCGTGGGCCCGTCGCCGGGTGCCCGGCGTACGTCGATCACCTGGCCGGTCAGGTCGGAGATCAGCACGTCCAGCGACGACTGGGCGACGGCCTCCGCGGCGAGCAGGGTGTGCTCCGGCTCCTCGCCGAAGGCCCGCGTCCGCATCGGCGTGGCGGTGCGCTCCGGGTTGATGCAGTTGACGCGGACACCCACGTCGGCCCACTCGTCGGCGAGCGCCTGGGTGAGGTTGACCAGGGCGGCCTTGGTGGCCGAGTAGAGCGCGTAGCGGGCCCGGCCCCGGGTGTAGGAGCTGGAGGTGTAGAGCAGCAGCTGGCCCTTGGTCTGCTGGAGGTACGGCAGGGCCTGGCGGGCGATGGTCACCGGGCCGACGAAGTTGACCTGGAGCAGCCGGTCCATGGTCTCCTCGTCCATCTCGGCGAGGGCGCCCTTCTCCAGGATGCCGGCGGTGACCACCACGTGGTCGATCCGGCCGGTGGCCTCGAAGGCGGTCGTCAGCGCGGCCTCGACGTCCTCGGCCCGCTCCACGTGGGTGCCGGTGCTGGAACGGCTGAACGGGAAGACCTGGGCGCCGTAGCGTCGGGCCAGCTCGGTCAACTCGTGGCCGATGCCGTAGCTGCCGCCGAACACCACGATGGTCCGGCCGATCAGCTCCTCGCTGTAGCTGCGGTGATCGGTCAGCCGAGGCGCCTGCGCCGCGGCGAGCTGGAAGAGCTTGTCCGCCAGGTGCACGTCGACCGGGTGGGTGACCTTGATGTTCTCGTCCGAACCGTCGATCACCTTGATCGGGGTGCCGGGCAGGTAGCGCAGCACCACGCCGCAGTCGTCGGTGGCGGCGAAGTCCGGGTCGTCCTCGGCGATCTGGTACGCCGCCCGGATCGTGGGGGAGCGGAACGCCTGCGGGGTCTGACCACGGCGCAGCCGGGAGCGCACCGGGATGTCGGTGATGCAGTCGTTCTCGTCGACCTGGATGATCGTGTCCGCGGAGGGGATGGCCACGTCCACGGCGTCGTAGCTCCAGAGCGCGTTGACGCACTCACGCACGATCCGGCCGCTGAGCAGCGGGCGCACCGCGTCGTGGAAGAGGATGTTGCAGTCTTCCGGGCCGACGGCGTCCAGCGCGATCCGGGTGGTCGCGTTGCGGGTGTCACCGCCCTCGATCACCTTGGTGACCTTGCGCAGGCCGGCCTTCTCGACGATCTGCTGGGCGTCCTCGACGTGGCCGGTGGCCATCAGCACGATGATCTCGTCGATCTCCGGTGCCGTCTCGAAGACCGCCAGGGTGTGCTCGATGATCGGCTTACCGGCGATCTTCAGCAGTTGCTTCGGGATGCCGAGGCCCAGCCGGGTCCCGGTGCCGCCGGCCAGAACCACCGCCACTGTCCGCGAGGGCCGCCACGGCGTCGGGGTCTCCGCTTCGGCGTCCGGGCCAGTGGTCTGGTCCTGCGTCATTGCCGGATCCTCACTCTCAGGGATGCGTTAACGGAAGGTTCCGCCCGAGCGGCGACGGAATGAACCTTAACGCGCGGACCGCGTCGCCCCAACGCGGGCGACGCGGTCCTCGGGTGTCATGTCGATGCCGGTCGTTCGCCGGAACCCTACTTGCTGTTCGCGTACGCCTCGTAGGCCCGAATGACCTCGTCGGTGGGGCCATCCATCCGGATGACGCCCGATTCCAGCCAGATCGTCCGTTCGCAGGTGTCGCGTACCGAGGAGAGTTGGTGGCTGACCAGGAACACAGTCCCCGCGCCCTCCCGCAGCTCCCGCACCCGCTGCTCGCTGCGCTTGCGGAAGCCCTTGTCGCCGGTGGCGAGCGCCTCGTCGATGAGCAGCACGTCGTGCTTCTTGGCGGCGGCGATGGAGAACCGCAGCCGGGCCGCCATGCCCGACGAGTAGGTGCGCATCGGCAGGCTGGCGAAGTCACCCCGCTCGTTGATCCCGGAGAAGTCGATGATCCCCGCGGCCTGCTTGGCCACGTCGTCGGGGTGCATGCCCATGGCCAGGCAGCCGAGGGTGACGTTGCGCTCCCCGGAGAGGTCGTTGAGCAGCGCGGCGTTGACGCCCAGCAGGGACGGCTGCCCCTGGGTGTGGATGGCGCCCCGGTTCACCGGCAGCAGACCGGCGATGGCCCGCAGGATGGTGGACTTGCCGGAGCCGTTGCTGCCGATCAGCCCGATCGCCTCACCCCGGTACGCGGTGAAGGAGATGCCCTTGACAGCGTGCACCTCCCGGACGTTCGGCGCGTGGGTGCGCTTCACGAGCCGGCGCAGCGCGGCCACCGGCGTGGTGCCACCGGCGGCGCCCTGGTGCACCCGGTAGATGATGTGCGCGTCGTCCACGACCACTGTCGGGATGCGCTCCTGGGTTCGGGTCATCGTCGCGCTCGCCTCAACGGGGGCGTCGAAGTGATCAACCACGGCCGTACTCCTGTTCGCCGCGCCAGAAGTAGATGAAACCGCCGATGCCGGCGACCAGCGCCCAACCGGCGCCGACCAGCCAGAGCTGGGTCAGCGACTCGTTGAGCAGCGGTGCCTCCTCGAGCAGCGCGTACCGCGCCAGCTCGATGTAGACCAGCAGCGGGTTGTACTGCACAAGCGTCGTGGCCCAGCCGGGCAGCCGGTCGAAGAGGCTGACGCTGTAGAGGACGCCGGAGCCGTACATCCAGGTCCGCATGATGAACGGCATGACCTGCTTCAGGTCGCTCGACTTGGCGCCGAGGCGGGCCACCAGCAGCACCACGCCGGCGTTGAACACCGCCTGCAGCAGCAGCGCCGGCACCAGCATCAGCCACTGCCAGGTGAGCGGCTCGCCGGTGGCCAGCACGATGCCGACCAGCACCACCATCGAGGCCAGCAACTGCTGGAACTGGGTGATCGTGGTGGACAGCGGGAGGCTGGCCCGGGGGAAGTGCAGCGCCCGGATCAGCCCGAGGTTGCTGCTGATCGACTGGGTGCCGGCCAGGACCGCGCTCTGGGTGAAGTTGAAGATGAACAACCCGGTGGTCAGGTAGGCGATGAAGTTCGGGATGCTGTTCTGTGCCAGCACCACCCCGAAGATCAGGTAGTAGACCGCCGCGTTGGTCAGCGGGGTGAGCACCTGCCAGAGCTGACCCAGCTTGGCGTTGCTGTACGAGGCGACGAGCTTGGCATTGGCGTACGCGGCGATGAAGTGCCGGTAGGCCCAGAGTCGGCGGCTGTACTCGACGAGGCTGGGTCGCTCACCGGCGACCCGTAGCCCGTGCCGAGCGGCCAGCTGCGCCTGGGTCAGGCCCGTGTCGGGGTCGACCAGCGCGGTGGTGGCCATGGAAATGGCGCTCCGATCTTTCGTGCAGACGGGGGTTGCTCGCGACGATCGAATCCTAGTGGGACATGTGCGCGGGGCGCCGCCTCGTCGCTGCGAGGACAGTAGTCCGAAACACGTCGGGACGCAACCGTACCGTCGTTGCGCTACGCTGGACGGCGTGACCTGCGATAAGAGCCCTCGATGACCACCGAAAAGAGGCGGGCGCCGGCTGGCGCGGCGGTGCTGCGCGACGAGATCACCACGGCGATCCGCCGGGCGCTGATGCAGGAGCTCGCCGCTGTCGGCTACGGCCGGCTCTCCATCGAGGCGGTGGCCCGGCGGGCCGGCGTCAGCAAGACGGCGATCTACCGCCGGTGGAGCTCGAAGCTCGACCTGGTGTTGGAGATCGTCGCCGCCGCGGCGCACGGCAAGCTCCCCGCCCTGGACACCGGCACGCTGCGCGGTGATCTCGCGCTGCTGTTCCAGGCGGTGGCGCACGCGCTGCGCCACCCACTGGCGTCGCAGATCATTCCGGACCTGCTGGCCGAGGCCGCCCGCAACCCCAGCATCGACGCGACCCTGCGTCAGGTGCTGCACGCCCGGCAGCAGGAGATCGGCGGTCGCCTGGTCACCCGTGCCGTGCAGCGTGGCGAGCTGCCCGCCGACACCGAGCTGGACGCCGCCATCGACCTCATCGTCGGGCCGCTCTACTGGCGGCTCGCCATCGCCCGGCTCCCACTCACCGACGGTTACCTCGACAACCTGGTCGAATCAGTGGCGGCCGGGCTCGGCGCCGACAGCGTGCTGCCGCGTCCCCGGGCGGCTCCGATATCGGGTTGACCAGCCCTCCAAACTCGGTCGCCGGCAGCAGCGGCAGCCCTGCCCGATTCCGCTACGCTGCCCCCTTGACACCCGGCCGGCACAGTGCCGACGCCCCTCATCCGCCTGACGAGTAAGGACGCCCGTGGCCAACGTCGACAGCATCGCCGTAGCGCCCGCCGAACCGGACCCGACGCCACGGACCGGGCCGTCATCCCGACCCGCCGGCGCTCGCGCCGGGCTGTCCCGGGTACGCGCGCTGGTGGCCGTCGCCCCGGCGGTGCTCACCGACGGCGCCGTGATCGCGTTCGCGCTCTTCACTGTGCTCTACCACCTGGCCTTCCTCGGGGACCTGCGTCCGTCGGTGACCTTCCGGATCTGGCTGCTGGCCTGCGTGGTGCTCGCGGTCGTGGCCGTGCTGCGCGCCCGCCGCCGCGCCTCGGCCAACAGCGCCTCAGCCGACAGCGCCTCAGCCGACAGTGCCCCGGCCGCTCAGGACGAACCAGTCATCGGCCGCCCCGCCACCGACCGCCGCCTGCTGATCGGGGTCGTGGCCGCCGCCGCAGTGGCCGCCGTCTCCGCCGGGGTGGCCGGCACCGGCACCAGCCTCTCCTGGTGGATCCCGGCAGTGGCCGGCCTGCTCGCAGCCGTCGGCGGCCTCCTGCTGGTACGCCAGGCCTGGCTGAGCGGCCCGGCGCCCAGCCCAGCCGCCCCCGCGCCCACCACTGTGCAGTCCGCGTACGCCCTGGTCGTCTCGGCCCTGGTCGGCATCTCCTCGTTCTTCATGGCCCGCAACACCCCGGACGACGTCTACTACGTCGGCAAGTCGGTGTGGATCGCCGAGCGCGACCTGATCCCGCTCAACGACTTCCTGTTCTCCGAGAACGTGCTGCCGGCCATGGGCTCGCAGCCGCCCATCCCGTCGATCGAGGTCTTCGACGGCGCGTTCGCCAATGTCGTCGGCATCCACGCCAGCTCGGCCCTCTGGTACGTGCTGCTGCCGATCATGGCGATGGTCGCGGCGCTGGCGCTGTGGCGGCTGACGCACCGGTGGGCCCCGCGCCGTCCGCTGCTCGCCTTCACAGTGGCGATCGCGTACCTCTACCTCGTCGCCGGTGACGATGCCGCGCTGGGCACGTTCCACCTGCTGCGGCTGCACGAGGGCAAGGGCATGTTCGTCTCGGCGGTCATCCCGCTGATGTGGCTCTACCTGACCGAGTGGTTCGACAACCGGTCGCGGCGCAGCCTGGTGCTCATCGTGGCGCTCTCGATCACCGCGATCGGGCTCACCAACACCGCGGCGATCATCCTGCCGATGCTGGTCGGCGCCGCAGGCTTCGCCATGCTGCTGGTCGGCCGCTGGAAGGCGGCCGTCATCGCGGCGGTCGCCGCCCTCGCGTACCCGATCGGCTCGCTGGTGGTCTCCCGGCTGGTGCTCGGCGGGATGACCGCGACCGGGGCGGACGACGCCTTCTTCGACGCGGCGTACACCTACAAGCGGACGCTGCTGTTCGGTGTGGTCGGGGTGATCAGCGGCCTCGCGCTGTGGTGCGGCGCGCTGCTCGCCCGTCGGCGTACGCCCGCGCTGCTCGCCGCCGGCGCCGCCCTGGCGTTGAGCGTGTTGTTCGTGCCCGGTGTGCTGGAGCTGCTGAGCGCGTTGAGCGGCATCTCGGTGGTGCTCTGGCGTGTGCCGTGGCTGCTCGCCCTGCCGACGCTGATCGGTCTGCTCTGCACCGTGCGCGTGCCGGCACCGACCCCGGCGTTGCGCCGGGCGGCGTCCGGGGGGATCGCGGTGCTGCTGGTCGCCTCGTTCGCGCTGTTCGCCACCCCGATGTGGTCGTCCAAGAGCTGGGTCGAGGTGCACGACCGCCCCACCTGGAAGCTTCCGCAGCAGCGTCAGTCGATCGCGTTCTGGATCAAGGGCCTGGACCGTCCGGAGGGCCTGCTGCTCGCGCCGAAGACGATCATGCGGACCACGCCGGTCATCACCAGCGAGGTCCGGGTCGTCCTGCCCCGTGACTTCTACCTCGTCGAGTACGACCTCAGCTCCCAGTTCGCCAAGGACCGACTGCTGCTCTCCGACTTCGCCGACGGCACCTCCAGCCCGACGCCGGCCGAGCTGACGCCGGCACTGGACCGCCTGGACGTGGGCACCATCTGCGTCTACAACGGCAACCGGTACGCCCGCGACACCGCGCCGCAGCTGGGCTACCGGGAGTTCGCCACGCGCCCGGCGCCCGGCGCGATGACCTGCTTCCGGCGGGTCGGCTGAGCGCTTCACCCGCACCGAGCGCCCGACCCCACCGGCGGGTCGGGCGCGCCCCGGTGCGGAACTTTGCCCGAAATGGTGCCGGATACCCGAGCGACACCGAGCTGTCCCCTCGCGTTAAGGTCGCAGTCACACGCAGCCGGCCGCGACTGAGCCGCTGCGCGACGGGGGAGTGACGTCGGTCCATCACGGGCATCGCCCGCAACGAAATCTCGTAGGGAGCGAACTCTTTGTTCGGCACGTTGACAGGACGCCTCGGAGTGGCCGCCCAGAGTGCGCTACTGGTACTGGCCTACCTGGTCATGCTCCTCGGTGGCGTATTCGGTTGGGTCGGCCTGTTCGCCGTCGCCGGCCTGGCCGCCATCATCGGCGAGTTCGCCGTCGCCCGCTGGTCACCCCCGTCGCAACTGCTGCTGGAGAAGGTGGGCCTGCACTGGTCGTACCGGCAGCTGACCCGGGACCTCGCCGCCGTGTTGCTGGTCGCCGCCGAGGTGCGGCTCACCGGCGGCGAGCTGACCCTGCTGCTCGTGCTGCCGGCCGCGGTGTGGGTCGTGTCGGTCTTCGCCGGTGCGCTCTCCACCATGATCGAGCGTCGTAACCCGCTCTCCGCCATGGTCCGCAACATCGAGCTGGGTCCGCTGTCCAGCGCCCCCCAACCGCCCGCCTGGGCGGCGGCGGTCGCCGGTGACCGGATGCCCCTGCTCAACCTGCTGCTGGTGCCGGCCGGCGTGGCCGCCGCGGTGCAACACGATCCGACGCCGTTCTTCGTGGCCGGCGCGGTGGCGGTCCTGGCGACCGGTCTGGTGGGCGCGATCATCGCGCTGACCTGGCTGCGGGGCCGGGGGGCGGGGCAGGGTCCGCTGCTGCCGGCGGTCCAGCGTTGGCTGGACAACTACCGGCCGGAGGTGGCGCTCTACTTCGCCGGCCCGGCCAAGGACGTCTACCAGGCGAACATGTGGCTCGCACCGACCGAGGCGCTCCAGCAGCGCGCGGTGGTGCTGATGCGCAGCCGCGACGCGTTCCTGGAGTTGGCCGACACCCGGCTGCCGGTGATCTGCGTACCGGCCGGGGTCGACTTCATGAACCTCGACCTCGGCGGCATCCGCGCGGCGCTCTACTCAGCGAACGTCGGCGCGAACATCCACATGCTCCGCGAGCCGGGTACGAAGCACGTCTTCGTCGGGCACGGCGACAGCGACAAGCAGGCCAGCGTCAACCCCTACAGCAAGGTGTACGACGAGGTCTGGGTCGCCGGCCTGGCCGGCCGGGAGCGCTACGCGCGGGCCGGCGTGGGCGTGCTCGACTCGGACATCGTCGAGATCGGCCGACCGCAGCTCGCCGGTGTGCACACCTTCGGCGCCGAGTCGGTGGACCGGCCGTTCACAGTGCTCTACGCGCCCACCTGGGAGGGTTGGCTCGACGACGACCCGTACCACACCTCGCTGGTGCTGATGGGCGAGCGGATCGTCAAGGGGCTGCTCGCCACGAATCCCCGGGTCCGCCTGATCTACAAGCCGCACCCGCTGACCGGGTCGCGGTCCAGGGCGGCGAAGGTCGTGCACGACCGGGTCGTCACGGCGATCCGCGCTGCCGGCGGCAACCCGGACGCGTCCTCGCTGGACGGCACCGCGCACCTGGTGGTCACCGGCCGCACGCCGGCGCTGTTCGACTGCTTCAACCAGACCGACCTGCTGATCAGCGACGTGTCCAGTGTGGTGTCCGACTTCGTGCAGAGCCAGCGGCCGTACGTGGTGGCCAACCCGGCCGGCCTGTCGGAGGACGAGTTCCGCCGGGAGTACCCGACGGCTCGGGCCGCGTACCTGCTCTCCAAGGACTGCGGCGAGCTGGAGAAGATCGTGTCGGTCACCCGCGCCGGTGACGACCCGATGACCGAGGCCCGCCGGGAGTTGAAGACCTACCTGCTCGGCCCCGCCGAGGCGAACCCGATGGACCGGTTCCAGCAGGAGATCGACCGGCTCTGCCACTGAGCCCCGTCCCTGCGGCATCGCGCCCGGCCCGACACTGTCGGGTCGGGCGCGTCCGTATCGGCCAGCAGAGCCGCCACCGGGTCAGCCCAGCAGGGCGGCCACCGCGTCGGCGGCCGGAAGGTCCGCCGGCAACGCCCGCGCCGCCACCACCGCCGCGACCGGCAGCGGGCCGTACACGTGTGGGAAGAGCTGCCCGCCGCGCGACGGCTCCCACCGCAGCGCGTCGCCCAGTCGCTCCTCCTCGACGCTGAGCAGTGTCAACCCGGTCGCCCCGGTGAAGTACCGCCGCGCCGTCTCGACCACCTGGTCGGCGCCGGAGAGGTGGATGAACCCGTCCTGCCGGTCCACCGCGGAGCCGGTGAAGGCACCGACGGCGAGGGCTTCGTCCCATTCCGCGCTCGACAGCAGTTTGTAGATCACCACAGCAGCGTACGGGGCCGTGGTCGGCGCGCCCGCCCGGTTTTCGCCGGTACCGCAGCGCCCGTCGCCTCCCGCCGGGCATGCTCAGGTCAAGGGCCGCGGAGGGATGGGCGATGCAGAGCTACGACGATGACTGGACCGACAGCCAGCGCGCGCTGTACGACGAGTGCTACCAGGCCGGTGGCGAGTGGGCCGATGACCCGGACACGTCGTCCGACGACGTGCAGCACGTGATCAACCTGGCCGAGGCGGACGACGACGCCTTCCAGGACGCCGAGATCGACTATCCGGCACTGGTCGACGCGGTCACCCAGGCCAGCGGGGTCAGCGTCACCAGTGTGCCGGCCAGCCATGAGGACCCGGGCTTCCGCGGGTTCACCGACGGCGTCCGGGACGCCGTGGCCGACGACACCTTCGGCCTGTAGCGGCCGGTAGCCCGCCCAGCGCGGGCGGGTGGCCTCCCGGTCCGCGCGCTCTTCTGCCACCATTCGCAGAACAGCGCTGCGATGGACGGGGGCACGGGTGCGGATCCTGCTGGTGGAGGACGACCGCCGGGTGGCCGCCGCGCTGTCCTCCGCCCTCACCCGCCGGGGGTACGAGGTCGAGCACGCCGCCACAGTTGCCGCCGCGCTCTCCGCCGCCCCCTGTGACCTGGTGCTGCTCGACCTGACCCTGCCCGACGGGGACGGCACCGACCTGTGCCGGGAGTTGCGTCGGCGCAGCAGTCAGCTCGGCATCATCGCGGTGACCGCCCGGGGTGAGGAACGGGACCGGGTGCTGGGTCTGCGCCTGGGTGCGGACGACTACGTGGTCAAGCCGTTCTCGATGGTGGAGTTGCAGGCCCGGATCGAGGCGGTGCTGCGCCGCGCCGCGAACGCCGCGCCCGAGCGGCACCTCATCGAGGCCGGGCCGGTCCGCATCGACGTGGCCGCCCGGACGGTGACCGTCGACGGTCGGGCCGTCACGTTGACCCGCAAGGAGTTCGACGTGCTGCTCTCGCTGGCCCGCCAGCCCGGGGTGGCGGTGCCCCGCGATCGGATCCTGCTCGACGCCTGGGGCACCACCTGGGCCGACCGGCACACCGTCGAGGTGCACGTCGGGTCGCTGCGCGGCAAGCTCGGCGACGCCCGCCTGGTCGAGACCGTACGCGGCGTCGGCTACCGGCTGCGCGACGCGTGAGGAGCTGACGTGCGCCGTCGCCTGGTGATCAGCTATCTGCTGCTGATGGTCCTCGTCCTGATCGCGTTGGAGACCCCACTGGCCGCCACCATGGCCAGCCGGGAGACCGAACGGGTCCGCGCCGACCGCCTCGCCGATGCCACCCGGTTCGCCTCGCTGGCCGGCCCGGCGTTGCGCGACGGCGGGCCCGGCCCGATCGAGTCGGAGCTGACCAGCTACGACGACCTGTACGCGATCAGCGCCGCGATCGTCGACCGGGACCGGAACATCCCGGTCTCGTCGCCAAGGTGGCAGGCCAGCCCGGGGACCGCGACCGTGCTGGACGTCGCGCTGTCCGGGCAGCAGACCAGCGCCCCCGAGTCGGTCTGGCCCTGGACCACCGACCCGGTGGTGGTGGCGGTACCGATCAACGACGGAGGTGAGGTGCTCGGCGCTGTGGTGATCGTGACCCCGGCCGGCCCGATCCGTCGAGCCGTCGTCGCGTGGTGGCTGCTGCTCGCCCTGGCCGGTCTGCTCGCGGTGCTGGCCTGCGTGCTCACCGCGTTCGGGCTGGCCGGTTGGGTGCTGCGCCCGGTCACCGAACTGGACGCGGTCACCCACGAGATCGCCGAGGGCGACCGGGGCGCCCGGGTGCAGCACCGGCTGGGACCGCCGGAGCTGCGCCGCCTCGCGGCCAGCTTCAACCACATGGCCGACGTGGTCTCCGACGTGATGGACCGGCAGCGTGCCTTCGTCGCGCACGCCAGTCACCAACTGCGCAACCCGCTCACCGCGCTGCGGCTGCGGGTGGAGGAGTTGGGGCCCAGCCTCACCGACCCGGACGGTCGGTCCGAGCACCGGCTGGCCCTGGAGGAGACCGACCGGCTCGCGCTGGTGCTCGACGCGCTGCTCACCCTCGCCCGGGCCGAACGGGAGGAGAACGAGCGCGTCACAGTGGACGCCGCAGCGGTGGCCGCCTCCCGGGTGGCCGCCTGGGCGCCGCTGGCCCGGCACCGGTCGGTCGCGTTGCGGCTGGCCGCGACCGACGCCCCGGCGTACGCCCAGACCGTGCCGACCGCCGTCGACCAGGCGCTGGACGCGCTCATCGACAACGCGGTGAAGTTCAGCGGGACGGGCGGGGCGGTGACGGTGACTGTGGCTCGCCGCGACGGCGGGGTGACGCTGGAGGTACGCGACTCCGGCCCGGGTATGACCGAGAGTCAGCTCGGCCAGGCGACCGAGCGGTTCTGGCGCGCCCCGGACGCGCAGAACGTGGACGGCGCGGGGCTCGGCCTGACCATCGCCGCCGTGCTGGTGGACGCCTCGGACGGGCGGCTCACCATGCGCCCGGGGGAGTCGCGGGGGCTGGTCGCCGCCCTGTGGTTCCCGACGCCGGACCCGGCGGTGGAGCCGGCGGAGGAGGAACCGGCCGCCGACCTGCGACCCTCCCCGGCGCGGTGAGGCCCGCCGTCACGGTTTGGTGGCGCGGTACCAGGAGGCGGCGCCGGGATGCAGCGACAGCGGCGCGGTGACGATCGCCGAGCGGGGGCTCATCCGTCCCGCCGCCGGATGGGCGGCGGCAAGCTCGGCCCGGCGTTCCATCAGCAGCCGGGTCACCTCACGGACCAACGGCTCCGGCAGGTCGGCCCGGACGATCAGGTAGTTCGGGTCGGCCACTGTGGTCACCGCGTCCACCCCGTACACCGAGCGGGGGATGTCCCGGGAGACGTAGACCTGGCCGTAGCGCGAGCGCAACGGCTCGGTCCACTCGCTGAGGTCCACGATCCGGATGGCGCTGGCCTCGGCCAACTCCTCGATGCCCCGGACCGGCAACCCGCCGGAGAAGAAGAACGCGTCGATCCGCCCCGAGCGCAGCGCCGTCACCGAGTCGTCGAGTCCGAGTCGTTCCCGGCGCACCTCGTCACCACCGAGGCGGGCCACCTCCAGCAGCCGGGTCGCGGTGATCTCGGTGCCCGAGCCGGCCGCGCCGACGGAGACTCGCCGGCCGCGCAGGTCGGCGACTGCGCGGACCGGGCCGCCGCTCGTGGTGACCAGGTGCAGTTGGTCGTCGTACACCCGGGCGACGGCGTCGACAGCGGAGCTTCCGGCGGTGCTGGTGGGCAGCACGTCGGCCTGGGTGAAGCCCAGCTCGGCCCCGCCGGAGCCGACGAGCTGGACGTTCTCCGCCGAGGCGGCGGTGATCACCACGCTGGCCCGTACGTCGGGGAGTTCCCGGTTGAGGATGGCCGCCAGGGACTGCCCGAACGCGTAGTAGACAGCAGTGGGGCTACCTGTGGCGATCCGGATCGACGTCGGCTCGGTCGGGGCGTCCCGGCAGCTGGCGACTGCCAGGTTCGCGATCAGCAGCACCGTCGACAGGGCGGCCAGGCCGGCGCGGCTGGACGAGGTACGACTCACGCGGTGCACTGTGCGCCGTCGGGCGGGTGCGCGCAAGCCCGGACCGGCGACGTACCGGATGCTCGGAACCCGATCAGCGGGCCGGACGACCTGCCGGTGTCACGACCGCGGCCCGCGCCGACGCCGGGGCCAACCCGCGCGCCGGCTCCAACGCCGCGCTGCGCAGGATCCGCTGCCGGTCCGGGCCGTCGGCCACGCTGACCAGGAAGCAACCGGTGCCGGGGCGGAGCCGGGCCGGTACGTCGAGCACTGCCGCGCCCCGGATCAGCACCGCGGCCAGTTCCCGGTCGGTGAGCCGGACGCCGAGGATGTGCCGGCGCACGTGCCGTCCGGCGGCCAGCAGCGCCGAGCGCCAGGCTGCCTCCGCCAGTCGGGTCACCAACAGTCGGCGGGCGGGTGAGGCGCCGGGCAGCGGCCCGCCGAGCAGCTCGCGCCGCCCCTGCCACCAGCCCGCGTCCAACATCCGGGTGTACGCGCCCTGGTGCTCCCGGGGCACCCACAGCCGGTGCAGCTCGTAGCGGCGGCGCAGGCCGCCGACGGCCACCTCGTGGCTGACCGGGATGTCCAGCCGGTTGAGTAGTTGCCGCATCCGCTGCGCGGCGTCCTCCCGGTTGAACTCCACCCCGGCGGTGTGCTCGGCCCGGACCGCGCTGGGCCGGGCGGCGGTCGGTGGTGGTGTGCAGCGCAGCAGGCAGGCAGCCTCGAACGCGTCGCCCAGTGTCAGCCAGCCCAGCGGGGATGGGGTGGTCGGGGAGTGGGGCCGGTCGAGCACTGCGGGTTCGTGGGTCAACGGAGGCTCCCTTGTCGGAGTCTGGGTTGCCCTACCGTGGCCCCTGCCACGCCGTTAGGGAACTGCTCCGGCCCAGCCTTGAGCAAATCTTGCGGCTGCGGTGCCGCTAGAGGTCGGTGACCACCAGATCCACCTGGCGCACCCGGCCCGCGGCGGTGGCCTGCTCCAGCACTGTGTGCTTAAGCTCTCGCAGGGTGCCCACCAGCTCCGTGGCGGTGCGCGGCCGGGCGCCGGCGACGAGCAGGTCCCGGACCAGCCGCCCCTTGGTCGCCTTGTTGAAGTGGCTGACCACCGAGCGGACCGGCACACCGTCGACCTCCCGCTCGTGCAGCACCCGTACGGTGAGCGTCCGCTCGGCCAGCTCACCGCGTGGCGTCCAGGTCGCGGCGTACGCGCCGGAGCGCAGGTCCAGCACCGGGCCGCGCCCGGCGGCGTCGTCCAGCGCCGGCGTCAGCTCCCTGCGCCAGTACGCCGACAGCGCCCCGACGTCGGGCAGGCGCGCGCCGATCGGGCAGCGGTACGGCGGAATCCGGTCGGCCAACCGGACCGCGCCCCACAGCCCGGAGCTGATCAGGATCGACCGGCGGGCCGCCCGCTGCGCCGTGGCCGGCAACGAGGCCAGGTCCAACGCCTCGTAGAGCACACCGGTGTAGAGCCGCTCGGCCGGCGCGGTGGCCGCCTCCCGCAGTCGGGCGTTGCGCCGCAGCTCGCCCCGCTGGCCCTCGCTGAGGCCGAGCGCCGCCCGGGCGGCCTCCTCGTCCGGCCCGGTGCTCAGCGTCACCAGGGCGTCCAGCACCCGCTCGCGGGCCGGGTTCAGCGCGGGCAGCGAGAGCCGGTCCGGGGCCCAGCGCCGTCCGGTGCCGGCGTCGGCCTTCCCCTCCGAGGGCGGCAACAGGATGAGCATGGGTCTCCTCGACGGGCGAAACGGCGGCGCCCCACGCGCCGGCCCGGCCAGCGTACGACCAGCCCCTACCGCCAGGGCCGCACCGGGGTGTCGGGGTGGTAGACGCGATAGCCGCCGACCTCGCGCACCGGCGCGGCGTCGGCCCGGTCGGCGAGCAGCCGGCGCAACCGCCGGTCCATCGGCGAGTCGACCTCCACCACGTAGCCCGGCCGCTCGGCCCGTCCCACCTGCCGCCAGTACGGCCGGTAGCGGTTCTGCCCCGGCGACAGGTCCCCGTCGAGCACCCCGCAGACCACCGACTCATCCGTGTTGAAGATCAGTCGGTTGCAGGTCCAGTAGTCCCCGTACACCTCGTGGGGTCCGTCGGCGCGCAGCGCGGCGGCCAGCTCCCGGGCCTGGCGCTCCTCGGTCCGCGACGCCGCGGTGCCGGTGGCCGCGAACAGCACGGTGATCACCAGGGTGGTCACTGTCAGCGCCGCCAGCACGGCGGCGGACAGCGCGCCGGCGAACCGCCCCAGCACGCTGCTGGTGCCCCGCCACGCGGTCAGCGCCGCCACCCAGAGCGGCCAGAGCACCGCCGGCAGCGACAGTTGCAGCACCGACAGGTAGCGGGCGTTGTCCAGCGGGCTGGTCGCGGCGAGCGGGCTGCGCACATACGACAGCAGTGTCAACGCGGCGCCGGCGACCAGCGCGAGCTGCACGACCGGCCCGACCCGCTCCCCGCGCAGCACCCCGGCGGCGCGACGGTACGCGAGCACAGCGAGTGCCGCGGCGGCCAGCAGCAGCAGCGGGTACAGCACGCCGAACCACTGTTGCCAGCGTCCGCAGCCGTCCACCGGGCAGAGCCCGTGCGCCAGCGGCACCCCCTCCAGCAGGCCGCCCCGGATCCGGTCGGACCACGGCGGCTGCGGCCCGGCCTTGGTGCTGACCTCCCGGAACACCGACAGTGAGTCCTCACCGGCCCCGGCCCGCAGGTTGTCCACGATCATCGGGGCCACGCCGACAACCAACCCCGCCACCAGCAGCAGACCGGACCAGCCGAGCAACTCCCGCCGCACCGCCCAGACCAGTGCCAGGCCGGCCACCGCGAGGTACGGCAGGATCAGCCAGTCCGACCAGACGGCCAGGCCGACGAGCAGCCCGAACAGGCCGATCGCCAGTCGTCGGCGGTGGACAGTGCCGGCCGCCAACCCCACGGTGATCAGCAGCATCAGCAGCACCGCAGGCTTCACCTCCGGCCGCCCACCGACGACGGTGAGCTGGTCGCGCACCACCCGCTCCGGCCCGAGCGCGAGCAGACCCACAACGAAGGCGGCGAACCACGGGGTGCCGAGCCGGCGGGTCAACCGGTGGATCAGGTAGAGGAAGATCGCGTACAGCGCGAGCATCGGCAGGCGCAGCACCGGCCAGCTCGGCCCGAACACCGCCACCAGGGGAGCGGCGAGGTACGACTCCAACATCCCCATGTAGTGCTGGCCGTAGAGGAAGACCGGGTGTTCCCGGCCCTGCCCGATGTGCAGTGCGGCGAGCCCGAAGGTCGCCTCGTCGCTGTTCGACACCGGCACCGTGCACAGCGTCAGGACCAGCCGGTAGACGACACCGACGAGCCCGAACAGCAGCGCGACGAGCGCCGGCCGATCGAGTCGCGGGCGCCATCGCCCACGGTGCTGCTCTGGATGCGACACGACCAACGCCCCCGTCGTCGTCCCGACCGGAGTGTTTCACGTTCGGCCGGACCGCCGAGGGGGATCGGCCCAGCCGGGGTGGGCTGGACCGGCTCCACGACGGTCGGCCGGCGGCGGCGCAGCCGGGGTCGGCTCGCGTGGCCGTGGCTGTCGACGTGTGGCAGGGTTGGCGCGTGCCACCCACTCCCGCCGGCCAACTGGCCGTTCCGAACCTGCACCGGGCTGCGCGGATCGAGGACGCCGTGCACCAGCTCGTCGAGCGCCGGCTGCGGCGCACCGGCTGGCGGGTCAACATCGTCGCGTACACCGGCTATGGCGCGCCGGGCTGGGTGCGGGTGATGTGTCGGGTGCTGCTGGGCCGTCCGGACACCCGCCAGCGGGGTCGGCTGGACAAGGTCCGCGGCTGGCGCAGTTTCACGACGCTGCCGAACAAGCACGTCACGGTGACCATCGAGGCCGGCGGGGTGCGACACGAGACGCGGGCCGACCGCAGTGGCTTCGTCGACACCCTGGTCGAGGCGGACCTGCCGCCCGGTTGGGGCACCGTCCGGCTCAGTGTCCCGGACGCCGAGCCGGTCGACGCCCCGGTGCGCATCCTCGACCCGGAGGTCAAGTTCGGCATCATCTCCGACATCGACGACACGGTGATGGTGACCGCGCTGCCCCGGCCGCTGCTCGCCGCATGGAACACGTTCGTGCTCGACGAGCACGCCCGCAACGCGGTGCCCGGCATGGCGGTGCTCTACGAGCGGCTGGTCACCGCGCACCCCGGCGCACCGGTCTTCTACCTTTCCACCGGCGCGTGGAACGTGGCGCCCACGCTGACCCGCTTCCTGTCCCGGCACCTCTACCCGGCCGGGCCGCTGCTGCTCACCGACTGGGGCCCGACCGCCGACCGCTGGTTCCGCAGCGGCATGGAACACAAGCGGGTCACCCTCGCGCGGCTTGCCCAGGAGTTCCCCGACGTGCGCTGGCTGCTGGTCGGCGACGACGGCCAGCACGACCAGGAGATCTACCGGGAGTTCGCCGCCGCCCACCCGGAGAACGTCGCCGGGGTGGCGATCCGCAGGCTCTCCCCGACCCAGTCGGTGCTGGCCGGCACCCTGCCCGCCCCAGCCGGCCGCCCGTCGTCGGGGCCGGTGGGGCAGAAGTGGCTGTCCGCCCCGGACGGCGCCGGCCTGTGGCAGCTGCTCCGCGACGCCGGCCTGGTGTGACGGCCGGTCAGGACGACGGATCCCCGGCGTCCTGCGGTGCGGTGCCGAGGGACCGGCGAAGCATGGTGACCAGTTCCTCGGCTGCGTGACGGCTGTCGAAGTCGGGGTCGGCCAGGCACTCCGACACGATCGCGTCGATGGCCCCGTTCACGATGACGGCGGTGGCCTGCGGGTCGACGCTGGGCCGGTAGTCGCCGGCCGCCCGCGCCGCGTCGATCAGACCGGCGACCGCCTCCCGCCGACTGCGCGCGTTCGGCGTGTCACCGATGCCGGTCTCCTCGCTCAACGCCTCGACGATCATCCGGGTGTGGTCCGGGTGGTCCCGCAGGTACGCCACCAGGGACCGGACGTAGGCCTCCACAGCGGACGCACCGGCTCGCGCCCCGACTTCGGCGCCGACGTACCCGGTGAGGGACTCCAGGACCGAGGCGTAGGCGGTCCGCACGACAGCGTCCTTGGACGGGAAGTGGTAGAGGACGGCGGCCTTGGAGATGCCGGCCCCCTCCGCGATCCGGGCGAGTGAGGTGCCCCGATAGCCGTGCCGGGCAACCAGATCGATTGTCACGCCGATGAGTTGCGCCCGTCGCGCCTGCTCGGTGATCGTGAGTGGCTTGGTGGCGCGGACCTGCGCTGACGCGGTGTCGTTCGGGTGCACCCGCTTACCGTACCGGCCCCTTCGCCCGCCACTTCCTGACCTGACGGTTGTATTTTCTACCATGCGGTTAGTAATCTGACCTCATGGTGATGAAGGTCGTGCGGAGGATGGGCGGATTCCTGCGAGCGCATCGACACCTCCTGATCCGGGCCGCCGCTGTGCTCGTGGTGATCACGGTGGCGATCGCGTACGCGCTGCGCGACCCCGCACCAGTCGGCTACTTCACGTCGGCGGAGTCCCACGATCGTTTCGTCGGTGCGTACCGGGAGGCGATGGAGCAGTTGCCGGCCCCCGACCGCACGCTCGACGTCCGGACCGGACACGGCGTCGTCCGGGTCTACCACTTCAGCGGCGGCACCGAGCCGGCAGCCGCGCCCCTGCTGCTCCTGCCCGGCCGGGCGTCCGCGTCACCGGTCTGGGCGGACAACCTGCCGTCGCTGCTGCTGTCGCGCGACGTCTACACCGTCGACCTGCTCGGTGAGCCGGGCATGAGCATCCAGCAGCGCCCCATCAAGGACGCGACCGCGCACGCGCAGTGGTTGCACGAGGTCCTGCTGGCGCTGCCCGAGCCGACCATCCACCTGGTCGGCGTGTCGTTCGGCGGTTGGACGGCGATGAACCTCGCGGTGCACCGGCCGCAGAAGGTGGGGAGCGTCGTGCTGCTCGATCCGGTCCTGGTCTTCGCTGGTCTGTCAGCGGAGGTGGTGCTGCGGTCCATCCCGGTCAGCGTCCGCTGGGCGCCCCGATCCTGGCGGGACAGCTTCACCAGTTGGACGGCGAACGGCGCCCCGGTGCAGGACGTACCGGTCGCCCGGATGATCGAGGCCGGCATGCAGGCGTACGTGATGAAGCTGTCCGCCCCGACCCGGCCGTCCGAGGACCAGCTCGCGGCGGTGGACGTCCCGGTGCTCGTGCTGATGGCGGGAAAGTCCCGGCTGCACGACGCTGGCGAGGCCGCGAAGCTGGCGGAGCGGTCCCTGACCCACGGCACCGTGAAGACCTACCCGGATGCTTCGCACGCCCTCAACGGCGAATACCCGAACGAGATAGCCGCCGACATCTCCGCGTTCCTCAACTGACCGGCGAATCCTCGTGGACGTCGGCCGGCGTGACCGCGCCGCCTCAGCCCTGCCGCAGCCAGACCGCACCCAGCGGCGGCACCTGAAGGGCCGCCGAGGCGACCATCCCGTGCCACGGCACGTCCTCGGCACGCACCTCGCCCAGGTTGCCCACCCCCGACCCGCCGTAGTGGTGGGCGTCGGTGTTGAGCACCTCGGTCCATGCGCCGCCGGCCGGTAGGCCGATCCGGTAGTCGTGCAGCGGCTGGGCGGAGAAGTTCGCCACGCACACCAGCGTCGAGCCGTCCGGGGCGATCCGGACGAACGACACGGTGTTGTTGGCGACGTCGTCGCCGGCGATCCAGCGGAACCCGGCCGGCTCGGTGTCCTGAGCCCAGAGCGCCGGGGTGTCCCGGTAGACCCGGTTGAGGTCGGCGACGAGTCGTTGCACGCCGGCGCGGGCCGGGTCGTGCAGCAGGTACCAGTCGAGGCCGCGCTCCTCGCTCCACTCCCGGTCGTCGGCCAGCTCGGAGCCCATGAAGAGCAGTTGCTTGCCGGGGTGGGCCCACATGTACGCCAGCAGCGCCCGCACGTTCGCCAGCCGCTGCCAGGTGTCGCCGGGCATCTTGCCGGCCAGTGAGCCCTTGCCGTGCACCACCTCGTCGTGGCTGATCGGCAGCACGTAGTTCTCGCTCCAGGCGTACGCCAGGGAGAAGGTGAGCTGGTGGTGGTGGTGCTGGCGGTAGATCGGGTCCTTCGAGGTGTAGAGCAGGGTGTCGTGCATCCAGCCCATGTTCCACTTGAACCCGAAGCCCAGCCCGCCGTCGGCGGTGGGGCGGGTGACCCCGGGCCAGGCGGTGGACTCCTCGGCGATCATGACGACGCCGGCGTGGTGCTTGTAGACGGTCGCGTTCACCTCCTGCATGAGCGCGATGGCCTCCAGGTTCTCCCGGCCGCCGTACTTGTTCGGGGCCCACTCGCCGTGGTTGCGGGAGTAGTCCAGGTAGAGCATCGAGGCGACCGCGTCGACCCGCAGCCCGTCGACGTGGAACTGGTCGCACCAGTAGAGCGCATTGGCGACCAGGAAGTTGCGGACCTCGTTGCGGCCGAAGTCGAAGACGTACGTGCCCCAGTCGGGGTGCTCGCCGCGTCGCGGGTCGGGGTGCTCGTAGAGCGGGGTGCCGTCGAACCGCGCGAGGGCCCACTCGTCCTTCGGGAAGTGCGCGGGCACCCAGTCCAGGAGGACGCCGATGCCGGCGGCGTGCAGCTGGTCGACGAGGTGGCGGAACTCGTCCGGGTCGCCGAACCGGGAGGTCGGCGCGTAGTAGCCGGTCACCTGGTAGCCCCAGGAGCCGCCGAACGGGTGTTCCATCACCGGCAGGAACTCCACGTGCGTGAAGCCCAGCTCGGTGACGTACGCGGTGAGTTGCTCGGCCAGCTCGCGGTAGCCCAGGCCGGGTCGCCACGAGCCGAGGTGCACCTCGTAGACGCTCATCGGTTCCTGGTGCGGCTGCCGCTCGGCCCGCCGGGCCAGCCAGTCCGCGTCGTTCCACAGGTACGTCGAGTGGTGCACCACCGAGGCGGTGGCCGGTGGCACCTCGGCGTACGCGGCGAGGGGGTCGGCCTTGTCCCGCCACTGCCCGTCGGCGCCCAGCACCCGGTACTTGTAGCGGGCCCCGACCCGGGCGTTGGGGACGAACAGCTCCCACACCCCGCTGGAGCCGAGCGACCGCATCGACCAGCCGTCGTCGGGGCCCCAGCCGGTGAAGTCGCCGATCACCCGCACCCCACGGGCGTTGGGTGCCCAGACGCTGAACGCCACGCCCTCGTCGAAGACGCGGGCGCCGAGCGCCTCCCACAGCCGCTCGTGCCGGCCCTCGCGGATCAGGTGCAGGTCCAGCTCACCGAGGGTCGGCGGGTAGCGGTACGGGTCGTCGTGGGCGGTCCCGTCGACCTCCACCCGGTAGTCGAGCACTGTGCCGTCGACCTGCGCCTCGAAGACGCCCACGTCGTGCACCCGCTTCATCGGGTGCCGCTCGTCGCCGACGAGCAGCGCGACGTCGCCGGCGCCCCGGCGCATCGTGCGGATCGTCGTCGAGCCGTCCGCGGGGTGCGCGCCGAGCAGCGCGTGCGGGTCGTGCGTCGCGCCGGAGATCAGCTGGTCCATCGGTCGTCCTTCGGGGCGGGAGCGGTCGGCGCGGAACGGGACGAGCGGGCGGCGGCCGAACGGGCGGCGGACAGCCGGGACGCCACAGTGGCCGGGGTCGTCGTGGCCGGTGTCGTGGCGGCCGGGGTCGTGGTCGCCGGGGTCGTCGTGGCCGGTGTCGTGGTCGCCGGGGTCGTCGTGGCCGGTGTCGTGGTGGCCGGTGTCGTGGTGGTGGCCGGGGTCGTCGGCGCGGTGCCGCCGGACAGGTCGTCCGGCACCTCGGCGACGGTGAGGTCGGCCGGCTCTGCGCCCGCCGGCTGCGGCTCGGTCGGCGGGGTGGGGCGACGCACCGTCAACACGTGCGCGGGTTGCAGGTACGGGTCGAGCCGCACCGCGTTGCGCTGACCCCAGTCGTAGCTGGTGCCGGTCAGCTCGTCGTGCACAGTGAACCGTTCGTGCCAGTCGAAGCCGAGCGCCGGCATGTCGAAGGTGGTGTTGCCCCACTGCACCTCGCGCGAGTCGAACGAGCAGATCACGATGACCGTGTTGCCGGTCTCCGGGTCGTGCTTCGACCAGCAGAGCAGCGCCGGGTTGTCGATCTCGTGGAAGCGCAGGTTACGGAGCTGGTGCAGGGCCGGGTTGTCGTGGCGTACCCGGTTGAGGGTGGCCAGGAACGGCGCCAGCGAGCGGCCCTGCGCCTCGGCGCCGGCCCAGTCCCTCGGCCGCAACTGGTACTTCTCGTTGTCCAGCAACTCCTCGGCGCCCGGTCGGGCCACGTGCTCGAACAGCTCGTAACCCGCGTACAGACCCCAGGAGGGGGAGAGCAGCGCGGCCAGCACCGCCCGGATCTTGAACATCGGCGGGCCGCCGTGCTGCAACGACTCGTGCAGGATGTCCGGGGTGTTCGGCCAGAAGTTCGGCCGCATGTAGTCGGCCGCCTCGATCAGCTCCTCGCAGTACGCCCGCATCTCGGCCGCCGTCGTGCGCCAGGTGAAATAGGTGTACGACTGCGTGAAACCGATCTTGCCGAGGCCGTGCATGATGGCCGGCCTGGTGAACGCCTCGGCCAGGAACAGCACGTCCGGGTCGACCGCCTTCACCTCGGCGATCAGCCAGTGCCAGAAGTCGAACGGCTTGGTGTGCGGGTTGTCCACCCGGAAGATCCGGATGCCCTCGCCGACCCAGTGCAGCACCACCCGCAGCACCTCGGCCCGGATGCCCTCCGGGTCGTTGTCGAAGTTGACCGGATAGATGTCCTGGTACTTCTTCGGCGGGTTCTCCGCGTACGCGATGCTGCCGTCGGCCCGGGTGGTGAACCACTCCGGGTGTTCGGTGACCCAGGGGTGGTCCGGCGCGCACTGCAACGCCAGGTCCATCGCCACTTCCAGGCCCTGTGCCGCCGCCGCCTGGATGAAGGCCCGGAAGTCTGCCGGCGTACCCAGGTCGGGGTGGATCGTGTCGTGGCCGCCCTCGGCGGCGCCGATCGCCCACGGCGAGCCCACGTCGGTCGGCCCGGCGGTGAGCGCGTTGTTCGGGCCCTTGCGGTTGACCCGGCCGATCGGGTGGATCGGCGGCAGGTAGAGCACGTCGAAGCCCATTGCGGCCACCCCCGGCAGCCGCTCGGTGGCGGTCGCGAAGGTGCCGGACCGGCCACCCGCCGCGCCTTCGGAGCGGGGAAAGAACTCGTACCAGGCCGAGTAGAGCGCCCGCTTGCGGTCGACCCAGATCGAGTACGTGTCACCGGCGGTGACCAGCTCCCGTACCGGGTGATCCCAGAGCAGGTCGGCCAGGGCCAGCGCCCTGTCGACCCGCTGCGCCAGCGGCAGGTCGGTGTCGACCAGCGCGGTGAGCGCGTCGGCGACCCGGGGCCGGTCGGCGGTCGGCACGAGATCCTGGGCGGCGGCGAGCACCCGCGCGCCCTCGGCCAGGTCGTTGGCCAGGTCCTCCGGCCCCTGCCCGGCGGCGATCTTCTTGGTCACCGCGTTCTGCCAGGTCAGGTACGGGTCCTGGAACGCCTCCACGGAGAAGGTCCACGGGCCGACGGCGTCCGGTGCGATGGTGGCGTGCCAGCGGTCCTGGCCGGGCTCGCCGGGGCGCATCCGGGTGAACGGCCGGCTCGCGCCGTCCGGACCGGCCCACACCACGTTGCAGCCCAGCGCGTCGTGCCCCTCCCGGTAGGCGCGGGCCGACACCGGAATGGGCTCGTCGACCACCGCCTTGGCCGGGTATCGCCCGCACGAGACGACGGGGGAGACGTCTTCGATCGGGAACCGTCCAGTCACCCCGCCAACCTACTGCGCGAGATCCGTTCGCGCGCGGCCAAGCCGTCAAGATCCACACCGGTTCAAGGAAAGCGCGGTGTCGGCGCGCTCAGGATGCGGCGGTTTCCGGAAACCCGAGTAGATCTAGGTAGGGCGAGAGGTCCTCCGGTCCTGATGGCGGACCCGTTCGGGGCGGACCGCCGAACCGGAGGTGACGTAGCCTCCGGCCATGATCGAACGGGTGAAAGTCGCGGTTGTCGGCGTCGGTAACAACACCTCGGCACTGGTGCAAGGGCTTGCTCTCTACCGCCAGAGCAGCAGCCTGGTCGGAATCCGCAGGCCGATGATCGACGGGCTCGGGGTGGGGGACGTCGACATCGTGGCGGCCTTCGCCACCTCGGCGGAGAAGATCGGTCGGGACCTGACCGAAGCGATCTTCCTGGTGCCCAACAACTTCCCTCGGCTGGACTGCGACCTGCCCAGAGCGGGTGTGCCGGTCACGAAGGGCCTGGTCGACGCGAGCGAGGTGCAGCGGGTGGCAGCGGCGCTGGCCGGGGCAGAGGTGCTGCTCTACTCGGCGCCGAGTGGCCGGCCGGAGACCGCCCGGGCGTACGCCGAGGCAGCCCACACGGCGGGCGTCGCCTTCATCAACACCACAGCCGACCCGGTCGCCCGCGATCCGCACCTGCTGGACAGGTTCGAGGTAGCCGGCCTGCCGCTGATCGGCGACGACCTGGCCAGCCAGTTCGGCACCTCGGTGCTGCACAACGCGCTGCTGCGACTCCTCAAGGAGCGGGGCCTGACCCTGGTCAGCTCCTACCAGGTCAACCTGGGCGGCACCGAGGACTTCCGCAACCTGGTCGAGAACCCCAACACCAAGAAGCAGTCCAAGCTCAACGCCCTGTCCGGCGCTGACAGCGTCGCTGTGGCACCGCTCGGGTACCTGCCGCATCTCGCGTCACAGAAGGTGGCGCACCTCAACCTTGAGGCGCAGGGTTGGGGTGAGACATCGGTGAGCCTCGACGTGAAGCTGAAGGTGCATGACCCGAGTGGCGCCGCGGGGGTCAACATCGACCTCATCCGCATCGCCGCGAGCGCGCTACGGAACGGGCGTGGTGGTCAGTGCGCCGAGGCGACGTCGTTGCTCAAGTCGCCGCCGGGGACGGCGATCTGACGTCCGTCTGCCTCAGGCCGCGCCGACGGAGCGGTAGACCTCCAGTGTCTGCCGGGCGATGGCGTCCCAGGAGAAGTGCTGCACCGCGCGCCGCCGGCCGGCCAGGCCGAACCGTTCGGTGCGCGCCGGGTCGGCGAGCAGCGTGTTGATGGCGGCAGCCAGGTCGGCCACGAAGCGGTCCGGGTCCAGTGGGGTGCCCGAGCCGTCGGTGACCTGCTCGATCGGCACCAGCAGGCCCGTCTCGCCGTCGGCCACGACTTCGGGAATGCCGCCGGTCGCTGTCGCCACCACTGCCGTCTCGCAGGCCATCGCCTCCAGGTTGACGATGCCCATCGGCTCGTAGATCGACGGGCAGGCGAAGACCGTGGCGTGCGTGAGCACCTGGATCACCTCGGGCTTGGGCAGCATCTCGGCCACCCAGACCACGCCGGAGCGGTTGGCGCGCAGTTCGGCGACCAGCCCCTCCACCTCGGCGGCGATCTCGGCGGTGTCCGGAGCGCCGGCGAGCAGGACGAGTTGGGTGTCCGCCGGCAGCTCCCGGGCGGCCCGCAGCAGGTACGGCAGCCCTTTCTGCCGGGTGATCCTGCCCACGTAGACCACGCTGGGGCGGGACGGGTCGACGCCGAGCCGGTCGAGCACGTCGGTGCCCTGATCCGGGGCGTACTGAACGGTGTCGATGCCGTTGTAGACCACCCGGACCCGGTCGGGGTCGATCTGCGGGTACGCGGTGAGCACGTCGTTGCGCATCCCGCCGCTGACCGCGATCACCGCGTCGGCGGCCTCCATCGCGGTGCGCTCGATCCAGGAGGAGAGCGCGTAACCGCCGCCGAGCTGCTCGGCCTTCCACGGCCGCAGCGGCTCCAGGCTGTGCGCGGTCACCACGTGCGGCACCCCGTGCAGCAGCTTCGCGGTGTGGCCGGCCAGGTTCGCGTACCAGGTGTGGCTGTGCACCACGTCGGTGCCGGCCGCGCCGGCGGCCATCTCCAGATCCACGCCCATCGTGCGCAGCGCGGCGTTCGCGCCGGTCAGGCCGGGCGGTTCCGGGTACGCGGTGACGCCCGGCTCGGTGCGCGGCAGGCCGAAGCAGTGCACCCGCACGTCGGCGAGGCGGCGCAACTCCCGAGCCAGGTACTCGACGTGCACGCCCGCGCCGCCGTAGACCTCCGGTGGGTACTCACGGCTGAGCAGATCGACGCGCAGGGATCCGGTGGCCGGGGAGGAGTCGGTCATGTGCGCACCCTAGTGCAGAAGACTCCCCGTACGAGTGGTGAAGTGGGACGCGGGTGGATAGCGTCGGGGCATGGCTGCCAAGGTGCTCGCGATCGTCCTGGCGGGTGGGGAGGGCAAGCGCCTGATGCCACTCACCACGGATCGGGCCAAGCCGGCCGTCCCGTTCGGCGGGATGTACCGCATGGTCGACTTCGTCCTCTCCAACCTGGCCAACGCCGGCTATCTCAAGATCGTCGTGCTGACCCAGTACAAGTCCCACTCCCTCGACCGACACATCACCAAGACCTGGCGGATGTCCACGCTGCTCGGCAACTACGTCACCCCGGTGCCCGCGCAGCAGCGTCGTGGCCCGTGGTGGTTCGCCGGCTCGGCCGACGCCATCTACCAGAGCTTCAACCTGATCAACGACGAGCAGCCCGACTACGTGATCGTCTTCGGCGCCGACCACATCTACCGGATGGACCCGCGGCAGATGGTGGAGGACCACATCGCCTCCGGCGCGGCGGTGACCGTCGCCGGCATCCGCCAGCCGCTGTCGATGGCCGACCAGTTCGGCGTCATCGAGGTCGGCGAGGACGGCAAGCGGATCCGGGCGTTCCGCGAGAAGCCCACCGACGCGGTCGGCCTGCCGGACGCGCCGGACGAGATCTACGCCTCGATGGGCAACTACGTCTTCACCACCCGGGCGCTCTGCGAGGCTGTCGAGCGCGACGCCGAAGACAAGTCCAGCAAGCACGACATGGGCGGCAGCATCATCCCGATGCTCGTCGAGCGCGGCGATGCCAACGTCTACGACTTCCGCGACAACGAGGTGCCGGGCAGCACCGACCGTGATCGCGGCTACTGGCGGGACGTGGGAACGCTCGACTCGTTCTATGACGCGCACATGGATCTGATCAACGTGCACCCCGTCTTCAACATGTACAACTTCGACTGGCCGATCTACACCGAGCAGCCGCCGTGGCCGCCGGCGAAGTTCGTGCACCAGTGGGGTGAGCGGGTCGGCCGGGCGGTCGGCTCGATGGTCTCCCCGGGTGTGGTGATCTCCGGCTCGCTGGTGGAGAACTCGATCGTGTCGCCGAAGGTGCGGGTGCACTCCTGGGCGCACGTCGAGGGCTCGGTGCTGATGGAGGGTGTGGAGATCGGCCGGCACGCTGTGGTCCGGCGGGCCATCCTGGACAAGAACGTGTTCGTCCCGGAGGGCGTCGAGATCGGCGTCGACCTGGAGAAGGACCGGCAGCGCTACACCGTCTCCGACAACGGCATCGTGGTGATCGGCAAGGGCCAGAAGGTCGTGCCGTGACCGACAGGCACTCCCCGAGGAGGATCCCGCAGTGACCCACCCCCGTGCCGGCCAGCCCGCCGAGCCTGCCGACCTGGTCGACGTGCCGCGCCTGGTGACCGCCTACTACGCCGAGCATCCGGACCCCGCGGACCCGGCCCAGCAGGTCTCCTTCGGCACCTCCGGCCACCGCGGCTCCAGCCTGCGCAACGCGTTCAACTCCGACCACATCCTGGCGGTCACCCAGGCGCTCTGCGACTACCGGCGCGAGCAGGGGCTGGACGGGCCGCTCTTCCTCGCCCGGGACACCCACGCGCTCTCCGCGCCGGCCGCTGTGGACGCCCTCGAGGTGCTCGCCGCCAACGGTGTCACGGTGCTGGTGGACAGCCGTGACGGCTACACCCCGACCCCGGCGCTGTCGCACGCGATCCTCACGCACAACCGCGGGCGGACCAGCGGGCTCGCCGACGGCATCGTCATCACCCCGTCGCACAACCCGCCCGACGACGGCGGTTTCAAGTACAACCCGACGAACGGCGGGCCGGCCGACACCGACGTGACCCGGTGGATCCAGGACCGGGCCAACAGCATCCTCGCCGCCGGGCTCAAGGAGGTCCGCCGGATCACCTACGCGCGGGCGCGGGCCGCCGACACCACCGGGGAGTACGACTTCCTCGCCAACTACGTCGACGACCTGCCGGCGGCGATCGACATCGACGCCATCCGCGACGCGGGCATCCGGATCGGCGCGGACCCGCTGGGCGGGGCGAGCGTGGCGTACTGGGGTGAGATCGCCGAGCGGCACCGTCTTGACCTGACAGTTGTCAACCCGACTGTCGACCCGACCTGGCGGTTCATGACCCTGGACGGCGACGGCAAAATCCGGATGGACTGCTCCTCGCCGAACGCGATGGCGTCGCTGATCGCCGCCCGGGCCGACTACCAGATCTCCACGGGCAACGACGCCGACGCCGACCGGCACGGCATCGTCACCCCGGACGCCGGGCTGATGAACCCCAACCACTACCTGGCGGTGGCGATTCGTCACCTGTTCCGCACCCGCACCGAGTGGGGGCCGGCCGCCGCGGTGGGCAAGACCCTGGTCTCCTCGTCGATGATCGACAGGGTCGCCGCCGACCTGGGCCGGCCGCTGTTGGAGGTGCCGGTCGGCTTCAAGTGGTTCGTGCCCGGCCTGCTGGACGGCGCGGTCGGCTTCGGTGGCGAGGAGAGCGCCGGGGCGTCGTTCCTGCGGCGTGACGGCTCGACCTGGACCACCGACAAGGACGGCCTGCTGCTCTGCCTGCTCGCCGCCGAGATCCAGGCCACCACCGGCCGCAGCCCGAGCGAGCACTGGGCGGAGTTGGCCGAGCGTTTCGGCGCGCCCGCGTACGCCCGGATCGACGCCCCGGCCACCCGGGAGCAGAAGGCAGTGCTCGGCAAGCTCTCCCCGGAGCAGGTCACCGCCACCGAGCTCGCCGGTGAGCCGATCACCGCGACGCTGACCACCGCCCCCGGTAACGGCGCACCGATCGGCGGCCTCAAGGTCACCACCGAGTCCGGCTGGTTCGCCGCCCGCCCGTCCGGCACCGAGGACGTCTACAAGATCTACGCCGAGTCGTTCCAGGGCCCGGAGCACCTTCGCCGTCTCCAGCAGGAGGCCCAGGACCTCGTCACGCAGGTTCTCGGCTGACTTCTCCATCGCAGCGGGGCCGACGCCGGAAGGCGTCGGCCCCGTTTCCGCGAGGTCAGCGGGTCAGCGAGGTCAGCGGGCCAGCGGTATGCCCCCACGCCGTTGGGGGAGCGAGCCGTTCAGGTTGCCGCAGAGCCGGGCGAGCTGATCGATGACCTTGGCAGGTTCGTCGAACGGGTCCAGTCCACTGACCTCTAGGGGGTCCAGGACCGGAACGGTCACGTGCGAGATCAGCGGGTGCAGCGGTCGGTGGTCGGCCTCGCCCTGACCGAGCAGGTCCTCGTGCAGCTTCTCCCCGGGGCGCAGCCCGGTGTAGACGATCGGGACGGGGCTGGCCGCCTGCTCGACCATGCGGCGGGCGAGGTCGTCGATCCGGACCGGCTCGCCCATGTCGAGCACCAGCGCCTCCCCGTCGCGGCCGATGGCGGCTGCCTGGAGGACCAGGTGCACCGCCTCCTGCACAGTCATCAGGTACCGGGTCACGTTGGGGTCGGTGACGGTCAGCGGCTGCTTCGCCTCGATCTGCCGTTGGAAGGCGGTCACCACCGAGCCCCGACTGCTCAGGACGTTGCCGAACCGGACGCTCAGGAAGGTGCCCGGGTAGGTCGCCGCCGCGTGCGCGGTCAGCATCTCGGTGATGCGCTTCGAGTAGCCGAGCACGCTGATCGGGTCGGCGGCCTTGTCAGTGGAGATGTTGACGAAACGGGCGACGTCCCGGCACGCGTCCAGAACTGTGAGCGTCCCCCAGACGTTGGTCTTGACCGCCTCGCCCGGGTGCCGCTCCAGCAGGGTCAGGTGCTTCAGCGCGGCAGCGTGGAAGACGATCTCGGGGCGCCGTTCCCGCATGATACGGCGGATACCCTCGTCGTCCCGCAGGTCGGCGAGGATGAGTTCCGGGCCGTCCAACAGCGCCCGCCCGGTGAGCGACATCTGAAGGCTGTGCAGGGCCGACTCGTCCCGGTCCAGCATCATCAGCTCACCGGGGTTGGCGCGCATGATCTGCCGGCACAGCTCCGAGCCGATCGAGCCCCCGGCGCCGGTGACCAGAACGCGCCGACCGGTGAGCCCGTTGTCGTCCAGGGTCAGGTCGCCGACCACCTGGCGTCGGCCGAGCAGGTCACTGATCTGGACGTCCCGCACGTCGCTGACAGTGATCCGGTGATCCACCAGCTCCCGGACCGGTGGCAGGACCTTGAACGCCGCGCCGGTGCGCAGGGTCGCCTCCCGCACCTCGCGGATCAGCGTGGCGTCGGCGTTGGCCACCGCGAAGATCACGGTGGTGGCGCCGGTGCGGCGGATCACGTCGACGAGGTGCTGCCGGCCGCCCAGCACCGGGACGCCGGCGATGCGCAGGTCGTGTTTGCCCGGGTCGTCGTCGAGCGCGCCGACGGGCAGGTAGCGGCCCTTCGGGTCGCTGAGCATCGCGCGTACCAGCCCCTGCCCGGCCTCGCCGAGACCGAAGAGCAGCACCGGGGTCGCCGAGCGGGCGTCCGGTCGCATCGCACGGTCCCGTCGGTGGCGGTGCAGGAGACGGCAGCTGAGCATCAGCAGCAGCGCCAGCGCGGCACCGATCACCGGGGTGCTGGCCGGCACCGGACGTTCGCCCAGCGCGAGAAGGGCGACGAGGACGATCGCCGCCGTGGTGGCGGTGGTGCCGGCGAGCCCCCGAACCTCCTCGACGGTGCCGAGGGGCTGACGACCGGAACGAATGCGACGCAGTGCGCTGACGCCGACGTGCAGCACGGCGGCCCCGCCGCCGAGCAGTACCGCGTTGACCGCCTGATCGATGGTGAGAGCTAGCTCGTACCTCGCCCAGCCCGCGACGGTGAACCCGCCGACCCAGCCGAGGGCGTCGGCGGCGAGGAAGATGGCGGTCCGACGACGACTCACCCTGGCCCGGCCGGTGGCTGTTGATGTCGTTGGCTCAACCCGTTGTATCTCCGGCGGCATCTACGACTCCCTGTCCTGTCCGTGGCCGGGGGTGACCCAGGGCAGGTCAGGGGGCCACGTACGTCCCCTAACTGCTTAGCGGAATATGCGCCGCCGAATCCGGTTTTCACATTTCTATGACCGGTTGTCTGATTTAGTGTCGGGAATCCCGATGAGAGTGCCGTTACCGGTGAGGCTCTTCGCGGCGGCCGAGCTGGCGACGCAGGCTCTCGGGAAGCAGCTCGCGAAGCTGCTCCGGCAACAGGGGCAGATCCAGCAGCCCCAGCTTGAGCTGATTGCGTTCCTGGTGGCGGCGCGGATCGAGGCGGACCACCAGGCCGGCATCGTGGCGGTAGTGCACCTCCACCGCGCCCGTCGTCGACCGGTTGCGGATCACCCGTCCGTCGACCTCCACCGAGACCGGCCCGGACCCGGGGCGCAGATCCAACCGCACCGTCTCCTCCGGCGAGAGCACCACCGACCGGGAGATGCCGGCCATCGGAGCGCTCGGCGTCACCACAACGGCTCGCGTCGCCGGAGAGATCAGCGGTCCGCCGGCGGCGTAGCTGTAGGCCGTCGACCCGGTCGGGGTGCACACGACCACCGCGTCACAGCGGTAGTAGCCGTACTGTTGCCCGTCCACCGCCAGGGTGGCGCTGACGAAGCCCTGCCCCGGATGGCGGACCAGCGCGATGTCGTTGAACGCGACGACGTCGTCGCCGCAGACGGTGCAGGCCAGGCAGCTGTGCGCCTCGAGGGTGTACTCCCCGGTCAGCAGCCGGGCCAGCGCCGCCGGCAGCTCCGGCGGTTCGACCTCCACGAGGAACCCCAGCTTGCCCAGGTGTACGCCGAGCACCGGCTTCGGGTCGCGGACGGCCATCCGCAGCGCGCCCAGCATCGTGCCGTCACCACCGATGGCGATCAACATGTCCGACCCGGAGGCCAACTCCCCCTCCGGCACCGCCCGGACCGCCTCGGGCACCCGGTGCCGGTCCTGTTCGCGAACCGTCAGGGCGGCGTGGTGCTCGGCGGCCCAGGCCACGATCGTGCCCACCACCGGGGACACGTCCCGGGTGGGATGAAGCACCAGCCCGAGCCGGAATCGATCCATGTGCCCAGCTCATCACAGTTTGGGCGTCTGGCACGGGCCTACGCGCAACGACCGCGTACGCACGGGCGTTTCGCCCGGTCGGTTGGTTCGTTGGGGTCAGGAGCGACCAACCACATGCCAAAGGGGGCGCGCGCGATGACCTGGCCCGGGGCTGCCCTCGACCCCGGCGGGGCGACCGGTGCGACCGAGGCGCGGACGGCTCCGCCAACCGGAGATCGGGAGTCGGGTGCCCAGCGGGATCTCGTCGGTCGGGTGCTCCGCTGCTACCCGGTGACCGTCGTCGTGCTCGCCCCGTACGCGCTGCTCATCCTGCCGACGGCGGTCTTCTATCGGAATCCGGAGACCGGTTTCATCGTCTCCCTGGTCGGGCTCGCGTTGCTCGGCAGCGTCGCCGTCGAGACGATCGGCAGGTTGTCCGGACGCCCCGACCCGCGCTGGCGAGAGGGCTTCCGACGCGCCCACGCCCGGTATCCGTGGCTCTACCCGGTCGCCGTCGTGGTCACGCTGACCAGCGTCACCGCGAACGTGCTCGGAGCCCACCTCGGTCGGGGAACCATCGTCAACCAGGTCTCCGGTGACCTGTCCGACGGGCCGCTCGCCATGGTGAGCACGCTCTTCTCGGGCTGGACGGCCCTGGGCTTCGCGTTGCTGCTGGCCAGCCACCTGGGCGGTCGGCTGCCGCGGGCGAAGCTGTACGGCTGGCTGGCCGTCCTCGTCGGCGCGGAAATCTACGTCGCCGTGCTGACGGCTCTCACCGCGCCGCTGGTCGCGCTCGTGTTCTTCATGGCTGCCACCGGAGCGCTCTGCGGCGTCTTCCGACTGCGTTACCTGGTGGTCTGCGCGGTGGTGCTCTTCCTCGCGTGGCCGGCCGTGTTCGAGCATCGCAACGCCCTCCGGGAGGATCGCGGCGTCGCGGTGGACACCAAGGTCACCGCCACGGACCGACTGCGGCTGGACAGTCAGCTCAGCGTGGTGGCGGGCTTCGACGTCCCGGTCGACCTGGGCCAGCCCGGGGTCACCGACTACCTGCGGTACGGGTTGGTGCCCCGGGTGTTGGATCCGGACCGCCCGGTGCTCTCCACCGGGCAGCGGATCAACCAGTACATCGGCGGCGGGCCGACATCGGCCTACACCTTCCTGCTGCTGGGCAACATCTGGTTCTTCGACGGCGCGGTCGGCGTGGTGGCCGTGCACGCCTTCTGGGCTGCGCTGGCGGCGGTGCTGCTGCGCTGGCGGGGGCCGCCCGGCCCGATCCGGCTGAGCCTGTTCTGCCTGGTGCTCTTCGACCCGCTGCTCTGGTCCAACACCTACCCGGACTCCACAATCGGTTTCCTGCAACACGTGGTGGCGGCGACGCCGGTCTTCGTCCTCCTGGGGCTCAGCCGCCGCTCCCTGCACGGGGCCCGCAAAAACCCGGACACTCCTCGGTTGCCCACGGTCCCGGGCGCGCCCCGGTGACCGTGCGGGTAGGCCGGCACGCCGTCGGCCGGGCCAACGCCCCAGCCGGTCCGCGCACCGGTCGCCGTGCTCTGCTCGCGCTGGTCGTCGGCGGGCTCTCCAGCGGCGGCAACCTGCTGCTGGCGATCACCGTGACCCGACTGGAGTCGGTCGGCGGGCTGGGTCAGTTCGCCCTGGCCTTCTCGTTCTACATCGTCGGCTCCGGGTTGGTGCGCAGCACAGTTACCGACACGGTGCTGGCCACCGGGGCCGGTGTCGCGTCGGCCGCCCGGCGGGCGATCCTGCTCGGCCTCGTCGGTGGCTCCCTGGTCGGCGCGGCCGGCGCGGCGTACGGCTCGTCCTACCTGCTGTTCGCGGGCGTCGCCCTGCCCGGGTTGGTCCTCTACGACTACACCAAGGCGGTCGCCGTCGGCATCGGCGCTCCCTCGGCGGCGATGGCCCAGGAGATCGCCTGGGCGGCGCTCACCGGGTGTGCCGCGCTGGCCGGCCTGCTCCGGGTGATCGACACGCCGTACGTCTTCGCGCTGTGGGCCGTCGGCGGCGCTCTGATCGGTGTGGTCGTCGCGGCCCGGCGCCGGTACGCGCTGGTGCCCGGCTGGCGGGTCGGCCGAGCCGAGACCCGCGTCGCGGCGGGGTTCGGTGCGCAGTTCCTGCTGACCACCGGGTCGGCGCAGCTGGCGCTGACCGCTGTGGCGCTGGTCGCCGGCACGGCGGTGGTCGGCGCTTTGAGCGCCGGGCGCACGCTGCTGGGGCCGGTCAACCTGGTGCTGTCGACGGCGGCCACGCTGATCCTGCCGCAGTTGGCCCGCACCCGCGCCGAGTCCCGCGCGGTGCGGACGCGGGCGGCCGTCCGGCTGGCACTGCTGGTGGCCGCCGCGATCCTGCCGTTGACCGTCGCTGTCGCCCTGCTGCCGGGCGCGGTCGGCAAGGAACTGCTCGGCGCCAACTGGACGGTCGCCCGGAGCCTGCTGGTGCTGCTCGCGTTGGAGAGCCTGCTCGCCGTGCCGGCCACGATCGGCTTCGCCGGGCTGCGGGTCGAGCGGGCGAGCCGGCGGGCGATAGTGCTCGGCATCCTGCTCGGCGGGCTCCGCGTACCGGCGGTCGTCGCCGGGGCGGTCGTGTTCGGCGCGCCCGGCGCGGCCGCCGCACTGGTCCTGCTGGCCCTGGTCAGCGCGGTCGCCTGGGGCGGCAGCTATCTCCTGCTGCTGCGAGACCGCGCGGCCGACCGCCCACCGGCGGTCCAACCGGTCTGACCGCCAGGCCCGCGCCGACGGGGTCGGCGCGGGCCCGGCGGCGGGTCAGACGATCGTCGCCAGGGCGGCGCGGATGCGCTCCACCACGGCCTTGACCGCCGGTTCGGCCAGGTCGGCGTACGTGGGCAGGTTGATGCCGCGCCGACTCAGGTCCTCGGTCACCGGGCAGTCCGCGCCCGGATCACGATGCGCGGGTAGGTCCGGGATCGGCACGAAGAACGGGCGGGTCTCCACGCCGAGCCGGGCGAGCGCGCGGGCCAGCGCGTCCCGGGACGTCGCGTCGCCCTCGGCCCCGACGAGGAAGGCCGCCATCCAGGGCGCGCGGCGAACTCCGGCGGCCACCGGCTGCGCCGACAGCGCCGGCTCGTCGGCCAACTGCTCCTCGTACCCGGCGATCACCCGGTCCCGCAGGGCGATGATCTCGTCCGCCCGTTCCAGTTGGGCGCAGAGCACGGCGGCGCACAGGTTCGTCATCCGGTAGTTGTAGCCCAGCACCGGGAAGTAGTACCGCCGTTGCGGATCCATGCCCTGGTTACGCAGCAGGCGCATCCGATCGGCCAGGGCCGCGTCGGAGGTGGTCACGCAGCCGCCCTCGCCGGAGGTGAGCACCTTGTTGCCGAAGAACGAGAACGTCGTGACGTCGGCGAGTGAGCCGGTGGGTCGCCCGTCGAGGGTGGCGCCGAACGACTCCGCCGCGTCGGCGACCAGGAGCAGACCGTGCCGGTCGCAGAGGTCGCGCAGGGCGGTGTAGTCGGCCGGGTGCCCGTACAGGTCGACGGCGATGACGGCCCGGGTACGGGGACCGATCGCGGCGCGTACCCCGGCGGGGTCGACGCACCAGCTTTCCGGCAGGACGTCCACGCAGACGGCGCGGGCGCCGCAGTAGGCGACGGCGTTGGCTGTCGCCACGTAGGTCAGCGCGGGGACGATCACCTCGTCTCCCGGCCCGATACCGGCCGCCGCGAGGACCAGGTGCAGCGCGACAGTGCCGTTGCTGGTCGTCAGTGCGGCGTCGGCGGCGCAGCGCCGGGCGAAACGTTCCTCGAAGTCCCGCAGGTACGGGCCCTGTGAGGAGATCCACCCGCTGCGCAGCGCGTCGACCACGTACCGCTCCTCCAATGTGGAGAGGCTCGGTCGGGCGACCGGGTAGGTGTCGTCAGCGATGCTCATGTTCCATCCCCTCCGCTGGCCGCGGCGTCGGTCGCGGCCTCGGCGACGAACGGGGACCGTGGCACCTGGCCCGATCCGCCCCGCGCCGCCCAGCCCAGGACGTCCAGGTAGTCGCGGCCCGTGGCCGCCCAGGTGCGACCGGCCAGTCGGTCGTTCGCCCGCCTGGAGGCGGCGGCGTAGCGCTCCCGCTCGTCGAGCAGGTGCCGCACCGCGTCGGCGAGAGACCGTGGATCCCGCGCTCGGAAGACCGCCGCCTCGGCGCGGTTGAACGTCAACTGGTCGAGCAGCGGCTCGACGTCGGCGCAGGCGACCGGGAGACCCCAGGTGAACGCCTCCAGCATCGCACCGCTGGCCGCCTCCCAGAGCGAGGGTACGACCACCGCGTCCGCTCGGGCGTAGATGGCGTTCAGCTCGTCCAGGCTGACGAAGCCGGGGAAGGACACCCGGCCGCGCAGGTCGGGCTGCGCGGCGCGGGCGAGCAGTCGGCTCGCCTCGGGCTCGACCAGCGGCCCCGGGCAGATCAGGCGGCAGTCGGGCAGCAGCGCCATCGCCTCCAGCAGGGTCGCGTGGTTCTTGTGCTCCGCCGTGGACGACGGATAGACCAGCAGCCCCGGTTCGGGCTGCGCGTGCGCGCGCTCCGGTGCGGGTTGGAACGCCGGGGTCGGGATGAGCACTGTCCGCTCCGCTGCCTCCGGGAACAGGCGCAGGGTTTCCCGGTACGGATGCGGCCAGGTGACCACTATCGCCGCCGCGCGGGCCACGTTCTCCCGGACCACCGCCGCGAAGCCGGGGGCGTGGAACTCGCCCCCCAGGTGGCGTGTGTCGTGCAGGACGACGACCGAGGCGCCCGACCCGATCGGAGCGGAGTGGAACGGGAACAGTGTGACGTCGGTGTCGGCGTGCCGCACGACCGACCGTTGCCGGACGGCGTTGACGGCGGTGCGAACCGTGCGGGAGTTGCGCATCACCCTCGGCGTCCACCGGCGCAGCAGTTGGCCGGTGGGGTTGTCGGAGCGGAGCGGCTGCGCCACCTCGGTCCAGTCGATCCGTGCGTCGGGCACCTGCTCCCGCCACTGGGCCAGAGTGCCCCGCAGCACGTTCACCCGCAGGTCGCAGGAGTCGTCGACGGCCATGCCGGTCAACAGGCCGTAGGTGAAGGCTTCGAGCCCCGCGGCGTGACCGGGACGGATGGGTGCCGCGTCGACAGCTACCCTCACCGGTCCACCCGGACCAGTCGCCCCATCCGCTCGTCCTCGAGGAGTTGTCGATCGGCGTCGACCATGACCCGGACGAGGTCGCTGAAGAGCGTCTTCGGTGCCCATCCCAGGGTGCGTCGGGCCTTCGAGTAGTCGCCGATGAGGGCATCGACCTCCGCCGGGCGGAAGTAGGCGGGGTCCAGTTCCACGTACCGCTGCCAGTCCAACCCGACCCGGTCGAACGCGGCCTCGACGAACTCGCGCACTGTGTGCCCCTCGCCGGTGGCGACCACGTAGTCGTCCGGGGTGTCCTGCTGGAGGGCGAGCCACATCGCCTCGACGTACTCCGGCGCGTAACCCCAGTCCCGAACGGCGTCCAGGTTGCCCAGGTAGAGCTTGTCCTGGATGCCAGCCTCGATCCTGGCCACCGCGCGAGTGATCTTGCGGGTCACGAAGTTCTCGCCCCGGCGCGGGCTCTCGTGGTTGAACAGGATGCCGTTGGCGCAGAACATGTTCCAGGACTCGCGGTAGTTCACCGCCGACCAGTAGGCGTACACCTTGGCGCACGCGTACGGGCTGCGCGGGTGGAACGGGGTCTCCTCGCGCTGCGGGGGCGGGGTCGAGCCGAACATCTCCGACGAGGACGCCTGGTAGAACCGGCACCCGACGTCCGCGGAGCGGGCCGCCTCCATCATGCGCAGCGCCCCGAGCCCGGTGACGTCCGCCGTGTAGCCGGGGATGTCGAAGGACACCCGGACGTGGCTCTGCGCGCCCAGGTTGTAGATCTCGTGGGGGCGGATGTCCCGGATCAGCGCGGTCAGCGAGGCCGGGTCGGAGAGGTCGCTGTAGTGGAGGAAGAGGCGGGCGTCGCCGCTGCGCGGATGGACGTCCACGTGGTCGATCCGCTCGGTGTTGAAAGAGGACGACCGCCGTTTGATGCCGTGCACCGTGTATCCCTTGTCGAGCAGGAACTCCGACAGGTAACTGCCGTCCTGACCGGTGATGCCGGATATGAGTGCCGTTCGTGACATGAAATGCCTCTCCTGCTGGACCAATTCCCCGCGGTTCCTCATATCCCTATCGGTGTCGGCGGCCCTGAAGTAACTGGCGGAGTTTATTTTTCGCGGGGCAGTTCAGAGAATGACTCAGTCACGGATCGAGCCTTCGATCGTTAGGTGAATCGATCCTGTGGCACGAGCGAGGAGCGAGGATGGCCGGCGACCCCACCCCCGCGGCGGACACCCGAGAAAGACCGGCGACTGTCGACGAGAACAAATTCCACGTCCTTGTGACCGCCGGTTATTTCGCTCCCGGTTGGCGGGCCGGCGGGCCGGTCCGGTCCATTTCCGAAGTGCTCGCCCTGGCCAGTGACGACATTGAGACGTCCATGTTGACCCGGGACCGCGACCTCGGATGCCGAGACCCCTATCCGGGGCTCTCCGGTCGCTGGGCCCGGGTCGGGCGGACGAATGTCTTCTATCTCGGTGTGCGGCAGCCGGGGCACTGGCTGTCGCTCTGGCGCTCGCTGCGCGCCGGCCGTTTCGACCTGCTCTACGTCAACAGCGTCTGGTCGACCTTCTCGATCCTGCCCATGGCCGCGGCCCGGCTCGGTCTGCTGCGGGTGGGTCGCATCCTGGTCGCCCCCCGAGGCGAGTTCGGCGCGGCCGCCCTGCGGGTGCACCGACTCCGCAAGCGGATCTTCCTGACGGCCTGGCGGTGGATGCTGCTCGACCAGCGGGTGTTGTGGCACGCCACCACACCGGTCGAGGCCAACGACATCCAGCGGGTGCTGCCCCGGGCGCGGATCGGGGTCGTCGCGGTCAGCCGGGGCCCCGAGCCGGAAGAGGCCCCGGTCGAGATACCCGCCACCCACCACGCGCGGCTGGTCTTCATCGGGCGGATCTCGCCCATGAAGAACCTCGACCTGGTGCTGGCCTCGCTCGCCTTCGTTCCGGTGCCGGTGCGGCTGGACATCTACGGCCCGGTGGAGGACGAGGCGTACTGGCGACGCTGCCGGGAGCACCTTGCCGAACTGCCCGACTCGGTTGCCGTCAGCTACCGGGGTGAGCTGCCTCCCGAGCAGGTGCGCACGACCTTCTCCCGCTACGACGCCTTCGTCATGCCCACCCGGGGAGAGAACTACGGCAACGCCATCGCCGAGAGCCTCTCCGCGTCCTGTCCGGTGCTCTGCTCGGACCGGACACCGTGGACGGCGGTGCTGCGCGACGGCGGTGGGCTGGTCCTCAGCGAGCTGACCGCGCCGGCGCTGGGCGCACTCGTCACCCAGGTGGCGACCGCCACCCCCGAGCAGCGGCACGCGGCCCGGGTCGAGGCGGGAGCCGCCTACCGCCGGTGGCGGGCGAGCAGGGCTCCGGTCAGCGTCCTCGACCAGGCATGGCGAGTGATTCGCGACCCGGCGTACCGGGACCCCTGCCCCCTGCCCGCCCAGCGGGCTGAATCCGTACAACTGCCACCAGGAGGCGTCAAGTGACCCGCGTGATGACCGTCGTCGGGACCAGGCCGGAGATCATCAGGCTGGCCCGGGTGATCGACGCACTCGACCGGACCGTGGACCACACGTTGGTGCACACGGGGCAGAACTGGGACCCCTCCCTCTCCGATGTCTTCTTCAGCGAGTTGGGGGTCCGAGCGCCGGATCTCTTCCTGCGCGCCGACACCCAGTCGCTCGGCAGTCTCCTCGGCGCCGTCCTGGTCGGCACCGAGAAGGCGATCGCCGAGCTGCGCCCGGACGCGCTGCTGGTGCTCGGTGACACCAACAGCGCGATCTCCGCACTGATGGCCCGGCGGATGAACGTGCCGGTCTACCACATGGAGGCCGGCAACCGCTGCTTCGACCTGAACGTGCCGGAGGAGACCAACCGGTGCATGGTCGACCACATCGCCGACTTCAACCTGGTCTACTCGGAGCACGCCCGGCGCAACCTGCTCGCCGAGGGGCTGCACCCGCGCCGCATCCTGCACACCGGCTCACCCATGCGTGAGGTGCTCGACCACTACCGACGGCAGATCGAGCGGTCCACGGTGCTGGCCCAACTCGAACTCGAACCGGGCGGCTACTTCGTCGTCAGCGCGCACCGGCAGGAGAACGTCGACCACCCGGACCGGCTCCGTCGGTTGCTGGAATGCCTGCGGGTGGTCCGCGACGAGTGGCGGCTGCCGCTGCTGGTCTCCACGCACCCGCGTACCCGCAAACGGCTGGAGGCGCTCGCGGGCGACGGCCTGCACCTGGACGGCGTGGCCTTCCACGAGCCGTTCGGCTTCTTCGACTACGTGACCCTGCAACGGAATGCCCGGTGCACCCTCTCCGACAGCGGCACCGTCAGCGAGGAGGCGGCGATTCTCGGCTTCCCGGCGGTGACCCTGCGCGAGTCCATCGAGCGTCCGGAGGCGCTGGACAGCGGGGCGATCGTGATGACCGGCCTGGAGCCCGACGGGGTCGTCGAGGCCATCCGGGTGGTGGTGGCGCAGGTGGCCGAGGGCTCGGTCGCCTGCCCGCTCGACTACCAGGTCCCCGACACGTCACGCCGGGTGGTCGACTTCATCCTGTCGACTGTGCGCCGCCATCACGACTGGGCGGGCATCCGCCGCTGACCGGTCCGTCGGCCGGGCCGGCACACCAGTGACCACGACGCCCGGGGCGACGTCGCGGGTCACGCAGGCGCCGGCGCCCACTGTGGCGTCCCGGCCGACTGTCAGCTTCGGCAGGATCGCGGCAGTGGTGCCCACCAGAACGCCGTCCTCCAGCCGGCAGTATCCGGAGACCGCGGCGAGCGGATTGACCGACACGTAGTCACCGAGCACGCTGTCGTGCCCCACAGTGCAGTTCTGGTTGAGGTGCACGTGCCGCCCCAGCAGCACGTTCGTCGTCACCCGGGCGCCGCCGGCGGCGAACAGCCCCTGCTGGTGGACGCAGTCGGGCCCGATCTCCGCGGCCGGGTGCACCACAGTGGCCGCCGGCAGGCCGTACCGGGCGATGGCCTGGTCGGTCTCGCGGCGCAGCCGGGGATGCCCGACGCCGAGCACCACGTGGGTGCTGGCCGGTTGGGCGGCCAGCCACCGGGTCGGGCCGAGGAAGGCAACGCCGAGGCGGTGCACCGACTCGACGTTGGGCTCGGTGGGGTAGTCGTCGACGAATCCCAGCACCTGCCACGGCGGTGCATTGTCCGAAATGGTGTTCAAGAGGCGAATAACCCCATATACCTCACGGCCCATCCCACCGGTGCCTACGATCACTACGTCGGTCGTCAACCGCGGCTCCCTCGGCTACGGAGAACGCTGGCCGCTCTCCGTCATCGCAACCGGTTACCGGTGCCGATGGTGACGGGTGAGTCCCGGCGCCCTGGCCAACCCTCGCGCGCTCCAGGTGCCGGTGTGCCCGCGCCGACGCCGGGACAGCATTCTGGAAGGTGAGCCGAAGGTGAACGAGCTGGCAAGGACACGTCTCCCCGACAGGACCGGAACACCGAGGGGGCGATCCGCGACCACGACGGGGTACCGGGTGCTCGCCACCGCTCGCGTGTTCGAGCCGGGTTTTCGTGGCGGCGGGCCGATCCGGTCCCTGCGGTTCATCCTCGACACCCTGCCGGACGACCTTGACGTCACACTGGTCACCGGAGACCGGGACCTCTCCTCGACCGCACCCTACCCGGGCCTGTCCGGACGACTGGTACGCCGCGACGACCGCTGCGGTGTCTTCTACCTCGGCCCGTTCGCGCTGCGGCACTGGGTCCGCCTGGCGCGGCACATCAGGTCCCGCCCGCTCGACCTGATGTACGTCAACAGCCTCTGGTCGCTCTTCTCGGTGCTGCCGATCCTGGCGGTGGCGCTGCGACTGGTGCGTGTCCGCGCCATCATGCTGGCCCCGCGCGGCGAGCTCTCACCCGGCGCGCTCGCCATCAAGGCACGCAAGAAGCGGCTCTTCCTGGCGGTCTGGGCCCCGCTCCTGCGTCGGCTCGACGTGCGGTGGCAGGCGTGCAGCCGGCTGGAGGAGCACCAGATCCGCGCCACCATGCCATGGGCGCAGATCATGGTGAACGGCAACGAGTGCCCGATCCCTGAGCAGCCGGCGCCCCGGGCCGTCGCGCACGGCGGGCCGCCGCGGTTGGTGTTCGTCGGCCGGATCTCCCCGATGAAGAACCTCACCAGGGCGTTGGAGGCGGTCGCCGGCACCACGCACCCGCTCGAGTTCGACATCTACGGTCCGCGGGAGGACGAGCAGTACTGGGCGCGCTGCCGACGTCTCATCGACGCGATGCCCGACCATGTCCGGGTCCGCTACCTCGGGGAACTTCCGGCGGACGAGGTGATGGAGACCTTCAGCCGATACGACGCCTTCCTCTTCCCCACGCTGGGCGAGAACTACGGGCACGTCATCCTGGAGAGCCTCGCGTCCGGCTGCCCGGTGGTCTGCTCCGACGCGACGCCGTTCAGCGAGTTGATCGCCACGGGCGGGGGAGCGGTGGTCCGACCGGCCACGGCGGCAGCGCTGAGCGAGGCCCTCGACCGGCTGGCCGACCGGTCCGCCGGGGAGCGCGCCGAGGCGAAGGAGACCGCGGGCCGGCGGTACCGGCTCTGGCGACAGCAGCTCCGGGAACTCAACGTGCTGGACCATGCCCGACGGTTCTGCGCCTGATCCGGCTCGCCGCGAGCGCGTCACTCGGGCTGGAACTGCGTCGTTGCAATGGCGGGCCCGCGTGGGCGGGTCCGCCGCCCGCCACCCCGGTAGGCCCCGATGAGCGAGGACAGCACGTGCCCAGTCGCGTTCGTACGATGGTCCGGCGAGTCCAGGACCACCTGGCCGCCACCCGTGACCCCGAGGCGTTCGCGCGGTCCCTGGGGGTGAAGCTGACCGGACGGGTCAGGTTCTACGGGATCAGCCGGGCGATGTTCGGCTCGGAGCCGTGGCTGATCACCATCGGGAACAACGTCTACATCACCTCCGAGGTGCAGTTCGTCACCCACGACGGTGGCACGCTGATCCTGCGCAAGGACCACCCCGACCTGGACTGGACCGCCCCGATCACGATCGGCGACGACGTCTACATCGGTATGCGGTCGATGATCCTGGCCGGCGTCTCCATCGGAAACCGGTGCGTCATCGGGGCGGGCTCGATCGTCACGCGCGACATCCCGGACAACACGGTGGCGGCCGGTGTTCCGGCGCGACCGCTGCGGACCACCGACGAGTACCTCGAACGGTTGCAGGCCAAGTCGCTGGGCATCGGGCACCTTCCCGTTCCGGAGAAGCACGAGGCGATGAAGAGGATCTACGGGGTGACCACCGTCTGACCCCACACGCCGGCCGCGACCGCCCGCTCAGGCCCGTCGGTACGCGACCCGTGGTGGCGGCAGTTGGTGCACGCCGGCGATGGTGATCGCCGCCAACGCGCCGGTCGTCCCGGTCACCTCGTAACCGAACCGGTCCCCGGTCATCGCCGCGGAACTGGTGCCGAGGTTGAGGGTGGTGGCGCCGCCGGCGCTGCTGGCCCGCAACGTGGGCGGGGTGACGCCGCTGCTCTGCCAGGCGTGCCCGTACCAGTGCCAGCCGGCGGGCAGCACCACGGGGACGGCCAACACCGACTCCTGGACACCCACTGCCGTGACGTCGACGCTGCCGAAGTCGGCGATCGGGCCGAGGACGGCGGGACGACCGGTCGTCGGGTCGTGGGCGTACACGCCGTGCCGCACCACCCCGGTGCCCGCCACTGTGACCTCGACGCACGCCCGGTCGACCGGAGTGGGCTCCGCCAGGTACACCGGGTGCAGCAGCAGCGACTGGTAGGTGCCGGTGTAGGTGACCTGCTGGGTCGGGCCGGCGAGGAGGAGGAAGTAACTGCCGCGCGGGCAGGTCGCCCCGGGTAGCGGCCCCACCCGCGCCTTGCCGGGCTCCGCGCGCCACATGCCGTACCCGGTGGGGACAGGCATGCCGTACGAGATCCCGCCTGCGGCGACCCGGTCCGGCACTGTGAGGTTCGTCGGGCCGGCCGGGACCAGCAGCCGGTGGAACAGCTCCGGCGCCGCCATCTGGGTCTGGGCGACGGCGTCGACCCGTTCGATCATCACGAAGTCGTCTGTGGAGTCCGACACCACGATCTCGGTGGCCGCCGAGGGCGGCGCCAGGTAGCGGCGGTAGGCGGTGCCGGTCACCGACTCGCCGGCCTCGAGGGTGCGGCCCCACACCAACTGGGGGTAGTTCTTCCTCAGGCTGGAGGTGATGAACCAGCTCTTCGCGGTGGTGTGCCCGGATCGGATCTCGGGCATCCCGTCGGCGACCGGCAGCAACCCGACGGCGATGCCCCACTGCTGGACCTGGCCGCTGTTCAACACCCACTGGGTCATGCTGCTCGCCGGCATCAGCGGGTTCGTGAGGGTCGCCGGGGTGAAGTCGGTGAGGGCGGGCAACGTGTCGATGTTCGCCCACCCCGACCAGTTCAGGCCGCCGGCCGTGCCCACGTTCGGCATGAACTGCCGACGGGTGCCTCCGGCCACCGGGGTCAGCGGATGGCACTGGGTCACCCCGGCGTTCACTGTGAACCGCTCCAGCGCGGCCACCGTCTGTCCGACCAGCAGACCGCCCTGCGACCAGCGGTAGACGTTCGAGATGCGGCACAGGGACGGTATCCGCGACATGATCGTGGCGATGGGCGTGCCGATGTTCGTCCGGGCGGTATCGATCATCCCCTGGTAGGACGGGATCAGGTACGACTCCCGGATCGTCAGCTCCTGCCCGGTGAACCGGCCGTCGGGCACCGGTCGTCCGTCGAGTTCGACAGTCACCGTGTGGGAGTGGGTGGCCGGGCGGATCTGCACGTCGGGAGTCAGACCCGTGATCGGCACTGTGGTCGTGTGGGTCGCCCCGGAGAGGTGGGTGAGGGGCGCTGCCGGCTTGACCCGGGCGCCCTGCGCGATGCCGTCGATGATCGTGTACGGGTTGCCGAAGAGCAGGCTGTCCGCGTTGGTGATGGCCAGCAGGGTGAAGGTGCGTGTCCCGTCGGTCCACTGCGAGCCCACGTCGACTGTCGTCTTGCCGTGGTTGGTGACGACGATCTGGTTGCCGACGTTGTAGCCGTGGTTGCCGCCGACGTACGACCAGCCGGTGTTGATCGGGCAGTTGTCGTCGGACGTGTCGTGGATCTTCGTCCCGACGGCGGACATCACCGGCCACACCTGGGCGTCGGTGGCGGTCGAGGGCACCAGCGTGACCTGGGGGAGACCGGAGTGCCACATGCCGACCATCGCCTCGGCGTACGCGAGGTTGGCCGGCATGACCAGGTCCCGGGTGCTGTCGAAGCGCGACCGGACGGACATCAGGGCGTTGGACCGGTAGACGATCAGCTCGGGCATTGTCGGCACCTCCACCGTGAACGCACTGACGACGACCTCACTGTGCGCCGTCGGAGCAAGGGGGCCGTTTTCCCGGTCAGCACCCGGACAGGGTGAATTTGCCGCCGTCGCCGTCACGCGGCCCGTGTTCAGTCGATGAACAGGTGTTCTGGCGTATACGGGGGGTTTCATGCGCATTCTGATCACCGGCGGAGCCGGTTTCATCGGGTCCAACCTGGCCCGCGCCGCGATGGTCGATCCCACAGTCGGTGGGGTCACCGTCCTCGACGACCTCTCGGTCGGGCTGCGGGCCAACCTCGACGGCCTGGACGTCGAGCTGATCGAGGGTTCGATCCTGGACGAGGCCGCCCTGGACGTCGCGATGGCGGGCTGCGAGGCGGTGGTCCACCTGGCCGCGCTGCCCAGCGTCCCCCGCTCGCTGAGCGACCCGTTGGCCTCCCACCACGCGAACGCGACAGGCACGCTGATGGTGTTGGAGGCCGCCCGGCGACACCGGGTCGGGCACGTCCTCGTCGCCTCCTCCTCGTCGGTGTACGGCATGAACCCGGCGCTGCCCAAGACCGAGCTGACCTGGACCCGCCCGATGAGCCCGTACGCGGCCAGCAAGCTCGCCACCGAGGCGTACGCCCTGGCCCACCAGGCGTCGTTCGGGCTGCCGACGATGGCCTTCCGCTTCTTCAACGTGTTCGGCCCGGGCCAGCGGCACGACCACGCGTACGCGGCAGTGATTCCCCGCTTCGTGCACGCCGCCCTGCGCGACGAGCCCGCCGTGGTGCACGGCGACGGGACCCAGTCGCGCGACTTCACCTACGTCGGTACGGTCTGCGACGTCATCCTCGACGCGGTCCGCCGCCGGGTGCACCACCCCCATCCGGTGAACCTAGCCTTCGGCGCCCGGGCCAGCCTGTTGCGGGTCCTCGACGAGCTTGAGTGGTTGTGCGGCAGGCCGATCGCCCGCGAGTACGCGCCGCCGCGGACCGGCGACGTCGCGCACTCCCTGGCCGACAACGCCACGCTGCGGCAGCTGTTCCCGAACGTCGCACCGGTCGCCCGTGCGGAGGGCCTACGCGCGACAGTCGAGTGGATGGCCGGTCGGTTGGACGCCGAGCGTGCCGTAGCCGCCGTGCCTCGGTGACCCCCCGGGCAGCGAGTCGGGCCGTACCGGAGCCGGTGGCCCCGGTGGCGGCGGTGCAGGCCGACGCGCCACCCGCCGGCACCACTGTCGCGCCCGGCGCGCCGACCCCTGCGGCGTCGAGGGATCGGGATCGCACGGTCACCGTGGGCATCGCCGCCGCGATGGTGGCGAAGGGTATCGGCCTGGCCGCCCCCCTGGTCATCACCCCGGCCTGCTTCCGGTTCCTCGGCGACCAGCGGTACGGCCTGTGGATGGCTGTCACCGCCCTCACCGGGATGGCGTGGTTCGCCGATCTGGGGCTGGGCAACGGGCTGCTCACCCGGCTCAGTCACCTGGCCGACGACCCCCGGCAACAGGCCCGGGAGGTCTCCAGCGCGTTCGCCACCCTCGGCGTGGTCGCGGTGGCGCTGCTGGCGGGTCTCGTGCTGGTCGCCCCCGTGGTGCCCTGGGCCGCGCTGTTCAACGTCACTGACCCGGGTGTCGCCGCGGAGGCGTCCGCCCTGGTCCTGCTCTGCTTCGGCGCCTTCGTGGTCAACATTCCGCTCTCGCTGATCCAGCGCATCCAGTACGCCCGTGGCCAGGTGGTGCAGAGCAACATCTGGCAGTCGGCGGGGGCGCTGGCGGCCATGGCGGCAGTGCTCGGCGCCATCGCCGCCGGGTGGCAACCACTGGCGGTCATCGCCTGCGCGGTGCTGGCGGTGCCGGTGACCAACCTGCTCAACTGCGTGACCTACTTCTTGTTGCAGGATCGCGGCCGGCGGCCGGGCCCGAAACTCGTGCACCGGGCCACCGCCGTCGGTCTGCTCCGGCTGGGTCTGCGGTTCTTCGCGCTCACCACCATGTCGGCGATCGCGCTGAACGTGGACAGCCCGCTGGTCGCGAACGTCCTCGGGCCCACCACGGCAGCGCACTACGCGGTGGTGGGGAAGCTGTTCGGCGTCCTCTCGATCTTCGTCGGGTTGGTCGGTATGACGGTCTGGCCGGTCAACGGCGCCGCTCTGGCGCGAGGCGAGGTGGCCTGGGTGCGCCGCAACACGCGCCGCATGGTGCTGCTCTACGGGGTGATCGTGGGGGCGGTCGGGGTGCTGCTGGTCGGCTACGGCCACCGGCTGATCGACCTGTGGGTGGGCGGCATCGATCGCACCGAGATCCCGGTCAGCGTCCTGGTCGGGCTGGCGAGCTGGTCCCTCCTGATCGCTGTCACCTCTCCGCTGATCCTGGTGCAGAACAGCATCGGGTTGCTCCGGCCGCAGTTCGTCGGCTGGGCCACGTTCCTGCTGCTGGCGACCGCGCTCAAGGTCTGGGCACTGCGGCGGTTCGGCCTCGCCGGCCTGCCGGTGGCGGCCAGCGTCGCGTACGTGCTCACCATGTGGCCGGCCGTGCTTGTGGGATACCGCCGGGCGCTGCGCAGGGGAGAGCCGACGTGACCGGACAGTGCCGGGTACTGCGGGTCGTCGGCGAGCTGAACTTCGGCGGCACCGAGATGCGGACCGCCGAACTGCTGCCCCGGCTCTCCACGGCCGGCGTCCAGGTGCACCTGGTGACGCTCAGCGACCGGATCGGTCCCGGTCCGCTGGCCGGTGTGGTCAGCCGGCACGGCGGCACCGTCACACCGATCCCGCTGGACCTCCGCTTCGCCACCCGCTTCCTGGGCCTGCTGCGGCGGCTGCGCCCGGACGTGGTGCACGTCGACTGCGCCAACTTCTCCGGGGTGCTGCTCGCGCTCGCCGCCCTGTGCGGTGTGCCCGTCCGCGTCGCCCACTTCCGGGGGGACGACAACCAGCACCGCAACCTGCGCCGACGCGTCTACCGCTGGATCTGCAAACGGCTGCTGCGGGTCTCCGCCACCGACATCCTCGGCGTCTCGCCCAGCTCGCTCACCTTCGCCTACGATCCGCGCTGGCGCGACGACCCGCGCTGCCAGGTGGTCCTCAACGGACTCGACCTGGACCGGCTGCGCCACCCCAGCCCTGACGACCTACGCGAGTTGATCGGCGCACGCCCGGCCGAACTGGTCTGCGTCAGCGTCGGCCGGGCTTCGCCGGAGAAGCGACGCTGGCTCCTGCCGCCGATCCTCGCCGAGCTGCGGGCCCGGGGAGTGGAGGCCCACGCCGTCCTCATCGGGCCGGGCGACGACGCCGACGACGAGCGCGTCCGGGTGGCGGCGGCAGCCGCCGGTCTCGCCGACCGGGTGCACCTGCTGGGCCCACGCGACGACGTGGGCGGGCTGTTGAGCCAGGCCGACGTGGTGGTCCACCCGTCCTGCCTGGAGGGGCTGCCCGGGGGTGTGCTGGAGCCCATCGCCCTGGGCGTCGGCACGGTGGCCGCCGACCTGCCGGGGGTGCGCTTCATCGACGAGCACCTGCCCGGCGTGACCATCGTCGACACCGACGCCCCGCCGCGGCGGTGGGCGAGCGCGGTGTGCGCGGCGGCGTCGTACACCGAGCAGACCTCGGCCTCGGCGGCGGCGGAGCGGTTCGGGGGGAGCGTCTTCGCCATCGACACGGCGGCCGCCACCCACCTGACGATCTACCGACGGTGGGCGTCGGGCCGCCCGCACCACCCGGTGCCACCCCGGCCGCCGGCCTTCTCGACACGGGGAGAGAGATGAACGATCAGACGACTGTGATCGGCCGGCGACCGCGCCGGGACGCGGGGTCGACCGGGCGGGCCGACCGACCCCGTCCGCTGCTGGTGGGCGCGTACGCCTTTCCACACGGGGACGCCACCTCCAATCGCCTGTTGCAACTCGCCCGGTCCGCCGCGCCCGACGGCGCGTACACGCTGGTGGTCAACGACTGGCCCTGCGAGGTGGCCTTCCCGGCCGGGCAGCCCCGCGTGGCCGGCATCGACCTGGTGACCCTGCGAATCCGGGGTCGGCACCACCTCACCCGCGCGTCGGCCCGACTGGCCCGACCGCTGCGGGTGCTGCGGGCCGTCCGCCGGGTCGGCGTGGGTCGCGGTGAGGTGAGTGTCGTGCTGTTGCCGATGGCCCTGCTGACCCTCGGCAACTGGGCGACCCTGCGCCTCGTGCTGCGGTGCCCGGTGGTGGTGGACGCCAGCGAGCGGCACGACCGGCGCCAGTTCCGCCGCGGCTGGCTCACCCCGTACTTCGTCCGGCACCGCTGGTCGACGTTCCTGGCGACCCGGCTCGTCGGCCGGGCCACGGCGGTCTCCACCACGTTGGCCGACTACCTGACGGGCCACGGCCTGGACGTGCTGGTGGTGCCGCCGCAGGTGGACTGCGACGAGTTCCGGCCACCGCAGGCACCCCCGATCAGTGACGGCCTGCGGCTGCTCTACGCCGGCACCCCCGGGCGCAAGGACATGCTCGACGTGATTCTGCGGGGGATCAGCCGGCTCGCCCCGGAGCACCAGCGGCGGGTCAGCCTCACCATCGCCGGGGTCAGTGCCGCCGACGCCGCCGCCCACTCCGACCTGGACGTCGGGGTGCTGGACGCGGTCTCGGCCGACGTGCGGTTCCTCGGCCGCGTTCCGCGCGAGACCGTGCTGACCCTGCTGTCGGAGTCGCACTTCTCGATGCTGGTCCGCCCCACCGGCGGGTACGCGGCCAACGGGTTTCCCTCCAAGGTGCCGGAGAGTCTCGCCGCCGGATGCCCGGTGCTGCTCAACCACACCAGTGACCTCGCCGTCTACGTCCACGACGGGGTCGAGGGATTGGTGCTCGACGGCAACGGGCCGGACGATGTCCGGTCGGCGGTCGAGCGGGCGCTGCGGCTGCGCGACGAGGAGTGGACGGCGATGAGCGGGGCGGCCCGGTCGCGGGCCCGGGAGTCGTTCGACCACCGGGCCTGGCGGGACCGGGTGAGCGCCTTCGTGACGGCGGGCCGGGGCGACTGAGCCCGACACCCGCCGGCCGGGTTCGCGCGGTGCGCGGGCCCTAGCGCAGCAGGACTGTGGGTCGGCGCGGCACGCCGTCGTCGAACACGCCGGCCCGCTGCCGGCCTGCCTCGGCGTGGGGCAGGTTGACGCGGGCCGCACCCTCCCGGTCGGCGGGGTTCCGCTTCGTCGGCAGGTGCAGCAGCGCGGCGGCGACCACTGTCCAGAACACGTACGGGTAGGTCTGGCCCGTGCCGAACATGGCCGACTCGGTGACCTGGATCAGCAGGCCGGTGACGACGAGCCAGACCAGACCCGCGTCGGCTCGGCGCACCGGTGCCCGCAGGACGACACGCCCCGCAGCCACCAGCAGCAGCAACAGCGGTAGCACGGCGGCGAGCCCCAGCTCCAACAGCAGCTGAAGGTAGCTGTTGTGCACCACGCTGACGCCGGCGGTGCCGAAGAACTCGTCGGCGCTGGCGAGCTCGAACAGGTGGTTGCGTGACGCGTAACCGAAGCCCAGCGTGGGGCGGTTCTGCCACCAGAGGTCGATTGTCGTCTGCCACATCTGGGTCCGCCCGTTGGACAGGTCGCCGCCGGTGGGGTCGGTGAAGCGCAGGACGAACTGGCGCATCCAGGGTGCGGCGAAGATGGTGGGCAGCAGGTTGAGCAGGTGTGCCACCAGCAGCAGGGCGGTCGCCCCGGCGGCCAGCCGGACCATCCGGCCGAGCCCGTAGCGCAGCACCAGCCAGAGCGCCCCGACGAGCACGGCGATCAGCGCGGTACGCGACTGGGACAGCAGCAGGCTGGCGGCGGCCGGCACCATGCCGAGCAGCGCGACCTGCCGCCGGGACTGCCGGTAGAGCGCCCAGCCCAACGGGATCGTCAGGGCGCAGACGATGCCGAGCATGTTCGGGTTGTTGTAGAGGCCCTGGAACCGGGTGACGCTGGAGGTCGCCGCGACGAGCGTGCCGTCGGCGAACCCGATGCCGAGACTGACCACGATGGACGCGGTGAGGACCAGGTAGACCACGCGCAGGTCGGCCATCATGACCGCGCGATCGGGCCACCGGCGCCGAACGAGCACGTGCACCAGCGCGGCCAGCAGCAGCAGCGCGACGCCCCGCTGGAGGGTCTCCATCGGGACCACCGACCAGGCGAAGCTCATCGTGGCGAGGCCGCCCATCGCCCAGAGCGCGGCGACGAACACGCGGGTCCAGACATCGGTGCGTGCCGGTGTGCGGCCCGGTAGGCAGAGCCCCCAGAGGACCAGGCCCGCGACGGCCGCGTACCGGGGATAGAAACTGGCCTCGACCAGCGCCGGCACATTGGACGAGGCGCACACCAGGAGCCCCATTGTCAGGGCCAGCATCCACCGCCAGCCGTCCACCCGCCGACTGAAGGCGAGCAGCAGCACCAACGCCACCAACCCGGCCGCGACCAGCGGGACGGTGATGGCCGCGATGGTGGTGACCACCACGAGACACGTCGCGCCGACGAGCAGGCCCAGTTGGCCCATCCGGTTTCCCACGTGATGTCCTTCGAAGTCCGGCCGCAGGCGATGCCGGCGGTCGTCGGGTGGACTGCCCTCAGCGGGGCGCGTCCTGTAGGCCCGGTTGGGCCGGTTCGACAGCCCAGCGGGCCCTGGCGGCGTGCATCGCCCGGATCATGTCCGGCCAGTTCGGTGGCCGATAGCCGGTGGCCTGGGCGAGGGCATCCGCGTTCATCGACCGGTCGCAGGTGAACTCGTCGTCCGGCACGATGTCGCCGGGCCACCCGTACACCTCGGCGATCAGGCGGAGCAGGTCGTACTTGGAGATCGGCTCGGCGGCCACGTGGTAGAGCCCGGTCAGCTCCGTCCGGGGCAGGATCACCGTACGGAGCAGTCGGGCGAACTCGACTGTCGTCACGCCGCTGTAGATGGCCCGGGTGAAGCCGCGTACCTGCCCCCGCTGGGAGAGGAACCAGTCCACCAGCGAGCGGTTCGTGACCAGCTCGTGCCCGATGATCGACGTGCGGAGGGTGAGCGCGGAGGCCCCGCGCGCCTCACCCAGCAGCTTGGACCGCCCGTACAGGTCGGGTGGGTCGGGCAGGTCGTCCTCGACGTAGCCGCCCCGCCGGCCGGAGAAGACGCAGTCGGTGCTGACGTGGATCAGGCGGCTGTCGAGCTGCCCGCAGGCGTCGGCGAGCAGGTGGGGAAAGAGCGCGTTGAGGGTGACCGTCTGCACCGCGTCCTGCACGTCCGGCCGCTGCTTGATCACACCCACACAGTTGACCACGACGTCCGGCCGCAGGTCGTCGATGAGCTGCCGGACCTGGCCGAAGCGGGTCGCGTCGACGGCCGTGGTGATCCGGTCGAGCAGGCGCTGGGGGTACCACCCCGCGCGGTCCTCGATGCTCCGGGCGACACCGTGCACGTCGAGGTCCGGATCGTCGCCGAGCTCGCGGATGACAGCGTGACCGAGCATGCCGGTGACGCCGACGACGAGGACCCGTCGCGCCGGGCGCGGCTCCTCCTCGCCGGGGCCGCTGCGTCGGCGGGGGACCAGCTCCGGTCGCCGGCCACCGGTACCGGTGCTCATGCCGTTACGACCGCCGCCGCCGCGGCCTCGACCTGCGCCCGCACCTCGGGCAGCGTCAGCAGCAGCGCCTCGATCTCCGGTACGGACAGCCGCCGGGCGTTGTGCGAGTGGAAGTCGGCCATGTTGCCGCTCTCGACGTCGCCCTCCTCGAAGTAGAGGGAGTAGTTGAGGTCACGGCTGTCCACCGGCACCCGGAGGAACTCGCCGAGATCCTCGACGTGGGCGAGCTCCTCGCGGCTGGCCAGGGTCTCGTACAGCTTCTCCCCGTGCCGGATGCCGAGCACGTTGAACTTCGCTGGGACCTGGAACAGGTTGCACAGCGCGGTGGCCAGGTCGCCGATGGTGCAGGCGTCGGCCTTGCGGATGAAGACGTCACCGGGCTGGCCGTACCGGAAGGCGTGCTCCACCAGGTCGACCGACTCGGGCAGGGACATCAGGAACCGGGTCATCGAGGGCTCGGTGACCGTCGGCAGCCCGCCCCGCAGGATCTGTTCGATGAACAGCGGGATCACCGATCCGCGCGAGTACATGACGTTGCCGTAGCGCACGCAGCAGACCCGGGTGCGAGCTTCGGGATTGTTGCGGGAGTGCGCCTGCGCGACCTTCTCCATGAGGGCCTTGGTCATGCCCATCGCGTTGACCGGATAGACGGCCTTGTCGGTGCTCAGCAGCACCAGCGCCTCGACGCCGACCCGCTCGCAGGCGTCCACCACGTTGGCGCTGCCGAGCACATTGGTGCGCACGGCCTCCAGCGGAAAGAACTCGCAGGAGGGGACCTGCTTCAGCGCCGCGGCGTGAAAGACGAACTCCATTCCCCGCGCGGCCTTGAGCACACTGTCGTAGTCCCGGACGTCACCGACGTAGTAGCGGACACGGTCGTCGCCGAGGCGGTGCCGCATCGCGTCCTGTTTCGACTCGTCACGGCTGAGTACGCGCACCTCGGCGGCCCCGGCGTCGAGCAGTCGGGAGACCATCGTCTGGCCGAAGGATCCGGTGCCACCGGTGATCAGGAATCGCCGGTCCGAAAGCGAGGAAACCACATCTTCTCCTGCCTGTTTCCCGGGGGGCCATCCTCGGGAATCGGATTCTCGTCGAACGCGACCCTACGCGTGGATAAGTGGCGCCGTGACCTCTTCCGCCAAAAGGAATTCGAGTCGCGTTCGCTGTTCGTGGCGACCCGTTCGACAAATACGCGAATAAGGCTCGGCGCTGCCGAAGTAGCCGTTCGGCCCCCCATTGTCGACGCGCCGAAGTCGTTAGCGCTAAAGACGGAGTTGGTGCTCTGGAAAGGTGGTATGCGTACTCCATGCCAAAAGTTGCTCTCCACGCGGCGCACCCGCGCGCCGGTGCTTCCGACCTGACGACCGGTCGGGAAACACTTCGGGACGGCACTGCGACACGGCGACCCTACGATCGCTGGAAGCGGCTTCTCGACGTCCTCGGCGCTCTTCTCGTCCTGGTTCTCGGCGCTCCCGTGCTGGCGCTGGTGGCAGTGGTCGTGCTGGTGACACACGGGCGTCCGGTGCTGTTCCGGCACACCCGCCCCGGGCTGAACGGCAAGCTGTTCGAGGTGGTCAAGTTCCGGACGATGCGCCACCCCGACCCGGACCGGGGGTTGGTGAGCGACGCGGATCGCCTGACCCGGGTGGGCCGCTGGTTGCGGGCCAGCAGCCTCGACGAGCTGCCGGAGTTCTGGAACGTGCTGCGGGGCGAGATGAGCGTCGTCGGTCCCCGCCCGCACCTCGTCCGCTACCTCAGCCTCTACAACCCGGAACAGGCCCGCCGGCACGACGTGCGGCCGGGCATCACCGGGCTGGCCCAGGTGCGTGGCCGCAACGCGCTGGACTGGGAGGCGAAGTTCACCTACGACGTCGAGTACGTCGACCGCCGCTCCTTCCTGCTGGACCTGCGGATCGTCCTGGCCACGATCTGGGTGGTGCTCAGCCGCGAGGGAATCTCCGCGCCGGGCGCGGCCACCTGGCACGAGTTCACCGGCAACCCGCCCACGCAGGCGACCGCCGGACACGACTCCGCCCACCGGCGATGAACCGGGTACTGCTCCTGGGCGCCGGCGGATTCCTCGGCCGACACATCCACATGGCGCTGGCCGCCCACACCACCGTCCGGTCGATCACCCGCGCGGAGTGTGACCTGGTCCGGGTCGAGCTGCGCGACCTGACCGCGCTGGTCGCCCGGGAGCGACCGGACGTGGTGGTGACGGCGGCCGGGCGGATCGTCGGCTCCGGGTACGACTTCGTGCAGGCGCACGTCGTCGCGACAGCGAAACTGATCGAGGCGGTGGCCGCCGCCGCCCCCGGAGCCCGCCTGATCCGGATCGGCTCGGCCGCCGAGTACGGCACCGTGCCGCACGGCCTCGCCGTCAACGAGGACTACCCGGGCACACCCGTCAGCGAGTACGGGCTCAGCCACCTGGCCGCCACCCGGCTGGCGGAGCTGGCCGGCGGAGCCGGCCGCCTCGACACGATGGTGTTGCGGATCTTCAACCCGGTCGGGCCGGGAATGCCGCCGGGCAACGTGCTCACTCGGGTGACCGCGATGGTGAGGTCGGCGGTCGCCACCGGAATGGAGGAGATCGCCGTGGGCCTGCACGACACGTACCGGGACTTCGTCGACGTACGGGACGTCGCCACCGCGGTCCTCACCGCGGCGCGCTGCCGGTCGGGCCCCGCGCGGGTCTTCAACGTGGGCAGCGGAAAGGCGGTGGCGACTCGCGACGTCGTCCAGCTGCTGGCCGAGGTGTCCGGCTTCACCGGCGAGATCCGCGACGGCAGCTTCGCGCCGGACGCCAGCCGCTCGGCCGCGGTGCCCTGGATGTGCGCCGACATCGAGCGCGCGAACCGGGTGCTCGGGTGGGCGCCCGCGTACGACCTCGGTGAGTCGCTGACCACGCTGTGGCAGGCCGACGGCGAGCAAGCCGCCCGCCCCGTCGCCGGCTCAGCGGTGAGGTGAGGCCGATGCGGATCGGTCTGCTCACCCAGTGGTTCGACCCGGAGCCGGGCGCCGCCGCGCTCCCCGGAATGCTCGCCCGGGCCCTCGCCCGCCGAGGGCACGAGGTCCAGGTCCTCACCGGCTTCCCCAACTACCCGACCGGCGAGTTGGCGCCCGGCTACCGGGTGACCCGCCGCCTCGACGAGGTCGACGGGACGACCCGGATCCGCCGGGTGGCCCTCTATCCCAGCCATGACCGCTCCGCGCTGCGGCGGATGGCGAACTACGGGTCCTTCGCCGCCTCCGCACTGGTCTCCGGCACGCCGGCGCTGCGCGGCCTGGACGCCCTCTGGGTCGGCAACTCACCGATCAGCGTCGCTCTGCCGATGTGGTTCACCCGGTACGTGCAGCGGGTGCCGGTGCTGCTGCACGTCCTGGACCTGTGGCCGGACAGCGCGTTGGCCAGCGGCTTCATCGGCACCGACCGGGTCTCGCGGATCATCGAGAGGGGAATGGCCGGCTGGTGCGGTGGGATGTACCGCAGCGCCGGCCGGGTCGCCTACGTCTCGCCCGGCGCCGCCGACCTGCTCGCCAGCCGAGGCGTGCCCCGGGAGAAGCTCGTCCACATTCCGGTCTGGGCCGACGAGACACCGCGTACCGGCGTCGCGGACCTCCGCGCCGAACTCGGGCTCCGCGAGGACCAGGTGGTGCTGGTGTACGCCGGCACGCTCGGCGAGGCGCAGGGGCTCGACTCGCTCATCGACGCCTGCGCCCGGATCCGCGACCCGCGCCTGGTCTGCCTGATCGCCGGCTCCGGCACCACCGAGGAGCGGCTACGCCGCCGGGCCGAGGAGGCCAACGCGACACACGTGCGTTTCCTCGGGCGGGTGCCCCGGGAGCGGATGCCCGCCCTCATGGCCACCGGCGACGCGCACTACGTGAGCCTGCGACCCGGCGGCATGTCCGCGTACACGATGCCGAGCAAGGTGCAGGCCACCCTCGCCGCCGGGCGGGCGCTCCTGGTCGCCGCGGAGGGGGACGCCGCCGCCGTCGCGCGGGACAGCGGTGCGGGTATCACCGCCCGGCCGGGTGACCCCGACTCCATCGCCGACGCCCTGCGGGAACTCTGCGACCTGGGCCGGGAGAAGCTTGAGCTGTTCGGTCAGGCCGGTCGGGCGCACTACGACAGGGTCTTCTCCGTCGCCGCCGGTGCCGAGCGGGTCGAGCGGGCGCTGTGCGAGGCGGTGGAGAGCCACCGACGGCGCTGACCCCGATGCAGCAACGGGGCGAGCTGTAGAGTCCCGACGGCCGGTCGGGCGAGGGAAGAAACGGCCGGACCTGCGAGGGGGATGGCGCGTGCTGCACCTGAGAGTGATCGCCCCGGAGAGCAGGTCGACGGAGGTCGTCGACCTGCTCTCCGCAGACGTGGGGGTGACTCACCTCGCCGTGCTGCCTGGTGCCGCCCGGCAACCGCAGGGTGACCTCATCCTCTGTGACGTGGTGCGGGAGAGCGCCGACCGCGTGCTGCGGGAGTTGCGGCGGATCGGCGTGGACACCAGCGGCGGCATCGCCGCCGAGGACGTCGAACTGACCATCTCCGCGGCGGCCGACCGGGCGGCGGACCGGGCACCGGGCAGTGGCGCGGACGCGGTGGTCTGGGACGAGATCGCCGCGAAGACCGGCGAGCAGACGGAACTGTCCGGCACATACCTCGTGCTGATCGTGGTGGCCACCATGATCGCCGGCATCGGGGTGCTGCTGGACCAGCCGATTCTCATCGTCGGAGCGATGGTGGTCGGTCCGGAGTTCGGCCCCCTCGCCGCGCTGTGCGTGGCGTTGCTGCGCCGCCAGTTCGGGGTGATCGCCCGCTCGGTGCAGGCTCTCGTGGTCGGCTTCCTGGCGGCCATGGTGGCGACAGTGCTGAGCACCTGGGCGCTGACCGCGGCCGGCCTGGTCAGTCGGGAGATGCTGCTCGCCGAACGACCGCTCACCGACTTCATCTGGCGGCCGGACGCGCTGTCCTGGGTGGTCGGTCTACTCGCCGGCGTGGCCGGGATGCTCTCGCTGACGTCGAAGAAGTCCGGCAGCCTGGTCGGGGTGCTGATCTCGGTGACAACGGTCCCGGCCGCGGCGAACGTTGCGGTGGCCGCCGCCTACGGAGCGTGGGACGAAGCGGGGGGCTCCGCACTCCAATTGGTGATCAACCTGGGTGCGATCGTCCTGGCCGGACTGCTCACCCTCGTGGTGCAGCAGGTCTGGTGGTGGGGTCTGGCTCGCCGTTCCCGTCGTCCAGCAACCGGGTGAGCAGCGTCCGCAACGGAATCGACTCGCCGTCGCGGCCACCGGCCCCCACCACCAACGGCGCCGGGCTGGGCTCCGGGTCGACGCCGAACAGCCGGGCCCGTAGACCGCCCGGCACGGTCAGCAGGTGGAACCGGCCGGCCTCGTCCACCGCCCGGGTCTCGGCACGGTCGACGTACCAGCCGGTCAGCCTCGTCCGGTAGCGCCCGCGCCCGTCGTAGCCCCGGGCGATCAGCCGAGTGGTGCGCAGCCCCCGCCGGGTCGCCTCGGCCACGAACCAGGCCACCAGCCTCGCCGCCTCGGCCTGCTCGGCGGCCCGCCGCCGCGCGTCCGCGTCGGCGTGCGCCCGCACCGCCTGCTGCTGCTGCTCCCGCCACGTCCGGCCGTCCGGCTCACTCACGACGCCGACGGTACGCGACGGGGCTCAGTCGAGTACGGCCCGCAGGGTGCGCCGGGCGGTCGCGGCTGGGCGAGGGGGCGCGCTCGGCTTCGTCGATCATGGAGTTGTGGTGCCTGGCTTGGCGTGAGACGGGCGGTTTGTCACCCACCACAACTCCATGATCGACGGGACGGCGCGGGGTTGAGGTGCTGGACGGGGTCAGGCCAGTCCGGCGCGGCGCAGGGCTTCCGCCATCGCGTCGTTGGCCGGCGCCGGTGCGCCCTGCCGCTGCTGCCCGCCGCGGCGACCGCCCTGGCCTTCGCGACCACCCTGCCCGCCGCCGCGACCGTCCTGCCCGCTGCGACCACCCTGCCCGCCGCCGCGACTGTCCTGCCCGCTGCGACCGCCCTGGCCTTCGCGACCACCCTGCCCGCCGCCGCGACCGGCCTGGCCTTCGCGACCGCCCTGGCCGCCGCCACGACCCCCCTGCGGCGCGCGCTGCGCCGGGCCGCCACGCCCCTCCTGGTCGGTCCGGCTACCACCACCGCCGGCCGTGGGCTCGTCGTCCAGGCGCAGGGTCAGCGAGATCCGCTTGCGGGGTACGTCCACGTCGAGCACCCGGACCTTGACCACGTCGCCGGACTTCACCACCTCGCGGGGGTCCTTCACGAAGGTCCGGGACATCGCCGAGACGTGCACCAGACCGTCCTGGTGCACCCCGACGTCGACGAACGCGCCGAACGCGGCCACGTTGGTGACAACGCCCTCCAGCACCATCCCCGGCGTCAGGTCGCTGATCTTCTCCACCCCCTCGACGAAGGTGGCGGTGCGGAACTCCGGGCGGGGATCCCGGCCCGGCTTCTCCAACTCGGCGAGGATGTCGGTGACGGTGGGGAGGCCGAACCGGTCGTCGACGAAGTCGGTGGCCCGCAGCCCGCGCAGGATGCCGCTCTTGCCGATCACCGAGCGCAGGTCCTGCCCGGTGGTGGAGAGGATCCGGCGCACCACCGGGTACGCCTCGGGGTGCACGCTGGAGGAGTCCAGCGGGTCGTCGCCGTCCGGGATGCGCAGGAAGCCGGCGCACTGCTCGAACGCCTTCGGCCCGAGCCGGGCCACCTTCTTCAGCTCGGTACGCGAGCGGAACGGTCCGTTGGCGTCCCGGTGCAGCACGATGTTCTCGGCCAGACCGGCGCCGATCCCGGAGACCCGGGTCAGCAGCGGCGCGGAGGCGGTGTTGACGTCCACCCCGACCGCGTTCACGCAGTCCTCCACCACCGCGTCCAGCGACCGGGACAGCTTCACCTCGGACAGGTCGTGCTGGTACTGGCCGACACCGATCGAACGCGGGTCGATCTTGACCAGCTCCGCGAGGGGGTCCTGGAGGCGGCGGGCGATGGAGACCGCGCCGCGTAGCGACACGTCCATCCCGGGCAGCTCCTGCGAGGCGTACGCGGAGGCGGAGTAGACCGACGCGCCGGCCTCGGAGACCATCACCTTGGTCAGGTTGAGCTGCGGGTGCCGGGCGATCAGATCAGCGGCGAGCTTGTCGGTCTCGCGGGAGGCGGTGCCGTTGCCGATAGCGATCAGCTCCACCCCGTGCGCCCCGGCCAGCCGGGCGAGGGTCTCCACCGACGCGTCCCACTGCCGGCGCGGCTCGTGCGGATAGATCGTGTCGGTGGCGAGCACCTTGCCGGTGGCGTCCACCACTGCCACCTTCACACCGGTCCGCAAACCCGGGTCCAGGCCCATTGTGGGTCGGGTGCCGGCCGGCGCGGCGAGCAGCAGGTCCCGCAGGTTGGTGGCGAAGACCCGGACGGCCTCCTCCTCGGCCGCCTGCCACAGCCGCATCCGCAGGTCCGCGCCGAGGTGGATGAGGATCCGGGTACGCCACGCCCAGCGGACCGTGTCGGTCAGCCAACGATCGGCCGGACGACCCGCGTCGGACACCCCGAACCGGCCGGCGATGGCCGCCTCGTAGCGGGTCGGGCCGGTCGGTGCGGCGGCCGCCTCGCCCGCCTCCTCCGACTCCATCGTCAGGTCGAGCACGCCCTCCTTCTCGCCTCGGAACATCGCCAGGATCCGGTGCGAGGGCAGCTTCGGGTACGGCTCGGAGAAGTCGAAGTAGTCGGCGAACTTGGCGCCGGCCGCTTCCTGACCCTCGCGTACCCGGGAAACCAGCCGGCCCCGCGACCACATCTGCTCGCGCAGCGTGCCGATCAGGTCGGCGTCCTCCGCGAAGGTCTCGATGAGGATCGCCCGCGCGCCCTCCAGCGCGGCGGCGGTGTCGGCGACGCCCTTCTCCTCGTCGACGAACCCGGCGGCGGTGGCCCGCGGGTCCTGTCCCGGATCGGCCAGCAGCGTCTCGGCCAACGGGGCCAACCCGGCCTCGCGGGCGATCTGCGCCCGGGTCCGCCGCTTCGGCTTGTACGGGAGGTAGATGTCCTCCAGCCGGGACTTCGAGTCGGCGGCCATGATCTGCGCTTCCAGGGCCTCGTCCAACTTGCCCTGCCCGCGGATCGACTCCAGCACCGCGGCCCGCCGCTCGTCCAGCTCGCGCAGGTAGCGCAGCCGCTCCTCCAGGGTGCGCAGCTGGGTGTCGTCGAGCAGGCCGGTGGCCTCCTTGCGGTAGCGGGCGATGAACGGCACTGTGGCGCCGCCGTCGAGCAGCTCCACGGCCGCCCGCACCTGACGCTCGGCCACGCCGAGCTCGTCGGCGATCCGCTGATGAACAGACTGGGTCACGATCTCGATCCGCCTTCGGGAGTGGGTACGCCTGCATTCTGCCGGGCCGGCCGGGGCGCTGTCGCCGCGCCCGGCCGGAGCGGAGGACCGAACCACCGGGCCGGGCCGGGGTGACCGGCGGCGGTCCCGTCGGGCCTGCGCTAGCGTTGCGATCATGGAATCTGCTGCGGAGCCGCGCGCCCGGCGGCTCTTCGGCGGCAGCGCCCGGGCCCTCGGCGACCTCACGGCCAACCCGTTCCGCGCCGACCGGGACCGGATCGTCGGCTCGCCGTTCTTCGCCCGCCTCGGCGGCGTCACCCAGGTGATCAGTCCGGTCGGCTCCGGGCTGCTGGTGCACAACCGGCTCACCCACAGCCTCAAGGTCGCCCAGGTGGCCCGGGCGGTCGCCGAGCGGTTGGGCGCCGACGAACGGTGGCGTGACCTGCTGGACAAGCTTGGCGGCTGCGACGCCGACGTGGTGGAGGCGGCGGCACTCGCCCACGACCTCGGCCACCCACCGTTCGGGCACCTGGGGGAGCGGGTGCTGGACCGGCTGGCCCGCCAGCGCCTCGGCCTCTCCGACGGTTTCGAGGGCAACGCGCAGTCGTACCGGATCGTCACCAGCACCGAGATCCGCGGCGCGGCCACCACCGGGCTGGACCTGACCGCGGCGGTCCGCGCGGCCATGCTGAAGTACCCGTGGACCCGCCTGGACCACCCCGACCCGCACCCGCGCACCATGGACCCGCCGCCGCGCGGCGCCACCCCGCCGCCGGACGACCCGGAGAGCGGCTCGTCGAAGTTCGGCGCGTACCGGACCGAGCTGGACGACCTGCGGCAGGCCCGGGCACCGTTCGCCGGTCGCATCCCGGACTGGCAGCAGACAGTCGAGGCGTCCGTGATGGACACCGCCGACGACATCGCGTACGCCATCCACGACGTGGAGGACTTCTACCGGGTCGGGGTGCTCCAACAGGGTTCGGTCTCCGCGGAGTTGATGGCCTGGCAGCGCGAGAGCGGGCAGCTGCGGGCGATCACCGACGCGGCGCTGGCCACCGCGGCCCGGCGGCCCGGGGCGGCGATCGAGCGGCTACGCCGGCAACTGCACCGCAAGGACGCCTGGATCGCCGACGACGACGCGTTCGCCGCCGCCGTCGAACACGTCCGCGAGGAGTTGGTGGACGGGCTGCTCGCGATGCCGTTCGACGGCTCGATCGAGGCCGAGCAGTACGTGGCCCGGTTCTCCGCCCGCTGGTCCACCCGCTTCGTCGAGGCGATCACGGTCACCGAGCAGCCGTCGGTGCGCTCCGGGCACGTGCTGCTGGGCTGCGCGCAGTGGCACGAGGTGCAGGTGCTCAAGTTCGTCCACCACCGGTTCGTGCTGGCCCGCCCGGACCTCGCCCTGCACCAGCGCGGCCAGGCCCGGCTGCTGGGCACCCTGGTCGAGGCGCTCTGGGAGTGGCTGCTCGACCCGGAGGAGGAGTCCCGGCTGCCCCGCCGGCTGCACGACCTGGTCGAGCTGGCCGAGGCGGAGCTGCACCCGCGTACCCCGGACCGGATCGGTCGCGCCCGGGGCCGAGCCATCGTGGACTTCGTCGCGCAGCTCACCGACGGCCAGGCGGTGGCCATGCTGGACGCGCTCTCCGGCCGGTCCGGCGCGCTCTGGACCGACGCGTTCGTGCTCTGACCCGGCCCACCTCTGACCCGCCGTCGGGCGACGGCCTGACTCAGGCGACTGCCTGCCACCAGCCGTCGACGGCGGGCGGCTCGTCGACCACCACCCGCTCGCCCGGCCGGGGCACCGCGAGCCGCACGTCGCGGGCCTTCGCCTCGGCCCACAGCCGGTCGACCGGCTCGGACCAGTCGTGCAGGGCCAGGTTGAACGTCGCCCAGTGCACCGGCAGGAACAGTCCGCCGCGCAGGTCGAGGTGGGCGCTGACCGCCTCCTCGGGGAACATGTGGATCGTCGGCCAGGCCCTGTCGTACGCGCCGATCTGCATCAGCGTCACGTCGAACGGCCCGTGCTCGGCGCCGATCTCCGCGTACCCGTCGAAGTAGCCGGAGTCGCCGGTGTAGAAGACCTTGCGGCGCGCCCCGGCCACCACCCACGAGCTCCAGAGCGTGCCGTCGCGGCGCAGCCCGCGTCCGGAGAAGTGCTGAGCGGCGGTGGCGGTGATCTCCAGGCCGGCCACCTGGTGCGACTCGGACCAGTCCAGTTCGATGATCCGTTCGGCGGGTACGCCCCAGCGGTCCAGGTGCGCGCCCACGCCGAGCGGCACCAAAAACGGCGCGGACTGCCCGGCGAGCAGCGCCCGCACGGTGGCCATGTCGAGGTGGTCGTAGTGGTCGTGCGAGATCAGGATGGCGTCCAGCGGGGGCAGCTCGTCGATGCCGACCGGTGGCTCGTGCAGCCGGCGCGGGCCGACCAGACCCGACGGGGAGCACCTGTCGCTCCAGACCGGGTCGAGCAGCACCCGCCGACCCTCGATCTCGATCAGGGTCGAGGCGTGGCCGTACCAGACGATGTTCAGCTCGTCGGTGGCCGTTGGCCCCCCGTCGGGCCCGGGCGGCGTGGAGGCGCTGGGACGCAGCAGCGGCACGGGCGCCGTGGGTCGCCGCTTCTGCTTGCCGAAGATCAGCTCGCGGACCAGGTTGCGCCCCGGCTCGGCGATCATCGTGCGGGTGCCGGCCCGGTTGTGGAAGGTGCCCTCGCGAAACTGCGGCGAGCGGGCTGCCCGTTCGGCCCGCGCCCCGCTGAGCCGGCCGCCCAGCGCCGCCGGCACATCCCGGGCGACCCAGGCCAGGCCAGCCAGCGCGGCCAGGCCGGCGGCGCCCCGCATCCGCCGCCCGAGCGACCGTTCGACGTCCGTGTTCTGCGCTCGTGCCATTGCCGTCCCTCCGACGTGTCCGCCCTACACGGTAGTCACCCGGACCGACCCGTGCCTCGGTGGTCGCCACGCCGGGTCGGTCGCCGGCAGCGGCGACCGACCCGGGAGGGAGTTTCGGGGTGCCCTAGCCGCCGTTGCTGGGACGTCGGGCGGTGATCCGGAACGTCTTGCCCACGCCCGCGATCCGATCCACAGCGGCCAGGAACTTCGGGCCCATGGCGGCCCGGGCCTGCACCGCCGGGTGGGTCGCGCCGAAGTCCTCCGGGTTGGCCTGCCCGTCGGCGAAGAGGGCGTAGGTGAGCACCGCCGCGCCGGAGCGGTCGAAGATCACACCGGCCTCGTGCCGGGCGTCACCGAACCAGCCGGCCTTGGTGGCGATCCGGGCCCGCTCGTCGGAGGACATGGTGCGCCGGATGCCGTCGGTGAACGCCACCGGGGAGCGCAGGATGCCCAACAGGTACGTCGTCGAGGCGGGGGAGAGCAGCGTGCCAGCGACCAGGGCGCGCAGCAGGTCGTGCGTCTCCCGGGGGGTGCTGGTGCCGAGGAAGAACCGGTTCGGGTTGGCCACCGGCTGAACCTGGGTGTTCGGGAAGCCCTTGGCGACCAGGATGGAGTTGATCTCGGCCGCCGGGGCGACCAGCCCGCACAGCCGTACCGCCGTGTCGTCCGAGACGGTCAGCAGGTTGGCCAGCACGTGCCCGATGGTCACCAGGCTCGGGTACGCGCCGTCCAGGCTGAAGATGCCGTCGCCGCCCGGTACGACGATCGCGGCGCTCACCTCGACCTGCTGGTCCAGGGTGAGCAGCCCCCGGTCGACCTTGTCGAGCACCGCCGTCGCGACGGCGATCTTGTTGACGCTGTACGCCTCGATCCGCTGGTCCGCGTCAGCCTCCACCGCTACCACCGGCGCACCGGCCGGGTCGGCGACGCTGACGTACGCCTGCCAGTTGCCGCCGGCCGCAGCGCTGTGCTTGGTGAAGACGGAGGCGACCCGACGGGCGGCCCGAGCGGGAGTGGTCGGCGACGCCTCGGTGGTCTCGGCGGCGCTCGCCGTGCCGGCGGCGCCCAGCACCGTACCGGCGGTGGCCACAGTGCCCAGTCCGAGTGCCGTCCTGCGGTTCAGTCGCATGGTCAATCGTCTCCCCGATCGTGGTGTGCCTGAGCGCTTGCTGGCCCACCACCCTAGGCGAGTTGATCGACGCACGATGCCCCCGAGTTTGTCCCGAACAGTTCCGAACAGGTCAGTCGAACCGTCGGCGCAGCGCGGCCCCGACCGGTCCGAACAGGAGTTTCCGCAGGTCGGGAACGTGACCGCCGCGTACCGCCTCGCCGGACGGGTTCGCGGCGAAGACCGAGCCGTCGTGCGCGGCGACTGACCGTCCACTCAGTCCCACCGCCCGCATCAACGGCCCGACGAGGACGTCGTAGACCCCCGGCAGCACTGTGAAGCCGGCCCGCAGCACCACGTTGAGCCGACCCACCGACACCTCCCGGTGGGGCCGGTCCACACAGTTCACGATGGCCCGGGCCACCCGCTGCGGGCCGGCGACCGGCGGCGGAGGTCGCCCGATCCGGCCCAGATAGTTGGCTGCCTGCTGGTACACGGGAGTGTCCACGCTGCCCGGGTTGACCAGGCACAGCCGGATCGCCGGGCTGTCGCGCAACTCCTGCTGCACCGTCCGGACCAGACCCTGCAACCCCCACTTGCTCGCCACGTACGCGCTCATGTACGGAGCGGTGATGTGCCCGAGCACCGAACCGGTGAGGATCACCGTGCCGGCCCCGTTGGCCCGGAAGTGCCGCAGCGCCACCCGCAACGAGCCGGCGGCGCCGAGCAGATCGGTCCGGACCACCTGGTCGAAGACCCGTTCCGGCAGCTCGTCGAAGCGACCGTAGGCCATCACCGCCGCCGTGTGCACCCACACGTCGATGCGGCCGAAGCGGTCGATCGCGGCACCCGCGAGCGCGTCCAGTGCGTCCGGCTCGGTCACGTCGGTCGGCACGGTCAGTACGTCGACGTCGGCGCACTCCGCGCGTACCTCGGCCAGGGTCGTGGTGGCGCGAGCGGCGAGGACCAGGCGGTCGCCGCGCTCGGCGAACGCCCGGGCCGTCGCCCGGCCGATCCCGCTGCTCGCGCCAACGATCACGACCACCCGGCTCACGGCACCGGCTGCAATCGTGACTGCGGGGCTCGCAACCCCGGCTCACTCCTCGCACTCATGGTGCCCGTTGCAATCGTGACTGCGGGGCTCGCAACCCCGGCTCACTCCTCGCACTCATGGTTCGAGGACGACCTTGATGCAGCCGTCCTCCTTCTTCTGGAACATCTCGTACGCCTGCGGTGCACGGGCCAGCGGCAACCGGTGGGTACGCAGGTCCTCCACGCCCAGCGGGTCGTCGTCGCCGGAGAGCAGCGGCAGGATCTCGTCGGTCCACCGGCGCACGTGACACTGCCCCATCCGCAGCTGGATGCCACGGTCGAACATCTCCATCAACGGCATCGGGTCCGCCTCGCCGCCGTACACCCCGGAGAGCGACACGGTGCCGCCGCGGCGAACCCCCTTGAGCGCGGCGTGCAGGACTGACAGCCGGTCCACGCCCGCCCGGTCGGTCATCGTCTGGGCCAGCTTGTCCGGCAGCAACCCGGCGGCGGTCTGGGCCAACTTCCCCGCTGGCGAACCGTGCGCCTCCATCCCGACCGCGTCGATCACCGCGTCCGGGCCGCGCCCGTCGACCAGGTCGATCAAGGCGCCCGGCACGTCGGACAGCTGGCTCACGTCGAGCACCTCGATGCCGTGCCGGCGGGCCAGCTCCAGCCGCTCGGGCACCAGGTCCAGCCCGATCACCCGGCCGGCGCCGAGGTGGCGGCCGATCCGCGCGCAGAACTGCCCGACCGGACCCAGGCCGAAGACGGCCAGGGTGCCGCCTCGCGGGGTGTCCGCGTACTTCACCGCCTGCCAGGCGGTGGGCAGAATGTCGGACAGGTAGAGGTAACGCTCGTCCGCTCCGGTCTGCGGGATCTTGATCGGCCCGAAGTGGGCCTGCGGGACGCGCAGGTACTCGGCCTGCCCGCCCGGCACCGACCCGTAGAGCGAGGTGTAGCCGAACAGGGACGCGCCCTTGCCCTCGCTGGTGACCTGGGTGGTCTCGCACTGCGCGTACAGCTGGCGCTGACACATCCAGCAACTGCCGCAGGCGATGTTGAACGGCACCACCACCCGGTCGCCCGGCTTGAGCCCGGTCACCTCCGACCCGACCTCCTCGACGATGCCCATCGGCTCGTGACCCAGGACGTCACCCGGCTTCAGGTACGGCCCGAGCACCTCGTACAGGTGCAGGTCGGAACCGCAGATCGCGGTCGAGGTGATCTTCACGATCGCGTCGGTCGGCTCCTCGATGCGAGGGTCCGGAACCTCCTCGACCCGTACGTCTCGCTTGCCCTGCCAGGTGAGCGCCTTCATGTCCCTCATCCCTTCTCACTGCCGTCTCGGAAGACTGCTACCCGGGCATGGGCACTTGAACCGGCCGCTCGACCCCCGGCCTCCGGCCCATCTGGGCCGAGATCGAGTTGATCCACTCGGGTTCCTTGAAGTCGCGGTGTCCGAGGCCCGTCAAAGGGCCGACTTCCTGAAACGCGAGTGGATCATGGGATGTGGGTCAGGCGGGGCGCGACGCGTGAGGCGAGGGGTCGGGGCTGGGGCGACCATCCCCGGCGCAGGGATCAGGCCTGACCGCCCGGAGCCGGGGACTGTCGTCCCAGCCCTCACCGCAAGCAGAGACCAGCACAACCAAAGCCCGGAGCCCGGAGCCCGGAGCCCGGGAAAGCCAGACCGCCGTACCCCCGGAAAGCGGGATACGGCGGTCGGTGCGGCGGACCTCAGGAACCGGGGGTGTTGTTGGCTCCCTTGGCGGTGGCCGCGAGGTAGTCGCGGTTGAGCCGGCCGATGGTGTTCAGCGGGATGCCCTTCGGGCAGGCGGGGGTGCATTCGCCGGCGTTGGTGCAGCCGCCGAAGCCGGCCTCGTCGTGCGCGTCGACCATGCCGATCACCCGGGTGTAGCGCTCGGGCTGGCCCTGGGGCAGCAGCGAGAGCTGGGTGAGCTTGGCGGCGGTGAAGAGCATGCCGGAGCCGTTCGGGCAGGCTGCCACGCAGGCCCCGCAGCCGATGCAGGCCGCGGACTCGAAGGCGGCGTCGGCGTTGGCCTTGGCCACCGGGGTGGAGTGGGCCTCGGGCGCGCTGCCGGTCGGCGCGGTGACGTAACCGCCAGCCGCGATGATCTTGTCGAACGCGCTGCGGTTGACGACCAGGTCCTTGACGACCGGGAAGGCGCTGGCCCGCCACGGCTCGATGTCGATCGTCTCGCCGTCGGTGAACTGCCGCATGTGCAGCTGGCACGCGGTGGTGCCGCGCTGCGGCCCGTGCGCGTCGCCGTTGATCATCAGGCCGCACATGCCGCAGATGCCCTCGCGGCAGTCGTGGTCGAACGCCACCGGGTCCTCGCCAGCGAGGATCAGCCGCTCGTTGAGTACGTCGAGCATCTCCAGGAATGACATGTCCGGGGACACGTCGTCGACCGGGTAGGTCACCATCCGACCCTTGTCCTCAGGGCCCTTCTGGCGCCAGATGCGCAGGGTCAGGTTCACTTGTAGCTCCGCTGCGTGGGGTGGACGTATTCGAAATTCAGGTCTTCCTTGTGCAGCACCGAGGGCTCGCCGTCAGCGGTGAACTCCCAGGCCGCCACGTACGCGAACCGGTCGTCGTCGCGCTGCGCCTCACCGTCGGGGGTCTGGTGCTCGGCCCGGAAGTGGCCGCCGCAGGACTCCTCGCGGTGCAGGGCGTCGATGCACATCAGCTCGGCCAGCTCGAAGAAGTCGGCCACCCGGCCGGCCTTCTCCAGTGACTGGTTGAGTTCCTCGCCGGTGCCGGACACCTTGACCCGCTGCCAGAACTGCTCGCGCAGGGCGCGGATCTCGTCGATCGCCTTGCGCAGCCCGGCCTCGCTGCGCTCCATGCCGCAGTGTTCCCACATGATCTGGCCCAGTTCCCGGTGGAACGAGTCCACGGTCCGGTCGCCGTCGACGGCAAGCAGCCGCTGGACGCGGTCCTCGACGTCGGTGCGCGCCTCGACGGCCGCCGGGTGGCTGGCGTCGACCTTCTCCAGCGGACCGGAGGCCAGGTAGTTGGCGATGGTGGTGGGCAGCACGAAGTAGCCGTCGGCGAGGCCCTGCATCAGCGCCGAGGCGCCGAGCCGGTTCGCGCCGTGGTCGGAGAAGTTCGCCTCGCCGATCACGAACAGGCCGGGGATGTTCGACTGGAGGTCGTAGTCGACCCACAGGCCGCCCATCGTGTAGTGCACGGCGGGGTAGATGCGCATCGGCACCTCGTAGGGGTCCTCGCCGGTGATCCGCTCGTACATCTCGAAGAGGTTGCCGTACTTGGCCTCGATGGCCTTGCGGCCGAGCCGGCCGATCGCGTCGGCGAAGTCGAGGTAGACGCCGAGCTTCGTGGGCCCGACGCCCCGACCCTCGTCGCACACGTTCTTCGCGGCGCGGGAGGCGATGTCGCGGGGGACCAGGTTGCCGAAGGAGGGGTAGATCCGCTCCAGGTAGTAGTCCCGCTCGTCCTCGCCGATGTCCTTCGGGCTGCGGTCGTCACCCTTGGTCTTCGGCACCCAGACCCGGCCGTCGTTGCGCAGCGACTCGCTCATCAGGGTCAGCTTCGACTGGTGGTCGCCGGAGACCGGGATGCAGGTCGGGTGGATCTGCGTGTAGCACGGGTTGGCGAAGTACGCGCCCTTGCGGTGCGCGCGCCAGGTGGCGGTGACGTTGCAGCCCTTGGCGTTGGTGGAGAGGTAGAAGACGTTGCCGTAGCCGCCGGAGGCGAGCACGACGGCGTCGGCCATCTCGGTGCTGATCTCGCCGGTGACCAGGTCCCGGACCACGATGCCGCGGGCCTTGTCGTCGATGAGGACCAGCTCCAGCATCTCGTGCCGGGTGTTCATCTCCACGTTGCCCAGGCCGATCTGCCGCTCCAGCGCCTGGTACGCGCCGAGCAGCAACTGCTGGCCCGTCTGGCCCCGGGCGTAGAAGGTGCGCTGCACCTGGGCGCCACCGAAGGAGCGGGTGTCCAGCAGGCCGCCGTACTCGCGGGCGAACGGCACCCCCTGGGCGACGCACTGGTCGATGATGTTGACCGACACCTCGGCGAGCCGGTGCACGTTCGACTCCCGGGAACGGAAGTCGCCGCCCTTGACGGTGTCGTAGAAGAGCCGGTGCACGGAGTCGCCGTCGTTGCGGTAGTTCTTCGCCGCGTTGATGCCGCCCTGTGCCGCGATGGAGTGCGCCCGGCGCGGGCTGTCCTGGTAGCAGTAGGACTTGACGTGGTAGCCCTGCTCGGCCAGGGTCGCGGCGGCGGAGCCGCCGGCCAGGCCGGTGCCGACCACGATCACCGTCATCTTGCGGCGGTTGGCGGGGTTGACCAGCTTGGCCTCGAAGCGCCGGGTCTCCCAACGCTTCTCGACCGGGCCGGCGGGAGCCTTGGTGTCGGCGATCGCGTCGCCCTCGGTGAAGAGTTCCATGTCAGGACACCAATCCGGTGAGTACGGCGAACGGGACCACCAGGTACCCGGCGCAGAGCAGCACAGCGAAGATCAGAGCCGCGGTACGCGCCCTGCGCTCGCCGCGCGGTGTCTGCTGGCCGAGGCTGCGGAACGCGCTGAACGCGCCGTGGCGCAGGTGGAAGCCCACCGCGAGGATGGCCAGCGTGTAGAAGAGCGTGACGTACCAGCGCTCCGGGGCGAAGTCGGCGACGACGTTGCCGTACGGCTTGCTGGCGTCACCGACCGGGTTCAGCGTGCCGGTGGTGAGGTCCAGCAGGTGGTAGATCACGAAGAGCAGGATGATCACTCCACCCCAGCGCATCGTGCGGGCCGCGTAGCTGCCGTTGACCTTCTTGCGGTGGGCGTACTTGACCGGGCGGGCGGCGCGGGCCCGCCGGGCCAGCACTGTGGCGGCCACGATGTGGGCGACGACCGCCACCACCAGCACGGTGCGCAGGATCCACAGGAACCAGACGCCGGGCAGCAGTGGCTTGCCGATGTCACGCAGCCAGTGCGCGTAGTGGTCGAACGAGGTCTCCCCCGTGAACACCTTCAGGTTGCCGAGCATGTGGGCGATGAGGAACAGCGCCAGCAGGATGCCCGTCACCGCCATGACGGCCTTGAGACCGACGTTCGAGCGGATGGGCGACCGAGTCTTCGTGATTACCACAGGTCCGACGCTAGGAGCACTTCGATCAGTCGTCCAATGCATCAAACTCGCAGTGTTGATAGCCGTAGGCTATGTAGATGCAGCTCCATCAGCTCCGGTACTTCGTCGCGGTGGCCGAAGTACGACATTTCACCCAAGCAGCCGACCTCGTGGGCATCACTCAGCCTTCTCTCAGTAAGCAAATTCACGCTCTGGAGGCCGACCTCGGAGCGCCACTTTTCGAGCGGGTAAGGGGCAACATCGCACTCACCGCGGCGGGCGAGGTGCTGCTGCCGTTGGCCACCCGGATCCTCGCCGACGTGGAGACCGCGACCCGGGAGGTCCAGGAGTTGGTCGGGCTGCGCCGGGGCCGGGTCCGGCTCGGGGCCACCCCCAGTCTGGCCACCTCGCTCGCCCCGCCGGTGCTGCGCCGCTTCCGCGACGCGCACCCCACCGTCGACCTGCGCGTCGAGGAAGGCGGCTCCCAGGACCTGGTCCGCAACCTCCTGCGCGGCGACCTCGACCTGGCCCTGATCATCATGCCGGCGCAGGGGGCCGACCCCGGGCTGCGGGTCGACCCGATCCTGCGCGAGAGCCTGGTGGTGGCCTCGGTGGGAGAGGTGGCGACCGCGTCGACGACCGGGGAGCTGCGCATCACCGACCTGCGGGACCAGCCGATGGTGATGTTCCGGGAGGGGTACGACCTGCGCGACGCGACCATCCAGGCGTGTCGGGAGGCGGGCTTCGAACCCACCTTCGCCGTGGACGGCGGCGAGATGGACGCGGTCCTCAGCTTCGTCGAGGCGGGGCTCGGCATCGCGCTCGTGCCCGGCATCGTGCTGGCCCGCCGGCCGGGCGTGCGGATCACCCCGCTCGCCCCGCCCGGCGTGCGGCGGACCATCGCGGTGGCCCGTCGGCGCGACGTCGTACCCACCCACGCCGGTCGGGAGCTTCGGCGCATCCTGCTCGACTACATCCAGTCGGCGATCGACCTCGGCGAACTGCCCCCCGGCGTCGAGCCACTGACCTGACCCCGGCCGGGGCCGCCGCCGTCGACGAGGCCGGCAGCGGCCCCGGCCGCCGGGCTCAGCGGCCTTCGGCGTCGTCCATCGCCCGGTAGATCCGCTGCTCGGAGACGGGGTACGGGGTGCCCAGCGCCTGGGCGAAGACGTTCACCCGCAGCTCCTCGATCATCCAGCGGATCTGTCGGACGGCCGTCTCCTGACGGCGGGCCGGCGGCAGGTTGGCGAGCAGGTTCGCGTACTCCTTCTGCACGACGGCGATCCGGTCCTGCTGCTGGCGGTCCCGCTGCGGGTTGCCGCCCAGCCGCTCCAGTCGACGCTCGATGGCGGTGAGGTAGCGCAGCAGGTCGGGCAGGCGCGCGTACCCGGTCTCGGTGATGAAACCGGCGTGCACCAGCCCGGCGAGCTGACTGCGGATGTCGGCCAGCGCCGCCACCACGGCGAGGTTGCGGGTCGCGCCGAGCCGCTGCTCGACGGCGTACGCGGCGGCGAGGACCTTGCGAACCCGGTCCATCACCTCCACGACGGTGTCGACCAGGTCGGCGCGGACCTTCTCGCGCAGGGCCGCGAAGCCGTCGGCGTCCCACGCCGGCCCGCCCGCCGCGCCGATCAGCCGGTCGATGGCCGCGCCCGCCGCGTCCTCGATCAGCTCCTGCACGCCGCCGTGCGGGTTGCGGCTCAACGCCAGCTTCGCCTCGTTGTCCAGCCGCCCCTGGAGGAACCGCGCCGGGGACGGCACTGTGAGCCGCAGCAGCCGGCGGGTGCCGGCCCAGTGCGCCGCCTCCGCCTCGGCCGGGGAGTCGAACACCCTCACCCCGACAGTGGCGCCCTCGTCGACCAGCGCCGGATACGCGGTGACCGCGTAACCGGCACGGACCTGCCCGAGGGTCCGGGGCAGCGTGCCGATGCTCCACTCGCGCAGCCCGGTGCGGGCCACCTCCGGTGCGGCGGCCGCCACCACCTGGCGTACCTCCTGACGGAGTTGGCGTTGCAGCGCCGGCAGGTCCTTGCCCTCGGCGACCGGCTTCTCGTCGTCGCCGAGGACCCGGAAGGTCACCCGCAGGTGCGCCGGGAGCTTGCCCGGCTCCCAGGCGTCGCGGGGCACTGTCACTCCGGTCATCCGGCGCAGTTGCCGGGTGAGCGCGTCCAGCAGCGACTCCTCGCCGGGAGTGATCGCCGCCAGGGCGGCCCGGGCGTAGTCCGGCACCGGGACGAAGTTGCGGCGGATCGCCTTGGGCAGCGAGCGGATCAGCGCGATCACCGTCTCCTCGCGCAGCCCCGGCACCTGCCAGTCGAAGGTCTCCACCGGCACCTGGTTGAGCAGCGGCAGCGGGATGTCCACTGTGACGCCGTCGTCCGGCGTGCCCGGCTCGAACCGGTAGGTCAGCGGCAGGCTCACCCCGTCGGCCTGCCACTCGTCCGGGTAGTCGTCCTCGTCCACCCCCGGCCGGCCGTCGTTGATCAGCAGGTCGCGGGTGAAGGTGAGCAGGTCGGGTTGCTCGCGGCGGGTCTTCTTCCACCAGCTGTCGAAGTGCCGGCCGGAGGACACGTCGGCTGGGATCCGCTGGTCGTAGAAGCCGAAGATGGTTTCGTCGTCGACCAGGATGTCCCGGCGGCGGGCCCTGCTCTCCAGCTCCTCGATTTCGGCGAGCAGCCGCTTGTTGTCCGCCCAGAACTGGTGGTGGGTCTGCCAGTCGCCCTCGACGAGGGCGTGCCGGATGAACAGCTCCCGGCTCAGCGTCGGGTCGATCCGTCCAAAGTTGACTTTGCGGGAGCTGACCAGCGGAACGCCGTACAGGGTGACCTTCTCGTAGGCCATCACCGCGGCCTGCTTCTTCTCCCAGTGCGGTTCGCTGTAGCTGCGCTTGATCAGGTGCTGCGCGAGCGGTTCGACCCACTCCGGCTCGACCCGGCCGGCGATGCGCCCCCACAGCCGGGAGGTCTCCACCAGTTCGGCGGCCATCACCCAGCGCGGCGGCTTCTTGAACAACGCCGACCCGGGGAAGAGCGCGAACTTCGCGCCCCGCGCCCCCAGGTACTCGTGTTTCTGGGCGTCCTTGAGGCCGATGTGCGACAACAGGCCGGGCAGCAGCGACTGGTGCACCTTCGGGGTGTCGATCTCCTCCGGCAGGTCCGTGCCACCCCGGCGGCCCCGGCCGGCGTCCGTGTCGTCCGAGCTGTCTCGCGCCGGCCGCCCGCCCCGCCGGTCGCCGTCGGAGGGGGTACGCAGCACCTGGCGCAGCTGGCTGACGATGTCCTGCCACTCGCGGATCCGCAGGTAGTTCAGGTACTCCGCCTTGCACATCCGGCGGAACGCGCTGGAGGAGAGCTCCCGCTGCTGCTCGCGAAGGTAGCGCCACAGGTTGAGGTAGGCGACGAAGTCCGACTCCTTGTCGGCGAACCGGGCGTGCGCCTGGTCCGCCTGGGCCTGCTTCTCCGCGGGCCGCTCCCGCGGGTCCTGGATGGAGAGCGCGGCGGCGATCACCAGCACCTCGGTGGCGGCGCCGTTGCGTTCGCCCTCGACCACCATCCGGGCCAGTCGCGGGTCGACAGGCAACTGGGCCAGCCGCCGGCCGAGCGCGGTGAGCCGCTTCGCCGGGTCGGCCTCGGTCGGGTCCAACGCGCCCAGCTCGTGCAGCAGGTTGACACCGTCGCTGATGTTGCGCTTGTCCGGTGGGTCGATGAACGGGAACGCGGCGAGGTCGCCGAGCCCGATCGCTGTCATCTGGAGGATGACCGACGCCAGGTTGGTCCGCAGGATCTCCGGGTCGGTGAACTCGGGACGGGACCCGAAATCCTGCTCGTCGTAGAGGCGGATGCAGATGCCGTCCGAGGTACGGCCACAGCGGCCCTTGCGCTGGTTGGCCGAGGCCTGGGAGACCGGCTCGATCGGCAGCCGCTGCACCTTGAGCCGGCTGGAGTAGCGGGAGATGCGGGCGGTACCCGGGTCCACCACGTACTTGATGCCGGGCACTGTCAGCGAGGTCTCCGCGACGTTGGTGGCGAGCACCACCCGGCGCGAGGAGTGCGCGGCGAAGACCCGGTGCTGCTCGGCGGAGGACAGCCGCGCGTACAGCGGCAGGATCTCGGTGCCGAGCAGCGTTCGCTTCGTCTGCACCAGCTTGCCCAGCGCGTCGGCGGTGTCCCGGATCTCCCGCTCGCCGCTGAGGAAGACCAGGATGTCGCCGGGGCCTTCGGCGGCCAACTCCTCGACGGCGTCGCCGATGGCCTGGATCTGGTCGCGGACGTTTTCCTCGTCGCCGTCCTCCTCGCCCTCGGCGAGCTCGACGAGGGGCCGGTAGCGCACCTCCACCGGGTAGGTGCGCCCCGAGACCTCGACCACCGGCGCGGGAACGCCATCGGGCTCGTCGGCGGTGGGCGGGCCGGCGAAGTGCCGGGCGAACCGATCGGTCTCGATGGTCGCCGAGGTGATGATCACCTTGAGGTCGGGTCGTCGGGGCAGCAGCTCCCGCAGGTACCCGAGGATGAAGTCGATGTTGAGGCTGCGCTCGTGTGCCTCATCGATGATCAGCGTGTCGTACTGGCGCAGCATCCGGTCGGTCTGCAACTCGGCCAGCAGGATGCCGTCGGTCATCAGCTTCACCAGGCTGCGCTCGCTGACCTGGTCGGTGAAGCGAACCTTGTAGCCGACCACGTCGCCCAACTCGGTGCCCAGCTCGTCGGCGATCCGGTCGGCCACCGTCCGGGCGGCCAACCGCCGGGGCTGGGTGTGCCCGATCAGGCCGTGCACCCCGCGCCCCAACTCCAGACAGATCTTGGGGATCTGGGTGGTCTTGCCGGAGCCGGTCTCGCCCGCCACGATCACCACCTGGTGATCGCGGATGGCGGCGGCGATGTCGTCCTTGCGCTCACTGACCGGCAAGCCCACCGGGTACGTGATCACGGGCACCGCCGCCTGCCGGGCGGCGAGGCGCTGCTCGGCCCGGACCACGTCGGCGGTTATCTCGGTCAGCGCCGCCTCCCGACGCTGCGGGTCGCGCAGCTTGCGGGCACCGTCCAGTCGCCGCTGGAGCCGGCGCTGGTCGCGGAACATCAGAGGTGTGAGGCGGCGGTGCAGCTCGCGAACGGGGTCGGACGCGACGGAGGCGGTTGGATTCTGCATGTCGTGCCCAAGGATAGGCAGCCCGGCGGCGCACCGCCCCTGGGTTACCGAGCGGACGGCTCCGTGAAGGCCACCTCCCGTCCCGGGACGGCCACCAGCGGGCCCTAGAGTTGGCGGCCGACGTCGAGTGCTGGGGGAGCCGGATGGAGATGCGCGACACCGACCGCGCGTTGGTGCAGGCCGCCACGGCGGTCTCCAAGCTGCGCTGTCGCAGCCAGCACCACACCGTCGCGTCAGCGGCCCGGACCGCGGACGGGCGGGTCTTCACCGGCGTGAACGTCCAGCACGCCGCCGGAGGGGCCTGTGCCGAACTGGTCGTGATCGGCACAGCCGCCACCCAGGGTGTCACAGCTCTGGAGACGATCGTCACTGTCGCCGACCGTGGGCGCGAGGTCGTCGCACCCTGTGACGGGTGCCGGCAGGTGCTGCGGGACTACTTCCCGGAACTGCTGGTGATCGTCGGCCCGATGGACGCGCTGCGGGTGGTCCCGCTCGGTGAGTTGCCGGCGCAGACCGGCAGCGGCTCGGCCGGCTGACCGGGCCCGGCGTCAGTCCCCGGAGGCCGCCTCCAGCATCGACTGCGGCACCGGCACGCTCTCGAACCGCAGGTTGCCCTCCGGGAGCAGCCACGACGTGACCCGCGCCACCAGGCGACCGGCCCGCACGGCGGGGTCGTTGGCGAAGAGCGCGCGTGCCTCGTCCGGGGCGATGGACAGCACCACGAAGCCCCGTAGCTGCTCGTCGTCGGGGTGCAGGAACGGTCCGGCAGCGAGCACCAGCCCCTGCTGCACGAGGCCCGCCTGGTGGGCCAGGTGCGCGTCCCGCAACCGGTCGATCGCGTCCTGCGGCAGCTCCGGCGGATCCGACGGCCGGGTCAGCAGGACGGCCGTGTGCTGGTCGAATCGCATGTCCACACCCTATGGCGCGAATCTTCCTCTTCTGGGTGTCATCTGCTATCTGTCCGTCCTGTCATCGTCTGCGAATCTCATTCTCAAATCAGGTTCGCTGCGATCGGGAGGGTGCGGCATGGTCACCAGACGTCAGTTGCTCGCGGCCAGTGCCGCCGGTGGTGCCGCGGTTCTGGTCCCGGCGGGCGGGGCGGCGGGCCGAGCGCTCGCTGCGGCGGCACCGTTGGACGCGGGCGAGATCCCGAAGTACGTCGTGCCGCTGCGGATCCCACCGGCCATGCCGGCGGTGGCGACCGGCCCGGAGCGAGACGAGTACGTCATCGCGGTACGCCAGTTTCGCCAGCAGATCCTGCCGCCGTCATGGCCGCGCACCACAGTGTGGGGTTACGGCTCCACCGCCCACCCCGGCAGCTTCGGCTACCCGGCGCCCACGATCATGGCGCGGGTCGGCCGTCCGGTACGGGTGACCTGGGTCAACCAGCTCGTCGACGGCCGGGGCGACTACCTGCCGCACCTGCTCCCGGTGGACCCCACCCTGCACTGGGCCAACCCGCCGGGCGGACCGGCGGGCCGGGACCGGCACGGTCACTGGGACGGCGACCCACTGGGGTACCGCGGCCCGGTGCCCCAGGTGGTGCACCTGCACGGTGGGCACAGCACGCAGGAGAGCGACGGACACTCCGAGGCGTGGTACCTGCCGGTGGCCCGGGACCTACCGTCCGACTTCGCCGTGACCGGCAGCACATACCGGGAGTTCCGGTCCCGCTTCGCCGAGGGTTCCGGCCTGCGCTGGGCGCCGGGTTCGGCCACCTTCGAGTACGCGAACGACCAGCGCTCCTGCACCCTCTGGTACCACGACCACTCGTTGGGGCTCACCCGCGAGAACGTCTACGCCGGACCGGCCGGGTTCTACCTGCTCGGCGGCGGGGACGATTTGCCCGACGGCGTACTGCCCGGCCCGACGCCGGCTCGCAACGATCCGCCGAACGTCCGCTACCACGACATTCCGCTGCTGATCCAGGACCGCAGCTTCACCGCGGACGGCGACCTGCTCTACCCGGACGCGCGCTCGTCGCACGGCGACGTGCCACCGCTCTGGACGTCCGGGTTCTCCGGCTCGGCCATCGTGGTCAACGGCCGCACCTGGCCCACATTGACCGTCCAGCGTCGGCGTTACCGGTTCCGCCTGCTCAACGGCTGCAACAGCCGATTCCTGCTGCTCAGCGTGGCCGCCCACGCCACCGCGCGACCGGCCCGGCCGGTGCTGCCGATCTGGCAGATCGGCAGCGACGGCGGTCTCCTGCCCGAGGCGGTGCCGCACGAGCGGGTGACCCTCGGCCCGGCCCAGCGGGTCGACGCGATCGTCGACTTCACCGACGTGCCGGCCGGCACTGAGCTGTACCTCGTCAACGAGGGACCGGACCGGGCCTACGCCGGCGGTCGGCCCGGGGTGGACTTCGACCCCGCCGATCCGCACACCACCGGACAGGTGCTGCGCTTCGTGGTCACCGACGCGGCCGGCGCGGATTCGAGCGTGCCACCGGAGCAGCTGCGGCTGCCGTCACACAGTCGGCTCGGCCCGGCCCAGCGGGTACGCCGGTTGTCGCTCAACGAGCGGAGGTCCGGCGGCTCGATGATCATGCTGCTCGGCGTCCTCGACGAGCGGGGCCGGGGCCTGCCGTTGCGCTGGAGCGACCCGGTGACCGAGCAGCCCACCCTCGGCGACACCGAGGTGTGGGAGGTGCGCAACTTCACCCGGCACGTGCATCCGGTCCACCTGCACCAGGTCCAGTTCGAGCTGCTCGGCCGGGGACACTCGGGCCGGTCGCGGCCGGGCCCGGGGGACCGGGGGAGGCTGGACACGGTGCTCGCGTACCCATGGGAGGTGACCCGGATCAAGGCGCACTTCGACCTGCCGGGTCGGTACGCCTGGCACTGCCACCTGCTGGAGCATGAGGACAACGAGATGATGCGGCCGCTGAACGTCCTACCGCGCGGTGGCGCGGCGGCCGGGGACGGCGGCTCCCCGAGCGGGGCGGTGGAACCCGAGACGGTATCGACAGACGCCGGTTAGTCCCATTTCCGCAGCTCGGCTAAGGTTAGGCGAACCTAAGCGTGAACGTGCAGGAGACTCGTGACCACCCTCGCCACCCGGCCGACCCCGGCCCGCAACCGGTCCGGCACCCGTACCGGCCGCCGGGTGGCCGTCACCGTCGTGGCCGCGCTGGTGCTGCTGCTCACAGTGCTGGCCAGCTTCGCCCTCGGCAGCCGACAACTCGGCGTCGACCAGGTCTGGCACGCGCTCGTCGCGCCGGACGGCGGCGACGCCAGCACCATCGTCCGTGAGCTGCGGATGCCCCGGACCGCGCTCGGCCTCGCTGTCGGGCTCGCACTCGCCGTGGCCGGGGTGTTGTTCCAGGCGCTCACCCGCAATCCCCTCGCCGAGCCGCGCATCCTCGGCATCAGCGCGGGCGCGTCGTTCGGGGTGGTGCTCGCGATCTCCGTCTTCGGCGTCGGCACGCTCGCCGGGTACGTCTGGTTCGGCATCGCCGGAGCCCTGATCGCCGGGCTGCTGGTCTTCGCCATCGCCACCCGCGCCCGTGAGGGCGCCAGCCCGGTCACCCTCGCGCTGGTGGGCGCGGCGCTCGACGCCAGCCTGGCCTCCGGGGTGTACGCGCTGCTCAGCATCGACGCCCGCACCTTCGAGGAGTACCGCTTCTGGGTGGTCGGCGGGCTGGCCGGCCGGGACCTGTCGGTCGCCGCGCAGGTGCTGCCGTTCGTCCTCGTCGGGTTGGTGCTGGCCGCCCTGGTGGCCCGGGGCCTGGACGCGTTGGCCCTCGGCGACGACGTGGCCCGTGGCCTCGGCCACCGGATCGGCCTGGTCCGCCTCGGTGGTGGCCTCGCCGCCGTGCTGCTGACCGGCGCCGCGGTGGCCGCCGCCGGACCTGTCGCGTTCGTCGGGTTGGCCGTTCCGCACCTGGCGCGCGCCCTGGTCGGCGCGGACCACCGCTGGACCCTCGCCGTCTCCGCCCTGCTCGGGCCGGCGCTGCTGCTCGCCGCCGACATCGTCGGTCGGCTCGTCGCCCCGCCCGGCGAGATCCCGGCCGGGATCGTCACCGCGCTGATCGGCGCGCCACTGCTGGCCGTGCTGGTCCGCCGCGCCCGGGTGGTGACCGCGTGACCACCACCCTGCACCCAGACTCGCCTCGTGCCGACGCGGCGCGGCTGCCCGGGCGGTCGCTGCTGCGGATCGGCCCGGTCAGCCTGGTGATCCGCCGCCGCGCGGTACTGGTGGCCGCCGTGCTGACCGTGCTGCTTCTCCTGGCCGTCGTGCTCAGCCTCTCGCTGGGTACCCCGTACGTCGCCCCGGCCGACGTGCTGCGCGCACTATCCGGCACCGGCACCCCGTACGACCTCGTGGTCTTTGATCTTCGGCTGCCGCGGGTCGTGCTGGCGGCCGTGGCCGGCGCCGCCTTCGGCGTGGCCGGCACGCTGATTCAGAGCGTGGCCCGCAACCCACTCGCCAGCCCGGACGTCATCGGCATCACCCAGGGCGCCGGCCTCGCCGCGACTGTGGCTCTGACCAGCGGAATGGCCGCGGCGCTGGTGGCACCCACAGCGCTGGTGGGCGGGCTGCTCGCGGCGGTCCTGCTGTTCGCCCTCGGCGCCCGGCACGGGCTGGCCGCGCAGCGGTTCGTGCTCGCCGGGGTGGCGGTCGCGTTCGGCTTCCGGGCGCTCACCGAGGTGGTCATGCTCACCGCCGACCCGATCGACGGGCTGCGCGCGCAGATCTGGCTGATCGGCACCCTGGCCGGCAAGGGCTGGACCGAGGCCGCCTGGATCGCCGGCACACTGCTGGTGCTGCTGCCGGTGCTGGCCTGGGCCGGCTGGGCGCTGAACAGCACCGCCCTCGACGACGACACCGCCCGGGGCGTCGGGCTGCGCCCGGTGGCCCGCCGGATCGGCCTCGCCGGCACCGGCGTACTCGTCGCCGCGATGGTCACCGCCCAGGTCGGCGCCGTCGACTTCGTGGCGCTGGTCGCCCCGCAGGTGGCCCGACGACTGGTACGCGCCGAACGGCCGCCGCTGGTCTGCGCGGCGCTGCTCGGCGCCCTCCTGCTGGTGCTGGCCGATTTGGCCGGCCGGCGGCTGTTCGCACCCACCCAACTACCCGCCGGTGTGCTGACCGCAGCGATCGGCGGCCCGTACCTGATCTTCCTGCTGCTGCGCGGCCGGCGGCGGTCGTCGTGACGCCACAAGGAGTCGAGTGATGCTCTCCACCCGCGACCTGGTCGCCGGCTACGACGAGCGGACCGTGCTCGACGGGCTCGACCTCGACCTGCCCACCGACGCGTTCACAGTGATCGTCGGACCCAACGCGTGCGGCAAGTCCACACTGCTGCGCACGATGGCCCGGCTGCTCACCCCCCGCCGAGGCACTGTGCTGCTGGACGGCACCGCCATCCGCGACCTGCCGACCCGGGAGGTCGCCCGCCGCCTCGGCGTCCTGCCGCAGAGCCCGCTGGTGCCCGAGGGCGTCACTGTGGCGGACCTGGTCGGGCGCGGCCGGCAGCCCTACCAGCGGTGGTGGCGGCAGTGGTCGTCGGAGGACGGCGCGGCGGTGGACCAGGCGATGGCCCTCGCCGACGTCACCGACCTGGCCGACCGGCCGGTGGACAGCCTCTCCGGCGGTCAACGGCAACGAGTGTGGATCGCCATGACACTCGCCCAGGACACCGACGCCCTGCTGCTGGACGAGCCGACCACGTTCCTCGACCTGGCCCACCAGGTGGAGGTGCTGGACCTCCTGCACCGGCTGCGCTCCGAGCGGGGCCGCACAGTGGTCGCCGTGCTGCACGACCTGAACCAGGCCGCCCGCTACGCCGACCACCTGGTCGCCATGCGCGCCGGCGCCGTGGTCGCCGCCGGACCACCCCGGGAGATCCTCACCGCCGACCTGGTCCGCGACGTCTTCGGGCTGGCCTGCGTGGTAGTGCCCTGCCCGGTGACCGGCGCCCCACTGGTGGTGCCCTCCTACACCGGCGGCAACGCTCCGGCTCCCGGTGCCGCGTCGGGTGGCCGGGTCGCCTCGCCGGGTGGCCCGGTCGATGCTGCCGCTGGCGCGGAAGACCCCGATTCGTCGACGGCGTCCGTACCGGACGCCCGACCCTCCACCGGCGACGCGGCCAACCCGCTCGCCGGCTCGCACCCCTCGAAAGGACTCTGATGCGTCGTCTCGTCGCAGCTCTCGCCGCGGCCGTCGCCCTCGGTGCCGGCCTCACCGCCTGCGGTGAGAGCGACCCGGTCGCCGGCTCCACCACCGGGGAGACCCGGGAGATCACCCACGCCATGGGCACCACAAAGGTCCCGGCCGAACCCAAGCGCGTCGTCGTGCTCGACACCGACAAGATCGACACGGCGCTGTCGCTGGGCATCACGCCCGTCGGCGCGGCCACCGCCGGTGAGGCGAAGAGCTGGCCCACGTACTTCGGCGCGGACAAGCTCGCCGGCATCAAGGAGGTCGGGGTGCTCACCGAGCCCGACCTGGAGGCGATCAACGCGCTGAAGCCGGACCTCATCCTCGGCAGCAAGTTCCGCCAGGAGAAGTTCTACGACGAGCTGGCCGCCATCGCACCGACCGTGTTCACCGACAAGGTGGGCATCACCTGGAAGGACAACCTCCTCCTCGACGGCAAGGCGCTCGGCCGCGAGCAGCAGGCCAAGGATCTGCTCGCCACGTACGAGAAGCGGGCCAAGGACTTCGGCGCGACGCTCGGCGACGCCGCCGCGCGCAAGGTCTCCATCGTGCGGTTCCTGCCCGGCAACATCCGGGTGTACGGCCCGGACTCGTTCTCCGGCATCGTCATCGGCGACACCGGCCTGGGCCGCCCCGAGCGGCAGCTGCTCGCCAACAAGGAGGACAAGCGCTTCGACCTGGTCAGCCCCGAGCGGATCAACGAGGTCGACGGTGACGTCATCTTCGTGACCGCGTACGGCGACAAGGCCGCCGCCGAGCAGACCAAGGTCGCCGGCGGGACGCTGTGGAAGGGGCTCGGTGCGGTCAAGGCCGGCAAGGCGTACCCCGTCTCCGACGAGGTCTGGATGACCGGCATCGGCGTCGGCGCCGCCAACAAGATCCTCGACGACCTGACCAAGTACCTCCCCGCAGCCTGACACCCCACCGCCGCCATGCGTCAGCGCACCCCGTGCGCGGCTCATGATCGTGCTCGATCCAGGAAGTAGTGGCCTCCCTGGACGGGGAGGCCACTACTTCCATGTTCGAGCACGATCATCGTCACCGGGGGGAGCGCGAGCGTGCCCGCAGGGCGGCTCGGACCTCGGCGAGGAACCCGTCGAAGTCGTCCCGGAGGCGCTTGGCGGTCAGGTGCAGCACGATCCAGTCGCCGCCGAGCAGTCGGTTGAGGCGTTGGCGGTCCCGATGGAACTGCTCGGGGTCGTCGTGCCAGAGTCCGTCGTACTCCACTGCGACCTTGAACTGCGGCCAGGCCAGGTCCAGGCGGGCCACGAATCGGCCCTGATCGGCCACGACCCACTGCGTCTCCGGCCTCGGCAGGCCGGCGAGCACGAGCCGCACCCGGGCGCGGGACTCCTGAGGAGACTCCGCACCCGCGTCGGCCAGGTCGACAGCGCGTAGCAGCGACCGCCAGCCGCGTCGACCGGCCCGGCTCAGCGCGTACTCGCGCAAGGCGGGCGCGGTGGTCAGTCGACTGGCCAGCATGGCGTCGATGACGACCACCGCCTCGATCACGTCGAGCCAACGGGCCAGGTCCCAGCAGGTACGTGCCGGGCTGGTCACAGTGATCCCGGCCCTTTCCACGGTGTCGCCGGAGTCGATCTCTGCGTGGTGGACCCGGATGCCGGTGGTCGGGCCGGTACGGGTGGCGGCGGGAACGAGGACGTCGACCGGCTCACTCGCGATCGGCCTCGCGCAGCCGAACAGGCCGGCGGCAGCGCGCCCCGCGATCGCCGCACCGGGCGGAACCAGCCAGCGTCCAACGGCGGCGCATCTGATGGGGTGGGTGACTGTGACCTCGGCATCGGCGTAGACGTCGCGGAAGAGCGGTCGCCACGCCGAGCTGCGTAGGTCATTGCGGGTCAGTAGGCCTCGCGAGACGGCGGTCGAGCCACGGAAGACGCGACCCCGCAACTGCGGCGGCCGACGAGGAACTTTCGGCATGGGCCCCAGGCTGGCCGAACCCCTCCGCGTCACGCTGCCCCTGTGGATAACCGCCGTCGCCACACCGTCGCCGATGCGCGCCGTTATCCCCAAGATCGCGCTCGAACATGGATGTAGTGGCCTCCCAACAGGCGGAGGCCACTACATCCTGGATCGAGCGCGATCTTGCCAGGCAGGCGCGTGGAGCGGGTGGGGCGGGTGGAGCGGGTGGAGCGCGGAGGCCGTGGAGAGTGGGGGCGGGGTTAGGCGGCGGTGGACCAGATGGCGCGGAAGGCGGCGGCTTCGCCGGAGAGCCATCGTTCGATCTGGTCGGGCTTGGCGTCGGTGGGCATGCGGTGGGCCAGGCCGCGGCGGACGTCGACAAGGACCGGCTCAGCGTGCGGGAGCACCGCGTCCATGTGTCGGGCCATCAGGTGCAGGGTGGCGAGCACCGATTCCTCACTCGGTGGGGCCTCGTCGAAGTGCAGGCGGACCGCTTCGGCGCGGCCGTCGGCGTGGCGTACCCCGAAGTGGGGGTTGATCTTGACGGGCAGGTCGCCCAGCATGGCCAGGGCATCGCGGGTCTGGGCGAGATCGACGGCGGCCGGCTCGCCGAGGGAGTGCAGCCAGGTCGTGGCGCCGGGGACGAGCGCCTGGTAGAGCGGGCGCCATCGTGGCTTGACGATGTCGGCCACCCCGGCCAGGTGGGTGCCGCCGGTGTGGAAGGCGATGTCGGCCTTGAGTGCCTTGACGAACTGGCCGTGCGGGTTGAAGCCGGACCGGCTGGCGCGCTGCTTGCGCAGCCCGCCGACGAAGGTCGCCTTGGTGGGGCCGGTGCGGTCGACGTAGCGGGTGAAACCGAGCAGTGTCGCGTAGGGGGTGAGGGGCGTGGAGGCGGGCGCGGTCACGGGCGTCCTCCCAGGTCAGGATCTTGATTAGTACATACATTCTAATCGACAGGTCTGACATTGCCCAGCGCGGTTGAGGGGTCGACCACCTCTTGGTCGCCGGGACGATTTGCCCGGTTGGCCGAGTGTCGCGGGCCGCCGTCGATAGGTCGTCGCCGATAGCATCTGCCCGGGCTCACCGGCCGTTCCTGCCTCGGAGTGACTCGGCGTAGGGGCACCCGTCTTCGCCGTCAGGGCGTCGCGCCGGCCGGGTCGATCCAGTCCGGCTCACCTCAGTGCAGGAGCGCCCATGATCAATATCCGATCGTGGCCACGGCGAGTGCTTGCCGCCCTCGGAGCGGTTGTGGTCAGCCTCGCCGGGACGCTGGTCTTCATGACCCCGGCGAACGCGGATTATCCGGGTTTCAGCATCAATCACGAGGTGCGGTGCACGGCCGACGGCACCTACCAGATCCGCTGGACCGTCCTTGCCGAGACGCCTACCACCGACGCGACGCGATACCGGTTCGTCAAGGTGGAGGTGATTCCGGCCGACACCAGCATCGACCCCATCGCTGCCAGCCCCGAGGGCGTCTTTCCGCACTCCCTCGGCGAGCCGGTGATCGGCAGTCAGAGCCTGCCCGGCACCACCACCTACGCCGACCTGATCGTGTGGGTGCAGTGGGACGACGGCTACGTCGAGACGTCCGGCTTCTCCGGCGGCGTTCCGCTCGACGGCAGGTGCGGGCAGCCGCCCACCGATCCGACGGCCACCTTCCAGTCCCGGTGCGACGGCAGCGCGCTGGTCGACCTGGCGAACCCGCCCGCTGGGCGGGCGGTCGACCTGGTGGTCAAGACCTTGCCCGGGAGCTTCTCACGAACCGTCTCCGTGGCCCCGGGGCAGACGGTGAAGGGCATCGTGGTTCCCCGAGGGTTCGACGTCCTGTCGGTGACCGTCGCGGGCGAGCGGGAGTCGTTCGCAACGTACTCCTGGGCCTTCGATCCCAGTCACTGCGTCGTCCCGGACATCCGCGCCCGCTCCACCTGCGACGAGTTGGTCATCGTGGTGTCGGTTCCGGATGTCGGCCTGTACCTGTTCGTCACCTTCGATCCCAACCGCGGCCCGGAGCAGCGACGAACCATCGTCAGCGGCACCACAGTCGACGTCTCCTTCCCGGCCGTCGCGGGGCTGGCTGTCACGCTGCGCTCGGACGAGTTCGACCCGCAGGTCACGCGCCTGAATGGTCCGTACCGGTGGGAGCGGCCGGCGGGTTGCGCCGACGGCGGGGGAGGCGGCCTGCCGGTGACCGGTCAGTCGACCGGCGGCGTGGTCGCTGGCGCGGGCCTGCTGCTGGGCGTGGGTGCGACGTTGTTCGTCCTGGCCCGTCGTCGCCGGATCTGGTTCACCGTCTGACACCCCCGGCCTGCCGGTTGGGCGAGCTGGCTGATCAGAGGAACAGCCGCCCGGGGGGCGGGACGCTCCCTGACTCGCGTTCGCAATGCCGGGAACTTTGTCCTACTTGCGGCGTTATTGTGCGTTGTGGTCATCGGTGCGGCGTCCAGGGTCGTCATTCCTGGCAGGGGTACGGCGGTGCGGACCGTCCAGTCCGCCGACCCCGCTGCTGACCGTGACCGCTACCTGGATCTGTTGCGGACGATCGCCCTGGTCCGCGTCGTGCTCTTCCACGTCACCGGCTGGATCTGGCTGAGCCTGCTGGTGCCGGCGATGGGTCTGATGTTCGGCATCGCCGGTTCGTTGATGGCGGCTTCACTCGACCGGCACGGTCCGTCGGCGGTGCGCCGGCGGCTGCGCCGGCTGCTGTTGCCGTACTGGGCGTTCGGCGCGATCGCACTGGCGGTGCTCTCGGTCGGGTGGCGGCCGCTGCCGAGTGGCGTGGCTGGCTGGGCTGAACTGCTCTGGTGGGCGCTACCCCTGCGGGTGCCGCCGGTGGGTGGGCAGTCCTGGGCCTGGGTGTTCCACGTCGGGCTCTGGTACGTCGTCACCTATCTGTGGTTGGTGCTGCTCTCCCCGGTGCTGCTGCGGCTGTTCCGCCGCTGGCCCTGGCCCAGCATCGGTGTCGCCACCGCGCTGCCGGTCGGGATGCACCTCGGCGGTGTGCACGCCGGCTACTTCGTCGCCGCCTACCTGTCCTGCTGGCTGATGGGCTTCGCCCACCACGACCGGTTGCTGCACCGCGTCCCGTGGCGCTGGTACGGCTGCCTCGTGGCCGGCCTCGCCGGGGTGGGCGGCACCTGGGTGGTGGCCGCCATGGTGACCGGCCGGGCCGTCGACCTCAACCACATCGCGGGTGGCACCACACTGTGGTCGATGGCCCTCGTCGCCGTGCTGCTGAGGGTGCAGCCCCGGTTCGCCGGCCGGGTGCCGGTGGGCGGCCTGCTCCGGGTGGTCAACGCCCGAGCGGTCACCATCTACCTGTGGCACATCCCGGCCAGCCTCGGGATGTTCCTGCTGCTCGCGCCGGTGCTGCAGTACAACTCGGTGGCCTCGATCGCGCTGCGACTGACCGGGGTGTGCCTACTGACCGCCGGGGCGGTGCTGCTGTTCGGCTGGATCGAGGACGTGGCCGCCCGGCGTACCCCGGCGCTTTTCCGCCCCGGGCCCGTTGGCCCCCGACGGTCCGTCGGGGGCAGGCACGTCAGAGCTGGCCGACGTCGGTGATTCGCACGACCGCCGCACCGACCTCGTCCGAGGCCACCAGGTCGATCTCGGCGCTGATGCCCCAGTCGTGGTCGCCGTTGGGGTCGTCGAAGCTCTGGCGGACGGTCCACCGTTCCCGCCCCTGCTCGATCATGAGCAGCGCCGGACCGCGGGCGTCCGGCCCGACGCCGATCGAGTCGTACTCCTCGAAGTACGGCGCGAGCGCGTCGGCCCACGCGTCGTAGTCCCAGCCGTCCTCGGCGTCCAACTCGGCGAGCAGGTCCCAGCGGCGTAGCGCGGCCAGTTCGACGCGGCGGAACAGCGCGTTGCGCACCAGTACCCGGAACGCCCGCGCGTTGCGGGTCACCGCCGGCGGCCGATCGGTCAGGGCGGCGTGCGCCTGGGCCACCTCGGCCACGTCGGACGGGTTGCGCAGTCGCTCCCACTCGTCGATGAGACTGGAGTCGACCTGGCGGACCAGCTCGCCCAGCCACTCGATGAGGTCGATCAGTTCCTCGGTCTTGGCGTCCTCGGGCACGGTCTGGCGCAGCGTCTTGTACGCGTCGGCCAGGTAGCGCAGGACGAGACCTTCCGAGCGGGTCAGCCCGTAGAACTGCACGTACTCGGTGAAGGTCATGGCCCGCTCGTACATGTCCCGGACGACGGCCTTGGGGGAGAGCTGGTGGTCGGCGACCCAGGGGTGCCCCTGCCGGTACATCTCGTACGCGGCCTCCAGCAGCTCGGCCAGGGGCTTCGGGTGGGTCACCTCGTCGAGCAGCTCGATGCGCGCCTCGTACTCGATGCCCTCGGCCTTCATGGCGGCGACCGCCTCGCCGCGCGCCTTGAACTGCTGCGCGGAGAGGATCTGTCGGGGGTCGTCGAGGATCGACTCGATGACGCTCAGCACGTCGAGCGCGTACGACGGCGACTCGGCGTCGAGCAGCTCGATGGTGGCCAGCGCGAGGGGGGAGAGCGGCTGGTTGAGGGCGAAGTCGAGCTGGAGGTCGACGGTGAGTCGGATCCGCCGGCCGGTCTCGTCCGGCTCGGGCAGCTCCTCGACGACCCCGCCGGCCCGCAGAGCCCGGTAGATCGCGATCGCCCGGCGGATGTGCCGGCGCTGCGCGGTGGGCTCCTCGTGGTTGTCGGTGAGCAGGTGCCGCATCGCTGTGAACGCGTCCCCGGGCCGGCCGATGACGTTGAGCAGCATCGAGTGGCTGACCTGGAAGCTGGAGGTCAGTGGCTCCGGCTCGGCGTCGACGAGCCGGTCGAAGGTGGGCTGGCCCCAGCCGATCGAGCCCTCCGGCGGCTTCTTGCGCACCACCTTGCGCCGCTTCTTCGGGTCGTCACCGGCCTTCGCGAGGGCCTTCTCGTTGTCGATGACGTGCTCCGGGGCCTGCACCACGACCCGGCCGATGGTGTCGTAGCCGGCCCGGCCGGCCCGCCCGGCGATCTGGTGGAACTCCCGGTTCTTGAGCAGTCGGGTACGGACCCCGTCGTACTTGGACAGCCCGGTGAACAGCACGGTGCGGATCGGCACGTTGATGCCGACGCCGAGGGTGTCGGTGCCGCAGATGACCTTCAGCAGCCCGGCCTGGGCGAGGGTCTCCACCAGGCGGCGGTACTTGGGCAGCATGCCGGCGTGGTGCACGCCGATGCCGTGCCGGACCAGCCGGGAGAGCGTCTTGCCGAAGCCGGCGGTGAACCGGAAACCGCCGATCGCCTCGGCGATCATGTCCTTCTCGGCCCGGGTGCAGACGTTGACGCTGGTCAGCGCCTGGGCGCGTTCCAGCGCGGCGGCCTGGGTGAAGTGCACCACGTACACCGGGGCCTGCTTGGTCTCCAGCAGTTCCTCAAGCGTCTCGTGCAGTGGCGTCATCGCGTACGAGAAGATGAGCGGGACCGGCCGCTCCGCCGTGCGGACGACGGCCGTGGGCCGCCCGGTGCGCCGGGTCAGGTCGTCGACGAAGCGGGTGGTGTCCCCCAGCGTGGCGGACATCAGGATGAACTGGGCCTGCGGCAGCTCGATGATCGGCACCTGCCACGCCCAGCCCCGGTCGGGCTCGGCGTAGAAGTGGAACTCGTCCATGATCACCTGGCCGACGTCGGCCTTCGTGCCCTCGCGCAGCGCCAGGTTCGCCAGGATCTCAGCCGTGCAGCAGATGATCGGGGCGTCGGCGTTGACGCTGGCGTCGCCGGTGAGCATGCCGACGTTCTCGGCGCCGAAGACCTCGCAGAGAGCGAAGAACTTCTCCGACACCAACGCCTTGATCGGCGCGGTGTAGAAGGTCGTCCGGCTGTCGGCGAGGGCCGCGAAGTGCGCGGCGATCGCCACCAGGCTCTTGCCCGAGCCGGTGGGCGTATTCATGATCAGGTTGGCGCCGGAGACGATCTCGATGACCGCCTCTTCCTGATGGGGGTAGAGGTCGAGGCCGCGCTCCTTCGCCCAGCCGGCGAACGCGTCGAAGAGGGTGTCGGGGTCGGCGCTTGTCGGCAGCGCGGCGGTGAGCGTCATAGCCTGTCCATGGTGCCTGGATCATGCCCCGGTACGCCAACCCGGCCCGCACCGGACCCCCGTCCGGGCGTCCCGAACGCGCCGCCATGTTCCGGTTCGGGTGTTTCGCCGCTCACCGTCGGCGGTAGAGCAGGTCGGCGACCGGCCGATCGGCAGTGATCGCCCGCCGCTCGAACTTCGTCACCGGGCGGTGCGCCGGACGCGGCGCGAAGCCGCCGTACGCGTCCACCAGCTCCGGGTCGGCCTCCAGGGTCTCCCGCATCGCCTCGGCGTACTCGGCCCAGTCGGTCGCGCAGTGCAGCATGCCGCCGGAGCGCAGCCGGGACCGCAGCAGCGCCACGTGCGCCGGCTGGATGATCCGCCGCTTGTGGTGGCGGGACTTCGGCCACGGGTCCGGAAAGAAGACGTGCACCGCGTCCAGCACGCCCTCGGGCAAGCCGCTGACCAGGGACAACGCGTCACCCTCCGCCACCCGCACATTGCGCAGGCCACCGCGCTCCACGAGGTGGAGCAGGTTGGCGATTCCCGGCGTGTGCACCTCGACCGCCAGATAATCTCGATCCGGGTCGGCGGCAGCCATCGCAGCGGTGGTGTCGCCCATGCCCGAGCCGATCTCCAGCACCACGGGCGCCCGGCGACCGAACAGGTCGGCCAGGTCGACGGGCACCACAGGGCCGTCCGGCACATCCAGGCCGTACGCGGGCCAGAGCCGGCTCAGCGCGTCGGTCTGCCGGTCGCTCATCCGACCCCGGCGGGGGTGGAACGTGCGGATCGTCCGGCTCACGGGCGGGACGGCGGGGTCATGGTCGGTGGCGGTCACAGCGAACCGAGCGTACGCGACGCCGCCGGCGGATCGGGTGTGATGTGCGACCGGAAATGAGAGGATCCAACTGGTACGGCAGGTCGGGTGCTCCACTGCCCGGCCGGGCCGCACGGCGTCGAGAGGGGGCATCGTGACAGTGACCCGCGGCGTCGTGACCCTGTCCCTGGTTGCAGTGCTCGCCGGCCCCCTGCTGGCCGCCACGCCCGCTCTCGCGGCGCCCCAGCCTGCCGCCGTCGCCTTCGCGCCCGCACCGCAGCCGGAAGGGCCGCCCGGTTCAGCGCCTCAACCGACGCCGGCGGTGGACATCTTCGTCGAGGTGAGCCCCAGCACTGTGCAGCCCGGCTACCTGGTCGGCATCCGGGCCAGTTGTCGCGACAACTCGGTGGGCGCCACAGTGGTCTCGGACGCGTTCGGGGCGGTCGGTGTGCAGCCACAGCGCGGGGTGCTCACCGCCGCGCCGATGGTCCGCGAGCGCACCCGCCCCGGCAACTACCGGGTCAAGCTGGAGTGCCGCGACGGCGAGACCGCCTCGACGATGCTTCAGGTGGTCAAGAAGGTCCCCGTCCAACCCAGCCGTGGTCCGGCGACCGGCTTCGGTGGGAGCACCGGCGGGATGACCGGAAAGCTGCTGCTGCCCGGCGGCGCGGCACTGATCATCACCGGGCTGATCGTCGCCGTGATGGCGTTGCGCCGCCCCCGAGCCGCCACGCGTCGCTGAGGCCCGCCATGACGATCTTCCGCCCCACGCCGCCTCCGGCAGGTGCGCGCCCGCCAAGTCCCCATCGCCCGCCACATCTCCAGCGCCCGCCGGATCCCGATCGCCCGCCGGATCCCGATCGCCCGCCGGATCCCGATCGCCCGCCGGATCCCGATCGCCCGTCGGTGGCCGCGCGTCCGCCGACCGCCGTCGCACCCCGGCGTAGTCGCCCCTCCGGCCGCAGCCCCTGGTCCGTACCGTTGGCTGTGGTGTTGGTGTTGGCCGGGGTCTTCGCCACCGGGGCGGGGCTGGGCCGTTCGGTCGGCCCGTTCGACCTGGCCCCGACCGGCGGTGACCGACCGGCCCGCAGTGCGTCGGTCGGCTTGTCCGCCAGTCGCCCGGTGCGGCTCTCGGTGCCGGCGATCAAGGTGACCGCGCCGGTGGCACCCGTCGGGCAGGCGCGCGACGGCTCAATCGCCGTACCGCCGTTGGAGCGGCACAACGAGACCGGCTGGTACGACCGGGGGCCCACCCCCGGTGAGCCTGGCCCGGCGGTGATCGTCGGGCACGTGGACACGAAGACCGGCCCGTCGGTCTTCTACGACCTGGGCAAGTTGCACCCCGGCGACCTGATCGAGGTGGCCCGGGCGGACGAGTCGGTGGTGGTGTTCCGGGTCGACACCGTGGAGCACTTCCCGAAGGACCAGTTGCCCGCCGAGCGGATCTACGGCAACGACGGGCCACCCGGGCTGCGGTTGATCACCTGCGGTGGGCAGTTCATCGGGGGCCGCACCGGCTACGCCGACAACGTCATCGCCTTCGCCACCCTGCAGTCCTCCCGCAAGTCCTGAGACCGACTCCGGCTGGCCCACCGGCGCCCGGCGGAGTTTGATCGACTCGGGTTCATTGAAGTCGCGGTATCGGGCCGACCGGGACACCCCGATTTCCTTGAACCCGAGTGGATCACGTCGGCGGCGGGCGCCGGCCCAGCGTCGGCGTCAGTCCAGGAAGGCCAGAAGCTGGCGGGTGGTCTCGTCGGGAGCCTCCTCCGGGATGAAGTGCCCGACCGGGACCGGCTCGCCGCGCACGTCGTCGGCCCATTCCCGCCAGATCGCGAGCGGGTCGTCGTAGAGCTTCGCGACCTGGCCGTGTTGGCTCCAGAGGAACAGCACCGGGCAGGTGATCTTCCGTTTGCCGCGATCCGCCTCGTCCTGCTGGTAGTCGAGCGTCGCGGCGGCGCGGAACTCCTCGCAGATCGCGTGCACGGTGGCGGGGTCGCTGAACTGCTTGACGTACGCCGCCCGGACCTCGGCGGGGAAGGCGTCCTTCACCTTGGGCCAGGTGTCGAGCATGAAGTCGACGAGCACCGCGGGCGCCGCCTTGATGAACTGCTCAGGCACCGGCGCTGGTGCCGCCAGGAAGGACCAGACCCAGTAGGAGAGGCTGAACGTCTTGTCGGCGCGGTTGTAGACGTCGCCGATGGGCACCACGTCCATCACTGCCAGCCGGGTGACGGCGTCGGGTTCGTCCAGCGCGAGACGGTAGGCGCAGCGGGCCCCACGATCGTGGCCGACGACTCGGAACTGTTCGTGGCCCAGACTCCGCATCACGGCGACCTGGTCGCGGGCGATGGCGCGCATGCCGTACGGCTCGTGATCCGGACTGCTCGGCGGCTTGCCGCTGTCGCCCCAGCCCCGCAGGTCGGTGGCGACGACCGTGTAGTTCTCGGCGAGCCGTGGCGCGACCTGGTGCCACATGAGGTGCGTCTCGGGGATGCCGTGCAGCAGCAGAACGGGCGGCCCGCTTCCGCCTCGGCGCCCGTGGATGGTCGCGCCGGGTGTCTCGATGTCGAATTCCTCGAATCCGTCGAACACGGCCGGGATCCCCCGCGACTGCCTGGATTGCCGGTGCCGACGTGGTGCCGGGCGCGGCAATGGTGGTTGATGGCCTGGCAGCCTCGATCCTGCCGGCCCGCTACGACGGACGCTATCAGCGCGAACCGCCTCCCGCCTGGGGTTCAATCGTGCACAGGATCCTGGCCGGCATCATGGCGCGGCGTGGTGGCGAGATATTCGAAAGGTGATGTTCGGTGAGCATGCTCGGTGACTTCGCGCGGCTCGACCCCGAGACGTTCGCGCGGCTCCGAGACACCCCCATCGAGGCCTACCGTCAGCTCACTACCTTGCCCGATGCGAGCAGGCTGAACCTGGACTCGGCGGATGCACGACTGACCGACCTGATGAATGCTGCGCATTTCCCGATCAACCCCATCCCGGCCGGATCGCCCTATCCCGATGAGCGCACCGCCTGGGGTGCGGAGGGCGATTCTCGATGCTTGGCGGTCGACGAGGTCACTCAGGCGGCCCGGCACCTGAGTCGGACCCCGTTCAACGTCCTCAAACCCCACCTGCGGCAGGTGCTCGAGGCGGAGGAGGGGGTCTTGGTCGATCTTGACCCCGGTTCTCCTCGCTACCTGGAGCCGCTGTGGCCTGCGGAGGTCAGGGCCTGGTCAAGATCGTGCTCGAACCAGGATGTAGTGGCCTCGCGCTGCGAGGAGGGAACTACATCCAGGATCGAGCACGATCAAGGCGCTGGCTGCCGCTCCATATCCGCATCGAGGCCCCGACGAGCCTGAACGCCCCGACCCATCGAGGCTCGGCAAAGGTCGGGGCGGGGACTTCGTCCGCGTCTGCGAGGCTGGCGGCAGGTGGCTAGGGCTGGGGGACGTGCAGCGCGACCTCGAACTCCAGCAGGCTGGCGCCGGTGGAGACCGGGGGACGGGGCTTGTCGCCGGGGGCGGGGGCGTGGGCGGCGCGCGAGGGACCGGCGGCCCACGCCTGGAACGCTTCTTCGTTCTCCCACTTCGTGTAGACGAAGTAGCGGGTCTCACCGGCCACCGGGCGGAGGAGTTCGAAGCCGAGGAAACCGGGGGAGTTCTCCACAGTGCCGGCCCGGGCGGCGAACCGCTTCTCCAGCTCCGCGCCGCCACCGGGCGGGACGTCGATTGCGTTGATCTTCACGACTGCCATCTGCCCACCCTAGCCACTCAGAACGCCTCGACCGCCGGGACCAGGTCCGCGTCGACCACGATCGGCGCGTGGTCGGAGGGGCCCTTGCCCTTGCGGGCCTCCCGGTCCACGTACGCGGAGCGGACCGCTCGGGCGAACGGCGCTGACGCGTACACCAGGTCGATCCTCATGCCCTTGTTCTGGTGGAACATGCCGGCCCGGTAGTCCCAGTAGGTGAAGGGGTGCGGGCCCTTCATCGGGGTCGGCACGACGTCGCTGAGGCCCAGGTCGCGGAGCGCCGTGAGGGCTGCCCGCTCGGCCGGGGTGACGTGCGTGGAGTGGGTGAAGACCGCCGGGTCCCAGACGTCGGCGTCGGTCGGGGCGACGTTGAAGTCACCGCAGACCGCCAGCGGCAACCCGCTGCCCAGTTCGGCGTCCAGCGCGTCGCGCAGCGCCGCGAACCAGGCCAACTTGTACGCGTAGTGCGGGTCGTCCGGCGTCCGGCCGTTGGGCACGTACACCGACCAGACCCGCACCCCGTCGCAGGTGGCGGAGATGGCCCGGGCCTCGGGCTCGGGGAAGCCGGGTTCGTCGGCGAACCCGACCCGGACGTCGCCCAGCCCGACCCGGGACAGGATGGCCACCCCGTTCCACCGGCCGTCGCTGTGGCTGGCCACGGTGTAGCCCAGCTCGCCGACCTCGGTCACCGGGAAGGCGCCGTCCGGGCATTTCGTCTCCTGCAGGCAGACGACGTCCGGCCCGGTGTCGGCCAGCCACTCCAGCAGCCGGGGTAGGCGGGCCTTCACCGAGTTGACGTTCCAGGTCGCCAGGCGCATGCCCCCAGCCTGCCGTATCCGCCGCCGCGACGCCCGGTCAGCTGCCCGGGGTGTCGCCGGGACGGGTCTGTTCGGCCAGGAACCGTTCCAGTTCGGCGCCGAGTTCGTCGGCAGTGGGCAGCGGGCCGGCGTCCGGGGCGAGCAGGCTCTTCTCGCCCCGACCTCGGGCGAACGCGTCGTACTGCTCCTCCAGGGCCTGGACCAGGGCGGCGGCGTCCTCGGTCTGCGCGACCTGCCGGTCGATCTCCACCCGGACCACCTCGGCGGCCGAGCGGAGCCCGTCGCCGGGCAGCAGCAGCCCGGTGCTGCGCGACACCGAGGTGAGCAGCACCTCGGCGGCCGCCGGGTACTCGGTCTGCGCCACGTAGTGCGGCACGTGGGCGGCGAAGCCCAGCGCGTCGCGGCCCTGCTCGCCGAGGCGGAACTCCAGCAGGTGACCGACGCTGCCGGGCACCTGGACGCGTTGCAGCCAGGGCTCGTAGCCGGCGATCAGCTCGGGGCGGGTGGCGTGTGCTGTCACCCCGGTCGGCCGGGTGTGCGGGACCGCCATCGGGATCGAGTTGAGCCCCACTGTGAGCCGGACGTCCAGCCGGGCGGCGAGCCCGGCCACGGCGGCCACGAAACGCTCCCACTGCAGGTCCGGTTCGGGGCCGGTGAGCAGCAGGAACGGGGTCTCGTCGTCGTCCTGCAACAGGTGCAGCTCCAACTTGGGCGCGTCGACGCTCTCCCAGTGGTCCTCGACGAAGGTCATCACCGGTCGTCGCGACCGGTAGTCGAAGAGCTGGTCGACGTCGAAGGTGGCGATCGGCCGACCCTCCAGCGAGGTGAGTAGCTGCTCACGCGCCAGTCGGCTGGCGTTTCCGGCGTCCACGAACCCGGTGAGGGCCTGGATGAGGACCGGCTGCCCGAGGTCGGGCAGATCGTCGGTGAGCTGGTAGAGCTCGTGTGGGTCGAGCACCGGTGCGGACCTCCCTGAAATGTGCCTGCGGGGCGCCGTCGCGACGGAGGGCACCCGTTCGGGCAACGTACCCGCCATCCTGGTGCATTCCTGCGCCGGGCGATCCGTTGGCCGGGTGGTGGGCGTGACCGGACTTATCGGCTGTTTACGCCACCAGGCCGAGCCTCGTGGCCGATCGGCCGAGGGTCGGTTCGGCCCAAAGGCCGAGTTTGTCGATCATGTCAGGCTCGGCGGTCGGATGTCCGGCGCTGTCCCGGCCCGTGCCGGTCCGCGTGCGGCGCCAGCTTCATCCGGTACGCGAGGTCCGTTCCCCGGGCGGGTCGACCCGCCCGGGTCGTCCACCAGTACGGGTCAGTTCTGTGTCGAGCGCCACGTGATCACCGTGCGTGATCAGGGTTTGCACCTGCCTAGCCTCGGTTGATGCGTGACGACGGCACCCTCGACGACCCGTACGCCCCGAGCAGGCCCACTGCCGATACGGAGGATGGCACCTCAACCGAACGGACAACCACCGCGAGCCGGCTCCGGGCGTACGCCCGGGACCTGACCGGTCGACGCCGGGCACAGATGGCGCTGGCCACCGGTGTGGTGTGCTGCCTCGGTCTGACCGCCGTCGTCCAGGTTCGCAACGAGGACGCCGACGCGGCGACCCGGAGTGGATCGCTCTCCAGTGCCGAGCTGGCGCAGCGCGCCGAGCAGCAGGGCGCCTCCCGTTCCCTGGACCGTACGGCTGCCCCGAGCACCTCCGCCGCCGCCCAGTCCGCGCCGGCGAGCCCTGCCGACCCGGACACCAGCGCGCCGGCCCGCAAGGCCGCCCCGGCTCGCCCGACCGACCCGGCGCCCGTCGCCGGGCTGGACGAGGACCAGATGGAGAATGCCGAGGCGATCGTCCGCGCCGGCCGCAAGATGGGGGTGCCCCGCCGGGGTCTGGTGATCGCGGTGGCCACCGCGATGCAGGAGAGCAACCTCTACAACGTGGCCAGCGGCGTGCTGCCGGAGTCACAGGACTATCCGCACCAGGGCGTCGGCTGGGACCACGACTCGGTCGGGTTGTTCCAACAGCGTTCCAGCAGCGGCTGGGGCCCGGTTGGGCGGCTGATGGACCCCGAGTTCGCCACCCGGCAGTTCCTCAGCGCGCTGGAGCAGGTGCCCGGCTGGCAGCGGATGCGGCTCACCGACGCGGCTCAGGCGGTGCAGGTCTCCGCGTACCCCGAGCACTACCAGCAGCACGAGTGGCGGGCCACCCGGGTCGTTGACGCCATCGTGCCGGCGGGGCGGTAACCTACCGCCCACTATGGACGGTCGGGGTTGAGGCTGTCGCATCCCGGGTACATGTGTTGCAGGTTCGGGGTACACATGAGTACGGGATCATCGACAGGAGGACGTCATGTCACTGATGCAGCGGATCACCACGTTCCTGAGATCGCCGAAGGGGCAGCAGTTGGTCGAGCGAGGTCGTCGAGAGATGGCCAAGCCGGGCAACCAGCAGAAGCTGAAGGGGTTGGCGGCTCGGCTGTCCAACCGCCGCCGCTGACCGCTCCATCGGCCGCCCTGTCCACCGTTTCCACCCCTGGGGAGACCTGGTGACCGACACCCCGTCCGCTGGCGGCCAGCCTGCCGCCCCTGCTCCGCAGCCGTCCGCCGACCTGCCGGCCGGGCCGGTGGACGCCCCCGAGGGTCCGCCGGCCCGGCTCTGGGACCGGATGCGGGACGACCCGCAGTACGCGCCGGAGCACCTTGCCCTGGAGGCGGTGCGCCGCCTCGGGCCGGAAGCCGTGCAGTGGGCCGCCCGAGCCCGGGCCGAGCAGCCCGGGGTTTCCGCCGACGCCCTGGCCGACCAGGCGGCCCGCAAGTTCGTCAACCTGGCCCGACTGTCCGGTGCGGTCTCCGGCGTGGCCGGGCTGCCCGGCGCCGTGATCGACGTGGGTGTGCTGGCCTGGACCCAGGCGCGGATGGTGCTGCACATCGCCGCCGCGTACGACGTCGACCCGCTGCACAGTGATCGAGCCACCGACCTGCTGGTGCTCCAGCGGGTGCACAAGGTCGCCGAGAGCGCCCGGCTGGCGCTCGGCGTGGCCGCCGGCCGGGAACGCGCCGACGCCCTCTTTGGCCTGGGCGGCCAGCGCCCGCTCGGTCGGGTCATGTTGCAACTCGGCATCCGGCTGGCCCAGATGGCCGGCGTCCGGGCCGCGAAGCGGATGGTCGCCAAGGTCGTCCCCGGTGCGGCCATCGTGCTCGGCACCTGGGCCAACTCATCAGCTACAAAGGATCTCGCCCAGCGATCCCGGGCCCTCTACGGCGCCCGCGGCAACGCCGTCCCGGAGCCGCGCCAACCCTGACTGCCCGTTCGGCGGTCGTCAGCCGGCCAGGCCGGAGGAGCGCCAGGTCACCTCGGCGATGCGGCCCTGGCCGGTGGCGTTCGGGTGGAACCAGTCCAGCGGGTTGAGCAGGTCCAGGGTGAACCGGACCTTGTGCAACGCGCCGCCGTCGTGCCGGCACCGTGACCCGTACGCCCGGCAGGCCGCCTTCAACTCGGCGTTGTACGCGTCGATCCGGTCCCGGACGGCGGCCCGGCGCGCCCGGTCGGCGGGTGCGGTGGAGGTCGCCTCGGCCAGCAGGGCCGGGCAGATGCCCCGCCGCCACGCACGGGTCGCCCGGGCGTCGTCGTGCCCGACCTCCCAGAGTCGGTACAGGTCGGGGATGCTCGCCACCAGCACCCGGGCCTTCGGCCGGCCGGTCCGCAGGACCCGCAGCCCTCGGTCGACGTCGGTCCGGAACTGCGCCACCGGCGTCATCGCGTCCACCCCGCCCCGACAGGCGTCGTTGGCGCCGATCAGCACCGTGACGTAGTCGGCGCGGTCGCGTACCGCCGCCTGGGCCTGACCGACGAGAGCGTCCGCGCGGGCGCCGGGACGGGCATGGTTGTACGTCCGGTCGCGGATCGCCGGGTTCTGTTCGAGCAGCCGTCGGTAGTGGCTCTGCACCCGCAGCCCGTCCCCTGTCGACCAGGAGTTGCGCTCGCACGAGGTGAGCACCAGGCAGGAGGCGAAGCCGGTGCTGATCGAGTCGCCGAGGGCGGCGATGCCGCCGGGCCCGCTCGACGGCGGGGCACTCGTGGTGGGGCGGGGTGTCGCGGAGTTGCCGCCCTCGCAGGCCAGCGCGACCAGCGCCGCGAGACAGGCCAGGGCGGCGACCCAGCGTCGAGGCATGACGTCTCCCGTTCCCGCAGCACAGAGCGACAGCGCGGTAACTCTATGCGCAGGATGTGGTTTGCCGGGAAGTTGCTGTCGGCTATGCGGCAGAGTGCCGCCACGGAAGCCGTCGGCGTGCTATGCGTCCCGCCACGGAGCCCGCTGACCGTGCAGCCACCAGTGCAACGCCCGGGTGATCCGGGGCAGCACCAGATAGGTCATCAGCGGGGTCAGGCAGAGCGTCATCAGCAGCACCCGGGCCGCCAGCGGCACCGCGTCGAGGAAGCGGCTCGTCAGCAGGGTGGCGGTCAGGCTCAGTGGGAAGAACGCCAGCCAGATGGTCACCGCCTGCTTCCAGCGCGGCGGCGACGCGGGCGGGGCCGGCTCCACCAGGTCCACCGAGTGCTCCAGCGGCCTGTCGAACCAACCCTCGATCCCGGTACGCCGCTCGACCCGGGTGTGCTCGACGATCCCCTGCGCCGAGCTGAGCCACCAGTGCCGCTGCGGCGACTCCTCCCACCGGCGCAGCGTCTCGGCGTCGGCGAAGCGGTAGAGCATGTGCCACTCCGGCGAACCGGGGCCGCTCTGCACCCAGCCGGCGCCGAGGAAGCCGGGGAACGCCTCGGCCAGTGCGGTGCCGGCCCGCATCCAGGCCACCATCTCGCTGGCCCGGCCGGGGTCGACGCGGCGGGCGATGGAGACGGTCACCGGCACGGCGAGGGTCATTGACATGCGCCCATCCTGCGGTCGACGGGGCCGCGGCGCGAACGGATGTGCCGGAGCACACCGGCGAGGGTGGGTGTGCAGGCGCGCGGTAGCCGGTTAACCCGGCCGATCGGGGGTAGATCGGTGGGTATGACGAGATCGCAGCCCCGGCGCGCCCGTGGCACGGTCGGCCACGCGAACAGCGCGTTGAACCTTCGGCTCACCCTCGCCAGCTTCGGGCTGGTGATCATGGTGCTCTTCGCGGTGCTGGCGTTCTGGGCCGGCATCGCCTGGCTCGGCGTACTCTGCGCGATCCTCGCCGTGGTCGCCGTGGTCGACCTGGTCGTGATCCAGCGCCGCCGCGCCGCCCGCCGTCGCGAGGAGCCGGGCGTACGACACTCGTTGTTCGAGTAACAGGAGGACGAGATGCCCCACATCGCCACCACCAACCCCGCCACCGGACAGGTGCTCAAGACCTATGAGGCGATGTCCACCGAGCAACTCGACGACGCCATCGAGCGCACCGACCTCGCGTTCCATCAGCTGCTGTCGACGACCGTCGACCAGCGCGCCCAGTGGATGAACGCCGCGGCCGACCTGCTGGACGCCGAGCGCGACGAGATCGCCCGGATCATGACCACGGAGATGGGCAAGACGTACGTCGCGGCGCAGGCCGAGGTGACTAAGTGCGCCACCGCCGCCCGCTTCTATGCCGACAAGGCCCCCGCGTTCCTCGCCGACGAGCCCGCCGACGCCGACGCCGTGAAGGCCACCCGGGCGTTCATCCGCTACCAGCCGATCGGCGTGGTGCTCGCGGTGATGCCGTGGAACTTCCCGCTCTGGCAGGTGATGCGCTTCGCCGCCCCGGCGCTGATGGCCGGCAACACCGGCCTGCTCAAGCACGCCTCGAACGTGCCGCAGACCGCCCTGCTGCTGGAGGACGTGTTCCGGCGAGCCGGCTTCCCCGAGGGCGCCTTCACCACAGTGCTGGTCGACTCGGAAGCCGTCGACCACATCCTCAGCGACCCCCGCGTACGCGCCGCGACGCTCACCGGCAGCGAGCCCGCCGGCCGGTCCATCGCGCAGATCGCCGGGCGGGAGCTGAAGAAGACCGTCCTCGAACTCGGCGGCAGCGACCCGTTCGTGGTGATGCCCTCGGCCGACGTGGACCGGGCCGCCGAGGTGGCCACCACCGCCCGCTGCCAGAACAACGGCCAGTCCTGCATCGCCGCGAAGCGGTTCATCGTGCACACCGACGTGTTCGACGCCTTCGCCGAGAAGTTCGCCGCCAACATGGCCGCGCTGCGCGTCGGCGACCCGATGGACCCGAACACCGACGTCGGGCCACTGGCCAGCGAGCGTGGCCGCGACGAGGTCCACGCCCAGGTCCGCGACGCGGTGGACAACGGCGCGACGGTGCTCTGCGGCGGCGAGCCGCCGGCCGGCGACGGCTGGTTCTACCCGCCGACAGTGGTCACCGACCTCACCCCGAAGATGCGGATGTGGTCCGAGGAGGTCTTCGGCCCGGTCGCCGGCCTGTTCCGGGTCTCGTCGTACGAGGAGGCCATCGAGGTCGCCAACGGCACCAGCTTCGGGCTCGGCTCGAACGCCTGGACCCGGGACCCGGCCGAGCAGGAGCGCTTCGCCACCGACCTGGACGCCGGCAACGTCTTCATCAACGGGATGACCACCTCCTACCCCGAGTTGCCGTTCGGTGGCGTGAAGAACTCCGGGTACGGGCGGGAGTTGTCAGCGCTGGGCATGCGGGAGTTCTGCAACACCAAGACGGTCTGGGTGGGCGAGGGCGCCGCCTCGGCCGGCGCCGGCGCGCACGCCGAGTAGTTCGGGGCGCGGCACGCGTCAGCCGGTGCCGTCGTGGGTAGGAAGTGTGCCCATGACGTCGTTCGGGTTCCACGCCTCGCATGAGCAGATCGGTCCACGCGCCCTGTTGGAGGCGGTGATCCACGCCGAGCGGGCCGGCTTCGACGCCGCCATGTGCTCCGACCACTTCTCCCCGTGGAGCGCCCGGCAGGGCGAGTCCGGCTTCGCCTGGTCCTGGCTGGGCTCGGCGTTGCAGGCCACCGGCATGCCGTTCGGCGTGGTCAACGCGCCCGGTCAGCGGTACCACCCGGCGATCATCGCGCAGGCGATCGGCACCCTCGGCGCGATGTACCCGGGCCGGTTCTGGGCGGCCCTGGGCACCGGCGAGGCCAGCAACGAGCACATCACCGGCGACCCGTGGCCGCGCAAGGACCTGCGCAGTGCCCGGCTGCGCGAGTGCGTGGACGTGATCCGGGCCCTGCTGGCCGGCGAGGAGGTCAGCCACGACGGTCTGGTCCGGGTGGATCGGGCCCGCCTGTGGACCCGCCCCGAGCAGCCGCCCGCGCTGGTCGGTGCCGCGGTCAGCGTGGCCACCGCCCGCTGGTGCGCCGAATGGGCGGACGGGCTGATCACAGTGAACGCCCCGGTGGCGCACCTGCGCGAGATGATCGACGCGTACCGGGACGCGGGCGGACGAGGGCCGCTGCACCTCCAGGTGCACGTCTCCTGGGCGCCGGAGCAGGCCCAGGCCGAGGCGCTCGCGTACGACCAGTGGCGCAGCAACGTCTTCGCCCCGCCGGTCTGCTGGGACCTGGAGACCGTCGAACACTTCGACGTGGTCTCGGCCGACGTGCCGGCGCAGCGGGTCGCCGAGGTGGTGAACGTGTCGGCGGACCTGGGCCGGCACGTCGGCTGGCTGGAGGAGTACGCGCAGCTCGGCTTCGACCAGATCGCCCTGCACCACGTCGGGCAGGAGCAGCGCGGCTTCATCGACGCCTTCGGCGCGGAGGTGCTGCCGAAGCTGCGCCCGGGCGGCTGATCGAGGCCGAACAGGCGTACCCCTAGGCTCGTACCCCATGGAAAGCCTGTTTCCGGTCGTCGTCTTCCTGGCGATCGCCACCCTGGGCGCCGCGTTGGCCCGCCGGCTCGGCCTGCTCGCGCCGATCGTGCTGGTCGTCCTCGGCCTGGCCCTCTCGTTCGTGCCGGGCTTCCCGCAGATCGAACTCGACCCGGAGCTGGTGCTGGTCGGCATCCTGCCGCCGCTGCTCTACGTGGCGGCGCTGGAGACCTCGGTGCCGGCGTTCAAGAACAACATCCGGCCGATCCTGCTGCTCGCGGTCGGTCTGGTGTTGTTCACCGCGTTCGTGGTCGGGTTGGTGCTGCACCTGCTGTTGCCGCAGTTGCCGTTCGCGATCTGCCTGGCGCTCGGCGCGGTGGTCGCCCCGCCGGACGCCGTGGCCGCCACGGCCGTCGCCCGCCGGGTCGGGCTGCCTCGCCGGGTCGTCACCATCCTGGAGGGCGAGAGCCTGGTCAACGACGCTACGGCGCTGGTGCTGCTGCGGGTCGCGACGATGGCCACCGTCGGGTCGGCCGTCGGCGCCGACAAGATCGCCATCGAGGTGCTGCGATCCACCGGCGGCGGCATCCTGATCGGGGCGCTCGGGGCTCTGGTGTTCGGCTTCCTGCATCGGCGGATCACCGACCCGCTGCTGGACAACGCGCTGTCGTTGATCATCCCGTTCGCTGTGGTGTTCACCGCCGAACACCTGCACGCCTCCGGTGTGGTCGCGGTGGTCGTCACCGGTCTGGTGCTCGGGCACAAGCTGCCCCAGCTGCTGTCGGCGGCGTCCCGGTTGCAGATCGGCGCGTTCTGGCGGCTGGTCCGTTTCCTGCTGGAGGGCCTGGTCTTCCTGCTGGTCGGGCTGCAACTGCGGGAGGTGCTGCGCGACCTCGACGAGCCGATCGGCTCGCTCATCCTGATCACCTTCGCGGTGCTCGCCACCGTCTTCCTGACCCGCTTCATCTGGCTCTTCCCGGCCACCTACCTGGCCCGGTTGGTTCCCCGGGTGCGCCGCCGTGACGCCCGGCCGTCGCCGAAGTTCCCGATCATCATCGGCTGGGCCGGCATGCGGGGCGTGGTGACCCTGGCCGCCGCGCTGGCCCTGCCGCTGACCCTGGCCGACGACGAGCCGTACCCCAGGGCGTTGTTGATCTGGTTGGCCTTCGCCGTGATCGTTTTCACCCTGGTCGGTCAGGGCGCCACCCTGCCGCTGGTCGCCCGTCGGCTGAAGTTGCCGCAGGACGACCCGGTGCAGGACGCGCTCTCCGCGGCCGCCGTGCAGCAGCAGGCCAGCAAGGCCGCCCAGGACCGCCTCGACGAGTTGGCCGACAGCGCACCGGACGCGGTGGTGGACCGGCTGCGCCGAGCGGTGGAGGACCGCACCAACATGGCCTGGGAACGACTCGGCGGCGACGAGCGGGAGACCCCGTCGCAGGCGTACGGTCGGCTGCGGCAGGAGATGATCGACGCCGAGCGGGATGTGTTCCGGGCGGCCCGGGACTCCGGTCGGATTCCTGAGGAAGTGTTGGTGCAGGCCTACCGTGACCTGGACCTGGAAGAGTCGTTGCTGCGAGAGGTTGAGAAGTGAGCTGTCAGCACCTGACCGAGGCCGGCACCGCCGAGCCGCGCACCCCCGACGAGTGCGCGGACTGCGTCGCCATCGGCGACACCTACTGGGTGCACCTGCGCACCTGCCTGAGCTGCGGGCAGGTCGGCTGCTGTGACTCGTCGCCGAACCAGCACGCGAGCAAGCACTTCGCGTCGACCAACCACCCGGTGATCCGCTCGGCGCAGCCGGGCGAGGCCTGGCGCTGGTGCTTCGTCGACGAGGAGATCGGCTGACGGTCAGTCCGGGTGCGGTGACCGGTCGGCGCGGTCGGCCAGGGCGCGTCGGGTGAGTGGCGGCACGGCGAGACCGGTGAGCGCGAGCAACCCCGCCAGCGCCAGCCAGCCGACTGGGCCGCCGTCGATGATCAACCAGGTCAGCAGGGCCGGGCCCGCCGCGCGGACCAGCCCGGCGAGCAGTCCGTCGACCCCCTGGTAGGCGCCGAGGGCGTCCGGTGCGGCGAGGTCGTAGGCCAGCGTCGCCCCGGCCCCGGCGTGCCACAGGTCGCCCAGGGTGTAGATCACCGTCGCGCCCAGCAGCAGGCCGACCGCCACCGAGGTGGGCACGACCGCGCTCGCGGCCCAGAGCAGCATCCCGGCCGCGAGCACCAACCCCGCCCGGCGCATCGTCGTCGCCGCCGGCACCGCGTGCCTGGCGCTCCCGCTGAGCCGTACGGCGAGCAGCACGGTGAGCAGTGTGTTGACCAGTAGGAGGGCGGAGACCGTCACCAGCGGCGCCTCGGTGTGCGCCACCACCCACAGCGGCAGCACCAGCGTCAACGCCACGTGGTGCACGGAGAGCACCGCCGAGGCCCCGGCGACTGCGAGGAACGGCCCGTCGCGCAGCGCCCGGCCGGCTCTCTGACGCACGGGTCGCCGGGCCGGCGGGTACGCCGGGAGTCGCATGATCAGCGCCGCCGAGACCAGATAGGTGGCGACGTTGCCGAGCACCAACAGTCGGTACGCCCACCCGGTGTCCACCACCAGCGCGAACGCGGCCAGCCCCGCACCGAGCGCCACGCCCAGGTTGGCCACCGCGCGCAGGGTGGCGAAGGCGTGCACCCTGCCCTGCGGGCCGCCCACCGCGGCAACCAGCGCGGCGCGGACGGCAAGGTTGCCGGAGATCAGCAGAGCGTCCAGTGTGGCCACCAGCAGAAAGAGCGGGAAGGAGCCGACCAGCAGGTACGCGGCGGCGACGGCGGCCTGCGCCAGTTGCAGGACGGCGCGGAGGCTCCGGGGGTCACGCCGGTCGGCGAGCCCGCCGAGCGGCACGCTGGCAGTGAGCCCGACCAGGCCGGCGAGAGTGAGCCCAAGCCCCACCTCCGTCGGGGTCAGCCCCACGGCGCGGGTGAGGAAGAGCGCCGCACCCGTTACCCACAGCCCCGTGCCAATCGTGTTGGCGAGGGTGGCCAGCGACAGGGTGCGTAGCCGGCCGGGCGGGGGCAGCGGCGACAGCGACCTCCAGCGGTCGCGAACCTCCGCCGTGGTGCCCACTCACCGACCCTAGATCGGCCGCCTGCTCATCGATGCCCCGCGTAGTGCGGTGCCCGTCACATCCCGTGTCCAGGCCGATGTCGGGTGGGCTCAGCACAAAGATCTTCTCCACCAGAGACCATCACCGGCCGCCCTAGCCACGGCGGCCCGTCACCTCTTGATCGGCAGGACACACGATCTTGGGTAGGTCACGTCCGCCGGTGGTACTGGTTGCGGCGGGGGAGCCGGTCGGGGTCGAGCCAGGCCGGCGGAACGAATTCGGGGTGACCGTCGCCGCCGAGCCGGACGGTCCACTTGCCACTGTGGACATGTCGGTGATGGTGGCTGCAGAGCAACACGGCGTTGGTCAGACTGGTGCTGCCGCCGTCGGCCCAGTGGTGGATGTGGTGGGCATCGCACCAGCGGGGCGGGCGGTCGCAGCCCGGGAAGGCGCAGCCGCGGTCGCGCAGGACCAGAGCGCGTCGCAGGGGACCGGTGATGAGCCGACGTTGCCTGCCCACGTCGAGCGTCTGACCGCTGCCGCCGAGGACGGCGGGCAGGATCGCGGCGTCGCAGGCGAGGCGGCGGACCGTCTCCGGGGTGAGTTGCGGGCCCGTGTCGAGAGTGCCGGCGCCGAGCCGCCGGGCCAACGTCTCGAAGCTGGTGGTGACGACGACCTGGGCGGGTTCGCCGCCGTGCTCGGGCAGCTCACCGGTGCGCAGGGCAAGCCGGCAGAGGTCGGAGAAAGCGTCGTGCCGGCGTTGCCCGGGAGAACGCGGATCGTCTGGGCCGGACGGTGCGGTCATCGGGTCGATCGCGGCGCGCAGCAGACCGGCCGCCTCGCCGTCGAGGATGCCGGAAAGTCGCAGTCGGCCGTCCCGCAGCTCGGACAGCGTCACATGGCGGTCTCGGCAGGCTCGGCGGGCCTCAGCCTCCATCGCCGCCTTGGCAGCGGCATCGGCGACCTCTGGGGCGACGTGGTCGAGGATCCGGGTGCCCAGCTTGCGCAGCAGGGTCGGCTCGAACTGCCCGGCCCACTCGACCAGGACGCCCACAGCCTTCTCGGCAGCCTCCGCGCCAGCGGCCGTGTGCACTGTGCTGACCGTGTCGGCGATGACCCGGACCTGCTCCACGTCGACCGCCCCGCCGGCCAGCGCGTCCTGCACACCGGCCGGGGCGGCATCGAGCGTCGCGGCCAGCTCGACCAGACGGCGGGCGGCACCAACCCCGAGGCGCAGCCGGTCCCGTAGCCACACGGCCGTCGAGGACGCACCCTGCGCGGTCGAGGTGCCTCGACCGTCCAGCTCCCGCACGAGGGCCAGCTTGACCATGGCCAGGCGTTGTTCGAGCCGGTGCGCGGCGTCGAGTGCCGCGACGAGGTCGTGCTCCGGAAGAGCCCACGCCGACGCGTCAACGCAGCCGGCGACTGCCGCGTCCGCCTGCGCCAACTCCTCCAACATGGACCAACAATAGAACAGGTGTACGACAGTTTGCCCGGCCCGCGGTGGGCGAGGTTTGGCGGCTCCGGGCGACGACGGTGGGCGGCGACGGTGGCGGCGAGGGTGGGCGGCGACGATGAGCGGCGAGGGTGGGCGGTGACGATGAGCGGCCCGGCCGGGAGCGACAGCTGATCTTCGGGGGCGCCGGCGTGCCGGGTCACCGGCTGAGGGCGTCGACGAGGCGTTCGGTGGCGAGGCAGGAGACGAGGCAGCGTTCCTTCGCGTCGCCGGTCAGCCGGGCGGTCCAGTCGGTGAGGCCGCCGTCGCCGATCTCCAGGTTGCCGCCCAGAACGGTGATCCGCAGGGCGCAGCCCGTGTAGTAGCCGCGACCGCGAGACCGCTCCGGTTCGTCGACGAGCGGCACCACACCTCCGTCCAGTGCCGGTCGGACGGTGTCGGCCAGCCGCTCCCGGACGGTCCGGTCGTCGAAGGTGGTGACGTGCAGCTGAGGCGCGACGGCTGGCGCCAGCTCGGCGAGGACTGTCCGCCAGTAGGTGAGGTGCCGGACGAGCAGTCGGGCCTGCGTGCCGCCGGACCCAGTGTCGCGGGCGCTGGACACCAGGGCGAAGAGCCGGAAGTGCGCCGACGCGTCGCCGCCGAAATCCTGCGCCCGCAGCACCCGATGGGCAGCGGCCAGGTGCACCTCGCTCTGTCGGCGGCGACGGACGGCCGCCTCGACGGCGAGGGCGTTTGTGGGATCGCTCAGCACCTCGCTGGCGCGCATCGTGGTGACGATCCTGTTCTGGCTGACCGGTGCGACAGCCGAGCAGGTGCCGACCGGTACGACCGGCGACAGCTCCACCCCGGCGACGTCGGTGGGCAGCAGTTGCCACATCCGGGCCTCCACCCGTGCGAGCACGCGCGGGTCGGTGCGGGCCGGGCGGACGAAGCGGTCCTCGCGCCACCGTCGTACCACAGCGGGTGGACGCGTGGCCGCCGCCCGGTCGCGGGCCAGGCCTAACAGCAGAGTACGCAGGTCCGCGCCGGACAGCCCGGACAACGCGCTGCGGGACCCCGCCGGCATCGCCGCCCACACTCGACGCTCCGCGCCAGACAATTCGTCGCCATCCATGGCGTCACCCTGGCTCACTCGACGTGACCGATCCATCGGTTTTGCGGCGTCCCCGGTGATTCGTTCACGTCATCAGCTCGACAGCGTCAGCCGCAGGCCCCCGCCCGCTCGCCCCGGACGGCCTCCTGGCGGGCCGGCGGTACCCATCAAAGTGATCATGGAAGCCTGGTGGCGGTCGTGCCCCCGTCTATGCTTCACCGACGGTGCGAGCGTCGACGGGGGACGGGCATGATTGGCACTGTCATCTTCGATGTTGGTGGGACCATTCTCGACGAGTCCCGCGAGTTCGCTGCCTGGGCCGACTGGCTCGGCGTGCCCCGGCACACGTTCTCGGCGGTCTTCGGTGCGGTGATCGCCCGGGGACTGGACTATCAGGAGACGTTCCGGGTCTTCCGGCCCGACTTCGATCTCGCCATCGAGTTGAAGCGTCGGGCGGCTGCCGGCCAGCCGGAGTCGTTCGCCGAGGAGGATCTCTACCCGGATGCGCGGGGGTGCCTGGAGTCCTTGAAGGACCAGGGCCTGTTCGTCGGCCTGGCCGGTAACCAGCCAGCTCACGCGGAGGCGACCCTGCGCGACCTCGACCTTCCGGTGGACGTGATCGGCACGTCGCACGGGTGGGGCGTGGCGAAGCCGTCAGCGGCGTTCTTCGAGCGGGTGGTCGCCGTGGGCGGTGGTGTCGCGTCGTCGATCCTGTACGTCGGCGACCGGCCCGACAACGACGTGCGCCCGGCCCTGGAGGCGGGCATGCAGACGTGCCTGATCCGACGCGGACCGTGGGGGCACATCCTCGATCCCTCCACGGTGGCCGAGCGGTGCCTCTTCCGAATCGACTCGTTGGACGAACTCCCGAGCCTGATCGCGACGCACAACGCGGCCGGCGGTTGACCCGCCGGCCGCGCGATCGTGCGGTCCCGGTGGCCGCCTTCCCCGGGCGGCCACCAGGACGTCGGTCAGGTCAGTGAGCAGGCCGCCCCGTTGACAGTGACCAGGCCGGGGCTCGGGTTCGCGCCGCCGCCTGTCGTCGCGTTGAAGCCGAACGTCACGCTGCCGCCGGGTGCGATCTTGGCGTTGTACGACTCGTTGCGCGCGGTCACCGTCGCGCCGGACTGGGCGACCTTCGCCAGCCACGCCTCGCGTACCCGCTGGTCACCGGTGAACGCGAAGCGCACGCTCCAGCCGTTGATGGCCGCGGTGCCCGTGTTCTGGATGGTCAGCTGCCCGGTGAACCCGGTGCCGCCCTGCCAGGCGCCGTAGTTGGTGTAGCGCGCCGTGCAGGTGGTGGCCGGCACGGCGCCGGCGTCACCCTGGTCGGCCAGGAACGAGGAGATCCAGGCCAGCGCCGAGTTCCAGTTGATCGCCACCTCGTTCGTCGAGTACGAGTTGATGTCGTCGACGTAGCAGAACATCGGCTTGCAGCCGGCGAGCAGCTGCGCCACGAACGGGTCCTGGAGGGCGGCGTTCGGGCCACCGGCGAGGGAGCCGGCGGGCGGTCGGGGCAGGTTCGGGTCGAGCTGGTGGCCGAAGATCCGGCTGTGCTGGTTCTGCGCGGCGTGCTCTCCCCAGCCGGTGACGTAGGAGATGTTCAGGGCGTTGCGACCGAGGACGTAGTCCATGGCCTGTACGGCGCCGTCGCGGTAGACGGGGTTGCGGGTCAGGTCGAACGCGGTGGCCAGCACCACGGCGTTGTTGATGACGTTGCTGTTGCCGCCCCAGAAGTAGCTGTTGGCGTCACCGGGCATCGGCAGCCCGTACGCCTGCTGGCGCAGCTCGGCGAGGTACGTGTCGGCCGCGGTGGTGACCGAGGCGCGGACCCGGGCCAGATCGGCGGCGGGTAGCCCGTTCGGCACGGTGGCCAGGTCGAGACGGCCCAGCGCGGCCACGCTCTGCCAGCCGAAGCCCCGGGCGTCGAACACGTTTCCGGTGTGGTGCGGTGAGGCGGTCACGTCGGCCAGGTAGTTCTGCGCCCCGGTGGTCAGGTACAGCTCGGCCGCAGCCCAGTAGAACTCGTCGGTGACGAAGCTGTCGTCGTACGCGCCACCGCCGGTGCCGTCGGTCGGGCTGGCGTACACCGCCGGGTGGGCCTTGGCCGCGGCGTAGGCGGTCTTCGCGGCAGTGCCGCAGCGGGTCGCGAACGCCGCGTCGTAGGGGGCGAAGAGCCGGGCGCACTGGGCGGCGGTGGCGGCGAGGTTGAGGGTGGCCGCGGTCGACGGCGGGTGCAGCTCGCGCGGCTGCGGGTCGTCGTGCGGGGAGAGGGGCAGCCCGGTCCAGTTCTGATCGTGGATCTTGTGGTGGACCATGCCGGCGAGCGGCTTGCCGGCGGGCACCTGCATGCGCAGCAGGAACTCCAGCTCCCAGCGGGCCTCGTCGAGGATGTCCGGCACCCCGTTGTCGCGCTCGGGCACCCGCAGCGTGCCGTCGGCGAGTTCGGCGCCGCCGTTTGCGGTGGCGGCCGTCCTGGTCCGCTCGAAGGTGTTCAGCAGCTGGTAGGTGGCGATGCCGCCGTTGACCACGTACTTGCCGTGGTCGCCCGCGTCGTACCAGCCGCCGCGCACGTCCAGGGAGTAGTCGCAGACACCCGGCTGGCAGGGCACGTTGGTGTCGCCCTGGTTGGGTGCGACGCCGAGGTGGCCGGCGGGTCGGGCGTACTCGTCGCCGATCAGGTCACCGTCGATGGCGATGCCGCTGCGCTGGGCGTAGAAGAACTGCAACGAGTCGGAGCGCAGCTGGTCGTAGAGGGCGCCGGAGATGTCGAACGGGTGGCTGGTCTCGCCGTCCACTGTGAGTGTGAGCCCGGTGCCGGGGGTGCGGTAGCTGGAGAAGTCGACAGTCTGCACGTTCTGCCCGGAGGCGGCGTCGACACCGCGAGCGGTGGTGGTGCCACTGGCCACGACGGCGCCGGCGGCGCTGCGTAGCTGCCAGGGCAGCGCTGCGGTGGCCTCGGTGACGACAGTGGCGTTCTTCGGGCCGCCGGGAAGGTAGCCGACCTGGTTGACGCGCACCCGTGGCCCGGTGTCCGGCTCGTACGGCTCGGGCGGCTCGCCGCCGCGCAGCGAGACGTCGTCCAGGCAGATGGTCTGCGCCTGGGCGGAACCGCCGACCTGGAAGATCAGTTGGGCGCTGGGGTTGTCGTCCGGGACGGTGAAGGTCTGCTCGACCCGCTGGAGGGTGCCGGTCGCTGTGGCGTCCACCGCCGCGTACGTGGTGTACGGGGCGCTGCCGAGCTGCAACACGGCCTTGACCGCGGCGCCGGGGGTGGCGGAGACGGCGAAGCCGAGGGTGTATTCGGCGCCGGCGATCAGTGGCACGCCGTCCTGGCCGATGCCGGCGTCCCACGGGTTGGCCAGCCCACCTGCGACGGTGGTGCAGAGCTGGCCGTCGGTGACCGCCAAAGCGCCGGTGCCGAAGGAGAACCAGGGGCTCACCCCGGCGCTGAAGTCGCCGTTGTCGATCTGCTCGGGGGCGTCCGGTGGTGGGTCGGCGTGGGCCGCGCCGGCGCCGGCGCCGATGAGGGCCAGAGAGGTCGCCGCAGCCAACAGCAGGCGGCGTCGGGATGGCGTCACGGGGAGTCCTTCCGGGACGGAAAGTGGGACGGTGGTGGTGGCACTGTGGTACGGAGAAAACCTGGGAGCGCTCCCAGGTGACGGCTCGATGTTTCCAGTGCCGGTACGTCATGTCAATTGATCTGGTCGAATGGGTTTCGGTATCCGACGAGGGCGGTCAGCCCGACCGGCTTCCCCCGACGCGTCGCCACCCGGACGTGAGATTGGCCGCGCCACGCCCCGTCGTCCTGATCTCCTAGAGACAACTGCGCCCTTCGCCTGGCAGGCTGCCTCCCATGACCCTGAAGCTGCGTTCCGTGGGAACGAGCGACCGTGGGCTGATCCGCAGCGGAAACCAGGACGCCCTGCACGCCGGCACCTGGCTCGTCGCCGTCGCCGACGGTATGGGCGGAATGGCCGCCGGCGACCTGGCCAGCGCCCTCACCATCGACGCGGTCGCCCCGCTGGACGTGGAGACACCCGAGGACGCCCTGGTGGCCGCGCTCGAAGGTGGCATCGCACTGGCCACCTCCCGGATCCAACAGGCGGTCGTCGAGGACTCCGAGCGCCAGGGCATGGGCACCACGCTGACCGCCCTGCTCTTCGCCCGTACCGGCAGCTGCCTGGCGCTCGCACACGTCGGCGACTCCCGGGCCTACCTGTACCGCGAGGGCGTGCTCAAGCAGGTCACCCGGGACGATACGTTCGTCCAGATGCTGGTGGATCAGGGCGTCATCACCGCGGACCAGGCCAGCAGCCACCCGCGCCGGGCCGTGGTCACCCAGGCGTTGCAGGGCGAAGAGGTCTCCCCGTCGTACGCGACGATGGTGCCCCGGGCCGGCGACCGGTGGCTGCTGTGCAGCGACGGCCTCTCCAACGTGGTCCGCCCGGACACCCTCACCGAGGTGCTCAGCGGCTATCCGGACCGGGACGCCTGCGCCGCCAAGCTGATCGACCTGGCCCTGCACGCCGGCGCGCCGGACAACGTCACAGTCGTGGTGGCCGACGTCGTCGAGGAGTAGACCGACGCTCAGCGCCGGCGCGGCGTGGCGTGCCGGGTGGGTGTCGCCGTTCCCGGATCCTCCGGCCACGGGTGCCGGGGATAGCGTCCGCGCAGCTCGGAGCGGACCTGCGGATAGCCGGTACGCCAGAACGACGCCAGGTCCGCGGTGACCGCCACCGGGCGGCCGGCGGGGGAGAGCAGGTGCAGCAGCACCGGCACCCGACCGTCGGCGATGCGGGGGGCCGCCGGCCAACCGAATGTCTCCTGGAGCTTCACGGCGAGCACCGGCGCGCCCGGGTCGCCGTAGTCGAGCCGGATCCGAGAACCACTCGGCACCTCGATCCGCTCCGGGGCCAGCTCGTCGAGGCGGGCGGCCTGCGCCCACGGCAGCAACCGACGCAGCGCCGACGACACGTCCACTCGCGCCAGGTCGGCCCGGCGTCGCGCGGCGGCCAGCTCCGGGCCCAGCCAACTCGGCGCGGCGTCGAGCAACGAGTCGTCGCCGACCTCCGGCCACGGCTCGCCCAGGTGGTGCCGGAGGAACGCGAGCCGCTCGCGCAGCGCCCGCGCCGCCGGCGTCCACTGCAACAGGCCCAACCCGTCCTGGCGCAGGCCGGTCAGCAACGCGGCGGCCACCTCCGCCCGGTCCGGCCGGTCCAGCCGTCGCTGGACCAGCTCGATCGCGCCCAGCCGGGTCACCTCCCGGGCCACCACGTCCCCGTCGGACCAGCCGACCTCGCGGCCCGTGCGCAGCAACGGACCGGCCGCCTCCCGGGCCGTCGCCTCGTCCACCGGGGAGGCCCGGCGGATCCGGGCCGACGGCGCGCCGGGGGTGCGGTCCGCGACCGCCACCGCCAGCCAGTCGGACCCGGTCAGCCCCGAGCCGGCCGCCAGCTCCGCGGCGGTCCCGCCGGTCATCAGGTACGCCGAGCCGCCCGGCCGCCGCACCCGGGCCAACCGTTCCGGGTACGCCAGGCCGACGAGCAGCCCGGCGGCCAGATCGTCGCTCAGCCCACCCGAGCCGGTGCGGCCGGTGGCGTCGGCGCGGCCCTTCGGTGGGGCGCCGGCCGGCAGCGCGGCCCGCAGCCGGCGTACCTCGGTGCGCCAGCGGGCTGTCGCGCCCGCGTCCACGCCGGTGCGCAGTCGACGCCAACCGGCGACCAGATCGTCACCGGGGCCGGCGGCGCTCTCCTCGGCGAGCAGGGCGACCACCTCGGCGGCCCGGTCGGCGCCGACCCGGCCGGCGCCGTCGAGCAGCGCCCGGGCCAGCCGTGGGTGCGCCCCGGCCGCGGCGATCGACCGCCCCCGCGCCGTGATCCGACCGTCGGCGTCGACGGCGCCCAGGGTCTCCAGGGTGTCCCGAGCCACAGTCATCGCGGCCACCGGCGGCGCGTCGGGCAACGCGAGCCCGACGCCGTCCGGTCGGCCCCAGGCGGCCAGCTCCAACGCGAAACCGGTCAGGTCGGCGGTGGCGATCTCCGGCTCGGCGCGGGCGGGCAGCCGCTCATGGGTCGCCGCCGACCAGCAGCGATAGACGTACCCGGGGGCCTCCCGGCCGGCCCGGCCAGCCCGCTGGGTGGCGGCGGCGCGGGAGACCGGCACGGTGACCAGCGCGCCCAGCCCACGGGCCAGGTCGATCCGGGGCACCCGGGACAGCCCGGCGTCCACGACGATCCGCACACCAGGGACGGTCAGGCTGGTCTCGGCCAGCGCGGTGGCCAGCACCACCCGCCGCCGGTCCGCGCGACGCAGCGCGGCGTCCTGTTCGGTGCCGCGTTGACGGCCGTGCAGCGGCAGCAGCGCGACAGCGTCCCGCAGGTCGGCCAGCCGGCCGGTGACCGCCGCGATCTCGCCGGCCCCGGGCAGGAAGACGAGCACGTCGCCGTCATGCTCGCGCAGCGCCCGCCGGACGGTGGCGGCCACGTGGTCGAGCAGGGCCCGGTCCACCGGCCCGGCCCCGGGCGGGGCGATCGGGCGCGCCGGGGGCACCCAGATCCGCTGCACCGGATGCAACGCCGAGTCGGCCCGTACCACCGGGGCCGGGGTGGGCCCGCCCAGCAGCGCGGCGAACCGGTCGGTGTCCGGGGTCGCCGACATGGCCAGCAGCCACAGGTCCGGCCGGAGGGTGGCGCGCGCCTCCACTGTGAAGGCCAGCGCGAGGTCGGCGTCGAGTTGGCGTTCGTGGCACTCGTCGAGCAGCACGGCACCGGTGCCGGGCAGCTCCGGGTCGTGGTGCAGCCGGCGGACCAGCAGACCGGTGGTGACCACCTCGATCCGGGTGGCCGGGCCGACCCGCCGCTCGCCGCGCACCGCGTAGCCGACCCGCTCACCGACCCGCTCGCCGAGCAACTCGGCCATACGCCGGGCAGCGGCACGGGCCGCCACCCGGCGGGGTTGGGCGATCACGACCCGACCGGTCACCCGGTCGGCCACGGCCAGCGGCGCGAGAGTGGTCTTGCCGGTGCCCGGCGGGGCCACCAGCACACCGGCGCCGGCAGCGTCGAGCGCCGCGACCAGCGCCGGCAGCACCGGACGGACCGGCAGGTCAAGTGTTACGTCGGAGAGCACGGCCCAGTCTCGCACCGGGACGGGTGCGTCAGGAGCGACGGACCTCGCCGACGCCGAGCACGAAGGCCCGCCAGGCCGTCGCACCGAAGGCGAGCACCGGGCCGGAGCGGTCCTTGCTGTCCCGGACGGCGACCTGACCGTCGACTGTCGCGACCTCCACGCAGTTGCCGTTGCCGCTGCTGCGCGTGCTGGTGCGCCAGTCCGCTCGGGTCAGGTCGTACGCCGTCATCCGCGGTACCTCTCGTCTGCGTCGGCGTGCCGCAGACGCGGTCACGCAAAGTTACGAGAAGCATGCTCAAGACGGGTCAACGACGCCGTCGGATCGAGCGCCATCCGGCACAGCTCCTCGTGCAGAAGGCTATACCCGAGCACATGATCGGCTTCCTCCAGAGCCAGCCCCATCGTGAGGTTATCCAGGTAAACCACTGACGCGTCGGCGGCATCGGCGAAGTTGAGGATCACGTACGGGGTGCTCATCGCGGGATGCCCGCCGGCCGTGAAGGGAAGTACCTGGATTGTCACGTTGGGTAGCTGCGCGATCCGGCTCATGTGGACCAGTTGTTCAGCCATCACCGCGGCGCCGCCGACCGGGCGCAGGAGCACCGCCTCGTTGAGGATCACCGACAGATCGACCGGGTCCTCGCGGCGCAGCACCTCCTGCCGGCGCAGCCTGGCGGCGATCTTGCGCTCCAGACCGTCCTCGCCGGCGGTGCGCCGGAAGATCTCCCGGGCGTACGCCTCGGTCTGCAACAGCCCGGGTACCGACTCGGCCTCGTACGTGCGCAGCGCGGCCGCCTCGGCCTCCAGCCCGACGTAGAACTCGAACCACTCGGGGAGCACGTCGCTGTAGTTCTGCCACCAGCCGCGCTGCTGCGCCCCTCGGGCGATCTCGATCAGCGCTTCGGCATCCGAACCGGTCACCTCGTACAGGGCGAGGGCGGCTCGGACGTCGCGCGGTTTGATGCCGATCTGCGCGGTCTCGATCCGGGAGAGGTTGCTCTTCGACATGTCGAGCTGACGGGCGGCCACATCGAGGGTCATGCCCGCGCGTTCCCGAAGTTGGCGGAGTTCCCGGGCGATGCGGCGGCGACGCACGGTCGGGCTGGCGGCGGGTCGGATGGTGGGAATGGCGGTCACCGTCCGAGTCTGCCACGACAAGATCCGCAGGTCGCAGATGCACGGAGTGCAACTTTCAAATCTGGGAGTTGCGTTGCAGTAGCTGTCGGTGCATCCTTTCCCGGTCGCGATCACTGTGGACACACCTGTGCGGGAGGACCGTTGCTCATCGCCGACGAGTTCTTCCTGATCGCACACAACGACAGTCGCGGCAAGGCCAAACTGCACCCGGCGGCGACCGGGCTCGGGCTGGCCGGCGGGCTCCTCGGCGAGCTGATCCTTTATGGACATATCACCGTCACGGCCGGGCAGATCAGCGTCATCGACAGGCGTCCGCCGGCCGACGCCCTGGCGCACACGGTGCTGGACCAGTTGGTCGGCGAGGCCCAGCACCGGGAGCTGCGCACCTGGCTGAGCTTCCTGGCGCAGAGCGCCACGACCTCGGTGGGGGAGCGGTTGGCCCGCGCCGGAGTGCTGCGCCGCCAGGAGAGTCGCCGGCTGCTGCGTACCTCGGTCAGCTACCTGCCGATCGACCTCAACGCGGTGGCCTGGCCGGCCACCCGGCTACGGGCCCTGCTGGACCGGCCGGACCCGCCGGGCGTGCCGGACGCCCTGCTGCTCGGCCTGGTCGTGGCCGCCGGGCTGACCCGCGAGGTGCTGTGGAGCGCCGGCCCCCGCGCGCACCACCGGCTGAACGTCCTCATCCCCGCGCTGCCGGCGCCCCTCAAGGAACTCGTCGGGCACACCGAGGCCGCCGTCGGCGCCGCCGTGCTGCGCGGCATCCCCTGATCCCCCTCCGGTAACCCCCAACCCTCCCCTCGACAATCGGAGTAGTCGTATGCCCCCGACATCGACAGTCGACCGACCCAGCAACGTCTCCGAAGCTCTGGCCCGGGGCCGCCTCGGCATCCCCTCGGTGATCTTCTTCGTCCTCTCCGCCGCCGCGCCGCTGACAGTGGTGGCCGGCGTCGTCACCACCGGCTACGGCGTCATCGGGGTGACCGGCATCCCGCTGGCCTTCCTGCTGATCGCCGCGGTGCTCGCGCTCTTCTCGGTGGGTTACGTGGCGATGTCCCGCCGGGTGGAGAACGCCGGCGCCTTCTACGCCTACATCTCCCGGGGGCTCGGCCGACCGGCCGGCGTGGGCGCCGCCTGGGTCGCGCTGATCGCGTACAACGCGCTCCAGGTCGGGCTGTACGGCACCATCGGCGTGGCGGCCGAGCCGGTGCTCGACCGGCTCTTCGGTGGGCACCCGCACTGGGCCGTCGTGGCCCTGGTGGCGTGGGCGTTGGTCGGCCTGCTCGGCCTGCTCCGAGTCGACCTCAACGGCATGGTCCTGGCCGCGCTGCTGGTCGCCGAGATCGTGGTGGTCCTCGTCTTCGACCTGGGACAGCTCGGCAACCCGGCCGACGGTGGGGTCAGCTTCGCCCCGTTCTCACCGGACAACCTCTTCGTGCCGGGCGTCGGCGCGGTGCTGGTGCTCGCCGTCCTCGGCTTCGTCGGCTTCGAGTCGGCGGTGGTCTTCAGCGAGGAGAGCAAGGACCCGAAGCGGACGGTGCCGCTGGCCACCTACCTCTCGGTGGCGATCATCGCAGGGCTGTACGCGTTGTCGTCCTGGACCATGACCGTCGCGGTCGGGCAGGACCAGATCGTCGCCGAGGCCGGCGAGCAGAGCGTCGGGCTCATCTTCAACCTGGCCGCCGCGCACCTCGGCGACACCGCGGTCACCATCGGGCAGGTGCTCTTCCTGACCTCGGTGCTCGCCGCGATGATCTCGTTCCACAACACCACTGCCCGCTACACCTTCGCGCTCGGTCGGGAGCGGGTGCTGCCGGCGGTGTTCGGGCAGACCTCGGCCCGTACCGGGGCGCCGCGGGCCGCCTCGGTGGCGCAGAGCGTCCTCGGACTGCTGGTCATCCTGCTGTACGCGATCAACGGCTGGGATCCTGTGGTGCAGCTCTTCTTCTGGGTCGGCACCACCGGCGGCTTCGGTGTCCTGCTGCTGATCGCCACCACCTCGGTGGCGGTGATCGCCTACTTCGCCCGCTCCGCCAGCGGCGAAAACCTCTGGCGACGGGCCATCGCGCCCGGCCTGGCCACCATCGCGCTCGTCGTGATCATCTGGTTGGCCGTGTCGAACTTCGCCAACCTGCTCGGCGTCGCGCCGGACTCCACGCTGCGCTGGGCGCTGCCCGCCGCGTACCCGGTGGCCGCCCTGCTGGGCATCGGCTGGGCCCTGCTGCTGCGCAGCAACCGCCCGGACACGTACGCCCGGATCGGCCTGGGCGCGGCGAGCGCCGCCGCCGTCAAGCCGGAGACGCCGGCCGCCGTGGAGGTGACCCGATGAGCGTGGTCATCGAGCAGCTCGGACCGGAGGAGACCGCCCTCGTGGCGGGTCGGATCGCCGAGGCGTTCACCGTCCTGGAGGTGACGTACTGGCTGGTCCCCGACCCGAGCAAGCGGGAGGCCGTGCTGGCCGGCGACTTCGAGATCCTGGTCGCGCACGCGATGCGGCACGGCATCGTCCACGCCACCGCGGACCGCGCCTCGGTCGCGGTCTGGTTTCCGTCGGTCGGTGAACCGGCGCCGCCGCCGGCGGACTACGACGCCCGACTGGCCGCCGCCTGCGGCGAGTGGACCGACCGGTTCCAGCACCTCGACGAGCTGTTCGCGGCGAACCACCCGCACCCGGACCACCACCACCTCGCGTTCCTGGCGACCCAGCCGGACCGGCAGGGGCAGGGCCTGGGGAGCGCGTTGATGCGGCACCACCACGACTGGCTGGACGCCAACGGCATGCCGGCATACCTGGAAGCGAGCAGCCCGCGCAGCCGGGACCTGTACGCGAAGCACGGCTACCTGGCCGGCGAGCCGTTCCGGGTGCCCGACGGCACGCCGTTCTGGCCGATGTGGCGGGAGCCGGTCGGGCGCTGAGCTGGTCTGGTGAGGTCGACGCGACCAGCACGGTCTGTGATAGCACTGTAACGCTCACGTGACACCACGGACAGCACGGAGGGCCGGGTCCATGGACCCGGCCCTCCGTTCGTGAACCGATCAGTACGTGCCGTCGAGCTGGCCGCGCAGCTTGGTCAGCGCCCGGGTCAGCAGCCGCGAGACGTGCATCTGCGAGACACCGATCTGGTCGGCGATCTGCGACTGGGTCAGGTTGCCGTAGAAGCGCAGCGTGAGGATCTTCTGCTCGCGCTCGTCGAGGGTGGCCAGCGCCGGGCCGAGGGCGACCCGCAGCTCAGCCAGCTCGAACTCGCTGTCCTCGCCGCCGAGCATGTCGCCCAGCTCGGTGGCGCGCTCGCCGTCGCCGGTCGGGGTGGACAGCGACACCGCGTTGTACGCGCGGGCGCCTTCCAGCCCCTCCAGCACCTCTTCCTCAGTGAGCTTGAGGTGCGCGGCGATGTCGGCGACCGTCGGCGAGCGGCCGAGGGTCTGCAGGAGCGAGCTGTTGGCGTCGGAGATGGCCAGCCGCAGCTCCTGGAGCCGGCGGGGCACCCGGATGTCCCAGGTGCGGTCCCGGAAGTGCCGCTTGAGCTCGCCGATGATGGTGGGGATCGCGTAACCGGCGAAGTCGACACCGCGCTCGGGGTCGAACTTGTCGATGGCCTTGATCAGGCCGATCGCGGCGGTCTGCGCGAGGTCGTCGTTCGGCTCGCCGCGCCCGCTGTAGCGGTGGGCCAGGTGGTTGGCGAGCGGCAGCCAGGCCTCGATCGCCCGGTCCCGCAGCGCGGCGCGCGACGGGTGGTTGGCGGGCAGCGCCGCCATCGCGTTGAGCAGGTCGGCGGCGCTGTCGGTGAGAGCGCGCGGGTCGAGCTTGGTGGTGGCCTTGACGGCGGCGCTCGGCTGCTCGGTGATCGTTGGCGCGGTCATGGGTGGTCCTCCCTGCACCTCGTCCGCTGACGAAAAAGACGTGACGCTTTGGTTTAGCTTTCAATGGGCCGTTCGGGAGTCACCTTAACCTGATCGTCTCCCAGAAATCTAGCCGAAAGGTTGATGTACTTAAGGTGTGTTGAGTAAGAAAAGGGGCATATGGCGCAGAAGTTGGGGTGGCTGTGAGGATCCTTACCCGTTGTTCCCGCTGCGGTGCGCTGGCCGGTCGGCCGACCGGTTCGGCCGATCGGCCCACGGGTCGCGTCGACTGGTCAACAGGAAATCCGACAAGTCGCCAGGAGTGTCGACTATCCGTCCTTGTCCCGCTGGTGGGACCGGCCGTAGCGTCGCGTGTACACACCCGGTTCGGAGGCACCGTGCTCGATCCAGCCGCTCCCCAGCTTGTCGTGAACAGTCGCACCCTGTACTTCAGCTGGCTGCCGGCGGATCCCGAGGCGGTCGCCGCGCTGGTCCCGCCGGGGCTCTGCCCCCGTCCCGACCGGCAGGTCTTCCTCAACCAGTACATCGTCGACGACGAGACGCAGACCTCCGGCTTCGGCGCGTACTCGCTGACCTACCTCGGCGTCTCGCTCCTGGGCGTCGACGCGCCCGGCGGCCTCAACGCCGGTGGCTGGTGGACCCACTACGTCGCCTCCAGCCGGCGGGTCCGTGAGTACGCCGTCGCTCGCGGCGCCCCGGTGCTCGCCGGGCGCACCCGGATCGACGTGGACGGCGAGGACCTGCTCTCCGAGACGGAGATCGACGGCACGCCGCTGATCCGGGCCCGGTGTCGGGTGGGGGAGACCGGGCACGTGATCAGCAGTGGGCACCACCGCTACTTCACCCGGCGCGACGGCCAGTTGCTCAGCTCGGCCTACCCGTTCGTCGCCGAGCCGGTCGCCCCGTTCGAGATCGAGTCGGTGGAGTTCCTCCGGCCCGACCACCCGATGTACGCGCTGCGCCCGGCCAACCCGCTGACCATCGGCTTCGGCTACTACTCACCGCGCTCGTCGTTCGCCTACCCCGGCGGGCTGAACGTGCACGCGGTCCCCGCGCCGGAGCCGGCCCGACCACTTCACCAGGTGCCGGCCAGCCTCGCGCGCAGCGGCCTGCCGTCCGGGTCGTAGACCAGCCGGTACACCGGCAGCGCCCAGGCCCGGGTGTACCACGGCAACCGCTCGGGGCGGTGCGGGCGCAGCCGCCCGGGCGGCCGCTCTCCCACCTGGCCGTCGTCGTACCACTGCTGGAGCGCGTCGGCGGCGGCCGTGACGGCCGCGACGGCGTCCGCCGGGTCCAGCAGGTCGGCGTCGTCCGCGCCGTCCGGGTCGCGGTCCAGGTGCTCGCGCCACAGCCGCAGTCGCAGGTCCCGGGCGAAGCTCCGCGCGCCGTCGCCCCGCCCAGCCGGGTCGGTGGGCTCCCGCTGGTCCGGGGTGTCGTCGAGCACCGCGCAGGACAACTCGCTGTCGTGCGTCCAGGACCGTCGGTTGAAGTTGTCGCTGCCCACGCTGGCCCAGACATCGTCGACCACGCAGACCTTCGCGTGCACGTAGACCGGGTTGCCGGCGTGGTTCTCCACGTCGAACACGTGCACCCGGTCCGGTGCGGCCCGCTCGCACAGCGACAGCGCCTGCTCGCGCCCGACCATGTTCGGCGGCAACGCCAGCTTGCCGTCCACGTCCGGGTGGCGGGGGACGACGGCGATCAGGTGCAGGTCCGGGTTGTCCCGTAGCGCGTGCGCGAACAGGTCCGCGACCTCGGCCGACCAGAGGTACTGGTCCTCCAGGTAGATCAGCCGGCGGGCCCGACGTACCGCCTTGGTGTAACCCCGGGCCACGGTCCGCTCTCCGTTCGGTGCGAACGAGTAGCGCGGGCGGACGGCGGGGTAGGTGCGCAGCACCTGGATCTGGTGCGGACCGCAGGGCGGCGGATCCGCCGGCTGCTCGGGCAGCGGGTCGGGGCGCAGGTCCGAGCCGCGCAGCCGGTCCCGCAGGTAGGCCATCGGGTTCTCCGAGTCCAGTGGCATCGGGTCGGTCCAGCGTTCCCGGAACAGGGTGTCCAACGCGCCGACCACCGGACCGCGCACCGCGAGCTGCACGTCGTGCCAGGGCGGATTGGGTCCGTACCGGGGGGACATCTGCACCGGTTGCGGGTCGCCGTGGTGCGCGGCGTCGTCGCGGCGGCTGTGACACAGGTCGATCCCGCCGGCGAAGGCGACGTCCCGCTCCGGCGCGCCCTGGTGCCGCAGCACCACGAGCTTCTGATGGTGCGATCCGCCGCGCCGGACCCGTTGGTCCAGCAGCACCTCGCCACCGGCGGCCGAGATCGTCTCGCTGAGGTCGCGGTTCTCGGCCTCGCTGTACGCCAGGACGTCGAGGTGCGAGCGCCAGATCAACCCCTTGACCACCACACCGCGCTGCGCGGCCCGCGCGAAGAGTTGGGCCACTGTCGGACCGTCCGGGCGCAGTCGCTGGTCCGGGTCACCCCGCCAGTCGGTGAAGAACAGGTGGTCGCCGGGGGCCAGGGCCTCGACCTCGTCGACCAGTCGGTCGAAGTACGCGACACCGTGAATCAACGGCTCGGCGAGGTTTCCCGTGGTCCATACGGGTATGCCAGAGACCGGGTTGGCGCGTTCCTCAGCGGTGAGGAACCAGTCCTGCAACGGCACCGTCCAGCCCCCCTGGAGGTCGGCAACGTCCTCACGGTAGGACCCCCGACGCGGGTCCGCACGCCAGGCCCCCAGACCGGTGACCTGGCCGACGCCATCGGAAACGACGCGACAACAGCCGAGGAGGCCACACTATGCCCCGCGACACGACGAATCCCGTGACCGAGAACCGCGAGCCGGCGGTGGAGAGCGAACGGGGTGCGCTGGTAGCGGTGTTGGTGATGGTGATTCTGGGCGTTGCCGGGATTTTTGCGGTCTCCTGAGGCGGCGCCGACGCCCCCGGGTGAATCGGAGGCATCGGCGCCGAACTCAGCGGTCGTCAGTGGTCAGGGCCGGGTGCCCTGGCCGCCGGTGTGCGGGAGCCGCTCGGTGGGGATCACGCCGAGGCGGCCGGCCTGGAAGTCCTCGAACGCCTTGAGCAGCTCGTCCCGGGTGTTCATCACGAACGGGCCGTACTGTGCCACCGGCTCCCGGATCGGCTGACCACCCATGATGTAGAGGTCCAGTGCGGGGGTGTTGCTGTCCTGCGAGGTGTCGGCGCTGAACCGCAGCGCGTCACCCGCGCCGTGCACAGCGAGCTGGCCGGTGCGCACCGGCCGCCGGTCGGTGCCGACGGTGCCGCGACCGCCCAGCACGTACACCAGGGCGTTGAAGTCGGGCCGCCAGGGCAGGTCGACCTGCGCGCCCGGCTGCACTGTGACGTGCGTGATGGTGATCGGGGTGAAGGTCGAACCCGGGCCGCGGTGCCCGGCGACCTCGCCGGCGATGACCCGGATCAGCGCGCCGCCGTCGGGCGTGGTGAGCAGCGCCGACTCCCGACCCCGGATGTCCTGGTAGCGGGGCGGGTTCATCTTGGCCGAGCGGGGCAGGTTGACCCACAGTTGGGTGCCGTGGAAGAGCCCGCCGCTCATCACCAGGTGCTCGGGCGGCGCCTCGATGTGCAGAAGGCCGCTGCCCGCCGTCATCCACTGGGTGTCGCCGTCGGTGATGGTGCCGCCACCGCCGTTGGAGTCCTGGTGGTCGAAGACGCCGTCGATGATGTACGTGACGGTCTCGAAGCCGCGGTGCGGGTGCCACGGGGTGCCCTTGGGCTCGCCCGGGGCGTAGTCGACCTCGCCCATCTGGTCGAGGTGGATGAACGGGTCCAGGTCGGTGGTCGACACCCCGGCGAAGGCACGACGGACCGGGAAACCCTCACCCTCGAAGCCGCTGGGCGCCGTGGTCACAGTGCGGACCGGGCGGATCGTGGTGGCCTCGTCGAGTCGGGGCAGGCGGGGCAGGACGAGGACGTTGTCGACGGTGATCGCGGGCATGTCGAGGCTCCTAGCGTGAGGCGGGGGTGGTCGAGCTGACCCGCGATGCCCGCAGGCGCTCGCCGAGCCGGTCGAAGACCCGGGTGAGGCAGGCGACCTCGGCATCGTCGAGGTCGTCCATGAGATGGGTACGCACCGACGCCAGATGGTGGGGTGCGGCTTCCCGCAGGGCGAGCAGCCCGGCGGCGGTGAGCACCGCCTCGCTGCCGCGCCGGTCGTCCGGGCAGGGCTCCTTGCTGACCAGGCCACGACGCTGCATGGAGGAGACCTGGTAGGTGAGGCGGCTGGGCGAGAAGATCAACCGGCCGGCCAGCTCGCCCATCCGTAACCGCTGCCCGGGTGCCTCGGAGAGCAGGACCAGCACGTGGTAGTCGGCGAAGCTGAGCTCGCTGTCGACCCGCAGATCCTCTTCCAACTGGGTGTAGAGACGCTGGCTGGCCTCGATGTAGGCGCGCCAGGCGGCCTCTCGGGTGCTGTCCAGGCTCTCGGTCATGCCGATGACGATAGCACTCTTTCAAAATTTAAATAACGTCGTTGAGCGTCTCCTGGGTCACTTCTTGGCGCCCTGGCCGCCGGATCGTGCAGCTTTGAAGGAAGTCTGCGTTAATCCGGCGGCGCGGAGGCCTCGGGTTGTGCCAGACTCCGGCCTCGTGGAACACGTGGAACTCTCCGCCGCCGACCTGTTGCTGCGCCCCTGGCGAGACGAGGACGCTCCGGCGGTCCGCGACGCCCTCCAGGATCCGGCGATCGCCCAGTGGAACCCGCAGGGTGGCGACCCGATCGACGACGAGGTCGCGCTGCTCTGGGTGCGTCGCCGGGCCGACTGGTCCAGCGGTGGTCACGCCTCGATGGCGGTCACCGCCGCGGCCGACGGAAAACTGCTCGGCTCGGTGTCGCTGCACCGCATCCACGACGGCGACGCGTCCATCGGCTACTGGACGGTGCCCGCGGCGCGGGGGCGTCAGGTGGCGGTCCGGGCCGTCGTCCGGCTCACCGACTGGGCGTTCGCCGATCTCGGGCTGCACCGGGTGGAGCTGTGTCACGCGGTGGCCAACCCGGCGTCCTGCCGGGTCGCCGATCGCGCCGGCTACCCGGCCGAGGGCACCCTGCGCGAGTCGTACCGGTACGGCGACGGCCGCCGCTACGACGAGCACCTGCACGCCCGCCTGGCCACCGACCGCTAGCCGGCGGGCGTCACTCGGCGACCTTGCGCAGGAACGCCGCGAGGGCGGCCCTGACGCGGTCGATCCGCTCCGGCAGGGGCAGCGGCTCGGGTGCGGGAGGCCCGGCGTGCTTCTTCCCCCGCAGATACAGCGAGCAGGCCAGGTCGGAGCACAGGTAGGTGCCCACGGAATCGCCCTGCCGTCCGCTCGGACCGGCCTTGGGGGCGGTCATCAACGAGACGCCTCCGCCGAGGTGCGTGGTCAGGCAGAACGAGCACATGCTGTGCCGTACGCGCCCGGTCTGGTGCGTCGCGGCCCGCAGCACCACCCCGGCCAGCTTGCCGTCGGTCTCGGCGACCAGGTAGGCCCGCTGCGGCGCGGACGGATCCCGCCAGCCGAGAAAGTCGAGGTCGTCCCACTGGCGCATTTCAAGATCATTCGGTACGGCCAGCCGCTTCGCCTCGCCCTTGCTGCAATTGACGAAGGACGCGCGGATGACGGATTCGGTCAGGACCAACATAGGTAGTAGCCTAGCTCTCCTAGGCAAACGATTATTACGGCTAGGTTGGGGTGTGCTGGGGTGGTACGTGCCAAGGTGACCGTTGAGCGCCTGACACTCGCCGCGGCCGAGCTGGCCGACGAGGTGGGCGTGGAGAACGTCACGGTCGCCGCGCTCGCGCGCCAGTTCGGGGTGAAGGACGCCAGTCTCTACTTCCACCTCAAGAACGCGCACGACCTGCGGGTCAGGATCGCCCTGCTGGCGCTGGCGGAGCTGGCCGACCGGGTCGCCGCCGCGCTCGCCGGTCGGGCCGGCAAGGACGCGCTGGTGGCCTTCGCCGACGCATACCGCGACTACGCGCGGGAGCACCCGGGCCGCTACGCCGCCATGCAGATCGACCTCGACCCGGAGACCGCCGCCGCGAGCGCGGGCGTCCGGCACGCCGAGATGACCCGGGCGATCCTGCGCGGCTACCGGCTCTCCGAGCCCGACCAGACCGACGCGGTGCGGATGATGCACAGCACGTTCCACGGGTTCGTGAGCCTGGAGAAGACCGGCGGCTTCCGGCACACCCCGCGCCCCACCGACGACTCGTGGTCGCGCACCCTGGATGCCCTCGACGCCGTCCTCACGAACTGGCCGTCGCGCTGAGCTGCCGCAGCGCCGCGGCATAGGCTCGGTGGCGTGGATGATCTGGAGCTGGCCGACTGGCGCGAGCGGGTGGCCCGGCTGTACCTGTCCGACGTCGACCTGGCCGGCTTCCGTGCCGGCCGCGACGAACTCTTCACCACCCACCCGCAGAGCCCGATCCCGCCGGCGGAGCGCGCCGGCTTCACCGGGGTGCGCTACTTCCCGCCCAATGCCGAGGCCGTGGTCGAGGCGCCCCTGCGACCGGCCAGCGGTGAGCTGCGCATCGACACCGGGGGCCCGGACGGGGTGATCGCGTACCGGCGGGTGGCGGTTGCCGAGACGTCCTGGGGGCCGCTGACCCTGTGGTGGATCGAGGCGTACGGAGGCGGGCTGTTCGTTCCGCTGCGCGACGGCACCTGCGGGCGGGACAGCTACGGGGGAGGCCGGTACCTCACCGACACGGTGAAGGGCACCTTCGGCCGGGGTGTCGAGCTGCTGCCCCGCGACCGGGTCCGGCTGGACGCCAACTATCTATACAACCCGAGCTGCGCCTACGACGACCGCTGGGCCTGCCCGCTGGCACCACCGGAGAACCGGGTCGAGGTCGACATCCGTGCCGGCGAGCTGACGTACGCGACCTATTGATCGGCTCGATCCCGGTGGCGTCGCGCGGCTTGACCTCACGTCGCGTTCAACGCCTACGGTCGGCGTCACCGATCCGTGAGGGGGAGTGGGCCCGATGACTGTCAGCTGGGCGTACATCTATGAGCACCCGGGCAGCGACCCCGTTGCCGACCGGGTCGTGCTGGACCGCGCCGGCCAACGCACCTACCTGGTGCCCGTGCCGGACCCGGTGATGGCCCCCGCGGTGGCGGTGGACCTGTTGGCCGAGGGGGTCGCGCTGATCGAGCTGTGCGGCGGTTTCGCGCTGGCGGCAGCGGCACGGGTGGCCGAGGCCGTCGGCGGTCGCGTGCCGGTCGGGCACGTCACCTTCGCTGCGGACTCGGTGCGCGGCGCCACGCGGTACGGCGAACTGTTCGAGGCTCAGCCCGACTGAACGACGACGCGGCCGCCCGTCCCGAGTCTTGCTGGGACGGGCGGCCGATCGTCGCTCAGCGGGTGTTCGCCGCCGAGCCGGACATCTGCATCCGACCGAGCAGCTGTCGTGCCTGGTCGGCGAGCTGCGCGTCGACGGTCACCGCGTACTGGCCGGCGCGCAGTGAGCTGGCCGAGGTGAAGTCGCGCTGCCCGCCCGTCATGGCGTGCGCGACCGCGCCGAAGACGGCACCCCAGATCGCACCGATGACCAGGCCGACCAGGATCACCGCCAGCCAGTTGCCGACTGTGAAGATGCCGAACAACAGGCCGATGAAGAGCCCGAACCAGGCGCCGGTACCGGCGCCGAGCAGGCCGGCTCGACCGGTGGTCATTCGCCCGAGCACCGTCTCCACCAGTGTGAGGTTGGTGCCGACGATGGCACTGTGCTCCACCGGGAAGCGGTTGTCGGCCAGGTAGTCGACGACCCGCTGAGCGGTCGGATAGTCCGGGTACGAGCCGATCGTCACGGTCGCCGGGCCCGCCTCCGGCCCGTGGCCGTCCCCGGCCGGTGTCGACAGGCGGCCGGCCGGCCCGGATGGAAGCAGGTCGCCACCCTGTGTGCCAGACCGCCAGGCGGCGGTCGGCCCCGAAGCTGACGTCATGAGCATCCTCCCTCGTCAGCTCTCCGCGTTCCCCTCCAGGCCGACCGGTAACGCGGAGACCACCGTCGGGCAGGAGGGGAATGGGCGCTGACTGCCCGGGTAGGCAGTCAGGTGGAGAGCGGACAGATCAGCGACTACGGGTTCCTCGCCGACGGCCGCAGCGCGGCGCTGGTGGACGCCTCCGGCTCGGTGAACTGGTGGTGCCCGGGTCGGTTCGACGCGCCGTCGGTGTTCGGGAGGCTGCTCGACGACGGTGCGGGGCACTGGTCGATCCGGCCGGAGGCCGATTTCACAGTCGAACGGAGCTACCTGAAGGACACCCTGGTGTTGCGGACCGTCTTCCGCACCGCGCAGGGGGAGGTCGCGCTCACCGACGCGCTCGCCTTCGAACCCGGCTCGCGAGGTCACGACATCGGGATGCACCCACCGCAGGTGCTGGTCCGTAGCGTGCAGGGACTCTCCGGTGCGGTGCCCATGCGGGTGCACTACCGTCCGCGCTTCGAGTACGGGCGCACCATCGCGTACCTGGTCGAGCGTGAGGACATGCTCGAGGCCATCGCCGGGGCCGCGCGGCTCACCTTCCGCAGCAGCGTGCGGTTGGCGTGCGGCGACGATGGCGATGCCGCAGCGACGTTCACCGTCCGCGCCGGCACCACCCACAACTTCAGTCTCGGGTACGCCCCGACCTACGACGCCCCACTGCCGGAGGTGCCGGACGCCGACCAGACGATCGCCGACACCGTCGCCGGCTGGCGGTCCTGGGCCGACGAGCACGCGTACCAGGGTCTCTACGCCGAGGAGGTGCGGCGCAGCGGGCTGGTGGTGCAGGGCATGACGTACCGGCCCAGCGGTGCGGTGGTGGCCTCCGTGACCACCTCGCTGCCGGAGAAGCTCGGCGGGGACCGCAACTACGACTACCGCTACGTCTGGGTGCGCGACTTCAGCCACACTCTGCGGGCGCTGTGGCGGTCGGCGTGCTTCGACGAGGTGCGGCGGCAGTTCGCCTGGTTGGGCCGGGCGATGGGCCGGATCGGCGACCAGCCGGTGCCCATCATGTACGGGGTGCTGGGGGAGCGGGACCTCACCGAGCATCGGCTGGAGCAGCTCGGCGGTTACCGCGACAGCCCTCCGGTGGTGACCGGCAACGACGCGTGGCGGCAGCGGCAGAACGACATCTACGGCGCGGCCATGGACGCCGCCTGGCTGATGCGCGACCAGCTGGAACCGTTCGACCCGGACGTATACCACCTGCTCCGGGTGCTCGCCGATCAGGCCGAGCAGGACTGGAAACAGCCGGACGCGGGGATGTGGGAGGAGCGTGGAGTGCAGCACCACCATGTGTCCTCGAAGGTGGAGTGCTGGGTGGCACTGGACCGGGCGGTCCGCTTCGGCGACCAGCTCGGCGGACCGCAGGACCTGGCTCGCTGGACGGCGGCCCGGGACGAGGTGCGCGCGGCGATCCTCGAGCGGGGGTGGAGCGACAGGCTCCAGTCGTACACCGGGGTTTTTGATTCCGAGGATCTGGACGCGTCGGTGCTGGTGATGCCGCTGGTGGGTTTTCTGCGGGCCGATGACCCACGGATGCTCTCGACGATCCGCGCGGTCGAGCGGGGGCTGTCGCACGACGGCCTGCTGCGGCGCTGGAACGGCGACCCGGCGGGCTTCGTCATCTGTTCGTTCTGGTTGGTGAGTTGCCTGGCGTTGGCCGGCGAGCGGGACCGGGCGCACGAGTTGTTTCGCGATCTGGCTGGTCGGGTCAACGACCTGGGCCTGTTCGCCGAGCAGATCGACCAGCGGACCGGGGAGCAGTTGGGCAATTTCCCGCAGGCGTTCTCGCACATCGGCCTCATCAATGCCGCCGGTGTGCTCACCGACGTCGAGCAGGACTCGACGTTGCGCGAGTGCGGGATGCCCCCGGCGCACTTCACCCCGACGCGTCGCTGAGCCCGTACTTTCGTGTAAATCTTGATAACTTTCGATCCAGTGACGCGAAGTTCTACCGTCTTCCAGTGAAAGACGTTAATGTCCGGGAAACACCGCGGTGCTCCTCCAGTCGGCGGGAGCGGCACCGAGATCCCCCGGACAGCTGGAGGTCTCGTGTCCCGCACTCTGCGTCGACGGCTCGTCAGCGCCACCACAGTGCTCACCGTCCTGATCACCCTCTGCCTCGTCCCGCAGGCAAGCGTTCTGCCGGCCGCCGCGTCCCCGGCCCAGGCCGCCGCCCTCGCCCCGCCCGCCACCGTCGGTTTCGAGAAGGTCGCCCTCGACGGCGGCCTCTCCATGGGCGAACCGATCGAACTGGCCGTCGCCCCCGACGGCAAGGTCTTCTACATCAACCGGGGCACCAGTGCCGCCGGTGGCCAGGTCCGCCTCTACAACCCGGCGACCAGGTCCACCACAGTGGCCCTGACCCTGGCGCTGGACGCCCGCTTCGAGGACGGCCTGATCGGCATCACACTGCACCCGAGCTTCGCGAGCAACCGCTGGGTCTACCTCTTCTACTCGCCGAAGGTCACCCCACTGGTCAACCGGATCAGTCGGTTCACCTTCAACCCGTCCACCCTGCTGCTCGACCCGGGCAGCGAGGACGTGCTCATCGAGTGGCCCACCGAACGCGATCTCTGCTGCCACTCGGCCGGCTCGATGAGCTGGGACACCGCCGGCAACCTGTACTTCGCCGTCGGCGACAACACCAACTCCGGCGGCGACTCCGCCGGGATGGCCCCGATCGACGAGCGGACGAGCCGCAACGCGCAGTACGACGCCCAGCGCACCTCGGGCAACACCAACGACCTACGGGGCAAGATCAACCGGATCCACCCGGAGAACGACGGCAGTTACACCGTCCCCGCCGGCAACCTCTTCGCCGCCGGCACCGCGGGTACGCGCCCGGAGATCTACGTGATGGGCGTGCGCAACCCGTACCGGATCTGGGTGGACCGCAAGGCCAACAACACCCTCTACTGGGGTGAGGTCGGCCCGGATGCCGGCACCGACCTCGCCAACCGTGGCCCGGCTGCCTACGACGAGTTCAACAGGGCCAACGGGCCCGGCAACTACGGCTGGCCGTACTGCGGCGGCCCCAACGTCGCCTACAACGACTGGGACTTCGCCACCGCCGCCCCGCGCGGCTGGTTCCCCTGCGGGGGCTCCACCGGCCCGGTCAACAACTCACCCCGTAACACCGGCGTCCAGCAGCTACCGCCGACGAAACCGGCGCTGGTCTGGGAGCAGCACGGCGGCAGTGAGGACTGGCCGGCGCTGGACAACCCGGGTGGGTGCGGGTCGCCCAACCACGTCGAGGTCTACCACTACGACCCGAACCTCGTCTCGGACGTGAAGTGGCCGGCCTACTACGACAACAAGTGGCTGATCTCCGAGTACTGCCGCAACTGGATCAAGGAGGTCCAGTTCGACAACGGCAACCCGTCCACCGGGGCGCCGACAGTCATCGAGCCGGTGCTCGCCGGCATGAAACTCGTCCACCCGATCGACTGGCAGTTCGGCCCGGACGGCTCGCTCTACCTGCTGGAGTACGGCAGCGGCTACTTCTCCGGCGCGGTCGACGCCGGTCTCTACAAAATCAACTATGTCCAGGGTGGCCGGTCGCCGTTGGCCAAGGCCACCGTCAACCGGGACAGCGGCCTGGCCCCGCTCTCGGTGACCTTCTCCAGCGCCGGCAGCTCGGACCCGGACGGCGACCCGCTGACGTACGCCTGGGACTTCACCAACAACGGCAGCACCGACTCGACCGCCGCCAACCCGTCCTTCACGTACTCCGCCAACGGCAGCTACAGCGCCCGGCTCACCGTCAACGACGGCACCGGCCGCAGCGCCACGACTGTGGTGTCGGTGGTGGTCGGCAACAACCGGCCGACTGTCACGCTGACCGGCCTGCCCGCCGGCGGGCTCTTCGACTGGGGGCAGGACCTGGCGGTGGGCGCCTCAGCCAGTGACCCGCAGGACGGCACGCCGGCCTGCTCGGCGGTGGTCGTCCGGGCCGCGCTGGGCCACCAGGAGCACGCCCACGAGGAGGGGGAGGGGACCGGCTGCGGCGCCACCTTCAACACCGGCCCGGTGCACGCCGGCCCCGACTCGGTGCTGTTCTTCGTCCTGCGCGGCAGCTACACCGATCGCGGCGCGACCGGCTCGGCCGCACTCACCGGTGAGCAGGAGATCAGCCTCTATCCGAAACAGTGGCAGGCCGAGCACTTCGTCCAGCTCAACGGCCCCAAGGTGATCGACCAGGCTGCGGCCGAGGGCGGTAAGCGGCTGGGTGACGTCCAGAACGGCGAGAGCGTCCGGCACCACGCGGTGAGCCTCAAGGGGATCACCGGCGTCCGGGCCCGGGTCTCCTCCGGCGGCCCCGGCGGCACCCTCTCCTTCCGGTACGACTCACCGACCGGCACCGAGGTCGCCCGGATCGCGGTGCCGAACACCGGCGGCTGGGACAACTACACCGAGCTGAGCGCCACGGTGACCAAGCCCGACGACGGCACCCACGACCTGTACCTGGTCGTCACCGGTGGCAGCGGGGCGCTGCTGGACGTGGACAGCTACACCTTCACCGGCCCGGGCGTCGGCACCGGCGGGGCGCGCACCGGTGAGGTAAAGGCCCTCGGCAAGTGCGCGGACATCGCCTCCAGCCAGACCGCGAACGGCACCAAGGTGCAGACCTGGACCTGCAACGGCACCGCCGCGCAGCGCTGGACCCTACCCGGCGACGGCACGGTGCGGGGGCTCGCCAAGTGCCTGGACGTGAAGGCGAGCGGCACCACCGACGGCACCCTCGTGCAGCTCTACGACTGCAACGGCAGCGGGGCCCAGCAGTGGGCCGCCCAGTCGGACGGCAGCCTGCGCAACCCCCAGTCCGGGCGTTGCCTGGACATTCCCAACTCGGATCTCACCGACGGTCGGCAACTGCGGATCTGGACCTGCAACGGCACCGGGGCGCAACGCTGGACCCTGCCGTGACCGCCCCCTGACCGGCTCGGCACCCGTACCCGAGCGTCGACGACGCACGGGGCCGGGCGGCGGAGGCGGAGCCCGGCCGTCCACCCACGTCCCCCGGGTGGGCGGCCGGGACTCGGGGCACAATGCCGGTATGCGGCTGGTGCTCACGGCGGACACCCACGTACCGAAGCGGGCCCGGGACCTACCCGGGCCCCTCTGGGCGGCCATCGAGGCGGCCGACGTGGTGGTGCACGCCGGCGACTGGGTGGACGAGGCCCTGCTCGACGCCATGACCGCGCGATCACGCCGACTGATCGGTGTGTACGGCAACAACGACGGCCCGGCGCTGCGCGCTCGGCTGCCGGAGGTGGCCCGGGTCGATCTCGACGGCCTGCGGGTCGCTGTGGTGCACGAGACCGGGCCCCGGACCGGTCGGGAGAAGCGGTGCGCGGCCCGCTTTCCCGACGTCGACCTGCTGGTCTTCGGGCATTCGCACATCCCCTGGGACACCGAGGCACCCGGTGGGCTGCGCCTGCTCAACCCCGGCTCACCCACCGACCGCCGCTCCCAACCCCACGCCACCTACCTGACCGCCGAGGTGCACGCCGGCACCCTGACCGAGGTACGCCTCCATGACCTGCCCCGGCGTTGACGGCCGGGCCGGCGTTGATCGACTCGGCTTTCTTGATGTCGCGGTGTCCGAGCCTCGGGGACACCCCGGTTTCCAGGAAGCCGAGTCGATCATCCGGGATGGCTACTGGCCTCGGCCTGTTTCGGCTTGGAGTTCGTCGATCCGCTTGGACGCCTCGGCCTTGGTCAGGTCGTCCGGGAGATCGGCATGGGCCTCCCGGGCCAGCGTGTTCAGGTAGGACTCCTGGGCGGCGGTCGGCGGCTCGTCCCCGGTGACCCACTCGTCCGGGTCCTTGATCGCGGCGTTCTGGTCGGCCTGCTCGGTACGGCGGTCCGTCATCGTCATCACCCTCTCTTTCGAACAGGTGTGCCAGTACCCCGATCTCCGGTGGTTCATGCCGAACGCCGCCACCTACGATCATCTGATGACGGAGGACCGGTCGAGCGTGGTGGTGGTCGGGGCAGGCATCGCCGGAATGGCCTGTGCGGTCGAGCTGATCCGGGCCGGGGTGCCGGTGCAGGTCCGGGAGCGGGGGCACGTCTGCGGTGGCCGGATGGCCAGCAAACGCTTCCAGGGCCGGCCCGCGGACATCGGCGCCGCCTACTTCACCGCCACCGACCCGGACTTCGCCGCAGTCGTCGAGCAGTGGCGCGCCGCCGGGCTGGTCCGCGAGTGGACCGACACCTTCCAGGCGTACGACCGGAGCGGAAACCACGAGGTGCCCGGACCGATACGCTTCGCCGCCCCCCGTGGGCTGCGCTCGTTGGTCGAACACCTGGCCGGCGCGGTGCCGGTGACCGTCGACCGGCTGGTGCTCACCGTGGAGCCCGGCCCGATCGTGGACGGGCATCCGTGCGCGGCGGTCGCCCTGGCCATGCCGGGCCCGCAGGCCGCCCTGCTGCTCGACCCGGCCCTGACCGACGCCACCCGGGTCGTGCAGGAGCAACGCTGGTCACCGTCGCTGGCCGCGGTGCTGCGCTTCCCGACCCGGCGCTGGCCGGACTTCCGGGGCGCGTTCGTCAACGAGCACCCGGTCCTCAACCTCGTCTGCGACGACGGCGACCGGCGCGGAGACGGCGCACCGGTGCTGGTCGCGCACACAGTGCCGGAGTTCGCGGCCGGGCACCTGGCCCAACCCACCGGGGCCGGCCCGGCGATCGAACAGGCCGTCCGGGATCTGCTCGGGCTGCCCGAGCAGGCCGTCGACGTCCACGTGCACCGCTGGACGTACGCGAAGCCGACCAGCGACGCCGGCGGTGCCACCCACCACCTCGACGCCGACGGGATCGGCCTGGCCGGCGACGCGTTCGGCAAGCCCCGGGTGCAGAGCGCCTGGCGATCCGGCCGGGACCTGGGCCGCGCGCTGGCCGCCCGCCTGGGCTGAGTCATCCGCTCAGGCGTGCCCGCCTGGGCTGAGTCACCCGCTCAGGCGTGCCCGGCTGCCGCTACGGGCCGCGGGTCGTCGCTCCGCTCGGCCGGGTCTGAGGTCCGCTCTCCCTCCCGGTCCAGCAGCTGCATGACCGGGGTCGCCGTGATGCCGTGCACCACGACGGAGACGAGCACCACCAGCCCGACCGTCGCCCAGAGCAGCTCGGCCTGCGGGAAGTCGGCCTTGGTGGTGGCGTACGCGAGGTAGTAGAACGAGCCGACGCCACGAATGCCGAACAACGAGATGACCCAGTGCTCGGCCGGGCGTCCCGGAGCGCCGCGCAACGACAACCAGCCGATCAGCGGCCGCACCAGGAACACCAGCGCCAGCCCGACGGCGGCCGCCGGCCAGGTCAGCGGGCCCAGCAGGCCACCCACTATCGCGCCGCCGAGCAGCAGCAACAGCACCAGGGTGAGCAGCCGTTCGACCTGCTCGGCGAAGTCGTGCAGCACCGAGTGGAACTCGTGGGTCCGCTCAGCGGCCCGAATGGCCCGGGCGGCCACGAACACCGCCAGGAAGCCGTACCCGCCGACCACCTCCACCAGCCCGTACGCCAGGAACGTGGCCGCCAGCGCCAGGAAGCCCTCGGCGTGCCGGGCCAACCGCAGCTCGCTGGGCGCGCGGAAGAACAGCTTGCCGAGCAGCCAGCCGATGAGCAGGCCACCGCCGACGCCGACGCCGATCTTCCAGAGCACGTCAACTGTGAACCACTCGGCCAACCAGTCGCCCGGGGCGAGGCTGGTCGAGGCGATGGCGATGGCGGCGTAGACGAACGGGAACGCCAGCCCGTCGTTGAGGCCAGCCTCGGAGGTCAACGCGAAGCGGACCTCGTCCTCGGAATCCTCCACGTCGGTCGGCTCGCCGACCTGCACGTCGGCGGCGAGCACCGGATCGGTGGGCGCCAGCGCGGCACCCAACAACAGCGCGGCGGCCGGCACCAGCCCCGCCCACCACCAGCCGAGCAGCGCCACCGCCGCGATGCACAGGGGCATCGCGATCGCCAGCAGCCGCCAGGTGGACGACCACCGCCGCCAACTCAACGGCCGGTCGATCTTCAGCCCGGCACCCATCAGCGCGACGATCACCCCGATCTCGGTGAGGTGGGTGGTCAGCTCCGGGTGAGCCAGGGGGTCCGGCGACGGCAGGCCGACCGGCAGCAGGAACACCAGCATGCCGAGGGCGAGGAAGGCGATCGGCATGGACAGCGGGCGCCGCTCCAGCACCCGCGGCAGGATGCCCGCGAGCAGAGCACCCAGACCCACCAGCGCGAACGCGACATCTACCGGCTCCACGGCACCACCCTTCAGCCGCACCCGCGAGGCGCGGGCAGGTGGTGACAGTCCTTGCCCCGCAAGGGCTCCGGCTATGCGCGTCCGTGTCGGTGGACCCGAGTGATCCTCACCGGGGTCGGGTGAGCGGCGAGTCAGTCAACTCGTGCAACAGCGCGGCCGGGTCGTCGTACACCGCCACGGCACCCGCGCCGGCGAGCTCGCCGCGGCTGGTGCCACCGCAGGTCAGGCCCACACACGGAATGTTCAACTTTCCGGCCGCGACGACGTCCCACACCGAGTCGCCGACGAAGACCACCCGCTCGGCGGTCAACCCGGACTGCTCCAACGCGGCGACCAGGATGTCCGGTGCCGGTTTGCTCTGCTGGGCGTCCGCCGAGGAGGTAATCGTGTCGATCACGTCATCGGCGGCCAGCGCCCGACGAAGCGCGCCCACCTCGGGTTCCGAGGCGGAGGTGGCCAGCACGACCCGCAACCCCCGCTCGGCGCAGGAGCGCAACAGGTCTGCCGCTCGGGGTAGTGGCGTGAGTCGTTCCCAGTACTCGGCGTAGAGGGTGTCGTGCGCGTCGCGCAACTTCGAGTCGGCGTCGCGGTCCCGCTCCGGGCCGAGGAGATGGTCCAGGAGTTTGTCCGACCCCATCCCGATCGAGCGGTGCACCACCGCCATCGGCACCGGCTGATCGGTCTGGCGTAACGCCTCCCACCAGCTCACCGTGTGCAGGTAGGTGGTGTCGACCAGGGTGCCGTCGACATCGAAGAGGACCCCGGCGGGCCGGTCGGTAGCCATGGACGTCCTCCTACCCTCGGGCGGCTCAGGGATGCGCGGCCGGCGGCGTGAGGATCTCGAACCAGACCGTGGAGCCCCGGACCGAGGGGTCGGTGCCCCAGGCGTCGCTGAGTTCCTCGATCAGGCCGAGGCCGCGCCCGCGACTGCTCAACGTGTCGGTACGGGCCCGGGTCACGGTGCCCCGGGTGCCGGAATCCGCTACCGAGACGAGCAGCCGCTCGGCGCTGAGGTCGATCTCCACCCGGGCGGCAGTGCCGGCGTGCAGCAACGCGTTGGTGGTCAGCTCGCTGGTGCAGAGCACCGCCGCCCCGATCACCGACTCGGGCACCTGCCAATCGGTGAGCTGACCGGTCAGCCAGTGCCGCACCCGGCTGGGCGCGGTCGGCTCGGCGGGCACCTCCATGCTCGCCGAACGACTCGGCTTGAGCGCGTGCTCGACCGCCAGCACGGCCACGTCGTCCTCAGTGCCGCCCGGGACCGCCGCGGTGGCCACCGCGCAGAGCGCGCGGGGGTCGCCGCTGCCGGCCTTGGCGATGGCGTCGCTCAGGGTGGCCAGCCCGGCGCTCAGGCTCTGCCGGCGACGCTCCACCACCCCGTCGCTGAACAGCAGCAGCGTGTCACCGGGACGGAACGGGACAGTCGTGGTGCCCGGCCGACCGCCCAGCCCCAACGGCGGCCCGGCCGGGACGTCGACGTACTCGGCGTGAAACCGACCATCCGGGTCGCCGCGGCGGATCAGTGGCGCGGGGTGCCCGGCGCTGGACAGGGTCAGCTCCCGCCGCTCCGCGTCGATGACCCCGAACGCCACTGTGACGAACAGCTCGTGGGTGCCGGCCTCCGCGCCGAGGCTGGTCACCAGCCGGTCCAGGCCGCCCAGGACCGCGTCGGGCGTCGGGTCGGCCAGGGCCAGGGCGCGCAGCGCGGCCCGGACCTGCCCCATCCGCGCGGCGGCCTGCACGTCGTGCCCGGCCACGTCGCCCAGCACGACGCCGAGAGAGCCGTTGGGCAGCAGGAACGCGTCGTAGAAGTCACCGCCGGCCGCGTTGCCGTCCACGCCCGGGTCGTAGCGGGCCGCGATCCGCAACCGGGGAAGATCCGGCAGGTGCTCCGGCAACATGCTGCGTTGCAACAGTTGGGCGGTGCCGTGCTGGGTCTCGAACCGGCGGGCCCGCTCCGCGGCCTGGCCGATCAGCTCGGCCGAGGCGGCCAGCAGCGCCCGCTCGGCGGGGGACCAGGTGTGCGGGACCTGGAAGCCGACCGCCAGCCCGCCGCGGACCACCGAGGTGCCCAGCGGCAGGGCCGCCATCGCCTGGATCTTCTGGTCGTGGCGGTCCACGGCGGTGTCCCGCAGCGGCTGCCCGTCGCGGGTGAACGACGGGGCGCCGGAGCGGGCCGCCTGCACCACAGGGGCCGACCAGTCCGCAGGCGCACGCCGCCAGAGCGGAGGCAGCCGCTCGTCGGCCTCGTCCAACAACTCGCCACGGACCCGACGCACCATTCGCCAGCCGCCGCCGCCCTCGTCGACAGCGAACGAGGCCTGGTCCGGGTCGAACGTGGTGATCGCGTACCGCAGCGCCACCCGGGCCACGTCGTCGAGGGTGAGGGTGCCGGCGAGCGCCGCGGCCACCTCGCTGAGGCTCTGCAACTTCTCGGTGACGTGGGTGGTCTCGGCAGCGACCGTCAACACGCCGACGATCTGCCCGGCGCTGTCGCGCACCGGTGAGTAGCCCCGGGTGAAGACGGCCTGCTCCACCGTCGCGGAGTGCCCGCGGACCAGCGGCAGGGTGGACTCCTTCTCCAGGAAGGGCTCGCCCTGCCGGTAGCAGCGCTCGATCACCGCACCGACGCCGGGAAGCGCCCAGATCTCCGCGAACACCTCGGCGGCCGGACGGCCGAGGGCGCTCGGGTGCTTGGTGCCCAGCAGTTCGGCGTAGCCGGCGTTGTAGAGCAGGACGAGGTCGTCGCCGTACGCCAGGGCCATCGGCATCGGCGAGGCGAGGAGCAACTGCACCACGGCCTGGAGGGCGACGTCCCAGTCGTCGGCCGGGCCCAGCGGGGTGTTGGCCCAGTCGTGGGCGAGCACGCCGACGCCCGGGCCGGACCCGGTGGGTGCGCCCGGGCCCGGAGATGCTGGCGTGGGGACCCGCCCGACCGTTCCTGGCATGTTCGCAGCCTAGTCGGCCGACCGGAAAAGGCATCCGACCACGGCGGCGGGCCGTCGCCGAGTCCGTCGCGGTGGCCGTTTGGGCAGTTCAGGGGCCCTGTTCGGAGGTCTGTCGGGAAAAACGCCGCGCGCTGCGCGGAGTGCCGGACCGGTTGCCGGGTATGCGCCCGGCGCAGTCCATGCGACAGGAGGGACATCATGCTGAAAACCCTCGCGGTCCGGCAGGCCGACATCGGCGATGCCATCGCCGACACCTGGAGGTCGGTGCTGCTCTTCATCCCGAAGGCAGTGGCCTTCATCGTCATCCTCGTGGTCGGCTGGCTCATCGCCAGAGCCGTCCTCAAGATCGTGGATACGGTGCTGGAACGGGTGCGTTTCGACCAGGCGGTCGAACGCGGTGGCATCAAACGGGCCCTGGAGAGAACGAAGTACGACGCCAGCGACATCCTGGCCAGACTGGCGTACTACGCCGTACTGCTGTTCACGCTGCAGTTCGCCTTCGGAGTCTGGGGGCCCAACGCGATCAGTGACCTGATCAGCGGCGTGGTGTCCTGGCTGCCGCGTGCGTTCATCGCGATCGTCATCGTGGTGGTGGCGGCCGCGATCGCCAACGCTGTCCGGGATCTGGTCACCGGGGCGCTGGGAGGGCTCTCGTACGGCAAGGTCCTGGCGGACCTGACGGCGATCTTCATCATCGCGCTCGGTGTGATCGCCGCCCTGAACCAGGTGGGGATCGCCACCACGGTGACGACTCCGGTGCTGATCGCGGTGCTCGCCACTGTGGCCGGCATCCTGATCGTCGGCGTCGGCGGTGGTCTCGTGAAGCCGATGCAGAAGCGCTGGGACGGCTGGCTGGACCGGGCTGCCCAGGAGGCTCGGGCGGTGCAGCAGCAACGTCAGGCCGCGTCGGCCGGGCGTAGCGACGTGGAGCGGCAGATGGCCGACCGCGGGGGTGACCGCACCCAGGCCATGCCTCGGGTGGACGAAGCCCAGCAGTACCGCTCGTAGCGGGGCCGAACGGCACTGAGGGCGGGAGGGTGCTCCGCGTACGTCGCGGGGCGCCCTCCCCCTCACGTGTCAGTGCCGGTCGAGTGCGCGAGCCAGCGCGCAGACCGCGACCAGGCGGGTGAGCAGCCACTGCGGCTGGCTCCAGTCCACCTGCCCGCTGGGCGGCGCCCACCCGTGCTCCAGGGCGGCGGCGCGCACCCCCTCGGCGTAGCCGGCGAGCGCCGCTGAGGTCAGCGGCGTGCGGTCCCCGTCGAGGCTGTCCCGGACGGCCGCCGCGTGCTGGTCGACGAGGGCCAGCAGCCCCGGCCGCGCGGCGGCGGCGGCGAGCCCGGCAGTGCCCACGGAGACGGTGAGGGCGGCCAGGGTGGACCGCGCCGAGTCGACGGCGGTACGGGGGGCGACCCGGTTGAACGGCACACGCATGGTGACCGAGGCTAACCGACCAGTGACCGGGTCGACCTCGTCCGCTCGGTGGATGTCGGCTGCGCCACTGGGCGCTCGCCGCTGACCTGGGGGATTGATCCGGCACAGACGGGGCAGCAGGAGAACACCCACTGATGACGGGACACGGCGCGGAGGCACGGATGGGACAGCAGGCGGACGGACCCGACGAGCGGCACCGGCGCCCGGACGGCGTCAGCGACGCGACGGTCGCCGCGCTCGGCAAGCTCAGCGAGGCGCTGGAGTGTGTGGAGCGGGCCCGGGGGCACCTCTACTCGCTGCACCAGTTGATCGGCCATGCCGACCTGATGCTCGACGACGCGGTGGAGCAGTTTCACGCCGCTGGGCATCCGCACCTCGCCGAGCGGATCGCCACGGAGCTGCGCGGCCGCAACGTCATCGCCGGACGGTGGACGTTTCAGATCGTCGAGGACTTCGACGACGGCTACCACGCGCTGTTCCGGGAGTTGGACCAGCAGGCCCGCGACGAGTTGGTGGGTGGGCGGCGCCACCTCTACGAGGCGGAGATGAAGGAACGCCGCCGTAGCCGGGGCCGGCCGGGCCACGAGGCCCGGCCGGGCGGCGAGGGCTAGTCGCTTGTCGCGTCGGCCGGGCGACGCCGTGCCGCGTCGTCAGCGATGATCACGGTCGCCACCATCAGCGCGACGCACAGGCTGAACAGCCACGACTCGTCGGCGACGAGCCAGGCGGACACGGGCGCCTGGAGCGCGGCGAGCAGAAAGCCGAGCCAGGCGAGTTTGCGCTGACGCGCGGAGAGGATTCCGGAGCCTTGATGCATCCCGAAATTCTTACGCGAACCAGCCCGCTTGCCGTCCTCCGATCGGCCGATTCTGGATGAGCTGTCCGTTTTCCCGACCGTACGGACACGACTTCTTTGCGCCGGGGGCGGTTGGGTGCCGACGGCGCTAGGGTGCCCCTGCGGCAGGATGGTGCCTCGTGTCCACCGCGCCCGCGCGTCCCCGCGCCGCACTGCTCCTGCTGTCCTACCTCGCGTTCGTCAGCCTCGGTCTGCCCGACGGCCTGCTCGGCGTCAGCTGGCCCTCGATCAGCGGCGACTTCGACGTACCGACCGAGGCCGTCGGGTGGGTGCTCACCGCCGGCACCGTCGGCTATCTCACCTCCAGCGTGCTGGCCGGCTTCACGTTGGCCCGGGTCGGCGTGGGCGCCCTGCTCGCCGGCAGCACCCTGCTGGCCGGCCTGGCGCTGACCGGTTACTCGGTGAGCCCCGTACTGGCGGTGCTGGTGGCCTGTGCGCTGGTGCTCGGGCTCGGCTCCGGCGCTGTCGACTCCGGGCTCAACGCGTACGCCGCCGGGGCCTTCGGGCCCCGCCACATGAACTGGTTGCACGCCTTCTTCGGCCTCGGCGTGGCCATCGGTCCACTGATCATGACCGCGGTGCTGAGCGCTGGGCTCGCCTGGCGCTGGGGGTACGGCATCGTGGCCGCCGCCCAACTCGTCCTCGCCGCCGCGTTCGCGCTCACGGTGCGGGCCTGGCGACGTGACGCCCCGGCCGGCACCGAGGCGGGCACGACTGTCCAGGGCGAGCCCGCCGCCACGGGTACCGGGCCGGCGTCCACCGTCCAGGTCCCGGTTCGGGACACCCTGCGGTCGCCAGCGGTCTGGTCGGGGTTGCTCGCCTTCGCGCTGTACGTGGCGATCGAGGTGTCCGCCGGACTGTGGGCGTTCCTGCTGCTGACCGAGGGGCGCGGGCTCAGCGCGGCGGTGGCCGGCGGCTGCGTCTCCGCGTACTGGGGCAGTCTCTTCGTCGGCCGGGTCGTGCAGGGCCTGGTGGCCGAGCGCCTGGGGGCGGGGCTGGTATTGCGCGCCAGCCTGGCCGGGATGGCCGTCGGCGCGGCTCTGATCGCCGTTCCCGGGCCGGCCGTCCTGGCGGTGCTCGGCCTGGTCGTTGTCGGTTTCGCCGCCGCGCCCGTGCTTCCGCTGCTCACCCTCACCACCGCCGGACGGGTCGGCGCGGCGCACGCGGACCGGGCCATCGGGATGCAGATCGGCGCTTCGGGCGTCGGCGCGGCGCTCGTCCCGGCCGGGCTGGGCGTGCTGATCGGCAACACCTCAGTGCAGGTGCTGGGCTCGGCCCTGCTGGTGCTCGCGCTGGCGCTGATCGCGCTCTACGAGTGGGGCGCGCGCCGATCGGCCGGCCGGCCCACCGGCCAGTCGCTGCCCACTCAGCCCGGCGGGGAGGGTCAGCCCGCGTCCGGGCCGGTCCGCCCGGTGGTGGACGGGCGGTAGCGGCGCTCCGGGTCGGTGTCCTCCCGGCTGTTGCCCTGGGCCTGCCCCTTACTGTCGTCCGCTGCCGGCCCGTGGCCGAACGTCGCCTCTTCCCCCGCGTCGTTGCCGGTCACGTCGTCGGCCTGCCCGTCGAGGCTGGAGCCGGCCACGGCCTGCTCCAACTCCTCCAACGGAAGCCGTTCCTCGTCCCGCCACACCCTGATGTTGTCGTCGGTCATGTCTTCAGCGGTACCCGGGCGCGATGATCGCAAACGGTGGCGTGCGACAAGGCTCGGACACGGCGATGGCCGCCAGGCATCTGGCGGCCATCGGTGTCACTGCTCAGGTCACGGCTGCGGACGGTCCACCTGTCCGCGCCAGGCGCCGGTCTCCTGACCGCGTCGCTCGATGTAGGTCTTGAACCGTTCCAGGTCGCCCTTGGCCCGCCGGTCGACGATGCCGAGCTTGTCGCCGGCCTGCTCGACCACGCCGTGCGGCTCGAACTCGAGCTGCAGGGTGACCCGGGTCTTGTCCTGGTCCAGTCGGTGGAAGGTCACCACGCCGGCCTGCTGCGTGCCGTCGGTCGAGCGCCAGGCGACCCGCTCGTCGGGGAGCTGTTCGGTGATCTCCGCGTCGAACTCGCGCTTCACCCCGGCGATGTCCACCGTCCAGTGGGTCATCGTGTCGGAGAGCTGGCGGACCTCCTGCACACCCTCCATGAACTCGGGGAACTCCTCGAACTGCGTCCACTGGTCGTACGCGGTGCGTACGGGTACGGAAACGTCCACATGTTCGGTAACGCCACTCATCGGGGAACCTCCTTCAGCCACTGGCGGGTTGCCGGATCGGGGGCGATCCTGCTCACCAGCGAGTTGTCTCGTTCTTGTTGCCCAGCGCGGCCCACACCTCGGAGACCGTCTGGTAGACGGTGCCCTCGGGCAGCCGTTCCAGCGCCGCCACGATGTCGTCCGGCGCCTCGTTCTCACGGGCGCTGGCGATGAGCACCAGGCGGTCGCCCGGCAGCGCGCTCATCGAGATGAACCGGCCGAGCCGGCTGCGCTGCTCGACGTCAGTGGAGCTCATGCCCTGTGGGGTGCCGGTGCGCAGGTCGCCGGCCGGGGCGGTGGTCGTCTCCGGCTGGTCCTCACCAGCCGGTTCCGGCACCCGCGACTCGTCGACCCGAGAGCCACCGGTCCCCGGCCCCTGTACGAGGCCGCTGACCTCCTGACTCATCTGTTCGTCGATCCTCGGTCCGTGCTTGCTGTTGCCACGCTCCATGCCTTCTGCGCTACCCGGCACCCCACCCGATAAACCGGCACCGGGCCACGGACCGGCCCTCGGCCCGACCGCGGACCGGACATCCGAGCCGGAAAGCGGAGGCTCAGTCGTCGGCGGGCCTGCGCGGCGGCAGCACCGGCTCCTCCGGGTCCGGGTCGCCGGCCTGCAGCTGCCGCCCGCGTTGCACCTCGGAGTTGATCTGCACGCCCAGCATCAGCGCCGAGTTGGACAGGTAGAGCCAGACCAGGAACGCGATGGCCGCCCCGAGGCTGCCGTAGGTGGTGCTGTACGAGCCGAAGTTGGCCACGTAGAGACCGAAGCCGAAGGAGACCGCAGCCCAGGAAATCAGGGCCACACCGCCGCCCGGGGTCAGCCAGCGGAACCGGGGCTGGCGCACGTTCGGCGCGATCCAGAACAGCAGCGACAGCAGCACCATCATGACCATGGCGAGCACCGGCCACTTCGCCACACTCCACACCGTTCGGGCCAGGCCACCGGCGTTGATCAGATCACCCACCGCGTCGGTGACCGGGCCGCTGACGATCAACGCGAGGGCGACCACCGCGAGCAGCACGAGCGTCACCGCGGCCAGGCCGATCTGTATCGGCCGCAACTTCCACACCGGCCGGCCCTCGGTCACCCCGTAGATGGAGTTGGACGCCCGGGTGAACGCGCCGATGAACCCCGACGCGGACCACAGCGCGCCGAGAAGGCCGAAGCTCAGCAGCAGCTTGGGGTTGCTCTGGTCGAGCACCACGGTCCGGATCACCCCGAGCACGCCGCCCTCGTCGCCCTTGTCGTCGGTCAGCACCGACCCGGCGCCCACCTGGTTGGCCAGGTCGACCACCGTGTCCAGGGTCCGCTCCCCGTCGGAGACCAGACCGACCAGGGCCACCACCACGATGGCGGACGGAAAGAGCGCCAGGACGCCGTAGTAGGTCAGCGCGGCGGCCCAGTCGGAGCAGTTGTCGTTGACGAAGTTCTGCACGCTTCGGACCAGCACCCCACGCCAGGTCCGCCAGCTCAGCTGCCGCATCCGTCGGGGCACCGGGGTGCCCGCTGTGCCGCCGAGGGTCGTACCGGGGTCCGTGGTCGTCATGCCCGCTCCCTGCGCCCCGGCCGCCGGATGACCGGTCGTCCGGTCTGGCCTGGCCCGGCGGTACCCGGATGGGGAAATCGACAAACCCACCCCGCCCCCGGCCGGCGCCGCTCAGGGTTTGCCGCCCCGTCACCGGGGAACGGTCACAGTGACCCTGTCGACACGGAGGAGGACGAGATGCCCGGGCGCGAGGACCTGCCCAGCACGCTGCGACGCTCCCCGGAGAAGGCGCAGCGCACCTGGGAGAAGACGCACGACTCGGCGGTCGAGACCTACGGCGAGGGGGAGCGGTCGCACCGCACCGCCTTCGCCGCCGTCAAGCACCAGTTCGAGAAGGTGGGCGACCACTGGGAGCCGAAGGGCCGCAAGGGCCCCAGCGACCAGCAGGCCGCCGGCGGCGGGCCGGAACGACGGGCCCCCACCGCCGGTGGCGTGGACGCCAACGCCACCAAGGACCACCTGATGTCGGTGGCGCGCAAACTCGACGTGCCCGGGCGGTCCAGCATGACCAAACCGGAGCTGGTCACGGCCATCGAGAAGGCCAACGACCGCGCGACCCGCAAGGCCCGCGGCGACTGACAGCGGCCGCACCGGAGCGCAACCGACGCGGTACGGGCGGGCGCGCCACCCCTGCGTCCGCCCGCACCGTTCACCAGTGCCCGCCCCCCGGCGCCTCGATGTGCACCGCCTTCGTGGCGGTGAGCTCGTCCAGCAGCTCCGGGCCGTACCCGAAGCCCTGCCCGCTGGCCCGGCGCGGATGCGCGGCACCCCCCGGCGCACCCCCGAACACCGCGTTGACCTTGACCGTGCCCACCGGCAGCTCCCGCCAGGACCGCTGGGCGTGACTCATCGACGCTGTCAACACCGTGGCGGCCAGCCCGTACGGGGAGTCCGCCGCGCAGCGCAGCGCCTCGTCGAACGAGTCGACGACCACCACCGGGGCTACCGGCCCGAAGGTCTCCTCCCGGACCAGCTGCATGTCGTGGCGGCAGTCGGTGACGACGGTGGCCGGGTAGAACGCCCCCGGCCCGTCCGGCACCTCACCGCCCACCCGCACCCGTGCGCCGTCCGCCACCGCCGCCGCCACCTGTCCGTGGACGTGGTCCCGGTGCCGCCGGTCGACCAGCGGACCCAGCTCGGTGCCCGGGTCCCGGCCCGGCCCGACCCGCAGCGCTGCGGCGCGTCGTACCAGCGCGGCCACGAAATCGTCGGCCACCTCCCGGTGCACGTAGAGCCGCTCCACCGCCACGCAGATCTGCCCGGCGTTGGCGAACGCGCCGAGCGCGGCCTGCTCCGCCGCCCACTCCGGGTCGACGCCCGCGTCCACGATCAACGGGTCACTGCCGCCGTTCTCCAGGAGCACCTTCGCGCCGGTACGTGCCGCAGCGGCGGCGATCGCCCGCCCGGTGGCTGTGGAACCCACGTGGGCCACCACGTCGACTTCCTGCGCCGCCAGCGCCGCACCCACCTCCGGGCCGCCGGTGAGCAGCGACAACACCCCGGCCGGCAGCGCCTGATCCAGTGCCCGGGCCAGCAGCCACCCCGTCGCCGGTGCCCGTTCGCTCGGCTTGTAGAGCACCACGTTCCCGGTCACCAGGGCCGCGCCGAGCAGTCCACAGGAGACCGCCACCGGGTCGTTCCAGGGGGTGATCGCCGCGACCACCCCGCGCGGCTGCGGGGTCAGGAAGTCCAGCGCGCCGGTTTCGCCGTTGAGCGTGCGCCCACCGCGCAGCGGCGCCAGTTCCGCATACTGTCGCAGGGTGCCGATCCCCGCCTCGACGCCGCCGCGGGCGTCCGCCAACGGCTTGCCCATCTCCGCGGTGACCGCCGCCGCCAACTCCTCGATGACCGCCTCCACCGCGTCGGCGGCCCGGTGCAGCGCCGCCGCCCGTTCCGCCGGCGCGGTCGCCGCCCACTGGGCCGCCGCGTTGCGGGCCGCCTGGGTCGCCTTGCCCACCTCGTCGGCCGTCGCCACCGGCACCGTGCTCACCGGCGCGTCGTCCGCCGGATCACGCACGACCAGTTCGCCGCCGTCGCCGCCCGCACCCCACACCCCGCCCACCAGCTGCGCAACCGTGTACATGCGGCGCTGGATGCCCCGGCCTCGACGAGGCAAACGCGTTTCGCCCGGTTGCGCGCCGGGTAGGCGGATCCGATGACAACCACCACCGCGCAGAGCGCGGACGCCGTCATCGTCGGCGCCGGGCACAACGGCCTGGTGGCGGCCAACCTGCTGGCCGACGCCGGCTGGGACGTGGTGGTGCTGGAGGCGACAGCGGTGCCCGGCGGCGCGGTCCGCTCCGCCGAGGTCACCGCGCCCGGCTACCTCAGCGACCTCTACAGCTCGTTCTACCCCCTCGGGTACGCGTCGCCGGTGCTCGGTGGCCTCGACCTGGGTCGACACGGGCTGTCCTGGCGGCACTCGCCGGACGTGCTGGCGCACCTGCTGCCGGACGGCCGGGCCGCCGTGATCAACCGGGACCCGGACGTCACCGCCGCGTCGCTGGAGCAGTTCGCCCCGGGTGACGGCAAACGCTGGCTCAACGCGTACACCGACTGGCTCGACGTGGCCGAGCCGATGCTGGAGGCGATCACCTCACCGTTCCCGCCGGTACGCGGCGGGCTGGGCCTGCTGCGCCGGCTGCGCGTCGCCGGGGCGCTGCGACTCGCGCGCCGGCTCGTCGTACCGGTCCGCAAACTGGGCGACGAACTCTTCGACGGCCCCGGCGGGCCGGCCCTGCTGGCCGGTTGTGCCCTGCACACCGACCTCTCCCCGGAGGAGGCCGGCTCCGGGGTGTACGGCTGGCTGCTGGCCATGCTCGGCCAGCAGGTCGGCTGGCCGGTGCCCAACGGCGGCGCGCAGCAGATCACCAACGCGCTCGTGGATCGGCTGCAGGGGCGCGGCGGGACGATCATCTACGGGGCCCGGGCCGACCGGGTCCTCACCGCTCGGGGCCGGGCGATGGGGGTCCGAACCGTCGGCGGGGCGCTGTGGAGGGCCCGACGGGCCGTGCTCGCCGACGTGCCGGCGCCGGCGCTCTACCTCGACCTGGTCGGCGCGGCGGCACTGCCGCCGCGGCTGGTGGAGGACCTGGCGCACTTCCGGTGGGACGGCTCCACGCTGAAGGTGGACTGGGCGCTCAGCGCGCCGGTGCCCTGGACGAACCGGCAGTTGGCCGGCGCCGGCACCGTGCACCTCGGCGCGGACCTGAACGGGCTCACCCACTACGCCAGCGAGTTGGCCCGTGGTGAGCTGCCCCGCGACCCGTTCCTGCTGGTCGGGCAGATGTCGGTGGCGGACCCCAGCCACTCCCCGCCGGGCACCGAGTCGCTCTGGTCGTACACCCATCTGCCGTTCCGGCGGAACTGGCGGGCCGAGGAGGTCGCCGGGCACGTGCAGCGGATGGAGGACGCGCTGGAGGCGGCGGCACCGGGTTTCCGGAGCCTGATCGTGGGTCGACACGTGGCCGGACCGGCCGACCTGGAGAAAAGCAACCCGAGCCTGGTCGGTGGCACGCTCGGTGGCGGGACCGCCGCCGCGTACCAGCAGCTCTTCCTGCGCCCGATCCCTGGCCTGGGCCGGGCGGACACCCCGGTCGACCGGCTCTTCCTGGCCAGCGCGTCGGCGCACCCCGGTGGCGGTGTGCACGGCGCGCCGGGGGCGAACGCCGCCCGCGCGGCGCTGGCCCGCGACCGCGCGCTCACCGGCCGCGCGTACGCCGCAGCCATCGCCACCGCCCACCGAGCCATCTACCCCGACTAACCCCAACCCACCGACCGCCCCGCCCCGCCCCGCCCGTCGATCAAGGAGTTGTGGTGGGTGACAAAGCGCCCGCCGGGGTTGCAAACGGGCACCACAAGTCCATGATCGACCGGGCGGTGGGGCTGGGGTGGGGTGGATCGGGTGGGTTAGCGGGTGATGTTGCGGTGTTTGCTGCGGAGGCGGAAGGGCATGAGGGCGCTCTCCACCTTGGTCGCGGTGGTCATCTTGGAGACGCCGTCGCGCCGCTCCTCGAAGCGGATCGGCACCTCCAGGATGGTGTGCCCCAGCTTGGTGGCGAGATAGTGCATCTCCACCTGGAAGCTGTAGCCGTTGGACTGCACCCGCTCCAGGTCGATGTCGCGCAGGGCCTCGGCCTGCCAGATCTTGAAGCCGGCGGTGAGGTCCCGGATGCGTACCCGCAGCAGCGTGTGCACGTAGAGGTTGGCCCAGCCACTGAGCGCCCGGCGGTAGAGCGGCCAGTTCTCGTCCAGCTCGCCGCCGGGCACGTAGCGGGAACCGATCACCACGCTGGCCTGGGTGGAGAGCAGCGCGCCGAGCATGCCCGGCAGCGCCTCGGGCGGGTGCGAGAGGTCGGCGTCCATCTGCGCCACGTACTCGGCGCCGCCCTCGATCGCCCGGGTCATCCCGTCTACGTACGCGCGGCCGAGGCCCTCCTTGCCGGCGCGGTGCACGACCTCGATCCGGTCGGGGTGCTCGATGGCCAGCTTGTCGGCCACCTCCCCTGTGCCGTCGGGGGAGTTGTCGTCGGCGACGAGGATGCGCAGCCCCGGCAGCGGCAGCGCGAGCAGCCGCTCGACCAGCGCCGGGAGATTGCCCGCCTCGTTGTACGTGGGCACGACGACGGTCACGCGTGCGTCCCGCCACGGCGACGGCAACTGCACCGGCTTGATCATGTCGGTCATCCTCGGTTTGCGGACAAGGGTCATGGAAAGGGTATCTAGTTCCCGCATTCGGTCCGAGAGAGGCACCCCTCCCGGGCGTTGCGGACCCTCGCCGCCCATCGCGCGCGGGCGTTGAATCCCTGGTCAGAGGCCTGCGTCGGTCAGCGCCGCCGGCGAGCGACAGCGCTGAGGGCGAGCGCCGCGAGGGCGAGCGCGACCCCGGAGAGCGCCGGCTTGTGCGTGCCGACCCAGAGCGCCGCGGAACGGTCACGCGCCCGTTCGCGGAACACACCAGCGGTGCCCCGGTCCGTGTCCGCGTCGCCGGGGTGATCCAGATTGTCCCGCCAGGTCGCCGGATCGATCTTCTCCCCGGTCTGCTGGCTGTCGTAGCCGTCGCGGGCCAGCTTCCGGTCCAGCAGGCCGGGAAACAGTGCGTCGCCCACCCGAGCCTGCCAGGTCGGGCCGCCCACGTTCAGCTCCCTGGTGCCGCGATCAGCCGCCCAGACGATGGCCCGGGCGGCCAGCTCCGGAGTGAAGATCGGCGGCACCGGCTGCGGATGGCGGGGCAGCCGGGTGCGGACCCAGGAGAACTGCGGCGTGTTGACAGCGGGCAGCTGCACCATCGACAACTTCACCCCCGGGCAGTCGTGCAGCAGCTCGGCGCGCAGCGAGTCGTTGAACCCCTGGACGGCGTGCTTGCTGGCGCAGTACGCCGACTGGAGCGGAATCCCGCGGTAGGCCAACGCCGAGCCCACCTGCACGATCGTGCCCCGCCCGTGGGCTCGCATGTGCCGCAGCGCGGCGAGGGTGCCGTGCACGGTGCCCAGGTAGGTGACCTCGGTGACCCGACGGAACTCGCGCGCCGGGATCTCCCAGGCCGGCGCGAACACCGACGCCATCGCGTTGTTGATCCACACGTCGATGCCGCCCCAGCGGTGCACCACGTCGTCGGCGGCCTGCTGCACCGCGCCCGCGTCGGCCACGTCGACCTGGTACACCCGCACGTCGGTCGCGCCGCGCAGCCGGCACTCCCGTTCGGCGGCGACCAGACCCGCCTCGCCCCGAGCCAGCAGCGCCAGCCGCGCGCCGCGCGCCGCGTACGCGTGGGCGACGGCCCGGCCGACGCCGGCGCTCGCGCCGGTCACCACCACGGTCCGGGTCACGACGCACCCTTCTGTCGGGTGGCGATGTCGGAGAGCCGGTCCAGCGTCTCCCGGTTCCGCAGGTGCAGCACCAGATCGTTGATCTTGTTGTGCACCCACCGCAGCGGGCCGGCCGCGAAGTCCTCCCCGATGCGCACCCGGGTGGCGCCGTCACCGACCGGTTCCAGGGTGAAGGCCACTATCGCCTCGCCCGCCGGCCAGAGCCCGGCCTTGAGTACGAGCCGGTGCGGCGGCTCGCAGACCAGCACCGTCGAGGCGTCCTGCAACGAGAGCGGCCAGGGCCCGGCACGGTGGTGCAGTTGGCTGCCCACCCGGGGCCAGGCGTCGTCCACGTCCCGCATGTGCGCCGTGCCGACCACCCAGTCGCTGTACGTCCACCCGTCCGCGAGCACGTCGAACACCTGCTGCGGGGAAGCGTCAATCACTTTCTCCATAATCGCCACCGGGATCCCATACCCGGAGCACGGGACGGGCTAACGGCCGACCGGGTTAGCTTCTCGGCGACGGCGGGTAAGGCCGACCCGGAGCATCGCTGGCGGCGCTGGCCCACCGCCCCCACGACGACGTTTACTCCTCGGGGCGCAGGGAACCCGCCGCCTGTGCGACAGGACCAGGAGGATCCGTATCAGCGCAGGTCAGCCCAGGTGTACGCCGCTGCTGACCGCGCCAGCTCCGGGTCTGTCGCAAGCCCCCGACCGGTGCTCTACGACGCGGTGCTGCTGGACCGCGACGGCACCCTGATCGAGGACGTGCCGTACAACGGCGACCCGGAGAAGGTGCGGCCGGTGCCCGGCGCGCGGGCGGCGCTGGACCGGCTGCGCGCGGCCGGGCTGCGGCTGGCGGTCGTCACCAACCAGTCGGGCCTGGCCCGGGGTTACTTCGGCGGTGAGCAGATGCTTGCGGTGCACGCCCGCGTCGAGGAGCTGCTGGGCCGGTTCGACGCATGGCTGGTCTGCCCGCACGACGACGCCGACGGCTGCGACTGCCGCAAGCCGGCGCCCGGTCTGGTGTACGCCGCGGCCCGCGAGCTGGGAACGACGCCGTCCCGGTGCGTACTGGTGGGCGACATCGGCCGGGACGTCGCCGCCGCCATGGCCGCCGGGGCCGCGGGGGTGCTGGTGCCCACCCCGGTGACCCGGCCGGAGGAGGTCGCCGCCGCCGGATGGGTGGCCACCGATCTGCCGGCGGCAGTGGCGGAGATCCTGCGCCGCCAACAGGCAGTGCAGCCCTCGACCCCGCCCACCGGACCGGTACGGACGGCGCTGGTGGTCCGCTCGGACTCGGCGGGTGACGTGCTGGTCACCGGCCCGGCGATCCGCGCCGTCGCGGCCGGAGCGGAGCGGGTGGTGCTGCTCTGCGGGCCGCGCGGTCGGGCCGCCGCCAACCTGTTGCCCGGCGTCGACGAGATCATCGAGCATCCGCTGCCCTGGATCGACCCCACACCGGGGCCGGTCGACCCGGAGGCCTTGCGGAGTCTGACCGCGCGGTTGGGCGCCGTCGACGTGGACCAGGCGGTGGTGTTCACCTCGTTCCACCAGTCCGCCCTGCCGCTGGCGCTGCTGTTGCGGATGGCGGGGATCGACCGGATCGCGGCGATCAGCGACGACTATCCGGGCTCGCTGCTGGACGTCCGGCACCGGGTGCCGGTGGGCGTCCCCGAACCCGAACGCGCCCTCTCCCTGGCCGCCGCCGCCGGTCACCGGCTGCCCGACGACGACGAACCGGTCCTGCGGCTGCGCCGAGACGCCGTACCGCCGCGCCCGGCCGACCTCGGCGACCCGGGGTACGTGGTGCTGCACCCCGGGTCGGCCGCGTCGAGCCGGGCGTGCCCGCCCGAGGTCGCGACCCGGATCGTCGGGGCGCTGACCGACGCCGGGCACCGGGTGCTGGTCACCGGCGGCCCGGACGAGCGCGCTGTCACCGCCCGGGTCGCCGCGGCCGGCGGCACCGACCTGGGCGGCCGTACCGACCTCGCCGGGCTGGCCGCGATCGTCGCGGACGCCAGCGCGGTGGTGGTCGGCAACACCGGGCCCGCGCACCTGGCGGCCGCCGCCGGTGTGCCAGTGGTGAGTCTCTTCGCGCCGACCGTGCCGTTCGGCCAGTGGGGGCCCTACCGGGTGCCCACCGTCCGGCTCGGCGACGCCGCCGCGCCCTGCCGGGACACCCGGGCGGCCAGTTGCCCGGTCCCCGGGCACCCCTGCCTCAGTGCCGTCGACCCGGACGACGTGGTCGACGCGCTCCGGACCCTCGCCGTCAGCGGTGGTGGCGGACGATGAACATCCTGCTCTGGCACGTGCACGGCTCCTGGACCACGTCGTTCGTGCACGGCAGCCATCGCTACCTGATTCCCACCACACCCGACCGCGGCCCGTACGGCCTCGGCCGGGCCCGCACCTACCCCTGGCCGGACAGCGCGGTCGAGGTCAGCCCGGAGGAACTGCCGGGCGCGGACATCGACCTGGTCATCCTGCAACGTCCCGAGGAGATCGACCGCGCCGAGCAGTGGCTTCGTCGCCGCCCCGGCCGGGACCTTCCCGCGATCTACGTCGAGCACAACACCCCCAAGGGCGACGTGCCGAACACCCGCCACCCGATGGCCGACCGTGACGACCTGCTCATCGCCCACGTCACCGGGTTCAACCAGATCTTCTGGGACACCGGGGCCACCCGCACCACAGTGGTCGATCACGGCATCGTCGCCCCGTCCGCGTCCTACACCGGCGAGCTGGACCGGCTCGCCGTGGTGATCAACGAGCCGGTACGGCGAGGTCGGGTCACCGGCACGGACCTGCTGCCCCAGTTCGCCGAGATCGCGCCGCTGGACGTGTTCGGCATGGGCGTCGCCGGCCTCGCCGACCACCTCGGTCTGCCCGCCGACCGGCTGACCAGCCACGACGACGTGCCCCAGGAGCGGATGCACACCGAACTGGCCCGGCGGCGGGCGTACCTGCACCTGTGCCGGTGGACCTCCCTCGGGCTCAGCCTCATCGAGGCGATGGCGATCGGCATGCCGGTCGTCGCGCTCGCCACCACCGAGGCGGTGATGGCGGTGCCCCCGGAGGCGGGGGCGCTCGCCACCCGGACCGACACCCTGCTCGACGCCGCCCGCCGGTTCATCGCCGAACCGGCGACCGCGCGGCAGGCCGGAGCGGCGGCGCGAACCGCCGCGCGCGACAGGTACGGCCTCGACCGTTTCCTCGCTGACTGGGACCGGCTGCTGGAGGAGGAAGTATGCGGATCGCGATGATCTCGGAGCACGCCAGCCCGCTCGCCGTCCTCGGAGGGGAGGATGCCGGCGGCCAGAACACGCACGTCGCGGAGCTGTCCGCCGCGCTCGCCGCCGCCGGGCACGAGGTTCGGGTCTACACCCGCCGCGACGCGCCCGACCTGCCGGTGACCGTCCGCAGCCCGGACGGGTACGACGTGGTGCACGTGCCGGCCGGCCCGGCCGAGCCGGTGGCCAAGGACGCGCTGCTGCCGCACATGCGGGAGTTCAGCAACTGGCTGATCGAGCGCTGGCGCGGCGGCGAGTGGGTGCCCGAGGTCATCCACGCGCACTTCTGGATGAGCGGCCTGGCCGGGCTGACCGCCGGCCGGCAGACCGGGGTGCCGGTGGTGCAGACGTACCACGCGCTGGGCACTGTGAAGCGCCGCTACCAGGGTGTGCAGGACACCAGTCCGGCCCGACGGGTCTCCTACGAGCGGGAGCTGGGCCGCTCGGTGGACCGGATCGTCGCGCAGTGCCGCGACGAGGTGGGCGAGCTGGTCCGGATGGGCGTGCCCCGGTCCCGGATGACTGTGGTGCCCTCCGGGGTCAACCTCGCCACCTTCGCCCCGCTCGGGCCGGCCGCCGACCGGGAACCCGGACGGGCCCGCATCCTCACAGTGGGTCGGCTGGTCGAGCGCAAGGGCTTCCAGACCGTGATCCGCGCGATGGAGCTGGTCCCGGACGCCGAGTGCGTGGTCGTCGGCGGCCCACCCGAGGGGTTGTTGGAGACCGACCCGTACGCCCGCCGGCTGCGGGCCCTCGCCGAGTCGTGCGGGGTGGCCGACCGGGTGCACCTGGTCGGCGCGGTGCCCCGGGAGGAGATGGGCCGCTGGTACCGCTCGGCTGACCTGCTGGTCGCGGCGCCCTGGTACGAGCCGTTCGGGTTGACCCCGCTGGAGGCGATGGCCTGTGGGGTGCCGGTTGTCGGCACGGCAGTGGGCGGCATCCGGGACACAGTTGTCGACGGGACGACAGGTGACCTCGTGCCGGCCCGCGACCCGCACGCGCTGGCCACCGCGATCCAGGGGTTGCTCGACGACCGGATCAGGCGCTTCGCGTACGCGACGGCGGCGCGTGAGCGGGCCCGGGAGCGGTACTCGTGGGCGGCCACCGCCGAGCGGCTGGTCGAGGTCTACAGCGAGGTGGCCGCGGTGCGCCGGCCGACCCGGGTGGTGGCCTGATGCCGACGGGCACCCTGCTCGACACCCACCTGACGAATCTCGCGGCGGCGCTGGTGCCGTACCGACGGTGTGAGCGGCAGTTGGCGCGCTGGGGCGCGGACCTGGCCCACCGGCTGGCCGCCGGGGGTCGCCTGCTGGTGGCCGGCAACGGCGGCAGCGCCGCCGAGGCCCAGCACCTCACTGCCGAGCTGGTCGGCAAGCTGCACGACGACCGTCAGCCGCTGTCCGCTATCGCGCTGCACGCCGAGACGAGCGCGCTCACCGCCATCGCCAACGACTACGGCTACACCGACGTGTACGCCCGCCAGGTGCGCGCCCACGGCCGCCCGGGCGACGTCCTGCTGCTGCTGAGCACCAGCGGGACCAGCCCCAACCTGGTCGCCGCCGCGCAGGCGGCCCGCGACGTCGGGGTGACCACCTGGGCGCTCACCGGCGCCGCCCCCAATCCGCTCGCCGAGGCCTGCGACGACGTGCTGGCCGTCGCGTCCCCGGACACCCAGGTGGTCCAGGAGCTGCACCTGGTGACCAGTCATCTGCTCTGCGAGTACCTCGAACAGGAGTTGCCCGCCGCGCAGGCGGCGGTCGCCGAGCCGGCGGTCGTCCACCCCGTGCCCGGGGAGCCCGCACCGGCCGGTCGGCTGCCCGCCGCACCGGTACGCACGGGGGTCGAGGTGGTGCTCGACGGCGGGACCGGACAGCAGGTCGACGCGTGAGCCGGACAGCAGGTCGACGCCTGAGGATGAGGAGGCAAGCGTGAGGGGACCGGTGGTGGTGCTCGGGGACACCCTGCTCGACCGGGATGTGGAAGGTGTGGTGAACCGGCTCTGCCCGGATTCTCCGGTGCCGGTGCTCGACGAGACCGCGGCCACCGACCGACCGGGGGGCGCCGGGCTGGCGGCGGTCTTCGCCGCCGCGCAGGGTGCCGAGGTGGTGCTGGTGACAGCGCTCGCCGACGACGCCGGCGGGGCCCGGCTGAGCGCCCTGCTCGCCGCCGCCGGCGTGCAGGTGTACCCACTGGCCCTTGCCGGCGCGACGCCGGAGAAGATCCGGTTGCGGGCCCGGGGGCGGGTGCTGCTGCGCCACGATCGGGGCGGCACGTTCGGTGAGCCGGGTCAGCCCTCCGACGAGGTGCTCCGGGTGATCGCCGCGGCCTCGGCGGTGCTGGTCAGCGACTACGGCCGGGGGGTGGCCCGGCAGCCCGCGCTGCGCGACGCGTTGGCCGCCACCCGCGCGCCGGTGGTGTGGGACCCGCATCCGCGCGGCCCGGCGGCCGTGCCCGGCGTACACCTGGCCACCCCGAACGAGTCCGAGGTGCGCGAGCTGGTTCCCGCGCTGCCCGGCGCCTCCCGACTGGCCACCGCGTCCCGCGGCGCCCAGGGTCTACGGCGGCGCTGGCGGGCCGGCGCGGTCGCTGTGACGCTGGGCGGTGACGGCGCGCTGCTCTGCCACGCCGGTTCGACGCCGTTGGTGGTGCCGACGTCGGGTAGCGCCGAGGGGGACACCTGCGGTGCCGGCGACCGGTTCGCGGCGGCGGCCAGCCTCGCGCTGGCCCAGGGCGCGCTGGTCTCCGAGGCGGTGCAGGTGGCGGTCGCCGAGGCGTCCGCGTACGTGGCCGGTGGGGGAGTGGCCACGGCGCTGCCTCCGTCGGCACCTACGGTGCGGGTCAGGAGCGCGCCGGGGCCGCGAGCCCTCCAGCCGGCACCACGAGGTGCTGCGGTGGCCGACCGGGTGGGGGTGGCCGCTGTTGCCACGCTCCTGGGTGAGGTACGCGCCGCGGGTGGCACTGTGGTGGCGACCGGAGGTTGCTTCGACCTGCTGCACGCCGGGCACGTGGCCACCCTGGAGGCGGCCCGGCAGCTCGGCGACTGCCTGATCGTCTGCCTGAACTCCGACGCCAGCGTGGCCCTGTTGAAGGGGCCGGATCGGCCGGTGCAGTCCGAAGCTGACCGCAGCCGGCTGCTGGCCGCCCTGAGCTGCGTCGACGCGGTCCTCATCTTCGACGAGCCGACCCCGGAGGCGGCGCTGTCCTGGGTACGCCCCGACGTCTGGGTCAAGGGCGGTGACTACGCCACCGGCGGTGGGGATTCGAGCGCCACCCTGCCGGAGGCGGAGGTCCTGCGCCGCTGGGGTGGGAACACGGTGGTGGTGCCCTATCTGGACGGTCGTTCCACCACCGACCTGATCGTCCGCACACTTGCGGAGCGGACCCGATGACCGCCACCCGGCCCGGTGCCGGGCCCACCGTCCTGGTCACCGGCGGTGCCAGCGGCCTCGGCGCCGCTGTGGTCGCCGCGGTCGCCGCCTCCGGTGGCCGACCGCTCGTACTGGACCGGCAGCCGCCGGTCGACGGGGTGTCCTGGACCGAGTGCGACCTGGCCGACACACGAGCCGCCGAGGTGGCCACCCAGCACCTCGCCGAGCAGGCGGGTGGTCTGGACGCGGTGGTCACCGCCGCCGGCACCGACGTGCCGGGCCGACTCGCCGACCTGCCGGGGGAGACCTGGGACCGGATCGTCGCCGTCGACCTGCTGGCCACCGCGGCGGTGATCCGGGCCGCGCTGCCGTTCCTGCTGACCTCCCGGGGCCGCATCGTCACTGTCGCCTCCACCCTGGGCGTCAAGGCGGTCAGCGACGCCACCGCGTACTGCGCGGCGAAGTTCGGCGTGGTGGGGTTCACCCGGGCCCTCGCCGCCGAGCTGGCCGGTCAGGTCGGCGTCACCCTGCTCATTCCGGGTGGGATGCGCACCTCGTTCTTCGACGAACGTGACCCGCAGTACAAGCCGGGGCCGGACGCGATCCTCAACGAGCCCGCCGACACCGCCGCCGCGATCATGTTCGCGCTCAACCAGCCGCCCGGTTGCGCGGTGCGCGAGATGGTGGTCTGCGCCGAGCAGGAGACCTCGTACCCGTGATCCTCGTGCTGCGCGCCCTCGGCGTCGGCGATCTGGTGACCGCGGTGCCCGCGCTGCGGGCGCTGCGGGCCGCGTACCCGTCGCGGGAGCTGGCGCTCGCCGCGCCCGGCTGGCTGGCTCCGCTGGTCGACCTGGTCGGTGGCGTCGACAGGGTGGTGGACACCGCCGGGCTGGAGCGGCCCCTCCGGGTCGGGTCGGCCCCGCGGGTAGCAGTCAACCTGCACGGGCGCGGCCCGCAGTCGCACCGGCTGCTCGCGGCCACCGGGCCCGGTCGGCTGCTCGCCTATGCCAGCCCGGACGCCGACCACGTCGACGGCCCGCGCTGGGCCGTCGACGAGCACGAGGTGGACCGGTGGTGCCGGTTGCTGTCCTGGTACGACATCCCGGCCGACCGCGCCGACCTCGGTCTGCGTCGGCCCGGGCCGACGGGGCTGCCCAGCGGTGTCACACTGCTGCACCCGGGAAGCAAGATCCCGGCCAAACGGTGGCCGGCCGAGCGGTTCGCCGCGCTGGCCCGGACGCTGACCGACCAGGGGCACCGCGTGCTGCTCACCGGCTCGGCCGACGAACGGGCGTTGGCGGCCCGGGTGGCCGACGCCGCGGGCCTCAGCTCGGACGCGGTGCTGGCCGGCCGGACCGACCTGGGCGGGCTCGCCGCGCTGGTGGCCGACGCCCGGCTCGTGGTCAGCGGGGACACCGGCATCGCCCACCTGGCCACCGGGTACGGCACCCCGTCGGTGGTCCTCTTCGGCCCGGTGCCCCCGGCGCACTGGGGACCACCGCCGGACCGGCCACGGCACCGGGTGCTCTGGGCCGGCGAGGCGGATTGGTCCAGGTGGGATGGGGTAGGAAGCCACCCGACGATGGCGGCTCTGCGCCTCGACGAGGTGCTGGCCGCCGTGGCCGAGGTGGAGAGGGTGGTGCGGGTCTCCGGTGCGGTTGCGGCGTAGCGACCCGGGTCGACCGGGGTACGGACGACGTCGGCGCGGACGGGGTTGGCTCTTCGTCGACCCGTCCGGGGCTCCGGTGCGGGATCCGGACGCGCTGGCCCGGCTGCGGGAGTTGGTCATCCCGCCGGCCTGGCAGGACGTGTGGATCGCGCCGCATCCGAACGGGCACATCCAGGCGATCGGCATCGACGCGGCCGGGCGCAAGCAGTACGTGTACCACCCGCGGTGGCGGGAGAAGCAGGACGAGGCGAAGTTCGACCGGGTGCTGGAGGTGGCCCGGCGGCTGCCGGCGCTGCGCGAACGGGTGGGGCGGGACCTGGACGGGCGTGGCCTGGGCCGGGACCGGGTGCTGGCCACTGTTGCCCGCCTGCTGGACATGGGGATGTTCCGGGTCGGCAGCGACCAGTACGCGAACGGCGACGACCCGACGTACGGGGTGGCCACCCTGCGCCCCGAGCATGCCCGGTCCCGTCGCGGCTGCGTGGTGCTCGTGTTTCCCGCGAAGGGGGGCATCGAGCAGGTACGCCGGATCGAGGACCCGGAGCTGTGTCAGGTGCTGGCCAACCTGCGCCGTCGTCGGCGACGGGCGGAGCGGCTGTTCGGCTACTGGGACGGCAGGGAGTGGCGCGACGTGCGCAGTGACGAGGTCAACGGCTACCTGCGCGACGCCAGTGGTGGGGAGATGACAGCGAAGGACTTCCGCACCTGGCACGCCACGGTGCTCGCGGCGACCGAGTTGGCCACCGCCGGTCCGGCCCGCTCGGTGACCGCCCGGCGTAAGGCGGTGGTCGCCGTGATGCGTGCGGTGGCGGAACTGCTGGGCAACACGCCGACGGTGGCTCGCGCGTCCTACGTGGACCCACGGGTGGTCGACCTCTACCACGACGGGGTGGTGGCGTCGGTGGATCCGCGGGCGCCTCGCGAGGAGGCGGAGCGAGTCGTCCTGGAGCTGCTGGAGAAGTCCTGACCGGCCCCGTCGGCGATTCTGGGGGGAAGCGCGACGGGACCGGAGCCTCGGGCGTCAGCCGGGGTGCCACCGGGCGGCCGCCCGCCGCTCGCGCGGCGGGCGCCTCGCCACGGCCCCCGTTGGCGGCCCACCAGGTGATGGCCGACCGCGTTGGTGTCAGTCTGCCGTCAGCGGGTTGACCGTGGACGCCTGACGGTTGACGATCCGCGCCAAATCCGAGCCGCCGTCGCGGTGCTCCTGTGGGGTGGTGCCGTACGCGGCCCGGAATGCCCTGCTGAAGTGGGCCTTGTCGGGAAATCCCCAGCGTGCCCCGACGGTCTGCACGGGCTGGTTGCGCAGCGCCGGGTCGGTCAGGTCGCGCCGGCACCGGGCCAGCCGCATGTCCCGGATGTACGACGCCACAGTGGCGTCCTCGGCCTCGAACAACCGGTGCAGGGATCGCACCGAGATGTGGTGGGCGTCGGCGACGACCTGCGGGCCGAGTGTCGCGTCGCCGAGGTGGCGGTGGATGTACGACTGCACCTGGGTGAGCAGCGCCCGGCGGCGGACCTCGGTGGGCACGGCGTCCTCGGCGACGAGGTGCCGGCCGAGCATTGTGGTGGCCAGGTCCAGTCCCACCGCGCCGAGCCGGCTGGCGTCGGCGGCATGGTACTGCTCGGGGTGCCCGGTCACCTGGAGCAGGAACTGCGCGAGTAACGCCCCGATCCCCTCGCTGCCGGACATCCGGCCGCCGTAGAGCGCGGCCATCCGCTGTGGTGGCAGTGGCAGCGCCGCGTGCGGGATCATCGTGACGATCGAGGCGGCCTGGTCCCGCTCGGGCTTCGTGGCGTGGTGGCAGACGTCGTGTGGCCGGGACGCGTCGTAGAAGGTGAACTCGCCGGTCAGGATCTCGCTGCGGCGACCGTCCTGGCTGGACGTGCCGATGCCGCCGGTGGTGAGGGCGAGGATGTACAACTCCGGGTCGGACTGACGGACCAGCTTCGGGGTCCGGGTGGCGTCCAGCGACGGGTACTCGTACTGCGCCAGCTCGATCGGGCCGAGCGCGATGAAGCTGGCCCGGGCGGTGAAGTCGTCGCTGTGCGCGGAGCGGATGCGCAGCGGCACCGAGGTGCGCGCGATCAGGTCCAGCCACATGCCGAACCGTTCGCCCGGTGGCAGGACCGTGGTGTCGATGGTGTCTCTTGGCAGCATCGGTGCTCCCTCAGCCCGTTCGGCGTTGGATCAGCGCCTCGACGCCGTCGAGGATCCGGTCCAGACCGAAGACGAACTCGTCGTCGGGGTCGTCGTCCTGGTAGAGCACGCCGGCGCTCAGCACCCGGTGCAGCGCGGGGAAGCGGGCCGGGTCGATGAGTCGGGCCACCAGCCGACCGTACGCCGGCATCATCTCACTGGGCTCGACTCCGGCCGCCTGGCTGCCCTCGGCGATCTGCGAGGTGAGGGTGGCCTCGTTGCGGACGTACCCGGTGATCAGCAGGAGCACCGACATCTTCTCGCCCTCGCCGAGGGTGGTGCCGTCGAGGCAGCGCAGCCCGTCCTCCATCCAGCCGAGCTGCTGTGGGGTGATCGGTGGGCCGCTGATCGGCACGTGCAGCAGCCAGGACCGTTGCCGCAGCACGTCGTGCTCGGCCCAGGCCCACCGGGTGAGGCCGGCGCGCCAGTCGTCCTCCGGCGCGGGCGGCCCGGGAGAGGGGCCGTACCCGGTGTCGACCATGAGCATCAGCAGCTCGTCCTTCGAGCCGACGTACCGGTAGAGGGCCATGGTCGCGGCGCCCAACTCCTTGGCCACCCGGCTCATCGAGACGGCCGCCAGGCCGTCGGCGTCGGCGACGCGTACGGCGGCGTCCACGATGGTGGCCACGCTCATTCCCGGCCGGGGGCCCTTGGGTGGCCGCTCCCGCAGCCCCCACGCGCTCTCGATGGCCGGTGGGAGTACGGGCCCGCTGTCGTCTGTCTTCGCCGCCACATTTCCTCCTTGCCTCGCCATCCTAGTTCTGCGTATGGTCTACGCATAACAGCGTACGCCATACGCAGAAGGGAAACTGATCATGAGTGACACCATCACCACACCGGCGCCGCGAGCGGGCCGGCGGGAGTGGATCGGGCTCACGGTGCTGATGCTGCCGCTGCTCCTGGTCTCGATGGACGTGTCGGTGCTCTACTTCGCCGTCCCGTTCATCAGCGCGGAGCTGCGCCCCACCGCCACCGAGCAGCTATGGATCTTCGACATCTACGGCTTCGTGCTGGCCGGGCTGCTCATCACCATGGGTGCGCTGGGTGACCGGATCGGCCGGCGCCGACTCCTGCTGATCGGCGCCACCGCGTTCGGGGCGGCGTCGCTGCTGGCCGCGTACGCCGACAGCACCGCGACGTTGATCGCCGCGCGTGCCGTGCTCGGCGTCGGTGGGGCAACCCTGATGCCCTCGACCCTCGCCCTGGTGCGCAACATGTTCCACGACGCCAAGCAGCGCGGCACCGCCATCGGCATCTGGACCGCCACCCTCACCGGCGGCATCGCGATCGGACCGGTGCTCAGCGGCATCCTGCTGGAGCACTTCTGGTGGGGCTCGATCTTCCTGATCAACATCCCGGCGATGCTGATGCTGCTGCTGCTCGTCCCGCTCCTGGTGCCCGAGTTCCGCAACCCGGCGACCGGGCGGTTCGACCTGATCAGCGCGGCACTGTCGCTCGGCGCGCTGCTGCCGGTGATCTACGGCATCAAGGAGATGGCCCGCGACGGCCTCAGCCCGGCACGGGTTCTCGCCATCGTCGGCGGTCTGCTGGTGGGGGCGCTGTTCCTGCACCGGCAGCGGACCCGGGCGTACCCGATGGTCGATCTCGCGCTGTTCCGCCGTCGCGGCTTCGCCGGGTCGCTCGCCGTCAACCTGCTGGCGATGTTCGCCATCGTCGGCTTCGCCATCTTCACCACCCAGCACCTCCAACTGGTGCTCGGCCTGAGTCCGCTGCGGGCGGCACTGTGGAGCCTCGTGCCGTCCCTCGCCGTGGGCGGAGTCGCACCGGCCGCCGCCGCCCTCGCCCAGCGCGTCGAACGGGCGTACCTGATCGGTGCGGGGTTCGGAATCGCACTTGTCGGTTTCGTGGTGTTGACCCGGGTCACCCCGGAGACGCCGCTGTGGCTGCTGCTCGTCGGCGCCAGTGTCTACGCGGGTGGTCTGGTGATGGTGATGTCCCTCGTCACCGAGCTGGTCCTCGGCGCGGCGCCGCCCGAGCAGGCCGGTGTCGCGTCGGCGCTGACCGAGTCCAGCAGCGAGCTGGGCGGTGCGCTGGGAATGGCGATCCTGGGCAGCGTGGGGGCGGCCGTCTACCGCCGCGAGATCGTCGACGGACTGCCGGCCGGGCTGCCCGCCGACGCCGGCACCGCGGCCCAGGAGACCCTCGGCGGTGCGCTCGCTGTCGCCCAGGGTCTGCCGGCGGAGCTGGCCAACGCGGTGCGGCACGCCGCAGCTGTCGCGTTCACCGACGGGCTGCACCTGGCCGCGTACGCCGCCATGGCGGTGATGCTGCTGGGCGCGGTCACCGCGCTGGTCGCGCTGCGCGGCATCCGGCCGGCCGACTCCACGGCGCTGGCCGTCGAGCCGACCGGTCCGGTCGACACCTCGTTGTCGTCGGTCAGTCGATGAGCACGTGCGCGAGCCGGTCGCGGAAACGCCGCTCGGAGTCGCTGACCGACTCGCCGCCGATGCCCAGCAACCCACCGCTGGACGCGGCGCCCACCACCTGCTCGGCGATCTTCACGAGCCAGTGCTTGTACGCGCCGGCCTCACCCTCGTCGACCCGCGCGGCCAGCAACGCGCCGGCCTCGCCGGCCCGCAGCAGCACGTCGTCGATGTACGCCCCGGGGTCGGCGGGCGCGATGGCCGGCAACTCCTCACCGGTGTCCGGGTCACCGACCCGGGTGACGATCTCGCCGGCCACGGCGGCGACCAGGGGGCTGGCCGACTCCCGGCCGGCGGCGATGGTCTCCAGCCCGGCCGCGTTCTCCGCCATGGTCCGACGGGTGCCGTCGGACTCGGCGGCGCTCGCCGCGGTCAGCACCGACTGCGGCAGGCCGACCAGCAACCCCCACTCCTCGTCGGAGAAACCGAACCCGGTGTACGCCGGCTGCTCGATCACGACAACGCCCCTTCCGCCCTGCTCTGCTTGGTCAATCGAAGCTCTGCTTGGTCGATCCACCGGGCCCGAAACGGGCGCCCGGGTCAGGCTAGTCCAGGGTCAGCAGGCCCTGTTCGGACACCACGCGCACCGACAACGTCTTGTACCCGACCTCATCGAAGAGGACCGTCATCTTGTCCTCCTCGTACGAGAGCACCAGGCCGGGCCCCCACTCCGGGTGACGCACCTGACTGTGCACCGGGAACGGCCCGACCGCACCCTGGTCGGCAACGCTGGTGCCGTTGTGGCAGTTGTCGCAGTGGCCGCAGACCTGCGTCATCTGCTCGCCGAAGTAGGCCAGCAGGGTCTGCCCCCGGCAGGCCCGGGTCTCGGCGAAGGCCCGCATCATGTCGGTGCGGGACCGGGTCACGGTCTGCTGGCGCTCCGCCTCGGCCAGCGCCGCCGCGGCGGCCTCGGTCGGGTTCGGAGAGTAACGGGGCGCGGCGATGCGCTGCCGGGCACGCGGCTCGGCCGCCCCGATCTGCTCCAACAGGGAGAGGTACTGGCCCAGCTTGCGCGGCCCGAGGCCGGTGGTCTCGCGCAGCTCGGTCTTGGTGGCCGGCTTGCGGCGCAGCAGCGCGGCGAGGTCGCGCAGTTCCTCGACGTCGGGCAGGCCGCCGCTGAAGAACCGTTGCAGGCCCACATCCTCGGCCTGCCAGAGCAGCAGCACCCGGGCCGGTTGCCCGTCGCGGCCGGCCCGGCCGATCTCCTGGAAGTAGCTGTCCGGTGAGTCGGGCAGCGCCATGTGCACCACCCAGGCGATGTTCGGCTTGTCGATGCCCATGCCGAACGCCGACGTCGCCACCATGATGGGGACCTCATCGGCGAGGAACGCCTCGTGCAGGTCGTGGCGCGCGCCGGCCGCCATCCCACCGTGGTAGAACTGCGCCGGGTAGCCGGCGTCGGTCAACCGGGTGGCCAACTCCTCGGCGGCGCGACGGGTCGGCACGTAGATGATCCCGGGCCGCTCGTCGTCGCTCAGCAGCGCGATCAGTCGCCGCCACCGGTAGTCCTCGGTGGGGCAGTGCGCGACCTCGACGAACAGGTTCGGCCGGTCCAGCCCGGAGACCACCACCTCCGGGTCGCGCAGCCGCAGCCGGGCGATGATGTCGTCGCGTACCGGAGGGGAGGCGGTGGCGGTCAGCGCGACCACGGGCGGTCGGCCGATGCCGTCGATGAGGTGCCCGAGCGCCAGGTAGTCGGGGCGGAAGTCGTGCCCCCACGCGGAGATGCAGTGCGCCTCGTCGATCGCCACCAGCGCGGGCTTCAACGCGGCGACCTCGGCCATCCGCTCGGGATTGCTGAGCTGCTCCGGAGTGATGAAGAGGAATTCCGCCCGGCCCTCGCGGATCTCGGTGATCGCCTCGGCCTGCTGGCTGGCCGACTCGTTCGAGCTGATCCGCACCGCCCGCAGCTCCGGGCGTTGCCGCTCGTTGAGGGAGGCGATCTGGTCCTGCTGGAGGGCCAGCAGTGGGGAGATCACCACTGTGGGGCCGGGTATCAGGCTGGCCGGGATCTGGTAGATCGCCGACTTGCCGGCACCGGTGGGCAACACCACCAGGGCGTCTCGTCGCTTCATCACCGCGCGCATCGCGGCCAGTTGGTTGGGCCGCAGCGCCTTCCAGCCGAAAAGGCTGCGGGCCGCGCGGCGCAACGTCATCGAGTGCGTGGACAGTTTCATCGAGGGCCGGAGGTACCCGGGCCCATGACCGCCGAAACGCGTCCCGACGATCATGGGCCCGTTGATCGCCGACTCAGCGCAGCCGGGGCAGGACCTCGCGCTGGTAGAGGTCGAACAGACCCTGGTAGTGCGGGCCGGTGTTGGCCACGTAGACCTCGTCGAAGCCGGCCTTGGCGTACTGGTCGATCATCTCCAGGTGCGCGTCGGCGCTGTTGCCGCAGACGAACGCCTTCTTCAGCATCTCCGGCTTGACCAGTTCGGCGGCCTGCCCGAAGTGCCGCGGCGAGGGCAGCACCTGGGACAGCTCACCCGGCACCCCCGCGTTGGGCCAGCGCTCGTACGCGATGCGCAGCCCCTCCTCCTCGCTGTCCGCGTACGCCGCCTTGAAGCCGGCCTGGCACGGCTTGTCGCCGCCGCCGTTCTCGCGGAAGCGCCGGACCATCTCGCCGTCGGGCATGGTGCTCACGTAGCCGTCGCCGATCCGCGCGGCCAGGTCGATGGCCTTCGGTCCGAAGCCGGAGACGTAGATCGGTGGGGGAGTGTCGGGCAGGGTGTAGATCCGGGCCTGCTCCACCGTGTAGTGCTTGCCGTGGTGGCTGACGAAGCCGCCGTCCCACAGCGCGCGCAGCACCTCGACGGCCTCCTCCAGCATCTCCAGCCGGACGTCGGCCTGCGGCCAGGCGTCGCCGAAGATGTGCTCGTTGAGCGCCTCGCCGGTGCCGACGCCGAGCACGAACCGCCCACCGTGCAGCACCGCGCTGGTCGCCGCCGCCTGCGCGATCACGGCCGGGTGGATCCGCACGGTGGGGCAGGTCACCGCAGTGGTCACCGGCAGCGAACAGACCTGGCTGAGCGCGCCGATCATCGACCAGACGAACGGGCTCTGCCCCTGTGCGTCCACCCAGGGGTGGTAGTGGTCGGAAATCCACAGTGCCTCGAAGCCGGCCCGTTCGGCACCGCGCGCCTGCTCCACCAACTCGGCTGGCGTGAACTCCTCGCTGGACAGAAAGTATCCGATCTTCATGGCCTACCCCTTCGGCACGCGGACCTGCTGATGGGGAAGCCGTACCCCGGTGACGCCCGGTCACACCGGTTGTCGACGCGGGGCGGGTCAGCGTCGACCGAACATCGCCCGGATCGCGGCGAGGAGCAGCAGGGCGCCGACCACCAGGCCGAGCAGGCGTACGCCGGGGATGTCGGCCGGGCTCGTCGCGTCGGCCAGCAGGACGGGATCCATCCCCGCACTCTCCCCGGGGAGCGGGCCGCCAGGCAACTGTAAGGTTTATTGACTATTGAATCGCTCAGTGTGACCATGGCAGGACCGCCTGCCGGTGGCGGTGCGCCGAGGGCGCGCGAGAGATGGGGTACGGGGGCCGCATGAGCGAGCGCAACCAGCGGGTCGACGGGGGCGCACCGTCGCCGGTGATCGACACCGATCACTGCGAGGGGGCGGAGTGACAACCACCAACGGACACCTGCCGGCGCTCGCCGCCGCCGTCCTGCAACCCGGCTTCGTCGGCACCACCCCGCCGCCATGGGTGTGCCGCTGGCTCGGCGAGGGTCTCGGCTCGGTGGTGCTCTTCGCCCGCAACGTCGTCGACACCGAGCAGGTGGCCGCGCTCACCGCGACGCTGCGCGCGGAACGGCCGGACGTCATCGTGGCGATCGACGAGGAGGCCGGCGACGTCACCCGGCTGGAGTCGGTGCACGGGAGCTCCCGGCCCGGCAACTTCGCCCTCGGCGCTGTCGACGACCCGGAGCTGACCGAGGCCGTCGCCCGGGACCTCGGCGCCGAGCTGGCCAAGGCGGGGGTCACCCTCAACTACGCCCCGGACGCCGACGTCAACTCCAACCCGGCGAACCCGGTGATCGGCGTCCGCTCCTTCGGCGCCGACCCGGTGCTGGTCGCGCGGCACACCGCCGCCTGGGTCCGCGGGCTCCAGGCCGGCGGCGTCGCGGCCTGCGCCAAACACTTTCCCGGGCACGGCGACACCCGGGTCGACTCACATCACGACCTGCCCCGGATCACCGCCGACCGGGACCGGCTGGACGCCTGTGAACTCGCCCCGTTCCGCGCCGCCGTGGCCGCCGGGGTGCAGGCGGTGATGACCGGCCACCTGCTGGTGCCCGCGCTCGACCCGCACCTGCCGGCGACGCTGAGTCAGCGCATCCTCGGCGGGTTGCTCCGCGACGAGCTGGGCTTCTCCGGCGTGGTGGTCACCGACGCGGTGGAGATGCGCGCGGTCGCCGACCGGTACGGCTTCGCCGGCGCGACGGTCCGCGCCCTCGCCGCCGGGGCCGACGCCATCTGCATCGGTGGCGAACGGGCCGACGAGCAGGCCGCCCGCGAGCTGCGCGACGCCATCGTGGCCGCCGTCGTCTCCGGTGAGCTGCCCGAGGAACGTCTCGCCGAGGCCGCCAAGCGCGTCGGTCAACTCGCCGCCTGGACGGTGGCCGCCCGCAGTGCCGGCTCGGCCGGCGCGCGCGCCGCCGCCGACGTCGGGCTGGTCGCCGCCCGCCGGGCCGTCCGGGTCACCGCCGCCCCCGGTACGACTGTCGCGCTGCCCCTGACCCGCGCGGCGCACGTCGTCGAGTTCGAGCCGCTGCGCAACATCGCCATCGGCGCCGAGACCCCGTGGGGCATCGGCGGACCACTGACCGAGCTGCTGCCCGGCACCAGCACGGTCCGCTACGCCGAACCCGACGTGCCGGCGGACCCGGGCGCCGGGGCGGGCAGCCGCCCCCTGGTCCTGGTCGTCCGCGACCAGCACCGGCACGACTGGATGCGCGCCGCCGTGCACCGCGCGTTGGCCGCCCGCCCGGACGCCGTCGTCGTCGAGTTGGGTGTGCCCGAGCTGGTCACCGGGGCGGTGCACCTGGCCACCCACGGTGCCACCCGGGCCAGCGGACAGGCCGCCGCCGAGGTGCTCACCGGCACCCGCTGACCGGCCCCCGCGCTACGGGAGGTCGGCGACCAGGTCGGCGTACTCGGGGTGCTTGTCGATGAAGGCGGCCATGAAGGGGCACTGCGGCACCACCGTCGTGCCGCGTGCCCGGAGCTGGTCCAGGGTGCCGCGGATCAGCGCGCCGCCCACGCCCTTGCCCTGAAAGCCCCGGTCCACCTCGGTGTGGGTGAAGACCAGGACCTCACCGCGCGGCACGTACGCGGTGAAGCCGGCCAGCGCGTCGTCGACCAGGATCTCGAAGCGGTGCTTCGCCGGGTTGTCCTCGACCAGGGTGCTCATCCGGCCATTCTCCCCGCCCGCTCGGCCAGCGCGTCGAGTTCGCCGAGCAACCGGTCCACCTCGTCGGCCGTGTTGTAGTGGTAGACGCTGGCCCGCACCGCACCGCCGCTGTCGCGAAGACCCATCAGCTCGAAGTACTCGTAGGCGTAGTAGTCGCCGACGGAGAGGCAGAACCCGGCGGCGCCCAACGCCTCCTGGGTGGCCGCCGGGGACATCCCGGCGACCCGGAACGAGACCGTCGGGCAGCGCCGCGCCGGCGAGCCGTAGACGGTGATCGCCGGCCGCTGCGCCAGCCCGACGAGCAACCGGTCCAGCAGTGCCTCCTCGTGCGCCTGGGCGGCGGCCAGCCCGGCCCGCAGCCGGTCCCGCCGGTCCCCGACGGCGTCCGGGTCCAGGCCCGCCAGGTGATCCACCGCAGCGGCCACACCGGCCAGCAGCGGGAAGCTCGGCGTGCCGTACTCGAACCGGTCCGGCACCGCGTCGGAGGACGGCACCAGCTTCGCCGGGCGCAACGCCGCCCACCGGGCCGGGTCCGCCACCATCGCCGCCAGGTGCGGGCCAGACCACTTGTACGCGCTGGTGACCAGCACGTCGGCGCCGAGCGAGGCCAGGTCGGTCGGCCCGTGCGGCACCGAGTGCACCCCGTCGACGTAGACCAACGCGCCCACCGCGTGCGCCGTCTTGGCGATCGCCGACACGTCCGGCATGGTGCCGATGGCGTTGCTGCCGGCCGTCACCGCTACCACCCGGGTCCGCTCACCCACCAGGTCCGCGTACTGGGACGCAGGCAGCTCACCGGTGTGCCGGTCGACCTCGGCCCAGCGCACCGTCGCGCCGGCCGCCTCGGCGGCATGCACCCACGGCCGCACGTTCGCGTCGTGGTCGAGCCGCGAGACCACCACCTCGTCACCCGGGCGCCAGGCCGCGCCGAGCGTGCGGGCCAGGGTGTACGTCAGCGCGGTCGCGCTCGGGCCGAGCACCACCCCGGCCGGGTCGGCGCCGAGCAGGTCGGCCACCGCCGAGCGCGCCTCGGCCACCAACTCCAACGATCGTCGACCCGGGACGAAGGCGGCGCTGCGGTTGCCCACCGCCGACCGCATGGCGTCGGTGACCGCGTCGATCACACCGGCCGCGGTCTGGGTGCCGCCGGCACCGTCGAAGTGGACGAAGCCCTCGGTCAGGGCGGGGTAGGCGGCCCGGGTGCGGGCGATGTCGAACGGCATGTCCCGGACCCTAGCCGGTGCCCCCGTGCCCTTCCCGGCCGCCAGGTGATCACCGTTCGGCGGCAACCTCGCAGATGTCTCGTACTCTTGGCGAGGTGACGAACCGACCCGCCACCATGCCCATCTTCCCCGTCCGCCGCGCCGCCGGTCTCTTCGCCGGTCTGGCGCTCGGCCTCGCCGTGCTCGCCGGGTGCAGCTCCCAGGGCGCCTCCACCGACTGCGGGCTGGACGCCTGCACTGTCACCTTCGAGCGGGGTGTCGACGCGAGCACCACCATCCTGGGCGTCGAGGCCAAGCTGGTCGGCGCCGAGGGTGACCAGGTGACCGTCGAGGTCGCCGGTGAGCAGCTCACCCTCACCACCGGCCAGCAGGCCGCCGAGGCCGGGGGCTTCGCTGTCACCCTGGACAGCGTGACCGACCAACAGGTCAAGATTCGCGTATCGCGCAACCCGGGCAGCTGACCTGGGCGGGCGGCGGTGGCCGACGTTTGGGAATCTTCAAAATCGGAGATTGTGACGCCATGTCACTCACCCGTAGCGCCGAAGCCACCGCCTCCCGTACGGCGGACAGCCGGTGGCTGGAACTTCTCGCCCGGGCCGGCTTCATCGGCTACGGCATCGTCCACCTCCTCTTCGCCTGGTTGGCGTTGCAGATCGCGTTCGGCACGTCGTCCGACGACGGCGACCAGTCCGGCGCGCTGCGTACCCTCTCCGCACAGCCCCTCGGCAAGTTCCTGGTCATCGCCGTCGCGGTCGGCCTGCTCGCGATGGCGATCTGGCAGGCGCTGGAGGCGGCGGTCGGGCACCGCGCCGAGCGCGGCAAGGAGCGGGTCCTGGAACGGCTCGCCTCGGCCGGCCGTACCGTCGTCTACCTCTACTTCGCCTGGACCGCCTTCAAGGTCTTCTCCGACGCCGGGTCGAACAGCGCCGACCAGCAGGAGGCGTTGACCGGCAAGCTGATGACCTCCAGCGGTGGCCGCTGGCTGGTCGGCCTGGCCGGCCTGGTGGTCGCCGCGATCGGTATCGGCCTGGTGATCTACGGCGCCCGGAAGAAGTTCGAGAAGCACCTCAAGACCGGCGAGATGAGCCCGAAGACCCGTCAGCTCGCCCGCCGGCTGGGCATGGCCGGATACATCGCCAAGGGCGTTGCCTACGGCATCGCCGGTCTGCTGGTCATCGTGGCGGCGGTGAACTACGACCCGGAGAAGGCCCGCGGTCTGGACGCCGCGCTGCACACCCTGCGTGAGCAGTCTTACGGCATGTTCCTGCTGACCCTTGTCGCCCTCGGCATCGCCGCCTTCGGCGTCTACTGCTTCCTCCAGTCCCGGTACCGCAAGGTCTGAGCTGGTCGATACCACGGATGTCGGGCACTCTTGGGCTTTTGCCCGAAGTGCCCGACGCCTGGTCGAAGGGGAGCACCGAAGCCGTGCAGAACTATCTTGAAACGGCCGTCGCCGCGCTCGTCGCGGCGGCGGTCGCCCTGTTCCTGGTCGAGGTCGTCCACCGGTTGACCCGGCGGTTCGGCCGCCGATCACTGCTGTTGACCGAGTTGACCGACCACGCCCACCGCCCGTTCCAGGTCGCCGCAACGGTCCTGGCCGTGCAGTTCGCCGTTCGTTTCACCACCGGGTACGCGGTCGGCGAGAGCTGGCGTCGCCTGCTGCTGCACCTGCTCATCCTCGGCGTCATCGCCACCCTCGCCTGGTTGGTCGCCGGTCTGCTGGTCGTCGTGGAGGACACCGCGCTGGCCCGGTTCCGGGTCGACGTACCGGACAATCGGCACGCCCGGCGGGTCCGAACCCAGGTGGTGATGCTGCGCCGACTGACCATCGCGGTGGTCGTCATCCTGGCCGTCGGCGTGATGCTGATGACGTTCCCCAGCGTGCGGGGCATCGGCGCCGGTGTGCTGACCTCGGCCGGGGTGGTCGGTGTGGTGGCCGCGCTCGCCGCGCAGAGCCTGCTGGGGAACGTCTTCGCCGGCCTCCAACTCCCCTTCAGCGACGCCGTCCGGCTCGACGACGTGGTCGTCGTCGAGGGGGAGTGGGGTCGCATCGAGGAGCTGACCCTCAGCTACGTCGTGGTCCAGATCTGGGACGACCGCCGGTTGATCCTGCCCACCTCGTACTTCACCAGCAAGCCGTTCCAGAACTGGACCCGGACGGAGGCGGCGGTGCTCGGCACCGCCGAACTGGACGTCGACTGGGCGGTGCCGGTGCAGACCATGCGCGAGGAGCTGCGCCGCCTCGTCGAGGGCACCGAACTGTGGGACGGGCGGGTCTGCGTCCTCCAGGTCACCGGCGCCACCGGCGGGACGGTCCGGTTGCGCGCGCTGGTCAGCGCCGCCGACGCGGGCAGCCTGTGGGACCTGCGCTGCCTCGTCCGGGAGCACCTGGTCGCCTGGATCCGGGACAACCGCCCGACAGCGATGCCCCGGCTGCGCACCGAGCTGGGCGACTCCAACAGCAACCTGTCCTGGCAGTGGGTGCAGCCGAGGCGGCCGGCCCGCCGCCCGTCCGACACCGAGGCGCCCGACGACGCCCGTGTCTTCGGCGGCAGCGACGACGGCGACGCCCGCAGCGAAGCCTTCGTAGGCCCCGAGGAAACCCGCCCCTAAAAGGAACCGCCCGCCCCGCCCCGCCCCGCCCCGCAAGATCGTGCAACGTCCTGGTTGTAGTGGCCTCCATCCCCATCAAGGCCACTACAACCAGGATCGAGCGCGATCTTGCGCGGCAGCCCCCGACGATCATGGACTTGACTGGTGAGTGCGCCCGGTTTGTCTCCGCCAACCTCATGATCACCGCTGCGGGTGAGGCCGGGGGTTGGTCGGGAGGTTTGGTCGGGCTTGGGTTGGGGATGTGCTGCCGGACGTCTCTGGCGTGATCGCGGCGGCTGGCCGCGCATTGGCGGCGCGGCGTCCGGACAACGGGGACGGTGAGCTGCCTGGCGCGCTTTAGGATTGACGAGCGGCGACTTCGGGCATACAGCGCGGTGATGAGGAAAGGAGGACAGCATGGCTGACGTGGCGAAAGCCCGCACATCCCAGAACGGGAGCGAGCCCTCCACCGCCGAGTTGGTGCAGCGGGCCACCGAGCAGATCTCCCGCCTCGTGCGGGACGAACTGACGCTGGCCCGAGCGGAGTTGACCCAGAAGGGTAAGCACGCGGGCATCGGGATCGGCCTGTTCGGCGGCGGTGGCGCGCTCGCGTTCTTCGGTCTGGGTGCGCTGGTCGCCACGGCGATCCTGCTGCTCGACCTGGTGTTGCCCGCCTGGGCCGCGGCGCTGATCGTGGCGGTGGCCTGTTTCCTGGTGGCCGGCATCCTCGCCCTGGTGGGCAAGAAGCAGGTCAGCCGTGCCGTCCCGCCGGTGCCGGCGGCCACGGTCCGTAGCCTCCGGGCCGACATGGACACCGTCACCGCCGCGGTGAAGGACAGGGGGCGGCAATGACCGGTAACGGGACCGGCGACACGGAGGCCCTCCGCGAGGAGATCCGTCGCACCCGGGTCGAGTTGGGCGAGACGATGGAGGCGTTGGCCGCCAAGGCCGACGTCAAGGCGCGTCTCAAGGAGTCCGCCGAGCAGGCCAAGGAGCGGATGCGGGAGCAGGCGGCGCAGACCGTCGCCCGGGTCCGTGGGCAGGCCGCGCGTGGCGCCGGTATGGCGCGGGCGCAGGCGTACGAAAAAGGCGAGATGGTACGCGCACAGGCGTACGACAAGGGCGAGTTGGTGCGCCGCAACCCGGTGCCGTGGGCGGCCATCGCGGCCGGTGCGGTGGCCACAGTGGTGGTGCTGATGATCGTGCGGGGGAGGCGTAGGTGAGTAAGAGCATCGGCAGGGTCGCGTACCGGCCGGTCGGCGTGTTGTTGGGTATCGCCGCTGGCACGGTGGCCGGGGCGATCTTCCGGCAGGTCTGGAAGGTCACCGCGGGCGACGGCGAGGCGCCCAACGCGACCGACGAGGATCGCGGCTGGGGCGAGATCCTGGCCGCCGCGGCGTTGCAGGGCGCCATCTTCGCGGTCGTCCGGGCCGCCGTGGACCGGGGCGGCGCGGTCGGCGTACGCCGGATGACCGGCAGCTGGCCGGACTGACCTGGCAGCGACCTCAGCCCCCTTCCCGCATCGATGGGAAGGGGGCTTTCGCATGGCATCGCACGCCGCCCAGCGCACCTGAGGCATCCGTCAGGTCACATGTCGGAGAAATTCGTCGGAGAGGTCGTGACAGACTTTTTACCTCCGTGATTTGCTGGTCCCCGCTGTTGCGAGATGGCGTGGGTTGAGAGAAGTCTCCTTCGTGGGGCCGCCTCAGGCGCCGCTGCTCAAAAACGGCCAATCGGCCGGACGGCGTGCACGGCCGCCAGTTTTTAGAGGGAGATACACATGGCTCAGGGAACCGTGAAGTGGTTCAACGCTGACAAGGGCTTCGGCTTCATCACCGTCGATGGTGGGGGTGCTGACGTGTTCGTCCACTTCTCGGCCATCCAGACCAGCGGCTACCGCTCGCTGGAGGAGAACCAGCGGGTGGAGTTCGAGATTGCTCAGGGTCAGAAGGGCCCGCAGGCTGAGCAGGTCCGTCCCATCTGAGTAGGACGGCCGGCCCCCGCCGGCCAGTGGGACGATCCGGCTCAAGGGTCGTGGTAAAGCCCCGCATCCCGGTTGGGATGCGGGGCTTTCGCCTGCTCAGGCTCCCCGGCGGAGCGACGGGTCAGCGTCGACGCGAGCGCAGGCCGAGCCAGAGCACCACCAGCCCGGCGAGCGTCACCAGCGGGCCGATGACCGCCCAGATCTTCTCGTCGGTCATCACGCTGCCGCTGATGTAGCCGAGGCCCTGGACCGTCCACACCGCACCGATCACCACGGCCAGCAGGCCGAGGGTGAGCGGAAGCCAGCCCCTCATCGTGTCCCCTCTCCGGCGCCCGGGGCGGCGCACCGCCGTCCAGCATCGCCGGCCGGGCGGCGCGGCGCGAGCACCCCGGGCGCGCGGGTCACCACCGGTCGTGCACCTGCGGGCGGATCAGCTCGTCGTAGGTCTCGCGGACGGCTGCCAACTGCTCGTCGGTGAGCGGGGACAGGGCCGCCGCGGCGGCGTTGCGTCGGGCCTGGTCAGCGTCGCGGGCGCCGGGGATGACCACTGTGACGCCCGCCTGGTCCAACACCCAGCGCAGCGCGAACTGCGCCATCGTGCGGTCCGCGTCGACAAGCGGGGCCAGCCGGCGTACGGCGGCCAGACCTCGGTCGAAGTCGACTCCGGAGAACGTCTCGCCGACGTCGAAGGCCGCGCCGTGCCGGTTGTAGTTGCGGTGGTCGTCGGCGGGGAACTCGGTGTGCTCGTCGTAGCGGCCGGAGAGCAGACCGCTGGCGAGCGGCACGCGGGCGATGATGCCGACACCGGCTGTCGCCGCGGCCGGCAGCACCCGCTCGAGGGGCTTGTGGCGGACCGCGTTGAGGATGATCTGGACGCTCGCCACCCCCGGTCGGGCGATCGCGGTGAGGGCCTGGTCGCAGGTTTCGACGCTGACTCCGTACCCGGCGATGGCCTTCTCGGCGACGAGGGTGTCCAGGCCGTCGAAGACCTCGTCGGAGGAGAAGACCTCGGTGGGCGGGCAGTGCAACTGGACCAGGTCCAGGGTGTCCATGCCCAGGTTGGCCCGGGAACGGTCGGTCCACTGCCGGAAGTTGGCCAGGGTGTACGCCTCCGGCCGCTGCTCGACGCGGCGGCCCATCTTGGTGGCGATGGTCAGCCCGGCGTCGGGTCGGGTGCGCAGGAAGCGGCCGATCAGCTGCTCGCTGCGGCCGTCGCCGTACACGTCGGCGGTGTCGAGGAAGGTGACCCCGGCGTCCACGGCGGCGGCGAGCACCGCCATCGCGTCGTCCTCGCTGACGGTGCCCCAGTCGGCGCCGAGTTGCCACGCGCCCAGGCCGACCGCGCCAACGGTCCGGCCGAGCCGGTTGAAGCTGCGCTGTTCCATGCCCCGAGCCTAGTGATCGGGTTGCCACCCTGCCACGCGAGCCGTACCTTTAGCAGTACGGACGTACGGTTTTGGAGGCGACCATGTGGGACCCGACGACCTACCTGCGCTTCGGCGACGAGCGATCCCGGCCGTTCCACGACCTTCTCGCCCGGATCCCGGCCGAGCGACCCCGGGCGGTGATCGACCTCGGCTGCGGCCCCGGCCAGCTCACCGCCGTCCTCGCCGAGCGCTGGCCGACCAGCCGGGTGCGCGGCCTCGACTCCTCACCCGACATGATCGAGCGGGCCGAGGCCCTCGGCGCGCCGGTCGACTTCGCGGTCGCCGACCTGCGCGACTGGGCTCCGGCCGGCGACGAGGACGTGGTGGTCAGCAACGCGGCGTTGCAGTGGGTCCCCGGCCACCAGGAGCTGCTGCGCCGGTGGGCTGCCGGGCTGCCCGCCGGCGCCTGGCTCGCCATGCAGGTTCCCGGCAACTTCGCCGCCGACTCGCACCGCGCCCTGCGGGAGGTCGCCAGCCAGCCGACCTGGCGGGCCGAGGTCGCCCCGCTGCTGCGCGCGGACCCGGTCGACGATCCGGCCGACTACGCGGCGCTGCTGACCGCCGCCGGCTGCGCGGTGGACGCCTGGGAGACTACCTACGTGCACCTGCTGCCGGCTCGATCCGCCGCCGAGCACCCGGTGCTGGCCTGGATGGAGGGCACCGCGCTGCGCCCGGTCCGGGCCGCACTGGACGCCGCCGGCTGGTCCGCCTTCCGGGCCGAGCTGGGAGTACGGCTCGCCGCGGCGTACCCGGTGCGGCAGGGTCAGGTGTACTTCCCGTTCCGCCGCGTCTTCGTCGTCGCCCGCACCGGCGACCATGCCCAGGAGAACCCGTGACCGACCTTTCCACCTTCATCGCCGGCCTGCCCAAGGTGGAGCTGCACGTGCACCACGTCGGCTCCGCCTCGCCCCGGATCGTCGCCGAGTTGGCCGCCCGCCACGAGGGGCGTACCCCCGTGCCGGCCGACCCGGACGCGCTCGCCAGCTACTTCGAGTTCCGCGACTTCGCGCACTTCATCGAGGTCTACCTGAGCGTCGTGGACCTCATCCGCGACCCGGAGGACGTCTGGATCCTCACCCACGAGGTGGCCCGCGAGCTGGCCCGCCAACAGGTCCGGTACGCGGAGCTGACCATCACCCCGTACTCGCACGTCCGACGGGGCATTCCCGCGCCGGCGTTCTGCGAGGCCATCGAGGACGCCCGCAAACGCGCCCTGGCCGACTTCGGCATCGAGCTGCGCTGGTGCTTCGACATCCCCGGCGAGGCCGGCCTGCCGGCAGCCGAGGAGACGCTGCGCATCGCGCTGGACGAGCGCCCGGACGGGCTGGTCAGTTTCGGTCTGGGCGGCCCGGAGATCGGCGTACCCCGACCGCAGTTCCGGCAGTACTTCGACCAGGCCCGCGCCGCCGGGCTGCGCTCGGTGCCGCACGCCGGGGAGACCACCGGCCCGCAGACCGTCTGGGACGCGCTGAACGAGTTGGGCGCCGAGCGGATCGGGCACGGCATCTCCGCCGCGCAGGACCCGCAGTTGCTCGCGTACCTGGCCGAGCGACAGATCGGGATGGAGATCTGCCCGACCTCCAACGTGCGCACCCGGGCGGTGGCCACCCTCGACGAGCACCCGCTGCCCCGACTGGTCGAGGCCGGGCTGCTGGTCACCATCAACTCCGACGACCCGCCGATGTTCGGCACCACCCTCAACGACGAGTACGCGGTGGCCGCCCGCCTGCTCGGCGTCGGCGCCGAGGGGCTGGCCGGGCTGGCCCGCAACGCGGTGACCGCGTCCTTCCTGGACGCCGCCGGCCAGCAGCGGATCCTCGCCGAAATCGACGCGTACCTCGCCACCGCCAACTGAGCTGGCCGGTCGGCTGGACCGGTCGGTTGAGCAGGGCGCGCGGCGGGAGCGTGGGTGTGGGGGGACCTGTGACTCCCGCCGCGCGCGCGGCTCCACCGGCCGGGGGTGCGTGGTGCGCTCGGCCGGTGGAACTGGTGGGTTCGTGCTCTGATCCTGTCAGCCCGCAGCCGATCCAACGCGGTCGTTAACCGCGATCTAAGGAAGACTTGCGCCGGCGCACAGCCCCGGGTTCGGCAGGGGTCAGTCGTCGGTGGGGCGCTGGCGGGGCCAGCGACGTCCGGTGGCCTTCGTGTCCCGGGCGTCACGGGCCATCCGACCGACCAGACCGAAGCGGCTGACCTGCCGGGGCGTCGCCTCCGGGTCGGCGAGCAGCATCACCACGCTGGCCCCGCCCAGCCGGGCGCGGTCGATGCTCACCGAGCCGTTGGCCTGCAACGCGACCCGCTTGGCGATGTCCAGCCCGAGCCCGGTCGAGCCCTGGTCACTGGCGCCCCGGCGCAGCGCCCGGTCCGGGTTGGCGATGCCGGGGCCGGCGTCGTCGATCCGGATCGCCACGTAACCGTCGCGCCGGGACACCGCCACCTCGAACGCGGTGCCCTGCGGGGTGTAGCGGAAGACGTTGCCGATCACCGCGTCCAGCGCGGCGGCCAGTTCGGCCCGGGGCACCGGTGCCGGGATGCGCAGCTGGGCGCCGTTGACCCGGTGCGGGCGGTTCTGGTCGCCGGCCAACGCCGCCCAGAACACCATCCGGTCGCGGACCACCTCGCTGACGTCGCACATCGCCGGCCCGGCCTCGAGCGCCACCGTCTTACGGGTGGTCTTGATCAGCACGTCGATCTCACCCTCCAGGGTGACGATCGCCTGCCGGATCCGCCGGATCCCGCGTAGCCGGTCCAACTCCGCCGGGCTGAACGAACCCACGCTGGTGTCGTCGGACTCCAACGCCTCAGCGTCCAGGCGCAGCACCGTCAACGGGGTACGCAGACGATGCGAGAGGTCGGCCACCAACTCCCGCTCGTCGGTGCGGGCGGCGTCCAGCCGGTCCGCCATCCGGTTGAAGGCGTACCCGGCCTCAGCCAACTCGCGCGGACCGGTCGGCTCGACGCGTACGCCGAGGTCGCCGTCGCCCACGGAGAGCGCGGCCTTGACCAGACCCCGGGTCGAGTCCACAGCGCGGGCAGCGACCCGGTCGACCACCAGCACCGCCGCGCCGGCCATCGCCGCGCCGACCGCGAACAGCAACAGCCACGTACCGCCGGCGCCCTCACCCAGCGTCGACTCCGGAAGAAACACCTCGACCACTGCCGTCCGGTCACCGAGGACGACCGGGTCGAGCCGGGCCACACCCCCGTTGACGTCGACGACCAACGACTGGCGCTCGGAGCGGGCCCGGTCCAGGTCGCTGCCGCTGGCCCGACCGGCGGACTCGTCCAACCCCAACCCGTGCACCACGGGCCGGGTGGGGGCGCCCTCGGCGCTGGCCACCACGGCACGCTCGACGACCGCCGGGTCGGTGCTTACCGCCAGCGCGCCGGTCACCAGGGCGCTTCGCCGCGCCGCGTCGGCGATCGCCTCGTTCCGGCTCTGTTCCCGCAGGCTGAGCCCGAGCGGGATCAGGAACGCGAGCGCCACGAGACTGCACATGCCGGCCGTGAGCAGGGCCAGCGCCGTTCTCAGTCCGGTGCCACCAGCCGGAATCCGACCCCCCGCACGGTGCGCAGGTAGCGCGGCTTCGCCGCGGACTCGCCCATCTTTCTGCGGAGCCAGTACAGGTGAACGTCGATGGTCTGATCCTCGCCGACCGATGGCTGCCGCCATACCTCCTCCAAGAGTTCCCGGCGGGACACTACCCGCCCCGGTCGTGCGGCGAGATACGCCAACAGGTCGAATTCCTTACGGGTCAGCGCCAGCGGCTCCCCGTCGAGCTGGGCGCTGCGCTCGCCCACGTCCACCCGCAGCCCACCGACGCTGTGCACCGCCGGCTGCACGGACCGACTGGCCCGGCCGGCCCGACGCAGCACTGTGGTGATCCGGGCGTCCAGGTGCGCGCCGGTGAACGGCTTGACCATGTAGTCGTCGGCGCCGGCGCGCAGCAGTTTCACCACCGACTGCTCGTCGTCGCGAGCGGTGGCGATGATGATCGGAACGTCGGTGATGCCGCGCAGCATCCGCAGCGCGTCCGAGCCGTCCAGGTCCGGTAGGCCGAGGTCCAGCACCACCAGGTCGGGTGTCTCCGCGGCGACCCGACGCAGGGCGTCCAACGCCGTACCCACGGCGTGCACGGCGTGCCCCCGGTCGGTGAGGGACCGCAGCATCGCGCCGCGTACGACGTGATCGTCTTCGACCAGGAGCACGGAGGCCACGACAAGACCGTACTTGGCCTGGCAAGTTGATCGCGTTGCGGCGTGCCTGACGACCGGGCAAGCTGGTACGACGATGTCGTTCACCCTGTTCGCCGATGCCCGCCTGGCGCTCGCCCGGGACAGCCTCGCCGGTCTCTCCACCGGCGACGCGCTCGGCGCGCAGTACTTCCTGCCGGGCCCGACGCCAGTGGATCTCGCCGCGGGCGCGCTGCCGCCGGCGCCGTGGGAATGGACCGACGACACCGAGATGGCCTGCTCGGTCCTCGCCCAGTTGGCCGACTCGGGCGGCATCGACCGGGACCGGCTGGCCCTCTCCTTCGCCGAGCGATGCTCTGCGCGCCGAGGCTACGGCGCGGGCGCGATGCTGATCCTCGGGCTGATCCGTGACGGCACCCCGTGGCCGCTGGCCGCCGCCTCGGCCTTCGACGGGCAGGGCTCCTGCGGCAACGGCGCGGCGATGCGGGTCGGCCCGCTGGGCGCGTACTTCGCCGACTCGACGGCGCGCGCCGCTGCGCAGGCCCGCGCGTCCGCCGAGGTGACGCACGCGCACCCGGAGGGGATCGCCGGGGCGGTCGCCGTCGCCGTCGCCGCCGCGCTGGCCACCCGGGCCCGCCTCGACGGGCACCGGCCGGCCCCGGAGCGGCTGCTCGCCGGGATCGCCGCCGCGCTCGACGCGGGCACCGAGGTGCACCGGGGCGTACACCGGGCCGCCGGGCTGCTCGGCCGGCCGCTGCCCCGGGTGGTGGCGGCGCTCGGCAACGGCTCCCGGGTGACCGCCCAGGACACCGTCGGGTTCACCCTCTGGGTGGCCGCCACCCACCTCGACGACTATCCGGCGGCCATCGAGACGTGCGTACGGGCCGGTGGGGACGTGGACACCACGGCCGCCATCGCCGGAGCGGTGGTGGCGGCGCACACCGGCGTCGGCACCCCGGGCGGGGTACCCGAGCAGTGGCTGGCCGCCCGCGAGCCGCTGCCTACCTGGCTGCCCTGACCTCCGGGGCTGCCCGGACGAACCGGGCTGCCCAGCCCTGCGCTGGCCCTGGGCATGATCCACTCGGCTTCCTGCAAATCGGGGGATCCGGGCGGCGGGGATGCCGCGGCTTCCTGAAAGCCGAGTGGATCAGCGCGATGCTGCGGGAACAGCCGGCTGGGGATCGGCGGGCGTCGGGTTGGTGGGCGTCGGGTCTGGCGCTGTGGCGTCGTTCCCCCGGCCGGTTATCTCGGCCAGCGTCGCGGCCTCGTCCGGGTCGCCGGTCACCTCGGCGAGCGCGGTCGCCTCGCCCGGGTCGCGTCGGCGCCACCGGCTGACCAGCCAGCCGATCGCCGCGCCACCGCCCAGCCCGGCCAGTAGGCCGGCGGCCAGCATCCCGTCGGCGCTGCCCTCGTCGGCACCGCCCGATCGGGCCGGCGGTGTGGCGTCCGCGCCGTTGTCCGCGGCGGGTGGTGCCCCGGCCGCCGGGCCGGCGTGCCCG
>NZ_JAKKFD010000030.1 GCF_022229005.1 Micromonospora trifolii
AGGGTAGTTCGGCAGACTGTGGTTTTCTTGCAGCAGGCGCAGGCGTACGTGATTCTGACAGGTGACTGTAGTTCAGACGTTTGCCCTTCCCATCTCGCCCCCGGGCCGTGCCGCCCCCGGGCCGTGCCGCCCCCGGGCCGTGCCGCCCCCGGGCCGTGCCGCGCCGCGCCGTGTGCGCCGCAAGATCGCGCTCGAACCAGGATGTAGTGGCCTCGACGTTTGGGGATGCCACTACATCCAGGATCGAGCGCGATCTTGGCGTGCGGCGAGATCATTGAGAAAGATCCCCGCAGCATCAGGGATGTTGCTGCCTCCTGCGCGCCTGAGGCAGCAGCAACCGAGAACTTGCTCGGGGTGCGGGGTGCGGGTCAGCGGTCTGGGCGGGCGGCGGCGCTGAACAGGTGTACGGCAAGGTCGGCGAGGGCCGTGGCGGTCTGCTCGATCGGTTCGCGGGCAAGCACGATGTGGCTGACCACCAGGCGGACGATGGTGTCGGCGGCGAAGGCCAGCGCGGCCTGGTCCGCTCCGGGCAGGTGGTCACCGGCCCAGTCGATCAGCGCGCCGGACGCCTCGGTGAGCACCACCTCGGCCCGGGTGGTGAGGTACGGCAGTAGCTCGTCCGAGCCGCCTCGGGCGCTGGTCAGGATGGCCTTGACCAGGGGGTTTTCCGCTGCCGTGGTGAGGGTGTGCGCGATGGCCGCGTACGCGCCGGCCCGTACGTCGGTGCCGTGGGCGAGCAGAGCGGCCCCGACGGCGCCGACGAACCTGTCCACCTCGGCGCGGGCGAGCGCCTCGGCCAGCCCCGCCTTGCTGCCGAACTCGTTGTAGACGGTCTGCCGGCTCACCCCTGCGGCGTTCGCGACGGCGCCCATCCGGACGCCGTCCCATCCGGTCGCGACGGTCAACGCGCGGGCGGCGTCGACGATGCCGGTCCGTACCGGGGTGGGGCCCCTCTGCTCAATCATCGTGGTCGAAGTGTAGGACGGCTCAGCGCACCTCGATCTGGTACTGCGCCTCGACCCAGAACCGCCCGCCGTCGGTGCCACCGAAGCTCAGCTCGTGTCGGCCGGGGCCGGGCGGCGGGATCAGCCCCCACAGCCCCCAGCAGGAGACCGGAACGGACCACGGCCACATGGTGACGACGTTGTTGAAGAAGCCGCGAACCGGGAACGGCTCGGCCGAACCGGCCGGTGTCAGCGCGACCGGGAGTCCGTCGAGCTGCGCGTGCCCGGTCGCGTCGAGGTCGGGCTCGGCCGGGCCGGCCCCGCCGCCGACCTGCCACCAGCAGAACGCCGGGAAGAAGAGCGGCCGTCCGGAGGGAACCACGCAGTGCCGTTGCACAGAGCCACCGTGCGTACCCGCCAGGAACCACACGTCGGCGGGCTGGTGACGCCCGGCGTGCCGGCCGGACGGGTCGGCGATCGGGCTGGTCGGCCGCCGGTGCCGGGCCACCCAGCTCACCCATCTCGCGGCCAGGTCGGCCAGATCGGGGGCCTCGGGCTCGGGGGTGGGAGCCGCTCCGCTGTGCGGATTGAGGAAGGTCATGACGGCAGATGCTAACGATGCCGCGCCCGAGCGCACTGCCCTGACGAGCGGCGCATAGGATGTGCGGTCATGGCACGCGTGCTCACTCCCCGTGCGGAGGATTTCCCCCGCTGGTACCAGGACCTGATCGCCAAGGCGAAGCTGGCCGACAACGGCCCGGTTCGCGGCACCATGGTCATCCGACCGGCCGGCTACGCCATCTGGGAGCGTATGCAGCTCGAGATGGACGCCCGGATCAAGGCGGCGGGTGCGGAGAACGCGTACTTCCCGTTGTTCATCCCCGAGAGCTACCTCAAGCGCGAGGCGCAGCACGTCGAGGGCTTCTCGCCGGAACTGGCGGTCGTCACCCACGGTGGTGGCAAGCCCCTGGCCGAGCCGATCGTGGTGCGCCCCACCAGCGAGACGGTCATCGGCGAGTTCATGGCCAAGTGGATCGACTCGTACCGGGACCTGCCGCTGCTGCTCAACCAGTGGGCGAACGTGGTCCGGTGGGAGCTCCGTCCGCGGATCTTCCTGCGCACCAGCGAGTTCCTCTGGCAGGAGGGGCACACCGCGCACGCCACCCGTGAGGACGCCCGGGCGTACGCGCGGCGGATCCTGCACGAGGCGTACGAGGACCTGATGGTCAACGTGATCGGCATTCCGGTGGTGGTCGGCCTGAAGACGACGCGCGAGCGCTTCGCCGGGGCGACGGCCACGTACACCTGCGAAGGCATGATGGGCGACGGCAAGGCGTTGCAGCTGGGCACCAGCCACGAGCTGGGCCAGAACTTCGCCAAGGCGTTCGACATCAGCTACTCGTCGAAGGAGGGCGGCCGGGAGCACGCCTGGACCACCTCCTGGGGCACGTCCACCCGCATGCTCGGTGGCCTGATCATGGCGCACGGCGACGACAACGGCCTGCGCGTCCCGCCGCGGCTCGCGCCGATCCAGGCGTACGTCATGATCGTCAAGGACGGCGACGGCGTCGGCGAGGCGGCGGCCAAGCTGCGCGACGGCCTGCGCGACGCCGGTGTCCGGGTCGCGCTCGACGACCGGACCGACACCCCGTTCGGCCGCCGGGCCGTCGACGCCGAGCTGCGCGGCTATCCGGTACGCGTCGAGGTCGGCCCCCGTGACCTGGCCGTGGGCAACGCGACGGTGGTGCGTCGCACCGACGGCTCGAAGACCCCGACGCCGGTGGCGGACGTGGTCACCGCTGTGCTGGCCGCCCTGGAGACGGACCAGCAGGTGCTGCACGACCAGGCGCTGGCCAACCGCGAGTCGCGCACTGTGGAGGTCGCCACCCTCGCCGAGGCGATCGAGGCCGCCGCGACCGGCTGGGCCCGGGTGCCGTGGTCGGCGGTCGGCGTGGCCGGCGAGGCGGAGGCGAACGGTCAGGGCGTCACCGTGCGCTGCCTGCTGCGCGCCGACGGTTCGGTACCGGACTCGGAGGACGAGCCGGATCTGATCGCCATCCTCGCCCGCGCCTACTGAGGTGCGGCCGGGCAACCCTGTCGACCGGTTCGCGCCGGGCCGGCTGATCATGCACCGGAACGTACGGCACGGCCGGATCGGGTGGGTCCGGCCGGCCCGCGTGGTCAGCGACGACGATCGAGGGTTGCTGGTCTGGATCGCCCGGGACTCGCCGGTGGCCCACGAGGTGACCGAGGCCGGGCTGGGGATGCGGGCGATGCCGTTCGCCGAGTGGATCTCGTCGACGTACCGGTTGGCCGAGGGGCGTTGGAACGGCCCGCCGCTGCTGAAGTTCCTGCCCACGGGGGCGGCGCACTCCGTCTGGTGGTTCCGGGACGCCGAGGGCCGGTTCGCCCACTGGTACGTCAACCTGGAGGAGCCCGGTGTCCGCTGGGACGACGGCCTGGTGGCCGGCGTCGACGTGGTGGACCAGGACCTGGACGTGGTGGTGTGGCCGGACCGCAGCTGGGAGTGGAAGGACGAGGACGAGTTCGTCGAGCGGCTCGCCTTCGGCGCCGACTACTGGGTGACGGACGAGAAGGCGGTCCGTGCGGAGGGGGAGCGGGTGATCGCGCTCGCCGAGGCCGGTGAGTTCCCGTTCGACGGCACCTGGTGTGACTTCGCGCCCCCGGCACAGTGGGGCGTACCGGACAAACTGCCACCGGGATGGGATCGTCCGCCGGTGCGCTGAGCGGTAGTCCAGGTCACTGACAACGCGGTGTACGGGTCCGATGCGTGCGATCGGCAGCGGGTCTGGCAGAATGGGTCGCTGGTATCCGGCGCGCGTCCGGCGCCCTCTAACCCAGGCGCGTCGCCAGTCCACCGAGTAGTCTCCGGCCCAACCCCACGGGCCCGGTCGGCGCTCACCCATGCACACCGCCCGCCTGGGCCGGTGAGATCGCAACAGGAGCGAAACAACTGTGGCCGTAAAGATCCGGCTCCTGCGGATGGGCAAGATCCGCAACCCGCAGTACCGCATCGTCATCGCTGACTCGCGCACCAAGCGCGACGGCCGGGCGATCGAGTTCGTCGGGATTTACCAGCCCAAGGAAGACCCCTCGATCATCGAGGTCAAGTCGGAGCGGGTCCAGTACTGGCTGTCCGTCGGCGCTCAGCCGAGCGAGGCGGTGCAGCGGCTGCTGGAGCTGACCGGTGACTGGCAGAAGTACAAGGGCCTGCCGGCCCCGCCGCCGCTCCTGGTCGCCCCCGAGCGTGCCGACCGCAAGGCGGCGTACGAGGCTGAGGCGAAGGCCGCCGCCGGGCTCGCCCCGGAGACCCCGGCCAAGCCGGCCAAGAAGGCCGCCAAGGCTGCCGAGGCTCCGAAGACCGAGGCTCCGAAGACCGAGGCTCCGGCCGAGGCTCCGGCCGCCGAGGCGCCGAAGACCGAGGCTCCGGCCGAGGCCCCGGCCGCTGCCGACGCCGGTGAGCAGGCCTGATATGCCACTGCGTCCGGCGTTGGAGCACCTGGTCAAGGGCATCGTCGACCACCCGGACGACGTCCGGGTGCGGTTGGTCGATTCCCGTCGGGGCAAGCGGCTCGAAGTCCGCGTGCACCCCGAGGACCTCGGCACTGTGATCGGGCGGTCCGGCCGGACCGCCAAGGCGCTGCGCCAGGTGATCGGCTCCATCGGCGGCCGCGGGGTCCGCGTCGACATCGTCGACTCGTACTGATGCAGCTCGTCGTCGGCAGGATCGGCAAGCCGCACGGTGTCCGCGGTGAGGTCACCGTGGAAGTGCGGACCGACGAGCCCGAGGCACGGTTCGCCCCCGGCACAGTGCTGCGCACTGAGCCGGGGGCGACACCCCCGCCTGCGCGCAACACTGTGCTGCGCACTGAGCCGGGGGCGACACCCCCTCCATCCAGCGATGAGCCCGGGGTGCAGTTCCGGGTTCCGGCGGAGCTGACCATCGAGGAAGCCCGCTTCCACCAGGGCCGGGTGCTGATCGCGTTCGAGGGCATCCCGGACCGCAACACCGCCGAGGCACTGCGTGGGACGCTGCTCGTGGTGGACAGCGCCGACGTGACCCCACCGGACGACCCGGAGGAGTTCCACGACCACCAGTTGGTCGGGCTGGCCGTGGTGACCCCGGCCGGCGAACGCCTGGGCGAGGTCGCCCGCATCGACCACGCACCCTCGTCCGACCTGCTGGTGCTGCGGCGTCCCGAGGGGCGCACCGCGTTGATCCCGTTCGTCCGGGCGATCGTTTCGGAGGTCGACCTGGCCGGCGGACGTGTGATCGTCGACCCACCAGCCGGACTGCTCGACCTTTAGGACCAGCCCGCATGCGCGTCGACGTCGTGTCGATCTTTCCGGAGTACTTCGCCCCGCTGGACCTGTCGCTGATCGGACGGGCGCGGGCCAACGGCGTACTCCAGCTCGCCGTGCACGACCTGCGGACCTGGACCCACGACGTGCACCGCACTGTCGACGACACCCCCTACGGTGGCGGGCCGGGAATGGTGATGCGCCCCGAGCCGTGGGGTGAGGCACTGGACGCCCTCGCGCCGGTCGACGCCCCGCCGCCGAGGCTGCTGGTGCCGTCGCCGGCCGGTGCCCCGTTCACCCAGGCCATGGCGTACGAGTTGGCGGCCGAGTCGCATCTGCTCTTCGCCTGCGGCCGTTACGAGGGAATCGACCAGCGGGTCCTGGCGCACGCCGCCACCCGGATGCCGGTCACCGAGGTGTCGCTCGGTGACTACGTGCTCTTCGGCGGCGAGGTCGCGGTCCTGGTGATGCTGGAGGCGGTCACCCGGCTGCTGCCCGGGGTGCTGGGCAACGCGGGCTCGTTGGACGAGGAGTCGCACGCGCACGGGCTGCTGGAGGCGCCGATCTACACGAAGCCGCCGAGCTGGCGTGGGCACGACGTGCCGGAGGTGCTCCGCTCCGGTGACCACGGCAAGATCGCCCGCTGGCGGCGCGAGGAGGGTCTGCTGCGGACCGCGGCCCGCCGTCCGGACCTGCTGGCCGCGCTGCCGACCGACCGGCTCGACAAACGGGACATCGCGGCCCTGGACCAGGCCGGATTTCAACCTCCACCGGGGGATGTGGCAAAGTAGGGGGGTTGCCGCAACCGTCCGCGCCCGCGGTCGGCTGCGAGGATCCCCGACCGGGGGTCGGTTCGCCGATCACCACCCGGGAATCAGAATCACCCACCCGCGCACCGAGTGACGGTGCGCCGTGAGCCTTACGAGGACGCAGCGATGAACATCCTGGACGCCCTTGACGCCCAGTCGAAGCGGACCGACCTTCCTGACTTCCGGGCCGGTGACACCGTCAAGGTGCACGCCCGCGTCGTCGAGGGCAACCGGTCCCGTGTCCAGATCTTCCAGGGCGTCGTGATCCGCCGCCAGGGTGACGGTCTGCGCGAGACCTTCTCGGTCCGCAAGGTCAGCTTCGGTGTCGGCGTCGAGCGGACCTACCCGCTCAACGGCCCGGGCATCGACCGGATCGAGGTCGTGACCCGCGGTGACGTGCGTCGCGCCAAGCTCTACTACCTGCGCGAGCTGCGCGGCAAGAAGGCCAAGATCAAGGAGAAGCGGGAGAAGCAGCCCAGCTGACTTCCCGCTCGCCACGCCGCCCGAGCTGCGCGTATGCCGTACCGACCAGAGCGCACTACCCTGGTCGGTACGGGCGCAGCGAGGCGGCGGTCCCGCCCAGGTGGCGGGTAGTTGTCCACTACCGCCCGTGGAGCCTCGACGAGGCTCCCGGGCGGTGGTGTTTTCTGCGGACCGGGGAGTGGCGTGGTGCAGACGCTTGACGAGGACGGCACCGTCGATCCGTGGCGCCGACGGGCTCGCCGCACCCGCCGGCAGATGCCCCTCTGGCAGGAGTTGCCGCTGCTGCTGGTGGTCGCGTTCTGCCTCGCGGTGCTGATCCGCACCTTCCTGCTCCAGGCGTTCTTCATCCCGTCCGGCTCGATGGAGGACACCCTCCTCGTCGGTGACCGGGTGCTGGTCAACAAGGTCGTCTACGACGTTCGCGACCCGCTGCGCGGCGAGGTGGTGGTCTTCCGGGGCACCGACCGCTGGGCGCCGCAGGTCGACGAACAGCCGAAGCCCGGCGTCGCCGGCCGCCTCGCCCGCACCGTCGGCGACCTGGTCGGGGTGAGCCGCCCCGGTGAGAAGGACTTCATCAAGCGGGTGATCGGCCTTCCCGGTGACCGGGTCAAGTGCTGCGACAGTCAGGGCCGGGTGACAGTCAACGGCACCCCGCTCAACGAGTCGTACGTCCTGCGGGACTCACCCCTGGACCTCCCGCCCAACCCGGCGGAGTGTCGCTCCCGGCGCTTCGACGAGATCGTCGTGCCACCCGGTCAGATCTTCGTCATGGGTGACCACCGTGAGGTCTCCCAGGACGCGCGTTGCCAGGGGCCGGTGCCGATCGACAACGTGGTCGGCCGGGCCTTCATGGTGGTCTGGCCGTCGTCGCGGTGGAGCGCGCTGTCGGTGCCGTCCACGTTCGAGGACGTCTCCGGGCCGGCCACGGCGTCACCCACTGCGCCTCCGGCCCGACCGACTCCGCAGGGCGGTGTGCTGCTGATGCTTCCGTTGGCAGCCGCGCTGCGTGGTTCCCGCGCGTTCCGGACGGTGCCGTCCAGCCGGGCAACGTAGGCTCCTTGGCGTGATTGACGAGCAGACCGACAAGCCGCGCAGCTCCTTCTGGAAGGAGCTGCCGATCCTGCTGGGTGTGGCGATCCTGGTCGCGGTGCTGGTCCGCGCCTTCGTGCTGCAGACCTTCTTCATCCCCTCCCCGTCCATGGAAAACACCCTCAAGATCGATGACCGGGTGCTGGTCAACAAGCTGGTCTACGACTTCCGGTCACCGCACCGCGGCGAGGTGATCGTGTTCAAGGCTCCGACCGCGTGGAGCGGCAACCCCGACGGTGAGGACTTCATCAAGCGGGTGATCGGCATCCCCGGCGACCACGTGGTCTGCTGCGACCCGGAAGAACGGCTGATGATCAACGGCAAGTCGCTGGACGAGCCGTACATCTTCTCCCTGGACGGGGTTCGCGACAAGCCCGCCGACCAGGAGTTCGACATCACAGTGCCGGAGGGCCGGCTGTGGGTGATGGGCGACCACCGGTCGGCCTCCGGCGACTCACTGGAGCACTGGCAGCAGTCCCAGCAGAACATCACCGAGGCGACGATCCCCGAAGACGACGTGGTCGGGCGGGCGTTCACCGTCTTCTGGCCGGTCAACCGGGCCACCTGGCTGACGGTGCCCGACGGGTTCGACGGCATTCCCAAGCCGTAGGCCGACGGGGCGTGGGCGATCCGTCGTCGGTCTGGCAGGCTGGTGCGGTGACCGTGAGCGCGAGGAGTGAGCTTGCGAGCCCCGCAGGCGCGAACAGTGGCGATCGTGCCTACACCCCTCGACGCGCGGCCCGCGTGCTGCTCGTCGACGCGGCCGGCCGGGTCCTGCTGTTCGAGGGCTTCGACCCGGCCCGACCCGGGCACCGATACTGGTTCACTCCTGGCGGCGGGCTCGATCCGTCGGAGTCCCCGGCGGCGGGCGCGGCCCGGGAGTTGGCCGAGGAGACCGGCCTGCGGCTCGACCCGGCCGAGTTGGGCGAGCCGGTCTGGTCCGACGCGACCGAGTTCTCCTTCGACGGCGTCTGGTACCGCCAGGAGCAGGATTTCTTCCTCTTCCGGGTGGACTCCTGGCAGGTGGACACCACGGGCTTCAACGACATCGAGCGACGCAGCATCGCCGACCACCGCTGGTGGGTTCCGGACGAGTTGGCCGCCAGCGGTGACCGGTTCTACCCGCCCGAACTGCCCGCCCTGCTGACCCGGCTGGGGCAGTCGACCGCCACCGGCCAGGACGAGGCGTCGTGCTGACCCCGCCGCGCACAGTGGTGCGCCGCGAGGCCGGCCTGTACGCCCTGGAGCGGGCGTTGCAGCGGCGCGGCTTCCGGCACGTGGCCGGCGCCGACGAGGCGGGCCGGGGGGCGTGCGCCGGTCCGCTGGTCGCCGCCGCGGCGGTGCTGCCCGAGGGGCGGCGCGGCGAGATCGAGGGGCTGGCCGACTCGAAGCTGCTCACCCCGGCCAGCCGGGAACGGGTGTACGCGGAGGTCGTCGACCGGGCGCTCGCGTACGCCGTGGTGGTCATCCCGGCCGAGGAGGTCGACGCCCGGGGCCTGCACGTGTGCAACCTGGCCGCGATGCGTCGGGCCCTCGCCTCGCTCACCACCCGCCCGGAGTACGTGCTGACCGACGGCTTCGGCGTGGACGGCCTGGGTGTGCCCGGGCTGGCGGTGTGGAAGGGCGACCGGGTGGCGGCGTGTGTGGCGGCGGCCAGTGTGCTGGCCAAGGTCACCCGGGACCGGCTCATGGTGGAGTTGGACGCGGTGTTCCCGGCGTACGGCTTCGCCGAGCACAAGGGCTACATCACCCCGGAGCACTCGGCGGCGCTGCGGGAGCACGGGCCGTGCCGGGAGCACCGGTTCTCGTACGTCAATGTCGCAGTGGTCTCCGGCCGCGACGGCCGGCCGCCGCGCGCTCGACGGCCCGGCGGCAACGGCTCGGATGAGCCGATGGAGCGCTCGTGGGCGTCAGGGGGTACCGTCGGCGTGGCGTTGGGCGAGCAGCCTCGGCCTCCGACGCCGGTGGGGGAAGATGTGGCCATGGAAGGCGGAGTGCGATGAGCGCGGAAGATCTCGAAAAGTACGAGACCGAGATGGAGCTGCAGCTCTACCGGGAGTACCGCGACATTGTCCGCCAATTCTCCTACGTGGTGGAGACGGAGCGCCGGTTCTACCTGGCCAACCAGGTCGACCTGCACGTGCGTAACTCCGACGGCGAGGTCTACTTCGAGGTCGAGATGCACGACGCCTGGGTGTGGGACATGTACCGTCCTGCCCGCTTCGTGAAGAACGTCCGGGTGATGACCTTCAAGGACGTCAACGTCGAAGAGCTGGAGAAGCCCGACATCTCACTGCCCGCCGACTCCGGCTTCGGCGGCTGAGCGCACCCGAGTCGCCGGGCCGTGCCACGGGCCCCCCACCCGTGGCCTGACACCCACCGCCGATCACTCGGCCGGCACCACGACCTCGACCCGCTGCACCATGTTGTTGGCGAAGCCGCCACGGTTCCACTGCGGCTCGACCGGCTGGGTCCGCCCGGACGCGTCGGTAGCCCGCGCGCCGAGCACGTACCGGCCGGGGGTGACGACCCACTCGTGCCGCCAGCGCCGCCAGGCGAAATCTCCCGCGCCCGTCGGGTCCAGCTCGGCCGCCGCCCAGCTCTCCCCACCGTCGGTGGTCACCTCCACGGCGACCACCGGGGCGTGCCCCGACCAGGCCCGACCATCCAGGGTGCACGGGCCGGGCCGCAGCACCCGACGGCGGGACATGAAGTCGGGGAAGCCGGGCGGGCGGACCAGCGCACGCGGCTCGATCCGCGTCACCGGCACGCCCGGGTCGTCGGCGTCGCGGCGCACCCGGTAGGCCACAGCGTTCTGGTACCCCTCGAACGGCTCGGTCCGCAGCTCGATGGAGTGGACCCACTTCACGTGCGCCATGCCGTACCAGCCCGGCACGATCAGCCGCAGCGGTGCGCCGTGCTGCGGCAGCAGGGGAGCGCCGTTCATCTCGTACGCCAGCAGCACCTCCTCGCGCAGCGCGTCGGCGACCGGAAGGGCCCGCTGGTAGTCCTGCTCGATCCCGCGCTCCACACCGTGGTCGGCGCCGGTGAAGACCACGTCCACCGCGTCCGGGTCGACACCCGCCTCCCGCAGCAGCGGAGCGAGGGGGGTGCCGGTCCACTCCGCGTTGCCCACCGCCTCGACCAGCCACGGCTGGCTTACCGGCCGGGGGTGCAGCAGGGCCCGCCCGTTGCCGGCGCACTCCAGTGTCACCTGCCGGGTGACCCGGGGCCGCTCGCGCAGGTCGGCGAGGGTGACAGTCAACGGCCGGTCCACCGCGCCGCCGATGGTCAGCGTGTGCGTCGCCGGGTCGAGCGCCGGGATGTCGTAGTGGATCAGCAGGTAGTGCAGCCCGGCCGGGGTGACGTCGTAGCGCAGCGCCTCCAGCGGGATGCCGTGGTTGCGGGCCGCGAGCTGCAACTCCTCGGCGCTGATCGTCTCGTCCGGCTCCGCGAGCCGGGACGGGGCGCTCACGTCGGCCACCGTCGGCCCGGCGGTGGACGGCGTCCGGTCATCGAGAGTGGTCATGAGGGCCTCCCCGGTACAGACGGCGGGACCCGCCGTACGCGGCCCAGCCTAGGCCCTTCGTGGCGGCCCGAAAACGGCACCGGAGGTACGGCGGCGTGCGCGCGACCGGCCGTGGGCAGCGGCCCGCCGTCGGGGGCATAGCAGATCATCGAAGCCGTTGGGTGGTCGTCCACAGCACCTCCGGTTGTCCACAGATGCGTCGACCGGGCTGGTGGACGACCCGGCGTCGGCCGGAGGCTGCCGTCATGCGACAGCCATCCGTCCGTTCGATCCGCCGCACGCTGCTGCTCTGGGCCGCGCTTCCGCTCGCACTGACAGTGCAGCTCTGCGGGCTGGCGGTGCTGGTCGCGGCGGTGCCCGGCCAACCACCGACACCGACAGTGCCGGTCGCGGCCCTGGCGGAGCCGGTCGCCGCCCCGGCGCCCACCGGGCGGTTCCGCTGGCCGCTCGACGGGCCGCCCCGCCCGGTGCGCCGGTTCGACAGGCCGCCGCGACCGTGGCTGCCCGGCCACCGCGGCGTCGACCTGGCCGCCCCGGCCGCAGCTGTGGTCCGCAGCGCCGGGCCGGGCACCGTGCTCTTCGCCGGCCTGGTGGCCGGTCGACCGGTGGTCACAGTGGGGCACGCCGACGGGCTGCGGACCACCCACGAGCCGGTCCAACCCGCCGTGCGCCCCGGCCAGCCGGTCACCGCCGGCTCGCCGCTGGGCGCGCTGCTGCCCGGGCATCATGGGTGCCCGGCCGAGGCGTGCCTGCACTGGGGCCTGCGCCGGGGCGACGAGTATCTCGACCCGCTGGCCCTGCTCGGCCTCGGCCCGGTGCGCCTGCTCCCGGTCGGTCCGGTCCCGGTGGCCGCTCCCGGCCGTCCGGTCAGCGCTGGGCGAGCAGTGCCGGCAGCCGCGCGGCCAACCGCTCGTACTCGTCGGCGGCGTTGTAGACCTGGCCGGTGAGCCGCAGCCACCCCCGGCCGCTCCAACTCATCACCGCCACCTCCGCGGCGAGCCGCTCACCGATCCGCGCCTGCAACGCCCGCGCCGCGTCGATAGTGGTGCCCGTACCGGCCGGCAGCGGAATGAGGCGCAGCGCCACCCCCGGTCCGCCGGGGTCGGGCAGGTCGGCGGGGGCCACCCCCAGGGCGTCCCCCACCACCCGCTGGCCGTACGCGGCGAGCGCGGCGTTGTGCGCCCGCACCCGCTCGACGCCGAGACTGCGCATCGTGAACAGACCCGCCGGAGCCGCCAGCCAGGGCGTGTAGTCGAGCGTCGCCTGCCACTCGAGCCGGGCCGGGAAACCCGACTCCTGCTCCCAGGACACCACCAGCGGCTCGATCCGGTCCCGCCACTGCGGTGCCACCGTCAGCAGGGCGGTCCCGCGCGGGGCGTACGCCCACTTGTGCAGGTTGCCCACCCAGAAGTCCGCGCCGATGCTGGCCACCGGGGTCGGCAGCATCCCCGGGGCGTGCGCCGCGTCCACCAGGACCGGCACGCCGTGTTCGCGGGCCACCCCGACGATGGCGGCGGTCGGAAAGAGCTTGGCGGTGGCCGAGGTCAGCTGGTCGACGACGAGCAGCCGGGTCCGCCCGGGGCGCAGGCCAGCGCGGATGGTCTGCACGATCTGCTCGTCGGTGGCGGCCAGGGGGATCGGCAGGACCCGGCTGACCGCGCCGGTGCGGCGGCACTCGCGCTGGATCGCCAGACTCACCGCCCCGTACCCGTGGTCGGTGCTCAGCACCTCGTCGCCGGCCTTCAGGCCAACCGACTGGAGGACCACCGCGACGCCGGTGGTGGTGTTGCCCACCAGGGCGCTGCCGTCCGGGTCGGCGCCCAGGAACCCGGCGAGGTGCCGGCGGGTGTGCGCTATCCGGTCGACCAGCCCCTGGGTGAAGAAGCGCAGCGGGTTCGCCTCCATCTCGTCGCGCAGCCGCTGCTGGGCGCGCTGCACGCCGATCGGCACCGCGCCGAACGAGCCGTGGTTGAGGTGGCTGACCGCCGGGTCCAGGGAGAAGAGCAGGCGGGCGCCCGGGATCGGCTCAGGAGGATTCGGGACGCTCACTTGATGATCGTAACCGCCACGCTCGCGTGCTCTCCGGCCCTTGATCAGGCGCGCGCGTGCGTGCCTTGCGGCCCGTGATCAGGCGCGCGGGTGCGCCTGCCGGTACGCGGCACGCAGCCGCTCGACCGAGACGTGGGTGTAGATCTGCGTACTCGCCAGCGACGAGTGGCCGAGCAACTCCTGCACGGCGCGCAGGTCCGCGCCACCCTCCAGGAGGTGGGTGGCCGCGGAGTGGCGCAGATCGTGCGGGCTGGTCCGCGGCAGCCCGGCGGTCTCGGCGTACGCACCGACGATCTGACGCGCGGTCGTCGGGTTGAGCCGACCACCCCGGGCACCCAGCAGCAGCGCGTCGCCGGAGCGGGCACCCACCATCGCCGGGCGGCCCCGGCGCAGCCAGTCGTCAAGCGCCCGCTGGGCGGGCAACCCGTACGGCACCGAGCGTTCCCGCCCGCCCTTGCCGAACACCCGGATCACCCGCCGACCGTGGTCGACATCCCCGACGTCCAACCCGCACGCCTCACTGACCCGTACGCCGGTGGCGTAGAGCAGCTCCAGCAGCACCCGGTCCCGCAGCGGCACCGCCTCGGCCGCTGCGCTCGGGCCCGACTCCACTGGCGGGTTGGTGGGTGGCGCCTGCCGGGACGGTGCCTCGACCAGAGCGGCGGCCTGGTCGGCGCGCAGCACGCTGGGCAGTTCCCGGTGCGCGCGAGGGCTGGCCAGCGCGGCGCCCACGTCGGCGGGGAGCAGCCCGGCCCGGTGGGCCCAGGCGCTGAATGCCCGCGCCGACGCGGCCCGCCGGGCCAACGACGTGCGGGCCGCACCCGTGGTGCGCTGCTTCGCCAGCCAACTGCGCAGCACCGACAGGTCCAGCTCGGCGAGGTCGACGCAGCCCATTCGGACGGCGTGGTCGAGCAGCGAGACGAGATCGGTGACGTACGCGCGGACGGTGTGCGCGGACCGGTTACGAACCCGGGACAGGTGCTCGGCGAAGTCGTCGACAGCGTCACGCAACGCTGGTGGCAGCGCCTGGTGCATGGCCCGGGTGCCCCGGTCGGGCCGGCTCATCGTGGTCGCGCCGGCGTGCCGTCGGCCCCGGCACTCTCGATCACAGCTGGCACGGCATCAGCCTACGGCCGGGGTGCCTACGCCACCGGACCTGACGGAGCCGGTGTCCACCCGAACTATCGGCGGTTGCTCTTCTTGACGAGGAACACGACCAAGCCGACAACGAGCACGGCGGTCACGACGAGACAGCAGAGCACGCTGATGTGCCACGGCTTGATTGCACCCATGACCGGGCACGGTACCGGCAGTGTCGGCTGGCCGGGGCCCCGAGCGCGAGAGGTGCGGGCATCCGGGAGACCATCCCGGGCGGGCGGCGGTGACGCGCCCGCTCAGGTAACAGGTCGACCGGACGTCTCCGCCGCCGCACGCGTGTGTTTGGCGGGTGGGGCGAGGGCGTAGCCGTCGTCGCGACGGACCACCATGGACAGTTCCTCCAGCAGCGACAGCTTGCGCAACGCGGTCCGTACGTCGACGCCGGCGCGCGAGGAGAGCCGGTCCACGCCCATCGCGCCTCGGCGGGGCAGCGCCTCCAGCAGCGACTGCGCGTCGTCGTCCAGCGCGTCGGTGGCCCGCTGCGGTCCACGCGCCAGAGGGGCCAGGTCGGCGCCGATCCGACCTACCTCCTCCAGCACGTGCGCGACCCCGGTGACCAGCCGGGCCTTGGCGTGCTCGCGCAGGAACTCGTGGGCGCCGACGGACATCGCCGAGGTCACCGGCCCCGGCACCACCATTGCCACCCGATTGCTGTGGATGGCTCGCCGCGCGGTCTGCGTCGCGCCACTGCGCGCCGACGCCTCCACCACGACGGTGCCCCGGGTGCCTGCGGCGATCACCCGGTTGCGGATCAGGAACCGGGGCCGCAGCGGCTCGGCACCGGGCGGCCACTCGCTGACCAGCAGCCCCGTCTCGGCGATCCGGTCGAAGAGCGCGGCGTTGCCCATCGGGTACGGCCGGTCGAGCCCGCAGGCGAGCACCGCGACGGTCAGACCGCCCGCGGTGAGGGCGCCCCGGTGGGCGGCGGCGTCGATGCCGAACGCGCCACCGGACACGACCGTCCAGTCCCGCTCCGCCAAGCCGTACCCCAGCTCGGTCGCGACGTGCTGCCCGTAGCCGGTGGCCGCCCGCGCTCCCACCACGGCCACCGAGCGATCCAGCGCCTCGCCGAGCGGCCAGCTCCCGCGTACCCAGAAGCAGAGCGGCGGGGCGGTCTCACCGTCGACCCGGCGGCTGACGTCCGGCAGCCGCAACGCGGCCAGGCTGGCGACCTGGGCCGGCCACTCCTCGTCGTCCGGCGTGACCAGCCGGGCACCCAGTCGGTCCGCCCGCGCCAGGGCCTCCGCGGCCACCGCCCGTGCGTCGCCGGCCGCCGAGCGTGCGGCGACGGTGGTGTGCAGCCAGCCGTCCGGGCTGCCGCCGTCGAGCAGCAGATCCAGGGTCGCCACCGGGCCGTGCCGTTCGACCAGGTGATAGACCGCGCGCGTGCCCGGCTCCGCCAGCCAGGTCAGGGCGACCCGGGCCAGCCTGCGTTCCTCCTCGGCGCTCACGTCGCCTCCCCCGTCCGTAGTTGAAGCGCTTCCCGGACGTCATCTCGATCAGGTCGGTCGCGACCGTCCAGATCGGCGATGGTCCAGGCCATCCGGATCACCCGGTCGAAGCCGCGCGCCGACAGCGAGCCGGAGTCGAGCCGGCCCCGCAGCTCCACTGTGACCTGGGCCGGCAGCCGCCACGGCGGTCGGCGCAGGTGCGGCCCTTCCACCTCGGCGTTGAGTCGCCGATCGAGGCCGGCCCAGCGGGTGGCCGCCGCCTGCCGGGCCGCCGCCACCCGGGCGGCGACCGTCGCCGAAGGCTCGACGTCACCGTCGGTCGCCATCAGCTCGGCCGCCCGCACCGGCATCAGCCGCACCTGGACGTCGATCCGGTCCAGCAGCGGCCCGGAGAGCCTGCTCAGGTAGCGGCGGCGAACCAGCGGCGAACACTCGCAGTGCGCATCGCCGGCCGGTTTCGCGCACGGACACGGGTTGGCCGCCAGCACCAACTGGGTGCGAGCCGGGTACACGGTGCCACCCCCGCTGCGGTTCAGCTGGATGCGGCCGTGCTCCAGCGGCTGGCGCAGCGCCTCCAGCGCGCCCTTGCTGAATTCGGGAGCCTCATCCAGGAAGAGCACTCCGCGATGCGCCAGCGACACCGCGCCGGGTCGGGCCAGCCCCGAGCCGCCCCCGACCAGCGACGGCACTGTCGCGGTGTGGTGCGGCGCCTGGAACGGCGGGCGACGCAGCAGCCGACCGCCCGGCGGCAGCAGCCCGGCGACCGAGTGCAGTGCGGTCACCTCCAGCGCCGCGTCGTCGTCCAGCTCGGGCAGGATCGACGGCAGCCGTTCCGCGAGCATCGTCTTGCCGGCGCCCGGAGGGCCGAGCAGCGCCAGGTGGTGCCCGCCGGCCGCGGCGACCTCCAGGGCGCGCCGCCCCATCTGCTGCCCGGCGACCTCGGCGAGATCCGGTCCACCGACCACCGGTGCCGGGATGTCCGCCGGTGGCTCGATCAGCGGGGTCCCGTCCCGGACGAAGGCGACCAGCCGGTGCAGGCTGTCCACCGCTCGCACCCGTACCCCGGGTATGACGGCGGCCTCGGCGGCGTTGCCGACCGGGACGATCACCCGCGCGACGCCGGCCTGGGCCGCGGCGGCGACCATCGGGAGCACGCCGCGCACCGGCCGGACCGTCCCGTCGAGCCCCAGCTCGCCGAGGACCACCACCCCCTCCAGGGGGAGCAGCGGCAACTCACCCGAACCACCCAGCAGCGCCGCGGCGATGGCCAGATCGAAGGCTGAACCGAACTTCGGCAGCGTGGCGGGCAGCAGGTTGAGGGTGATCCGCCGGTTGGGCCAGCGCTGGCCGGAGTTGACCACGGCGGCACGGACCCGGTCGCGGGCCTCGTGCAGGGCGGTGTCCGGCAGCCCGGAGATCACCACCGCCGGCAGGCCCGCGGCCAGGTCGGCCTCCACTTCGACGAGGTGGCCGGTCACTCCGACCAGGCCCACACAGAGCACCTTCGCGTAGCTCACGGCGTGTCACCGATCCTCCGGGTACGCATGTCAGAACGCGCCCTTGAGGTGCTCGACCTGCGCCGGACCGGCGTCGGGCAACCGCACCGACAGCACGTCGAAACGCACCTCCTCGGCTGTCGTACCGGTCTCGGTCAGCCACCGTGCGGCGAGCCCTCGCAGCCGGCGCGCCTTGGCCGGCACTACCGCCTCGGCCGGGGTGCCGAAGCCCTCACCCCGGCGGGTCTTCACCTCACAGAAGGCGAGCACCGGCCCGTCCCACGCGATGATGTCGATCTCCCCGGCCGGGCAGCGCCAGTTGCGGGCGATCGGGCGCAGCCCCGCCTCGGTCAGGTGCCGAGCCGCGCATTGCTCGCCGTACGCGCCAACCGCCTGGTTCCGCTTCGTCATGGCCGGCACCGTGCCCGCCGACGGGCGGCCGCCGCGACCCGGCGGGGGTCCAGCTGTGGACAACAGGGGTGCTGTGGACAGTCGGACGATCATGCCCGAGCTGTGCTACGGCGTGACTCGTGTCCCCGCTGCCCGGGCAATCGGCTTCGCGGCCGGCCGGGCTGAAATGGCGCGGGCGTGGCCGGTCGCATACGGTGCCTGACGTGGACGGACGACGGAGTTTTCCGGAAGATCAGGAGTCGCGCTGGTACCCCGACGAGCGGGGTCGCGGTTACGGCGAGTCGGAGTGGCGCGGCGCGGGTGAACAGCGGTACCGGGACAGCGAGATTCCCGAGCAGCGTGGCGCGGAAGACGGCCGTTCCGTCGAGGACACCGGCGTCGGCCGCCGCCGCGAGCCGGACTCGGGACGCTTCGGCGCCGTCGACGCCGGCCGCTTCGGTACTCCCGAGTCGGACTCGGGTCGTCTGAGCGCGGTGGACGTGGGCCGCTTCGGTACGCCGGAATCGGACTCGGGTCGCTTCGGTGCCCTCGACGATCAGACCGGTCGGTTCGGGGCGAGCGAGGCTGATTCGGGACGTTTCGGCGCTGTCGACCCGTTGGGTGCCGCACGGCCGGAAGCCGACGGTTACCGGGCCACCCGCTCACGGCGCGCGGACCGGGACCCCTCGGAGACCTCCGGTGAGCTGCCGGGTCGCCGGGCCGCCCGCGAGACGACCACGGCGGGCTCCCCGCTGACCGGCGTCGCGCCGGAGACCGCCCGCGACAGCACGTCGACAACGCCGGCCAGCGTGCTCGCTGACCAGGCTCGTCCCGCTCCGCTCGCCGGGTACCCGATCGTCGAGCCGACCCGGGGCGGCGGCGACACGCCGCACCCGCTGGAGATGCCGACCGGCCCGATGCCGGGGATCGGCCCGCGACCCGACCTGCCCGCGGGCGAGCCGCCGGTGTATCCGCCGGCCGCCGATGGCGTCTATCGGACCCGTCGACCGGTGCTGGCCGTACTCTTCGCACTGCTGGTGTTGGTCTTCGAGGTCCCCGCGTTGCGGGTGCTGCTGGCGGGCGTGACCGGCGACCCGGTGGATGCCGGGAACGTGGTGGTGGGTATCGCCCTGGTCGCCGGACTGCCGATCTTCGCGACCGGGCTGTACGGGCTCCGAACCGGAGGTCTGGCGCTCGCCGACAACGGTCGGGGCTGGCTGCGCCCACCGACGGCCTACCTGACCGTCGGCCTGGTGCTCTTCGTAGCCGCCGCGCTCGCCGCCGGCTGAACCGGCCCGACCCGCCACCGGCCTGGCGTGCGCTGATGATTCGGACAACAACCAGGAAACAGTGGCCTCCGGCGACGCGGGGGCCACTGTTTCCAGGAAACAGCGCGATCTTCCCAAGCACGTCGAGCCCCGGAGCCCCGGAGACCGGATCAGCACCTCCGCGCACCCCGGGGCGGCTGAAGGGGCGAGGGGCGTACACTGGCCAACTGGCGACCGCCTCGTGCGGTCGACCTCGCGCGCCCTCTTCACGAATCGTCGTGGAGCGACGGCCTCCCTGGTCCCGATCTTGATCGGGTCCACCATGGGTCGGCGACCAGGCGCCAGGACGCCCGGCCACCGGCCGGGCGTGACAACCAGGGACCTTGAGGAGTACCCCAACCATGGCCGTCGTGACCATGCGTCAGCTGCTGGAGAGCGGTGTCCACTTCGGGCACCAGACCCGGCGCTGGAACCCGAAGATGAAGCGCTTCATCATGACCGAGCGCAACGGCATCTACATCATCGACCTGCGCCAGACCCTCGAGTACATCGAGAAGGCGTACGAGTTCGTGCGTGGGACCGTCGCCGAGGGTGGCAGCATCCTGTTCGTCGGCACCAAGAAGCAGGCCCAGGAGGCGATTGCCGAGCAGGCGACCCGGGTCGGCCAGCCGTACGTCAACCACCGCTGGCTCGGTGGCATGCTGACCAACTTCCAGACCGTGTACAAGCGGCTCCAGCGGATGAAGGAGCTGGAGGGCCTGGGTGACCTCAGCGGCACCGCCGCCGGTTACACCAAGAAGGAGACGCTGCAGCTCTCCCGCGAGAAGATCAAGCTGACCCGCACCCTCGGTGGTCTGCGGGACATGCAGAAGCTTCCCGCCGCGGTCTGGATCGTCGACACCAAGAAGGAGCACATCGCCGTCGACGAGGCCCGCAAGCTGGGCATCCCGGTGATCGCGGTGCTGGACACCAACTGTGACCCGGACGAGGTCGACTTCCCGATCCCGGGTAACGACGACGCGATCCGCTCGGCGGAGCTGCTGACCAAGGTCGTCGCCGCCGCCGTCGCGGATGGTCTGATCGCGCGTTCCGGCCGTCGCCGGGGCAACGACGAGAAGCCCGAGGGTGTCGCGAGCGACGAGCCGCTGACCGAGTGGGAGCGCGAGCTGCTCGAGCCGAAGAAGGCCGACGAGTCGGCCGCTCCGGCCGCCCCGGCCGCCCCGGCCGAGCAGCCCGCCGCTGCCGCCACCGAGCAGCCCGCCACCACCCCGGAGCAGCCGGCGCAGGCCGCCACCGAGCAGCCGGCGGCCGCCACCGCGGAGTGATCGCACCGTCGCTGCCCCGCCGTCCGTTTTCGCGAACGGCGGGCAGCGACGGTACGCCGGGCACGATCCGCCCGGATCCGGGTAACCGGCACCTCTGACCATCCACACGCCGTCTCAACACCGAAGAGAGAGCCATGTCCCAAATCACCGCCGCGGACGTCAAGAAGCTCCGCGACCTCACCGGCGCCGGCATGATGGACAGCAAGAAGGCGCTGACCGAGGCCGAGGGCGACTTCGACAAGGCCGTCGAGATCCTGCGCGTCAAGGGCGCCAAGGACGTCGGCAAGCGGGCCGGCCGTACGGCCGCGAACGGCCTGGTCGCCCACTCCGGCAAGGCGCTGCTCGAGCTCAACTGCGAGACCGACTTCGTCGCCAAGACCGAGTCGTTCATCGCGCTGGGCCAGCAGCTGGTCGAGCACGGTGAGCGCGCCGGCGTGAACTCCGCCGAGGAGCTGCTCGCCTCCGAGCTCGACGGCAAGGTCATCGCGGACCTGATCCAGGAGCAGTCCGCCAAGATCGGCGAGAAGCTGGTGCTCAACCGGTTCGCCCGGGTCGAGGGCACCACCGCCGTCTACCTGCACCGCAAGGCCCAGGACCTGCCGCCGGCCGTTGGCGTGCTGGTGTCGTACACCGGCAAGACCGACGAGGCCGGCGACGCCGACGCCCGTGGTGTGGCCATGCAGATCGCCGCGATGCGGCCGAAGTACCTCACCCGGGACGAGGTTCCGGCTGAGGTCGTCGAGTCCGAGCGGCGCATCGCCGAGCAGACCGCCCGCGAGGAGAACAAGCCCGAGGCGGCCCTGCCGAAGATCATCGAGGGTCGGGTCAACTCCTTCTTCAAGGACTTCGTCCTGATCGAGCAGTCGTCCGTCTCTGACAACAAGAAGTCGGTGAAGCAGCTGCTGGCCGAGGCCGGCATCGAGGTCACCCGCTTCGTGCGGTTCGAGGTCGGCCAGGCCTGAGCCGTCACCGGGCGCCACGCGCGCCCGTGGGCAGAAGACGTCAACGAGGAGGCCGCCGGTGTACGTGACAGGCACCGCGGCCTCCTCGTCACATAGGGTCGGCAGCGGCAGGTTCGCGGTACGCGCCGCACGGGGCGTGCGCGTGGGGAAGGGCGGGGCGGATGACGCAGGTTGTGAGTGACCGGACGCTGGAGCTGGACGATCCGACGGCACCGCCGCCTGGGCGTGCCCGCCGGGTGGTGCTGAAGCTCTCCGGTGAGGTCTTCGGTGGCGGCGCGATCGGCGTCGACCCGGACGTCGTCCAGGCCATCGCCCGGCAGATCGCCACAGTGGTCCGCCGCGGCGTGCAGGTCTCCGTGGTGGTCGGCGGAGGCAACTTCTTCCGCGGCGCGGAGCTGCAGAAGCGTGGGATGGACCGGGCCCGCGCCGACTACATGGGCATGCTCGGCACCGTGATGAACTGCCTCGCGCTCCAGGACTTCCTGGAGAAGGAGGGCATCGAGACCCGTGTGCAGAGCGCCATCACGATGGCCCAGGTCGCCGAGCCGTACATCCCGCTGCGGGCCATCCGGCACCTGGAGAAGGGCCGCGTGGTCATCTTCGGCGCCGGCGCCGGGATGCCGTACTTCTCCACCGACACCGTGGCCGCCCAGCGGGCGCTGGAGATCCGGGCCGACGTGGTGCTGATGAGCAAGAACGGCGTGGACGGCGTCTACACCGCCGACCCGCGGATCGACCCCACCGCCAGCAAGCTCGACTCGATCACCTTCTCCGAGGCGCTGCGCCGCAACCTGCGGGTGGCCGACGCGGCGGCGTTCAGCCTCTGCATGGAGAACGGCCTGCCGATGCTGGTCTTTGGCGCGCAGGGTGACGACACCATCATCCGCGCGGTGGGTGGCGACAAGATCGGCACCCTGATCACCGCCTGAGTCCCGCCGACCGGCGACGACGACAGCGGTCTGACGACTTTCAGCAGAGCCCACCACGAGCACAGAAGGAGGCGAGGAGACCGGTGATCGACGACACCCTCCTCGAGGCCGAGGAAAAGATGGAGCGTGCGGTTGAGCACGCCAAGGAGGAGTTCGGCGCCATCCGTACCGGTCGCGCCAACGCCGCCATGTTCTCCAAGGTCATCATCGACTACTACGGCACGCCCACGCCGCTCACGCAGATGGCGTCCATCGCGGTGCCCGAGCCGCGGATGGCCATCATCAAGCCGTACGACAACTCGCAGATCAACGCCATGGAGAAGGCGATCCGCGACTCGGACCTCGGGGTGAACCCGAACAACGAGGGCAACCAGCTGCGCATCCTGCTCCCGCAGATGACCGAGGAACGCCGCCGCGACATGATCAAGGTGGCTCGGCACAAGGGCGAGGAGGCCAAGGTGGCGATCCGCAACGTCCGCCGCCGTGGCAAGGAAGAGCTGGACCGGATCGTCAAGGACGGCGAGGCTGGCGAGGACGACGGTCGCCGCGCCGAGAAGGAACTCGACGACCTGACCCAGCGGTACGTGGCCAACATCGACGACCTGGTGAAGCACAAGGAAACCGAGCTGCTCGAGGTGTGAGCCATGCTCCGAGGCCCGTTCCCGACGTCGGGAACGGGCCTCGTTCCGTAGGTCAGCAGGGGATCCAGACGGTCCTGGTGCTCTCGGTGAACTGCTCGCCGGTGGTCGAGTCGCGCAGCGAGAAGTGGGCGGTGGCCCGGCCGGGATGCAGCGCCGGAGCGATCCGGGCGAACGCCATCCCGAGTTCGACGGTGCCACCGTCGCAGAGGATCTCGCCGGCGCCGTGTCCCGCGGTGGCCCAGAGGGTCGGCAGGCCGTCCTGCACCAGCGAGGCCGACATGAGGACGATGCCGGCCGGGCAGTGCCGGGCGGTGGCGGTGACCCGTGCCGCCGGGTACGTCACTCCCGGCGGCTCAGCGTAGGGCGGCTCGAACGGGAACAGCTCGCTGGTGTGGCGGTCGATGGTGATCCTGGTCCGTGCCGTGGTGGTGGCGGCGGCCGGTGACCCTGCTCCCAGGACCATGGCGGCTACCGTCAACGCCGCGAGACCGAACGTGAACATGTGAGTGCCCTTCCCCGTTGCGGAGCGCGGGCTGGCGCCAGCGCGGCACCAGCGGACCACGCGGGACGCGTTTGCTCAGTACTCGATCGCGCACCCGAGGAGTCGGATCGACGGCTGCGGATCGCCTGCGGTCTGCCGTACCGGATGGGTGTGCGTCGCTGGCCGACGGCCTGGCGGCACCCTGTGGCGTCAGTGGGCGTGCCTCGTCCGCCGTGCCGATCCGGCGTGTGCAGTAGGCTCGGCAGGATTCCCGGCCACCGGGTGGTGAACACCGGGGATCGACCGACCGTCGGGGCGGTCAATCGGAGGAACATCGCACGTGTAGGGGATGCTTGTGGTCTTGCGTCATGTGGTGGTTCTCGTGCCGCGTCGCGGTGCGTGATGTCCCACCCCGACCCCTACGGCAGTGAGCCTCGCAGCTGGGACCGACCGGAGCGCCCGGTGGCGCTGCCCTGGCCGGACCAGGAGCTGGAGGCCGGCCAGTGGAGCCCCCGTCCGGCCGCCGGCCCTGAGCTGTATGCCGACCCGCACGCCCGGCCGTACACGGACCCGCACCCCGCGGACCCGTACGACGAGCGTGGCCGCCCGGTCCGCCCGGACGACCGCTTCGACGACCGCGACCGGCACGATCGTTTCGACGACCGGGACCGGCACGTCGACGACCGCAACCAGCCTGACCGGTACGACGACCGGGGTCGCGGTGACCGCTACCCGGACCGACCTCCTGCGGGCGACGGGCCACCCCGTTACGACGGCCCGGACCGTGGGCGCTTGGACGAGCCGAGCCGCCTCGACGGCCCTCCCGTCCGCTTCGACGACCCGGGGTACCCGACCGAGCAGCTCGCGCCCGTGCGGGCCGAGGTGGTGCCGGACGAGGCTCCGACGACCGGTCGACGGTCGAAGGGCCGACGTCGGGCCAGCCTCGACCGACCGGCCACCCAGCAGCTGGGCAACGGGCGGGCGGGGCGCAACCTTCCCGCGGCGATCGGGGTCGGGCTCGGCCTCGGCGCGCTGATCGTGGTGCCGCTGATCGTCTATCCGTTGGCCTTCCTGCCGGTGATCGCCGCCGCTGTCGCCGTCGGCATCTGGGAGATGGCCCGCGCGGTACGCCGCAGCGGCGCGCACCCGCCGCTGGTGCCACTGATCGCCGGTGGCGTGTTGACAGTGGGCCTGGCCTGGTACGCGGGCCCGGACGCGCTCAGCCTGGGGCTGTTGGTCACAGTGCTGGGCACCATGATCTGGCGGTTGGGCGACGGGCCGGCGGGCTTCCAGCGGGATCTCACCGCGGCCACCCTGATCGCCGTCTACGTGCCGTTCCTCGCCGGTTTCGCGGCGTTGCTGGCGGCGGCCCCCGACGACGGGCACCTGCGCATCCTGGCCACGCTGATCGGGGTGGTCCTCTCCGACACCGGTGGGTACGCGGCCGGGGTCTCCTTCGGCCGGCACCCGATGGCCCCGTCGATCAGCCCGAAGAAGTCCTGGGAGGGCTTCGCCGGTTCGGTCACCGCGGCGGCCCTGGGCGGCGCGTTGCTGCTGTGGCTGATGTTCGAGGTTGCCCCCTGGTGGGGTGCGCTGTTCGGGGTGGCCGTCTCCTGCGCGGCGGTCCTCGGCGACCTCGCCGAGTCGATGATCAAGCGGGATCTCGGCGTGAAGGACATGAGCAACCTGCTGCCCGGCCACGGCGGTCTGATGGACCGGTTGGACTCGATCCTGTTCGCGGTACCGACGGCCTACCTGCTGTTGGCGGTCTTCGTGCCGGTGGTGAGCTGAGGTATGAATCACGGCGACCTGGTCATCCGGCTCCGGCGGTCGCGGCCCGTTCGACACCTCCGGACCGGCAGCCGCCGCCGACGGCGTGACACACTGGACCAGCCATGACGAGCCTGCCCTTGATCCCCGCCATCTCGGTCGCCCCCGCCGCGCGCCGGGCCTCCATGCCCCCTCAGCACCTCGCTGACCTGGACCTGGCCGGCCGCCAGGCGTTGATCGCCGGGCTGGGTGAGCCGGCCTTCCGCGCCAAGCAGGTCTCCAACCACTACTTCGGGCGGTTGGTCCGCGACCCGCAGGCGATGACCGATCTGCCCGCCGCGACCCGGGAGCGGCTGGCCGAGAAGTTGCTGCCGACGTTGCTCAACCCGGTGCGCGAGCTGGCCTGCGATGACGGCGCGACCCGCAAGGCGCTCTGGCGGCTGCACGACGGTGCGCTGGTGGAGAGCGTGCTGATGGGCTACCCGGACCGGGTGACCGTCTGCATCTCCAGCCAGGCGGGTTGCGGCATGGCGTGTCCGTTCTGCGCGACCGGCCAGGCCGGGCTGACCCGCAACCTGTCGACGGCGGAGATCGTCGACCAGGCGGTGTACATGGCCGGGGTGGCGGCCTCCGGCGTGGTGGCCGGTTCCCCGCCGAGGCTGTCGCGCGTCGTCTTCATGGGCATGGGCGAGCCGCTGGCCAACTACAACCGGGTGGTCGCGGCGATCCGTCGGCTGGTCAGCCCGGCCCCGGAGGGGCTCGGCCTGTCCCAGCGGCACATCACCGTTTCCACGGTCGGCCTGGTTCCGGCCATCCACCGACTGGCCAGCGAAGACCTCTCAGTGACCCTTGCGTTGTCGTTGCACGCGCCCGATGATGATCTGCGCGACGAACTCGTGCCGGTAAACCAGCGCTGGAAGGTAGCCGAGGTGCTGGACGCAGCGTGGGACTACGCCGCCCGGACGGGCCGCCGCGTGTCGATCGAGTACGCGATGATCAAGGACGTGAACGACCAGCCGTGGCGAGCCGACCTGCTCGGGCGGCTGCTGGCCGGCAAGTTGGCCCACGTGAACCTCATTCCGCTCAATCCGACGCCGGGCAGCCGCTGGGACGCGAGCCCGAAGCCGGTCGAGCGGGAGTTCGTCCGGCGGTTGCGCGACGCGGGGGTGTCCACCACAGTTCGGGACACCCGAGGTCGCGAGATCGACGGCGCGTGTGGCCAGCTCGCCGCCGCCGAAGACAACGACACCTTCACCGACCGCGCCGGAGAGGCACCGGCGTGACCGGGCGTGGCGAACGAGACCAGGAGACATAGTGGCGAGTCAGGGTCAGCGTTTCCGGCGCAAGGCGCTCCGCCGGGGATACAAGGTCGACGAGGTGGATGCCTTCCTCGACCGGGTCGAGGCTACGCTCGACGGCCGACAGGTCGGCGCCCCGGTGGCCTCCCAGGAGGTCCATGACGTCGTCTTCCGGGTCCGCTTCAACGGCTACGACGAGTGGCAGGTCGACCTTCACCTGGACCGGGTCGAGCGGCAGCTGGCCGAGCTGGAGGAGCGCAACAGCGCCGGGCGCGGTGGCGACCCCCGGATGGGCGACCGGATGGGCCCACCGGACCGGATGGGTCCGCCGATGCGTGATGACCGGGGCATGGTTCCGCAGCCGATGCCGCCCCGGCCGATGCCCGCGCAGGCCGGCCCGCCCTACGGTCGCTACGACGAGCCGACCGGTGCCTTCGCCGGTGGTTACGACGCCCCCCGTGGCGGTGGTTACGACGCGCCACGTGGCCCGGCCGGCCCCCCGATGGGTCCCGGTGGCCCGATGGGCCCCGGCCCGATGGGTGGCCACGGCATGCCGCAGCGCGGTCTGCCCGCCGGCCCCAGCGGGTACGGCCCCCCGGACGACCAGCGCTCACCCGGTGGCTACGGCCCGGATGACCAGCGCGGTGGGTACGGCTCCGACGACCAGCGCGCGCCCGGCGGTTATCCGCCGCCGCCGGAGGAGCCGCGCTTCGACGGCTTCGAGGCTGGGCGGCACGGTCGCGCCGACATGACGGCCGAGATCCGGATGCCGGAGCGGGATCTGCGCGACATGCGCCGTGGTCCGGCCGGTCCGCCTCCGCTGCCGCAGCAGGGCATGGGTGGTCCGCCGATGGCCGGCCCGCCCGCGGTTGCCGGCCCGCCGATGGGTGGTCCGCCGATGGCCGGTCCGCCCGGCAGCGACCTGTACCGGGTCGACCAGATCCGTCGTAGCTTCCAGGTGCGCCGGTTCGGCAGCGGGTACGACCCCGACCAGGTGGACCGGTTCTTCGACACCCTGCTCGGTGGCATGCAGCGCCGCAACCCCATGCCGGTCGACCCGAAGGACCTGGACACGCTCCGGTTCGGCCTGGTGCCGGGCGGCTACTTCGAGGCCGAGGTCGACGCCGCGCTCAAGGACGTGCAGGACATCCTCTTCGGGCGCTGACCCCGACGCGATACGGACGAGGGCCCGTCCCCCGGGTGGGGGCGGGCCCTCGGCGTACGTCGGCCGGTCGTCCGGCGGTGGTCGGGTCAGGAGCGCAGACCGCTGCGCCGCAACACGACGTCGCCGATCACGATGATCAGCAGCAGCGCGGCCAGGCCGATCAGCCAGATGTCCTCGACCCTGCCCTCGTGGTTGCCGCAGATCATCGCCAGCAGCGCCAGTGCGGACAGCACGGCGCCGATCTGCCCGGCCTTGCGGTGCCCGGGCTTGTGCTGGTCTGGCGACGTTACCGGCTCGCTTCCTGCCACTGTCGGTCCTTCCCTCGCGATCGGATCTTTGGTTAGTCTGGCACGCCTCGTACGGGGTGCGGTGGGGTGGGGGTTTCCTGGCCATCGGCCCTGCCCCACCTGGGCTGGACGGCACTACCGGCGTCGCGGGGCGGCGGTCAGACTCCCTCCGGTAGCGTTTGGCGTACACCTGATTGTCTGTTTGAGGGGGACTGTGCGGTGCGAGTGACCGGAACCGGGCACGCCAGCATGCGGATCGACACGACCGCGGGCAGCATCCTGTGCGACCCGTGGGTCAACCCGGCCTACTTCGCGTCGTGGTTCCCGTTCCCGGACAATTCTCTGCTGGACTGGGAGAGCCTGGGTCAGGTCGACTACCTGTACGTCTCCCACCTGCACCGGGACCACTTCGACGCGAAGCACCTGCGCGACTTCGTCTCCAAGGACGCGACGGTCCTGCTCCCCGAGTTCCCCACCTCGGAGATGGAGGACGAGTTCCGGGCGTTGGGTTTCACCAAGTTCCTGAAGGCTCCCAACGAGCAGGTGGTGGAGCTGCCGGGCGGCCTGAAGATCATGATTCAGGCGTTGACCAGCCCGACCGACGGGCCGATCGGCGACTCCTCGCTCTGGGTCGAGCACGAGGGTGTGCGGCTGCTCAACCAGAACGATGCCCGTCCCACCGACCTGAGCGTCTTCGCCGAGTTGGGGCACGTGCACGCGCACCTGCTCCAGTTCTCCGGTGCGATCTGGTACCCGATGGTCTACGAGCTGCCGCAGGCGGCGAAGACCGCGTTCGGCAAGCAGAAGCGTGACCGGCAGTTCGACCGGACCTGGCGGTACATCGACGACCTGAAGGCGTCGCACGTCTTCCCGATCGCCGGCCCGCCGTGCTTCCTCGACGACGCCCTGTGGCAGTTCAACGACATCCACGGCGACGAGGGCAACATCTTCCCCGACCAGTCCGTCTTCCTGTCGGAGTACGCAAAGGTCGGCGGCACCAACGGGATCGTGCTGCTGCCGGGCAGCGTCGCCGAGGTCACCACGGAGGGCGCGAGCACCACCCACCCGGTGCCGGTGCAGGAGTTCTTCGCCGACAAGGTCGCGCACCTGGAGGAGATGCGGGAGCGCAAGCGCCCGATCATCGAGGCGGAGAAGGCGTCCTGGCGGCACCCTGAGGTGGACGTGCTCGGCGAGATGAAGCGTCGGATCGAGCCGCTGCTCGACGAGTCGATCTACCTGGCCAAGGGGGTGGGCGGCCCGGTCCGTTTCGACCTGGTGGGGTATGACGGCGAGAGCGTCGAGTCGATCGTGGTGGACTTCCCCGGCAAGGAGGTCCGGCCGTACGCGGACGAGAAGGTGCGCTACCGGTTCCGGATGGAGCGGTCGCTGATCGAGCACCTGCTCTTCATCGACGAGGTGGACTGGGTCAACTCGCTCTTCCTGTCCTGCCGGTTCTCGGCGGCCCGGATCGGCCAGTACAACGAGTTCGTCTACGCGTTCTTCAAGTGCCTCTCCGAGGAGCGGCTCCAGTACGCCGAGGGCTGGTACGACGAGCACGAACGCAGCACCGACGCCGAGGACATCACGTTGGGCGACTGGGTGGTGCAGCGGCGGTGCCCGCACCTGAAGGCGGACCTGACCCGCTTCGGCATCGTCGACGGTGACCAGCTCACCTGCCAGCTGCACGGCTGGCGCTTCGACCTGCCCAGTGGCCGCTGCCTGACAAGTGTCGGCCACAAGGTGCGAGCCCACCGGGTGGACGCGGAAACCCCCGCCCCCGCCGGTGAGGCAGTGATCTGACCCGCCTCACCACACCGCGATCTTGCACTTGCTGTTGCGACAACGAGGGGCATATGGCCCATAGCGACGTCCGAAAGTGCAAGATCGCGGGAGTCTGGGTTAGGCGCTCAGGTCCTTGAGGATGCGGCGGGCAGCGTTGTGGCCGGCCGCGCCGATGACGCTGCCGGCCGGGTGGCAGCCGGCGCTGCCGGCGTACACACCGTCGACGCCGGTGGCGTAGGGCATCCGGTCGGTGAACGAGACGGTGTTGTCGACGTGGTGGATGTGCCCGCCGGTGATGCCGAAGTGCTCCTCGATGCCGGGCGGCGGCAGGGGCACCGCGTCGGCGATCAGGTCGGTGGTGCCGGGGGCGTACCGCTCGACGATGCCCAGCAGCCGCTCGACGTAGCCGGGCAGTTCCGCGTCCCAGGTGGTGCCGGCCAGCTCGTAGGGGACGGACTGCACGAAGAGCGCCGACGAGTGGTGCCCGGCGGCGTCGGAGAGCGACGGGTCGACTGTGGTGTGCAGGTACCACTCGATGGTGGGCTCCGCCGGCAGGAGGCCGGCCTGCACGTCCGCCCACATGGCGCGCAGCGCTGTCATCGGCGACGCCTCCGCCCCGCCGACCAGCGACGCCGACCCCGGCAGCAGGTGGATGGTGGAGCCGAACGGGCTCGGCGTGCCGTCCGGTAGGCAGGAGAAGCGCGGCAGCCCGGTCAGCGCCAGGTTGAGCTTGAGCGTGGTGCCGGGCCGGCGGACCGCCGCCATCCGCTCGCCGAGCCGCGCCGGGAGCGCGCCGTCGGGCAACAGGTCCATCAACCGGTACGGGTCACACGCGCCGAGCACCACCCGGGCGGCGACCTCCCGACCGTCGGCCAGCACCACTCCGCTCGCCGCGCCGCCGTCCAGAGTCACCGCGTGCACCGGCGTACCGGTCAGGATTGTCGCTCCGGCGGCGCGCGCGGCCTCGGCGAACGTCCGGGAGACAGTGCCCATCCCACCTTCGGCGATCATCCAGGTGCCGCCGGAGCCGGGCAGTCGGCACATGTTGTGCACGAGGAAGTTGTGGCCGGTGCCGGGGTCGTCCGGGCCGGCGTTGAGCCCGGACAGGCCGTCGGTGACCGCGTACATGCTGACCAGCAGTTCGGAGCGGAACTCGAACCGGGCCAGGTAGTCGGCGACCGAGCCCTGCACGAGGTCGACGAAGATCTGGCGCAGCGCCGGGCGGACGTGCCGCTCGGCGGTCTCCTGGACGCTCAGCGGCTCGGCCAGCCAGGCCGGGGCGAGGTCTTCCCGCAGCGCGGCCAGCTCGGCCTGCATGGCGTCGTCGGCGGCCACGTCGGCGGGGGAGAAGAACTCGGCGAGCTGCGCCCGGGTGGCGGCGGTGTCACTGCCGAAGAGCAGGTACGGCGAGCCGAGGCCACCCGGTGTGGGCAGGAAGTAGTGCGGGTCGCGGCGCAGCACCGGGATCCGGACGTCGAGCGTGGCGAGCAGTTCCGGGGGCATCAGCCCGAGCAGGTACGAGCCGGTGGAGTGGCGCAGCCCCGGCACCTTCGGGAACGGGTTCTCGGTGCGGGTCGCGCCGCCGATCACGTCGGCGGCCTCCAGCACGAGGACGTCCAGGCCGGCCCGGGCCAGCAGGACCGCGGAGACCAGCCCGTTGTGCCCGGCACCGACGATCACGACGTCGGCGCGGGCCGGAATCTCACTGCTCATGCCGCGGCAGCCTAGTCCGCCCCACCAGCCCAGGTCACCCCTTCCACCACCCCACCCACCCCACCCACCCCACCCCTCCTCCGGCCCGCTCTCGGTGATCAAGAGGTTTGCGTCATTCGACGGCCTGCCGGTGACGCAAACCTCTTGATCAACCGGGTGGGGGCGGGGGCGGGGCGGGGGAGGGGGGTAGGTGGAGGGTGAAGGTGGAGCCTTTGGTGGGGGTGCTGGTGGCGCTGACCGTGCCGCCGTGGGCCTCGGTGAGCTTGCGAACGATGGCGAGGCCCAGGCCGCTGCCGCCGGTCTGTCGACTCCGGGACTTCTCGGCCCGCCAGAAGCGGTCGAACACCCGGGGCAGGTCCTCGGCGCTGATACCGCTGCCGGTGTCGGTCACCGAGACGATGACCTCGGCGTCGGTCGCGCTGGCGCTGATCGTCACGCCCCCTCCCGACGGGGTGTGCCGTACCGCGTTGGCGACCAGGTTGCCGACGGCCTGGCGGAGTCGCACCGGGTCGGCGTCCACCTGCGGGTCGGCCTCGGTGCGTACCGTGATGGCGACGCCGATCCGGTCGGCGTGGGCCCGGTGCGCCTCCGCGACCTGGGCGAGCAGGTCGGTGAGGTAGACCTCTTCACGGTGCAGCCGCAGCGCGCCCGCGTCGGCCTCGGCCAGGTCCTGCAGGTCGGTGATCACGTGCTGGAGCAGAGTCGCCTCCTCCAGCAGCGAGGAGAGCAGCCGGCGGTCGGGGGCCGCGACGCCGTCCTCGACCGCTTCGAGCCAGCCCCGGATGTTGCTCACCGGCGTACGCATCTCGTGGGCGATGTCGCTGACCATGGCCCGGCGCAGCTGCTCCAGCCGTTCCCGCCGTTCGGCCATGTCGTTGAAGACCTCGGCCAGCCGGGCGATCTCGTCGCGTCCGGTCACCCGGACCCGTGCGGCGCCGTCACCGTCGCGCATCCGCTGGGCGGCCCCGGTCAGCGCGTGCAGCGGACGGGTCAGCCGGATGCCGGCGAGGACCGTGAAGCCGACCGTCACCAGCAGGACGAGGCCGGCGACCGCGACGATGCGGGTCTGGTTGGCGGGGGACAGGTCGAAGGTGGTCGAGGGGCGACCGCCCGGGTCGGTGACGAAGAGGGTCGCGGCCGGGGCCACGTACGGGAGGAGTTGTTCCCGTCGACTGGTGCCGACGCAGGCGCTGACCGCCCTGTTGTGCTCCTGGTCGACGCCGGCCGCGCTGCGGGAGTCGGGTGCGCTGGCCGCCGGCTGCCTCGTCCAGGTCCAGTTCAGGTCCACCTGCACGGCAGGCAGGCGCCGCCGCGCCAGGCAGGTGTTCACCAGGGCGTTGAGCTGGGTGAGCGCCTTGCCCTCGGTGGCCGTTCGGGTCGCGAGCTCTTCCCTCAACTGGCCGCAGGCGGCACTGTCGGCGAGGTCGGTGCCGGGGGTGTCGATGCGGGGGCGGCCGGTGGGCCCGTCCACGACGGCGGCGTCGATCTGCGCCCGCAGCCGCAGACACTGGACCGCCTCGGCCGCCTTGTCGCGCAGCGCGGCGCGCTCCTCGGGCGGGAGGAGGTACGGCCCTGTGGTGCGGGGGTCGATGCGGCTGGTGCCACCGTCACCGCTGCCCGGCACTGTGGTGCCGGGCATCAGGGCGGTGTCGACGGCGAGCGCGTCGACTGTCGCGGACGACGTCGTCGGCAACGGGCCCGCGCCGGGGGCCGAGTCCACGATCGGCGCACCGGTCTCGGTGGTCAGGGCGATCCGCCGGCCGACGTCCCGGGCGAGCGGCCGAAGGGTCGCGTCGACCCCGTCCCAGTTCGGGTGGGTCGCCGCGTACGCGAGCACTGTGTCGTAGATGTGCGCGTCGTCGGCGAGCGCCTGCCCCTGTTCCTGCCGGATCGCTCCGGTGGTGGTGCGCACGGCCAGCCACGCGGTCGCCGCGATCGAGCCGATGGCGATGAGGACGGCCAGCGCCAGCAGTCGGAGCAGCAGGCTGCGGCGCAGCGGAACCTCACCCGACACGGGGGGACTCTTCGACAAGCTTGTATCCGATGCCGTACACGGTCACCAGCCGGGCCGGCTTGCGCGGGTTCGGCTCGATCTTCCGGCGGAGGTTCATCACGTGCACGTCGACGGTCCGGTTGGTGATGTACCTGTCGAACCCGTGCAGGTAGCCCAGGAGCTGGTCCCGGGTGAACGCCCGGGCGGGCTGGGCGGCCATCGCCTGGAGCAGTTGGAACTCACCAGGTGTGCAGTCGACGAGGCGTCCGTCGCTGCGTACCTCGTGGCGCACCGGGTCGACGTGCACCGCGCCGACCCGCAGCACCGGGTCCGTCTGCGTCCGCTGGCCCCGGCGCAGCAGGCTGCGGGCCCGGGCGACCAGTTCACGTGGGCTGTACGGCTTCGTCATGTAGTCGTCGGCGCCCAGGTCGAGGCCGAGCAGAAGGTCGTCCTCGGTCGACCGGGCGGTCAGCATGAGCACCGGCAGGTCGGACTCCCGGCGCAGGATGCGACAGACGTCCAGGCCGTCGACCTTCGGCATCATCACGTCGAGGACCAGCAGCGCCGGGGGCCGCTGGCGGATCTGCTCCAGGGCGGCCCGCCCGTCGGCCACCACGACCACCTCGTGCCCCTCGCGTTCCAGATACCGGCGCGCCAACTCCGCCTGCTTCTGGTCGTCCTCGGCTACCAGCACGTACGCACACACGGCAGCGACTGTACGTGGCCCCGACCGGTTGCAGTACGGCCTTGAGCTGGGGCTATCGGATGACGACCGGTTCCTTACAGGTCTCTGACACCTGGTCGTGAAGCTGCACGCCATGACCAACTCAACCCATCGGGTCGCCACCGGGCTCGCCGCGGTCGCAGTGCTCGCCGTCGCCCTCACCGGCTGCGGCGGCGGTGCGTCCAGCGCCGACAAGGGCACCGCCAGCGGTGACGTCGCGTCGCTCGTCACCCCGTCCGCCCCGGCGAGTGCGACCCCTGCCGGTGGTGCCGCCAACGGGCGGCCGCAGCTACGCCTGGACATGACCGACGAGGAGGAGGAGCGGCTCTGGGGGACGTACAACATCTGCCTGCACGACAACGGCGTGAAGCTGAACGACGGCCGGTCACAACCCGGCCCGGTGGGGGACGGTACGGGCCTGTCCCTCGACCAGAGCGGGGAGCCGAAGGCGGCGTACGTGGCGTGCGCGAACAAGCTGCCGCTCCAGCCGCCGGAGCTGGACCCGGAGAAGAACCCGAACTACGTGAGCCAGTGGAACGACTACGTCCAGTGCCTGCGCGGACGCGGAATGAAGATCCACTCGCTGCCGGACGGCTCCGGATGGACCTACGACGACGGGGTCGCCGACCCGGCCGGCGGCCTTGAGGGTCCCGCCCTCGCCGCTGTCGAGAGGGAATGCACCATGGAGATCTTCGGTGCCAAGAAGTAACCCGACCGACGATCCTGGTCGGCGGACGACCCGGCGTACCGGGGTCGTGGTGACCCTGGTGACCCTGGTGATCGCCGTCGGTGCCGGCGTCGGGGCGCTGGCCCTGCGGCATCACCCCGGCGGTGACGCCGCGAGCGCCCCGCCGCCGGTCACCACGACGACTGTGACTCGGGCCGACCTGTCGGACAGCCGCTCGCTCAACGGCATGCTCGGCTTCGGCCCGGAGCGGTTGGTGAAGGGTGCCGGGGAGGGCGTCGTCACCCGGCTGCCGAAGGTGGGCGACACGGTGGCCCGGGGCAAGCCGCTCTACTGGGTCAACGACCGACCGGTGCCGGTGCTGTTCGGCGGGACCCCGCTCTTCCGCCCGCTCGACAAGCCAGGTCTGGTGGGCAGCGACGTGCGAATCGTGTCGGACAACCTGAAGGCGTTGGGCTACCCCATCGCGTCGCAGCCGTCCCGGGGCACCGACGGCACGAAGATCGGCGCGGGTCAGGCAGTGCTCACCGGAAGCCTCGTCGGCGCGATCAAGAAGTGGCAGCAGGCCCTCGGCCTGGACCCCACCGGCACGATCGGGGTCGGGCAGGTCGCCGTGCTGACCGGGCCGGCCCGGGTCAGCGCGGTGAAGGCGCTACCCGGTGACCCGGTCGCCGGTGAGCTGCTGGCCGTCACCGAGAAGGTCAAGCTGGTCACCGTGCCGGTCGGGGCCGCCGAGGTCGGCACCATCACTGTGGGCGCCGCCGTGGTCGTCGCCCTGCCGGACAGCTCCGAGATCCCGGGCACTGTCGCCTCGATCTCGCAGACGGTGCGCGGCGGCGGGGCGGACGGCGGCACCGGGCAGGGCAGCCCACCGACGGTGGACGTCCTCGTCGCACCGACCCGCGCGGCGGACGTGGCCAAGCTGGACGCGGCCACTGTGCAGGTCCGGTTCACCACCGCCGTCCGCAAGGGCGTGCTCGCGGTGCCGGTGGGCGCGCTGGTGGCGCTCCGCGAGGGCGGGCACGCGCTGCAACTGCCCGACGGTGGGCTGGTGGCCGTGGAGACCGGGATGTTCGCCCGGGGCCTGGTCGAGGTCAGCGGCACCGGTGTGACCGAGGGCCTCGACGTGGTGACGGCATCGTGATCGCCGAGCCGGTGCTGAACGTCGAGGGGGTGAGTAGGACGTACCCCGGCGGGGTGACCGCACTGGACGACGTCTCACTGACAGTGCGCGCTGGCGAGATGCTCGCCATCGTCGGGCCCTCCGGGTCCGGCAAGTCCACGCTGCTGAACATCATGGGCACCCTCGATCTGCCGACCAGCGGCCGGGTACGCGTGGCCGGTCAGGAGGTCACCGCGCTGTCGGACCGTCGGCTCTCCGCGTTGCGGGGCCGCTGGCTCGGCTTCGTCTTCCAGCAGTTCCACCTCACCGACGGGCTGGATGCCGCCGAGAACGTCGCCACCGGCCTGCTCTACGCCGGGGTGCCCCGCCGTCGTCGTCGCCGCGCCGCGATCGAGGCGCTGGCCCGGGTCGGCCTGGCGCACCGGGTCGACCACCTGCCACAGCAGCTCTCCGGCGGGGAGCGGCAGCGGGTGGCGATAGCTCGGGCACTCGTCAACGAGGCCGCGCTGGTGCTGGCCGACGAGCCGACCGGCGCCCTCGACACGGTCAACGGGGAGGCGGTTCTTGCCCTGCTCATGGACCTCAACGCGGAGGGAACCACCATCGCCGTGATCACCCACGACCGCGATCTCGCCGCCCGTACGCCTCGACAGGTCGAGATCCGCGACGGCCGGATCGTCGCCGACACCGTCGCCGGGAGCAGGGCATGAGCATGAGCCCGTTCCGGCTCGCCCCGACCGACGTACTCCGGCTCGGTCTGCTCGGGCTGACCACCCGCCGGGTGCGGGCCGTCCTCTCGGCCCTGGGCATCTCCATCGGCATCGCCACGTTGGTCGTCGTGGTGGGTATCCCCGCGTCCAGCCAGCGCGACCTGATGGACCAGCTCTCGGCCCTGGGCACCAACCTGCTGCGGGCCGAACCCGTGCCGGATCAGAACCCGCCCGTCCTCCTGCCCGAGGACGCCGCCGCCATGGCGTCGCGGATCGGGCCGGTCCACACGGCGAGCGCTGTCGCGAACACCCACACGGCAGTGCGCCGCAACGACCTGCTGGACCGGTACGACACGTCCGGGCTCACTGTGCTCGCGTCCCGGCCGGACCTGCTGGGAACTGTCAACGGCAGGATCCGCAGCGGCCGGGCCCTCGACGCCGGGTCGGCCGGGCTCCCGACCGCCGTCCTCGGCTACGTCGCGGCGAGCCGGCTCGGCTTCGCCACTGTGGACCCCCGGCAGCCACCCCAGGTGTTCATCGGCGAGCGTTGGTTCACAGTCATCGGCATCCTGGACCCGTTGCCGCTCTCCCCGGATCTCGACCGCTCGGTGCTGGTCGGGTGGGACGCCGCCAAGGCCATGCTCGGCTTCGACGGTCACCCCACTGTCGTCTACCTGCGGGCCAGGGAGGACGCGCTGGAGGACGTCCGTGCCGTGCTGCCGGCCACCCTCAACCCGCAGCTGCCCGGGCTGGTCCAGGTCAGCCGCCCCTCCGACGCGCTCGCCGCGAAACGGGCCACCGAGGACAGCTTCTCCGCGCTGTTCCTCGGGTTGGCGGCTGTCGCCCTGCTGGTCGGCGGGATCGGCGTGGCCAACACGATGGTGATCTCGGTGCTGGAGCGCCGTCGGGAGATCGGCCTGCGCCGGGCGCTCGGCGCGAACCGCGGCCAGATCCGGGTGCAGTTCCTCACCGAGTCGGTGCTGCTCAGCGTGCTCGGCGGTGCCGCCGGAGCGGCGCTCGGGGTGCTCGCGACGGTCGGCTACGCCAGCTACCAGGGCTGGCCGCCCACGATTCCCCTGACCGCGGTGCTGGGCGGAATCACCGGCGCCCTCCTGGTGGGAGTGGTCGCCGGCGTGTACCCGTCGATCCGAGCCGCCCGCCTGACCCCCACCGAAGCCCTCTCCACCCCCTGACCCCTGCCTGTGGTGATCAAGAGGTTTGCGTCACCGGGAGGCCGTTTCTTGACGCAAATCTCTTGATCAACCCGGCGGGGTGGGGGTGGGGGCGGGGGCGGGGGTTCGGGTGCGGTTCGCGCGCCAGCGGGAGAGGGCCAGGGTGGCGGAGTAGCCGGCCAGGACGATCACGTGGAACAGGTAGAGCCAGAGGAGGACTGCCACGCCGCCGCCGATCTCGTCGAAGCCCCCGAAGGGCACGCCCAGGTCCAGCGGGAGCGAGGCGAAGAGCACGAAACCGTGCAGGAAGCCGGAGAGGTTCGCCGCGGTGAACGACCCGATCCCGAGGGTGGAGAGCCAGTCCGGTGAGGCCGGCCCGACGACCCGGAACACCCACACCAGCACCGGCGTGAGCACCAGCCAGACCGCCAGGAACGACAGCACCACGCCGAGCACACCGAGCCAACCGCCCTGGCGTACGAGGCGGGTGGTGAGCGGGAGCGCCAGCAGGATCGACAGCAGCAGCGCGGGGGCCGGCGCGAGCAGTGGCAGCAGCAGGAGCCGGCCCCGCCAGCCGACCAGGTGCTCGTCGGAGCGGGGCGCGGCCACCGAGACGAACGCCCGGCGCAGGCCCTCGCCGTACAGTGAGGCGGGCAGCAGGGAGGCCAGCGCCAGCAGCGGGGTCAAGCCCACCCCGGCGTCGACCAGCGCCTCCACCGCCCGGGGCGCGCCGATCGCGGTGGGCAGGGCCTCCACGGCGTACGAGGTGAGCCGGCGTACCCGGTCGGCACCGGCCACCAGTGCGGTGAGCCAGATCGCCAGCAGGGCGACCGGCACCACGGCGATCGCCCCGTAGAAGGTGATCGCGGCGGCGTGCAGCGACAGGTCCCGTCCGCGCACCGGACGGAACGCGGCACTGGTGATCCGTCTCGCGCGCTGCCATCCGTTGCCCATCGGGTCCTCCTTCCCTGTCGTCGCGGCCGTCACTCCTTAAGATCGCCGGTCATGACTGTTCTCACCACCGAACGCCTCATCCTGCGTGATTGGACCGACGATCCGGCCGATCTGGCCCGGATCTACGACATCTACTCCCGCCCGGAGATCACCCGCTGGTTGGCGGTGTCGCCAGGCATGCCGATGACCGACCCCGCCCAGGCCGTCGAGCGGCTGCGGATCTGGCAGGACCGGCACGCCGACGACGGTGGCCGGTACGGCACCTGGGCGGTCGAGGTACGCGAGACCGGTCAGGTGGTGGGCACGGCGCTGCTCAAGCCGCTGCCCGGCCGGGACGAGGCGGTGCGTACCGAGGACATCGAGACGGGTTGGCACCTGCATCCGGACTCGTGGGGTCACGGCTACGCCACCGAGGCCGCTCGTGTGCTGCTGGATCGGGAGTTCGCCACCGGCACCCGGGAGATCTACGCGGTCGTGTCGCCGGGCAACGAGCCGTCGATGGCTGTCGCTCGGAGGTTGGGCATGAAGCATGTGGGCCAGCGCACCGACTGGTACGGCGGGGAACTGCTGGAGACCTTCGTGCTGACGGCGCCAGATGCCTGATCGTTCTCGCACTACCTGACGCAAGATCCGCGCAACTTCGGGGAAGGTGTGGCCTCCAGTCGTCGGGGGCCGGCACCTTCCCCGAAATTGTGGGCAGGGCGACGCGGGTGACGGCCGTCAGGGCAGACAAGTCCGTCAATAGTCACGGTGGTCGAAGTGTTGACGCTCCCGTAGCACGTCAGTAACCTTTGGACCAAAGTAACGCAAGATTTTGACAAAGGTATGCACGGTTCTGTGCATGCCCTCGGAAGATTCAACGGGCCTCCTGGGGAGGCCCGTTGATGGTCGTACCCATCTGGTGTTTCCCGGACGAGCGGCGCCCCCGCGCCGCCCGTACCACCCCGTCTCTCTCGACACCGGCCCTCTCGCATCGGCCGGCGCTGCACCGCCGCACCCCCACCCCGTGGTCCAGCCACCGCGGCAACCGTCCCCCGACGACAAGGACAGTGATGAGACGAACGAATCTGTTCAGGATGGTGGCGGCCACGGCCGCCGCCGCACTGATCGCCACGGCCGGGGCGACCGCCGTCGCGAACCCGGCCGCCGCCGCCCGCCCCGCCGGCCCGGCGGCCGCTCCTAGCGCCGGCTTCGCCCCGGCGGCCACCAACCTCGCCCAGGGCCGTCCCACCCAGGAGAGCGGCCACGCCGACGTCTACGACTCGTCGAAGGTCGTCGACGGCAACACGGGCAGCTACTGGGAGAGCGTCAACAACGCCTTCCCACAGTGGGTGCAGGTCGATCTCGGCTCATCGCAGAGCGTCAACCAGGTGGTACTGAAGCTGCCGACCAGCGGTTGGGGCACCCGGACGCAGACGCTGAGCGTGCGGGGCAGCACCAACGGTTCCTCCTTCACCGACCTGGTCGGGTCGCAGACGTACACCTTCAACCCGGCGAGCGGCAGCGCCGCCACGATCAACTTCAGCTCGACCTCCACCCGCTACGTCCGGATCACCATCACCGCCAACAGCGGCTGGCCGGCCGGGCAGCTCTCCGAGCTGGAGGTGTACGGCAGCGGCGGCACCACCCCCGACACCACAGCGCCGAGCGTCCCCGGAAGCCTCTCTTACACCCAGTCGGGCACCACCATCAGCCTCAACTGGGTCGCCTCCACCGACAACGCGGGCGGCAGCGGCATCGCCGGCTACGACGTCTACCGCAACGGCGCGTTCCTCCAGTCCGTCGGCAACGTGACCACGTTCAACGACACGCAGCCGGCCACGGCGACAGTGTCGTACCACGTCCGGGCCCGCGACGCCGCCGGCAACATCTCCGGCAACAGCAACACGGTGACCCGCACCGGCAGTGGTGACACCACCGCGCCGAGCGTCCCCGGGACCCTGTCGCAGAGCACGTCGGGCAGCACGATCACGCTCAACTGGGGGGCCTCCACCGACTCCGGTGGCAGCGGGCTCGCCGGCTACAACGTCTACCGGGGCGGCAGCCTGATCGCGACGCTGGGCACCGTCCTCACCTACCAGGACACCCAGCCGGCGACGGCGACCGTGTCGTACTACGTCCGGGCCCGCGACGGCGCCGGCAACCTGTCCGGCAACAGCAACACCGTCACCCGGACCGGCAGCAACCCGCCCGCCTGCACCAACGTGGCGCAGGGCAAGAGCATGACGGCGAGCGGCTCCACCTTCAGCTTCACCCCGGACAAGGCGAACGACGGGCAGCTCACCACCTACTGGGAGGGTGCGGCGAGCTACCCGCAGAACCTGACGGTGGCGCTGGGCGCGAACCACTCCATCTCCGGCGTCACGGTGAAGCTCAACCCGGACCCGGCCTGGGGCACCCGCACCCAGACCATCCAGGTCCTCGGTCGCGACCAGGCGTCGTCCTCGTACACCAGTCTGGTGTCGGCGGCGGCCTACCAGTTCGCCCAGGGCACCAACCTGGTGACCATCCCGGTCAGCGCCACCACCGCTGACGTGCAGTTGCGGTTCACCGGCAACACCGGCGCCCCGTCCGGCCAGGTGGCCGAGCTTGAGGTGTGCGGCACCCCGGCGCCCAACCCGGACCTGGTCGTCAGCTCGGTGACCTGGTCGCCCTCGTCGCCCAGCGAGGTCTCCCCGGTCACCCTCTCCGCAGTGGTGCAGAACATCGGGTCCGCCACCGCCGGCGCGACCACTGTGAACTTCAGCCTGGCCGGCGCTGTCGTCGGCAGCGCCTCGGTGGGCACGCTCGCCGCGGGTGCCTCGACCACCGTGTCGTTCAACGCCGGTACGCGGCCGATGGGCAGCTACGCCGTCTCGGCGGTGGTCGACCCGGCGAACACGATCGTCGAGCAGAACAACGGCAACAACAGCCTCACCGCGGCGTCGCCGCTGGTGGTGGCGCAGGCCCCGGGCCCCGACCTCCAGGTGCTCAGCATCGCCTCGAACCCGCCGAACCCGGCAGTCGGGGCGTCCGTCACCTTCACCGTGACGGTCCGCAACCGGGGCACCACCGCAACCGGCGCGACAACCGTCACCCGGCTGGTGGCGGGCAGCACCACGCTCAACACCAACACCGCCTCCATCGCCGCCGGCGCGACGGTCACAGTGGCCGTCAGCGGTAGCTGGACCGCCACCAGCGGCGGCGCCACCATCACCGCCACCGCCGACGCCACCAACGTGGTCACCGAGACCAACGAGACCAACAACGCGTTCAGCCAGTCGATAGTGGTCGGCCGTGGGGCCGCCGTCCCGTACGTCTCCTACGAGGCGGAGGCCGGCCGTTACCAGGGCACGCTGCTGGAGGCCGACCCGCTGCGGACCTTCGGGCACACCAACTTCGCCAGCGAGTCCTCGGGGCGCAAGTCGGTACGGCTCACCAGCACCGGCCAGTTCGTCGAGTTCACCTCGGCCAACCAGGCCAACTCCATTGTGGTGCGCAACTCCATCCCGGACGCGCCCGGTGGCGGCGGCATCGAGGCGACCATCAGCCTCTACGTCAACGACGTCTTCTCCCGAAAGTTGACACTGTCGTCGAAGCACAGCTGGCTCTACGGCAACACCGACGGGCCGGAGGCGCTGACCAACACCCCGCAGGCCGACGCCCGGCGGCTCTTCGACGAGTCGAACGCGCTGCTGGCGCAGTCGTACCCGGCCGGCACCCGGTTCAAGTTGCAGCGCGACTCGGGTGACACCGCCTCCTTCTACGTCATCGACATGATCGATCTGGAGCAGGTGGCGCCGGCGGCGAGCCAGCCGGCCGGTTGCACCTCGATCACCTCGTACGGTGCGATCCCGAACGACGGGCTCGACGACACCGCCGCCATCCAGCGGGCGGTGACCGACGACCAGAACGGTGTCATCAGCTGCGTCTGGATCCCCGCCGGGCAGTGGCGGCAGGAGCAGAAGATCCTGACCGACGACCCGCTGAACCGGGGCACGCACAACCAGGTCGGCATCAGCAACGTCACGATCCGGGGTGCCGGCATGTGGCACTCGCAGCTCTACACGCTGACCGAGCCGCAGAACGTGGTGGGCGGCATCAACCACCCGCACGAGGGCAACTTCGGCTTCGACATCGACAAGAACACCCAGATCTCCGACATCGCCATCTTCGGCTCGGGCCGGATCCGCGGTGGTGACGGCAACGCCGAGGGCGGCGTCGGTCTGAACGGGCGCTTCGGCACCGGGACGAAGATCAGCAACGTCTGGATCGAGCACGCCAACGTGGGTGTCTGGGTGGGTCGCGACTACGACAACATCCCCGACCTGTGGGGGCCGGCCGACGGGCTGGACTTCAGCGGCATGCGGATCCGCAACACGTACGCCGACGGCATCAACTTCAGCAACGGCACGCGTAACTCGCGGGTGTTCAACTCGTCCTTCCGCACCACAGGTGACGACGCCCTCGCCGTCTGGGCCAACCCGTACGTCAAGGACCGCAGCGTCGACATCGCCCACGACAACCACTTCGTCAACAACACCATCCAGTTGCCCTGGCGGGCCAACGGCATCGCCATCTACGGCGGCTACGACAACTCGATCGAGAACAACCTGATCTACGACACCGCCAACTACCCGGGCATCATGCTGGCGACCGACCACGACCCGCTGCCGTTCTCCGGCACGACGCTGATCGCCAACAACGGGCTCTACCGCACCGGCGGCGCGTTCTGGAACGAGGACCAGGAGTTCGGTGCCATCACGATCTTCCCGGCCACCAGGGACATCGTCGGGGTCACGATCCGGGACACCGACATCATCGACTCCACCTACGACGGCATCCAGTTCAAGAACGGTGGCGGCAACATACCGAATCTCGCCATCACCAACGTCCGGATCGACAAGTCCGTCAACGGTGCCGGCATCCTCGCGATGAGCGGCGCGCGCGGCAACGCCAACCTGACCAACGTGACCATCACCAACTCGGCCGACGGCAACATCGTCATCCAGCCGGGCTCACAGTTCGTCATCAACGGCGGCTGACAGTGACCGGGGGCCGCTCCGGCGGCCCCCGGTCGACGACCACGCTTGATCAACACGGTTTCACTGAAGTCGGGGTGTCCGCACGATGCGGACACCCCGACTTCCGTAAACCCGAGTCGATCATCGCCGACGAGCGGCGTCAGTCGGACATCCGACGCCACCGCCGACGGGTCGAACCGGTCATGACCGCCGAGGACGGCCGTTGACCTGGCTCGACAGGGTGGGTAGCGGAAGCCGTGCTGCCCCCGTTGGCGATCCGGGGTGCGTGACGTGCCTCGTGGCGACCTGTCAATGTGGAAAGTGGATCGGCGCCGCGATTCGCGAAGGGCTGCCCAGCACCAGGGTCGGAGGCGAGCATGGATGACGAAACCGGGTCCACCCCAAGCCGGCCGCTGCGGGCCCTACTGCGCTGGTTGGGTGCCGCTGCCGCGATTGCCGGCATCGTGGGCGTGGTGTTCCAGGTGATCGAATGGGCGGGTTCCCGTGCCACGCCAGCGGCGGAGACCAGCGCGGGAGCGAGCCCGACAGTGGTCACGCCCACCGCGAGGGCGAACGGCGACGAGCAGTTCGTGCGGGCCGGGCAGTGTGTGCGTAACACCGGTGACGCGGCCAGGGTGGTGTACGCGATCGCCCCGTGCGGTCCCGGTACATGGCGGGTGCTGGCTCGCATCGAACAGGCCGTCGTCGACGAGGCGCAGGCCGACGCGGTGTGCGAGGCCCAGGCGCCCGGCTTCATGGACTACCACTACTCGAACTGGACAAAACGCTCCGACTACCTCGACGTCGTGTTCTGCGTCGCCCCGGCCTGAACGCCGCCGGAACCCGGGGCCAAGCCGATATCCCCATCTGTCGCACCGCGTGTGCGATGCCGTTCCGGGTGGGGCAGCGCGACTAGGCTGAGCTGAGCAGGATGGTCCGCTGAGGGGGTGAGCCCGGATGGCCCAGGCAGCGTTCGCGCCGGAGCCAGCGCCGCAGGACACCGAGCCGTCGTTCGACGTGCTGCGGTGGCACGACGAGCCTTGGACTGCGCAGCTCGCCCTCGACCTGTTGCCGGAGACCAACGGCCCCAAGGTTGAGGTCTTGAGCGGAAGCGTGATCGTGACACCACATGCCGGGTACGACCATCAGGACGCTGAGCTGGGCCTCGCCTATCTCCTCAAGCAGGCGGCCCGTCGGGCGAAGCTGTGGCTCTATCTTGAGACGAACATCGTCTCGGGCCAGGATCTCTTCATCCCGGACATCGTCATTCTCGACGCTCCCGGCGGAGGTCGCACGACGATGGACATCAGGCACGCCGTGCTCCTCGGGGAGATCGTCTCGCCCGGAAACCGGCGCAAGGACATCATCGACCGCCCGCGTGAGTACGCTGCCGCCCGCGTGCCCTTTTTCCTCCGGGTTGACCTGCGCAATCGGGTGCCCACCATCGCGTTGTACGAGCTGACCGAGGGGGAGTATCGGCCGGTGGCTGCCGCTGCGGCCGGGACGCGCTTCGTCATGCGGGAGCCGTTCGAGTTCTCCATTGATCCGGCCGACCTGCTGGGTGAGGAGGCGCTGCCCGAAGCGTCGGCGGAGGGGGAGGGCTGAGGCTCCCAGCGGGCGTGCAGCGGGGGTGGGGAAGAATGGCCGGGTGACTTCCCCCCGCGACCTTGTTCTGCTCGGGTCCACCGGTTCGATCGGCACCCAGGCCATCGACATCGTCCGGCGCAACCCGGACCGGTTCCGGGTGGTCGCCGTGGGTGCCGGCGGCGGCAACGTCGAACTGCTCGCCGCGCAAGCCCTCGAACTGGGCGTCGAGGCGGTCGGGGTGGCCAAGGCGTCCGCCGCGCAGGATCTGCAACTCGCGTTCTACGCCGAGGCGAGCCGGCGCGGGTGGGCCACCGGTGACTTCAAGCTTCCCAAGATCGTGGCAGGCCCGGACGCCATGACCGAGCTTGCCCAGTGGCCGTGCGACATCGTGCTCAACGGGGTGGTCGGCTCGCTGGGCCTCGCTCCTACGCTGGCCGCGCTGCGCGGTGGTCGTACTCTCGCGTTGGCCAACAAGGAGTCGCTCGTGGCCGGCGGCCCGCTGGTCAAGGCCGCGGTGACGCGGCCGGGGCAGATCGTCCCGGTCGACTCGGAGCACTCGGCGCTGGCCCAGTGCCTACGCTCCGGATCGCGCGGCGAGGTGCGCCGACTGATCGTCACGGCCAGCGGCGGCCCGTTCCGGGGTCGGCTGCGCGACGAGTTGACGCAGGTCACACCCGAGCAGGCGCTCGCTCACCCGACCTGGAACATGGGGCCCGTCGTCACGATCAACTCCGCCACCATGGTCAACAAGGCCCTCGAGGTGATCGAGGCGCACGAGCTGTTCGACGTGCCCTACGCCGACATCACAGTGATGGTGCACCCCCAGTCGGTGATCCACTCGATGGTCGAGTTCGTCGACGGGTCGACGATCGCCCAGGCCAGCCCACCGGACATGCGGCTGCCCATCGCGCTCGGCATCGGTTGGCCGGACCGGGTGCCCGAGGCGGCCACCGCCGTCGACTGGACGGCCGCGCACACCTGGGAGTTCGCGCCGCTCGACGACGAGGCGTTCCCGGCCGTCGCCCTGGCCAAGGCCGCCGGGGAGATCGGGCGTTGCCGGCCGGCGATCTACAACGCGGCGAACGAGGAGTGCGTGGCCGCGTTCGTGGCGGGCCGGCTGCCGTTCCTCGGCATCGTCGACACCCTCGAACGCGTGTTGGAGGACGCTCCGGACTTCGACGAACCAGGTACCGTCGAGGACGTGCTCGCGGCCGAGTCGTGGGCACGCGCGCACGCGCAGGAGATCATCGCGGGTTCGGTGGAAGGAGCTTGATGTCGTACCTGCTCGGGGTGGTCCTCTTCGCCCTGGCCATTCTCATCTCGGTGAGCCTGCACGAGGCGGGTCACCTGCTGACCGCCAAGGCGTTCGGGATGAAGGTCACGAAGTACTTCGTCGGTTTCGGCCCCACAATCTGGTCGTTCCGCCGGGGCGAGACCGAGTACGGCCTCAAGGGCATCCCCCTCGGCGGCTTCTGCAAGATCGTCGGGATGACGCCGCAGGACGACGACGTCGAGCCGGGCGACGAGTCGCGCGTGATGTGGCGCTACCCGGTCTGGAAGCGGACGATCGTGATGGCCGCCGGGTCGATCACGCACTTCGCGCTCGCCCTGGTCACGATCTGGATCCTCGCCGTCTCCGCCGGCCTGCCCAACCCCGATTTCCCGACCACCGACGCGCAGGCCCGCCAGGAGCCCGCCGTCATCCAGCTCAGTGAGTGCGTGGTTCCGGAGAACGCGGTGCGGGCGTGCACCCCCGCCGACGCGGCCAGCCCTGCCGCTCAGGCGCAACTGCGCAACGGAGACCGGATCACCTCGATCAACGGCACCGCGATCAACTCCTACGGCGATCTGCTCAGCACCCTGCGCTCGCTCAAGCCCGGGGAGACCGCGCAGATCGCGTACGTCCGCGACGGACAGCCGGCCACCACCAGCACGGTGCTCGCGCAGACCCAGCGGCCGCCGCTGGACAACCCGACAGGTGCCGCCGCGCCGGTGGCCGCGCTCGGCGTCGGGCTCGTCCCCAGCACGCCCACCCGCGTGACGTACGGGCCGGTCGGCGCCTTCGGCGCCACCGCCGACTTCACCGGTCAACTGGCCGTCGGCACCGCCCAGGCGCTCCAGCGCCTCCCGCAGAAGGTCCCCGCCCTGTGGACCGCCCTCACCGGCGGCGAGCGGGACATCGACACCCCGATCAGTGTGGTCGGTGCCAGCCGACTCGGCGGCGAGGCGGTGGAGAACAACGCGTGGCTGGTCTTCTTCATGCTCTTCGTGTCGCTGAACTTCTTCATCGGCGTGTTCAACCTGCTGCCGCTGCTCCCGGTGGACGGCGGCCACATCGCCATCGCCTGGTTCGAACGGGCCCGCTCCTGGGTCTACGCGCGGATCGGCCGGGCCGACCCCGGTCGGGTGGACTACCTCAAACTGATGCCCTTCACGTATGCGGTGATCCTGATCGGCGGCGCGTTCACGCTGCTGACCATCGCCGCGGACGTCGTCAACCCCATCACGCTCTTCTCAAGGTGAGTGCCTGAAGTGACAGCTATCAGTCTCGGTATGCCGGCCGTGCCTCCACCGCCGCTCGCTCCTCGTCGGGCCAGCCGCCAGATCATGGTCGGTTCGGTCCCGGTCGGTGGTGGTGCGCCGGTGTCCGTGCAGTCGATGACCACGACCCTCACCTCCGACATCAACGCGACCCTCCAGCAGATCGCCGAGCTGACCGCGTCCGGCTGCCAGATCGTGCGGGTGGCGGTGCCGTCCCAGGACGACGTCGAGGCGCTGCCCGCGATCGCCAAGAAGTCGCAGATCCCGGTGATCGCCGACATCCACTTCCAGCCCAAGTACGTCTTCGCCGCGATCGACGCCGGCTGCGCGGCGGTCCGGGTCAACCCGGGCAACATCCGGCAGTTCGACGACAAGGTCAAGGAGATCGCTCGTGCCGCAGGGGCGGCGGGGACGCCGATCCGGATCGGCGTCAACGCCGGGTCGCTGGACAAGCGCCTGCTGAGCAAGTACGGCAAGGCCACCGCCGAAGCGCTCGTCGAGTCGGCGCTGTGGGAGTGCTCGCTGTTCGAGGAGCACGGCTTCCGCGACATCAAGATCTCGGTCAAGCACAACGACCCGGTCGTGATGATCCGGGCGTACCGGCAGCTCGCCGAGCAGTGCGACTACCCGCTGCACCTCGGCGTCACCGAGGCCGGGCCGGCGTTCCAGGGCACCATCAAGTCGGCGGTCGCCTTCGGTGCGCTGCTGGCCGAGGGGATCGGCGACACCATCCGGGTGTCGCTGTCCGCCCCGCCGGTGGAGGAGATCAAGGTCGGCAACCAGATCCTGGAGTCCCTCGGCCTGCGCGAGCGGGGCCTGGAGATCGTCTCGTGCCCGTCCTGCGGGCGGGCCCAGGTGGACGTCTACAAGCTCGCCGAAGAGGTCACCGCCGGCCTGGAAGGGCTGCCGGTGCCGCTGCGGGTCGCCGTCATGGGCTGCGTTGTCAACGGTCCGGGCGAGGCCCGGGAAGCCGACCTGGGCGTCGCCTCCGGTAACGGCAAGGGCCAGATCTTCGTCAAGGGGCAGGTCGTCAAGACGGTGCCCGAGGCGCAGATCGTCGAGACCCTGATCGAGGAGGCGCTGCGGATCGCCGACGAGATGGGCGCCGAGCTCCCCGAGGAGCTGCGCGGGCTGGTCACCGGCCCGACCGTCACCGTGCACTGATTTTCCACATGGAAAAAGCGGCCGTTCCCCGTGCGGGGAACGGCCGCTGTGCGTTCGTGCTGATCCTGCGCTCTCGCGCTGTGCTGCTCGTGCCGTGCCGTGGTGCGGCCTGGCGTCACTCGGATTCGGCGAGGATCGCGTACAGCTTGCGCCGGGTCTCGTCGAGCACCTGGGCGGCCCGCTCACGCTGGTCGTCGGTGCCGTTCATCATCACCTGGCGCAGCGCGTTCATCGCCTGTGCGCCGGAGTCACGGATGTCGTGCCAGCTGCTCACCGTGCCCTGGGCGACGTCCGCCCACGGCGGGGTCTGCGCGGCCTCGGTGGCCTCCGCCTGACCGGCCTCGGTGACAGTGAACCGCTTCCGCCCACCACCGGACTCCTCGGTGCTGGCGACGATCACACCCTCGTCCTCCAGCAGCTGGAGGGTGGGGTAGATCGAGCCGGGGCTCGGCCGCCACGCACCGCCGGTGCGGGAGTCGATCTCCTGGATCATCTCGTAACCGTGCATCGGCCGCTCGGTGAGCAGGGCCAACACGGAGCCTCGAACGTTGGGGCGTCGGCCCCGACCCCGTCCACGACCCCGGCCGCCCCAGGGGCCGCCGTGTCCGTGTTCGTGGCCATGACCGTGCGGACCGGGCGGAACCGGCGGGAAACCGAACCCCCGCATCCGGGCCTCGTGCATCGGGTGGTGCTGTCGGTGGAACCTCATCGGGTTCTTCCTTCCGTAGGACTATCGCTGATGCATCAACGATATATCGGCAATGCATCGCCGACAACCCTGGTTTACCAAACCGTACGTACGTCTTGTTAGGGTGTCGGCCATGCGCCTGCTCCCCCCGCCGGGCCCGGCCCGGGTCCTCACCCTTGGCACCCTGGTCAAAACCGTTGGACGGGGCCTCTGGCTCGTCGCCAGCGCGCTCTTCCTCACCCGGTCGGTCGGCCTGTCGGCAACCCAGGTCGGCATCGGGCTGACCATTTCGGCCCTGGTTGGTGTGTTGGCCAGCGCCCCGAGCGGTTACCTGGCCGACCGCGTCGGCCCACGCGGTGTGCAGGTCGGCGCGCTCTTCGTCGCCGGCACCCTGACCATCGGCCTGATCGCTGTCCGGTCGTTTCCCACGTTCGTGCTGGTGGGAGCGGCCACCGCCCTCGCCGACGCGGTCGAGCGCGGTGCCCGCGGCGCGCTGATCGCCGGAGCGATCCCCGCCGACCAGCGGGTCCGCACCCGCGCCTACCTGCGAGCCACCACGAACGTCGGGATCTCCGTCGGCGCGGTCCTCGGCGGGTTCGCCATCGCCGCCGACACCCGAACCGGGTACGTCGCGCTGATCCTGGCCTCGGCGGCGACGTCACTGGCCGCGGCGGTGGTCTTCCTCCGGCTGCCCGCCGTCGCCCCGGTCGCCGCCCCGACGCACGGCCCTCGGCTGGTCGCCCTCCGGGACCGCCCGTTCCTCGTCTTCACCCTGGTCGACGGGCTGATGTCGATGCACTTCAGCCTGCTCACCATCGCCCTGCCGCTGTGGATCGCCGGCCACACCCAGGCCCCGGCTTGGATGATCTCCGCGTTGACGCTGGTCAACACCGTGCTGGTGGTGCTCCTTCAGGTACGCGCCGCGGGCGCCGCCGCCACACTGCCCGGAGCCGCCCGCGCCGCCCGCCGAGCGGGTGTGGCCATCGCCGTGGCCTGCGTACTCTTCGCCGCCAGCGGTGCGCTGCCCACCGCCGGAGCGGTGGGCCTGCTCGGCCTCGGGGCACTCGCGCACGTCACCGGGGAGCTGTGGCACTCCGCCGCCGGCTGGGGGATCTCCTTCGGGCTGGCGCCAGCGGATGCACAGGGGCAGTACCAGGGGACGTACGGCATGGGCTACGAACTGGGCAAGATGCTCGCACCGGTAGTGGTGACCACCCTCGCGCTCGGCTGGGGCGTACCCGGCTGGCTCGTACTCGGTGCCCTGTTTCTCCTGCTCGGAGCCCTGGTGCCCCCGGTCGTCCGCTGGGCCGGGCGGACCCGGCCGCTCGGTGGGCCAGCAGAACCGGTGCCGGCCTCGGCACTCGACCGGCGGAGCGGGGGGTCGATCTGGCAGGCTGATAGTCGTGCTGACGGTGCCGGTACGCCAACTGGGGGAATCGGAGCGCCGCGCGGTCGAGCGACTGCTCGACCATGACCCGTTCGCGGGCGCGCAGGTCGCCGAGCGGATCGCCGCGCGCGGACTCTCCTGGTGGCGGGCCGAGGGCAGAATCCTGGGGTACGGGGCCCGCCGCAACCTCGAATCACTCTGCTGGCTCGGCGGCAACCTGACCCCGGTGCTGGCCAGTGACGCCGCGGTGGCTGCCTTCGCCGACCTGCTCGCTGGCGAGGAACGGCTGTGCTCCTCCATCGTCGGCCGGGCCGATGCCGTCCTCGGCCTGTGGGACCGTCTCTCCGACACCTGGGGGCCAGCGCGAGACGTGCGCCCCAATCAGCCACTGCTGGTCACCGACACGCTGCCACCCGTACCCGCCGATCCGGAGGTACGCCAGGTTCGCTCCGGCGAGGTCGACCGGCTCTTCCCGGCAGCCGTCGCCATGTACACCGAAGAAGTCGGTGTCTCCCCGCTGGCCGAAGACGGTGGACGCAGCTACCGCCGGCGGGTCAACGACCTGGTCCGCAGCGGTCGCGCGTACGCCCGCATCGTCGACGGCAAGGTCGTTTTCAAGGCCGAACTGGCAGTGGTGACCAAGCGGACTGCGCAGGTCCAGGGCGTCTGGGTGGCACCGGAATGGCGAGGTCGGGGGATCGCCACCGCCGCCATGGCCGCCGTGGTCCGCGACGCGCTGCTGCGGGTCGCCCCCACCGTCAGCCTGTACGTCAACGACTTCAACCTCCCGGCCCGCCGCGTCTACGAGCGCTGCGGCTTCCAGCCGATCGGCACCCTGGCCACCGTCCTCTTCTGAACCGCTGCGGGTTGGCTCGCGGTGAAGCATCCCCGCAGATCTTGGACAGTTTCCGTTCGCGCGGAACGGAAACTGTCCAAGATCTGCGGATTCAGAGAGCAGAACTGGCCGGCACCCCGGGTTGGGGGTGCCGGCCAGCGGTCGATGTCTGCGTGCTTGTCGTGTGGGTCAGCTGTTCCAGTGCTGGGCGACGAGGTCGGTGGCCTGCTGCTCCCACTGGGCGTAGGCGTCCGGGTACGCCGACACCTGCACCGTCTGCGCCGCCTGGGTCAGGGGCATGTCCTGCCAGCCGTCGACCTGCTTGAGGCCCTTGAGGAACGCGGTGGTGGAGTACTCGGGGTTGGTGATCTGCTCCGGGGTGCCCCAACCACTGGTCGGGCGCTGTTGGAACAGGCCCAGCGAGTCGTGGTCGTTGGCGTCGCCCAGGTGGCCGAGGTTCTCCAGCTTGGACTCCTGCAGGCTGGTCGCGATCGAGATGACCGCGGCCCGCTCGGGCAGGCCGGCCTTCTTCGTGGCGGCGATGATCGCCTTGACGTTGGCGCTCTGCTCGTCGTTGAGGGTGATGTGGGACTGGTCGCCCTGCGGCTTCGGCGCTGCCGACTGCACGGCGGCGACGGGCTTGGCGTCCACGGCCGGGTTGGCGTGGGCGGCGATCGGGCCGGCGAAGACGCCACCGGCGAACGCGAGACCAGCAACAGACAGCATGCTCTTACGGAAGATCGTGTTCATGAGGGGTAGCTCCTTCGGGGGTAGGACACCCGAACCGCCAAGGGGGGCGGCGGCAGGGTGTGAGCACCTCGTCCGGCGCTGCACAAAGTCTTAGGAGGGGGGACACCCTGTCGGGCGTCCGCTGTCGGCGGCCTGGCGAGCGGGGGCTCGTGGCGCCGGGTCCAGATGTAACGACCGGGGGGCCGGGGTCATTCCGGGGGTGGCCCACCCGCCGGCACCCTCGTCGAGGCGGTGCCTGTCGGTCGTTCGTGGGGACTGTAACGACCGGGTCCGGGCTGGCATTCCCACCTGCGCGACCAGCCCCCAGCGCTCGGGCGGCGGGTCGGTGGTCCTGCGATCGTCAGGGTATGTAACGACCCCGACCCCGCCAGGATTCCGCCCTGAGGGTGCGCCCGGTCACCACCCACAACCACCCACCACCGAACAAACCACCCAGGCGGCACGCCGTCCACGGCGTCGAAACCGCCCGCACCTACGTGATCCACTCGGGCTCACGGAAGTCGGGGCATCCCCGACGCCGGGACACCCCGACATCAAGGAACCCGAGTCGATCAAGAAGCCTCGGGGGCATCGTGATCGGCTGGATCGCATCAGATCGGGAAAAACGTCCAGAGTCCGGCAACGCCGTCGGGCTTCGGCCGGCGCCGACCCGGGCGTTGCCGCCTTTGCCCGGCCGCTGGCGGCACTGACACGGAAACCGCCGGTTCGGTGCCTGGTGTCCGGTGCGGGCACGGGGTGGCCCGGCCGTGGTCGCGGCATCGAGCAGGTCGGTCGCCGCCGCTGGCGGAACTGATGGATGCCCTGCTCAGGACCGGAAAATCGGTTGAGTTGACGGGGTGGTGCCGGCAGGCTGAGGTCTCCGCCACCCACGTCCCGGAGGACTTCCATGCGCCTGCTCCGTGATCTGTGGGGTACCTCGACCCGTCGTATGACGATCGTGGCCGTCCTGATCGTGCTGGGGGCCGCGGGGCAGGCGGGCGCGTCGGCGCTGGCCGGCGCGGTGCTGGTGCATCGTTCGGCGGGCTTCTTCACCGTACTGGCCGTGGCCCTGGTCGCCGTGGTCCTCAGCGACCTCGCGGTGAGTCTGCTGATGGCCGGTCTGACCGCCGACTGGTCCGCCGACGTGCGTCGCCGGCTCTGTCGCGTCGCTTTCGGGCAGGACCTGCCCACCCTGGAGACCACCCCGGTGGGCGAGTTGCTGGACCGGATCGACGGGGACGTCTATCAGGTGGCGTCGGCAATTCGTAACCAGGGCACCCGACTCGCCCAGGGCCTCTGCGTCGGTCTGTTGTCGATGGTCGTGGCGCTGTTCGTGTGGTGGCCGGCGGGGATCGCGATGGTGCTGTTCACTGTGCTGCTCGCGGTCGGCCTGCGCCGGCCCACGGCGCGGATCGGCCCGGCCCGGATGGCCGAGGAGGAGGCGTGGTCCGACCTGGCCGCCGTGATGGAGGAGGCGGTGCACGGCCAGGACGACGTACGCACCAGTTTGGCGCGGCCGTACGTGCTGCGGTTGTACGCCCAGCGGGCCGCCGCCGTGCTGTCCCGGGGCCTGGTGGTCTGGGTGCTGTCCGCCCGGGTGGCGACGGTGGCCACCGCGACGATCCGGACGGGCATCGGCGCGGTGGTGCTCGGCGGTGCCTGGGCGTTGGCCACCGACCGGATCGACGCCGCCCGGCTCACCGCCATCTGGCTGCTCGCCCTGGCCTTCGGGGCCACCGCGGAGCACGTCAGCCGGATGGTGCCGGAGATCCAGGAGGCCCTCGGCGCGTGGGCGCGGGTGCAGCTGCTCTACAAGGCCCGCCAGGAGCCGGTCGGCGGGGCCAGCCCGAGCGAGGGTGACCTGCGCATTCGGGACCTGACATTCGGGTACGGCGAAAGTGACCGGGGTGCCGCGCTGCGCGGGCTCAGTCTCACCTTCGCGCGTGGTCGCTCGTACGCGCTGATCGGACGGACCGGTTCGGGCAAGTCGACGCTGGCGAAGGTGCTCACCCGGGCGGTCGACGTGCCGCCGGGCACTGTCTTCCTCGGGGGAACCGACCTGTGCGACCTCGACGTCGAGCAGTTGCGCCGCTGGGTGGCGTTGGTGCCGCAGCGCACCGAGATCCTGGCCGGCACGCTTGCCGAGAACGTGGCGCTCTTCGACAGGGAGTTGCTCGACGCGGCGGCTCGGGCGCTCGACGAGCTGGGCCTGGCCGGTTGGATCGCCGAGCTGCCGGACGGGTTGACGACCCGGCTGGGGGAGGGCGGGCACGTGCTCTCCGCCGGTCAGGAGCAGTTGGTGGCGTTCGCCCGGATCCTGGTCCGGGAGCCGCACGTGGTGATCCTCGACGAGGCCACCGCACGGTTGGACCCGGTCACCGAGGCGCGGGTGCAGCGGGCCACCGAACGACTGCTGCGCGACCGGATCGGCATCGTCATCGCGCACCGACTCTCCTCGGTGCGCCGCTGTGACGAGGTGGTCGTCCTGGCCGACGGCGCTGTGGTCGAGGCCGGTCCGTTGGAGACGTCGACGCGCTTCGCCGAACTGTTGGCGACCAGCCACGCGGCCGCGTACGCCACTGTGGTGCCGGCCGGTCGTACCGGTGTCGGCACCGACCTGCTGGTCGGCCCCGGCCCGGCCGACCCGTGGCCGACCGAGCCGGTGCCCGCGCGGGGTGAGCCGATCGCGGCGGATGAGCAGGGCGCCGCCTGGCCGACCGAGCCGGCGCCGACACGGGTCGAGCCGAATGAGCAGGCCAGCCGGAAGACACCGCCCGACAGCACGCAGGGCGCGGTAGGGCCGACGCGGGCCGACCCGCCGCCACTGCCGCCGGTGCCGCCGGTTCGGACGCTGCGGGAGATCTGTCGACTCTGCACCAACGATCCCCGGTACGGGGTGGCGGCGATCGTGCTGTTCCTCGGGCTCAGCCTGCTCGGGCTGGACGGCCCGGTGCTTCCCTGGCTCTGGGCGGACCTGGTCGACGGGACGGGCAACCCGTACCTGCCGGCGGTGGGGATCGTCGCCGGGTTGCTGGTCACCCTGCCGCTGCCGTTCTACACCCACGTCTGGTTTCCGCAGTGGTGGGTGCGGCAGATGCTGCGGATAGGCCTGCGCCTGGTGCACGGCCAGACCGGGCCGCGTCGGGTCAGCTCCCACACCCCCGCCGAGGTGGTGGCGCAGGGTGGGGACACCGAGCGGGTGGTCCAGCTCGCCGACAACGTGCTGGACCAGGCCGTCGCGCTGGCGCTCGTGGTCACCATGACGGCGGTCACCGGCAGCGTCGTACCCGGGCTGTTCTTCCTCGGCACGATGGTCGTCTCCGGGCTGGCCGCGACGTTGTTCGGGCCGAAGCTGGAGCGTGCGGCCCGGGCGACGGTGGCGGCGCAGGCCGCGTTCGCCACGGCGTTGGTCTCCGCGCTCTCCGCGGCGCGGACGGTGAAGCTCGCCGGCGCGACCGCGGCGGTGCTGCGCCACCTGGCCAGCCTGGACGTGCTGCGCAGCGACCGGCAGCGGCGGGAGATCTCGGTGCAGGTGTGGGCGCGCTCCACACCGTCGATGGCCAGTGGGTTGTTGCCGATCGGCGCCTGGGCGCTCTACCTGAACGGTTCGCTCTCCGCCGGGGCTGTGCTGGTGGCTGTCTCCACCCTGGGCGCGGCCCGCTGGTTCGCCTGGACGACGGCGTCGTTGATCTCGCAGCTGCCCTCGGCGCGGGTCTGGACCCGGCGCACGGCGGCGATGACCGGGGTGGGCGCGTACTCCGCGGGGGTGCCGGAGGTCGACCTGACCGCCGGGACGGCTCCCGCGCCGACCATGCCGCCCCGGCATCCGCTGCGCCGGCTGGAGCTGCGTCGCTTCGGGGTGGTGCACTCCGACGGCACGGTGGCCGTCCGGGACGTGGACCTGACCGTGCAGCGGGGGCAGTTGGTGCTGGTCGTCGGGCCGGTGGGGTCGGGCAAGTCCTCGTTGCTGCGGGCGTTGGCCGGGATCGTGCACCACACCGGCGAGCTGGCCTGGAACGGTGACCCGGTCACGGAGCCGGAGTTGTTCCTGCGTCCCAACCAGGTCGGCTACGTCGGTCAGTTGCCCCGGGTGCTCTCCGGCACCGTTGCCGACAACATCGCCCTCGGGCACCAGGTGGACGCGGCGGGGGCGGTCAGCATCGCCCAGCTCGACCATGACCTGGCCGCCGCTGGTGGCGGGCTGGGGCTGCTCATCGGGCACAAGGGCACCCGGCTCTCCGGCGGGCAGTTGCAGCGGTTGGCGCTGGCGCGGGCGCTGGCCCCGCGTACCGAACTGCTGGTCGCCGACGACGTGTCGTCGGCGCTGGACGTGACCACCGAGTTGGCGCTGTGGCAGGCGTTGCGCGGCCACGGGGTGACGGTTGTCGGCTCGACAGCGAAGCGCGCCGCGTTGGTCCGGGCCGACCACGTGGTGGTGCTGCTCGGCGGCACTGTGGCCGCCCAGGGCACCTGGCAGGACCTGGAGGGCGACTGGTCGCACCTGGCCGGCTGACCGACGGTCGGGCGGCCGCTCACGCGGCGGCCGCCCGACCGGTGGTGATCAGGCGGCGCGGGCGTACTGGGCGGGCCCGGAGTACGCGACGCCGAGCTTCGCGGCGGCCCGGCGCGGCCAGTACGGGTCGCGCAGCAACTCCCGGCCCAGCAGCACCAGGTCGGCCTCGCCGCTGGCGACGATCTGCTCGGCGTGCTCGGGCTCCACGATGAGGCCCACCGCGCCGGTCGGCACGCCGGCCTCGCGGCGGATCTGGGCGGCCAGCGGCACCTGGTAGCCGGGGCCGAGCGGAATGCGCTGGTCAGTGCTCACCCCGCCGGAGGACGCGTCGACCAGGTCGACGCCGACACCGGCCAGTTCGCCGGCGAGCACCACGCTGTCCTCGATCGTCCAGCCGCCCTCGACCCAGTCGGTGGCGGAGATCCGGGTCAGCACCGGCACGTCCTCGCCGACCGCGGCGCGCACCGCGCGGGCCACCTCCAGGGTGAGCCGCATCCGGGCGGCCCGGTCGCCGCCGTACGCGTCGGTGCGGTGGTTGGTCAGCGGCGAGAGGAACTCGTTGAGCAGGTAGCCGTGGGCGGCGTGGATCTCCACGGCGGCGAAGCCGGCGTCCAGGGCGCGAACGGCTCCGGCCGCGAAAGCCTCGACCACACCGGCGATGCCGGCCTCGTCGAGGCTGGTCGGCGTCCGGTAGCCGGCGGTGAACGGCTCCGAGCCGGGGGCGACGGGCGTCCAGCCGCCCTCGGCGTCCGGCACGCCACCGCGCTCCGGCGCCCACGGCCGGTAGGTGGAGGCCTTGAAGCCGGCGTGCGCGAGCTGCACGGCCGGCACCGCGCCGTGGGCGGAGACGAACGCGGTCACCGGTCGCCAGGCGTCGACGTGCGCACCGGACCAGAGGCCGGTGTCCTGCGGGCTGATCCGGCCCTCGGGGAGCACGGCGGTCGCCTCGGTCAGCACCAGGCCGGCGCCGCCGACCGCGCGGCTGCCCAGGTGGATCAGGTGCCAGTCGGTGGGCAGACCGTCGGGGCCGGCGGAGTACTGGCACATCGGTGCCATGGCGATCCGGTTGGGCAGTGTGACCCCGCGCAGGGCCAGGGGAGTGAACAGGGAACTCATGGGGTCATCCTCTCCGACACGACGACGGGCCCCCCGGGGAGTGGGGCCCGTCGTCGTACTGGTAAATCGGTCAGGCAGGAACGGGGGTCAGCTCGGGTCGGGTGTCGGCGACCGGCTCCGGGTCGGTCAGGTCACGCCGGCCGGCGGACTCGTACGCGGCCCGGTCGAGGGTGCCCTCGCGGGCGGCGACCACCGTCGGCACCAGCGCCTGGCCCGCGACGTTGGTGGCGGTGCGGATCATGTCCAGGATCGGGTCGATGGCCAGCAGCAGGCCGGCGCCGGCCAGCGGCAGGCCCAGCGTGCTGAGGGTCAGGGTGAGCATCACGATCGCGCCGGTCAGGCCGGCGGTGGCCGCCGAGCCGACCACCGAGACGAAGGCGATCAGCAGGTAGTCACCGATGCCGAGCTGCACGCCGAACACCTGGGCCACGAAGATCGCGGCGAGGGCCGGGTAGATCGCGGCGCAACCGTCCATCTTCGTGGTCGCGCCGAAGGGCACCGCGAACGAGGCGTACTCGCGGGGCACACCGAGACGCTCGACGGAGCGCTGGGTCACCGGCATGGTGCCGACCGAGGAGCGGGACACGAAGCCCAGCTCGATCGCCGGCCAGGCGCCGGCGAAGAAGCGCAGCGGGTTGAGGCGGCCGGCGAGGATCAGCACCAGCGGGTAGACCACGAACAGCACGATGGCGCAGCCGACGTAGACGGCGGTGGTGAACTTCGCGAGGGGGGCCAGCAGGTCCCAGCCGTACGAGGCGACGGCGTTGCCGATCAGGCCGAGGGTGCCGATCGGGGCGAGCCGGATGACCCACCAGAGCGCCTTCTGGACGATCTCCAGCAGGGAGCGGTTCAGCGCCACGAACGGTTCGGCGGGATCGCCGACCAGCAGGGCAGCGGCACCGATGACGACGGCGAGGAAGACGATCTGGAGGACGTTGCCCTCGACGAACGCGCCGACCGGGTTGGTGGGCACGATGCCGGTGAGGAAGTCGGTCCACGAGCCGGTGTTCTTCGGCGGTGCCGCGCCGCCCAGGTCGAGGGTCACGCCCTTGCCGGGGTTGGTGAGCAGGCCGATGCCGATGCCGATGCTCACCGCGATCAGCGCGGTGATGCCGAACCACAGCAGGGTCTTGACGGCGAGCCGGGCGGCGTTGGCGACGCCGCGCAGGCTGACCACGCTGACCACGATGGCGGTGAAGACCAGCGGCGGCACGGCCAACTTGAGGAGTTGGACGAAGAGGCTACCGATGGTGTGCAGGGTGCTGGTCAGCCAGCTCAGGTCGTTGCTGCGGGCCAGGAAGCCCAGCGCGACACCGAGCACGAGGCCGAGCAGGATCTGCACGGAGAAGGGAATTTTGCGCAGGCTGAAGGGCATGAGGATGTATCCAATTGTCCGGTCCGATCGGGGCAGGCGTAGGAACGCGGCTAGCCCGGACAGATGCCACTGGCCTGCAGTCGGAGATCGACATACAGGCGGACAGTGAGGCCCCAGACATTGGTCATCGCAGGCCGACGATACGCCGATTCCCGCTCATCGGAAGGACCGGACAGCGTGAGGCTCCTTACAGAGGGCCAGCGCGGTGCCGGTGCCGAGGCCCCACAGCACCGCGAGAGCGAGGATCAGTCGTTCCAGCACCCCCACCACCGGGCCTCGACCGATCACGAGCATCGCCAGCCCCACAGTGGCACAGAGCGGCAGCGCCAGCGCGGCGGCGACGCCGGCCAGCCGACGCACCGTCCGGCCGGCCGGCCCGGAGACGGCCAGCGTGATCATGGCGAAGACCACTGCCGCGGTCGCCGCGATGCTCGCACCGCCGTGCACCAGGTCCGCCGTCGTCGCGCGCTCGAACGGCGGCAACGGGCAGCCGTCGGAGCAGGTCACCGCCCCGGACACGGCGGTGAACACGGCCCCGGTGGCGAGCAGGGCCGGGGCCGCCGCCCACACCCCGGGGGGCAGCGCCGCGCCGATCAGCAGCAACGCGCCGGCAAGGGCCAGGATCCCGATCCGGTACGTCGCGGCGTGGGCGCTGCCGGCGATGCCCGCCTCGCTGACGTACCCGGTGAGCCCTGGACCGGGGCCGCCGACCACGGCGAGCGTCACCGCCACCGCACCGGCCAGGGTGCAGCCGGCCGCGGCGGACCCGGCGACCCGACGGGCGACGTCGCCGCGGGCCCTCGGCACGGTCGGGGCGGCGGGCCGACCCGGCTCAGCCACGTCCGTGCGGCGTGCTCCAGCCGGACTCGTCCGGCCCGAGTGGCACGATGCCGCTGGGATTGATCTCCCGGTGCGTGCCGTAGTAGTGCCGCTTGATGTGGTCGAAGTCCACCGTCTCGCCGAAGCCCGGTGTCTGGAACAGGTCCCGGGCGTACGCCCAGAGCACCGGCATCTCGGTCAGCTTGTCGCGGTTGCACTTGAAGTGCCCGTGGTACGCCGCGTCGAAGCGGACCAGCGTGGTGAACAGCCGCACGTCCGCCTCGGTGATCGCGTCACCCATCAGGTAGCGCTGCCCGGCGAGCCGCTCGGACAGCGCGTCCAGCCGGGCGAAGAGCGCCCGGAACGCCTCGTCGTACGCCTGCTGGGAGGTGGCGAACCCGCACCGGTAGACGCCGTTGTTCACGTCGGTGTGGATCTCGGCCATCAGCGCGTCCATCTCGGGGCGCAGTGCCTCCGGGTAGAGGTCCGGCGCCCCCGCACGGTGCAGCGACCGCCACCGCGTGGAGAAGTCGAGGGTGAGCTGCGGATAGTCGTTGGTGACCACCCGGCCGGTCAGGGTGTCGACGAGCGCCGGCACTGTCACCCGGCCGATGTAGTCCGGGTCGGTGGCCAGGTACGCCTCGGAGAGGAAGCTCACGCCGAGGACCGGGTCGAAGCCGTCCGGGTCGAGGGCGAACGCCCAGCCCCGCTCGTCCCGGATCGGGTCGACGGTGCCCAGCGAGATCGCGTCGTCCAGCCCGAGCAGGCCACGCACGATCCGCGCCCGGTGCGCCCACGGGCAGGCGCGGCACCAGATCAGCCGGTAACGGCCGGCCTCCAGCGGCCAGCGGTCCTGCTCGTCCGGGCCGCCGCCGGGTGGGGAGGTCGAGTCGGCGGTGACCCGACCGGTGAACCGGTTCGGCTGGCGGACGAACGCGCCGCCGCCGCTGGTCTCTGCGCTGAACTGGGCCCGGGCCATGCCGTCAACCTATCCGCTGCCGGCGCGGATATCCTGGCGGCCGGCAGCCCTCGCGACCCGGTGGGCGTGCCCCGCCCCCGCCGTCTGCACCCCCTAAGGACTCGCGATGACCGTGGCATACCTGGTGGCCGGTGTCCGCACCCCGATCGGCCGGTACGCGGGAGCGCTTGCCGGCGTCCGCCCCGACGACCTGGCCGCGCACGTGATCCGTGAACTGGTCGCCCGCCACCCGTCGGTGGACTGGTCCCGGGTCGACGACGTCGTGCTCGGCTGCGCCAACCAGGCCGGGGAGGACAACCGCAACGTGGCCCGGATGGCGGCGCTGCTGGCCGGCCTGCCCGAGGGAGTGCCGGGCAGCACTGTCAACCGGCTCTGCGGCTCGGGCCTGGACGCGCTCGCCACCGCCGCCCGGTCCATCGTCGCTGGGGACGCGGAGCTGGTCATCGCCGGCGGGGTGGAGAGCATGAGCCGGGCGCCGTTCGTCATGCCGAAGGCGACGTCGGCGTACTCCCGCTCGGCCGAGGTGTACGACACCACACTGGGCTGGCGGTTGGTGAACCCGTTGATGCGTGACGGGTGGGGGGTCGACTCGATGCCGGAGACGGCGGAGAACGTGGCCGCCGAGTACGGCGTCAGCCGGGCCGAGCAGGACGCCTTCGCGTACCGGTCGCAGCAGCGCGCGGCCAAGGCGCAGGCCGACGGCCGGTTCGCCGAGGAGATCGTGGCGGTGTCAGTGCCGGCCGGTCGTCGGGAGACCCGGCTGGTCGAGGTCGACGAGCACCCCCGGGAGACCACGCTCGCGAAGCTGGCCGCGCTGCCCACCCCGTTCCGCGACGGTGGCACTGTGACCGCAGGCAACTCCTCCGGCGTCAACGACGGCGCTGTGGCGCTGCTGGTGGCCAGCGAGGCGGCGGTTGCCCGGTACGGCCTGACCCCGCTGGCCCGGATCGTCGGCGCGGCGGCGGCCGGTGTGCCGCCCCGGATCATGGGGATCGGTCCGGTGCCGGCCACCCGCAAGCTGCTCGACCGCCTCGGCGTCGAGATGGGCGCTGTGGACGTGGTGGAGCTGAACGAGGCGTTCGCCGCGCAGTCCGTGGCGGTGTTGCGCGAGCTGGGGCTGCCCGTGGACGCCGACCACGTCAACCCGAACGGTGGGGCCATCGCGCTGGGGCACCCGCTCGGTGCCAGCGGCGCACGGCTGGCGCTGACCGCCGCCCTGGAGCTGCGCCGTCGCGGCGGCCGCCGGGCTCTCGCCACCATGTGCATCGGCGTTGGTCAAGGCATCTCGCTGTTGCTGGAGTCAGCCGCCTAGAGTGGTCCACACCACACGACCCGCGGGTCGACCGGTGCCCACGCGTGCCCGCTGCGCGACCCGACGCCGGTGCCGTCCCGCGCCGCGGCGATGAACTGGGGAGCACGCTGATGCCGGACGGACTGCCGACCGAGATCGATCTGACCAGGCCGAGCGCGGCCCGGGTGTACGACTACTTTCTGGGTGGGGCGCACAACTTCGAGATCGACAGGCAGTTGGCGGAGCAGATCGCCAGCATGACCCCGAATCTCGCCGCCACCATGCGCTCCGGTCGGGAGTTCCTGCGCCGGGCTGTCCGGGTGCTGCTCGACGCCGGCATCGACCAGTTCCTCGACATCGGCTCCGGAATTCCCACCGTGGGCAACGTGCACGAGGTGGCGCAGGGGGTGAACCCCAAGGCCCGCGTCGTGTACGTCGACATCGACCCGGTGGCTGTCGCACACAGCCGGGAACTGCTGGCCGGCAACGACCTGACCGGTGTCATCCACGCCGACCTGCGTGAGCCGGAGCGGATCCTCGCCGAGACCCGACAGCTCGGGCTGATCGACTTCAGTCGACCGATGGGCATCCTGCTGGCCGGGGTGGTGCACTTCATCCCGGACACCGACCGGCCAGAGGCGATCCTGGCCGCCCTGCGGGCCGCCGCCGCGCCGGGCAGCTTCCTGGTCGTCTCGCACTCCACCTTCGAGGACCAGCCGCAGGAGATGCTGGACGCCCAGCGGCTCTCCGCCCGCACCGCCACCGAGATCACCCTGCGCTCCCGCGCGCAGGTCACCGGCTTCTTCGGCGACTGGACCGTAGTGGAACCGGGCGTGGTGCACATGCCGCTCTGGCGCCCGGACTCACCGTCCGACGTGGACGAGCACCCGGAGCGGTTCGGCGCCTTCGGGGGCGTCGCCCGGTACGACCAGCCCGCCGGCTGATCTCGTGGCCGCCGTCCCGGACCCGACCGGGGTCAACTCCGGCCGGGACCCCGCCGGGGTCGTCACCGGTCGGGCGGACGCCCAGGGGTACGCCGCCGACTGGACCCGCGTGGTGCGCCGGCTCGGTTTCGTGCCGCTCAGCGTGGCCGAGACCGAGCGGCTGCTGCTGGCGCACACGCTCCGGCTGGCCCAGGCGGTACGGACGGAGCCGTTCAGCGCTCACCCGGCCGAGGAGGTCGGGCGGGCGCTGGTGGAGGCGCAGATCACCGAGCCGCAGGCCCTGGAGTGGACGCTGCGCGCGCTCGGCGCGACCTTCGGGCGTCAGGTGCTGGGCGACGGTGACCGGCCGGCCGACCTCGCCGACCGGGTCGCGGCGATGCAGGGCGGGCTGGCCGCCGGGTTCGCCCGGGCGCTGCGTGACCGCACCTTCAGCCAGCAGGAGCGGATCGCCCGGTCGGCCTGGCAGGCGCGCGACGAGGTCGAGCAGGCGCTGCGTGCGAGCGAGGCACGGTTCCGGGCGGTGTTCACCGGCGCCGCGATCGGTATCGGGATCGCCGGCGTGGACGGTCGGATCATCGACGTCAACCAGGCGTTCGCCGACATGCTCGGCTACTCGATCGAGGAGTTGCGCGAGATCAACGTGGCGGCGCTGTTCCACGCCGACGACGCGGCCGGGATGTGGGAGCTCTACCAGGAGATGATCGAGGGCAAGCACGACGCGGCCCGGGTGGAGAAGCGCTACCACCGCAAGGACGGCACAGTGGTCTGGACGGATCTGGCCGTCTCGCTGATCCGACACGAGGGCCGGCCGCGATTCACCGTCGCGATGATCGAGGACATCACCGAGCGGTACGAACTCCAGCAGCGGCTGCGCTTCCAGGCGCTGCACGACCCGCTGACCGGGCTGCCCAACCGGACGCTGTTCTTCGAGACGTTGGGACGGGTGCTCGACACCGCGGGCGTCGGGCAGCAGGTGGGGGTGTGCTTCCTCGACCTGGACGGCTTCAAGGCGATCAACGACAGTCTCGGCCACGACCTCGGTGACCGGCTGCTCGTGATGATCGGCCGACGGCTGGCCGCGTGCGTGGCCGACAACGGTCATCTGGTCGCCCGGATGGGGGGCGACGAGTTCGTGATCCTCGTCGACGGGGGTGACGACACCGACGACCCGGTCGCCGTCGCGGAGGCCGCACTGGCCGCCGTTGCGGCCCCGGTCCACGTCGGTGAGCACCAGTTGGCCGTCTCAGCCAGTGTGGGCATCGTGCAGTGCCCGGCCTCGGAGACCAGCGCGTCCGAGCTGATGAAGGCCGCGGACACCACGCTCTACTGGGCCAAGGCGGCGGGCCGGGGCCGGTGGGCGGTCTACGACCCGGAGCGCGGCGCCCGGGACATCGCCCGCTCGGCGCTGGTCGCCGGGCTGCCCGCCGCACTGGACCGGGGCGAGTTCGTGCTGCACTACCAACCCATCGTGTCGCTGCTGGAGGGCACCATGCTCGCCGTGGAGGCACTGGTGCGTTGGGAGCATCCGGAGCTGGGCCTGATCGGGCCGGACCGGTTCATCGGCCTGGCCGAGGAGACCGGCCTGATCGTCCGGCTCGGCGAGTGGGTGTTGCGGCGGGCCTGCGAAGACGCCGAACGGTGGTGGCGGGAGTTCCCCGACGCCAGGCTGGTGGTCAGCGTCAACCTGGCCGCCCGGCAGGCCGACGAACCGGCCATCGTGGACACCGTCGCCGACGCGTTGCAGACCAGCGGGCTGCCCGCGGAACTGCTCCAACTGGAGTTGACCGAGAGCGCCGTGATGGGCAGCGCCGGTGAACCCCTGCGCAGCCTGCACCGGCTCGCCGCGCTCGGCGTCCGGCTGGCAGTTGACGACTTCGGCACCGGGTACTCCAACCTGGCGTACCTGCGCCGGTTGCCGATCCACTGCCTGAAGCTCGCGGGTCCGTTCGTCGAGGGCATCCGCGCGGACGGGACCGACGTGGCGGCCGACCACCGCGACGAACGGATCGTCGACGCGTTGGTCCGGTTGGCGCATGCCCTGGAGTTGTGGGTCACGGCCGAGGCGGTGGAGACCGGCGTGCAGGCGGAACGGCTGCGGGCGCTGCGCTGCGACACCGGGCAGGGCCGGTACTTCGGTGCGCCGGCCCCGGCCGACGTGATCACCGCACGGTTGCGCGGCGGCGGAGTGTCGGCGTGAGCGAGCGAACCAGCAGGCACAGCAGGGTGGCGCGAAGCGGAGTGCTGGCATGAGTGGGGGATCGTTTCGATCCGGAGGGTGGCGACGGAGGGTGGCGGCGTGGACCTGACGGACTCGCAGACGGCGGTGACAGTGGTGGCCGGGCTGGCCATCCTGGCCGGGTTGGCCGGCGTGGTGGTGCCCGGTCTGCCGGCGCTGCCGCTGTGCTGGGGCGGGGTGCTCCTCTGGGCGGTCTTCGGCGGTGCCGGCCTGGGTGGCTGGGCGGTGTTCGCCGCCGCCACACTGGTCGCCGGGGGTGGCGCCGTGATCAAGTACGCGTGGCCGGGCCGGAACCTGAAGCGGACCGGTGTGCCGACGTCGACGCTGCTGGCCGGCGGGGTGCTCGGCATCATCGGGTTCTTCGTGGTGCCGGTCGTCGGCCTGGTGCTCGGCTTCGTCGCCGGGGTGTGGGCGGCCGAACGGCTTCGGCTGGGCAGCAACCAGCTCGCGTGGCCCTCCACAGTGCAGGCCCTGAAGGCCGCGGGCCTGTCGATGCTGGTGGAGTTTCTGGCCGGCCTCGTGGTCGCGGCCCTCTGGGTAGCCGGCCTCCTCCTGACCTGACTCCCCGCCCCTTCTCCGTGCCCTGCCCCCGGCCCTGCCCCCGGCCCTGCCCCGCGATCTTGCCCTGCCCCGCGATCTTGCACTTACTGCGCCGACATATGAGACATCCCGCCGATATCGACAACCGAAACTGCAAGATCGGCGCGGCGCGGCGCGGCGCGGCGCGGCGCGGGGCGCGGGGCGGGGCGGGGCGGGGGGGATTGGGGCGCGGGGCACTTTTTTTGGGTACGGCGGAGTGGCCGTACGTGAGAGAGAGGCGTGCCCCGCGCCACCGGGTCGGGCGGTCCGAGCGCCCGGGTTGGCCCTGTCGGGCCTGGTCACCGGTCCAGGATGCCGGTCGGGGCGGCCGGTCGGCAACGCAATTAGCCCGACGGCGGTGAGATTCCCACCCACTACGTATTGACCGCCTTGATCGGCCGGGTCGACACTTTGCCCACTCGCACGCGGAACCACCTCAGGGAGGTGTGCAGTGGCCACGACGCCCGTGCCGACCGCCGAGCAACCGATGGACGACGATGCCCGGCGGCTCGCCGAACTCGGCTACAAACAGGAGTTGCGCCGTAAGTGGAGTGGCTTCTCCAACTTCGCCATCTCCTTCTCGATCATCTCGATCCTGGCCGGCTGTTTCACCACCTTCGGTCAGGCGTGGAACAACGGCGGGCCGGTCGCCATCTCCTGGGGCTGGCCGCTGATCTCGCTGTTCATCCTGATCATCGGCTTCTGCATGGCGGAGCTGGTGTCGGCGTACCCGACAGCTGGTGGGATCTACTGGTGGGCGGCCACCATGGGCCGCCCGGTGCACGGCTGGTTCACCGGCTGGCTGAACCTGATCGGCCTGGTGGCGGTCACCGCCTCGGTGGACTACGGCTGTGCGACGTTCCTCAACCTCACCCTGTCAGCGCTCTTCGACGGCTGGGCCGGGACGCTGCGTCAGGCGTTCATCCTCTTCGTGATCATCCTGGTGCTGCACGGGCTGATCAACATCTTCGGGCACCGGATCATCGACGTACTCCAGAACGTCTCGGTCTGGTGGCATGTGGCCGGCGCGGCCGTCGTGGTGGCCATCCTGGTCTTCGTGCCCGACAACCACCAGAGCTTCCAGTTCGTGTTCACCGAGCGGTTCAACAACTCCGGCTTCGGTGACGGGGACATCGGCGGGCTGACGTTCTGGTTCTACGTGCTGCCGCTGGGTTTCCTGCTGACCCAGTACACGATCACCGGCTTCGACGCCTGTGCGCACGTCTCCGAGGAGACCCGGGGCGCCTCACAGGCCGCGGCCCGCGGACTCTGGCAGTCGATCTTCTACTCGGCGGTCGGCGGCTGGATCCTGCTGCTGGCGTTCCTCTTCGCGGCCACCGACGTCGAGGCGGTCAACGCCGCTGGCGGCTTCTCCGGCGCCATCTTCGAGTCCGCGCTGACCCCGGTCTTCTTCAAGATCGTCATCATCATCTCGACCATCGGTCAGTTCTTCTGCGGCATGAGCTGCGTGACCTCGATGAGCCGGATGGCGTACGCGTTCAGCCGGGACCGTGCCGTACCCGGATGGCGGCTGTGGTCGACTGTCGACCGCAACGGCACCCCGGTCAACGCGATCATCGGTGCCACACTGGCCGGCCTGGTGCTGACCCTGCCGGCGCTGTACGAAAGCTCCGCCGGCATCCCGATCGCCTTCTACGCGGTCGTCTCCGTCGCGGTGCTCGGGCTCTACCTGTCGTTCCTCATCCCGATCGCGCTCCGGCTGCGGATGGGCGACCGGTTCGTCCCCGGGCCGTGGACGCTGGGCCGCAAGTACAAGCTGCTCGGCTGGATCGCGGTGATCGAGATCGCGATCATCGCCGTCTACTTCGTGTTGCCGATCGTGCCCGCCGGGGTGCCCGGCAACGACGGGTTCACCTGGTCGGCGGTGAACTACGCGCCGCTCGCCGTCGGCGGGGTGCTACTGGTGGTCGCCGTCTGGTGGTACGCCTCGGCCCGCAAGTGGTTCACCGGCCCGGTTCGTACCGTCGAGGAACCCGCTGTGGCGGCCGACCCGGCGCCGGCCGACGGCCCGGTGTGATCGGCACCCGGCGGGACGGGCGGCGCTGCCGTCCCGCCGGCCGACGGTCGGTTTGCCGCACGTGCCGCCGGGGGCATTGACGGTGATCCGGTTTGCCAGTAGACCTTGGTGATGGAGGCCCGCGAATGACGAAAGCTCCGCTCACGCTGGAACAACTGCGGGTCGCCGTCGCCGAGGGCGAGATCGACACCGTGGTGCTGGCCCTCGTCGACATGCAGGGCCGGTTGCAGGGCAAGCGGTTCCACGCGCCCTTCTTCCTCGACCAGGTGGTGACCAACGGCAGCGAGGGCTGCAACTACCTGCTCGCCGTGGACGTCGACATGAACACCGTCGACGGGTACGCGATGTCGAGCTGGGAACGCGGCTACGGCGACTTCGCGATGGTGCCGGACTTCGCCACCTTGCGCCGGATGCCCTGGCAGCCCGGCTCCGCCCTCCTGCTGGCCGACCTGACCTGGCTCGACGGCTCGGGTGACGTGGTCGCCTCGCCCCGGCAGATCCTGCGCCGGCAGCTGAACCGGCTGGCCGAGCACGGGCTGACCGCGTACGCCGGCACCGAGTTGGAGTTCGTGCTGTTCCGCGACTCGTACGAGGACGCCTGGCAGCGTGGCTACCGCGACCTCACCCCGGCGAACCAGTACAACGTCGACTACTCGCTGCTCGGCACCGCCCGGGTGGAGCCGCTGCTGCGCCGCATCCGGGTCGAGATGGCCGGCGCGGGGCTCACCCCGGAGAGCGCCAAGGGCGAGTGCAACCTCGGGCAACACGAGATCGCCTTCCGGTACGACGAGGCGGTGGCCTGCGCGGACCACCACGTGATCTACAAGAACGGTGCCAAGGAGATCGCCGCTCAGGAGGGGATGGCGATCACCTTCATGGCCAAGCCAAACGAGCGGGAGGGCAACTCCTGCCACATCCACTTCTCGTTGCGCGACAGCGATGGCGACTCGGCGATGCTCGGCGACGGGCCGGCGCACCTGTCGCAGACCGGGCAGCGGGTGCTCGCCGGGCTACTGGCCACCATGCGGGAGTTCAGCCTGCTCTTCGCCCCGAACATCAACTCCTACAAGCGTTACCAGCCGGGATCGTTCGCCCCGACCGCGTTGCGCTGGGGCGTCGACAACCGCACCTGCGCGCTGCGGGTGGTCGGGCACGGGCAGGGCATGCGGGTGGAGAACCGGGTGCCCGGCGCCGACGTCAACCCGTACCTGGCGATCGCCGGGCTGGTCGCCGGGGCGCTGCACGGCATCGACGGCGAGCTGGAGTTGGGCGCGGAGTGCACCGGCAACGCGTACGACGACCCGGAGGCCGAGCGGGTCCCCGGAACCCTGCGCGATGCCCTGGCCCTGTGGGAAGAATCCACAGCGGCCCGGGAGGCGTTCGGCCCCGAGGTGGTGGCCCACTACGCCAACCAGGCGAGAGTCGAGCTGGCCGCCTTCGACGCCGCGGTGACGGACTGGGAGCTGACCCGTGGCTTCGAACGCCTCTGACCACGTGCGAATGGGGGTGCGGGTGTGACGGTCCTGGTGGATCCCGCCAACGGGGTGGAGTTTCGGGAGGTCGGGGCGGCCTCTGTGGACGAGGTTGACGCGGCCATCGCGCGGGCGGCTGCCGCATTCGAGACGTGGCGTCAGGTGGGGGCGGGGGATCGGGCGCGGTTGTTGCGGCGGTTCGCCGCCGTGGTCGACGCCCATCTGGACGAGCTGGCAGCGCTGGAGGTGCGTAACTCCGGGCACACCATCGGCAACGCCCGGTGGGAGGCGGGCAACGTCCGCGACGTCCTGGACTACTACGCCGGCGCGCCCGAGCGGTTGACCGGGCGGCAGATCCCGGTGTCCGGCGGGTTGGACGTCACCTTCCACGAGCCGCTCGGTGTGGTTGGCGTGATCGTGCCGTGGAACTTCCCGATGCCGATCGCCGCCTGGGGGTTCGCCCCGGCGCTCGCCGCCGGCAACACAGTGGTGCTCAAGCCGGCCGAACTGACCCCGCTCACCGCGCTGCGCCTGGCCGACCTGGCCCGCGAGGCGGGCCTGCCCGACGGCGTCTTCACGGTCATCCCGGGCGAGGGCTCGGTGGTGGGGGAGCGGTTCGTCAGCCACCCGGCGGTCCGCAAGATCTGCTTCACCGGCTCCACCGAGGTCGGCACCCGGATCATGGCTGGCTGCGCCGCCCAGGTGAAGCGACTCACCCTGGAGTTGGGCGGCAAGAGCGCGAACATCGTGTTCGCCGACGCCGACCTGGAACGCGCCGCCGCTACCGCGCCGGGCGCGGTCTTCGACAACGCCGGCCAGGACTGCTGCGCACGGTCGCGGATCCTGGTCCAGCGTCCGGTGTACGACAGGTTCCTGGAACTGCTCGAACCGGCGGTACGCGCGGTGCGCGTCGAGGACCCGTCCCGCGACACCGCCGAGATGGGCCCGCTGATCTCCGCCGCCCACCGCGACCGGGTGGCCGGCCACCTCACCGGGGCGACAGTCGCCTTCACCGGCTCCTGCCCCGACGGCCCCGGGTTCTGGCACGCGCCCACTGTGCTGCTGGCCGACACGCCGGCCGACCGGCACTGGCGGGAGGAGATCTTCGGCCCGGTGGTCTCGGTGCTGCCGTTCGACGACGAGGCGGACGCCGTTCGGCTCGCCAACGACACCGAGTACGGCCTGTCCGGCTCGATCTGGACCCGGGACGTGGGTCGGGCCCTGCGCCTGGCCCGCGCCGTCGACTCGGGCAACCTCAGCGTCAACTCGCACTCCTCGGTGCGCTACTGGACCCCGTTCGGCGGGATGAAGCGCTCCGGGCTCGGCCGTGAGCTGGGCCCGGACGCGCTGCACTCCTTCACGGACGTCAAGAACGTGTTCATCGCGACAGAGGAGTGACGCCAGTGCAGGGTCGGTTGCAGGACCGGGTGGCAGTGGTCACCGGAGCGGGCAGTGGCATCGGGTTGGCCACCGTGCGGCGGTTCGCCGCCGAAGGGGCCCGGGTGGTCTGCGTGGACATCGACGCGGCGGCCGGTACGAAGGCCGCCGAGGAGTGCGGCGGTGAGTTCGTGGCCACCGACGTGGCCGACGAGTCGGCGGTACGCGACCTGTTCGACGGGGTGGCCGACCGGCACGGCCGGGTGGACATCGCGTTCAACAACGCCGGCATCTCACCACCGGACGACGACTCCATCCTGGACACCGGCCTGGACGCGTGGGAGCGGGTGTTGCGGGTCAACACCACGAGCGTCTACCTGTGCTGCAAGTACGCCATTCCGCACATGCGCCGCCAGGGCAAGGGCTCGATCATCAACACTGCCTCGTTCGTGGCGTTGATGGGTGCGGCCACGTCGCAGATCGCGTACACAGCGAGCAAGGGCGGGGTGCTGGCGATGACCCGCGAGCTGGGTGTGCAGTTCGCCCGCGAGGGCATCCGGGTCAACGCCCTCTGCCCCGGCCCGGTGGCCACCCCGTTGCTGCTGGAGCTCTTCGCCGCCGACCCGGAGCGGGCCGCCCGTCGGTTGGTGCACGTGCCGATGGGTCGCTTCGGGCAACCGGAGGAGATCGCCGCCGCCGTGGCGTTCCTGGCCAGCGACGACGCCTCGTTCATGACCGCCGCGCAGTTCGTGGTCGACGGCGGGATCACTGGCGCCTACGTCACCCCTCTGTGAGCGCGAGGAGTGAGCCGGGTTTGCGAGCCCCGCAGTCGCGAACGAAGGAGTTGCTGTGAGCGCGAGGAGTGAGCCGGGTTTGCGAGCCCCGCAGTCGCGAACGAAGGAGTT